>NZ_WBWE01000004.1 GCF_008932435.1 Brucella pseudintermedia | reverse complement strand
GTCAAAAATCTCACCCGCTCAACAAACCCGCGATCATCACTCAACCCGAAGGTCAAATCCTCATCAGCGCCTCGTCTGCGGTGCCGGGCTTCTAGATCAGTCAAACCAACCTGTCAACCACTTTTTTTAGAAGAAAATCACAAACTTAATCGAAGCTCTTTTCTTCCAACATCAACAGAACTTCCGCCCCATCAACGTCGCCAGCCTACTCAAATCAAACATCACTGCCCAACTCTTTCAACCAACCCCAAGGACGCATCAGCCTGCCGCTTGCGGCGCCGCCGCCCTCGTTGTGGCGCCATATAGACCCCACCAAACAAAACTGTCAACGACCAATCATAACTTTTTTCAAAATTTCTTTCCACAGGCATCCAATGAAGAGGACCGATCAAAGAGGCCTTTCCAAAACACAAGCAAGAGCGTTATGCGCTATTCTGGTTCGTATTCGCGCGCACCGTCATCCTTGGCAAATAACACGCATGCACCCTGAGATCCGCGCGGATCATAGGCATAGCCTTTAGCCGCAAGTGCATGGGTCATGTCCCGGATACCGGCCAGTCCGTATAAATGATCGTGCAATTCCAGAAAAATGCGTTCCACACCCGGCAAATCGGCATTCTGCAGCAGATCGCGCTCGGCACCCTCGATATCCATGACGAGGACATTGATGCCGTGGCGAGCGATGAACTCATCAATATTGGTCGAGCCTAGCTCTATGGCGTGTTCGTAAGGCCCCTGATTCTCATCCATGGACGACATCCATAGATCGCGCCGGACATAAAAGCGGAAGGAAGAAGGCTCACCCGCGGTCAGAATGCCCTGCGAAAGCACGACGTTTTCGAGACCGTTAGCCTCAACCACACGCTGGGCAAGCGCCGCTGTTGCCGGGTTCGCCTCGAAAGCCCAGACAGACACATCCGCAATCTTGGCAATAATTGATGTAATGATTCCGATGCCTGAACCGAGTTCCAGAACGCGATCGCCCGGCTTGACCGCCTTGTAAATCGAACGTGCTTCCTTGGCTTCGTAGCTGCCGCTCGTCAAAGCTTGCCAAATGATCGGCGAAACTTCGTCGGAAGCGATCGGTACGTTAATCCCATGTACTTTCAGCAATTTTCTGCGCCCCGATTGCCCACGAAACCTTTTTCCGAATGAACCGGCAAAAAAGTTCCGGCTGACTCAATACATTACATCGGAATGTAACTCCACGATGCAATTACATATGTAACATAGACTGATTTGCGTTTTCGAAGCCAGTTATCACGCGATGATATCATCCATGACTTGACGCCAAGGCGGCTTGGCTGTGGAGGTGTTTGAGTTTTGAAGCCGGCATAGGCTTGCCTATCAGATACCCCTGCACCTGATCACACCCCAGTCGTTTGAGGCATTCAAACTGCTCCTCGGTTTCAATGCCTTCCGCGATTGTTATCATTCTGAGGCTGCGCCCTACCCCGGTTACGAGTTCAACGATCGCAAGTGCGTCCGGGCGGGTCGTCACATCGCTAACGAAAGTACGGTCGATCTTGATCTTGTCGAACGGAAACCCGCTCAGACTACCCAGCGAGGAATAGCCTGTTCCGAAGTCGTCCATCGCGATCTGGATATCCAGCGCCTTCAACTGACGCAGCGTGCTTAAGGTCTGCTCGTTTTTGTCCAGCAGAACCGACTCAGTAATCTCAAGTTCCAGCCGATCCGCACTAAGTCCGCTTCGATCCAGCGCATCAATAACGCTCTGAATGAGGTTCAGGCTTCGGAACTGAACGGAAGAGAGATTGACTGCGATCTTGAGGGGCTTGTTCCAATGGGCAGCTTCCAGGCAGGCTGTCTTGAGTACCCAGTCTCCGAGAGCATGAATAAAGCCTATCTTTTCAGCAACCGGTATGAATTCGGCCGGTGAGACCGAACCGCGGACCGGATGGGTCCAGCGAAGCAATGCCTCATAACCGCATATTTTCCGTGTCAACGTGCAGGCTTGCGGTTGATAGTAAACTTCCATTTCACCGTTCTCCAGTGCTTTCTGAAGATCGGCCTCGAATGCTTTCTTTTCCCGCAAGCGTGTCTGCATTTGGAATTCGAACACACTGGCGTGACCGGGTCCAAGCGCCTTTGCTTCATAGAGCGCAAGGTCGGCATGTTTGAAAAGCTCTTCTGTATCGGGCTCGCCTTGAGAGATCGCAACGCCGACACAAGTTCCGATTTTTATTTCCAACTCGCCCACGTGATATGGCTGGCTGATGGCCGCCATCAGGCGACCTGCAAGTTCCAAGGCTTCATCTTCCCGCAATCCTGTGGACAGCAAGGCAAATTCGTCCCCACCCAACCGGCACACCATATCGCCGCGTCCGCCAAGCTTGGTGAGCCGTCCAGCCACGGCCTGCAACAATGCGTCGCCCACATCGTGCCCCAGCGTATCGTTGACATCCTTGAAACCATCAAGATCCAAAAGAAAAATGACCGCCGACTGACCTCCAGCATGTGCGGCTTCCAGCCTTTTTTCAAGATCCTGGCGAAACAGAACACGATTGGGCAAACCGGTCAAAGCATCGTGATGTGCATCATGCTCAAGCCGAAAGTTCTGGGACTGGAGTTCACCGGTCGCCTGCCGAAGATCGCTTGTCAGGCGCTGCATGCTGCCATGCGCCCGATCCAGAAGTTTATTGTGGCGAAGCAGAAGAATAACCAGAACCACGCCGCAGATGATGAGGCCCCCCGCCAATCCGGTGTAGATGAGATGCAACTGACGCACTTCTGCCTGTGCGGCATCGATAAGCCCTACGTCATACTCGACGGCCGTTGACGCGAGCGCTGTCATTGGTCCGTCAAGCATATTCATTGCTTGCAGGATTGTTTTGATACGGTCTACATCCAACTTGTCCAGCTGGTTATCAAGCGTCTGCAGAACATCGCTCAGTTTCAAAAACAGATCCCGGTGCTGCGGGTCGTCCTGAATCAAAGATCGCAGATTGCCCTGCTGCAGCAATTCCAGCCGACCGAGCATGATATCAAGACGAAGCCGTAATTCGTCGCGGCTTTCTTCGTTCATGGTCAGGCCATATCCAGCCAGAACATGCTCGAGCCGCATATATTCGGACACCGTCTGCCCGACGGCCCAGGAGTCGTTATAGCGGGAGAATTTCTGAAGCGCTGTCTGTCGTTCGGCAATGACATAGGCGATATACGCCGTCGCCACCACGAAACAACAGATAATAACGCCTAGAATTCGTCTCACGCTTGCCTCTATTCAACTATTAGCTTGGCGACCTGCCAGGCAGAGCGTGTGTAATAGGTCTGAGTTTGGAGTTGTGGGTCGCTGTCATAAGGGTAAATTATAAACAATGGTCCTTTGTCGCGAACCGGCATGTAATTGCCATCCCGCTTCATGGCAAGAATAACATTGAATCTTTTGAAGTCCTCCAAAGGCAACGAGCTGACATAATCGTTCAAGGCAACAGCAGTCACCTTCGTTCCCTTCGCGCCGACAAGCGACATAAGCTTGTCCATCGAAACGCCTTCAAAACGTACGCGACCATCATACCAGGGATTTGTCGTTTCCACGGTCACCAATCCGATTGCTTCCAGCATGTCCCGGTCAAATTGAGCCGTATCGCCAACATTCGTATTCGAGATGTTGCCGGATATGACAAGAATCGGTTTGCCCGCCGGCTTCGCCAGCGGTTCAGCGATTGCCCCTGATAACCACGCAAGGGGCAGGGCGAGACAGAAAAGGAATCGGATGAGTTTCATTGCATTCTCCATAATAAACTAAACCATTAAATAGAATTGCCTAAATCAACGTGAAGATCGCACGAGTTTTGTACATTTTCATCGTTTTCTGCAATAAATTGAAATATCAAAGCGCCACTGATGCAATGTAACTTCAAATCGCCACAATTGGCGAACCCCTCAAATATTAGATAGGCTTTATATAAAAGTTGCCTTGAAATATGCCATGCCGAATAATCAGTTGAGGCGCTGGTGTCCGCCCTAAACAAACAGGGCATCGCAATAACGTTGCCCTGCAGGAAATAGCAGGCAGGATCATTGATTCAGCCTGCAAGTTTTCCCCCTGTCATCGGCTTCGTCACGCCCGTTGTGCTGGGAAAGCTGATCGGGAGGCCGCGCAGAACACGGGCCGCCAGATAAGCAAAACACTCCGCTTCCACGGCATCGCCGCGCCAGCCAAGCGTTTCCACGGGCACTAGTTCCACTTTCGCACGCTCCACCAGCATCCGCATCATTGTCGGGTTGCGGCGCCCGCCGCCGCTGACTGCAAGCCGCTTGGGGCGACGCGGGAGAATATCCAGGGCCTTGCCTACTGCCGAAGTCGTGAACGCGGTTAGCGTCGCCGCACCGTCTTCGTCATTCAGGCCATCGGCCATCGCGTCCGTAAAATCGAACCGATCCAGAGATTTCGGATATGGCGCGGTCAGATAGGGGTGCTTGAGCAATTCTTCGAGACGTGCTTCGTCTACCCTGCCCTTTGCTGCCAATACCCCGTCGCGATCCATTTCCCCCAACCCACGCGCCTTCATGAAATCGTTGATAGGCGCATTGGCTGGCCCCGTGTCGAATGCAACAAGCATATCCCCGCCATCCCACCAGGTGATGTTACCCACCCCACCGAGGTTGAGTATCGCCGTATTGCCGCTCGGATCGACACTGCGCAACAAGGCAGCATGATATATGGCGGCGAGCGGAGCCCCCTGTCCGCCAGCGCGCACATCTGCTGTGCGGAAGTCGTAGGCGACCTTGGTCCCCAGCAATTCGCTCATCAGCCTTCCGTCACCGAGTTGCCTCGTGTCTCCAGCTCGCCCAGCTTGCGGCGCCCGATGCAAAACAGTTTGTCCATGGAAGCCGACGACGCCGATATCAGCCATCGAAAGCCCGCTTTCCTCCACCAGTTCGCGCACAGCAGCAGACTGTGCGCGCGTCAGCGCTTCTTCCGCCTCGACAAAAACAGCGGGTTCGGATCCTCCGAAATTCCAGACGCGCGCTTCGGCCTGCGCCTGTTCCAGCAGATCGCGAATCCAGCGCGGATAAGGCTTCAGCGCATAAACTCCGAATTCGGTTACGGTTTCGCCGTCCGTTTTCAACAAAGCAACATCGATGTTTCCATCAAGAACGGTACCAGTCATTAGGCCGACGGCCCATATTGGCTGCATAGACGTCTCCTATAATGATGAGATTGCATCGCCAACGCCCTGACGCAGCGCCAGGATACCGCTGTCGAAATGGCGGGTTGGATGAATGCGGTTGGTAAGCAAGGTCCATGCCCGGCCCGCTTCAAAATCGATCCACAAGCCAGTTCCAGTAAAACCGGTATGACCGATCGTGTCCTTCGAATTGAAGCTTCCGCCCGACCAGCCATCATAAGGCCGTTCCCAGCCATGTGTGCGGGTGGCGGACAAGGGCTGACGCATATGCGCGATCACGTTTCGCGATGCCCCGCTGCCATCGAGCAGGCCAAGCGCGAAATCAAGTATGGACGCAGCCGTACCGAACAGCCCCGCATGGGCGGCCCCTTGCAACGCCGAACAGTTATCGTCATGTACCTCGCCGCAAAGTACGCGGTTGCGCCATGTGCAATTTTCCGTGGCGGCGCTCTTTTCCGGCTCTGCCGAAAAGGCGAAGCCCTCGCCCGGGTCCAACTCGCGAATGGACTTGCCGTAAAATCTTTCCAGCGCAAAGCCAAGCAAGATGAAATTGATGTCTGAATAAACCGGTTCGCCTTTGCGCCATTCGCGCTGCAGAACGAATGCGCGCAACAGTTCCGGATCGCGCCCGTAGGTGTATATCGGCTCTACTGATGGAAAGGGCGTCTGGTGTCCAAGGCATTCACGGAACGTGACCCTGCGTTCCCAGGCGTCATTATCATACTGCCGAAGGTCGGGAAGCAGGGTGACCAACGGCGCATCGAGATCAATGACGCCTTTCTCAGCGAGCGCAAGGATGCGAGGCGTCGTGAAAATGACTTTTGTCAGCGACGCAAGATCGAACCAGGTATCGATTGTCATTGCTCGTCTGGCCGGTACAATCTGCGCATAGCCAGTCGCCCTGACAGCCCGGTTGCCGGAAAGATCGACCATTCCTAGCACACCGCCAGGAATGCGGCCCGCGTCGCACGCGCCTTTCATTAAAGCGAACGCCCTTTCAAAGCGGGCCGTAAAGGCGGTATCGACGGAGCCGAAAATGTCTGTTTCAGTCATGATAATTATGCCTCGGTCCGAGCCCTGTGATCGCGGCCATATGTTTGCCATTGTGCGGGAGCCGGCTCATAGCCCAGCGGACGCACGAGCGAGGGCACCTGACGTGTGTCGAGGGCGAAATTTTCATTGCGTCGATCAATACTGGGGACGGCAGAAATCAGCCGCTTCGTATAGGAGTGCTTCGGCGCGGACAAAATCGACGCTGCGTCACCGATTTCCACGATTTGCCCTGCATAGACGACCGCTATGCGATGCGCGATACGCTCTACCACTGCCATGTCATGCGACACGAACAAATAAGCCAGGCCACGTTCTTTCTGGAGGTCAATCAGCAATTCCAGAACTTTGGCCTGCACGGAAACATCGAGGGCTGAAACGGCCTCGTCCAGCACCACCACTGAAGGATTGAGTATCAAAGCCCGAGCGATACAGAGCCGCTGGCGTTGCCCGCCCGAGAACTCATGCGGGTAGCGTTCCAGGCTGTTGGCGGGCAGACCAACACGGTCAAGCAATTGTAGCATCTTCTGCCGCGTTTCCGGCCCAGCGCGCCCGCCAGCCGCAATAACCGGCTCGGCAAGAATACTGTCTATGCGCAGACGCAGATTGAGAGATGCATACGGGTTTTGGAAGACCATCTGCACCAAAGGTGTGTTCCGGGCATCGCTGGTGCCTGTTATACCGATTTCTAACTTCCCGCGTGCAGCGCTGACAAGCCCGAGAATGGCTCGCGCCGTTGTCGATTTTCCCGATCCGCTCTCCCCGACGATCGCCAGCGTTTCGCCCGGAGCGAGATCGAAATCGATGCTTTCCACGGCATGGACGGCCCCGACCTTGCGGCCGAAAACGCCGCCTTTGACGGGAAACCGGACCGTCAATCCTTCGACCGACAGGATCGGATTCGTGCCAGCTACAGCGGTGCGCACGGTATCGGTTCGCACTGCTTTTCCGCTTTCAAAATGCGGTACGGCCTTCAGGAGATGTTGTGTGTAGGGATGCTGAGGGTGGTCGAGAACGGCGCTCAGCTGTCCCTGTTCCACCGCCTTGCCATGCTGCATCACCATGATCTTGTCGGCCATTCCCGCGACCAGACCAATGTCATGCGTGATGAAGATCATCGCCATGCCGGTTTCGCGTTTCAACTCTGCGAGCAGCGCCATGATCTGCGCTTGTACTGTGACGTCAAGTGCAGTGGTTGGCTCGTCGGCGATCATGAGACGCGGATTGCAGGCAAGTGCCGTTGCAATCATCACACGCTGCAACATGCCGCCGGAAAGCTGGTTCGGACAGTATTTGAGCCGTCGCGCGGCATCTGGGATACGTACACGATCAAGCGCGTCCTTGGCAGCAGACGCAGCCTGTTTTCCTGTAAGACCGCGATGAAGGCGGAACGATTCCTCAATCTGTGTACCAATCGTCAGCACAGGATTGAGCGATGTCATCGGTTCCTGAAAGATCATCCCGATTTCCGCACCGCGGATTTTCGTCAGTTCTACTTCGTTCGCTGTTACAAGATCGATTGCACTGCCATTTGTGCGATTGAGCTTGATCGCACCACCAATAATGCGCCCGCCGCCAAAATCCACGAGACGATTGATCGACAAGGCCGTTACAGATTTGCCGGAACCGCTCTCTCCGACAATCGCCAGCGTTTCCCCCACGGCGAGATCGAAACTCACACCGCGCACGATTTCGTTGGCTTCGGGTTTGCGACCGAATCCCACGCGAAGGTCTGAAACAGAAAGAAGCTTGTTCACGCCGCGACCCTCCGCATCCTCGGATCGAGAATATCGCGCAGGGCATCGCCCAAAAGGTTGAAGCCAAGAATACCGATCATGATCGCCAGTCCCGGAAATGCCAACAGCCATGGCGCGGTTTCCATGAGATTGCGCGCATCGGCCAGCATGAGCCCAAGCGACGAAGCAGGTGGCTGCGTGCCGAGACCGAGGAAGCTCAGTCCTGCCTCAGTCAATAGCGACCAGGCAAGCGCCAGGGTGATCTGGACCGTTAGTGGTGCGACCAGATTAAGCAACAGGTGGCGTGAAAGGATGTAACGATTGCTGCTGTGGAATGTCCGCGCCGCGTCGACAAATTCACGTGTTTTGATCGACAAGGCCGGGCCACGGACCACTCGCGTGAAAATCGGGGTGTAGACGATGGCAATGGCGGCAATGCTTGTTCCGGTTCCCGGTCCGGCAACGGCAATGATAAGAAGCGCAAGCAAGATAGCAGGAAAGGCCAGAAGCACGTCCATGACGCGCATGACGGCACCGTCCCACCAGCGTCCGAACCATGCCGCAGTCAATCCCAGAACGGTCCCCGCGAAGGCAGCAACTCCGACCGCGGAAAAGCCCACCACGAAGGACTGCGCAATGCCTGCCATCAGGCGGCTCATGACGTCACGTCCGAACAGATCAGTTCCCATCCAGTGGGCAGCACTTGGTGGGCGCAGCCTGTCTATCCGATACTGCATCAGCGGGTCATGCGGCGTGAAACCGAAATAGCCGAGACAGGCCATAATCAGATAAGCCAGAACGATACACCCGCCGATACGGCCGCTGGGATGAGCAAAAACGGAGCGCAATATCTGCATCAGTTTTCCCCCAGACGAATGCGCGGATCGAGCGCGACGTAAAGAAGGTCAACAAGCAGATTGACGATCATGAAATTGAAGGCAATGAAAAGAATGCTGCCTTGCACCAAGGCATAATCACGCTGCAGAATGGCGTCGAGCACCATGCGTCCGAGCCCCGGCAGAGCATATATCTGCTCGACCAGTACAGCGCCTCCCAGAAGATAACCGAATTCCACTCCGCTCAGCGTCACGACCGGAATCAGCGCATTCGGCAAGGCATGGCGCCAAACGACAGAACGAGCCGAAGCCCCCTTGCTGCGCGCTGTGCGAACGTAATCATCACTGAGAACATCCAACATGGCCGAACGCGATATGCGTGTGACCGATGCGGCGAATGCAAAGCCGAGCGTTATGGCGGGCAAAATCATCTGCAGGAAATTCTGCCACGGGTCGACCCAGAAAGGTGTAAATTCGCCCATTGCCGGCAAAACCCCAAACCCCGCCGACAATATATATATGAAGAGGAGGCCGAGAACGAAGCTCGGGGTCGACTGGCCGACCATTGCGAAGATGCGCACCGCCAGATCGGACATTTTTTCGCTGCGCGTTGCCGCATAAACTCCGGCAGGTAGGCCAACCAGCAATGCGATAATCATCGACATCAATGCCAGTTGCAGCGTCAGCGGAAAGCGCTCCAGTATGACTGTTAGTACCGGCTTTCCGAATGTGACCGATATCCCAAGATTACCTTGCAAGACGTCACCCAGCCAGCGCCAGTACTGCGTGATCCAGCTTTGATCGATACCGAAATATTGCGCCAGCGACTGCCGCTGTTCCGGGGTCAGCAACCCAGCCTCGGTTCCAAGCATGGCAGTGATGGAATCTCCTGGCACCAAACGGATCGCAACGAAAACAAGGATCGACACCCCCAGCATTACCAGAGGAAATGTCAGCAGCCGACGCGTCAGATAATTCATGTCAGGTTACTCACGGCCTGCCGTTCCGCAAGGCACTTGGAAGCCACGCCATAAAGGATGACGTGGCGGATTTCGCAACGTCACTGCCCGATCCGCAGCTTGGTTATGCCGAAGAGCGATCCGGTTGCGCGAGACTCGAAACCGGTGACGTTTTTCTGGTGCGCAACATAAGTGTTGGTCGTATAGAGCCATATCCACGGAGACACTTCCGTTATGTGCTTGTCAAACTCGGCAAAAATCACCTTGCGCTTTTCAAGGTCCGTTTCAGCTCTTCCTTTCTGCATCAGGTCATCGAGCGTGTTGTCGATATACTGCGCGACCTTCTGCAGATTGCCCGCCTTGGTCCAGTAACGGCCATACATCGTATAGGGATCAACCGAACCGCCGTTCAGCGCCACCGCCATGTCGAAGTCACCTTTCAGCCATGTATCGACATAGACGTTCAGTTCCATCATTCGGATATCGAGCTTGATACCGATTTCTGCGAGTTGCGACTGAAGCACCTGCGCCTCGGCCGCAGCGGTGGCAGGCTCTCCATTTGCAGCGATGACCGTTGCCGAGAAACCGTCGGCATAGCCGGCATCCGCCATCAGCTTCTTCGCCTTTTCAACGTCGCGCTTGTAGCAGAAAAGCGTGTTCGGGTCGCTTGCATAGGCAGGCATTGTCAGCGGACCTGTTACCTTTCCTTCGCCCAGCAAGGCCGTGTCGAGCACGTCCTGACGGTCAACGGCGCAGGATATAGCCTGACGCACGGCCAGTTCCGTCATAGGCTTGCGCGACGGGTTCAATTGCAGGACATGATAAGCAAGGGTGGGAGTGCGCACCAACTCCAGAGAGCTTTCGTTCGGCACCATCGTTGCGACCAGCGGATCGTTGAGGAACGCAAAATCGATTTGTTTGGCACGAAGCGCCGCGAGAATTGCCGTCTCGTCCGGCAGAACGCTGATGTCGATCCCGTCGATCACCGCTTTACCGCCGGCCCAATCGGGGTTGGCTTTCAGCACTTCCTTGGAATTCGGTTCCCAACGCTCAAGGACAAACGGGCCCGATCCAACGGCCTTTGTACCTATATTGCCGGCCTTGATCTCGCTTTCAGGAAGAACCGCCGCGTTGACGCTGGCAATCGCCGCCAATAGCGGAACATCGGGCTGTGAGAGTTTGAAGACAACCGTTTCTTCGTCCGGCGTTTCAATTGCAGCGATGGACCCGAAATTGGCACGCGCCACCGCGCCAGTCTTTTCGTCCAGAATACGCTCGAAGGATGCTTTCACATCGGCTGGCGTTACCGGTTGGCCATTCTGGAATTTTGCATTTGCGTCGAGCTTGAAGGTCAGGACCTTGCCGCCCTCGGAAAATTCCCAACTTTTCGCAATGGCAGGCGCGATCTGAAGATCGGGACCGAGACGAACAAGCGGCTCGTAAATGAGTTCAAGCAGGCGAATCGATGAAAATGCCGGCTGCTTATGCGGATCAAGGCCGGTAGCATCCTGAGACCAGGCCATGCGAAGCGTCGCCGCAAAAGCTGTCGACACACCCACTCCGCCAAAGCTTCCGCTGCTCAAAGCCAATGCGGCGGCGCCCGCAACAAGACTTTTCTTGAAAATCGCTCCCATTTTCTTCCTCGCAAATCACTGCAATACTGCTGTCCGACCGCTTCCCCGCTTCGGCTCACGCTTTATTGGCATTTATTGCCTGTCTAAGAAATCCCCCAGCATTCTTTAATGCCTTTCTTGCATCATCCACCGGCATTCCAGTGATGGTGATGAGGATCGCAAGCTTGACGTCATTGTTCGTCAGAGCGAGAATGCGTTTTGCCTCTCCGGCCTCGCAGCCGGTTGCCTGCATCACAATTCGCGACGCACGTGCGACAAGCTTGTCGTTGGTGGCGCTAACATCCACCATGAGATTCTCGTATGTTTTCCCTATCCGGATCATGCTCGCCGTCGTCAGCATATTGAGCACCAGCTTCTGCGCCGTACCGGATTTGAGCCGCGTCGAACCTGTCAGTATTTCAGGTCCGACGATCGGCGATATGGCGATTTCAGCCATAGCCGCAATCGTCGAGTTTGGGTTGCAAGAAAGCGCCACAGTCGTGGCACCAATGGACGCCGCATAAGCCAGCCCCCCGATGACATAAGGTGTGCGCCCACTGACTGCGATTCCCACCACGATGTCGTGCGAAGCCAACCCAATATTGCGCAGATCGGCTTCACCCAGGGATGGATCATCCTCCGCCCCTTCGATTGCATGCTGCAACGCATCCGCCCCGCCCGCAATTAACCCGACCACCATGCCTTCCGGTACGCTGAATGTCGGCGGACATTCAGATGCATCGAGAACGCCAAGACGCCCACTGGTTCCGGCCCCCAGATAAATCAGGCGTCCGCCGTTCCGAAATGCATCCACAATTCTGTCGACGGCCTTCGCGACCTGAGGCAGAACTTTTTCGACGGCGGCGGGCACCAGATGGTCTTCGTCGTTGATGCGACGCACGATAGCAAGACTGGTCAGGAGGTCGATATCCATGGTGCACGGATTGCGCTCTTCCGAAACCAGCTTATCCAGTTCAGATAACAACGGCTGTTCACTCATGCCTTGCCTACCTGTCGAGCGGCGTTCAAACGCGCCGCCTGAAGGTTAATAGGCTAGGATTGGAAATTCTTTTCGTCAACTTGAAGTTGGAATAATTTATTCCTCTATGCGGAGGTCGGCTCCGGACCACCTGGGGACGCTGAAGCGGTCCCGGCGCAGCGTTCCCCAAACACATATCGGTAGTTCATTCCTCTATTTTTTAGGATGTAATTATATATTCCAAAGCAATGCGAATTATCTTACAAACCAAAGGCAACCTATCGACCCCTCCGGCACCGGAACGGGGAATAATTACATGTCGATTCTACAAAAGATCAGCGCCAAACTGAACGAACTCACCGTTGCGGATCGAAAGATCGGTCAGTTTATCGTCGATCATCCGGAACAGGTGTTGAAACTCTCCTCCTCGGCACTCGCGGCGGCGACCGGACGCAGCCAATCGAGCGTGGTCAAGTTCAGCCAGAAATTCGGCTTTGACGGTTATCAGGAACTCAAACTCGCCGTCAGTGAAGCCCGGGTCAAGGATTGGCAGGTTCCAGCGGGTCTGGTGCACGGCTCCATCGAAACGGGCGATGGCTACATCACCGTTCTGCAAAAGCTAATCGGCAGTAAGCTGCAGTCGATGCAGCGAACGATTTCCGCCAACAGCGAGCAGGACATCGACCGGGCATTGCAAACGCTGATCAGTGCGCGACGTATCCACCTCGCCGGTGTCGGAGCATCGTCACTCGTTGCGCGCGATTTTTCCTATAAGCTGATGAAACTCGGCCGCAACGTGACGCACCATAGCGACAGCCACATCCAGATGGCCAATGTTTCGACCTTGCAGGAGGGTGACGTGCTGTTTGCCCTTTCCTATTCGGGAAAGAGTTTTGAAACCCTCCGCATCGCGGAAGAAGCCAGGAAATGCGGAGCGACCGTAATCGCTGTTACAGGCCTCAACAGAAACCCGCTGAATGAAATCGCCAATATTCGCTTGTATACTGTTGCGGATGAAGAGCGAGTTCGCTCGTCATCGATAACCGCACGCGACGCACAACTGATTTTAACGGACTTGCTTTTTATTTTGCTGTTCCAGCAACAATCAGATGCCCATGATTATGTGCACAAAAGCGAAGCTGCAGTGTCCTCGCTGAAACTGTGAGCGGCAAGATCAATCGATAATAGCTGCGGCAGCGAGGCTTGCAAATGCAGCGAGGAATGCTACTCCGACAGCACCAACTTTTGTGAAGAGGTTGAACGTGTCGCCCGGCGTTTCACGGTTTGACATGTTGAGGTAGACGAGCGCCGCCACGATAACAACAACCGAAAAGCCGAAAGCGGAAACCCACTGCCATAGCTCAGGCATGAAACCTCACAGACCCCGATCCAATTTCAAAGCTGCGGTTTCCTACCCGAATTTTATTACCACAGTGTGACCCAGTTAGTGCTTTCGGTTCCTGCGTGCAATGCACAGCCTGGTCGCAGTCCATCACCTGATTGTGATTAAGGGAGGCTCGAGCAGGCATTGGTGCCGCCTTCGAACTGCACACGCTTTTGTACAAGGCCAAAGAGATGGCTATCAGACGGAGAAAGCCGTGATATATCTGCCACTGGGCAAACATCCGTGCGCAGACTTCGCGCGGAAACGACAACACAAAGGTATGCATCATGACTTCGCCGTCATCTCCTCCGCAAATCGAACAGGAAGAACGTCTTGAACGACTGGTATCGTTACAAGGGAAGTTGAGAGAGCGCGGAATCGGCGGGCTTCTGCTCGGACCGACAGCAAGTTTGTGTTATTATACCGGCCTTGTCTGGCACATCAGCGAGCGTTTTCTGGGTGCCCTCGTTACCCCTTCGGAAATTATCTATATCGTTCCGGGTTTTGAACGGAGCCGGGTCGAGAGCCTGCCGCATCTGGCCGGGGAAATCAGCGTCTGGCAGGAAGAAGAAAGCCCGGCGGCGCTGATCTCATCGCTCCTCCCGGCCGACACCAAACTTGCGGTCGATGATGCCATCCCGCTGTTTTTCTATAATGCTCTCAGGCAAGAAATCCAGCCGGACCGGCTGCTCGACGGCGGCGAGCTGATCCGGGAACAACGTATCCGCAAGTCGGCCAAAGAAACCGCGATCATTCAGTATGCGATGGATCTGACACTTGAAGTCCACCGGCGGGCGCACGCACTCATCAAACCCGGCATTGCCGCAAGCGAAGTGGTGCGTTTTATCGATGAACAGCACCGCGCACTAGGCGCGGCGGGCGGCTCGACATTCTGTATTGTCTCCTTCGGGAGTGCAACCTCGCTGCCGCACGGCGCAGACGGCGAACAGTTTTATCAGCCGGGTGATGTTATCCTTGTGGACACGGGTTGCCGTATCGATGGCTACCATTCCGATCTCACGCGCACCTATATGCTGGACGAGCCTACAGCAGAATTCTCGCGCATTTGGGCAATCGAACGCGAAGCCCAACAAGCCGTTTTCGACGCGGCGAAGCTCGGCGCTGCTTGTTCCACCCTTGACGATGCAGCTCGCGCCACGCTCGTAAAGCACGGATTGGGACCGGATTATATCTTGCCTGGCCTTCCGCATCGCGCTGGCCATGGCCTTGGACTGGAAATTCACGAGGCCCCCTATATCGTCCGCGGGAACTCGCTCCCGCTTGCCGAAGGCATGTGCTTCTCCAACGAGCCGATGATCGTGGTTCCGAACCAGTTCGGCGTCCGTCTGGAAGACCATATCCATATGACGGCAACCGGACCGAAATGGTTCACCCAGCCCGCGAAAAGCCCAACAGAACCTTTCGCATAGATCTGCACAACTGCTATCGGACGGCTGGCATACCCGCCCAGCTCTCCGATTTCTTTTCACCAATACCGATCAGATCGACGGCGCGCGCTGCGATCTGATCGACTACCTCGTCAACCGATTGCGGTTTGAAGTAAAAGGCTGGAACCGGCGGCATGACGATCGCACCCATTTCAGTCACCGTGCACATATTGCGCAGATGGACCAGATGCAGCGGGGTTTCCCGTGCAATCAGCACCAGCTTGCGTCGTTCCTTCAGATGAACATCTGCTGCGCGGGTCAACAGACTGTCGCTATGCCCCGTCGCGATCGCTGCGAGTGTTCGCATGGAGCACGGCGCAATGATCATACCAGCGGTTGCGACTGATCCACTCGCGATCAGAGCACCTATCTCGCCCACAGAATAGCTTCTGTTCGCTAGCCTGTGCAGACGCGCATAACCATCGGGGCCTAATTCGTGGCGCAAAGTCTGCTGAGCGGCGTCCGATACAACCAGATGGGTCTCGACATCGTTTAAGACTGAAAGCTGCTCAAGCAGCTTGAGCGAGATAAGAGCGCCCGATGCGCCGGAGATGCCAACAACGACCCGTTTCACCGCATGTTTTCCTTATCCAATCCAAGCTCGCCCCACATCGCGTCCACACGCGCAATCACATCATCGCTCATTTTCAACACAGTGCCCCATTCCCGTTCGGTCTCGGCGCCAATCTTGTTGGTGGCATCAAGTCCAAGCTTTCCGCCCAGACCCGAACGCGGCGATGCGAAGTCGAGGTAATCCACTGGTGTATCGGTAAGCGTAACCAAGTCGCGGCTAGCATCGAAACGAGTGGCAAGCGCCCACATGACGTCATCCCAGTTGCGGATGTTTATATCAGGATCGACCGCGATTATGAGCTTTGTATAGCTGAACTGCGGCAGCATGGACCAAAGCCCCATCATCACCCGCCGTGCCTGACCGGGATAGCGCTTGTCGATCGAAACCACCATTGCACGGTAGGAACATGCTGCCGGGGGCAGCCACAAATCGATGATTTCCGGAAACTGTTTTCGCACAATCGGCACGAAAAGTTCGTTCATCACTTCGCCAAGCCTTGACGGCTCGTCTGGTGGACGCCCTGTGTAAGTCGAAAGATAGACGGGTTTCTTCCGCATGGTGATCGCCGTCACCTGCATGATCGGAAATTCCTCGACACTGTTGTAGTAGCCGGTGTGATCGCCATATGGACCCTCAGGTGCGGTAGCGGTTGTGGAAACCCGTCCTTCCAGAATGATTTCAGCGTTGGCGGGCACGCAAAGCGGCACGGTGCGCGCATCGACCACCGAAGGCCTCCGCCCGACAAGCAGGCCCGAAAAGGCAAGTTCGCTCATCCCTTCAGGCAAGGGCATGACGGCTGCAAGGATTGTCGCCGGATCGACCCCGATGGCCACTGCAACGGGCATATCCTCGCCGCGACGCTGCCACATGCGGTGATGGCGTGCGCCGCCTCGATGAGCAAGCCAGCGCATGATGAGCTTGTCATGTCCAAGCTTCTGCATGCGATAAATTCCAACATTGACATCGGAGGGATCGTCCGGTGCCTGTGTGATGACCAGTGGCCAAGTTACAAGCGGCGCAGGCTCTCCCGCCCAACACCACTGGATCGGCAGCAGATCGAGATTGACGGCTTCGTCTTCCAGTACCTTTTCCTGCGCCGGCGCATTTCGAACGTGACGAGGGCGCATGTTCAATGCAGCCTTTGCCAAAGGCAGCTTGCTCCATATTTCACCTGCCGAACGCGGCGCCTTTGGCGCTCGCAGTTCCGCAAGCATCTCGGCAAGGGCGGGAATTTCGTCGGCAGAACGGCCAAGTCCCAGAGCAATCCGCCGCCTGGAGCCAAAAAGGTTGGTGACTAAAGGTATTGAGTGCTGGCGCCCATCCGCATCGACGGTCTGTTCGAAAAGTAAAGCCGGACCATCATTCTCAAGCACTCGCTTATGGATTTCCGTTATCTCCTGGACGAGCGATACCGGACGCTTGATCCTGACGAGATCATTGCGTCGTTCAAGCTCCGACAAGAAACTTTGCAGACAGTCGTAATACGGCGGAAAAGATCGGGACGTTTTCATGGCCCATTCTTGAATAGCGAATTCTTTCGTCGTCTTTGATCTGAATCAAACTGTCCTTGGAATGAATCGCCTAATTCCGGCTCCACCTTGTAAGGCTCACCGGAGCTGGATGATGATGAAGATACCCCCGGCTGTGGCTGTTCCAGCCCGCTTTGTTCCGCCGTTTCTGATCGCCCCGTTTGTCTCGCGCATATTCTTTCAGGTGATGCGAGCTCATCCTGGTCTGTTCGAACGCCTCGGGGATTATGCGACGAAGCGTTTCCGTTTTCACCCGTCCGACATTCCATTTGCTTTTGTAATCGAGCCGGACAAGCCGCGCATCACGATCGTGCGCGAAAATGAGGCAACATTGGCCGATGCAGGCATCGAGGGACCGCTGGTCATGTTGCTTGCGCTCCTGGAGGGCAAACTTGATGGGGACGCACTGTTCTTTTCGCGGGATATTACCGTGACGGGCGACATGGAAGCCATGCTCGCGCTTCGTAATGCGCTGGATGATTGCAATATAGATCTTCCGTCCGATCTCGGCACAAGCGCCGGGCCATTTGCGCCAATGGTGCGCGGGATCGCAAATTATGTGCGAAGCAAAGCCTTGGGTAAGGAACCTGCGCAATGGAACTGATCTGCCCCGCGGGCACGCCATCGGCCTTACGCGAAGCGGTAGGGGCTGGCGCAGATGCCGTATATTGTGGTTTTCGCGATGAAACGAATGCGCGTAATTTCCCCGGTCTTAACTTCAGCCGTGAGGAACTAAGAGACGCAATCCAGTTTGCCCATTCCCGCAAGACGCAGGTCTTTGTTGCCATCAACACGTTCATGCGCGCGGGCGACGAACATATCTGGTACCGGGCAGTTGACGACGCATCGGCTCTCGGCGCCGACGCGGTGATCCTCGCTGATTTTGGACTGATGGCCTACACGGCCGAGAAACATCCGACGCAGCGGCTTCATGTATCCGTGCAGGCTTCCGCTTCCAATGCAGACGCAATTCAGTTTCTCATCGACGCGTTCAAGGCAAAGCGTGTCGTGCTGCCCCGCGTTTTGACAATCCCCGACATCGCGAAACTGGGCCGCAAGATCGCTTGCGAGATGGAAGTTTTCGTGTTTGGGGGATTATGCGTCATGGCGGAAGGACGCTGCTCACTGTCTTCTTACGCCACAGGCAGGTCGCCCAACATGAACGGCGTCTGTTCACCGGCCAGCCATGTTCGCTATCGGCAGGACGGGCAGGAACTGGTTTCAGAACTCGGCGAATATACGATCAATCGTTTCCCGGTAGGCGAACCTACCGGCTACCCAACGCTTTGCAAGGGCCGGTTCAACATTGCAGATGAGCAAGGCTATGCTTTCGAAGACCCCGTTTCGCTCGACGTCATGAACCATATAGACGAGTTGCGGGCGGCAGGGGTCTCAGCGCTCAAGATTGAAGGACGTCAACGCGGCAAGGCTTATGTCGGCGAGGTCGTATCCACCCTGCGCCAGACGCTTGCTGCGTCTCCCGAAAGCCGCGCAGCCTTGCTCTCGCGTCTTCGACTGCTGAGCGAAGGCCAGCAGACGACTTCAGGCGCATACGACAAACGCTGGAGATAGACATGTCAGCAGCGAGCCTCAGCCTCGGTCCCGTTCTCTTTCTGTGGGATGGCCCGAAATGGCGCGACTTTTACTTCCGTATCGCCGACGAAGCACCAGTAACGAACGTCACAGTCGGCGAAATCGTCTGTTCCAAGCGGCTCCATTTCCTGGCGCCCTATATGGACGCGGTGACAGAGAGGCTGCAGCGTGCGGGAAAGATAGTGAGCCTCGGTTCGCTGGCACTGGTCATGCTTGAGCGCGAAGCAAAACAGGTCCGTCAAACGATCGGGCAAGCGACATTGCCTGTTGAGGCGAACGACCTGTCCGCATTGGGACTTTTATCAGGCGTGCCGCATATGGTCGGTCCACTGGTCAATGTTTATAATGCGGCAACCGCCAAGGTTCTTGCCGCCCGCGGCGCGCAATCGATTTGTCTTCCGCCGGAGTTGCCCATCAGCTCCATCCGGGAGATTGTCAAAGCTGCACCGGATATTGCTTTCGAGATATTCACGTTCGGACGCGTGCCGCTCGCCATTTCAGCCCGTTGCGCGCATGCGCGGTCCAAGGGCCACATAAAGGACAATTGCCAGTTCGTATGCGGTGAAGAACCGGACGGGCTGCCTGTCAAGACGCTGGACAGCCAACCTTTCCTGGCTCTCAACGGTGTGCAAACGCTCTCTCACACCTGTCAGTCGCTGATTGAGGACCTGCCCGACCTTCAAGATGCGGGAATAAAGCGTTTCCGATTGTCACCCCAGGATTGCGATATGGTGGAAGTGGCCCGCATCCATGACGAAGTACTGAAACAAACAATCAGCCCTGATGAGGGAACAGCGCGCTTGCGAAAAATCTATCCCGACGTGCCGCTCTCGAACGGCTTCTTGCACGGAAATATCGGCGCTGCATGGATCAGCCGCCAGCGTTCAGCCGCGGCACATTAGGTCTGCGCAGCCTGGTATTCGAAAAGCGGCTGCAGCGACGTGTTGTCTGAACGAGACTACACCAAATTTCAATCGCGTTTCCTGAAAGCCGATGCGTCAATCGCGAGCTTTTGTAGACGGGCATAGAGGCTTCGGCGCGGCAATCGCAGCAGCTCCGCTGCAGCGCCGACGTCGCCGCTGAAACGGTCAAGCGTCGCGCGAATGACGCTTTCCTCAAAACGATCCATCTGCTCCGACAATGAAGGCGGGTTGGGTTCCGCGATAGGATCGTGACGCAGTCCCAGCACGACTTGTTTGGCGTAATTACGCAACTCGCGGACATTTCCTGACCATTCGTCCGAATTCAGCCTTGCTTCCATCGCTGCATCAATGGCTGGCCGCGATCGTCCAAACCGGGCCGCGGCCTCATCAAGAAAATAGGAGAAAAGCAAACCGATATCCTTCCGCCGCTCGCGCAACGGCGGGACACGGAGTCTCACCGTTTCAAGGCGATAGAACAGATCGGAACGGAAACGACCGGAGGCCACAGCTTCTTCCAGATTTCCTTTGGCAGCTGCGATGATCCTTAGATTCACTGCCCGCGGCTCGCCGGAAAGCGAGGGAAGCTCGCGCTCCTCGACAACCCGGAGTAACTTGCCCTGAACAGCCGGCGACATGCTGTCTATCTCATCGAGAAACAAAGTACCCCGGTCTGCATCGGCTATTCTTCCACGCTGGATGCGGCTGCCGAACAGCACCTCGTCCGCTATTGTATCGGGCAAAGCGGCGCAATCGACGGCAACGAAACCGCGTGCATGGCGCGCGCTCCAGCGGTGCAAAAGACGGGCCACCAGTTCCTTGCCTGTGCCGGTTTCGCCTTCGATCAACACGTCCACATCGACGCTGGCAAGCTGGCGGATCGTATCGCGCAACCGCATCATTACCGGTGTTTCGCCAAGCAAGGGATAATCCTGCTCTGCATCTGCTGCCGCGCGGCGAAGGCGACGGTTCTCCAATACCAGACGGCGCATTTCCAGTGCGCGGCGCACGCTCGATATAAGATGATCGGCGGCAAATGGCTTGGCAATGAAATCGAACGCACCCTTTTTGAGAGATGCCACAGCCATTCCAATGTCTCCATGCCCGGTCATCAAAATGACCGGCAATTCCGGGTCGCGTGCCAGTAATGCTTCCATCACCGCATGTCCATCGACGCGCGGCATACGAATATCGGTCACGACGATCCCCGGATAATCGGGCGTCAGGCTGCTCAAAGCCGACTGCCCGTCACCATGCGCCTCAATATCGAGACCTGCGATCTCAAAAGAATCGGCCAGGGCCGTACGAAATGCCGCATCATCGTCGACCAGCATCACCCGCAAGGGCTCACTTTCCGTCACAGTGTCCCTCCTTCTTTGCCCGCCTCAAAGTAGCGGCAAACGCCGCCCCGCCAAGCTGCGATGGAACGACATGCAATGTTCCTTCCATTTCAGTCATGAGGTCTCTTGCAATGCCCAGTCCCAGCCCCAGCCCATCCGCTTTTCCCGTTACAAAGGGGCTGAAAATCTCATTGGCCAGCTCGGGTTCAATCCCCTTGCCATTGTCGTCCACGACAAGGGAAATTTGATCGCCGTCCTCCCGGATGCTGAACGCAACGTAAGGATTTTGGCTGGTCGCCACCGCATCCAATGCATTCTGCAACAGGTTCACCAGCACCTGCTCGGATCGAATGCGGCAGGCAAGTATCGCCATGTCGGACCGCTCCGGTATATCCAGCCTGACCTTGGCGTTGCGGAACCGGTCGCCCATCAGCAGCATTGTGCCATCCACCAGCTCATTCACCGGAAGTGGATAAACAATACCGCTCCGGCGCCGGGCAAAGCGACGCATCTCCTGCGTGATGGAGCCTATACGAGCTGTGAGCTCCACCGACGTATTAAGGTTGCTGGCAACCTTGTCGAGCTTCCCGTTCGCCAGATGATGCTGCGCATTTTCCGCAAGTGTCCGAATGGTCGCCACCGGCTGATTGATTTCATGCACCAGCCCTGCGGTGATCGATCCAAGTGAGGCGAGCCGGTTCGCCTGGGCCAGCTCTTCCCGGGCATCGCGAAAGCGCTTGTCGGCCAGTTCGCGCTCCGCCATTTCGGCACTCAATGCCGCCGTGCGCTCCGCAACCGCACTTTCAAGCTCGTTACGATAAGCCGCAGCACGCGCAGCACGGCTTAAACGCCAATAAATAGCACCGGCGATTATGACGAAAGCGAGCATGGCGACCACCGTCACCAGACGCGCCAGATCGTTTGCGGCGCGTAACGCCGGTCCCGTTGGTTCTATATGGACCAGTCTCAGCGCTGTTCCAGCAATCGGCTCATCGACAGCGATTGAATATCCGCCGGAAGGCTCGATCATCATTCCTTCCGGTGCAAAGCGATAATTGCTTGGTTTCATATCTGCCGCATTGAACTGACCGCTTGCAATGATCCGGGTGCGTTCTGTGGTTGATATCGGCTGAAATGAACGAAGGTCTTCGAATTTATCCGTTGAGGCGAGTATGATGCCGCGGGGATCGACAACGAAGGTTTGTCCTGGATCGTTGGACCATGTCTGAACCAGCCTGTGAAACTCGAATTTTATCACGACCACACCGACCGGATCAGCCTGATCGCCAATGCGCCGCGCCAGGAACAGACCAAAGCGCCCGCTCAGGTCGCCTATGGCATAATATTCGGCAGACCCCGCCGCCATCGCGCCCTTGAAATAAGGGCGGAAATCATAATTGCGTCCTACGAAACTCTCCGGTGTATCGGCGTTCGAGGACGCGATAACAGTACCATCCCGCGCTATGACGTAGATGATTGGTGACCCGATCTGGCGTGCCACCAGTTCCAGTTTCTGGTTGAGACGCGCGGTGGCATCCCGCGAGCCACCGGCAAGCACATCGCGCAGATCGCTATATTCCTTCAAAACGACAGGCAGCAACCGGAACTTCGCCAGTTCGCTATCGATCAGACGCGTCTGTTGACGCGCTATAAGCGTCGCGTCCTGGCGAAGACGGTCAAGCGCCTCGCGTTCAGCCCATATCCCGGCGGAAAACCATACGCCAAGCGACAGCAAGAAAGCGAGGGCAACCAGGATGAGCTTTGTGATCTTCGTCAGCACCTTCATTTGTGCCGATTTATGCAAACATCACTAAAGAGTCACGCAGAATCTTGCACACACTTTTTGAGGAAACATAACCGAAACTGATAAAATCCATTTATTTTCAATGGTTTAAAATTTTTAGCCCGTTTGTCTGGCGATGTTTCCGTCCCTGCAGCATGTTAGCGCCACTTCGAAATAGGGAGTTTCGAAGGGAGGAGTTTAGCCGTGAACCACTTCAACACAGCGCCAGCACCGCAATCGATTTCCGAGACCGCTCCTGTCGGCCGGATCCCGGATATTGCGTGCTCGCAGCTAAAGCGGAGCGCGGACTGAGACTATTCACCAGCGCCGCGCAGTCCTTTTCTCACGATCTCAAACGGGAAGTGCAGAGACGGGCTAAGGCGATGGAAAAACGCCCCGAAGTCGTTTTGTCGAGCCGGTTCCCAAACAAGGGGCGAAATCAAAAATCGAGAGATTCGAAGGAGCAACCATGGTCTCAATTACAAACGAACGGAGTGAAGTGCGAAGCACCAACAGCCGCCTGAAATCCATTATCGGCGGCTCGACCGGCAATCTGGTCGAATGGTTCGACTGGTATGTCTACGCAGCATTTGCGCTCTATTTTGCACCGCACTTCTTTCCGTCCGATAACCAGACCGCCCAACTCATGAGCGCGGCTGCAGTCTTTGCGGTCGGCTTCGTCATGCGCCCTATCGGTGCCTGGATCATGGGCATTTATGCAGACCGCAAGGGCCGCAAGGCAGGTTTGGCGTTGTCCGTGACGCTGATGTGCGCAGGCTCGCTGATCATCGCACTCACGCCGGACTACCAGACCATTGGCCTTGCAGCCCCTGCCCTCCTCGTACTCGCGCGTTTGATGCAGGGCCTGTCGGTCGGCGGTGAATACGGCGCAAGCGCCACTTATCTCTCGGAAATGGCGGGCAAGGATCGTCGCGGCTTCTTCTCTTCTTTCCAGTATGTCACGCTCATATCGGGGCAGCTTCTCGCAATCCTGCTTCTGATCGTGCTTCAGTCGACCATGGAAACCGCGGCGCTGGAATCCTGGGGCTGGCGCATTCCGTTCTTCATCGGTGCACTGCTCGCGGTTGTCGTGTTCTGGCTCCGTCGCGGCCTTGCGGAAACCGAGAGCTTCAAGAATGCAAAAGCCAAGGATGCACCAAAATCCGGTTTCTGGACGCTTATCAAGCACCATCCCAAGGAAACCGCTCTCGTCATGCTTCTGACCGCTGGCGGCACGCTGGCCTTCTACGCCTACTCGATCTACATGCAGAAGTTTCTGGTGAACACCTCCGGTTTCAGCCGTGAAGTGGCAAGCCAGATCAACGCCGTCACATTGTTCGTCTTCATGTGTCTGCAGCCCATTGCTGGCGCTTTGTCGGACAAGATCGGCCGCAAGCCGCTGATGATTGCTTTCGGTGCAGCAGGTGTTCTTTTCACCTACCCGATCTTCACGACGCTCGAACAGACCCAGGACCCGATCACAGCCGGTTTGCTGGTCATGGGCGCACTGATCATCGTCACCGGTTACACCTCCATCAACGCTGTGGTGAAGGCGGAACTTTTCCCGGCACACATTCGTGCACTCGGCGTGGCGCTGCCCTATGCGCTTGCCAATACCCTCTTTGGTGGCACTGCCGAATACGTTGCGCTGAGCTTCAAGAATGGCGGTTGGGAACGCGGCTTTTATTGGTATGTCACCGTCATGATCGGCATTTCCCTGATTGTGTACCTGCGCATGCGCGATACCAGCAAGGACAGCATGATCAAGGAAGACTGACACAAGCCTCCCAAGCGCAGAGATGCCGGGCCTCGCGCCCGGCATTTTTCATTCTTCCTGCTGTATGGTCCGAAACCGCCCGGGGCTTTGCCCCATCCATTTATGAAATGCGCGATAAAAGGCGCTCGGTTCACTGTATCCGAGTTCGGCGGCAACTTCCGCTACACTTAAACGATTTTCCTGCAGAAGCCTTTCGGCAGCCACGAAGCGCAACTCATCCTTGATCGTGCTGAAACTCTGCCCTTCCCCCCGCAGCCTGCGCCGCAAGGTCGGCACGGACATGCCAAGCCCCGCTGCGAGTTCTGCGAAGGACGGCCATTCTGCGATTGGCAAGGCATTCAGCTGCGCGCGCACTCTGGCGGACAGATCGTTATCGTGGCGATAACGGATCAAAATATTGGCTGGAGCTTCGCGCAGAAAACTTTCAAGCGCCACATCACTCCGAATGATCGGCAGCGACAGATAGGATGAAGAAAAAACCAGTCGCGTGACCGGCTGGTCAAAGAGAACCGGCGCTCCGAAAAATTTATGATAATCCTGACGGTGGACAGGCGCCGGACAGGCAAAGTCGAGCGTCCGCAAGGGAATACGCCGCCCGATCAGCCAGCAGGCCACTCCCATCAGGATCAGCCAATAGGCACGATAGGCAAAGGCCGGTCTGGGCGGTCCGGCGTCGGTCAGAATGACATGAGCCATGCCGTCGCGGATTCGCAATTCGCCCCGCGGATCATCCAGCACGACATTTAGAAACTGCAAGGCGCGCCGCAAAGCACGTTCCAGCGTACCTGCATGTAAAACTGCGTGACAAAGCAGATTGAAGCTGCCGGGACGCATCGGCCTTGCAGCCAGCCCAAAGAATTCGTCATCAATCGTTTCGGCAATCAACCACCACAAACGACCGTATTCGACATTGGTGACCGGTTCCGTCACTCTTTCCGACAAGCCGATTTGTGCCATCAGGGGAACTACATCTATCCCCCGGAGGCGGACGCTCTCAAGCGCGTCATCCACAAAGCCCGGCGCTATATTATGGCGCTCCATGATTACCCAATATTGTAAAATCGATCACACATTAATGCATCTAATGTCATTGTTTGCAATGCATGGCGGGTTAACCTTCAAGAATGGTTGGCCACGAGGAGGTGGCGGTCAGGGAGGTTGTACTGGATGACTGAAACGTTCGTTTCAGCGCGGCTGGCGCGTTATGAAGATGCCGTCGCGCAATTTCGCATTGAAGATGCTATCGCAAGGCTTCACGGCAATCCTGAAACCGGCATCAATGCCTGTGTTGAATGCTGTGACCGGCATATCGGCGATGATCGCGTTGCTTTGCGCGCCATTGCGGCGAATGGCGAACTTTCTGAATTCACCTTCGAGTATCTGCGCGATATGGCCGCTCGCGCGGGCAATGTACTGAAAGATGCGGGTGTCGGCGCTGGCGATGTCGTTGCAGGTCTGTTGCCGCGCACGCCGGAACTCATTGCAACCATTCTGGGCGCGTGGCGTGTTGGCGCTATCTATCAGCCGCTTTTCACTGCCTTTGGCCCGAAAGCGATCGAACACCGGCTGAAAACCAGCGGCGCAAAACTGGTCGTCACGAATACGGCCAATCGCGCCAAGCTTGCTGAAGTCGAAAATTGCCCCAAGGTCGCTACCGTTCTCGCATCCGGTGAAAGCCTGCCCGCCGGGGACATTGATTTTCGCCAAGCGACTGCGTCCGCTTCGGTTGACTGCCCTCCGGTTATTCGCACGGGCAGCGATCTGTTCATGATGATGTCGACCTCTGGTACGGCTGGCCTTCCGAAAGGCGTACCGGTCCCGCTTTATGCGCTGATAGCATTCGGCGCCTATATGCGCGACGCTATTGGTCTGCGATCCGACGATGTTTTCTGGAATATTGCCGATCCCGGCTGGGCATATGGTCTTTATTATGCGGTGACGGGACCGTTGCAGCTTGGCATGGCAACCACGCTGTATGAAGGCGGTTTCACCGCTGAAAGCACTTACGACATCATTGAGCGTCTCGGTGTTACGAGCCTTGCCGGTTCACCCACCGCCTTCCGGCTGCTGATGGCGGAAGGACCGGAAGCAGCCAAGCGCGTCAAGGGCCGCTTGCGTGCGGTGTCGAGCGCAGGAGAACCGCTCAACCCGGAAGTCATTCGCTGGTTTGACTCCCATCTCGGTGCACCGATCTATGATCATTATGGTCAGACAGAACTCGGCATGGTGGTCAATAATCATCACGGGCTCGAACACTCGGTCCGGCATGGGTCGGCCGGTTACGCCATGCCTGGTTATCGCGTGGCCGTTCTGGATGACCAAGACAACGAACTCGGCCCTAACCAGCCCGGCATTCTCGCCATTGATATAGCAAAATCGCCGCTTCTCTGGTTTTCCGGCTATTACCGCCAAGAAACGCCAGCCATTGCGGGCGGCTACTATCGCACTGGCGACACCGTGGAATTCGAGCCGGATGGTTCGATCAGTTTCATCGGCCGTGCTGACGACGTTATAACATCATCCGGTTACCGCATCGGACCATTCGACGTGGAAAGCGCCCTTCTGGAACATGCAGCCGTCAATGAAGCGGCGGTCGTGGGCGTACCGAACCCGCAAAGAACGGAAATTGTGAAGGCTTTCGTTATTCTTGCGCCCGGT
The DNA here is from genome assembly GCF_008932435.1 of Brucella pseudintermedia. Taxonomy (GTDB): domain Bacteria; phylum Pseudomonadota; class Alphaproteobacteria; order Rhizobiales; family Rhizobiaceae; genus Brucella; species Brucella pseudintermedia. The sequence continues at coordinate 312,651 of NZ_WBWE01000004.1, read as the reverse complement.
TTCGAAGGTACGCAGGAACTGAAAGACGAATTGGCACTGCATGTGAAGACAAGGCTCTCCGCCATGCCTATCCGCGTGAAATCGACTTTCTAAGCGAACTCCCCAAGACACCCAGCGGAAAAATCCAGCGTTTCCTCCTGCGTAAGGCGGAAATCGACAAACAACAACAATCCAAGGCCTGAGGACAAGAATATGCAGATTAGGGATCGGGTATTCCTTATTACCGGCGCAGGCTCCGGCCTCGGTGCTGCGGTTGCGAAAATGGCCGTCGACGCCGGTAGCAAGGTCGTGCTTCTCGATGTGAATGCGGAAGCAGGCGAATCCCAGGCCAAGGCGCTCGGCGCGGCAGCAAAGTTCCACCGTACGGATGTCACAAGCGACGATGATAGCAAAGCAGCTATAGCAGCCGCACTGGAAGCGTTCGGGCGCGTCGATGTACTCGTCAATTGTGCAGGTGTGGCGCCGGGCGAAAAGGTTCTCGGCCGCGAGGGCGCCCATAAACTGGATAGCTTCGCGCGCGCAATTTCGATCAATCTGATCGGTACGTTCAATATGCTGCGCCTTGCCGCCGAAGCCATGGCAAAAAACGAACCCGGCGAAGGCGGGGAGCGCGGCGTCATCATCAATACCGCATCGGTTGCAGCCTTTGACGGCCAGATCGGCCAGGCAGCCTATTCCGCTTCCAAGGGTGGCGTTGCCGCCATGACCTTGCCGATCGCCCGCGAACTTGCGCGTCACGGCATCCGCGTCGTGACCATCGCACCGGGAATTTTTGCCACCCCGATGATGGCAGGCATGCCGCAGGAAGTGCAGGATGCGCTTGGTGCCTCCGTGCCGTTCCCGCCTCGCCTCGGACGCCCTGAAGAATATGCGGCTCTTGCCGGCCATATCGTGGAAAACCAGATGCTCAACGGTGAAGTCATCCGTTTGGACGGCGCATTGCGCATGGCAGCGAAATAAAGCAATTCCAGGAAAAATGAAAACCGGTTTTCGGCCAGGAATTGCTTACAGAAGAACCAGCGAGGAACGATCATGTCCAACAGCGATCCTATTGTCATTGTCGGTGCTTCCCGTACTCCCATGGGCGGCTTTCAGGGCGATTTTGCCAGCATCCAGGCCACGGACCTTGGAGCAGCGGCCATTCGTGGCGCACTTGCAGGCGCGGGACTTGCGCCCGAAGCGGTCGAAGACGTCTATATGGGCTGCGTCCTGCCTGCCGGTCAGGGACAGGCTCCTGCGCGTCAGGCTTCGATCAAGGCCGGAATACCCGTTTGCACCGGCGCGACGACCGTCAACAAGATGTGCGGCTCGGGAATGAAAGCAACCATGCTCGCCCATGATCTTCTGCTGGCGGGCTCCGCCAATGTGATCGTTTCGGGCGGCATGGAAAGCATGACCAATGCCCCCTATTTACTGCCAAAGGCGCGTGGTGGATATCGCATGGGGCATGGCCAGATTATCGACCATATGTTCCTCGACGGACTTGAAGATGCTTATGACAAAGGCCGGCTGATGGGCACATTTGCCGAAGATTGCGCCGAAGTCTATCAGTTCACCCGTGAAGCTCAGGATGAATTCGCCATTGCCTCCCTGACGCGTGCGCAGAATGCTATCAAAGATGGTCTTTTCGCCGCCGAAATCACGCCCGTTACCGTAAAGGCCGGGCGCAACGAAGTTGAAGTTTCGATCGACGAACAGCCCGGCAAGGCGAAACTGGACAAGATTCCTACCCTTCGTCCGGCATTTCGCGACGGCGGCACTGTGACGGCGGCCAACTCCTCCTCTATCTCCGATGGTGCGGCGGCCCTTGTCCTCATGCGTGCATCCGAAGCAGAGAAACGCGGGCTTACGCCGCGGGCGGTTCTGGTCGGCCATGCAACCCATGCCGACAAGCCGAACCTTTATCCCACTGCTCCCATTGGGGCGATAAGCAAGCTTTCCGAGAAAATCGGCTGGAATCTCAGTGACGTCGATCTCTTTGAGATCAATGAAGCTTTTGCGGTTGTTGCCATGGCCGCCATGCGCGATCTCGATCTGCCGCACGACAAGGTTAATATTCATGGCGGCGCTTGCGCGCTGGGCCACCCAATCGGCGCATCGGGTGCCCGCATTCTTGTCACATTGCTGTCGGCCCTCGAAACCCATGGATTGAAGCGCGGCGTGGCTGGCATTTGCCTTGGCGGTGGCGAGGCAACCGCCGTAGGCATTGAGAGGATTGTCTGATGCTCTTGAATGACACGCAGGAGCAGATTCGCGAAGCTGCCCGGCAGTTCGCACAGGAAAGGCTTGCCCCGGGTGCTGCCATCCGCGACAGGGAGCACGCCTTTCCGCGCGCAGAACTCACCGAAATGGGAGAGCTTGGCTTTCTCGGAATGCTGGTGCCTGAAGAATGGGGCGGCTCCGATCTCGGGACGGTTGCATATGCGCTGGCGCTGGAAGAGATTGCCGCCGGCGATGGGGCATGTTCGACCATCGTTTCGGTCCATTCATCGGTCGGCTGCGTTCCCATCCTCCGTTTCGGCACCGAAGAGCAGAAACAGCGGTTTCTGCCAAAAATGGCGTCTGGCGAATGGATTGGCGGGTTCGCATTGACAGAACCCCAAGCTGGTTCCGATGCCTCCGCGCTGAAAACGCGTGCGCGCCGCGATGGTGATCATTATGTGATCGATGGCTCCAAACAGTTCATCACGTCAGGCAAGAATGGGAACGTGGTGATCGTGTTTGCCGTTACCGATCCTTCGGCGGGAAAGAAAGGTATTTCGGCATTCATCGTGCCTACCGATACGCCGGGTTACGAGGTTGTCTCAGTCGAACACAAGCTCGGCCAGCATTCGTCCGATACATGTGCGCTTGCTTTCACCAATATGCGCATTCCAGCGGAAAACAGGCTGGGTGAAGAGGGGCAGGGCTACAAGATAGCACTTGCCAATCTGGAAGGGGGGCGCATCGGCATTGCCGCTCAATCGGTCGGCATGGCGCGCGCGGCGTTTGAAGCGGCATGTGCCTACGCCAAGGAACGCGTTACGTTCGGAAAGCCAATCATCGAGCATCAAGCAATCGCGTTCCGGCTCGCGGATATGGCAACAAAAATCGAATCGGCCCGACAGATGGTGCTCCACGCAGCCGCATTGCGTGAGGCAGGCAAGCCTTGCCTGACAGAAGCCTCAATGGCCAAACTCGTCGCTTCCGAAATGGCTGAGCAGGTCTGCTCAGCGGCAATCCAGATTCATGGCGGCTATGGATATCTGGCGGACTATCCCATCGAGCGCATTTACCGCGATGTTCGCGTCTGCCAGATTTACGAAGGCACCAGCGACGTGCAACGTCTCGTCATAGCGCGAGGTTTGTGACAGTCATCTGCGATAGTGTTTGCAAGTCACGGTGAAAATCGGCCAAAAGATTGCGCGCGGTTTTAGCTGGACGGCGTGCACATTGTGAGGCCAAATGACCATTCGCCCGATTGTAAGCTATCCGGATAAACGACTGCGTACCGTAGCTGAACCTGTGACCCTGTTCGACAGCACATTGAAGGAACTGGGAACCGACCTCCTCGACACGATGCGGGCCGCGCCCGGCATCGGGATCACCGCGCCGCATATCGGTATAGCAAAGCGCCTAGTGGTTCTGAAACTGCCTGAATCGAGCCCCAAATTCTACGTGAACCCTGAAATCCTCTGGGCTTCAGACGAGAAAATGCTCCATCAGGAAGGCAGCGTTTCGATGCCGGGCGTTGTCGATGAGGTCGAGCGCCACGCCCGTATCAAAATCCGCTATCAGGACCTTAATGGGAACGAGCAAACCGAGGACTCGGATGGCTTGCTCGCCGTTTGCCACCAGCACGAAATAGACCAGCTTGACGGTATTTTCTGGATACAGCGCCTTTCGCGATTGCGCCGCGACCGTCTCATCAAGCGTTATGAGAAATCACAGCGCCAACGATAATTGGCGCTGTGAAGTCGATCAATAGAGCAAACGGGCACGGATGGTGCCGGGAATTTCGCGAATGGCCTGCAAGACTGTTTCGCTGGCATCACCGACGCCGTCAGCTTCCATAACAAGATAACCCACCTCGCCATCGGTCTGCAGAAACTGGCTGGCGATATTGATGTTATGTGTCGAGAAAACATTCACGAGGCTGTTGAGAATGCCCGGGCGGTTTTCATGCACGTGCATGAAACGCGTACCCGTCGGGCGCGGCGGCAACTGCACCTGCGGGAAGTTGACGGCGCCCAAGGTCGAGCCAACATCGGAATATTCGACCAGCTTTCGGGTGACTTCCGTGCCAATCCGTTCCTGAGCTTCTTCCGTCGACCCGCCGATGTGCGGCGTCAGGATGACATTTTCCAGTCCCTGAATCGGCGAAACAAACTTGTCATTGTTGGAAGCCGGTTCAACCGGGAAAACATCGATGGCGGCACCTGCGAGATGCCCCTCCTGCAGGACCTTCGCCAGAGCCTCCAGATCGACAACCGTGCCGCGCGCATTATTGATGAGGAAAGCGCCTTTCTTCATCTTGCGCAGTTTTGCTTCGGTAATGAGTTTGGAAGTCGACTTGTTCGACGGCACGTGCAGGCTAACAACGTCTGAAGTCTTTAGTAGCTCATCAAGGCTCGCAGCCGGTTTGACATTGCCATATTGCAGCTTGTCGGAAGTGTCGAAATAGCGGACCGTCATGCCGAGGCTCTCGGCCAGATTGCCGACCTGCGAACCGATATTGCCGTAGCCGACAATACCGAGCGTCTTGCCCCGCACTTCGCGGCTGCCGGTTGCCGTCTTGTCCCAACCGCCTGCATGGGCCGACACTGAACGCGGGAAAATACGGCGCATCAGCATGATGATTTCGCCGATCACCAGTTCCGCCACCGAACGGGTGTTCGAAAATGGTGCATTGAAGACCGGAATGCCACGCTTGCGTGCGGCTTTCAGATCGACCTGGTTGGTCCCGACCGAAAAGCAACCGACCGCAATCAAGCGGTTGGCCGCAGCAAAAATTTCTTCAGTCAGCTGCGTCCGGGAGCGAATACCGACAATATGTGCTGACGAAATCGCTTCGATCAGGTCGGCCTTGTCCAGTGCCTTCGGCAGATGCGTGACATTGGTGTAACCGGAGGCCTTGAAGTAATCGACCGCTGTTTGGCTGATGCCTTCCAGTAGAAGAACATTGATGCGGTCGCGTGCGAGGGAGAGACGTTCAGTCATTTTGGGGATTTCCGGGCTTTAACAGCGAATAGTCGGTTTACGACATGAATGAACGCAAAGCCGTCGTCAACAGGATGAACTGAAAGATTTTACCCCGATTGCCGATTCACGGAGAAAGTGAACGGCGCCTCGTCTTTCCAGAACACTGCAGCCGCCTATCTGACGGCATGGATTGGACTGCATCATAGCAACCGGAGGAAAGCTTTCTATGAGCGAAATGATCACCCTCGACACACATGAAGCCATCCGGGACTGGGTGGCCGCTCGCAACGGGAATCCGGCATTTGTCAGCACGTCCACAGCTCCCGATGCAGCGCCAGTCTTGCGAATTGTTTTCGAACCAGAATTTGTCGCCGATGTCGAACGCCCGCTGGACGCGGGCGGTCTTGAAATCGTCGAATGGGAAGATTGGTTTCGTATATTCGACCGGGAAAAACTGCTGATGCTTGTGGCACGCTCAAAGCCGGGGAAACTCGACTTTTACTATCAGATTCTTCCGGGCTGATCGCTTTCTCAGACCACTACCGAGTAACATAAGGCGGACCGGTTTCAAGTTGATCCGCCCGATTTAATATTATCCCTTCAGTTTCCCGCCGATGGTTTCTGCAACCAGGGCCAGCGAGATGGCTCCCGCGTCAGGATGACCAATACTTTTTTCTGCCAGAGGTCTGGCGCGACCGAGTTTCGGAGCAAGTGGTGCCGTTGCTTCGGCTGCTGCCTTTGCAGCCTTATTCCATGCGTCGACCAATGGGACGCCTGATGCAAATTCACTTTCAAGGGTTTCGACAAAAGGCACGAAGGCATCCACCAATGTCTTGTCGCCGGGTTTTGCCCGGCCGAGCGTCATAACGGCATCGAGTGCACGCCTGCCACCGCGAACGACCGCAGCATCATCAATGCTGCCATTGTCGGAAAGCTCTGTGCTCCATGTGCGCAGCAGAAGTCCCCAAAGCGCTCCCGATGTTCCTCCCGCTCGGTCCGCCCACGCGTCACCGGCTACAGCCAAAACGCTTGCCGTCCCGGCGCCAGCTTTCACCGCTTGATCCGCAGCCTCCTTTGCTGCTGCGGAGCCTCGTCGCATGCCCTGTCCGTGATCGCCGTCGCCTGCAAAGGCGTCGATGCGGCCCAGCTCTTCTTCGGCTCCTGCCAGCTCGTCGGCGACGGCGTGCAGAATAGCTTGGATGCACGCGCCACCAGCACGTCCTGCTTCATCCGCTTGAGCAAAAACCGGGGCTGCGTCCTCATGGGTAATGACATCGTCCGCAGGCTCAACTGCAATCGCTTCCCCGCGACGAAGAACAGGCGTATCGCAAGCAGCAGTCCAATAGCGCTCGAGTTCTTCATCAAGCCACAGGAGGGTCAACGAACAGCCTTGCATGTCGAGACTAGTGACAAACTCTCCCGCCTCCGGCGCTACAATATCAAGTCCGGCTTTCTCCAGAAGCGGCGCAATCGCCGTCCACAAGACAAACAGTTCTTCATACTTCGTTGCACCGAGGCCGTTCAGGATAACGCCAACTTTTTGCGTTCCTTTGGGGCGTTCCGCCAAGAGCTTCTCGACCAGCAGGTTCGCCAGACCGGAAGCGGGCAGGATCGCCTCTTCCTTGATCCCCGGTTCGCCATGGATGCCGAGACCAAGCGCCATCTGGCCTTCCGGTACGGTAAAGAGCGGGTGTGGAGCGCCGGGCAAGGTGCAACCTTTGAAAGCGACCCCGAAAGAGACGGTATTGGCATTCGCGTGACGTGACAGCCGTTCAACCTCATCCAGCGACAGACCGGCCTCAGCAGCGGCACCTGCAATCTTGAACACAACCAGATCACCAGCAATGCCGCGCCGCTTCTCGTGCATATCCGCCGGAGCACTGGCCACGTCATCGGTCACTGGCACGATGCGCACGTCTATCCCTTCGGCACGCAAGCGCTCGGCAGCAACGCCGAAATTGAGAACATCGCCTGCATAATTGCCGAAGCCCAGAAGAATACCACCACCCTTATGCGCCTGTCGGCAAACACGGGCCACTGCCGCTGTGGAAGGCGAGGCGAATACATCACCGGCAACCGCTGCATCAGCGAGGCCCGGCCCCACATAGCCCGCAAACGCCGGATAATGACCGGAACCGCCTCCCACGACCACAGCGACCTTGCCTTGAGGCGCCTTTGTCGAGCGAACAACGCCACCCCGAACGTGACGAACATAGCGGTTATAAATTTTGGCAAACCCGGCGAGAGCAGTAGAGGCAAATTCCTCCGGCGCATCGAAAATCGTCGTCATTGAAACAGTCCTTGGTCCGGGTCATTAGCCGCGTGGCAGGATGCGGCGCAGGTAGTCACGATTTGTAGCCGAAACGGAAAGCCCGTCGCCACCATAATGTTCACATAAAAAAGGGCTGGCAAATCCGTGTTCCAGTGCCATCCTGATCGCTGCGCGATAATTGATTATGCCGCTTTCGAGGGGAGCTGGATGCGTGACGATGACGCCTGACGCTGGGTCTTCGGTGCGAGTGGCGTTCTTTACGTGCCAGAACTTTGCGTAAGGCGCCACCTTCTCCATCATCTGCTGCCAGTGCTCGACCGGACGGTGCAGACGGATGAGATTGCCCAGATCGGCGTTGATTCCGACATTGTCGAGACCGACTTCCTCGACAAAACGAACCGAACTGTCCGCAGTGCCAAGATAAGTATCCTCATACATTTCAAGCGAAAGCTCTATACCGAGTTCCTCCGCATGGCGTCCGAGTTCGCGAATTCGCTCCACGGCCTTTTTCCAGACAGCCGGGTCGTCCGGGTTCTTCGCCCCGTCAACCGTCCAGAACCACAATGCCTGTTTCTGTGCATCTGTGAGCGGTTCAAACAACCCGAAGGACACGCTGCCCGCGCCGATCTCTTTCGCGGTGTCGATGACTCTGTGTCCATACTCCAGATATTCATCGCCGCGTTGGGCGTTGATCACGCTGCGCCGCGAGGTCGAAATTGCAGGAATGGTGAGACCTAGCGATTTGACAACGGCCATGAACTCAGCGCGGCGCGCAGGCGACAAATCAGCGAGCCGCAGCCAGCTGTCTGTAGGGTCAAGCTCCGTAAAACCCGCATCCGCCACATCGGACAAGGTGTAAGCCCAATCTTCCGCCGACTGATCCTGCACTGAACTGCCGTCCGGCAGCATATTGGGATACTGGATCATCGCCGCTGCAATTGGCCAGGTTTCGCGTGTCCATTTGGAAGTCTTCTGTTTCAACTTGCATTCCTGTTCATTTGCATGACCCGTCGCGATCACGCCACATTGCCATTACTTGAGGGAATTTCAGGCTTCCGGTCTCGCAGCCTGCCGATCGCCCAGAAGATGGCTGGAGAGACCAGCAGGAAGACGCCGAACGCCATCAGGGAAGCAACCAAGCCATTCGACCAGAATATCGAAAGCTGACCGCCGGACATCATCATCGACTGGCGGAATGCATCTTCTGCCTTGTCTCCAAGAACCATGGCGAGAACCAACGGCGCCAGCGGATAATCGAGCTTCTTGAAAATATATCCCAGCACGCCAAATGCGATCACCAACCACACATCGGTTATCGAATTGGCAACCTGATAAGCGCCGGAAAAAATGACCGCTACAATGATCGGACCGATGATTGAGAACGGCACGCGCAGGATCGATGCGTAGAGCGGCACGGTCGCAATCACCAGAATGACGGCGACAATGTTGCCGAGATACATGGAGGCGATCAGACCCCAAACGAAATCCGGACGATCGGTAAACAATGTCGGGCCGGGAGTGAGGCCCCATATCATCAGGCCACCCATCATCACGGCTGCGGTAGCCGAGCCCGGCACACCAAGCGCCAGCATGGGAAGAAGCGCGGATGTGCCGGCAGAATGGTCAGCGGTTTCCGGTGCCACGATGCCGCGAGGGTCCCCCTTGCCGAACTTCGATTTGTCGCGTGCAGAACGGCGAGCCACACCGTAGCTCATAAAGGATGCCGCTGTTGGCCCCGCAGGCGTTATCCCCATCCAGATGCCGATCAGCGTGGAACGTGCAAGCGTAAACCAATAGCGCGGCATTTCCAACAGCGTACGCCCAATCTCGCCAAGACGCACCCGCGCCTTGATACCGTCGAAACGAAGCCCCTCCTCCGTCGTCAGCAACAATTCACCGATCCCGAACAGGCCCATCACCGCGATCAAGAAGGAAATCCCCTTGATGAGTTCCGGTATCTCGAATGTCAGGCGCAGATTGCCGGAGATCGTGTCCATGCCCACCGCAGCAAAGGCGAAGCCGATCATCATGGAAACGAGCGTCTTGAAGGGCGATTGAGCGCCCATGGATATGAAACTGGCGAAAGCCAGAAAATAAACAGCGAAATATTCCGGTGACGAAAACCGCAGTGCGAAATTTGCGACCCAGCTCGAAAGCAGTGTAATCATCACCACTCCGGCCAGCGCGCCGATGCCAGCCGAAACGAAAGCAAGCGTTAGGGCTCGGCTCGCATGTCCGGCCTTCGCCATCGGATATCCGTCAAAGGTCGTGGCGACAGACGAAGGTTCGCCCGGAATATTGAACAGGATGGATGTTGTCGATCCGCCAAACAACGCCCCCCAATACATGCAGGAAAGCAGAATAATCGCCGAGATCGGGTCCATCGTGAAAGTCAGCGGCAAGAGCAGGGAAACGCCGTTGGGGGCGCCCAATCCCGGCAGGACGCCAACCAGAATTCCAAGCGTAACCCCCAGCATCATCAGCAAAACATGATTGAAGCTGAGTATGTGGGCAAAGCCCTCCATCAGGAGACTGAAATTTTCCATGTCTTTCCTCCAAAGACATCGGACTTTCCGGTATCAATAAATCCCGAAGAAAGCCTCGACCGGGCCTTTAAGGAGCGGAACCTTGAAGCCGATTTCAAAAATGACGAAAAAGAAGAAGGAAACCGCAATGCCGGCTGGCAAGGAAGCCCACCACCTGTAGCGCCCCTGAAGCATCATAGCTCCAGCGATGTAGACTGCCGTGCCGACATAAAGCCCTAAAATCGTCGATATGGCAGCGAAGGCAACCAGCGGCAAAGCGAAACCGAGAACTGGCTTCAGCCGGGAGAGTTCGACGAATACTTCCCCGCTGCTACGATATTTCACAAATGCCACAAAAAGATTGACCGCGCTTCCGAACATGATCAGCAGGCCGATATAGAATGGAAAATAACCCGCATCCGGCCCCATTTCCGTCCAGCCCGTACCGGCTTGTTGCGAGCCGTAACAAACCGCAGCTCCCAGCGCGCCCGTGAGGAGAGCCACGCCCGCCTCGACGGTGAAGCGGGAAATTCCGCCTTCGCCTTTCTCACTCATGGATGAGCTCCTTCGATGGAAGATGCAGGTGCCACCGGCACCTGCGCAAATGCCCGAAACGTCAGTTGGCTAGCCAGCCTTCGCGCTTGAGCACCGCCGTTACCGCCGTTTCATCGTTCTTGATAAAGGACGAAAGATCGTTTCCGCTCATATAGGCGGCAGATTGCGAACTATCGGCAAGATACTTCGCCCATTCGGGTGTCTCGGCAACTTTCTTGAGTATGCCAGCATAGTAGTCGACGACTTCCTGATCGACACCTGCTGGTAGCCAGACTGTGCGCGGCATAGAGTAATTTTCGATTGCGATTCCTGATTCCTTACAGGTCGGAATGTCGCTCCATCCCATATCGCCAGCGACCTTGCCTTCTCCCTTGAGCTTCTCGCTCTTGAAGACACAAAGGGGCTTTACCATGCCCGCCTGCCATTGGCCGAGGTTCTCGCTTGGATTGTTGACGTTGGCGGCGATGTGCTCGCCAGCAAGCTGGACGGCGGCTTCGCCACCGCTCTTGAAGGGAATATAGCCGAGTTTCGAGCCTGTGGCATCGTTGATCATGGATGTAAGAATCTGGTGTCAACATCCTTGGACTGGCTTCCGCCAACTTTCATACCTGCGTCGTCCTTCGCCTTGGCGACGAATTCCGCGGCTGTCTTGAAGTCGGACTTTCCGTTGACCCAAAGGATGAACTCGTCCGCAGCAAGGGCTGAAACGGGGATCAAATCGTCCGATTTGTAAGGAACCTTGGCGCGCACCGGCAAAAGGTAGGCGTTGTTCGTGCCGAAAGCGAGCTTGTATGGATCCCCCTTATAACCAGCTGTATAGACAAACCCTTCGGCCCCGCCTGCACTCCCCTTATTGGTCACGACGATTGGCGCGCTCATCAGGTTATACTTGCCGATAATCGACTGGATCGTGCGCGCGAAGATATCGGTCCCTCCGCCGGGTCCGGCGGTTACGACAAATTCCACAGGGCGCGTCGGCTCGAATGCATACGCTGACGAGGCAATTATCGTCACTCCTGCGGCGAGACATGCAATGCGCAGAGACTTCTTCATGGTCTTTCCTCCCGGTTAAGCGGCATGGGCCTCCTCCCACGCCGATAATGTCAAAATGCCGGCAATCAGGCAGCGTTCGAAAGCGCCTCGGCTCTTTTCGCCATCCGTGCCGCAAGCAGGATCGCTTCGCGGGTAGCACCCACGTCCGCGACTCCTTTCCCGGCGATATCATAGGCTGTGCCATGGGCGGGCGTGCAAAGCGGGAACGGCAATCCGCCCATCATGGTCACGCCTTTGTCGAACCCCATCAGCTTCATCGCGATCTGACCCTGATCGTGATACATTGTCAGCACCGCCTGAAAGCTGTCCTTGAGAGCACGCAGGAATACTGTGTCGGCCGGAAAAGGCCCATCCACGTCGAACCCCTTGGCCTTGGCAGCCTTTACCGCTGGCTCAATGATGTCGATTTCCTCCATACCGAAGCTGCCTCCGTCACCGGCATGTGGATTAAGACCGGCTACCGCAATCTTCGGATTGTCATAGCCAGCCTTTCTCAAGCACGCCCAAGCCAGCTCGAGCTCGGCAAGAATTCCTTCGATGGTCAGGGTTGAGGCCACATCCTTGAGCGGAATATGCGACGTAACGCGTGCGTTCCAAACCTTCTCCAGGACATTGAATTCACGCACCTTGCCGGTGAAGTTCAGCACATCGGCAACAAAGCGGATTTCGTCGTCGTAGCCTGGATAGGCAAACCGCATGGCCTGCTTGTTGAACGGCGTGAAGCAAACGGCCTGCGCGTGACCTGCGTCGGCAAACTTCAATGCAGTGCGGAAATTGTTCGTCGCGAAAGTTCCGCCAATCAATGTGGCCTCGCTGCGCACAACATCCTTCGGATCGAGATTCTTCAAGTCAACGAAGACGTGCCTGCCCACCGGCATATCGGACGCATTTTCGATACTGGCATCCTGTAGATCAAGCTCGACACCAGCCACACGCGTGCCTTCATCCAGAACACGGCGATCACCGAAAACGATGAGATGCGCTTCTTTCTGGACATCGGGCAGGGCGAGAACCCGCGCCGTCAGTTCGGGACTGACACCGGCTGGATCTCCCATTGCAAGCGCAATCACGCTCGGTTCAGCGCCAGTGGCGGTCATTCGCATCCTCCTCGTCTGCATTCTGTATGCAACATGCATATGCTAGTCCTCCGCGCGATGCAAGCATTTTGTATTCTGTATGCAGCATTTTATATTGACGGTTGCAGGTGAGCCAGCCATCTTCGCTCCAGATGGCGAGTTGGATTCGAGCTTACTTTTTGAGAAAAACGGTCGATGGACAAAATTCAGAAAACCGAGCCCGCCGATAACGGCTCACAGGCGTTCCGCCGCACTGCTTTGCACGATATGCTCGTCAACCATTTGCGCGACATGATCATCGAAGGGCAGTTGGAACCAGGCACACGCCTGCATGAAGGGCAGCTCGGCGAACAGCTTGGCGTGTCCCGCACGCCGCTGCGTGAAGCCATCAAGTATTTGGCCAGCGAAGGTTTGGTGGAACTGGTTCCAAGCCGCGGCGCCGTCGTGAAACGATTCAGTGCAGCCGATGTCAAGGACATGCTTACAGTCCTGCGCAGCTTGGAAGAGCTAGCCGGAAAACTCGCCTGCGAACTGGCTACCGACGAGGAAATAGCAGAGGTTCGGGCACTGCATGATGAAATGATCGGGCGTTATAAGCAGTCCGACCGCTTGCAATATTACAAGCTCAATCAGCAGATACATCTGGCTATTGTCCGTCTCGCCAAAAATCCAACGCTCGCGGATATTCACCAGATGTTGCAGACGCGGCTGAAGCGCATCCGCTTTGTGGGGCATGAGGGCGCAGAAAAATGGGCAGCAGCCGTATCCGAGCATGAAGAAATGATCGCGGCTCTCGAAGCCCGCAACGCGGAACGGCTTTCCGAGGTGCTGGGGCGGCATTTGACGAAAGCCTGGGAACGCGTCCGCGATTCGATGTAGAACGCTCCGGCAGCTAGTGCATGGCTGCATCCCAGCGGGATTATGGTTCAATCGAAAATCGCCTAAATCCCGCCTGCCCTTCACCTATCGGTAGATTGCGGTATGAATCTCGCCATCTGTACCGCACCAGGCGCGATACATGCCCGGACTGTTGAACGGCAGGCTGACATTGCCTTTACGGTCGACTGCAACAAGACCGCCAGAACCGCCAATTTCGCCAAGCTCGCGAACGACAGCGCCCGCCGCATCGTGGAGGGACTGCCCCGCCCAGCGCATCCGCGCATCCACTTCATGGCCCACCGCCCAGCGGATGAAATATTCTCCGTGACCAGTGGCAGAAAGCGCAACGGTCTGGTCATCCGCCCAGGTTCCCGCACCGATGACCGGGCTGTCGCCAACGCGCCCCGGTGTCTTGGCCGTCATACCGCCCGTGGAGGTTGCGGCAGCCAGATGTCCGAAGCTGTCCAGTGCTACTGCGCCTACCGTTCCATGCTTACGGGCTGGATCGCCGTCATCGGCAGCGCCACTACGACGACGTTCCAGTTCGTCATGCAATGCCTTGCGACGCTGTTCGGTGGAGAACCATTCCGGAGCCATCATTTCCAGACCTGCCGCTTCGCAAAAACGCTTTGCTCCTTCACCTGCCAAAAATACGTGTTCGGTCTGCTCCATCACGGCCCGTGCCGCCAGCACGGGATTGCGCGGTCCGCAAATTCCGGAAATTGCCCCACAAGCGCGCGTTGCGCCATCCATGATCGCGGCATCCATCTCGTGCGTTTCGTCGGCCGTGAAAACCGCTCCCCGACCCGCATTGAAGAGCGGATTTTCTTCCAGAGCAATCACGGAAACGGTCACGGCGTCGAGAGCTTTGCCGCCCTTGTGCAGAACCGCTAATCCAGCCTGCAGGCATTCCCGCAGACCAGCGTGATACGCGGCCTCTTTTTCGGGCGTCATATTGGCCTTGAGAATGGTTCCAGCGCCGCCATGCAACGCAATTACAGGTACGAATTTGGACATTTTAACTCACTGTGGAAGAGGTCGGAACAACGTATCGAGCCATACGACCTATCGAAAATTGTCGGTCCGTTTCGACTGGTACATTTCGCTTTGGGTATTTTCTAGTTCCCTCGGCAAGGGCAAGCTTGAGCAGCGCAGATGCATCTCCCGGACGAACTGCTTTCTCCGCTTCTCGTCGTTCTCTTTTATCGCTGCCGCAATGGCCAGTCCGTAGGGGCCGATAAGAAGTCCCGGCGCCAAATCGGAAGCCTTCTTTTCTCTCGCCTCGTAGTTCACCGCCTCGGCACGAATTTCTTCGCACTGCGGTGACTGCCATTTGGGATCCTGAGATGAGAGAGCAGCTGCATAATTCTGCGGCGACGTCGTGCATCCAACCGTTGCCAGTGAAAGCAGGCAAACAACCCCTAACCCCGAATATTTGACGACCATTTCAATCCATTTCCATGTGCGATGGGTTTCAACGACGATGCAAGACTCTAATCTGACAGATTGCCATTGCCTGCAAGTATCGCATCTGCTGCCAAGCCGCCTGCCATGCGATAATCGTCTGACCACTCTTCATCATCAAATACGCAAAGCGCAATTGTCGCGCATCGCTGCCTTTCCCTGAGGATAGCAAGCGCAATTGCATCGACAGGTGCTATTTTTTCGTTCGCTTCCGAGACTTCGAGCCACAAATTTCTGGCCGCATCTGCAATATCACGGGGAAATTCCATGCTCTTTGCCTCTAAACGTGATTCATTGCGCAGCTATTTCAGCTGTTCGAATCACAAATTCTTGCTCGCCGTTTCTATACCGTTTCACAGTTCAACGTATCAGACACTTCTCAACAACGCCGCATTCGAAGCAACTTTGGCCGCGAACGGCAACCGTCACGATTTTATGACTGCAATCGCAAAATGCCTTGGGTTAGGCTGACCTTGGAATACACCATCGGAAATCTCAGTGGAGAGGCTTGACATGAAGGTTGAAGCCAAATCTGTTCGCATCATTCGAACAGTTGTTGAAACGCTGCGCCCACAGTTCAACGTGGAGTTATGGGATGGTACGCGTATAGGCGCCTTCGATGGTCCATCGCTAGTGATCAACGATCCGACAATCGTTCGACAGCTCCTTCTCAAACCGAACTACGATTCGCTGATCGATATCTGGACTTCAGGTCGGGTTGATATCAGCAACGGCACAATCTTCGATCTCGCCAAAGCCAGAACCGACGGGAGCGTAAAGAACAGGTTGAAGGAGTTGCCCAAATGGCGACTCCTCAAGGATCTTCCTGCCCTTTTGTTTGCCGGCAAAACCAATGGGCGCGAAGTTCTCAACGGCAAAGAGCCTTTCGTCAGCGGATCAAACAAGGAGGCAATCACTCATCACTACGATGTCTCCAATGAGTTTTACCGCTTATTCCTGGACGAGCGAATGGTTTACACATGCGGCTATTTCACGGATTGGGCAAATGATATCGACCAGGCCCAGAAGGACAAGCTGGAACTGATCTGCCGAAAATTACGATTGAAACCGGGCGACCGACTTCTGGATATCGGCTGCGGTTGGGGCGCCCTTCTGATCTATGCAGTACAAAATTTTGGTGTCATCGGCACCGGCGTTTCGTTATCGGAGGCCCAAACGGCGCTGGCCCGCGAAAGGATCAGACAGGCAGGACTTGAAGACAAGATCACCATTCACGTGAAATCCTATGCAGAGCTTGACGGTCAGTTCGACAAGATTTCGTCTGTGGGCATGTTCGAGCATGTTGGTATCGCCAATTACGATAGCTATTTCAGTGCTGTGAACCGGCTTCTGCGCCCTGGCGGGCTTTACATGCATCACGCAATCACGCGGCGCATGAAAAAGGACAAGAAATCCTTCAACCGTAAAAGCGCAGAGCATAAGGCGCTTGTGAAGTATATCTTTCCCGGTGGAGAGCTCGATCATCTTGGCATGACGGTAGAAAACCTCGAAGGGCACGGCTTCGAAGTCCACGACGTTGAAAATCTGCGCGAACATTATGGCATGACGTGCCGGTTATGGTGCGAGCGCCTCTATGGCAATTTCGATAAGGCCGTCGCTGAAATCGGCTATCCGAAAGCGCGTCTCTGGCTGCTGTATCTCGCGGGATGTTCGCTGGCATTCGAGCGAGGCACCGTCCAGATCAACCAGACCGTGGCTTCAAAACGCAAACGTGGCATTTCCGCCGTGCCGCAGACGCGAGCGGATATTTATGCCAGGTTCGGAAAATCGGACAGCACCTGAAAGGGCTGACAATTCCCAATTCTCGCGAGGAGTTATTCTTTTTTGTAAAGCGTACGCGACCGTTCAAGATGCCGAAGCATGGCAGCCTCAGCGCGATCCGCATCCTTGACAGACAGGCAATCCAATATCTCCTCGTGCTCCACGAGCGTATATTTCTCTTTGCCGGTCCAGATAAGCATATGAGTGTGATACTCCTTCAGCCAGGCAAGCATAGCTTCGCTCACGGCCACCAATATGGGATTGCCGGAAATCCTGGCGATCCGGACATGAAATTCCATATCGGCTGCGATAAATGCGTCTGCGTCGCCAAGCGATTCCCGCTGCCGTTCGATGATCTCCCGCAATTCCGCTATATCGGTTTCCGTGATTTTCTGCGCAGTCTCGCGAACAATGCCGCGCTCGAAGAAAATTCGTGCGCTCTTCAAGTCTTCCAGCGTGTCCATTGACTGCGCAAGCATGATCTTGGCGGTTGGGTCCACCTGCTGAAAAATCGATCTTGCAGTCAGTTTCAACACCTTGGCCCGCTCGCCGTGCGAAATGCTCACGAGCCCCATTTTCGCAAGCGACTGCATCGCCTCGCGAATCGCAGGGCGCCCAACACCGAAACGTTCCATCAGCACGCGTTCTGACGGCATTTCGTCACCGGGCTCCAGCTCGCCGGAAGTAATCATGTTTTCGAGCCGGTCAAAAACTTCGTCGGACAATTTGCGACGAACGATAGGTTCGAATGGCTGGTTCATTACATCTCACCCCTCAGGCGCTTTTCCTTCTTATGCATCTTCGACCGCCCCGAGAAAAGTTAATTGCCGTAGCGGGCCGGGCGGCGCACAATTTTTCCCTTGCGTATAGTGGAATACTCATTATACCAGCATACATACATAGACCAGTCGAGTATGACTGGCAACGAACCAATAGCCTGTTCCGGTAGCAGCCATGTATATCCACCTGACCTATCGCATTGAGACCACCGGCAGCATCGAACAGATGGCTGCCAAGATCGCGAGCGATCAGTCGACCGGCACTTTTGTCGCCGTTCCCGGCGAGACGGAAGAACTAAAAGCGCGTGTCGCCGCGCGCGTGCTGGACATTCGT
Source organism: Brucella pseudintermedia (assembly GCF_008932435.1). Classification (GTDB taxonomy): domain Bacteria; phylum Pseudomonadota; class Alphaproteobacteria; order Rhizobiales; family Rhizobiaceae; genus Brucella; species Brucella pseudintermedia. The sequence goes on along the minus strand of NZ_WBWE01000004.1, from coordinate 294,751 downwards.
CCGCTAGAAGATGCAACTGTCCCCGCATGGCCCGAACTTGCTGCCGGGCACGGTCCAATCAAGCGCGCCGATGTCGATATTGCCTTTCCACTCGATGCAATCGGCACCGACCTCGCAGCACTCATGACTATCGCCATTGGCGGCGTTTATTCGATCAAGGGCATGACCGGCATCCGCGTGATCGACATGAAGTTGCCGGAAGCTTTCCGCACGGCACATCCCGGCCCGCAATTCGGTATCGCCGGAAGCCGTCGCCTCACGGGCGTTGAGGAACGTCCAATCATTGGCACCATCGTCAAGCCGGCACTGGGCCTGCGTCCGCATGAAACCGCGGAACTGGTCGGCGAATTGATCCAGTCCGGTGTCGATTTCATCAAGGACGATGAGAAGCTGATGAGCCCGGCCTATTCGCCGCTCAAAGAGCGCATCGCCGCCATCATGCCGCTCGTTCTCGAGCACGAGCAGAAGACCGGCAAGAAGGTCATGTATGCCTTCGGCATCTCCCATGCCGATCCAGACGAAATGATGCGCAATCATGACATGGTGCTGGAAGCAGGCGGCAATTGCGCGGTAGTCAATATAAACTCCATCGGCTTCGGCGGAATGAGCTTCCTGCGCAAACGTTCGGGCCTTGTGCTTCATGCTCACCGCAATGGCTGGGACGTCCTGACCCGCAATCCTGGCGCAGGCATGGATTTTCGCGTCTATCAGCAGTTCTGGCGTCTGCTCGGCGTCGATCAGTTCCAAATCAACGGCATCCGCGTGAAGTACTGGGAGCCGGATGAGAGCTTCGTCAATTCGTTCAACGCTGTCAGCACGCCACTGTTTGGCCCGTCCGACTGTCCTCTTCCGGTGGCTGGTTCCGGTCAATGGGGCGGACAAGCGCCGGAGACCTATGAGCGCACGGGCCGCACGACTGACCTTCTCTATCTGTGTGGCGGCGGCATTGTCAGCCATCCGGGCGGCCCCGCGGCTGGCGTTCGTGCCGTACAGCAAGCCTGGGAAGCGGCCGTCGCCGGCGTCCCGCTTGAAACATACGCAGCAGATCGCCCTGAACTGGCTGCCTCCCTCGCGAAATTCGGGAAAGGCAGCGAGTAATGTCCAAACTTTTCAAAAAATTGCTGCTCTCCTATTACGGCGACGACCTTACCGGTTCCACCGATGTCATGGAGGCTCTCGCCTCTCATGGTGTCGATACTGTCCTGTTCATGAATGTTCCGGATGAGGAGCTGCTTGTGCGCTTTTCTCATTGCAGGGCCATTGGCCTTGCGGGCACGAGCCGCAGCGAAACCCCAGAATGGATGGATGAACACCTCACGCCTGCATTCAACTGGCTGAAAAGCCTTGATGCAGCGATTGCACATTACAAGGTCTGCTCGACCTTCGATTCCGCACCGCATGTCGGCAATATCGGCAAGGCCGTGGAAATCGGCAAAACGATCTTCGAACAGCGCTATGTGCCGTTGATCGTGGGCGCGCCACAGCTCAAGCGTTACACCGCGTTCGGCAATCTGTTCGCTGCCTATCAGGGCGCGGTCTATCGCATCGACCGCCATCCGGTCATGAGCCGCCATCCGGTCACCCCGATGCGTGAGGCGGACCTGCGTTTGCATCTGGCTCAACAGACAACGCTTAAAACGGTGCTCGCCGACCTCGCAACCCTTGACTCGCATGATGTAGATGATCGGGTCAATGTCATTGCCAACGATGCGGACGGCATGTTGCTGTTCGACGTCGATAGTCCTGAAAGTCAGCTGCAAGCAGGCGAACAGCTCTGGCGCTTGCGTGCCCGCCACGGTTGGTTCGTCGCTGGCTCGTCGGGCGTTGAATATGCGCTTCTGGCCGCATGGACCAAAGCGGGGCTGATTGGATCAAAGAGAGAGTTTCCGCTTCCCGGCAAGGCGAACCGCATTGCAGTCGTCTCCGGAAGCGTTTCACCAACGACAGAACGCCAGATCCGCCATGCAACGGCATCTGGTTTTACCGGCATTGATCTCAATCCCCTCGAACTTCTCGGCGAAAACAGCAATCAGGCAATCGAAACGGCTATTGCTGAAGGCGAGAAGGCGCTCAAGCAGGGCAACAGCGTGATCCTTAACACCGCCCTTGGTCCTTCTGCTGATCGCGGCACGGAGATCGATAGGATCGCTGGCAGCCGTCACAAACTGGCGCGTAGCCTCGGATTCATACTCCGCAGCCTTGTCGAGCGCGAAAGGCTTACCCGCGCGGTCATTGCAGGCGGGGACACTTCCAGCCACGCATTGCGCGAATTGCATGTTGATGCACTCACCACGCTTTTGCCGCTTCCACAAACTCCGGGCTCGCCGCTTTGCACTGCACACGGCACTCACGCTGCAACCAATGGCCTGCAGATTGCTCTCAAGGGCGGTCAGGTCGGCTCTGACAATTACTTCAGCCAGATTCGCGACGGAACGCGCGCCTAATCTGGAATACTCATTGACTGGTTATACCAGTTGCGATACCAAAACATGGGAAGGAAATTTCAATCATGACAGCTATCGCTTTGTTCGGAGCGGGCGGCAAGATGGGATACCGTCTGGCCAAGAACCTCAAGGGTTCCCGCTTTGACGTACGCCACATCGAAGTCAGCGACGCAGGCAAGGCCCGCCTCAAGAACGATCTCGGCATCGACACCGTCGACGCTGATAATGGTCTTGAAGGTGCTGAGGTGGTCATTCTGGCTGTACCGGATACCATTATCGGAAAGGTCGCCGCAGGCATCGTTGACAAGCTCAAGCCAGGCACAATGGTTATTGCGCTCGACGCAGCCGCGCCGTTTGCCGGTCATTTGCCAGAGCGCACAGACCTTACCTACTTCGTGACCCATCCATGCCATCCGCCGATCTTCAACGACGAAACAGACATGCAGGCCAAGAAGGACCACTTTGGCGGACTGTTTGCAAAGCAGCACATCGTTTCGGCTCTGATGCAGGGGCCGGAAGAAGCCTATGCGCTGGGCGAGGAAATCGCCAAGGTCATCTGGGCACCGGTCATGCGCTCACACCGCGTGACGGTTGAGCAGCTTGCAATCCTTGAACCGGGCCTTTCTGAAACCGTCGCAGCCTCGCTGCTCGTTGTCATGAAACAGGCCATGGACGAAACCGTTCGCCGTGGCGTTCCGGAAGAAGCAGCGCGAGATTTCCTTCTCGGGCACATGAATGTTCTGGGCGCCGTCATCTTTGGCGAAGTCCAGGGTGTGTTCTCCGATGCCTGCAACAAGGCAATCGAATTCGGCATTCCGGCGCTGATGCGTGACGACTGGAAAAATGTGTTCGAACCGGAAGAAATCGCAGAAAGCATCCGTCGCATTACGTGACGTCACTTCGGGAGGGCCGCACACGCTCTCCCTTTTTTCGCCCTTTTGGGAAATGGGGCTTATCGGGAGGTATACATGAAATTCACACGCAGAAAAATTGCGCGCGGCTTTGCGATTGCAGCCGTCTCGGCAACATTGGCGGGCAGCGTTGTCATGCCGGCTTGGGCTGCTGATCTGATCGCGATCATCACGCCATCGCATGACAACCCGTTCTACAAAGCGGAAGCCGATGGCGCCGCAGCCAAAGCCAAGGAACTTGGCTACGAGACGCTCATCCTTCAGCATGACGATGATCCGACAAAACAATCGCAGCTCGTCGATACGGCCATCGGCCGTGGCGCAAAAGCCATCATTCTCGACAATGCCGGTTCGGAAGCATCTATTGCCGCAGTTCAGAAAGCCAAGGACGCCAAAGTCCCTTCGTTCCTGATCGACCGTGAAATCAACGCCTCAGGCGTTGCGGTATCGCAGATCGTATCAAACAACTATCAGGGCGCGCAGCTCGGTGCGGAAGAATTTGTCAAGCTGATGGGCGAAGCCGGCAATTATGTCGAACTGCTCGGTCGTGAGTCCGATCTCAATGCCGGCACCCGCTCGAAGGGCTATCACGACGTCATTGATGAATATCCTGATATGAAGATGGTTGCCCAGCAGTCAGCGAACTGGAGCCAGACCGAAGCCTTCGCGAAAATGCAGAGCATTCTGCAGGCAAATCCGGATATCAAGGGCGTGATTTCGGGCAACGACACCATGGCCATGGGCGCATGGGCAGCCCTTGAAGCTGCGGGACGAAAGGACGTCATCGTTGTCGGTTTCGACGGTTCCAACGATGTCCGCGACTCCATCAAGGCGGGCGGCATCAAGGCGACCGTTCTCCAGCCGGCCTATGCCCAGGCACAGATGGCTGTCGTTCAGGCTGACGAATATATCAAGACCGGTAAGGGACCTGCTGAGGAAAAGCAGCTGATGGACTGCGTTCTCATCAATCCTGACAATGCCGACAAGCTTGAAACCTTCGCTTTGAAGGACTGAGCCCAAGCTTGCGACGCCGGGGGCATGCACCGCTCCCGGCACATTCCTGATATCGAGGATAAATTCATGTCAGTGCTGAAGTCAGCTTCCATTATTCTGCTGGCCTGTGGTGTCACGCTTTCGGGCTGCAAGATCATCAAGACGCCGACAGCAGAAGAAGCCGCAGAAGCACGCGGCGATAATTTCAATCCCGAACGTTCCGTTTCCGACATCTGGGAATCAAAAGTTAAGCCGTTTTTTGCCCAGAAAACTGCGACGCTCGACGAAGTGATGCAGGCAGCAAATGCAGATGCAGACGCCGCCGGAGCAAAATACGGCCATCGCGAGAAGCAAGGCAATGCGCCCTGGACTTTTGCCGCCCGGCTGGAAGGCACGGTGGTCGCTGCAGAAACGAAATCCCGCGCTGCCTATGTTGATGTCGATAGCGATGGCGACGGCAAGCCCGATGCCCGCGTACAGATCGGGCCAACGGTGCGCGGCACGGCAATCCGGGACAGTCTCTCTTTCGTGAACTTTAACGAATTTCGCAACCAGATCGACTGGGCGCAGTTCGGCAAGGCTTTCAACACCCGCATCAATGACGACGTGTTGTCCAAGCTGCCGCGTGAAGATCTGGTCGGTATGAAGGTGAAAGCAGAAGGCGCTTTTCCGCTACCGTCAAAGGGCCAGCTTCCCGTTCTCACTCCCGTTTCCATCTCTTTGGAGAAGTGAACCATGGAGATGAAACTGAACCGGAAGGATGATATCGTCCTCAAGCTTGAGGATGTTTCCAAAGTCTATTCGGGCATTGTCGCGGTCAAGCGCGCCAATCTTGAATTGCGCCGGGGCTCGGTCAATGTGCTTGTCGGGGAAAATGGCGCCGGCAAGTCAACGTTGATGAAAATCATCGCTGGCGTCGAACGCCCGACCATGGGGAAGATCATTCTTGATGGCGAGGAAGTGTCATTCGATAGCCCCGCCGACGCGCAGAAGCGTGGCATTGCGATGATCTTTCAGGAACTGAACCTGTTTTCAAACATGACGGTGGCAGAGAACATCTTCGCCACACGCGAGATTACACGCGGTTTGCGGGGCATCGACCACAAGGCGCAGATAGCCAGGGCCAACGAATATCTCGACCGGCTTGATGCTGGCATCAGTGCAACTACGCTTGTCGCCGATCTGCCCATCGGACAGCAACAGCTTGTCGAAATCGCCAAGGCCATTTCGCTTGATGCACGCATCGTCATTATGGACGAGCCGACTTCGGCACTTTCCGCAGCCGAAGTGGACATTCTCTTCAAGGTGATCGCCGAACTGAAAAGCCAAGGGGTGGCCATCGTCTATATTTCGCATCGGCTCGAAGAACTGATGCGGATTGGTGATTACATCACGGTTCTGCGCGACGGAAAAATCACCGGGCAGGAAGAGATCAGGAATATAGATACGCAATGGATCGTGCGCTCCATGATCGGCTCCGATGCCAAGGATTTTTCCAAGCCGGTCACCCACAAGATCGGCGCGGAGCGGTTTCGTGCTGAAAACATCACCCTGCCCCGCCCGACAGGCGGGCTTGCAGTCGACAATGTATCGCTGACCGTTCGTGCAGGTGAAGTTCTGGGAATCTATGGCCTTATGGGGGCCGGACGTTCGGAGTTTTTCGAATGCGTGATGGGCCAGCACGGGCATTCCACAGGCCAAATCTATATTGACGGCGAGGAAGTGAAGGAGCGTGATACGACACGCCGCATCCGGCGCGGCCTTGCACTGATACCGGAAGATCGCCAGCGCGAAGGCCTGGTCCAGATTCTGTCGATTGCCAGTAATCTGACGCTGGCGAGCCTCGACCGCCTAGCCCGGATATTCCACATCGCGCCGAAGCGTGAAAAGCAGGCCATTCAACAGGCAATCAAAGATCTGTCGATCAAGGCGCCGAATCCGGAATTTGAAGTCACTTCAATGTCGGGCGGCAACCAGCAAAAGGTCGTCATCGGCAAGGCGCTGATGACCAACCCAAAAGTTCTCCTGATGGACGAGCCATCGCGCGGCATTGATGTGGGTGCGAAGGCCGACGTCTTCCGCACCATGCGCAGGCTGGCCGCCGAAGGTCTTTCCATTCTCTTTTCAACCTCCGATCTGGAAGAAGTCATGGCGCTCTCCGATCGCATCGCGGTGCTCAGCAATGGGAAGCTGATTGCCATATTCGACCGCGATACCGCGACGGAAGCAGACATTGTCGCAGCTTCGGCCAAGGGCCACGGGCATACGCATGACAACGACCACAGCAAACAAACAAGGGAACGCGCGTCATGACAGCCAACACGACGACGGCCGCCACTGACTCAACCTTTAACAGCGGCTCGGCCCTGCTGACGCTGATGAAACTGAGAACTTTCATCGCGCTTTTCGCGGTGTTCATTTTCTTCTCGTTCGCAGCACCGAACTTTCTCTCGACCGCCAACCTGATCCTAATGTCAAAGCACGTTGCCCTTAACGCATTTCTCGCGATGGGCATGACCTTCGTCATCATCACCGGCGGCATCGATCTTTCTGTCGGCTCCATTGTCGGGCTTTGCGGCATGGTTGCCGGTGGCCTTCTGATCTACGGCATTGATCTTGGCATCGGCTATACGATCTATTTCAACATCATCGAAATATCGCTCATCACCCTGGCGGTCGGTATCGCTGTCGGCTTCATAAACGGTCTGCTGATAACCAAACTGAATGTTGCCCCCTTTATCGCGACACTCGGCACGCTTTATGTGGCACGCGGTCTGGCGCTTCTGTCATCAGACGGCCAGACCTTCCCGAACCTCGTCGGTCGCGAAGACTTGGGCACAACCGGCTTCGCATTCTTTGGATCAGGCAGCATTCTTGGTCTTCCGGTATCGATCTGGCTTCTGATCGTCGTGGCCCTGGCCGCAGCGTATATCGCGCGCTATACGCCGCTTGGCCGTCAGATTTTCGCAGTCGGCGGCAATGAACGCGCTGCCCGCATGTCCGGCATCCGCGTCGACCGCGTAAAGATGTTCGTCTATATGTTTTCAGGCTTCTGCGCTGCAATCGCGGGGCTTATTATCTCGTCCGAACTCATGTCCTCGCATCCGGCAACGGGTAACTCCTTCGAGCTCAACGCGATTGCCGCGGCGGTTCTTGGCGGCACCTCGATGTCAGGCGGGCGCGGCACCATCGGCGGGACCATCATCGGTGCATTCGTCATCGGTATTCTCTCCGATGGTCTCGTCATGATGGGCGTATCGTCTTTCTGGCAGATGGTCATCAAAGGCCTTGTCATCATCATTGCCGTGGTGGTCGATCAGGCACAGCGCCGCCTCCAGCAGCGCGTAACACTCATGCAAATGGCAAAAGCGGGTTAAAATGGCAGAATTGAATGGCGCTCTGATCGGCTGCGGTTTCTTCGCAATCAACCAGATGCATGCATGGAATGACGTTGCGGGTGCCAAAATCACGGCTATCTGCGACCGCGATCCGGAGCGGTTGAAGATTGTCGGCGACCAGTTTGGCATTGAGCGCCGCTACACAGATGCTGAGGCGCTGTTTGCAGATGGCGGCATCGATTTTGTCGATATTGCCACCACCGTTGCAAGCCATCGCGCCCTGGTGGAACTTGCAGCCGCCCACAAGGTGCCAGCAATCTGCCAGAAGCCTTTTGCCAAGACGCTCGATGATGCAAAGGCCATGGTGAAAGTCTGCGATGAGGCAGGCATTCCGCTCATGGTGCATGAAAACTTCCGCTGGCAGACACCTATTCAGGCCGTGCGCAAGGCGCTCGACAGCGGCGTCATCGGCACACCGTTCTGGGGACGTTTTTCTTTCCGCTCCGGCTTTGACGTCTTTTCCGGTCAGCCTTATCTTGCAGAAGGCGACCGCTTCATCATCGAAGATCTCGGCATCCACACGCTCGATATTGCGCGCTTCATTCTGGATGACGTGACGAGCCTTGTCGCACGCACCAAGCGCGTCAACCCGAAGATCAAGGGCGAAGATGTGGCAACCATTCTCATGGACCATGAAAATGGAGCTACGTCCATTGTCGATGTCAGCTATGCCACAAAGCTCGAAAACGACCCTTTCCCGGAAACGCTGATCGAACTCGATGGCACTGAAGGCACGATCCGTCTTCATCAGGGCTATCGTCTTGAGGTGATTACCCCGGCTGGCACGGCGGTTTCAGACGTTTCGCCGAGACTACTCTCATGGGCCTCGCGCCCGTGGCACAATATTCAGGAAAGCGTTTTTGCAATTCAACAGCATTGGGTGGATAAGCTCGCATCCAATGGAGAAACCTCGACATCGGGTGCCGACAATCTCAAGACCTTTGCGCTTGTTGAGGCTGCTTATGACAGTGCAGCAACTGGCAATCGCATCGACATCAAGGCATTGTTGAAATGAGCAAAGTCGATCCATTCCTGCTCTATGGCACACGCGAAGCAGAAGCCAAGGCAAGGCATCTGAAAGCAGGCCTTCTTGCCGTCGATCTCAGCGATGGCAATCTTCGTACCATCACTTATGACGGTATCGAGATTCTGCGCGCCATCTCCTATCTCGTGCGGGATCGAGACTGGGGAACCTATAACCCGGAAATCCATGATCTGAATGTTGAGCAAAACAACAGCAGTTTCACCGTCACCTATCAGGCACGTTGCGAAGGCCCCGAGGGAACGCAACTCACCATTGATGTCCGCATTCAGGCCGAGAGTGACGGCGCACTCACTTTCGACGCTGTAGCCAATACCGCGACCGGTTTTGAAACCAACCGTTGCGGCTTCTGCATTCTGCATCCGATCATCGGCGTGGCCGGTTCGCCGGTGACTGTCGAGCATGTCGATGGCGCGCTCAACAAAACCCGCCTGCCGGATCTGATTGAGCCGTGGCAACCCTTCCAGAATATGCGTGCGATCACCCATCAGGCGATGCCCGGCGTCATGGTCGAATGCCGCATGGAAGGCGATACGTTCGAGATGGAAGACCAGCGCAACTGGTCAGATGCATCCTTTAAGACCTATGTGCGTCCGCTGGCTCTGGCATGGCCCTACCGGATCGAAGCTTTGAAGCCCCAGCATCAGCGCATTGTGCTCAACATTGCTGACACGCGCCCAGCAACATCCAAAGTGGCCCAACATGCTGAACCGGTGAAGATCACTTTCGGTGACGCAAGTGGCGTCATGCCCAATATAGGCGTTATCATCACGCCTGAGGAAGCGAAACAGAGTCTCGCCGCAATCGAACTCCTGCAAGAAATAGGGCCGCAAGACCTGCTGTTTCATTACGATCCGTTGGCGGGACATGAAGGTTCAATCTTTGCAGATTTCGCGGCATTGGCCGCGAACCACAAAGGACGCGTCGCGCTTGAAATCGCCCTGCCCTGCAAAACACACCTTATCGACGAGACGACTGCAATCGCGTCCGATATGAAAGCAGCGGGTTTCACCCCAGATGCAATCGTCGTTTCGCCTGCAATAGACCGGCAATCAACACCGCCCGGCAGCGAATGGCCACCCTGCCCGCCACTCGATGAGGTTTATGCCGCAGCGAGAGCGGCCTTTCCGAACGTGCGTCTCGGTGGCGGAATGCTGAGCTACTTCACCGAACTCAATCGCAAACGCATCCCCGGCCCGCTCGTTGATTTCGTGACGCATTGTACCAATCCGATTGTTCACGCCGCCGACGATCTCAGCGTCATGCAGACACTGGAGGCGCTGCCGTTCATTACCCGTTCCGTACGCGCGATCTATGGCAACAATCCCTATCGCATCGGGCCATCCACCATTCCCATGCGCCAGAATCCCTATGGGAGTCGCACAATGGAAAACCCGCATAGCAGACGCATAGCCATGGCCAACCGCGACCCACGTCACAATGGAAAATTCGGCGAAAGCTTCGCGATGGCCTATGCCATATCGGTGCTGAATGCTGGCCTCGACAGCCTGACGCTGTCAGCTCTCACCGGCCCCTTCGGGCTTATTGCCGGCGACAACGAACCAACGCCCGCGGGTGGGAAACGTCCGCTCTTCAACACGATAAAAACGCTATCCGCGCTGGCAGGCAAGAAATGGCAGCAGCTTATTTCATCGGGACCTGACTGCGTTTTGGCTTTTGCAACAGAGCAAGAATGCTGGCTGGTGAATATCACCTCGCATCACCAAGCCGTCAGCATCGGTCAGTCCAACAAGATCACTCTTGAGCCCTACGCAGTCGAGAGTTTGAAACGTTTCTAGTATTAATCAGATAGTTGCGTCATTCTGATCAGGCTCTGCCAGCCTTCGATAAAAGTGGTTTATGCCCGCCAGCAAGAACTGGCGGGCATAAATGGAAAAGCTTTTCGATCGATCAGAGCAGATTTGCGCGATAAGCAGAATCAAATCATTCCCACTCAATCGTGCCGGGCGGCTTCGAGGTCACGTCATAGACGACGCGATTGATGCCGCGCACTTCATTGATGATGCGGGTTGCTGCATTGCCAAGGAAGTTCATGTCGTAGTGATAGAAGTCAGCGGTCATGCCGTCCACCGACGTCACGGCACGCAGAGCGCAGACGAATTCGTAGGTACGGCCATCACCCATCACGCCAACGGTCTGGACCGGCAGCAGAACTGCGAAAGCCTGCCAGATGGCATCGTAAAGACCTGCCTTGCGGATTTCGTCCAAATAGATCGCATCCGCTTCACGGAGAATTTCCAGCTTTTCCCGCGTGATGCCCCCGGGGCAGCGAATCGCAAGGCCCGGTCCAGGGAACGGATGGCGACCGATAAAGCTGTCCGGCAGGCCAAGTTCTTTGCCGAGCAGGCGAACTTCATCCTTGAACAGTTCGCGCAGCGGCTCGACCAGCTGCATCTTCATACGTTCCGGCAAGCCACCGACATTGTGGTGCGACTTGATCGTGACCGAAGGTCCGCCGGTGAAGGAAACGCTTTCGATCACATCCGGATAAAGCGTGCCCTGCACGAGGAAGTCCGCGCCGCCCAGCTTCTTGGCTTCTTCCTCAAACACTTCGATGAAGAGACGTCCAATCGTCTTGCGCTTCTTTTCCGGATCGGTTTCGCCTTCCAGTGCGCCGATGAAGCGGTCGGAAGCATCTACAAGGATCAATGGCAGATTGTAATGTTCGCGGAACATTTCAACGACCTGCTTCGCCTCGTTCTTGCGCATCAGACCGTGATCGACGAGGATACAGGTGAGCTGATCGCCAATGGCTTCGTGCGCCAGAAGTGCTGCAACAGACGAATCCACACCACCAGAAAGCGCGCAGATAACCTTTCCGCTGCCAACCTGTTTGCGGATCGCCTCCACGGCCTGCTCGCGATAAGCGCCCATCGTCCAGCCTGGCTTCACGCCGACAATACGATGAACGAAATTCTGCAACAGCTTCGCGCCATCCGGCGTATGTACGACTTCCGGATGGAACTGCACGCCGTAATATTTGCGCTTTTCATCAGCAATGGCTGCAAAAGGAGCGTTCGGTGATGTACCGATAATGGTGAAGCCATCAGGAAGCGACGTTACTCGGTCACCGTGGCTCATCCAGACCTGATGGCGCGTACCCTTGGCCCAGATGCCATCGAAAAGCGGACTGTCTTCCTGCACATCCAGGAAGGCGCGGCCAAATTCGCGGTCATGGCCGCCTTCCACCTTGCCGCCCAGTTGGGCACACATGGTCTGCTCGCCATAGCAAATGCCGAGGACCGGAATGCCCTCTTCAAAGACAGACTGCGGCGCCCGCGGCGACCCGATATCGGTCGTCGAATGCGGACTGCCGGAAAGGATAACACCCTTCGGCTTCAGCCGTCTGAAGGCCTCTTCAGCAGACTGAAAAGGAACGATTTCACAATAGACATTGGCTTCGCGCACACGACGCGCAATCAGCTGCGTGACCTGGCTGCCAAAGTCGATGATAAGGATTGTGTCGGGATGTGCCGTGATACTCATGTGCAGCATCTATTTAAAAAGTGGTCGGGATGCAATGCCTATATGGGGTATAGACGATATGCTCAACAAGTGCGTTGCCAAAAAAGGGGTTGTACTGACACACCATTGTCAGGAGGAGATGAGGCCATCGGCGATTGCTGCCTCCAATCGCTCGACAGCGTGAGCCAGTTTTTCATCGATAATATGCAGATACTGCGTCCAATCGCCGACATGCTGCAACTCGCTTGCTCCATCCGAGATGCCTCGCAGCCCGAAAAGCGGTACGCCTGCCAGTTGGCAGGTCCGCAGGCAGGCATAGGTCTCCATATCCACCATATCTGCATCAATCGTCGCATAAACAGCGCCGGAGACAATGTTTGCGCCGGTGGAAAGCGATGCTGCAGGGACTTCAGGCACGGAAATCGGAAGTTCCACTACCTTGGGAAGATCGAGAAAAGGTGTTGCGCCCTTTTCGAACCCGAGCGGCGAAGCATCCATATCTCGATAACATACGGAGGACACCTGAAAAACTTGTGCTCGAGCCAATCTGGCTGACCCGGCAGAACCAAGCGAGACTACCAGATCGGGTTTTTCGCCTGCATGGATCAGGCTGCCAAGAGCATATGCGAGATTGGCTGCCGCTTCGACCGGCCCAACCCCAATCATGACCGGCGTGAAGAGTTTTGCCAGATGACGCCCGTATTCGGCATCCGCTGCCATAACATAGAGCAAGCGCTTTCCGGCAACGGTCTTTATCATCCCTGCAAGCCCTTTCTATCCTGCACGACCATCATCGTTCCAGTCATCGTCGCAATCAGGCGCACTTCCGTATCGGTAACGGCAAATGCCTGGCCATCACTGACCATGATAGTCCGACCAGGCTTGGTCACCTCGCCACGGAACAGAAAGCGCTCGCCCTTGCCGGGGGCAAGCAGGTTCACTTTGAATTCGATGGTTAGCACTGCCGCATCGGATGGCATCAGCGTAAGTGCTGCGTAACCGCAAGCGGAATCGAGCGCAGCGGAAATCACGCCCGCGTGGAGAATGCCGTGCTGTTGCGTCAGTTCTTCACGGAACGGCATTTCGATTTCGACGATACCGGGCTCACACCGCGACAGTTCAGCGCCGATCAGCTTCATCGCAGCCTGCCGCCCGAAGCTTTCCTCCACGCGCTCCTTGAAATCCGGTTCTGCTACACGGTGTGCTGACATCGGTTCGGCTCCCCGTTCCATCCATTTGCTTTACGCGTTATCCGGCGCAAAACCGCTTCGCACTTTTGCTGGCAACGCTCTATTCCGCCCTTTGCAGAACGCTCACATAAAATCCGTCAGTGTCAGTGGAGAATGGCGAAAATACCGCGCCGTGCGAGGGGAATACCGGCTTCGTGTTACCGGCATTCGCGACAACAGCATCCCACAAGGACTGCGGCGCAACTTCCGTAAAATCAGCGTTATCGGCGAGAAACCGCGCCACTTGCCGGGTATTTTCTTCAGCAAAGAGCGAGCAGGTGACATAAGCAAGCCGCCCTCCCTGCTTCACATAATGCCTGGCCGATTCCAGCACTTCCTTCTGATCCTGAACGCGCCGCTCAAGCTGCTGCTCGTTCAACCGCCATTTTGCATCTGGCCGGCGACGCCATGTACCGGAACCAGTGCAAGGCGCGTCGGTAAGCACAAGATCCATCTGCCCCGTGAGCGGGCCGAGCGCGTCGAGATTTCCATGCACCTGTGTATTGCGGACCCCTGCACGCTGCAGTCGTTCATGCATGGGCGAAAGCCGCGCACGTTCGGCATCATAGGCATGAATTTGACCGCTGTTTTGCATTGCAGCCGCCAGAGCCAATGTCTTGCCGCCGGCTCCCGCACAATAATCCAGCACCTGCTGACCAGGCTTCGCACCGGCAAAGAGCGCGGCAAGCTGTGACCCGAGATCCTGAACCTCAAACCAGCCGTCGACAAAAGCCTGCTCGCCCTGCACATTTGGATGGCGACCAAGCGCTTCGATCGGCGGTATGCGCAGGGCTTGCAATAGGAATGGCGCCGGCGCAGCGCCGGCTTTTGTCAGGGCCGCAAGCGTTTGCTCGGGCTTGGCCTTCAAACTGTTGACGCGCAGATCAACAGGTGGCCGCGTTGCCAGCGCTCTACCCTCGTCGACCCAGCGCGCACCAAAAAGCTCCTCAAACGACGAGACACACCATTCCGGTATGTCCGCTTGAACGTGAGCGGGTGCCTCGGCAATATCGCGGTTTTCCCAGGCCATACGGCGCGACCGTTCCAACGTTTCGGGCGCGAACTTGTCACCGTCGAGGACTGTATCGATCGCCGCAATATCCATGCCGCCATCGGCCAGCAAAGCGCCGAATGCCAGAGCGCGGGCGTCGTCGGCATCCATTCGCCACGCAATGGACTGTTTGCGGCGCAGTGCGTCATAGACGATATTGCCGATCACAGCGCGATCGCCTGCGCCTGCGAAACGATGGGAAGCACCCCAATCCTTCAGCACGTCAGAAGCCGGGCGCGTGCCCGCTTCGATCTGATCCAATACCTCGATAGCCGCCTGCAGGCGTCCGCCAAGCCGCATTGTGTCTCCTTCTCGAATGCCTGCTCGGGAATAGCCTTCCTTGCAGGGAAAAGGCAATCGGCAAATCAAAACAAAAAGCCGGAGCAGCGAGCTCCGGCTTTCACCAACTTGCAATGCCAGCTTATTCAGCCGCTGTTGCTTCTTCGCCCAAGGCAATCGTGTTGGCTTCATAGCCATGAGCATCCTTGAGCGCCTTGCGCACGCCAGCTTCATACTCAGGATGGACAAGCTTGAAATGACCGAGCTGGCGCTCGATGATGAAACCAGGCACGCCATTCATTGCTGCGGCAATGTTTGCGAAGAGGCGCTGTCTTTGTCCTTCATCGAACAGATTGAAGAGCGCGCGCGGCTGCGAATAATCATCATTGCCGACGCGGTGGTTATAGCGATCCGCATCACCGGAAATCTTCAAAGGCGGCTCCTTGGCGGACGGCTGTTCCACAGGTCCGTTGAAGGAGTTCGGCTCATAATAGGCATCCGGATTGCCGGTCTTGATCCCGCCATAGACATTCATCTGGCCATCGCGATGATAGTGATGAACCGGGCATTTCGGCTGGTTGACCGGAATGCTTTCGTAATGCGTGCCAAGCCGGTGACGGTGTGCGTCCGCATAGGAAAAAATACGCGCCTGCAGCATCTTGTCCGGAGAAAACCCGATACCGGGAACGATATTGGAAGGCGAGAACGCCGCATTCTCGATCTCGGCGAAATAGTTTTCCGGATTGCGGTTCAGTTCCATGATGCCGATATCGATCGGCGGATAATCTGCATGCGGCCAGACCTTGGTGAGATCGAACGGGTTGTAGGGCGTCTTGTCAGCATCGAGTTCCGGCATAATCTGCACCTGAACCCTCCACTTCGGATAGTCGCCCTTGTCGATGGAGGTGAAAAGATCTTCCTGCGTGGATTCACGCGTACGGCCAATTACAGTCTCGGCTTCCGCATTGGTCCAGTGCCTGTGGCCCTGCATGGTCTTGAAATGGAACTTGACCCAATAGCGCTCACCGGCATCGTTCCAGAACGAATAGGTATGAGAGCCGTATCCGTTGATGTGCCGGACGTCCGTAGGCAGACCGCGATCCGACATCAGGATCGTTACCTGATGCAGGCTTTCCGGTGAGAGCGACCAGAAGTCCCACATGGCTGTCGCTGAACGCAGGTTGGTCTTGGGATGGCGCTTCTGGGTATGAATGAAATCCGGGAACTTGACCGGATCACGCACGAAGAACACAGGCGTATTATTGCCGACCAGATCCCAGTTGCCTTCATCGGTGTAGAATTTCAGAGCAAAACCGCGCGCATCGCGTTCAGCGTCGGCAGCCCCAAGTTCACCGGCAACGGTGGAAAAACGGGCCAGCATCGGTGTCTGAGCGCCCGGCTGCAGAGCCTTGGCCTTGGTATATTTCGAGATATCACCGGTGATGGTCAGCGTACCATAAGCCCCCCACCCCTTGGCGTGAACTGCTCGTTCTGGAATGCGTTCACGGTTTTGATGGCTCAGTTTTTCAATGAGCTGATAATCCTGCATCAACAGCGGGCCACGCTCGCCCGCACTAAGGGAATTCTGATTGTCCGGTATCGGAGCGCCTGCACTCGTCGTCATTATCGGGCGATCTGCCATGGGAATTCCCTCCTGAAAAGTCAATATTGGAATACGATCAGCCTTGCCACAAGCATGACATGGCTTATCCGTGTCATGCCGTGGCTGGGCAATTGGTGTAGATTAGACTCATTCCAGTCATAATCTCCAATTGCTTTTTCGATAATTTTCGATAAGTTTTTCCTATCATGTTTACTGTACGTCAGATGCGCTATTTCGAAGCGCTTGCCACCACATTGCATTTTCGCAAGGCCGCGCAACTCGCCCACGTGTCGCAACCGGCACTTTCAGCCCAGATCACGGAGATGGAAGCCCTTGCAGGGGCGCCGCTATTTGAACGCTCGCAGCGGCAGGTCATAATGACGGAACTCGGCAAGCAACTTTATCCGGGCATCCAGACTGTCTTGCGTGAGCTCCAGTCACTTGAGGAGATAGCCGCGCAAAGCCGGGGACTCCTGCAAACACGGTTGCGGCTGGGTATTATACCCACTGTTGCCCCCTATCTGGTCCCGGTTCTCATTCCGCTTTTGCGCGAAAGGCATCCGTCATTCCGCCTTCAATTGCGAGAAAGCGTAACCGCCAAACTGCTCGACGAACTGCATGCCGGTGAGATCGATGCGATTGTCGCGGCCCTTCCCATAGATGACGAGCGCCTCGCCCAGAAAAAACTTTTCGATGATCGCTTTCTGATCGCGACCTCCACCAATGATCAAACGGTCCTTGCGTCGCCGATGACACAGGACAATGTCGCTCTCGAACGTTTGCTCCTGTTGGAGGAAGGACACTGTATGCGGGATCAGGCGCTTGCCGTTTGCGCCCTGCCCTCGCAACGCCAGTTGGTAAAGTATGGCGCCACCAGCATGACCACCCTTTTACAAATGGTAAGCCATGGCTTGGGCCTTACACTCATCCCAGAAATCGCGGTGCGCGCCGAAACACGCAGCAATCACATGCGTATCATCCCGTTTGACGGCGAACAGCCTAAACGCGAGATTGCGCTGTTCTGGCGGCGGCAGAGCATGCGTCGAAAGGATTTTAACGCGCTTGCCGACTGCATCACCGAAAGCGCGCAAGAATTGAAAGTGAACGCGAACGACCTCAACACCCTCGGATCATAAGACCGCGGCGATTTTAGATGAGGTAGTCCGATTTGGCTCGATGAGGTGGACATTACAGCCGTCTCCCGGTCGAAGCCGCGTCCGGCAAAAACTGAAAACAAAAGGGGGCGGCGCAATTGCGCTGCCCCCCTTTTCATCTCACCGATGCGATATGATATTACATACCGCCAGGATAGTTGGGGCTCTCGCGGGTAATTGCAACCCCGTGCGAATGGCTTTCCCGCAAGCCCGCATTGGAAATGCGCACAAAGGTTGCTTTTTCGCGGAACTCTTCCAGCGTCTTCGCACCCACATAACCCATAGAAGCGCGCAAGCCCCCTGCGAGCTGGTGAAGAACCGCGGATATAGGCCCTTTATAGGCGACCTGTCCCTCGATACCTTCAGGTACGAGCTTCAATTCATCGCGCACTTCAGCCTGGAAATAACGATCGGCCGAACCGCGCGCCATGGCTCCGACAGAGCCCATGCCGCGATAGGCTTTGAACGAGCGGCCCTGATGCAGATAGACTTCGCCGGGGCTTTCCTCGGTACCGGCCAGCAGTGAGCCAGCCATCGCAGCGACCGCACCAGCGGCGAGCGCCTTGGCGAAATCGCCGGAGAACTTGATACCGCCATCAGCGATCACAGGGATATTTTGCTTCTGTGCTGCCTCGACGGCAGACATAATAGCCGAAAGCTGCGGAACGCCGACACCGGCAACAATACGCGTCGTGCAGATCGAACCCGGTCCGATACCAACCTTGACTGCATCCGCCCCGGCATCGATCAGCGCCTGCGTACCGGCGGTCGTCGCCACGTTGCCCGCAAGAATTGCGACATTCGGATAAGCTTTCTTGATGCGGGCCACCGCGTCGAGAACGCGCTGCGAATGACCATGCGCCGTATCCACGACCAGAAGATCCACGCCCGCTTCAATGAGGCGCTCGGCACGCTCGTAACCGTCGTCGCCGACGCTCGTTGCAGCAGCAGCGCGCAGACGACCTTGCGCATCCTTGGCAGCGTTGGGATTGAGTTGTGACTTTTCGATATCCTTGACCGTAACCAGACCGACACAACGACCCTGATCGTCAACGACGAGAAGCTTTTCAATGCGATGAGCGTGCAACAGGCGCTTTGCTTCGTCCTGATTGACATTCTCGCGGACCGTTATCAGGTTTTCCCGGGTCATCAGTTCGTGGATTTTCTGCTTCGGATCGGAAGCAAAACGCACATCACGGTTGGTCAGGATGCCGACAAGGCGCCCCGGCCCTTTGGTTGCATTCTCAACAACCGGAATACCCGAAATGCCATGCGCCTTCATCAATGCCTGCGCATCGGCCAGAGTGGCATCCGGCCCGATAGTAACGGGGTTCACAACCATGCCGGACTCGAATTTCTTGACTTGACGGACCTCCTCGGCCTGACGCTCCGGCGTCAGATTGCGGTGGATAACCCCGATGCCGCCAGCCTGTGCCATCGCGATGGCCAAACGAGACTCCGTTACAGTGTCCATAGCCGCCGAAAGAAGAGGAAGATTAAGCTCGATATCCTTGGCGATGCGCGTGCGCAGATCGACCTGCCCCGGCATTACTTCGGAATGGCCTGGCTGGAGCAGCACATCGTCGAATGTGAGAGCGAGAGCGCCAGTGGGCGATTCCACGATTTTAGCCATTGCCAATTCCTTTGCCGGTTTTATCGAATGAGAAAAGCCGCCTCTCCGGAATAGGTCCGGGAGCAGCGACACATCTGGTTTGCTAGGTTGAATTGGCACCGGCTGGTAACACGGTTATGACCAAATGGAAAGCCTTTTGCGGACAAGTTTCAGTTACCGACAAGGATTTGGGTGATAAATCTTGGCTCGTCGCAATCTGGGAGAAGCAGGATCGCAGGCCGAACGATGTAGGAGAGGCTCGGCCTGCAAAGAATATGCACTCACAACAGGGTGATAATGGAGGAGAAAACTGTTCATGGATCGAAGAACATTTGCCATGTCGCTTGCAGGACTTGGAGCAATGCCCTTTGTCGTCAAGGGTGCGTCGGCCGCAAGCAAGGGAGGAGAAAGCGTGCTGGAACTTATGGATGGAAGTATCACGGATGTGCCTGGCGTCAAGCTGGGTCATCACACGCTGACAAAGCGCCCGACCGGGTGCACGGTCCTGCTTTGCGAGGAAGGCGCTTCTGCTGGGGTCGATGTGCGTGGCTCTGCGCCCGGCACACGTGAAACCGATCTGCTTGATCCGATCAATTACGTGCAGCGGGTTCAGGCTATCCTGCTATCGGGCGGCAGCGCCTATGGTCTGGCGGCTGCCACCGGAGTGATGCGTTATCTTGAAGAGAACAATCTCGGCTTCAAGATCGGCAAGGGCGTGGTTCCGATTGTACCGGCCGCAATCCTCATGGATCTGGGCGTTGGTGATTTTTCTGTCCGTCCCGATGAGGAAGCCGGTTATCTGGCCTGCAAGGCAGCCAAGGCTGAACCTTCGGGCGAAGGCAATATTGGCGCGGGTGCGGGTGCAACTGTGGGCAAGATGTTCGGCATGGACTACGCCATGAAGGGCGGACTCGGCACAGCCAGCTATAAGGTGCCCGGAACCGAAATCGTGGTTGGCGCCATCGTGGCTGTCAATGCGGTCGGTGATGTTTATGCGCCTAATTCACGCCAGATACTGGCAGGTGCGCGCGCAGAGGACGGCAAGGGATTCCGCGATACCATGTCCGCCATCATGCAGGGCCATGGTGTGGTCAAGTCGGGTGGCGCCAACACAACGATCGGTGCAATAGCGACCAACGTTCCGTTCGACAAAGCCCAGCTTAAAAAGATCGCAGGCATGGCGCATGACGGCTTTGCGCGCGCGATCAACCCCATCCACACTATGTGGGACGGCGACACGATCTTCGCGCTTTCCACAGGCAAGGCGAAGGGTGTGGAGGCGGATGTAACGGCAATAGGAGCAATAGGAGCGGCCGTGATGGCCGAAGCCGTGGCCCGAGCAGTTATCAATGCAGACAGCCTTAAGGATTTGAATCTGCCCGCATACAAGGACTACGCAACGCAATAAGGCGGCTATCGGCGATGAAGCCGGCATGAGAATTTTGGCAACGCCTGTCGGCGCGCAGAAGTCGGGCTGGCGGGCAATAGAACCGTGTTCTTTACGGATGCGAATCCTTCTATAGTCTGCGCATGCCCATTCGACACTTAAGCGAAACCATCATTAACCAGATCGCGGCGGGTGAAGTCATTGAACGCCCCGCCAGCGTCATCAAGGAACTTGTCGAAAATGCCATCGACGCCGGTGCGACCCGCATCGAGGTCGTAACAGGCGGCGGCGGCAAGACCTTGCTGCGTGTAACGGACAATGGGTCAGGCATTCCCGTGGATGAACTGCCTTTGGCAGTTTCCCGCCACTGCACCTCCAAGCTGTCCGACGATGTACATGATATCCGTGCACTGGGATTTCGCGGTGAGGCTTTGCCATCCATCGGCTCGGTCGCCAAGCTCGTTCTCAAGTCCCGTCCGCAGGACGCCGATTCCGGTTTCGAAGTTTCCGTTTCCGGCGGACATTTGGAAGGGCCTCGTCCTTCAGCACTCAATCGTGGAACGATCGCTGAGGTGCGCGATCTTTTTTATGCGACGCCCGCCCGCCTCAAGTTCATGAAGACGGACCGCGCGGAAGCGTCCGCCATAACCGATGTCATCAAACGCATCGCAATTGCCTTTCCGCATATCCGCTTTTCGCTCGCAGGCACCGACAGGACACCGCTGGACCTGGCCGCAACCGGCAGTGGCGCGGAAGCAACGCTTGAGCGCATCAATCAGGTACTGGGAAAAGAGTTCGGTGAAAACGCGCTCGCCATCGATGCCGAGCGCGACGGTGTGCGGCTAGCGGGATTTGTCGGCATTCCCTCGCACAATCGCGGCAATGCCCTGCATCAATTCGCCTATGTCAACGGTCGCCCGGTGCGTGACAAGCAGCTTTTCGGTGCATTGCGCGGGGCCTATGCAGACGTGATGGCGCGGGACCGCTATCCGGTTGCGGTATTGTTTCTGACGCTGGACCCCGCACTTGTCGATGTCAACGTACATCCTGCCAAGGCAGACGTCCGGTTTCGCGATCCCGGGCTGGTGCGCGGACTGATCGTCGGAGCGATCAAACAGGCACTGGCGCAATCGGGCATACGGCCCGCGACCAGCGGTGCGGATGCCATGCTGCAAGCTTTCCGGGCGGAAGGTTTCCAGCCATCTTCGTCATCCTTCGCCTCACGTTCTTCATCTACGGCTTATGCCTCCGCGACTTGGCGCTCTGCGCCTCCGCCCCCCCGGAGCGAGTGGTCCCCTCAAACAGCCCATCCCGCCCATAGGCCACTCGATTTCGCAACCTCTCCGTCTTTTCAGGAGAGCGATCAGACGACGCTCGCTGCTATCGATGTGCTCGCAGCGGATGCTCGCGCAACGCTTGATGAAGCGCCAGTGGAACTCCAGCAGAAACCGCTTGGTGCAGCTCGCGCACAAATCCACGCCAACTATATCGTGTCCCAAACGGAAGACAGTCTCGTCATCGTTGACCAGCACGCAGCACACGAACGTCTTGTTTATGAAGCCTTGAAAAACGCGCTGCATTCCCGCCCGATCCCGGGGCAAATGCTGCTCATTCCCGAGATTGTGGACTTGGCGGAAGAAGATGCCGAACGGCTGGCCACGCACGCAGAAACCCTTGCACGCTTCGGTCTTGGCATTGAACAATTCGGCCCGGGCGCTATCGCGGTGCGTGAGACGCCTGCCATGCTCGGAGAAATGAACGTGCAGCAATTGATCCGCGATCTGTCGGATGAGATTGCGGAACACGATACTTCCGACGGACTGAAAGCGATGTTGAACCATGTAGCTGCAACGATGGCCTGTCATGGCTCCGTTCGGTCCGGACGACGACTGAAGCCTGAAGAAATGAACGCGCTTCTGCGTGAAATGGAAGCTACCCCTGGCTCCAGCACCTGCAACCATGGGCGCCCTACCTATATCGAACTGAAACTGACGGATATCGAGCGGCTTTTTGGTCGGCGTTGACAAAATTGCGACCCAGCGGGACGCGGTACGGCTGGACGCAATGAACGACACTTGCTAGAGTCAGCTGTAAAGGTTTTAGACACATGAATAAATTTGAATCGCCCCGCTCGTCCGAAGCAGTTCTGCGCTATCTCGACGGTGATTATGAGATCGTCAGACATGGTGCCTATGTGGCATGCGCAGTGACCGGCGCGCATATCCCGCTTGATGAACTGAAATATTGGAGCGTGGCCCGGCAGGAACCTTATGCAACAGGGCTGATTTCCTTCGAACGTGAGCTGGAAGTCAATCCTGAGCTGCGTAGCCGCAAGAAAGCCTGAAGCTAGAGCGGTTCCTGTTTGGACAGAATGGCCTGAACCGCTCTATCCCTTTATTTTTACGCATTATCCTGCCGCTTCGCACTTTTGCTGGAAATGCTCTAACTCGTTACGCGATTTTTGAATCGCGCGGTAACCGTGTCCAGAATACGGTAAAGTGCATCCTTTCGATCAAATTTAAGATCTACGTCGAGGACAGCGAGTTTCGCGAGAAATTCCGTGGGGACTCCAACCATCGTTGCCAGCCGCACCTGATCCTTCGCCGTGGTGATAAGCCCCAATCCTTGGCGACGGGCCGCATCTGTCAGGCTGCGAATATCATCCGCTTCGAAACTGTGATGATCGGGGAACGAGCGCGTTTCCACAATTTCACCACCAGCTTCAACAACGCTTGCATAGAATTTTTCAGGATTGCCGATGCCAGCAAATGCAAGCCAGCGGTTGCCTGCGACCGGCACTGTAGACGAAGGCTCAAGGTGAGCTTCATATATCGGTCGGCCCGCTCGCGCGGCCTGACGGATCACGAAGTCGGCGCCATCGCCCTTGCCGATACGCAGCAATGCATCGGTTTTACGCATCTGATCGGTGAGCGGAGCCCGCAACGGGCCTGCCGGTATGACCTTTCCATTGCCAATGCCACGTGCCGCATCTACCACCAGCAGTGAAAAATCGGCAAAAAGCCGTGCACTCTGAAAACCGTCATCCATGATGATGAAATCGCAGCCGAGTGTTTGCAGATGTCGCGCTCCCTTCAGCCGATCAGGACAAAGAGCTACCGAGGCATGGCGTGCCAATAGAAGCGGCTCGTCTCCAGCGTAGCGCGCACGGTCATGTGCGGCATCGACCACGTGCAATCCCTTGTAAGCGCCGCCATATCCGCGTGACACGATACCGGGGCGTAATCCCCGCGCTTTTGCGCCATTGGCGAAGGCGATG
This sequence comes from Brucella pseudintermedia, assembly GCF_008932435.1. GTDB lineage: Bacteria > Pseudomonadota > Alphaproteobacteria > Rhizobiales > Rhizobiaceae > Brucella > Brucella pseudintermedia. The sequence goes on along the minus strand of NZ_WBWE01000004.1, from coordinate 270,885 downwards.
GCGGTCGGGGTCTTTCCAGCGCCACCTACCGTGAAATTGCCAATGCAAAGCACGGGAACAGAAATTCGCGGTGGTTCCGCTTTCAAAAGCCGGCGGCCTGCCACCATTCCGTAAAGCCAAGCCGCAGGTGCCAGAGACAACGCCCGCCAATCAGGCTTTTCCCACCAGAAAGGCGGCGCCTCACTCGCCATCGTCAGTGTCCGCCCGACTGATAAGCAGCCTCATTGCGATTGCCGGGCAATTGTGCCTGCAGGATCAGCGGCTGGATAAATGGCTCAAGCGCTACAAGAGTCCGGTCCAGCGCACCGCGCATATCCTTCACCGTATTCACGCCGGCATTGATCATCGCACGAAGATGCTGAGGATTGTTGAACAGGAAGTTGATCGCGCCGGCCAGCATATTGCGATCCTTCACAATGCGCGCACCGCCATTCTTGATGAGACGCTGAAAGGATTCACGGAAGTTCTGGACATTCCGTCCCGTCAGTACGGCTGTCCCCATCATCGCCGGTTCCAGCGGATTATGTCCGCCTTCCTTGGTCAGAGAGTTACCAATGAATGCAATCTCTGTGAGCTGAAGATAAAGCCCCATCTCCCCAATCGTGTCGCCCAGGAGGATATCCGTGTCGGCTTCGATTGGCTCACCGGCGCTCCGGCGTGCAACCTTGAGGCCCTTTTCAGCAAGCATAGCCTCAATGGCAGGAGCGCGATCCGGATGGCGCGGCACGATGATCGTGACAAGATGCGGATAACGGACTTTCAGCATCTGGTGAACTTCGGCTGCAATCGCTTCTTCACCGTCATGGGTCGAGATTGCAGACCATGTCCGCCGTCCGGCGATCTGGCGTTGCAAGGAGGCCAGCGCCTGCGGATCGGCTGGCGGTGGATTCGTATCCACCTTCAAATTCCCCGAAACGCTTACAGGTCGCGCTCCGAGCGCCCGGAAGCGGTCTGCATCGAGTTCTGATTGTGCGACCACATAGGCGAAATTCTCAAAGAGCGCCTCGGCCAAAGCCGGTCTTTTCTGCCAGGCAGCAAAGGAGCGATCAGACATGCGCCCGTTGACCAGAACCTGCGGCGTGTGGCGGCTGCCGAGCGATAGAACTGTTGCGGGCCAGATTTCGGACTCGCAGCCTATCGCAAGATCAGGTTTCCAATGATTGAGAAACTTGTTGACCGCAGGCTGCAAATCCAGTGGTGCATATTGGTGGATAACCTTGTTACCCAATTGTTCCGCAACAACTCTCGCCGATGTCACGGTGCCCGTTGTTAACACGATATGGATACCCGTCGCAGCGATGCGCTCAATTAATGGCGTGATGGCAACGGTCTCGCCGACGCTTGCTGCATGAGCCCAAATGACAGGCCCCTGTGGGCGCGTGATAACGGATTTGCCGTAACGCTCACCGCGACGCGTGCGTTCTTCCTTGCCACGAGAAGCGCGGTAGGCAATGTAAGGCCCCATGAAAGGATAGGCCGCAGAGCCGAGCACGCGGTAGGCAGACAACATATTGCGCGCCCAGCGTTCACTCATTTCGCTTTCTCCAACGCTGCATAGGCCCTGGCGGTCGCGTCGTTGAGTTGGCGCGTCAGCTCCATGCGTTTTTCTTCCAATTGCGTGTCATCAGCGTCCGCGTCGACCCATACATTGTCGCCGCGCACGATAATCGAACGCCCGAAGGGCAGAGGAATCGCCGTCTTGTCCCACGACTTTTCTAAAACATGGTTCCGGGAGAAAGCATAAGCAACCGGTATTATCGGACGGCCGGACAATTTCGCCAATAAAATGATACCTTCCCCGGCTTCCCGTGCCTTGCCATGGGCAATGTCCGCTATCATTGATGCCGATTGGCCTTTTTTGAGCGCATTCTTCAAGGTCAGAAGTGCACGGGCACCACCCTTTTCTGGCTTCGAGCGCGAACCGCGCCCGCCTGACCCACGCACCGTCACCAATCCCAGCTTCTCCGCAACGCGAGCATTCAGCTCAGCATCGGCACTTCGCGAAAACATGGCAACAAGCTCCAGTCCCTTGGGACAGATGAACGGCCCCATAAGATGTTGTCCATGCCAGAACGTCACGATGAAAGGATCGTCCTCGCCGACGATCGCTTGCGGATCTGCAGATTCCTTCAGCCGCGGATTGGTGAGATAGACGAACTTGAAGTAGGCTGTGATCAGCCATACAAGCACAGACTTGACGACCGCCGACTGCGCCAGCGGTCCGCGAATGCGTCGCCACAAGCGCTTCGCGATTCCTTGCTTCCTGCGCTCGGGCGGCTGGCCTGAGCTATCTTTGCTCTGCATCCGGTATCGGCCGCTGCTCAATCCGCCTTCAATGTCACGCCTTCCGGGTCGAGCAACCGATGCAGGTGCACGATGAAATAGCGCATGTGTGCATTGTCCACCGTTTGCTGAGCCTTGGACTTCCATGCAGTCTTGGCGGACTCATAATCCGGGTAGATGCCAACGATATCGAGGTTCTCAAGATCACGAAATTCAACGGTGCCAAGCTTTTTCAGCTCTCCGCCGAATACCAGATGAAGAAGCTGCTTTTTGTCGCCTTCGACGCTCATGACAATTATCCCTGAACAAATTTGGATCGCGGCATGATTAACCCAAGGGTCACTCCGCGACAACACTCAACATTTCTTGCAGAAGATCCCCGCTACCGGCAACCAGAGCGCCATGGCTCAACGTTTGGCCACCATACGTAATCGGCAAGGCATTGCTTGTCAGGATTGCCCCGCCCGACTCACCAAGGATCAGATCAGCTGCTGCCAGATCCCAATCATGCGAATTTGGCCGAATGAAGGTACCTGCGATTTCTCCGCGCGCTACCATTGCAATCCGATAGGCTAGAGAGGGAACATAGGGATGGACCTTTACCCGATCCCGCCAGCTCTCCGGTAACGCCGTCACCATATTTCGAGCCGACGCGACAGTGACCTGTTCGCCGGGCGAAGGCAGTCGGACGCGAATGGCCGCACCGTTCTGCGAAGCGCCGACGCCTTTGCCAGCCTCAATGAGTTCCTTTCGGACGGGACATTCCAGCACACCCGCCAAAGGGCGGCCGTTTTCAATGATGGCGATGCTCACACACCACTGATCTTGTCCGGCGATATAGGCGCGGGTACCGTCGATAGGGTCAACCACAAACGCACGGCTACGTTTAATGGTTGCCCGTTCATCGATAGTCTCTTCCGATATCCAGCCATAATCTGGCCGTGCATTCAGAAGGACCTCCTTCAAATAGCGGTCGACGGCAAGATCCGCTTCGCTTACCGGCGATACGCCATCTTTCAGCCAGACTTCCGGAGACCTGCCGAAGTAGCGCATCGCGATGCGTCCTGCTTCTTGCGCCGCATCGCGTAAGAGCGCCAGTTCCCCGAAAATCTCTTTGTGCTTGTCAATTTCCGGCAAGGGTCATGCCTTCGATTACGAGTGTCGGCGCCGTCATTCCGAAGTTCCGGTCAATATCGGAGGCGGGCGTCATGTTGAGAAACATGTCCTTGAGGTTCGAAGCAATCGTCACTTCGCTGACAGGATAGGCAAGTTCTCCATTTTCTATCCAGAAGCCCGACGCGCCACGGCTATACTGGCCGGTAATCATATCCACGCCCTGCCCGAACACTTCCGTCACATAAAAGCCTGTACCAATTGCGCGAATTAGCTCTTCCGGCGATTGTGAGCCTGGCTCAATGGCGAAATTGGTGGATGCAGGCGAAACGCCTGAACCGGAGCGAACGCCGCGCCCATTGCCTTGCAGTCCGAGCTCGCGGGCGCTTGATCCGGAAAGCAGCCAATGATTGAGAACGCCGTCGCCCACCATCGTCAAAGGCTGCCCCTCAATCCCTTCGCCGTCAAACGGACGCGAAGAAGAGCCGCGAACAACCAAGGGGTTGTCGGTAACATTTAGACCGCGCTTGAGAACCTGTTTGCCGAGACTTTCGCGAAGAAAGCTGGTCTTTCGCGCAACCGACGCACCGTTGATGGCGCTTGCGAGATGCCCGGCGATACCGCGAGCAAGTCGGGGATCATAGACGACCGTGACGGGGCCCGTTTTTGCCTGGCGGGCCCCCAGTCTGCGCACAGCGCGTTCACCAGCGCGACGACCTATTTCGTCGGGCGTATCCAGATCGGAAAAATGCAGGCGCGAACTGAAATCGTAATCGCGCTCCATCTTCGTGCCCTCGCCGGCAATGGCTGAGACCGACCGCCCAAAACGTGTAGCCGCATAGTGCCCGGAAAAACCTGTCGAAGTGACGAGCACCAGTCCACCCAGACTGCGCGAAGCGCCAGCGCCGCCTGAATTCGTCACCCCCTTAACGGCGAGCGCCGCCTCTTCCGTCGCAAGCGCATCCTTTGTCAATCGATCGGAATCGATTTCCGTGGAATCATAGAGATCGAGATCGCGAGGCGTTGCCACAAGCAGCGATGGATCGGCGAGCTGTTCATAAGGGTCTTCCGGTGCAACACGAGCCATGGCAACGGCCCGTTCTGCAAGTCGATCCGGATCAGCGCTTGCGTTCGCTGAAACACTAGCGATGCGGCGGCCGACAAAAACACGGAGGGAGAAATCATCACTCTCCGACGATTCGGTTCCCTCAACCTTGCCCAGTCTTACAGACACGCTAACAGAACGCGCCCGCATCACGACTGCGTCAGCGTGATCGGCTCCTGCCCTTTTGGCGGCGGCCACGAGCGCGGCGGCGCGATCGACAAGTTTTTCCGCCGAATTATCTGAAATCATTATATAATCCGAGTTTCCCAAGCGCATTTCGGTTTCGCCAGACACCATAAGCTGCGGTGTGATCGAAACCGGGACTTGTCAAAAAATATCGTCAAATCGTTCGACATCGGGCTGATTACAGCCATATCTTGTTTCTATATTGCCGAAATCAAAGGGCTTCAAGGCAAGCTCTCCCACATTTCTCCAAATTCCAAGAGCTTGGCATGGTTGCGACTGGCGGAAACCTCTACCTACAGTGCCTGATGATTCTGGGCGGCGCGATTATCGCAGCACCGCTGTTCAAGCGGTTAGGGCTTGGCACGGTCCTCGGCTATCTTGCTGCCGGCATCACCATTGGCCCGGTGGCCAGCCTTATTGCCGATGGAGAGGATTTTCTGCATTTCTCCGAACTCGGTGTCGTGTTCCTGCTGTTTATTATCGGTCTCGAGCTGAAACCGTCGAGACTCTGGGCTCTCCGCCACTCGATTTTTGGCCTTGGAAGTGCCCAGGTGTTGCTTTGCGGCGCTGCGCTTACCACTCTTGGCATCTACCTTGCTGGCCTCAGCACGGAAGCGGGGATCATCATCGGTTTCGGTCTCGCGCTCTCCTCCACGGCGTTTGCCATGCAGGTGCTGGAGGACCGTGCTGAAACCAACCAGAAACATGGGCAGCGCGCCTTTGCGATCCTGCTGTTTCAGGACCTGGCTATCGTACCAATTCTTGCGATCATTCCAGCATTATCACCGAATGAACCCTCCCAGGCCAGTGCAGGTTTTCATCTCGCAACTGCTATCGCAGCCATTGCAGCACTGGTGATCGCGGGACGCTATCTCATCAATCCCATGTTCCGGATCATCGCGAATACTGGCGCTCGCGAAGTGATGATTGCCGCGGCCCTCTTTGTTGTCCTTGGGTCGGCCAGCCTCCTACAGGCGGCGGGCCTTTCGATGGCCATGGGCGCATTCATCGCGGGCGTCTTGCTGGCGGAATCATCCTACCGGCACGAACTTGAAGCCGACATCGAACCATTTCGCGGAATTTTCCTTGGTTTGTTCTTTGTCGCAGTCGGCCTGTCACTGAACTTGTCCGTGATCCTGCAATACTGGAAAATTATCGTTCTTGCCGTCCCCGTCTTCATGGCAGCCAAGATTGTCATAATCTACCTGTTATGCCGTGTCTTCCGGTCCAACCACAACGACGCCGTGCGGATCGCTTTTCTCCTGCCGCAGGGCGGCGAGTTTGCATTCGTCCTTTTCTCCGCCGCCACTGCTGGAGGCATAATCTCCAGCGCTCTCGGTTCAGAGCTTGTGGCCGCTGTCACCGTTTCCATGGCTCTCACACCGCTTTCTGTTGCGCTGGGATCCAAGCTGCTAATCAAGGACAAGACAGTTGATGTCATTGAGGAGAATTTTGACGGTGCCGGTTCCGACGTGCTGATGATCGGTTTTTCGCGTTACGGTCAGATCGCCGCGCAAATCCTGCTTGCCGGCGGTATCGATGTAACGGTGATCGACAGTTCTCCCAATCGCGTCCGTGCAGCCGGGAAATTCGGTTTTCGGATTTATTTCGGTGATGGCACCCGCAAAGACGTGCTTGAAGCATCCGGAATCCGAAAGGCGAAAATCGTCGCCGTCTGTACTCACAAACGAGAAACGACCAACCATATCGTCAATCTCATCCAGTCGGAATATCCAGACGTAAGGCTGTTCGTCCGTTCATATGATCGCGAACATACGTTGCAATTGAGGGCCCAGGGCGTGGAATACGAACTGCGTGAAACGTTTGAGTCCGGTCTGCTTTTCGGCCAGCGCACGCTCGAAGGGCTCGGCATGGCCGAATCCCAGGCCTATGGAATTCGTGAAGACGTGCGTCAGCGCGACGAGGATCGGCTCCACGTGCAGGCTTCGGAAGGCATCATGGCCGGTCGGCATTTGCTGTTCAACAAGCCTGTAACGCCTGAGCCGCTGGTAAAACCGACCCGAGAAGGCCAGCGCATCGACAAGGCGGTGAAAGATACACCTCCCTCGTCACCGCAGGCCGTTCCAGCGGAATAATGCTCCGCTACGGTGCCGATAGACTCAGTTCGCCAGAGTTGAGGCCAGAGCATTTGCAGCGAGGGTGTGAAACAGTTTTGCGCAGGATAAAGCGTAAAAAGCAAAAAGATAGAGCGGTTCCGATGATTCCGTTAAGATAGGAACCGCTCTACCGGTGCCGCTTTTCCTTCAACCGCCAGTTCTATGGCACGCTTCAGTTCGTCGCGAACGCCTGCACTTTGCGACAGGATCTGTTCAAACTTGAGGAAATCAAGAAGGCCGATCCGTTCGACGTTGGGACGGATGAAAATGTGCGGCGGGCGGATACGGAACTTATTCTCGATGATGGAGCACATCGTCAGTTGGTTGGCTCCGATCACTGCCTCGAATGTAGTAGGCATATAATCGTCCGGGCCGACGGGCGTGCCTACAACGTCGATACCGATAACAATATCGGCCTTGTCGAATAACAAATCAAAAGGCACCGGATTGAATAAACCACCATCGACCAGAATTCGACCTCCCCTGCGCACGGGCGCGAAAACCGGCGGTATTGCACACGATGCCGCGATCGCCGAACGCAGATCGCCATCGCGAATATGAATCTCCTGCGCGGCGTGGAAGTCGGCCGCTGTGATACTCATGGGAATTTCAAGTTCTTCCACATTGGTGGGCAGGCTTGCAGGCAGAAAAACGTCCAGCACCTTTTCGATATTGAACTGGCTGACACGCAAGCCGCGCCTGAGCAATTCGACCCAACGGGCCGGACGGGTTTGCCACATGCGTTTTGCGACTTCGGAACGGCGATTGAAAATCGCCGCCATATACTCGTGCATCTCGCGGCCTGTCATACCGCTCGCCATTCCAGTCCCGATGATCGAACCTATCGATGAGCCCGCAATGGCGACCGGCTTGATGCCCAGCTCATCAAGCATCTCGACAATATGGAGATGGGCAATACCGCGCGCGCCGCCACCGCCGAAAGCGACGGCAATTCGGGGCGATGACGGCACTGCCTTTTCCAATCTGCCACCTGTCAGCTTTGGGCCGGACCGAAAATCAGAATAGCTGGTTCTGCTTCGAGCAGCTTTTTGGCAATCGCTTTGACTTGATCCAGCGTCACGGCATCAATCAACTCCGAGCGCTTGCCGATATAATCACGCGGGAGCCCTGCTTCCTGCAAGCTCACCAGAGTTTCAGCGATTGCCGCGGACGAATCCAGATTATTGACCGCGTAAGACCCTTTGAGGAAGCTCTTCGCAGCAGCGAGTTCCTCTTCCGTCGGTCCATCGGCAGCCATCGCGGCAACTTGCTCGCGAATGATTTTCAAAGATTCCTGTGCCTTGTCCGGACGGGTTGCTGTCGAGATCATCAATGCTGACACATGATCGCGCAAAATCATGGAGGAAGAGACCGAATACGCAAGGCCACGCTTTTCGCGCACCTCGGCATAAAGACGCGAGGTGAAGCCGCCGCCTAGGATATGATTCATGAGATAGGCCGCGAAAAACTCCGGATCCTTGCGCGGAATCGCTGGATATACGAAGCTGATCGAGGTCTGTGGCATATCGAAATTGAGGCTGGTCGTTGTACCGAGTGCCAGTTTGGCATCCGGCACGGGAACCAGTTCAGCCATTGCTGGCAGTTCACCGAACACCTTGTCCAGTAACGCACCCAAATCCTTCGCATTGATGGCCCCTACGACGCCTATTGTCAGGTGGTCACGGGCAAAATTCTTGCGATGAAAATTCACCAGATCGTCACGGGCGATCGACTGCAGCGACTTTACCGTGCCGTCATTGGGTCGCGCATAAGGATGACTGCCGTAAAGAACTTCTGAAAACTTGCGCGATGCTATCGTCGAAGGATCCCGTTGCGAAGCTTCGATACTGGCAACGACTTGCTGACGTATGCGGTCGACGGCGTCCTGATCGAAACGAGGCTTGTTGACGGCAAGAGCGAGCAGACCGGTTACTGCATCGCGATTTTCGGCAAGCATCCGGATGCCGCCCGAAACCGAATCCTGCGTCGCGGAAAAGCTCATCTCCGCGCCCAGATTATCCATCCGTTCCTGAAACGCATCCGATTTCAGATCGCCTGCGCCTTCATCGAAAAGCCCTGTCATCAGGTTAGCCAAGCCTTCCTTGCCGGAAGGATCCTGCGACGTGCCGCCCTTGAAGGAAAAACGCATCGAAATGAGCGGAACCGAGCCATCTTCGACCAGCCAAGCTCGAACGCCCTTTGGAGAGACGACCTCCTGAATTTCGATGGCGCGCGCAGGCAAGGCACACACGATCAACAATGTCATTGATACCGCGAACATGCCAACTACAGAGCGGGCATAGCGAAATGCGAGAACACGTTGGAAGTTCAACATAAGAATGTTCTTCACTGGATCGTTCCTCCCGAACCATTGCCCCCGACGCCTTCTGGCGATGCGTCCGGGTTTTCCCGAGCGCTTTGCGGTTCTGCATTCGGTGGAAGCAGGTAGCTGGTTACCGATTGGTCCTCGACAAGATAACGTGACGCCACGTCTTTAATCTGGTCTACTGTAACGCCCTTGATGACCTCTGGCCATTTCTGGATATCATCGACCGTTTGTCCAACGGAAAGCGACGAGCCATAAATCCGCGCCATGCCCGTCTGGCTGTCACGCGCAAAAATGACCGCTTTGAGGAAACGGTTCCGAGCCTGATCGAGTTCGGTCTGGCTGACGCCCTCCCTGATGATCCGTGCGACTTCCGCATCGACGGCTTTTTCGACATCACCCAGTGTCGCGCCATTGCGCGGGGCACCATAAACCGAGAACGTACCGTCATCGAGCGCATCGCCGCCATAGCTTGCACCTGTATTGGAAGCGATGCCCTGTCTGACTATCAACTCCTGATAAAGACGCGAACGCAACGAGCCGCCGAGAATTTCGCTCAGGAGATCCAGAGCGGGTGCATCTCCCGGTTTTGCATTGGGAAACCGCTTTTCATTCGCGTATGACGGCACGAGCCAGGACACCCGAAATGAAGGCGTGCTCACGCGCTCATCGTGAAGCGTCACGATGCGGGCGGCATGCTTCCTGGGTTCTTGTGGACGTTCGCGCGGCAGGACTTCAGCGCGCTTTGGAACGTTTGCCCAGGTTTTCAAGGTCAGTTCGCGTACGCGTTCCGGCGAAACGTCTCCGGCTATCACGAGCGTCGCGTTATTCGGTGTGTAGTATTGCTGATAAAAATCAATCGCGTTTTTCAGGCTCAGCTTTTCCATCTCCTGTTGCCACCCGATGACGGGCTTGCGATAGGGATGGTTATAGAAAAGAACAGCGTCGGTATTTTCCATCAGCATGGAAGCGGGATTGGAATCGACCCGCATGCGTCGCTCTTCCAGAATAACATCCCGTTCAGTTTTCACAGCTTCTTCGTTGAGCACCAGATTTTCCATCCGGTCAGACTCGAATTGCATCACCATTTCCAGAGCTTCAGGAGACACGCGCTGGAAATAGGCCGTGTAATCATAGGAGGTAAAGGCGTTTTCCTGTCCGCCAATGGAGGCAACTTTCGCCGAAAACTCACCGGCAGGGTGGTTTTTCGTTCCCTTGAACATCAGATGTTCGAGAAAATGCGCAATGCCTGAAACGCCCGGCGCTTCGTCCGCCGATCCGACATGATACCAGATCATCTGCGTAACCACCGGGGCGCGATGATCGGGCATGACGATTACTTCCAAGCCGTTCGGCAGTGTGAAATAGCTGACCCCGTCCGACTGGGAAATTTCGGGAAGCACTGCTTGTTCAGGGGCTGTCGGCGATGAGGGAACAGGCTGCGCTTCGGTGGCAGCAGCAGGTTGGCTTTCTGCCCGCACAAAACCGTCTGCCAAAGGTAAAGCCAGCACGAAACCCAAAGCGGTGGACAATAGCAAGCGCCGGAGTGAGGGGTTCTTCACCAAGCGACATCTCCAATCGGTTTCATTACCATCCGGCTCTCCGGACAGCATATCAATTCGATGCGGACCCTATTCGTCCGCTAATTTCAATCGGCGGCCTTCAGCCGGATCAGCCGAATGATCGTGCCTCCGTAGTTGCGCTCTTCGAGGACGACGAATCGTTCATCGAGTTCAAGCACCGCCTCGGCATCCTCTTCAAGCACCAAAAGTGCGTCAGGATTAAGCCAGCCGCCTTGAAGCGCTGATAAAAATGCCTTTTCTCCCATACGCCGCCCATAAGGGGGGTCAGCAAAGACGAGATCGAACGGCTCCATCGTGCCGACGATGCCCAACTGGCAGGCGTCACGCCGCAAGATCTTGGTATGCCCCTGCAGACCGAAGGCCTCGATATTTTGGCGCAACAGTCCCCGGCCTTCTGCAGATTCCTCTACAAAGGTCGCATAGCGCGCACCACGCGACAAAGCCTCCAGACCAAGCGCGCCAGTACCTGCAAACAGGTCGAGAACGCGTGCGCCCTCCACCTTGTCCGGGAAATTATGCGCGAGAATGTTGAAAAGGCTCTCGCGGGTGCGGTCGGTGGTGGGGCGAATGGCGTTGGTTGAAGGCGTTACAAGTGCGCGCCCGCGCAGCTTACCGCCGACGATCCGCACCGCCGCCTCCAGTTCTGCCACCCCCGGGCTTGCCGCCGCCCGGCTTCCCACCCGGCCCGCCGCCTGGTTTGCCTTCCGGCCTGCCGCTCCGCGGGCCTGAGCGCGTATCGCGGCCGGAAGCGCCAAAACGGCCTTCCGCACGCGGCCCGCCGTGCTTATCTGACTTGCGGCCTTCGAAGCCGCCCTTACCGCGTTCTCCTACACGGCCTTCTGCATCGCGCAATTCTGCACGCTCGCGTTTGCCGGGACGACGTTCCTTACGTCCATCCTCACGCGGTTCGCGGCGCTCTGGACGCTCCTCTTCCGAACGATTTCCTTCCGGGCGCGGACGCAATGGACGGGAATCCTTATCGAAACGGCCTTCCGCACGCTTGCTGTAGCGGCGCTCGCCGCCTTCATCCCGCCCCTGCTCACCTTCGGGAACCCGGCGCGGGCGCATTTGCAGGTCACCGCTGAACTTTGCGGAACGATGCGGAACCTGGTGTTCGACACGTGCCGGCTTCGCCGCAGCTTTTTCTCCCTTCGGACGCGCGCCCGGAGCCATCCAGACATTGGCGTTGCCGCGACGGCGCGGCTCGACCTTTTCTGTCTTGTCATCGCGTCCGCGGCGGCGTTCGGGGCGACTGGAAATCCACTCGCGCTCCCGTGGGGCCCGACGGGTTTCACCTTCCTGCCCCGGCTGACCTTCCTCCATGTCGCGGCGAGTACGCCCCTGAACAGCGGCATTGGAAAACTCGTTCAAGATCGGCGCATCAAAATCTGCACCCGATTCATCTATCAGCTTGTCGCCAAGCTGGTCCCGCAGCGTCCGGCCCTTGATTTCGCGGACAGCGCCTTCTTCAAGATCGCCAAGCTGGAACGGACCGAATGAAACACGGATAAGCCGTCCGACCGTCAGGCCCAGCGCACCGAGAATGTTCTTCACTTCCCGATTCTTGCCTTCGCGCAAGCCGATGGAGATCCAGACATTCGCGCCCTGCACGCGCTCAAGTTCGGCCTCGACGCTGCCGTAGAACACGCCATCAACCGCGATCCCGTTCTTCAGCTCGTCCAGCTGCTGTTGCGTCACCTTGCCATGCGCGCGCACGCGATAGCGACGCAGCCAGCCGGTGGAAGGCAGCTCCAGAACTCGCGACAACCCGCCATCGTTGGTGAGCAGCAAGAGACCTTCGGTATTGATATCGAGACGCCCAACCGAAAGCACCCGCGGCATTTCGGCGGGCAGCGCTTCGAATACGGTTGGACGGCCTTCGGGGTCACGATTGGTCGTCACAAGGCCAGCCGGTTTGTGATACAGCCAGAGGCGAGTGCGTTCGGCCTGCTTCAAAGGCTTGCCGTCAACCGTGATAATGTCCGTGCGTTTGACATTGACTGCCGGGCTTTCCAGCACCTTGCCGTTCACGGAGATACGGCCCGCTGCAATCATCGTTTCCGCTTCGCGGCGGGAGGCTATGCCCGCGCGCGCCAGACGCTTGGCTATACGCTCGCTCGTGTCATCCTGCCCTTCGGCATTACGAGATCCGAATTTACGCGGCTTATCGCGGCCACCATCGTCGCGGCGTGGACGGCTGTCGCGGTCTGGCCGTCCGGGGCGATCAGAACGCCCTCCACGGCCATGAGGACGCTTCCCGTCCTTGTTATCGTCATCTGTAGTCATCTGGTATTGGCCTTTCAGCAGCGCTGCCGTGTCATCCTACACCTTTAAGCACAGGCAAGAGACAGCCGGAAACAGGAACGCCGCATAAATCCGTTCGCAAATCGGTTTCGATTTCGAGAATTATGCAGTAACAAATCGCTCCATGGCTTGCGAGCGAAATTTCCGAAAGAACGCACGAAATGGAGCAGGCATGAGCAATGATGCCGGGATCCTGAACCACGATGGGCCCAATCCCATGAAGATCGCGCTTGACGAAGCGCGAGCTGCCGGCGCACGTGAAGAAGTTCCCATCGGTGCAGTCATCACACATCAAGGCATGGTCATCGCGAGGGCGGGCAACCGTACACGCGAACTCAATGACGTAACCGCTCACGCCGAAGTGCTAGCGATCCGCGCCGCGGGAGAAATTCTGCAATCCGAACGTCTGGTCGGCTGCGATCTCTATGTCACGCTGGAGCCGTGTGCGATGTGTGCGGCCGCCATTTCTTTCGCCCGCATACGTCGTCTCTATTACGGCGCTTCCGATCCGAAAGGTGGAGGCATAGAATATGGGCCGCGCTTTTACACGCAGCCAACCTGTCATCATGTACCGGAAATTTATGCAGGCTTCTCAGAAAGCGAAGCCCAGGCAATTCTCAAGGATTTCTTCCGGGAAAGACGCTGAACTGTCAGCTCAGGGCTCTGCGTCCGGTCATATAGCGCAGCGTATCATCACGCAGCGCGAAGTGGTGGAAGAGTGCCATCAGCACATGCCCGGCAACTGCCGCAAGCAACACCCATCCGAGCAAGCCATGCAATGCGTTACCGGGAGCGGTTAGTGCCGCATTCTGCACGCCCGTTTGCTCGAAAATCTGAACACCAAGAAACGAGAAGCCTCGCCCGCTTCCATATGTGCGCAGCAAAGCTACGGCCGGAACTGCAAACATCAGCCCGTAGATAACCAGATGCCCCAGCAGAGCCAATTTGCCAGCAAAGCTATGTTTATGAGGGCGCCTGCGAATATTCAACAATCCCCAGCCCCCCCGCATCAGCACAAGTATCAGAAGCGCGAAACCAAGCTGGTGATGCGCAGCCCAAAAAAAATCATAAACCATCGTATTCTTGGCAAAGATACGAAGAATGGCGGATATGAACTGCCACAGAAACAATATAGCCATCGACCAATGAAAGGCCCTGCTGATCAGACCGTACCCATCTCGATTATCAAAAAAAACATTCGTTTTGCTCATCGCATCACACCTTACTCTCGGAGCTTACAACGTGCGTATCTATTGGAAATATATCTTTGATTGAAATCAAATTACGCGGCATGAGAGCAAAAATTACAAAAATTTAATAATCTACGAAAGACCACAGACGGCCTCTCCATAAATAGAATAAGCTGCAGTAAATATCTCACTGCTCCCTGATCAAAGTCTGAGATCAAACAGTTAGACCTTAGTTGCAAGGCAAATAATCTCGCCAATCCTTGGACCTCCGGCGGCGTTCTTGCGCTCACGAATGTCGGTGTGGGTGCCTCGTGGTCTTCGACGTTATTGCCGTGCAGCGACGCGGCCTGAATATGGACGCCGCCGCACATCCTGAACGACCGGAGATAGGAAACTTGGATCGCCGCGGTTGCCGGTAATTTTGGCGTGCAGACGCCTGCAGCGCGGTCCCGGCGTTTCCGGCCAACTTGGATCGTAGCGGTGGCAACACTTTGCTGCGGAGCGTAACTGGCTGCTCAATTTGAGCAACTTCCCGATTGCCATTTCTATGTGACGCTGGAGCCCTACACGGAATTTTTGGAAGAAGCGATCAGAAATCTTATGAAAGAATTCCATAAAACAAGCGCGATTCGAGTGGGACTCGACCTGACCTGATCGCATCCCTGAACTGCGAAATGGCGTCAGGGATGCGATCTACTATAAACCAGCTCCGTAAGCTGCTTATCGGATTCAGACGCCGGTCTTTTTTCGCCCGGCCATATAGCGCAACGTATCGTCACGCAGAACAAAATGGTGGATCAATGCTATCGATGCGTGGCCTGCTACCGTAACCAGCAATACCCAGCCCAACAAGCTATGCAGAGCATCGCCCGGCGCAGTCAGCGTCTCATTCACAATACCGGTCTGCTGGAATAGTTCGATGCCTAGAAACGAAAAGCCACGCCCACGTCCATAACTGCGCAGGAGCGCCAAGGCGGGAACAACAAACATCAACGCATAAATAGCCAGATGGCCGAGCACCGCCAGCCTGCCCGCCATACTCACCTCGTACGGACGCCCGACGATATTCAACGCACCCCACAGCGCGCGAAACATAACCAGCAACAAAAGAATTACCCCTAGCTGCATATGCTTCGTCCAGAGAAGGTCATCAATTGCAGAGCCCTTGAACAAGAGATGAATAAATGAAATGCCGAATTCAAAGGCAAACAAAAAAGCCATTATCCAATGAAAATTTCTGCTAACAATGCCATAACCACTTCGGTTATCCCAAATTCTGTTTTCAGAATCCAAAGACATTGAATACTCCTTTATATATAACTAATTTAACAATTTAATAACAAACTTATTAGTATTCCAAACCTATACATCAAAAACAAAAATTTTGCAATATTAATCATATTATGACATTAATATGCTTGAAAGATAAAAATATACTATATCCGCCCCAGAAAATATTGAGGTCTAGAAATCGTTTTGAATATTGTTTTGAAAAACGTATCGTGCTCAGCGCGAATCAACACCAGAAATCAGTCCAATGGACTGATTTTCCAGCGTAGATGCTTCGGATTTTTGCCGATATTCCCTAATTCCAGGGCAGATAATCACGCCAACCCTTGGACTTCCCGGCGGCCTTCTTGCGCTCACGTTCCTTCTGCGCCTCATCCGTGCCCAATTCGCCAACTGCAGCGGTAGATGCGGGCTGGCGGTATGCAAGCGGCGGCTCGCTCAGATAGCGGCGCGTCGTGGAAGAACCCTGAACCTGCTGCTGGCGAGCGGCCTTATAGGCTGCAACCTTGGCCGGATCGAATGTGGGTGTACGGGACTCATAGTCTTCGCGGCGGCTATTGCCGCGCGGCAACGCGGCCTGAATATTGGAGGCCACCGGCACGTCCTGAACGACCGGAGATACGAAATTCGGATCGTCGCGGTTGGCGGTAATCTCGTCGCGCAAACGCTTGCGGCGCTGTTCCGGCGATTCCGGCCAGTTCGGATCATTGGCGCTGGCAACACTTTGCTGCGGAGCGGGCAATTGGCCCTTTTCACCCGGAGCCGGACGGACCAGATCGGGACGCGGTTTGTAGTCGATGCGCTCTTTCTTGTTCTTACCCTGTCCGAAGCTCGCCATATTCGACATATCGTCGAGAAGCTGCGCTCCCGCCGTCTTGTCGGTTCCATAGGTTGGCGAAGACACGCAGCCCGACAGCGAAAGACCCGCCGTAGCCGTCATCAGTATCAGAACTCGTCCGTCAATCTTCATTAGCGCCACTTCTTTTACGCCAGCCGATTCTTATATTGCGAGGCTTGCACAGTGTGCCTTGCCTCAAAAAACCGGCAACTCCAAGGCAGATCGTGAATTTATCCGTGGACAGCCTTTTACATGAGAGCATCCCATGTCGCAATCCGGAGTTGACGGCTATTTCATCATGTCCCGAACCGGATTTAAAACCCACAGCATTCAGTCAATCCCCGGCATTGGCTCATACCGGGGATTTATTCTTCACGCGTCGAGCTTGCCCAGAGCCTTCAACTCGCGCAGCGCCGCCGCATCGCGGGCCGATACTTCCGGAAACTCCGGGTCAGATCCCACATCCGTCGTATAGCGCCATGAGCGCGCGCATTTCTCGCCCTTGGCGCGAGCCGGAACGACTGCCACGCCCTTCACATCGGCAAGCGTGAATGCACCTTCCGGTGCATCCGCATCGCTGAACGCGATACCGCTGGTGATGCAGATTTCCGCAAAATCAAGACCTTCGAGTGAATCGCTCAAGCTCTTGTCGGAGATATGGACCACCGGTGATGCCTCCAGCGACGACCCGATACGCTTGTCGGCGCGTTCCAGTTCCAGAGCGCCGGTGACAACGCGGCGAACCGCGCGCACCTTGCGCCACTTTTCAGCCAGCACATCGTCACGCCATTCGGCTGGCGTCGGACGGAACTGCTCGGCATGAACCGAAACCGACTGCGGATAACGGTCGAGCCATGCTTCTTCCATGGTGAAAGGCAGCATCGGCGCAAGCCATGTCGTCAGGCGGTCGAAGATTTCGCGCACGGTCTGAAGCGCGGCCTTGCGGCGAACACTCGAGGGTGCATCGCAATAAAGCGCGTCCTTGCGAATATCGAAATAGAAGGCCGAAAGTTCGACATTCATGAAATCGATCAGCGCACGCGCAATGCGCTTGAAGTCGAATGCATCATAACCGGAACGGACGACTTCATCCAGCTCGGTCAGACGATGCAGCATCAAGCGCTCCAGTTCCGGCAGATCGGCATAAGCGACGTTTTCGCCTTCGTCATGCGCCAGTGTGCCCAGCATCCAGCGGATGGTGTTGCGCAGCTTGCGATAGGCGTCGATATTGGTCTGGATGATGCTCTTGCCGAGCCGCTGATCTTCCCAATAATCGGTCGTCATGACCCACAGACGCAGAATATCTGCGCCGGATTCCTTGATGACATCCTGCGGGGTCACCGTATTGCCGAGCGACTTCGACATTTTCTTGCCGTGCTCGTCCATGGTGAAACCGTGGGTCACGACGGCGTTATACGGCGCGCGACCGCGCGTGCCGCAGCTTTCCAAAAGCGACGAGTGGAACCAGCCGCGATGCTGGTCCGAACCTTCGAGATAGACGTCTGCCGGCCACTTCATGTCCGGGCGATCTTCCAGGGTGAAGGTATGAGTCGAACCAGAATCGAACCATACGTCTAGAATGTCACGCACCTGCACCCATGGTTCATTGGCGCGGTTGCCGAGGAAGCGCTCGCGCGCACCTTCGGCAAACCATGCATCGGCGCCTTCCGCCTCAAAAGCATCAAGCACGCGCTTGTTCACCGCGTCGTCCTGAAGGATGTTGCCTTCTTCGTCCACGAAAACGCAGATCGGCACGCCCCATGCGCGCTGACGCGAAAGCACCCAGTCCGGGCGGCCTTCGATCATAGAGCGCAGGCGCGTCTGACCGGCAGCCGGAACGAAACGCGTGTCGTCGATGGCCTTCAGCGCACGCGAGCGCAGCGTGGTGCCGTCACCAAGGTTCTTATCCATATAGACGAACCATTGCGGCGTGTTACGGAAGATGACCTGTTTCTTTGAGCGCCACGAATGCGGATAGGAGTGCTTCAGACGACCGCGGGCGAAAAGTTTATCGCGGGCGATCAATTGATCCATCACCGACTTATTGGCGTCGCCCTTCTTGCCGTTATCGTCGATAACCCGTGCAGGACCGCCTTCGCGATCCGGACCGAAGCCCGGCGCGTCCTTGGTATAGAAGCCGGCATCGTCAACAGGGAACGGGATGCTTGGATCGATACCCCGCGCTTCCAGTTCGCGGACATTGTTCATCCAGGCTTCAAAGTCTTCGCGACCGTGGCTCGGCGCGGTATGCACAAAGCCCGTGCCCGCATCGTCAGTGACGTGATCGCCGTCAAGCATGGGCACAACGAACTCATAACCGCCGCCAAAACCCTTAAGCGGATGATCGAGTACGATTTTTCCCAATTCGTCAGCCGCTATACCACGCAAACGCTTGAACTGAAGCTTAGCCTTCGCAAAGCTTTCTTCGGCGGGCTTGTCAGCGAAGATGAGCTTTTCACCCGGACGCGGTCCAAAGTCGTTCTCGGCTTCGGTCACTTCGTAAAGGCCATATTCAATCCGCGAGGAATAGGACACAGCCCGATTGCCGGGAATGGTCCATGGAGTGGTCGTCCAGATCACCACGGCGCTACCGGCGAGATCGTTCTGCCCGGCAACCGGGAATTTGACCCAGATCATGTCCGATTCGACGTCGTGATATTCGACTTCAGCTTCGGCAAGTGCAGTGCGCTCCACCACCGACCACATCACCGGCTTGGAACCGCGATAAAGCTGGCCGGAAGCGGCAAACTTCAGCAATTCGCCGGCAATGCGCGCCTCGGCATGAAAATTCATCGTCGTGTATGGGTTTTCAAAGTCGCCCAGGATGGCGAGGCGTTTGAATTCTTCCGTCTGGACCTTGATCCAGCTGGCAGCAAATTCACGACATTCCCTGCGAAATTCGTTGATCGGCACCTCATCCTTGTTCTTGCCTTCGGCGCGATATTTCTCCTCGATCTTCCATTCGATCGGCAGACCGTGGCAATCCCAGCCCGGAACGTAGTTGGAGTTGTATCCGCGCATCTGGAACGAACGCGTGATGACGTCCTTGAGGATTTTGTTCAGCGCATGACCGATGTGGATGTTGCCGTTGGCGTAGGGCGGACCATCGTGAAGCACATAAAGCGGACGATCCTTCGCCTGCTCACGCAACTTCTTATAGAGGTTCATGCCCTCCCAACGCTCGACGAAAAGCGGCTCGCGCTGCGGAAGCCCGGCGCGCATCGGAAATTCGGTCTGCGGGAGATAAAGGGTTTTGGAGTAATCGATTTTGGTCGTCTCAGTCATGAGGGTATTCGCCTGTGAAGCCCCGGCCAGAAGTGGCGGGCATGTGGATCAAAGAAAACAGGGGACTGCAGAGCACAGCCGGTCGCTCCCGGACCTCCGCACCACAAATTGCCTGGCAAAACAGCCGTTCAGGCAAAGCGGGAGGCCGGGCCAATAATTCGTATGGCCGTCATGATAAGCCGAAAATTCGTCATCATGGGCACGCTTTTAGCAATGAGCTTCACAGGAATAAAGAGGCGAAGGGGCAAAGACGCAATAAAACTGCATCCCTGCCCCTGAAAATGTTTACATTAATGCGGCTCACATCAATCCAGCGAGAAATCGAAGCGATAGGTCGCCGACACGCCGACCATGAACTGATCACGGGAGCCGCGTTCCCTGACGATGCTTGAATCCTTCGCCGCCCCTTGCAGACGGCTATACTCACCGAACAGGCTGGTATCGATCTTGTCGGTTGCCTTCCAGGTGATCGCGCCGCCAACCCCGGCGGACTTGAAGCCGCCACCCGGATTGTATTCTGAAAGCCCCGACGCCGCCGCTTCCTCGGCATCGACGCCAAAATAGGTCTTGAAATAATCCTTCGACGCGAAAGTCGCACGCGGACCGCCTGACACGCGAATTGTTGGCGTAATGTCATAGAACGCATCGGCAGCAATGTCCGCTACGACACCCTTATGCGCACGGATACCATGGCGCACTTCGCCGCGCACACGCAGCCAATCGGTTGGATAAACGTCGACAAACGCGCCCGCCTCACCGCCGAACTTTGTGTCCTTCAGGCCATGAATATCGTCATTACGTTCGAAGAGAAGCTTGCCAGCAAGCCCCACGCGGAAGCGATCATTGTCAATCAAGGCGAAAGATATGTTGTCATTTCGCGACGAGAAGCGAGTGGCCTCTCCCTGCCGACCCAGCGAGATCAACGGCTGGGCGGAAAAACGGTACTTGTTTGAACCCTCGAATTTTGGAGCAACGAGACCAGCCGCACCGACCTTGAGATACCAGTCACCTGACCAAAAATGCTTGCGGGCCGGCTGCGCAGTTTCCGCAGCATAAATATCCGTCTGCTGAACGTCTGCGGAAAAAGCAAACGGGCTGCTCATTAGAAATGCGGCACCTGCAACAAGCGCCAGAGGAACAATACGTGCCACATTAAACTCCAACAAAAGTACCCCAGCTAGTTTTGAGGCATTTTTCTCTTTTGGTCGAGAATAAGTAAAATTTGATTTAAATTTTAAGTGGAAAAAGCAACCACGAATTCGCCTCATGCGAACGAAAGCAAGCGATCCAGTTCAGAAACCGGCCTGGCACTTGCAAGCAGCGCTCGCGCCTCGGCATCATCACGCTTCATCTGCTCGATAAGCGGGTCAAGGCCATCGAACTTTATCTCGCCGCGCAGGAACCCGAAGAACGATACACAAGCGGTTTCGCCATAGAGGTCGCCTGAAAAATCGAAAAGAAAAGTTTCAAGCAGAGGAGCACCGTCACTGTCAACGGTTGGACGCCGGCCGAAACTCGCAACACCGTCGTAAATGTCGCCACCAGCGCGCCGGAACCTGACGGCGTAAATGCCATGCTTCAGCCCTGCTTGTGCATCAATTTGCATATTGGCAGTGGGAAACCCAAGTGTTCGCCCGAGCTTCTTGCCGTGAATGACTTCACCGCACACCATATAACGATAACCGAGAAGTCCCGCCGCTTGAGCGACATCGCCTTCGCAAAGCAGATTTCTTATACGGGTCGACGAGACGAGATTATCGCCTTCATCTGTAAAGGCATCGACAAGCATCACCGTAAATCCGGCAGTTTCTCCCGCTTTCTGAAGGAATTGCGGTGTCCCGCGCCGTCCTTTGCCGAAATGAAAGTCATACCCAGTGACGACACAGCTCGCGTGCAATCTTTCAACCAGAATATGCTCGACGAAATCTTCCGCCGAGCGGGACGAAAACTCAATAGTGAAGGGCTGTTCGACGACAGCATCGAACCCCATCAAACGCAGAATTTCAGCTTTCTTGGGCGCTGCGGTCAAACGATCTATCGGCGCATCGGGCTTGAAAAAACTGCGCGGGTGCGGCTCGAAAGTTAAAACCACTGCCGGAAGCCCACGTTTTTTGGCGATCTCCAGCGCGCGTTCGAGAACGGCCTGATGACCGCGATGAACGCCATCGAAATTGCCGATCGCCACCACACAATTGTGCAGGTGTCCCGGCAGGGAATCCGTTCCAGAAAGGCGCTGAAAGCTGGATTTGGTCATTTTGATCTGGTCTTTGACTGGTCGTGAGAGGTTGCCCTCATTCAAACAAGAGCATTCAGCGCAGCAACCGGGCGATTGCCATGCTTCTGGAGAAACGCCTCCATTCGATCAATGTCAACAGTGCCATCGGTCGTATAGTCCGCCGCGTGAACTCCGCCGGAGATGTAAAGCACATCCAGCCCGAAATCGGCGGCCCCTTTGACATCGGTTAGAACACCGTCTCCGATACCAAGAATTCGCGTTTTCTCGACTTTCGTCCCGCGAATTTCTTCCGCAAACCGCAGCGCTGCTTCATAAATCGGACGATGGGGCTTTCCAGCTATGAGTGTGCGTCCGCCAAGCTGCCCATATTCCCGCGCAAGAGCGCCAGCGCACCAGATCAGCCGGGAGCCGCGCTCAACCATTATATCCGGGTTGGCACAAATGAACGGCAAATTGCGCGAACGCAACCGGACCAGCAATTCCTTGTAATCGTCCGGCGTTTCGCTTTCGTCATCATAAAGCCCGGTACAGACGACACCCGAAGCGTCAAATTCTTCGACCAACTCAACGTCGAGACCGTCATAGATGGTCAGCTCGCGCTCGCAACCGATATGAAACACCTTGCGAGGGCCTTCCGCGATCAGATCACGGGTTACATCGCCCGACGTCACAACACGATCATATGTATCCGCAGGCACGCCTAGACCGAGCATCTGCTTTTCAACATCGGGATGCGGTCTGGGAGAATTGGTTACAAGAACGACCGTGACGCCCTTGGCGCGCGCGCGCTTCAGCGCCTCGATTGCAGCCGGATAAGCGGCCACACCGTTGTGCACGACGCCCCATACATCGCAGAACAGCACATCGTACTGGTCGGTCAGATCGTCGAGGCGTTCAAGCTGCTTCATGGTTTCCTCTTGAGAATTCGTCTGTAGGGCGAGACCGCCAGGGCCGTTTGATGGATTGCCAGCGCTCCATCTAGCGTAGCCAACCACATCTGTCACGGCCTTTAGGCCCGAATCCGACCGCTAAAGCGCGTCCAATTATCCCATGCGATTCTTCATCGTTCATTTACCCTGCTTCGTGACTGACTGTTAGAAAGATACTGATAGGAGCAGGTACAACTTTCCATTTCAACTCTTGTGAGCACAACCGTCGGCGGGGGCCAAAATGAAAAACTGGATGACTAAAGTCGGCGGGCTTCAGCCGCTTGCTTTTCGTCGCTTGCCTCACTTGACGACCCTGCGCTTCGCGAAGGACGAACGCGGGAACTTCGCCATGATCGCGGCTTTGGTGCTAGTGCCGCTGCTTCTCGCTGGCATGGTCGCGGTTGACACCGCCAATCTCATGCGCGTGCGCAACAATGTGCAAGCTTCGCTGGATGCCGCAGCTTTGGCCGTAGGCAAGAGGTTCTCCACCGGAGCCTCCCAATCCGACATGCAGGCCTATGGAGCACGGGTCTTTGGCGCAAACCTTACGGCGATAAACATTGACGCAGTGCAGTTTCAGGTCAGTTTTCCAGAAGGAGCGCAAGCAGACCAGCAAGTGCGGGCAACCGCCAACTTCACATATCAGTCCCTTTTCGGAGTCATAGCGTCTCGCCTGCTGGGTTCGGACCGAAATGACTGGGACGATAAAAAATACGCGATGCAGTCAGCCGTAAGACTTAAGAACACGGTCGAAGTTGCGCTTGTCCTCGATAATTCCGGTTCTATGGATTACCTGGGAAGTGGCTCAAGCAAAAAACGCATGGAATTGCTCAAGGATGCCGCGAAGCAACTCGTGGAGACCATGGCTGCCCAATCTGCCATTATCACGCGGGTCGAAAAACCCGTGCAATTTTCTCTGGTGCCCTTCGCCGGATCCGTCAATGTCGGCCCGCAATATCTAAATGCGGCCTGGATGGATACCACTGGGCTTAATAAAGTCAGCTTCGAATACTTCGATCTCCCTGTCACAATCGATGCCAATCGTAAGATCATCGAGAATCCCGTCGGCAGCAAACGATTCTACAAATCCGGCTCCGGCTGGGGAAAAGATGACGGGAAGCCATTTTCTCGCGCTGTGTTATATAATGATATTATAGCAAGATATAATATATCATGGCTGAAATGGGCTGGATGCGTTGAGGCCCGCAGCGGCAAATATGCACTGGATGTCTCCGCGCCCGTGGCAGACAATCCCGCGACTCTCTTCGTGCCAATGTTCGCACCGGCTGAATACTATATCAGCAGCAGGGACAGCGGCCTGAACTATTGGTGGAACGAAAGTTTAGGTGGTAGCGATTATAGAAAACTACAGCGCGACGTTACGAAGTATTATCTTCAGTTTTCAAGGACACCTCGTGAAGATGGCGGGCCCAACTATAGCTGCACGACCTCTCCTCTAACACTACTTACTGATGTCTCCAAAATTGAAGGCAAAAGGGCGATCTTGAACGCAATTGACGCCATGAAGCCGAAGGGGGGCACGAACGTGCCCGAGGGATTGGCATGGGGATGGCGTACCATTGCTCACGGGGCACCTTTTACCGAAGGCAGACCCGAAAGCGAACGTGGAAATGACAAAGTCGTTATCGTTCTGACCGATGGCGCGAACACCTACTACACTTATAAGTATCTACTCGGAAGCAACGGGTCGGATCGGGCTGGCAACCAGTCTTATTATTCAGCCTACGGCTATACGCGCGAAGTTCCTGCCGAATATGGGCGTACGCGTCTTTTTCAGGAGACGAATATAGCAGTATCGCAGGACAACACTGTCTATGGCAAGGCGATGAATGCGAAATTTGAAACACTTTGCAACAATGCAAAAGCCGCAAATATCGTCATCATGACCGTCGCACTCGATCTAAGCAGCAGCAAGAGCGATGAAAGGGCACAGATCGATCTATTGAGGTCCTGCTCGTCCGATTCTCGCGTTCGCATGGAAAACGGTAAAGCTGCGAAACTTTTCTGGAACTCTACCGGCGGCAATCTCGCAGAAACCTTTCGCCAGATCGGCGACGAACTGTCCAATCTGCGCATCGTCGATTGATATTGGCAACAGCGTCACCATATGCGGGTATCGGCTGCGCCTGCCCTATGGTGGTTGTGCGTTAAGGATGGTGCAAATTAACCATCATCCGCCTGTCAAATTCATCAGGCAATCTTGACAAGATCAGACGCGCCTTCTATCTCAGAACCACGTTAGCACTCTCACATGATGAGTGCTAACAAGCGCGGATCGGTTCGATCCGTAATCGGGTTCAACGTCTATAACACCAAGGGTTATACCATGGCTGATATCAAGTTCCGCCCGCTTCATGACCGCGTCGTCGTTCGTCGCGTTGAATCGGAAGCCAAGACCGCCGGCGGCATCATCATCCCTGACACCGCCAAGGAAAAGCCGCAGGAAGGCGAAATCGTCGCTGTTGGCGCTGGCGCTCGTGATGAAGCAGGCAAGCTGATTGCTCTGGAAGTCAAGGCTGGCGACAAGGTTCTGTTCGGCAAATGGTCGGGCACCGAAGTCAAGATCGGCGGCGAAGACCTGCTGATCATGAAGGAATCCGACATTTTGGGTATCGTTGGCTAATCAAGCCTCGGGCGGTTTCGCTCTTACCTGAAAACCAATTCACCATAATCTGACCGGGACAATTCCCAGGAGAGTAAAATGGCTGCTAAAGACGTAAAATTCGGCCGTACTGCGCGCGAAAAGATGCTGCGCGGCGTCGATATCCTCGCTGACGCTGTTAAGGTAACGCTCGGCCCGAAGGGTCGTAACGTTGTTATCGACAAGTCCTTCGGCGCTCCGCGCATCACCAAGGACGGCGTATCGGTCGCCAAGGAAATCGAACTGGAAGACAAGTTCGAAAACATGGGCGCACAGATGCTGCGCGAAGTTGCTTCCAAGACCAACGACACTGCTGGCGATGGCACGACGACCGCTACCGTTCTCGGTCAGGCTATCGTTCAGGAAGGCGCCAAGGCTGTTGCTGCCGGCATGAACCCGATGGACCTGAAGCGCGGTATCGATCTCGCAGTTTCGGAAGTCGTTGCAGAACTTCTCGGCAAGGCCAAGAAGATCAACACCTCGGAAGAAGTTGCCCAGGTTGGCACGATTTCCGCAAACGGCGAAGCCGAAATCGGCAAGATGATCGCTGAAGCGATGCAGAAGGTCGGCAACGAAGGCGTCATCACGGTTGAAGAAGCCAAGACCGCCGAAACCGAACTTGAAGTCGTTGAAGGCATGCAGTTCGATCGCGGTTACCTGTCGCCTTACTTCGTCACCAACCCTGAAAAGATGGTTGCTGACCTCGAAGACGCATACATCCTTCTGCATGAAAAGAAGCTCTCGAACCTTCAGGCTCTTCTGCCGGTTCTGGAAGCTGTTGTTCAGACCTCGAAGCCGCTCGTCATCATTGCTGAAGACGTCGAAGGCGAAGCTCTTGCAACTCTCGTCGTCAACAAGCTGCGCGGCGGCCTGAAGATTGCTGCTGTCAAGGCTCCGGGCTTTGGCGATCGTCGCAAGGCCATGCTGGAAGATATCGCAATCCTCACCGGCGGTCAGGTTATCTCCGAAGACCTCGGCATCAAGCTCGAAACCGTCACGCTCGACATGCTCGGCCGTGCAAAGAAGGTTTCGATCTCCAAGGAAAACACCACGATCGTTGACGGTGCAGGCCAGAAGGCTGAAATCGACGCTCGCGTTGGCCAGATCAAGCAGCAGATCGAAGAAACCTCTTCGGACTACGACCGTGAAAAGCTTCAGGAACGCCTTGCCAAGCTCGCTGGCGGCGTTGCCGTCATCCGCGTCGGCGGTGCAACGGAAGTTGAAGTGAAGGAAAAGAAGGACCGCGTTGACGACGCCCTGAATGCAACCCGCGCTGCGGTTGAAGAAGGCATCGTTGCTGGCGGCGGCACTGCCCTCCTCCGCGCTTCGGCCAAGATCACTGCGAAGGGCATCAATGCCGACCAGGAAGCTGGCATCAACATCGTTCGTCGCGCTCTGCAGGCTCCGGCTCGCCAGATCACGACCAATGCCGGTGAAGAAGCTTCGGTCATCGTTGGCAAGATCCTCGAAAACAGCGAAGAAACCTTCGGCTACAACACCGCTACCGGTGAATTCGGCGACCTGATCAAGGCTGGCGTTGTCGATCCGGTCAAGGTTGTCCGCACCGCCCTGCAGAATGCAGCATCGGTTGCCGGTCTCTTGATCACGACCGAAGCCATGATCGCCGAACTGCCGAAGAAGGATGCAGCTCCGGCTGGCATGCCTGGCGGCATGGGCGGCATGGGCGGCATGGACTTCTAAGAAGCCACGTCCTTATTTCTTTGAAACGCGAGAAAGGCGGCCCCTGGCCGCCTTTCTTTTTGCTTGTCGTAACCCGTTGTGATTTATGAAAAATTTACTCTGCTTTCGGTTTGCCACCGTGCATCTATTATTTTAGAAACTTCTGATTGACACTGGACCATCAATCATGGTCAATCCGAATTGATATAGAGACGGACTTCCTGTTTGCCCCCGCACTTTGGAAGTCCTGTCTCGGGCAACAGGAAAGACAGGCTTCAGCCTGTCTTTCCACTTGCACTCCCTAAAAACCAGCCTTTATTCTGCCGCGTCGATCCGCTCCTTGCTGGAAGCAACTGCGTCATATCGAGCACGCGCCATCATCACTTTTGCTTCGTTGGCTACTGCCCATTCACCCAGTGCACGCACCGGTCGCAGAAGGTCACGTCCCATGTCAGTCAGTTCATACTCTACCTTAGGCGGTATAGTCGGAAAGATCGTACGATTGACGAAGCCATCCCGTTCCAGATTCCGCAACGTGGTCGTCAACATTTTCTGAGAAATGCCTTCCACCGTTCGGCGCAACTCGTTGAAACGCATCGGACGATTGCCGAGATAACTCACCACCAGCACAGACCATTTGTCGCCAACGCGGGACAGAATCTCGGTCACGGTCCTGCAAGCGCTGGTTTCCTTGAAGTTACCCGGTTTCATAAAAGTGCCTCCTTGCGCCGAAAATTGGTCACTTATATAGCGTCGGTTTCTAATGGTTACTACTTCAATGAGGTGTTATCTATGTCCGATCTCAAAGTCGCTGTCATCATCGGCAGCACGCGCGAACAGCGTTTTGCCCCGGTCCCCGCCCAATGGATTGCGAAACTTGTTGCCGAACGGCCCGAACTGGACGTCGAAGTTCTCGATGTCGCGGACTATCCGATGGGTTTCTATGGCGACACATCCACCACGACCGCTCAGGCAGAAACCGCTGACAAATGGAAAACGAAACTGCGGGAATTCGATGCTTATATTCTCACCGCCGCTGAATATAATCATGCGCCAACTGCCGTTCTAAAGAACGCTATCGACTATGGTGACTGGATACAGAAGCCGATGGGCTTCGTTGGCTACGGAGGCGTCGGTGGCGCTCGCGCTGTCGAACAACTGCGGATGATCGCTGTGGAAATGTCCTCTATGTCCGTCAAAACAGGCGTCCATATCCTCTTCCCCGACTATCTTGCGGTCGTTAAAGGCGAGAACAAGCTGGATGATTTCCCTCATCTGGCGGAAGCGGCCAAGAATATGCTGGACCAGTTGATCTGGTGGGGCAAGGCACTAAAGGCCGCTCGCGCCGGATAATGAACATGGCAAGCCGAAACCCGGAGTTCAGGCTTGCCGCTGTCATCGCTTGCCCTATGATTATTCCCGATTGCAACGGAGTGATAGTTATATGCGCAAGGAACTGCCCATCAGCACCGCCCCGAAAGACGGCCGAAAGATAACAGTCGTCTGGACTGACGAGGACGACCAGCGCAACGAGTCAATTGCCCAATACCGAACACTTGCTCAATTGCAGGCCGGCGGCGGTCAATGGGACGAGACGGATACTGGCTGGTGGACATTCACCGACAGCAAAACCCAGCGCAAGATTGAACCGATTGCCTGGATTTCCGAAACGGACGACGATGAAGACGGCGATGCTTGACATTGCGGATAATCAATAAAAATTGACTCTCTCAGTCATATTTTATCAAATGATTGTACCTTAAAGTTTCACGAAGAAACATCAGCCGTCTGTAAATGGCGGTGATATATTCATTATAAGGCTCGCTTCCGAGTCCAAGTCAGTCGGAGACCACAGATGACCGCTACGCGAACCGAAACAGACACTTTCGGACCGATTGATGTTCCTGCGGACCGCTACTGGGGCGCCCAGACCCAACGCTCGCTGCAAAATTTCAAAATCGGTGGGGAGCGCATGCCACTGCCATTGGTTCATGCGCTGGGCGTCGTCAAACGCGCGGCAGCAGAAACCAATATTGCACTGGGAAAGCTCGATCCGGTTCTTGGTCAGGTAATTGCGGTAGCGGCCTCAGAGGTCATTGAGGGTAAACTCGATGATCATTTCCCGTTGGTCGTCTGGCAGACGGGCTCCGGCACGCAATCCAATATGAATGCCAATGAGGTCATTTCAAATCGGGCTATCGAGCTTCTCGGCGGTGAGATGGGCTCCAAGAAACCGGTCCATCCCAATGACCATGTAAATATGAGCCAATCGTCCAATGACAGTTTCCCGACAGCAATCCATATCGCCACGGCGGTCGAGGCGGTCAACCGGCTGTATCCGGCGCTGGAACAGCTGACCGAAGCGCTCAAGGCCAAGGAAGAAACGTTCAGGGATATTATCAAGATCGGTCGCACGCATACGCAAGACGCAACGCCTGTCACACTCGGACAGGAGTTTTCTGGCTACCGCGCCGCATTGGAATATGCACGCCGTCGTATCGAGCAATCACTCGCCGACGTCTTTTTGCTCGCCCAAGGCGGAACGGCAGTCGGCACTGGCCTCAACGCGCCAATCGGCTTCGATACGGGTTTTGCCGAAGCGGTGAGCGAAATAACGGGGCTTCCCTTCAAGACGGCACCCAACAAATTCGAAGCGCTCGCCAGCCATGGCGCCATTCTCAACTTCCATGGCAGCTTGAACGCCTTGGCAGCAGATCTTTTCAAGATCGCCAACGACATTCGTTTCCTGGGCTCAGGCCCGCGTTCCGGCCTTGGAGAACTGGCATTGCCGGAAAACGAACCGGGGTCGTCCATCATGCCGGGCAAGGTTAACCCGACACAGGCCGAAGCTTTGACAATGGTGGCAACACAGGTGTTCGGCAATCAGGCGACAATTACGGTTGCTGCCAGCCAGGGACACTTTGAACTCAACGTGTTCAAGCCGGTGATCGCATATAATGTCCTGCAATCGATCCGTATTCTCAGCGACGCGATGGTGTCGTTTGCCGATCATTGTGTGGAAGGAATCGAACCGAACCGGGGCCGAATCAAGGAACTATTGGATCGTTCGCTGATGCTCGTCACGGCGCTCGCTCCCGCTATCGGCTATGACAACGCGGCCAAGATCGCCAAGACCGCACATAAAAACGGAACGACTTTGCGCGAAGAAGCGCTGGCGAGCGGTCTCGTGACGGAAGAAGACTATGAGCGATTGGTTCGCGCGGAGAGAATGATTGCGCCGGAGTGAATTGGTATTCATATTGTAAACAAACTGTCGAGGATTAGACGGCTTTCTTTGACAGTCAGCAATCGTTAATTGATGCCGCAGTTCAACAGGAGATAGCCCCCATGTCCTCTATCACTCCACAGTCCAATGGCGTTGTTACGCTCATTGCCCGCATCTTTCTTTCGATCCTCTTCATCATTGCCGGCTACGGCAAGCTCACTGCCATTTCGGGCACCGCGGGTTACTTTGCTGGCCTTGGCCTCCCACTCCCAACCGTTACGGCTGTTATCGTCGGTCTGGTTGAATTCGTAGGCGGCCTCGCAATTCTCGTTGGTTTTCAGACCCGTATCGCAGCCGCCGTTGTCGGTCTCTTCACCATCGGTGCGACGCTCGTGGCTCATATGGATTTCTCACAAGGCATGAACGCCATGATGGCGCAGAAGAATCTCGCAATTGCTGGCGGCCTGTTCATCCTCGCCCTGCATGGCGCAGGCGCGCTCTCGATTGACGCCAAGCGCGGCTGATCAAGCGTTCCAAGCACGATAACAAAAACCGCGCCATGAAAAGGCGCGGTTTTTCTTATTTCACGATTGCTACGCGGAAAAATTAATCGCTCAATCCCTTGCGGATGCGGTTGGCAACTTCCGTAACGCGTGCATTCTCCCGGCTTCGATGCGCGGAGACGAGGCAGGCTTGCGAGCGCAGGATAACGCCGTCTTCCAGAACCTTAAGCCGGTTTGCCCGCAACGTGGAGCCGGTCGACGTAATATCCACGATCATATCGGCAGAGCCAGCCGCGGGGGCCCCTTCGGTCGCGCCAAGGCTTTCCACGATGCGATAAACCTGAATCCCATGCTTCTGCGAAAAGAACTGCTGCGTCAGCCGCCAGTATTTGGTGGCAATACGAAGCCGACGCCCGTGACGCTGGCGGAAATCCGCAGCCACGTCGTCCAGATCGGCCATGCTGGTCACATCGCGCCAGACTTCCGGGACGGCCACGACAACATCAGCGTGACCGAAACCAAGTTCCGCTTCGATAGCCACGCGCTCCTCCGAGCGCGCCAGCGTCTCGCGAACGAGGTCTTCGCCCGTCACACCAAGATCGACGCTGCCATATCCCAGCTCGCGGGCTATTTCGGAAGCGGAAAGGAACAGAATATCAAGATCCGGTACGCCCTCAACGCGCGCGCGATAATTCCGCGAGTCGTCCGGCAGTATCACGTTGTAACCCGCTCTTTGAAGCACAGCGAGCGTCTGCTCCTTCAATCGCCCTTTGGAAGGCAGTGCCAGCGTCACACTCATTTTTTCTCTCCCGCCAGCATCTGCAACCGGTCGAGCCAGATAGAAAAGCCAACGCCGGGAATATTTTCCGAAGCGCCAAGCATGGTCAGAAGCCGATCATAGCGGCCACCGCCCGCGAGAATGCCGTCTTTCTCGACGCCCTCAGCCCGAATTTCGTAAACGAGACCGGTATAGTAATCGAGCGGACGCCCGAAGGATGCATCATAGATAATGTCTTTGGTGGCAATGCCTGCATTTGCAATGGCATCACTGCGTGCTTCAAACTTCTGCAGCACCGCTGCCAGGTCAAGAGCGTGTTCCGAAGCGAATGCTCGCAAGGTAATGGCTGCGGAATCAAGCGAGACGCGCATTTCGAGAAACTGTTTCAGGAGATCGAGCGCCGATGCCGGAAAGCGCGTAGCCGCCAAGTCTTCCTTTTCGATCAACCGCCGGGCGATCTCGGCAGGAGAACGACCTGCGCCGGGCGAGATACCAGCTTCAAGCATTTCTGCTTCCAGCATGCGCGCAAGCCCGGATTCGTCCCCTTCAGCGACAAGAACCGCAAGTGTTTCCGGCAATGGATCACGTCGCTGTGCGCCCGTCAGTTCAGCAAGCACCTGTTCCATTGATCCGGCATCACCGAAGGAACGCAAAAGTTTCTTGCGCCATCCTTGCGGCAAGCCCAGCGCCTTCAGCATGCCGGCAAAGACGGATTGGTCTCCCAAAACGATCTCGAGCGCAGCTTCCGGAACAACCGCGCGAACACAGACCAGAGCATCGGCGATAGAACGGGCGTCCGAAGCCGCTTCATCGGAAGCGCCTAAATCTTCGATACCGGCTTGAAGAAATTCAGCCGCACCGTCCCGGCGCTGGCGGAACACTTCGCCCAGATAGGCGTAACGCTTCGGCGTGGCAGCGTTAAGGGCGATGTGATTGCGACAAACAGGAATGGTAAATTCCGGTCGCAGGCACAGGCTGTCACCATTCTCGTTTTCGGTCAGGAAAATACGGCGGCGCAAATCCTCGCCCGCCATATCCAGAAATGGATCAGCCGGCTGAATCAGCGGAATTTCGACAAGTTCGGCTTCACGCGCATCAAGGGTGGCACGAAGAGAATTGAGAATACCGGGCGAGCTCGATCCAGCCATGGCTTCCGTCACTTCGATTGTTCTGCGCGATCCCGCGCCTGACTGGCAAGGATTTCGCGGACGGCCTCGACAAGCCCTTCTTCCTTGACCGTGATCTGCGCCGGGCGGCTCTCGCGCCAGGTCACATTGTCCTCGATCTCGGCGGAAAGCCGCTTGCCCTCGACCAGATCCTTGATCTGCACCTCACCGGCCTCGCGTTCCTGAGAGCCCTGAATGATGACGCAAGGCGCCTCACGCCGGTCGGCGTATTTCATCTGCGCCTTCATGCCGGAGCCACCGACATACATTTCGGCGCGGATACCTGCCTGACGCAGATCGGAAACCATCTTTTGATAGCGGCCAAGGCTTTGTGAGTCCTTGTCCATGACCAGAACTACCACTGGACCGACCACATCGGAAACGTCCAGCTTGCCGAGGTTCTTCAAAGCCGTCATCAGACGTGAAACGCCGATGGAAAAGCCCGTTGCGGGAACCGGCTCACCACGGAAGCGCGACACCAGACCGTCATAACGGCCGCCGCCGCCTACGGAACCGAACACCACCTTCTGACCATCTTCATTGGTCACGTCGAACAGAAGCTCTGCTTCGAAGACCGGGCCGGTGTAATATTCGAGACCGCGCACGACGGACGGATCGATTTTCACGCGGCCATCGTAGCCGCCCGCCGAGAACAACGCCTGCATGTCAGCGAGTTCGGCTACGCCTTCTTCGCCCTTGGCGTTACCCCCCACAACAGCGCGGAGATTGGCAATCGTTTCCGACCCAGTGGCACCGCCCGCCACAGTGAAAGCCAGTATCTTTTCAATCGAGGCGTCAGAGAGTTCAGCACCCTTGGTGAAATCACCGCTTTCGTCGAGACGCCCCTTGCCGAGCAGCAAGCGAACACCTTCAGGGCCAAACTTGTCGAGCTTGTCGATAGCTCGCAGCACATTGAGGCGCTTTGCAGCATTGCCCTCGCCCTGAAGCCCGATAGAATCCAGCACGCCGTCCAGCACCTTGCGGTTATTGACGCGGATCACATAATCCCCGCGCCGAATGCCGAGACGCTCCAGCGTGTCGGCCATCATCATGCACATTTCGGCATCGGCCGACACGTTCGGCGCACCGACCGTGTCGGCGTCGAACTGCATGAACTGGCGGAAACGGCCCGGACCCGGCTTTTCGTTGCGGAACACCCAGCCATTGCGGTAGCTGCGATACGGCTTCGGCAATGACTCAAAGTTTTCGGCGACGTAACGCGCGAGCGGCGCCGTCAAGTCATAGCGCAGCGACAGCCATTGTTCGTCGTCGTCCTGAAAGGAAAACACGCCTTCGTTCGGACGATCCTGATCCGGCAGAAATTTTCCGAGCGCATCCGTATATTCCACAAGCGGCGTTTCCACCGGCTCGAAGCCATAGAGGTCATAAACTTCACGGATGGTCGCCATCATCTTTTCGGCGGCGCGCAAATCATCCGGCACCCGATCGACAAACCCGCGCGGCAACCGCGCCTTCATCTTGTCCGCTTTATCGGCCATTTTTCCCGCCTGATCGCTGATTTGTACATATTGCCGATTGGAACCGGCACCAATTCTGTTGCCGGTTTCCTAACCGATCAAGTCCGTTGCGGCAAGTGCGGGGAGGATGTTCAGCGTGTCGCAATGGCGACTGCTGCTCCTGCCATCATGCCGGCGCTGGTTCTGTTGGCAATCCGCATCATGCGCGGGCTGCGAAGAAACCGCCGCGCCTGCGCTGCAAGTACTACCCACGCCGTATCAACCGCGGCGAGAACGACGAACATGACCAGCAGCAATTCGCCCCAACCCACAAGGGACACATGCGTGATGTCGACCACCGTCGGCAGAATGGCGAGGTAGAACACCATGATCTTGGGATTGCCGAGCGTAATCGCCAGCGCGCTCAGAAAAAGCCTCCCTGCTTCACTCTGACGGGGAATGGCGCTTTCATCGGAAACTTCATCAACCGGGGCGATCCACATCTTCCACGAAAGATAGATCAGGTAGGCAACACCCGCATATTTGAGAATGAGAAATGCTGTGTGAAATGTATTGGCCAGCGCGGCCAGTCCCCAGACCGCCAATGAAAGCCAGACAGCATCCCCGAGCCACAGACCAAACATGAATGGAAAGACGCCCTTGTGGCCACGACTGATGACGCGAGCCACCAGCGCGCCGACGTTCGGCCCTGGCGTGCCCGCCGCCACAACCAGAATCCCGGCGAATGCCCACAACGACACCAAGTCCATGACCATCTCCCATCTTTCAGAAGTGGATGTTTCTCGCAGAAATGGCGCTGCTTAGCAATCGCCGACCTAACCGGGTCTTTTGAAACTCTGTCGCAATTTTTCGATGTGCGTCCGGCAATGACAGCCTTCAATATGATCGTTCACGAGTCCCATAGCCTGCATGAAGGCATAAACCGTCGTTGGCCCGACAAAGGACCAGCCGCGTTTCTTCAGGTCTTTGGAAATGCGGATCGAAGTCTCGGTTTTTGGATTGGCAATCAAAGTTGGGTAATCCACGACAGCGGGACGGTCTTTTGCATCAGGCTCGAAAGACCAGAAATATGCTGCCAATGAACCTTTCTCCGCAACGAGTTCAATTGCGCGTTTGGCATTATTGATTGTCGATTCAATCTTGCCTCGGTGCCGCACAATGCCTTTGTCAGCCAGAAGGCGCTCCACATCCGCCTGCCCATAGCGGGCGACCCTATGGAAATCGAAGCCATCGAAAGCAGCGCGAAAATTCTCCCGCTTTCGCAAGATTGTCAGCCACGACAGTCCGGACTGGAAACCTTCAAGACAGATCTTCTCGAACAGCCGGAAATCGTCTGAAACAGGAACACCCCATTCATTGTCATGATAGGCAAGATAGTCCGGCAACGCGCCCGGCCAGAAGCAACGGGTCATTCCATCGGCGCCGACGATCAGACCGGTTCTTGCCTCTGCAACATCGTTCATTGCTCCGCCTCTCAAGCTTCATCCATAATTAATTATGTCGCGCAACTTGCCACTAACCACAACTTTAATTGGTAGGGTTCTCTGGCGGAACACGCGAGCGAAATTTACCTTTACGATTCCATTCCGGCGCACAATCCCCACACGAGCATGAGGGCCGCTCTCCTGACAACGGATGGCAGGAGCTGCACTGGGCAACTGCGCCACAAATGATTTCCGGCGCAAAGAGACGGATTTGGATCATGAAACCACGTCATCTTCTTTTAATCGGATCGCTTGCGGCGATTGCCGTTTCCATCGTCAGCACTGGCATGGCGTTTGCCAATGATCGCTACGCAACGCTCCCGCCAGTGAGCGTGAGCCCCGATCTCTCCGCGCCATGGGTTGCCCAGTTACAGGGGCAACCTGCCCGTATCAAAGCCGTGCCGCAAACTCAGCAGCCGGTACCGCGCGTCGCCGCCAGACAGAAACAGAGAACCAAATCGAGCTATCGCCAGGTTTCATACCAGCGCCCGGCTGCAAATCCTGTCACCACCGTGCGAAAGCACCAGATCGACCCGGCTTATCTGCCGCAGACGGTTTCCTATTCAGGAAATGAAAGACCTGGCACGATCGTTATCGATACGGGCAAACGCTTCCTTTATCTCGTACAATCCGACGGCAAGGCCATGCGCTATGGTGTTGGTGTCGGAAAACAGGGATTTAGCTGGAAGGGTTCCCAGCGCATCAGCCGCAAGGCCGAATGGCCGACCTGGACACCACCGAAGACAATGATCGCCCGCGAACGAAAGAAGGGGCGCATCCTGCCCGCGCGTATGCAAGGCGGCATCAATAATCCGCTTGGCGCGCGCGCCCTTTATCTCGGCTCCACGCTTTACCGCATCCACGGGACCAATCAACCCTGGACCATCGGCAAGGCAATGTCGTCCGGCTGTATTCGGATGCGCAATGAAGACGTGACCGATCTTTACGAACGAGTTCCGGTCGGCACGAAGGTCGTTGTCCGTTAGAACAATCAGCTTATTTAAGCTGCTTGCGACCGCCCCATTGCCGGGCGGTCGCATTATTTTCATAAATCTGAAACGACCAAAATTTCTGCACAGAAAGAATGATCGCAGATTTGGAAACATGATTGAAAGGGCTTTTCCTTTTCCCGCGAACACCCATATGCTGACCGTGGCAAAGTCCAAAGAGATATCAAAAGAACTGCCAGATGGCAGTTCGTGCCGGGAGAAGACCCGGCATGCAGGTTGAATAGCGTTCTGGCGCATCGAGGGACTAACCCCGCGTCAGGGGCTTCGAGGGAAAGGATAAAACATGACCGTACCGATGGTTAAACTGAACGACGGAAATCACATCCCGCAGCTCGGTTACGGTGTCTGGCAAGTGGGCAACGACGAGGCGGTCGCCGCTGTCAGCGAAGCATTGAAAGCAGGATATCGCCATATCGATACCGCTGCCATCTACGGCAACGAAGAAGGCGTGGGCAAGGCGATCGCAAATTCCGGCTTCGCGCGCAGCGACATTTTCCTCACCACGAAACTGTGGAATAGCGAGCAAGGTTATGAATCGACGCTGAAAGCGTTCGACGCAAGCCTGAAAAAGCTCGGCACCGACTATGTCGATCTCTATCTCATCCATTGGCCGACGCCTTCAAAAGATCTCTTCATGGAAACATGGCGCGCGTTTGTGAAGTTGAAAGAAGAAGGGCGAGCGAGATCCATCGGCGTGTCCAATTTTCGCACAGCCGACCTGGAACGCGTCATCAAGGAAAGCGGCGTAACGCCCGTTCTCAATCAGATTGAACTGCATCCGCAATTTCAGCAGGACGAGTTGCGTCTGTTCCACGGCAAGCACAACATCGCAACGGAAGCGTGGAGCCCGCTCGGGCAGGGCAAGATACTGGAAGATGCCACGCTGAGGACCATCGCTGAAAAGCACGGCAAGTCGGTTGCACAAGTCATACTGCGCTGGCACATCGAAACCGGCAATATCGTCATTCCGAAATCTGTCACGCCTGCCCGAATCAAGGAAAACTTCGATATTTTCGATTTCCGCCTCAACGGAACCGATCATGATGCCATTACGAAGCTGGACAAGGCCGATGGACGGATAGGTCCGAATCCAAGTACATTCTCCGCTGGTTGAACAGACGGCAAAAACCGGGCAATCGCCCGGTTTTTTCATGCTGCCACTTGCGACAATCCCTGCGGCTTCGGCCCGCCATAAGCCCAGTCTATCAGTTCCACCGTGTGAACGATGGGCAGTTTGCTGCCCGTAGCAATCTGCGTCATGCAGCCGATATTGCCGGTGGCAATCAGATCGGCGCCCGTTGCCTCAATATTCTTGACCTTGCGGTCGCGAAGTTTTGTGGCGATCTCCGGCTGCATGATATTGTAAGTACCCGCCGACCCGCAGCATAGATGCCCCTCAAGCGGCTCTTTCACCTTGAAGCCTGCCCTTGAGAGCAGGTCCTTCGGTTGGCGTGTAATTTTTTGCCCGTGTTGCATGGAGCAGGCGGAATGATAGGCAACCGTCAAGGCTTGAGGCACGTCCGGTTCTGGCAACTCAATGCTGGCGAGATATTCGGTGATGTCCTTGGCCAGTGACGACACGCGCGCAGCTTTCTCGCTATAAGCAGGGTCCAGCCGCAACATGTAACCATAATCCTTGATGGTCGTCCCGCAACCCGACGCCGTGACAATGATTGCATCTAGCCCCCCGGCTTCGATTTCGCGCGTCCAGACGTCGACATTGTGCCGAGCCTGCTCAAGCGCCTGCTCTTCGCGCCCCATGTGATGCACCAGCGAACCGCAACAGCCCTCCCCCTTTGGGGTCACAACTTCAATGCCGAAGCGGTTCAGAAGACGCAAGGTCGCAGCATTGATGCCTGGATTGAGTACTGGTTGTGCACAACCGTTGAGGATTGCCACGCGGCCACGCTTTTCGCCCTTGGCGGCACTGACGGTTTCGATAGGGACAGCCGCTGGCAAATTCTGCGGCGCAAGATCGAGCATGGCTGCGATCGGACGCAAGGTCTGGCTGTTGCGGAAGAGCGATGCGAACGGCTTGCCGAGCTTTGCAAGCTTCAGCGCAGCGCGAAAACGGCTCGGATAAGGCAAAACCTGCGCCAATATCCCGCGCAGGAAGCGGTTCATGAAGGGACGTTTGTACGTCTTCTCAATATGCGCGCGCGCATGGTCGACCAGGTGCATATAATTGACGCCCGACGGGCAAGTCGTCATGCAGGAAAGGCAGGACAGGCATCGGTCCACATGGCGCACGATTTCCTCATCCGCCGGACGACCATTTTCCAGCATGTCCTTGATGAGATAGATGCGCCCGCGCGGACTGTCGAGTTCATTGCCGAGCGTCACATAAGTCGGGCATGTGGCGGTACAAAATCCACAATGCACGCACTTGCGCAGAATTTTTTCCGCTTCACTGACGCCGGGATCACGCAATTGCGCGGGGCTGAAATGGGTCTGCATGGTTTCAAGCTCCAGCCTGACGGGGATGCATACGCCCCGGATTGAGGATGTTTTCCGGATCGAACTGATGTTTCAGCCGCTGCGAAAGTGCGGCAAGCGCTGCTGGTTGCGGCTCGAACACCTCGACATTGGCGCGAACCTGCTCCGGTGCACGCACGAGCGTCGCGTGGCCACCGCCATATTTGGCAATGAGCTTGCGCAAAGTTTGTGCTTCCGGATCGGCTTCCATCCGCATCCAGATCAGCCCACCTTGCCAGTCGTAATAGGCATCCGCGCCGGCATGGCGGCGGAACTCGTCCACCATTCGCCAGCCCTGCATCGGAGCCATCGAAACACGCCAGACAGCTCGGTTGTCCCCTGCATTGGCATAAGGCAGGACGTCGCGCACTTCGCGCCAAAGCTGGTGCGACTGCGCTTCATCGAGCACATCGACCGATCCGCCAAGCAATGACCGCAATTGCTTGCTGCGATGCCCCACCGAAGGTGCGAAGCCTTCAAGCCGTAACACGGTTGCCGCGTCCCAGCCGAGCTTCCCTCCAAGAAAGCGATTGGCAACCGTCGGCGGCAGATGCGCTGCGGAAGCAACCTCCTCGCGCGACCCCATGGCAAGGGCCATGACACGCACCGCCTGCTCATCGGTCAAACCGCGTACGGCAAGCGTCGCCGCCGTTTCCGGCTTCGGCAGGACCTTGAACGTCACCTCGGTGGCGACGCCCAGCGTACCCCAGGAATTCGCCATCCCTTTGGACAAATCATAACCGGTCACGTTCTTGACCACGCGCCCGCCGGACTTGAAAACTTCGCCGCGCCCGGACACGACACGCACACCGAGCACGTGATCGCGCGCAGCGCCTGCCTTAAGACGGCGTGGCCCCGAAAGATTGGCGGCAAGCACGCCACCAATCGTGCCGCGGCCACTTTCACCCGATAGCAGCGGACCATAGTCCATCGGCTCGAAATGAAAGCACTGGTTGTTGTCGGCCAGAAGTTTTTCGATTTCGGACAGCGGTGTTCCGGCCTTGGCGGAAAGCACCAGCTCGTCCGGTTCATACAGGGTCACGCCGGTGAGCCCGGACACGTCCAGTATACGACCCGCATCGACGTGATGACCGATGCCACGCTTCGAACCGTGACCAATAATCTCCAGCGGAATGGAGCCCGCCAGCGCTTCTTGCACCGCCTCCAGAACACCCGCTTCGTCCTGCGGCTTCAGAATAGTTGTATCACTCATAATCCAAACCAAAGATCAGAACCGGGGAATGTCCGGGAAAGCCAGCTCACCACGACGCACATGCATACGCCCAAGCTCGGCGCAGCGACGCAATTGCGGAAAGACCTTACCGGGATTGAGGAGATGCTTGGCATCGAAGGCGCACTTGACGCGCATTTGCTGGTCGAGATCGATTTCGTTGAACATTTCCAGCATCAAATCGCGCTTTTCAATGCCGACCCCATGTTCGCCCGTGAGAACGCCGCCAACTTTCACGCAAAGCCGCAAAATGTCCGCACCAAAATCTTCCGCCGCTTCCAGTTCGCCAGGGATATTCGCATCATAGAGGATCAACGGGTGCAGATTGCCGTCGCCCGCATGGAACACATTGGCCACCCGCAATCCGTATTTTTCCGACAGGTCGCGCATGCCTGACAGCACGCGTGGAAGCTCCTTGCGGGGAATGGTGCCGTCCATGCATAGATAGTCCGGCGAGATGCGCCCCACTGCTGGAAAAGCGGCCTTGCGCCCGGCCCAGAAAGCCAGTCGCTGTTCTTCCGACTGGGACAGGAT
The DNA here is from genome assembly GCF_008932435.1 of Brucella pseudintermedia. Taxonomy (GTDB): domain Bacteria; phylum Pseudomonadota; class Alphaproteobacteria; order Rhizobiales; family Rhizobiaceae; genus Brucella; species Brucella pseudintermedia. Next base: position 229,873 of record NZ_WBWE01000004.1, on the reverse strand, counting down.
ACAAGTTGTGGAGCCATTTTTCAGTGCCAGCGCTTCGACTCGTCCAATGAGATAATCCACCTCAACCGGCGGCCCATCGAGTTCGACAATCAGCAGCGCCTCCACATCCAGCGGATAGCCGACCCGTACGAAATCCTCCGCAGCCTTGATGGCTGGCCGGTCCATCATCTCCATGCCGCCGGGGATGATGCCCGCGCCGATAATGTCGGCGACGCACTGGCCCGCCTGTTCGCTGGAGGGAAAACCGACCATGACGGCGCGCGCCGTCTCCGGCTTTTGCAGGATGCGCACAGTAATTTCCGTCACGACGCCGAGCAGCCCTTCCGAACCGGTCATCAGACCAAGAAGATCGTAGCCCTCGCTATCGAGATGCTTGCCCCCGAGCCGGATCACCTCGCCGGTAATCAACACCATTTCAATGCCCAGAACATTATTGGCGGTGAGACCATATTTCAGGCAGTGCACGCCACCCGCATTTTCAGCGACGTTTCCGCCGATAGAGCAGGCAATCTGCGACGACGGATCAGGCGCGTAATAAAAACCCTCGTGTTCGACGGCCTTGGTAATGCCGAGATTGGTCACGCCAGGCTGCACCACGGCGACACGGTTGGGATAATCGATTTCCAGAATGCGGTTGAAACGCGACATCACCAGAAGCACGGCGTCCTGCAACGGCATGGACCCGCCGGAGAGCGAGGTCCCCGCCCCTCGTGGCACAAGACGAACGTTATTGTCGTGACAATAGCGCAGAACCCGCGCAACCTGATCGACGGTTTCGGGGAGCACAACCACCAGCGGCAGCGAGCGATGTGCCGTCAGACCGTCGCTCTCGAATACGCGCATCGCATTGATCGCATCGACAACGCCTTCGCCCGGCACGATGCCGCGCAGGTCCGCCACGATCTGCTCACGCCGTTCCATGACCGATGCATCCGGCTCCGGCATTATGAGTCCGCTCATATTCTCCTCCACCACTTGCATGGCCAAAGTGCATTCCATACCGTTTTCGTCAAGTGGTAAATCATTTTTACCACTTTAGACATCAGCTAAACAGTTTCCACGCTGCGGCATAATTGCTTGCCTAGTTTCCTGACGCTCGGCTAGATGCTTTTAAAATCAAAAGCATTAGCAAATGCAGCAGCAAGCGGGATAGCAGAACATGATGAGCAGTCTGGCCGATATGGAAATCTTTGCCCGCGTCGTGGCGACGGGCAGCATGTCCGCCGCCGCTCGTGATCTGGGTCTTTCTCCCGCAGTCGTATCCAAACGTCTCGGACGTTTGGAAGAGCGGTTGGGAACCCGCTTACTTCAACGTACAACCCGACAGATCGCACTTACCGAGGCCGGTCAGGGCTATCATGAGCGTGTGCTCGCAATTCTGTCCAACATCGAGGAAGCGGAAGCCTTTGTCGCCCGCCGTTCTGCTGATGCACGGGGTACATTGAAAATTTCGGCCCCAACGACTTTCGGGCGTATGCACATTGCCCCCTATCTTGTGCCGTTCATGCGCGCCAACGCCGATCTTACTGTCAATATGCAGCTCACGGACGAGATGGTGGATATTGTGGGGGATGGATACGATCTTGCTATCCGTATCGCTGAACTGTCCGATTCAACCCTCGTCGCGCGTCGGCTTGCACCCGTGCGCCGCATCCTCGTTGCATCACCGGACTATGTCGTGGAACGTGGTACACCGCAGACGATTGAGGATCTGCAAAACCATATCTGCCTGGCCCCGCACAACAACGACCCGTGGCGACTGGAAGGCCCCAAAGGGCCGATCGTCATTCGCCCGGTAGGACCGCTGCAAACCAATTCCAGCGAGATGGTGCGGGAGGCAGTTCTGGCGGGCCTTGGCATCGCGCAACGATCGACCTGGGATATCGGACCCGAACTTGCAGCCGGAAAGCTGGTACAGGTTCTGCCCGACTATGCGGCTTCTCGCAACGTTGCAATTCATGCCGTCTATCCATCGAAACAGTTTCTTCCGGCGAAGGTCCGACTGTTCATCGACTATCTCGCCGATCTTTATGGCCCTGTTCCCTATTGGGAGAGTGGAACGTCTCCACACGAAATAGCAAAGAAATAGACTGGCTTTCATTCGTCGGTTAGTAAGTCACGCACGCTCTATTAGCGTGACAGCATATAAAGCTGACTAAGCTTTTGATTCTAAAAGGCTTATCTCCCAGAGCAATCCGCTATTCAAGCGAATCGGATGCCTCCTCCCCTTGTCCTGATTTCTGGAAAAAATGATGAACACACCTGTACGCTTTATTCTCGCAATCATCGTCGCCGTGATCGTTGGCTGCGGCTTCATGGTCTATGACAAATCGCGTGGCGCCGAATGGGTCGTTTCTCCTCAGCAGATCGAGCAGGCCAAAGCCGAAGGCAAACCCGGCGTGGAAAGCCGTCCCGGCACCGTGACCGTACTGCCTATCCGTAGCGAGACCGCAGACGCGCTTCCCTTCAAATGGGCGATGTATGGTGTGGTCGCAGGACTTTTCGTGCTCGTCGCAACACGCAAGCGCAACAAAGCCTGATCATTTTTTGACGATCAACCATGAAAGCCCGGTTGTATTATGAACCGGGCTTTCAATTTCGATATATTCCGTTGCCGGATATGGGGCTAACGGCTACTTTGCCGCCGTCACAGAGAGGCTTCAAAGGGCATGGCGGAAACAATTTTTTCACGCATACAGGCTAGCCGCACCGCAGATGATGTTGTGCGCCAGATCGAAACGCTTATCCTCGAGGGCGTTCTGCGTGGCGGTGACCGCCTTCCCGGTGAACGCGAGCTGGCGCGCCAATTCGATATTTCGCGTCCCATCCTGCGCGACGCCCTGAAGAGACTGGAGGCCGCCGAACTTCTCGTTTCCCGCCATGGAGGAGGCACATTTGTCGCGGACGTGATTGGACAGGTATTCAGCGCTCCTGTCGTGAAGCTGTTTGCCGATCACCGCAAGGCGACCGCAGATTATCTCGAATATCGCCGGGAAATTGAAAGTATTGCCGCCGAATATGCCGCCTTGCGAGCTACACCGGCAGACAAGGCGCTTTTGACCGAAATCATGGAAGCCATGGAAAAGGCTCATGGCGTCAGTGACTTCGACACGGAAGCGCGTCTCGACGTGGAATTGCACAATGCCATCGGCGAGGCCGCTCATAATATCGTTCTGCTACACACCTTGCGGTCGTGCTATCAACTGCTGAAGGATGGCGTTTTCTACAATCGCGGTCTCATCTACAGCTATCCTGGCGTCGCTGACATGTTTTTGTCGCAGCACCGGGCCATTTACGATGCAGTCATGGCCGGAAATCCGCAGGCAGCGCGCGAAGCGGTACAAAAACACATACGTTTCGTTGAGCAGGCAACGCATGATCGCGAGCTTCACGAAGAACGCGAACGTGTCTCGCGCCTGCGCTATCGGCAGCGGGCCGGCGTGAAAGCAAGCAAAGACATGAAAGAAGACGATAGCGAATGAGTGTAGTTTTCAAGGATGCGAGAGCGCCCTACGGGATACGGCTTTATGCAATTGGCGACGTGCACGGCCGTCTCGACTTGTTGGAGGACATGCATGGGCTCATCCGTGCCGACCTTGATCGCCGTCCTGTCCATGACTGGCGCATCATTCATCTGGGCGATTATATCGATCGCGGCCCGAAATCGAAGGACGTGCTGGATTTCCTGATCGACGCGTCGGAACGGGACGAACGCGTGATTTCGCTGCTTGGCAATCACGACGACGGTTTTCTCACCTATCTCGCGACGGGAGACGTTGCGGGGATATTCGCACTGCATGGCGGCGTCGATACCGCTCGATCCTATGGTGTGGAAGTTGATTTTACCGATGCAGATTCAGCGCGCCGCGGTCATGCCGCGCTCGTCAAAGCCGTTCCGCAAAGTCATATAGACTTCATCCGCACCATGCCCCGCTCAGTCGATTTCGGCGACTTCTTCTTCTGTCATGCCGGCGTCAATCCCACAGTGTCACTCGATGCACAAGATCCCGAGGAACTGATCTGGATTCGTACCGCCTTCCTGAAATGGACAGAACCATTCGAAAAAGTCGTCATCCACGGTCATACACCGCAGAGCGCTATCGATATTCAGCCCAACAGGGTCAATCTCGATACTTATGCATGGAAAAGCGGCCAGCTTTCAGCCATCGTGATCGATGGCGCGGAAAAGCGTTTTATTGAAGCGAGAAAAAGCGCTTAGTGCGCGCTGGAAATGCCGTAACCGTCTGTAGACATCGCATTGTTGCCCGCATCGACGGTGAATATGCCGACCGCCATGAACACAATCGCGGAAACCATCAGAACGGTAAGAAGAGCGGCATGCTTGGCGGTCATATTCGGAAACTCTTTCGACTGGGCCGGACAAAGTTCTTTAGACGAGCCGCCACTTGGGAGCACGGCGATCAGCCTTGCCCGTTCGGTCGCTGCCCGGGGGACGGCGTTCAGTTACACCCGAAAAAAGTTACCCGCAACTGAACGGTTCCGGCCGGATCACCGCTTTTTTGAAGGGCAGAACTGATTGGCTGCACGCTGTGGCAAAGGGGCAACGCAAAACAGCGACTTAAGGTTAAGGCGCCGTTACGAAACCTCTAGATCTGGCTTACCCAAGCCCTTGCCAATGCAGCGCCGGCAGCATCCGCTCCTACTCCGAATGTCCCTGCAAGCGCGGGATACTGCACTGCCCATTCCGGAGCAAAGCTCGATATCAGACCGCCAAGCTGATCGTTCCATTCGGCTACGAGTTGTGTGTCTGCCTCAAAATGGAACTGCGTGCCATAGACGGCACGTCCGATACGATAGGCTTGATGAGGCGTCATATCGCTCGTTGCCATGTGGATTGCATCCTTCGGCAGCGAAAACGTATCGCGATGCCAGTGAAAGATTGGAAAGGCATCACCTGCCGCGGACAGGACCGGATCGCTCTTGCCATTTTCCGTAAGCCGAACCTCCCGCCAGCCGAACTCCATGGGTCGGTCAAGAATGTTCTCGCCACCATATGCGCGCGCTATGAGTTGGCTGCCCAGACAAATGCCGAGAGCGGCCTTATCGCTGCTGCCAAATCTGCGTATAAGTTCCAGCAGATGCGGGAAATAAGGACATTCATCGTCGGCGAGCGCGTTCTGCTCACCGCCAAGAACGATCAAGGCCTGATATCCATCGTCGTCCACCGGTAGCGTATCCCCATCATAGGGATGACGCAGATCGATGGAAAAGCCCGCATCTGTCAGGACGGGTTCAATCTGTCCCAACCCCGACCCTTTGTAGTTTTGAACGACCAGCACGCCCATGATATCCCCTGCCGACTTTCACACTCGGTATCACGGAAAAGAGTCCGGCGACAGCCGGATCGTTGATCAGTTCACGACCGAAACGCTTACCGTTCGGCCTGCAACGAGGTGCACGCTGTCCGGCACATCCTCAAGTTTCACGCGCACCGGCACGCGCTGCGCCAGCCGCACCCAGTTGAATGTCGGCGAAACATTCGCAAGCAAGCTCGATGAATCGCTACGCTCGCGATCCTCTATTCCTCCGGCGATACCTTCGACCTTCCCCTTGAGCTGAACCTTGCTGCCCATGATATCGATCACCACCGGATCGCCCACCCGGATACGTTCGAGCTTATTTTCTTCAAAATAGCCGGAAACATAATAGGAATCCGTATCAACGAGAGCCGTCACCGCCGAACCGGCGGAAACATAATCGCCCGGCTGAAGCGAGAAGTTGGTCACCACACCGTTTACGGGCGCTTTCACCGACGACCGGTCCAGATTGAGCGCTGCGAGATCACGGTCCAGTTGCGCTTGCCGATAAGCAGCTTGCGCCTGCTGGGCCGTCGTTTCAATCTGTTCGAGCTTCTGGCGAGTCACGGTCGTATCGTTGAGTTGGCGATAGCGAACCAGATCACGGTTGGCCATGTCGAGCGCCGCCTTGCTGCTATCGACCTTTGCTTCTGCCGTTTGCAGGGCGAGCTTGTATCGGGCCTGATCAATGCGGAAGATCACGTCGCCGCGATGAACCGCCTCGTTGTCGTGGACAAGCACTTCGCCAACCAGTCCTGAAACATCCGGCGCGACACGCACAACATCTGCACGGATCTTGCCGTCACGGGTCCAAGGCGCATTCATGTAGTAGTCCCATAAATGCCAGCCAAGAAGCCCTGCCATCGTGACCATGACGAGGGTTACAAACACACGGCCTGAATGGGCAAAGAGCTTTTTCATAGCGGTATTCCATTGAGGATGACGGCTGCTGAGCCGAGAATGCAAAAATACATGGCAGCATCGAACAAAGGCCGGTGCCATACGAAACGATAGAAGCGGGCGCGCGCCAGAAGCCGTTGCATGATCGAGTTTGCGAAATAGGCTCCGAGCGCCAGCACGCCGAGGGTAGGAATGTAGATTCCGTAAATGTCGAGTTCAGGTTGCATCACAAATCACATTGTCTTCATGCTGCTTGCGGAAGGTCCATCAGCGGACGCGGCGGCAAGGCAAAAGGTGGCGCTTTTGGGAAAAGATTGAAGCGTAGCGCGACCAGCGCCATTCTCGTGCGCTTGGCAATCGCTGGCGATCCGCTCTCAATAATGGCCGTGATCGCCTGATCGATGGAGGCGAGCAGATTTCTGTCGATTTCACCAGCCTCCTGCGGCCTATTGGCCAAGGCCCGGTAATGCGCACCGACACCATCCAGAACTGCATCGACAGCCGCCCGGCAGTTTTCAGGCAGTTTGGTACGATATTGCTGAAGATCGATCGTGTTCATGCCATTTCGCAGATCGCGCAGCAGATCGACCTTCGCGACGTCAGCCGCCGCAACAAGCGCCAGACGGGGCGTCATCATGCCGATGCGGTCGATCATGCGCAGCAGCAAGCGGTTCATGCGCTGGCGGCGATGTCGTCCCGGGCCACGTTCAGCAGCAAGCGCGATGTCGTTCCATCCCGCCCTGATGAGACGACGAACGCTCCATTCCGCACCCACCGATCGTACAATCGAGGTTACGACCGCAGCGATAACGATCCCCAAAACCGTGGCCAGATTGGCATTGGCAAAACTCACAAAATCGTGGGTCAGATGGCCTTGCAGCATGAGCATGTTCGGCAAGTTTACGCAAAGAACCATTCCCAGCAGAAATTGCGATGGAGTGGCAAGCAGCAGACCTGCCGGAATGAGGAACAGCCCCAACACCAGAACCAGTGGGAAGAAGCCATCGACAAGCGGCAGTAGCGCAAACTCAAAAATGAAAGCAGCCGCAATAACGATCAGGAGCAGCCAGTTGAACTTGCGCATCACAGGCACAGGATCGTCCATGGTAGCGAAGATGCAGCAGAAGATGCCCGCCATCATGGCTGCGGCGCTGCCTTGGGACCAGCCGCTGGCGATCCAGAAGGCGGTCGCCACGCAGGTAGCCAGAAGAGCCGAAAAGCCCGATAGAAAGGCCATGCCGTAGTCGCGATGCATGGGGCGAGCTTTCAGATGGGCGTCGTAGCGACGCCACCGCAGCGAATGCCGCGAACCCGACAGGATATCCTGGCGCAACGTGATGCAATCGCTCCATATCTGGATCAGATCGCGAACGCGAGCAGCGACGTTGAAAGGCAGCAATTCGTCCCAGCGCGTCGCATCCTTCCCGTGCCGATCTATATCTTCGATCAATCGCAACAGAACGGTGCGGCGTTCCTCCGTCAGGTTCTCGCCGCTTTCTATCCAGTCGCAAGCTTCGTCCAAGAGCTTCTGTACAGCAGGATGCCAGGGCTGCGCGTTTTCATCGGGCTTCAGCGCCAGCACGTCATGCAAGCTCGATATGATTGGAAGAACAGCCACCATACGCTGCTGCAGCACATGCAGCAGCGCACCAACATTTCTGATCGATGAGGTGTCATAGGCAACATGCGTCGTCAGATTGCGCAGCTCAAGCGCATCGGCTGCCAGACGCTGACGATCCCGAAGGAATTCCGGCGTGGCACCCTCTCCTCGCAGGCTCGCCAGCGCGAGCTTTGAACCATCCCGCAGCCAGTTATCGATACGGCTGACGAGTACCGGACCGCTATGGCGCGGAAAGACGAGACGATTGACGACGGCAGCGCAAATAATGCCGATCGCGATTTCTTCCACGCGGCCCACAGCATAGTCGAACGTCGTTTCCGGCACGGAAACAACGGCAAAGCTGGCGATTGCCACCGTATAACCGGCAAGCATGAACAGATAGCTGCGCGGAGTGCCGTCAAGCAGGCTGATTGCAAGGCAAAGCCCCATCCAGAGCCCGATGGCCAATGTTAGGATTTCAGGCGAATTGACCAGATGCGGCACGAATAGAACGGTCACCGCGCCGCCGATGATCGTACCGATGAGGCGGTAGAATCCTTTTGACGTGGTGGCCCCGGACAACGGATGCGCAACGATATAAACTGCCGCAATGGACCAGTAAGGATTGGGCAGATTGGCCATCAAGCCGATCCAAAGCGCCAGCATGCCCGCAGCGAAAGTCTTCAATGAAAAGACGACATCCCAAAATTTCGGGGTTGTTTCGGCTGGTTTCGTCATGGCTTGGGGGGGCACCGGTTGAACGCAATGCGCCTTTCCGGTCAGACGGCCGATCAGAAAGACTATATTTCAAATTTCTCATTCAGCTTGCGCAAGACTTCCATGGCGACATCGACCGCATCGGAATCGAAATCGCCAAGGAAAAAAGCGCGAAGACGGGCAGCAGACTTTTCCACCTCGGCGGCAAGAGCGCGGCCATCCTCTGTCAGTTGGATGAGCTTGACGCGACGATCAGCATCATCGGCAATCCGCTGGATCAGGCCGTCCCTTTCCAACTCGTCGACGACCCGGACAATCGTTGCCCCTTCGATCCCGACCCTTTCGGCCAGCACACCTTGAGGAACACGATCTCCATGCCGCAAGAGGATCATCAGCGGTATGGCTTTCGCGTCGGAAAGACCATGTTCCGCCATCGCCGCATCGAAAGCTTTCCGCCATCCTCTGGCGGTACTGGCAAGAAGCGGCGCGAATTCGACCCACGCTTGTTTCATCACATCAATTCCATTCAAATAGATAGCTTCATACCTATATGGATACAATCTAGTTAATTGCAACTTGGCTGATATTTCCCATCAATTGTTTGTGTAGGAATGCTCATCAATTGCCTCATCATGCGTCGCCAAGGCGCTTGACCGCCGCCCCTGCCCTCTGCCATCGATGCTGACATGCGCGCAAATTACAAAATGCAGAGACTATATGTTGAAAACGATCTCGAATCTGGTAGCCGGGTTGAGGTCGCTTCACAAGCCGGACATTATCTTACGCATGTTCTGCGATTGAAGGACGGTGACGAAATTCTGACCTTCAATGGCCGTGACGGTGAATGGAAATCACGGCTGAGACCGGAGGGTAAAAAGCGGCTTTTCCTTGAGCCCTTCGAGCAAACGCGTCCACAGCCGCCGGCCAGTGACCTGATCTATTGCTTCGCCCCGCTGAAACAGGGTCGGCTGGACTATATGGTGCAAAAAGCCGTGGAGATGGGCGCTGGCGTCCTGCAACCGGTTATTACACAGCATACCCAGATTCCGAAACTGGGAACTGACCGCGTCAGAGCCAATGCGATAGAGGCTGCGGAACAATGCGGCGTTCTTTCCTTGCCTGAATGCTGCGAAGCCATCCGCTTTGACCGCTTCATCGAACACTGGGATGAGACCCGTCACCTGATCTTCTGCGATGAAGGGCACGAATCGGACGATCCGCTGACTATCTTGCAGGCCATGAAGCCCGGCCCCGCCGCGTTGTTGATCGGGCCCGAAGGCGGTTTTTCGGAAGGCGAACGCCAGACACTGCGAGGGCTTCCATACGTAACGGCTATTCCGCTCGGCCCGCGAATCCTGCGCGCTGATACCGCAGCCGTCGCCGCCATGGCTTTGGTACAATCGGTGCTCGGAGACTGGCGCAATGCAGGATGACGTTCTCGAAACATGATGTTCAATGGAATTGACTTGCGCGATTTGACAAATTTGTCCAATCACGCTGAAACGCGAAAAATCGACTAGGGACAGACTGCATGGCGCGCGATACGACGGACGAAACGGCACTGACGGGCGTTGAACAACTGGCAGATTATCTGGCTGGCGGATGCAAGCCCAAGGACGCCTGGCGTATCGGCACCGAGCATGAAAAATTTCCATTCTATACGGCCGATAACAGTCCAGTCCCTTATGAGGGGCCGCGCGGCATCAAAGCCATCCTCGAAGGCATGCAGGCCAAGCTAGGCTGGGAGCCCATTATCGATGAAGGCAACATCATCGGCTTGGTGGAACCAACCGGACAAGGCGCAATTTCGCTTGAGCCGGGTGGCCAGTTCGAGCTTTCCGGTGCACCGCTCTCCACCATTCATCAGACATGCCGGGAAGTGAACGCGCATCTTTCACAGGTCCGCGAAATAGCAGAACCACTGGGAATTCGCTTTTTGGGTGTCGGCGGCAGCCCGAAATGGACCTTGACCGAAACGCCCGTCATGCCGAAATCGCGCTACAAGATCATGACCAACTACATGCCCAAAGTCGGGCATGAAGGTCTGGACATGATGTATCGCACTTCAACCATTCAGGTGAATCTGGATTTCAGTTCTGAACGGGACATGCGCCGCAAGATGCAGGTTTCGATGAAACTGCAATCGGTGGCGACAGCACTTTTCGCCAGTTCTCCATTCACGGAAGGCAAGCCGAACCGCCTGCTATCCTGGCGGTCGAGTATCTGGCGCGATACCGACAATCAGCGTTCGGGCGTGCTGCCTTTCGTCTTTTCGGAAAATTTTGGTTTTGCCGACTATGTTGAATGGGCGCTCGACGTCCCGATGTACTTCATTCTGCGCGACGGCCATTATCATGACTGCACGCATGTCACCTTCCGCCAGTTCATGAACGGTGCACTTAAAGGCGAGGTAAGTGATCCGCTGCCCAATATGGGCGACTGGACCAACCACCTTTCCACTCTTTTCCCTGAAGTGCGCCTGAAGCGCTTCCTGGAGATGCGTGGCGCCGATGGGGGGCCATGGCGCCGCATTTGTGCCCTTCCAGCCTATTGGGTGGGTTTGCTCTATGACGAAGAAGCCCTGACAGCCGCCGAGCTTCTGACCAAGGACTGGACGTATGAAGAAGTGCTTGCGCTTCGCAACGAAGTTCCAGCCAAGGCATTGAACACAACCTTCCGCGGCAAGCCATTGGAACAGATCGCCCGCGAGACTTTAAAAATCTCTCGTCTGGGCCTTTTGAACCGCAACAAGCTCAACAGTGAAGGTCATGACGAAACCCACTTCCTCGCGCCGCTTGAGGAGATCGTCGCCGCCGGTGTGACTGATGCCGAGCGTATGCTGAAAGCATATAACAGCGTTTGGGCGGGATCGGTCGACCCGATCTTTCTGGAATATGCCTATTAAGCCTTGTGCCCCAAAGCACATGGAGCACAAAGGGCGCGAAATTCGCGCCCTTTGTATTTTAATCAGCTCACAACCTGTTGGCCTTTGCTTGGATCGGGTATCACGACGATCGTGCTGCCATCACGCACATTATTATATAGATCGATCACATCCTGATTGAGCATGCGTATACATCCTGACGACACAGCCTTACCGATGCTCCAGGCTTCCGGCGATCCATGGATGCGGTAAAGCGTATCGCGCCCATCCTTGTGGATATACATCGCTCTTGCACCAAGCGGGTTCTTAATCCCGGGGGGCATTCCGCCATTGGCAATGCTGTAGGGCTCCAGCGATGGCTGGCGAGCGACCATCTCATCCGGCGGCGTCCAGCGCGGCCACTGGCGCTTATAAGCGATCTTTGCGCGTCCCGCCCAAGCAAAACCGTCGCGCCCCACCCCGATACCATAGCGCATGGCCCGGCCATTACCGAGTACATGATAAAGATACTTGTTCGGCGTATCGACGATGACAGTGCCTTTCACTTCGTCCGTCGGGTACTCGACTTCCTGCCGCCAAAATTTGGGATCGACCTTGCTCGTATCGACAGCAGGGATAGGAAACTGCTCGTCAGGCAACGCCTGGTACATCAGCGGCACGGGTCGCGAAGGCGCTGGTTGAGGCAGTTTTTTCGCCGGTTGAGTCGGCTGCGATACAGCCGAAACACAGCCCGACAACGCAATGGCGCTCGCACCTATAATAAAGCCACGACGGCTGAAGGAAGCCTTCGCAAAGCCATTTGCAAGGTCGTCCTGAGAATTTTTACGCGACATCCTGAATCTCTAACAATGACAGATGCGCAAGAAAAAGGATGCTCAAGCTTAAGTCAGCCTTAAGGCCACCCGAACTCAGCCGAAAGCGGAAAACAACGCGATTGGATGTTGCTAAAATAGCGATCCCTGATTGTCGGAGCCGGGAGATTGAACTTTCTTCGTTTGGGCAGGCTTTCCTCGCTCACTCCCACTGCCCTCATCCGCGACCGCGGCCACGACGCCATCGCGAAACCGGATCGATAATGCTTCGCCAGCCGATACGGTTGCAGCCTGCTTCACCGGCGTCCCTTCTGCATCGAAGACAACCGCAAAACCACGCTCCAGCACGCTTTCATAAGAAAGCGTACGCATGAGACGTTCCAACTCCTGACCGCGTCGTTTGGCTCTTTCAATAAGAAGCCGCACAGCCTGATCGCGACGACGATCCAACTGCTCTATCGAGAGGGTCGCAAGCTTGGTGCGTCGCAGTACGGGCTCAGCAGAAAGACGATTTGCCCGATGTGTGAAAGCAATCCGCCGTTCGCGCAGGAATTTCTCAAGCGCTCGTGGCAATCTTTGTCCAAGAACGGAAATCCCGCGTTCCAGCTCCGTGAACCGGCGCTGCAGAAGACGCGGCGATAACTGTCTTGCATGACCTTCGAAGTGCACCCGCTTCTTTTGCGTATTGACGAACAAAGCGCGCGTGAGACGCGAAGCTGCCTCATCGAACCGCCGGCGCGGCAAAGCCAATAGCTGGTCAGCCGATGGAAGGGCCCGCGCCGCGGAACGGTGCGTTTGCCGTTTCAGGTCGATAAAGCGGGAAATGGCAGATGAAAGCCGTGCGGATTGCCCCGCCAGCGCGGCCAGCAAATCCGCTTTTACCGGTACCGCCATTTCTGCCGCACCTGTCGGCGTAGGAGCGCGAATATCGGCTGCGAGATCAATCAAGGTCCAGTCAGTTTCATGGCCAACAGCCGAAATCACGGGGATATGCGATGCAGCAACCGCGCGTACAACGATTTCGTCGTTAAACCCCCACAGGTCTTCCAGACTGCCGCCACCGCGCGCCACGATGATTATATCGGGCCGCGGAATGGCTCCGCCTTCGGGCAAAGCGTTGAAACCATTTACGGCGGCGGCCACTTCGGGCCCGCTTGTTTCGCCCTGCACGCGCACCGGCCAAACCATGACGTGCAAGGGATAACGGTCTGTGATCCGGTGAATGATGTCTCGAATGACCGCCCCGGTTGGAGAAGTTACCACCCCAATCACACGAGGCATGAAAGGCAGAAGCTGCTTTACGGCAGGATCGAACAAGCCTTCCAAAGCCAGCCGCCGCTTGCGTTCCTCCAGAAGCGCCATCAGCGCTCCGGCGCCGGCAGGCTCCATCTGTTCGATGACGATCTGATATTTGGAAGAGCCCGGATAAGTGGTGAGTTTGCCAGTGGCAATCACCTCCATCCCTTCTTCGGGCCGGAAGCGCAACCGGCTCATTGAACCGCGCCAGATAACGGCCTCCAGCCGCGACCGATCGTCTTTCAATGCAAAATAGGCGTGCCCCGACGAATGCGGGCCACGATAGCCGGAAATTTCGCCGCGTACGCGCACATGCCCGAACACATCCTCGACCGTGCGCTTCAACGCGCCGGAAATCTCGGAAACGCTGTACTCGGCGACATTGGACGATGCGCCGGTAAAACTCGAATCGGAACCCATGCTCATCCCATCATAGGCAACCAGGTGGCATGGCTGGTCAAGGAGCCATGCGGCGATTTACTGCTTCGTCACCAGCCTGGCAGCAATTCGTCGGCTCGTACCCTCCTCGTACGAACCGCCGGAAACGGCGAAATTTCCGCCGAAGCCATCGCGCCGGGTTGTGGTGACGATATATTGTCTAGACTTTCAATGATGTGCTGTGCAAGCGCATCTACGACAGCGTTTTGTTTTGTATGACCACGCATGATGCCGATGCCGAATTCCGGCAACATTCCGAAACCATCGGCCTCACCAAGCACGCGCATGCCCGGACGGAGCGCGCATTCCGGAAGCACCGAAACCGCAAGCCCGGAAAGAACCGCGGCCGCCAGCACTGTGGCGGACCAGCTCGTGATTATGATGCGGTAATCACGCCGGGCCGCCTCCAGCACATCGATAGCGGCATGACGCCAGATACAGGTTGGACGTCCCACGGCAAGCGGCAACACGGCTTCTTCATGCACTGCATGGTTGGCGGACGTAACCCAAAGCAAGGGCTCCGTGCGAACGACCTCAGACCGTCGTTTGTCATCGCACTGGGTGACGAGGGCGATATCCAGCGTTCCGCGGCGAATCATCTCGTCCAGATTGACAGTAGGTTCGCACACGACCGACAATTCGACGCGCGGATTTGATCTGGCAAACCGCGCCATGATTTCCGGGAGGAAGCGATCCGCATAATCGTCCGGCGTACCGATGCGAATATGGCCTTCCAATTGAGTATCGTCGAATGCCGCGATGGTTTCGCCATTGAGCTGCATCATGCGGCGCGCATAAAGCAATAGCCGCTCCCCCTCTTCGGTAAGACGATTGGTTCGTCCGTCTCGTTCGAACAAAGGCTTGCCGATGCGCTCTTCCAAACGGCGCATCTGCATCGAAACAGCCGATTGTGTCTTGAAAACAGCATCCGCGGCACGCGTAAAACTGCCTGTATCCGCGATGGCTATAAAGGTCTGCAACTGATCGAGATCCAGAGGCGTGCTCATTGGCGTGATCCATCACTATTATTGAAGGATGACATTAAAAACATTCGTTGGAACAATCAATTCGATTGTTGGATAAAGCCGTCATCCTAAAGGAAAAGGAGCCGCGAAAGCGAATGAACCTGACGATAAGGATCCCCTAGCCCCGCTATATCAAAGGAGAGCGGACATGACAGCGACAAGCAAGATAACGACCACGCATTTACCGGCAACGAGCGCACCGACCTTCATGCTCGCGCAAAAGGTGAAGACTGCAATTACGTCGATCATGCGTCGCTGGACGTTTTCCGATGGTCGACGGCAAGTGGCGAACCTAAGCGATTTCGACGATCACATGTTGCGCGATATCGGACTTCGCAGAGAAGATATTTACACGGCGACCCACTATCGTGGCGTTGAAGACCCCACCTGCGTTCTGAGCGAACTTGCAGCCGCACGCCTGCGTATCAAGGCAACAGGCCTTATCTGCTGAAGACATCAGTGTGAAGTTTGAAGATATTGCTCTCTTTGAACTCGCAGACCTTACATCTGGCAGGCGCCACCTTCACATGCCGGGTCCCCTCTCGGCCAGCCTGCCCCTTGCCCGGCCGCTCCTCCGCTGGCCGGGCTTTTTTATGTGCCAGCATCTGAAGCGCACTCCTCGGCAGCCAACTTGCAACCATCAGAGCGCTCGAAATAAGCAATTTCTGGATAACTGAAATCGCTTTGTTTTTTTCAAAGAAAAGTGTTGCGTTCGGTGTTTGAGTTCGCTAGATGGGGGCCGTCGCGAACAAGTTAACGCTTCTGTCGCGCTTGCAGGCCTCCAGATTGAAGGCATATGCAAATCCCTGCTGGGGGATAGTTTAAGGGTAGAACAGCGGACTCTGACTCCGTTAGTCTTGGTTCGAATCCAGGTCCCCCAGCCACTTGATTTTCCTGCGTAATTTCCGAAACAAAACTGGAACTGTAAAGGCCATTTTGCAGTTTATTTTGCAACTTCCGTTACAGATTCGAGCTTGCAAATAGCCTGTCCTCCAAGCTTCGGATCGTGATTGAGATAGTGCGCCTCCAAAATCGAGCGAACGTCCCGAAGGGCTATGTCCGTGATCAAAATGCTTTGGAGCCATTCAAAGCCAAAAGGTAACGGTCGCAAGCGATGCATATCGCTGACTGCCGCAGAGCGGCAGTTAATCCTGATCGCTTTGGCGATGACTACTGCTCTGCCAAGCATCTTTCGCGCTACAGAGGATCAACGCAATTCGCGCTGATTAAACGATAAACACATATCGCTTAACAATCAATAATTGCAGTTGAAATTCGAAACGTCCGGGGATACCTACCTGCGTGTTGTTGGGGGCACTATGGACGGTTCTGCTGTTTTCAGCGCGAAGCCTTTGGTTTTCGCTGCATCGGATGAAGCATATTTTCGAAAGCATGCAGTTGGTTTTGCAAAGTCCTCGTTGAGGGCTGGCCACTCGGTACATCTAACAGTCACCCCCTCTCCTGGCGCGCAAGCAGCATCGCGCGCGCAGAAATTGCAGCGAAAGTTATTGCCTTTTTTTTGGAGACAGTTTTCGGACGAAGAACGTGCGCGTATCACCGTCGAGATTTGGTCTGATCCTCGTATAGAACGGGAGATGGGTGAGCTTGAAACCGTTATTTTCTACCAATCGGTTCGTTTTTTCCGTCTTCCTGCTTTGTTGCGCTCTTACAATCGTCCAGTAGCAGTTCTCGATATCGACAGCCTCGTAATCCAACCCATACCTGCTAGGCCAGGCAACGACGTCGGTCTGTTCCTGCGGCTTAATGAGGAAAAGGGCAGAAATGAGTATGAGCGTCTTGGCATGAAAGTGCTGGGTGCCATGATCTACGCCGCGCCCTCTGGCGTCGAATTCTTTGAGGATGTTTCACGCTACATCGACAACCACGAACCGTTCTATTTTCTCGATCAACGAGCACTCTATGAAACTTATCTCTCAAGACGAAATGTAAGAGTGTTCGACATCGCCGAAACAGGCTGGCTCGACTGGACTTTCAAACCTGGGGCTGTGGTTTGGACTGCCAAAGGAAAACGAAAGCGACGCAATTTGAAATATGTCCGCGAGCGGCTGAAATTCGAGGGGCGGAGCCCGATTGCATCAACGCTTATAATTGCGGGATACCGCCTAGGGTTGCTCAGGACGTAAGCTGTCGCATACTGGGTCAACAGAGTGCTCAACAACCACTGCGATGTAGCGCTTTCTGCAACCAGACTAAAAACTCCCGCACAGCCTGGCAAAAGGCAGTGAGCGCAGCAGGTGGGTTCTCCCTGCTCAGAGAATAAAGCGCCAGCGGGGCAAGAGGCGCCATCGTCAACCGGAGACTGGAAAAAATTTATGTTCCGGTCTTGAACTTCGCCAAACGATACACATCTGAAGAACGCAGCGCCGGGCCCCTCTGGTCATGGCTACCGCTATGGCGATGTCGGGGCTGCTCCACTTGTTCAAATGGAGATGGTCCGGCGATGGATTCGCTTATTGCAGCCCTTTCGGGCGATTTTCTTGGTACACCTGTATATTTTTGGGCGGCATTTATCATTGTTGTCGTCGGTTTGCTTGTCTTCGACCTTGGCATTCTTCATCGTGACGAACATGAGATCGAAGCCAAGGAAAGCCTCCTGCTTTATGGCTTCTATGTTCTGATCGCACTGGCCTTCGGTGGCTGGGTTTGGTGGCAGCGCGGAGCGGAAGCCGGTCTGGAATTTTATACCGGCTATCTGATCGAGCAGAGCCTCGCGATGGACAACATGTTTGTCATCGCCACGATTTTCGGCTTTCTCGGCATTCCGCGCCTTTATCAGCATCGCGTGTTGTTCTGGGGTATTCTTGGTGTCATCGCCTTCCGGGCAATCCTGATTGGGCTGGGCGCGGCACTTGTGCACGAGTTCAACTGGATTCTCTTCCTCTTCGGCGCGTTCCTCGTTTTCACCGGCTTCAAGATGTTCGGCCATAAAGATGAGACGCCTGACATCGAACAGAATGCCGTTTTCAAATTTCTGCGCCGTCGGTTCAACATCACCAGCGAATTGCATGGCCGCAATTTCACGGTCAAGCAACCGCATCCGAAAACCGGCAAGATGGTTACGTGGCTGACACCACTGGCAGTTGCTCTTATCATGGTGGAAACAGTCGACCTCATCTTCGCAGTCGACTCGGTCCCGGCCGTCTTCGCTGTCACGCAGGACACATTCATCGTCTACACCTCCAACATCTTTGCCGTTCTCGGCTTGCGCGCCCTTTATTTCGCACTTGCCGCTGCTATGAACCGGTTCCGCTATCTGCAGGTATCGCTTGCAATCATTCTGGTGCTGATCGGCATCAAGATTTTCCTCGTGCCGCTGGGCGTTCACATCAATACGCTTCTGTCGCTTGTCGTGACGCTCGCCATCCTCGCAAGCGGTGTACTTTACTCGCTTTATAAAACCCGCAACGAGCCTGACATGAGCGTCGAGGACCTCGCCAAGCAACAACACATCGAAAGTTGATCGAAAGCAGCTTCAACCACGTAAAGGCCGGCGCTGATCGCCAGCCTTTCTGCGTTGTGCAGCCCAAACCATTACTATCTGAGCATTTGAGAATTTACGGGTAGCACCCGCGAGATTGTCCCGATATGAGTGCGCCATGACACGTAAGGGCCAAGGCTATCTCTTCACACTTCTCGCGGTTACCATTTTTGCGACGCAGGATGGTATCTCGAAGTACCTTGGCACGCATTATTCACCCATCCTGATAACGATGATCCGCTATTGGGTTTTTGCAGCTTTCGTTCTTCTGCTGGCCATTCGCTCCGGCGGCATTGCCAAAGCCGCGGCAACGAAACGCCCGTTTCTGCAGCTTTTTCGCGGCATTCTGCTTGCCGCCGAAATAGTTACTTTCATCTTCGCTCTCAGCCGTGCAGGCATGGCAACGGCGCAATCGATCTTCCAAGGGGCGCCCCTGCTGGTGACCATGCTTTCCGTGCCATTTTTAGGTGAAAAGGTGGGCTGGAGGCGCTGGACGGCGATCATCGTCGGGCTGATTGGCGTCCTGCTGATCATTAATCCGGTCAATGCAAAATTCGACGCATCCCTGCTTCTGCCTGTTGCAGCGATGGTCATGTTTGCCGTTTACGCTGTTGCAACGCGCGCCGTCAGCAAAAGCGATGATGCCATGACCAGCTTTTTCTATACGGGGATGGCTGGCGCTGTAGCCCTTACATTTATCGGCAGCTTCTATCTCATGCCGATTGCGCGGAGCGACTGGTTCTGGATGGCGGCTCTTTGTGCCTGCGGCATAGCCAGCCATTACTTCCTCATTCGCGCCTATGACATTCTCGAAGCTGGAGAAGTGCAGCCCCTCACCTACCTCCAGCTCGTTATTGGCGCATGTATCGCAGTTACGGTATTTCATGAACAGTTGACCTGGAACATCGTCCTCGGTGCGCTTATCGTCGTGGGCGCTGGACTGTTTTCTGTCTTCCGCGAACGTCAGCTTGGTAAAAGCAAGCCGCCTGCACTCGGCTAGAACCCGCCGAGGTGCCCACTTTGGTTATAACATCACGACATTCGCCTGCTTGCTGCTTTCGAGATTGATGTCCATGGGCTTGACCTGCGAGAGTGCCGGTCCTTTTATGCCTTCCGGGCCGCGCCAGCATAGTTGAGTGGATACGTCATGATGCAACCAGTCACATCGGATATAAACGGCATGAAGACGGACTGTGCGATAGCAGGCGGCGGGCCGGCAGGCCTGATGTTGGGGCTTCTGCTCGCCCGTTCAGGCGTGAGCGTAACCGTTCTCGAGAAACATCCGGATTTCCTGCGAGATTTTCGTGGCGACACAATTCACCCGTCTACTCTTCAGATCATGCATGAACTGGGCTTGCTGGACGGGCTTCTCGCGTTACCCCATACCAAGGCATATCGGTTACATGCGGAGATTGGCGATCAGGACATAACGATAGCGGATTTTTCGAGGATTCCAGCGCACTGCCGCTTTATCGCCTTCATGCCGCAATGGGAATTTCTCAATTATATCGCGCGTGAAGCTGCGAAATATCCCAACTTCAAACTCATCATGTCCGCCAGCGTGGCGGAGCTGATCGAACGGGACGGAAATATCACCGGTCTCGTTGCGACAACGCTCGATGAAACGATCAATATCAGCGCCAAACTCGTGGTGGGTGCCGACGGTCGGAACTCCATGGTGCGCGCAAAAGCCGGCATGGAAATCGAGAGCTTTGGTTCGCCGAGCGAGATACTTTGGATGAAACTGTCTCACCTTGGCGATGACCCGCCCTATACGATGGGGCATGGCGGCCCCAGGCAAGGTTTCGTCATGATCGACCGCGGCGACTACTGGCAATGCGGTTACGTGCTCCGCAAACAATCTTTCGCCGAGGTAAAACAGAAGGGGCTCGAAGCATTCAGGAATGCGGTAGCGAAAGTATCCCCATTGCCCGCTGACCGAATGGATGAAATACGTACATGGGATGACGTTCATCTGTTGAGTGTACGCATTGATCGGCTGAAGAAATGGTGGAAACCGGGACTTTTATGCATCGGCGACGCCGCCCATGCCATGTCGCCTATCGGCGGATTCGGAGTCAATCTTGCCATTCAGGACGCTGTTGCAGCAGCAAATATTCTGGCCGGACCGCTCAAGGACAACTCGGTCTCATCCCGTCACCTTGCGGCTGTCGAGGCGCGACGCCGCTTTCCGACGAAGGCAACGCAAAAATTGCAGCTCATGATGCGTAGCGATCGCCGCAAACGCGAAGCGAATGACACTAGACAAGACGGACCGCCCGCTTTCATGCGCCATCTCGCCCGCTGGCCAATGCTGGCGCACCTCGCGGGTAGACTGATCGGGATCGGCTTTCGCCCGGAGCACGTCCGCAACAAATGAGCGGAAGACTTCAGTCTATGTCGTCGAGTTCATCGTGGATTCCGGCAACGATCTCCAGCCGCTGTTGCGCCGATTTGCCTGCGAGCGAAGCATAGGTCAAAGCGAGAAGCCGGATGGCGCTGCTGACAGCCGTATAGGATGCCCCCAGTGCGAAACTGTCCACATGGCACGGCAGGACGACACGCGCATAACGCTGCGCCTCCGAAACCGATCCCCGGTCCGTAATGGTCACGATATTCAGCCGGCTGGTAACGGCATATCCCAGAACTTGTTTCAGCAAAGCCCGATGCGGCGGCAGCGTGATCAGCAGCAATACGTCTTTCGGGCCAGTCATGGCCAGATCTTCAGCCCACGAACCCTGATTGATGCCAAGGATCATCACGCTGTGCCGCAGCCTGGAAAACAGAAGCCGCGCATAGCGCGCGAACCCTTCCTCATCGCCCATTCCAATTACCCAGACACGCGGCGCGGCAGCGATCAGTTCCGCAGCCTCACGCATCTTGTCGGAACGCAACGCCTCGAAGGTCCGCGTGATATTGGCGATCTCCAGATCAAGATGTGCGCCGATGGTACGCACCAGCGGCACCTCTTCATCAATGATAGCCGAATATTCGTATGGCTCCGTGCGATTGCGCTCCTCCCGCGCCTGAAGTTTTACTTCATTAAAATCGGCATAGCCCAGATGCTGGAAGAAACGAGCCGTCGTGGCCTTGGATACACCGGCCATCTCCGCGATTTCGGTAGCGGAATGAATCAGGATATCGTCTTCGCGCTCAAGAACGAGCTGCGCGATTTTCTGCTCCCCTGCCGTGAGCTTTGCGTAGCGCTCCTGTATGCGCAGTACCAGACGTGAGGCCATGTGCGTTTATTCCGAATCTCTAATGCACTAAAAAAGCTTATCATTGCCTCTTGCAATACTGAAACATTTGTTTCATTGATAGTGAAACGTTGAAATTCATGGAATCTCCATGGCGTACTCCCGCAATACCCGGCAGCGCATCTGGGAGCGACTGAAAGATGTCGCACGTCCTGATGCACGCTTCCACCTCAAATTTTCGGAATTCATTCCGGACTTTGAAGGTGTCGAGACAGCTACCGATCGTTTGCTGGCGCTGGAAGGGTTTGCAAAGGCCGATCTGGTTTTTGTCACCCCGGATAATTCCATGATCGAGTTGCGCCGTCGCCTGATCATGTCAGGTACACCATTCATCATGCCGACCTACGGCATGCAGCGCGGCTTTCTCCTGCTGGAACCGGGATCCGTTCCCCCGGGGTTGGAGAAAGCCGCAGCCTGGCTTGATGGGATGGAACATTTCGGCCGGTCGGTCAGTCTCGAAGATTTGACCCGTATCGGTCGATTTGATGTCGTGGCGACTGGCGCATCCGCTGTTTCCATCGATGGAGTTCGCTTTGGCAAAGGTCATGCGTTCTTCGATCTGGAATGGGGCATGTTTACCGACCTGGGGCTTGCGGACGAGCAATCCCTGATTGTCGCAGCCGTCCACGACGTACAGATCGTGGAAGAGCGCCTTAATGTTTCTGAAAGCGATATTGCTCTCGATTTCATTGCCACACCAAGCCGTCTGATTGAAGTCTCGCGCAATCGTCGCCGGCCGCGCGGTATCCGGTGGAACGAAGTCTCCGCAGAGGACATACAGTCGATTCCACCGCTGCGCGAACTCGCCCGCATGCGCGGTGTTGCCTGACAATTCAGCACCAAAGAGGAAGTTTCAATGAATATAATTCTGGATCGCCGCCGTTTTCTCGGACTTATGGGTGCTGCAGCAACCCTGCCTGCCATGAATCGTTTTGCAGCTGCGGATACGCCGTTCAGCTTTCAGGCTTCCTGGATCAATGACGCCGAATTCTGCGGCTATTTCATTGCAGCCGACAAGGGTTTTTACCGAGAAGAAGGCCTTGACCTTAACTACATTTCCGGCGGTCCGGATGTCATTCCCGAAAGTGCGATCATTGCCGGCAAGGCTGACCTGACCCTCACCACTCCGGATACAACGATCAAGGCCATCGTCGAACAGGGCGCACCTTTCAAAATCATCGGCGCCCAATACCAGAAGAATCCGATCGGCATTATTTCGCTCGCCAAGAACCCTGTCAGGGAACCAAAGGACCTGATCGGCAAGACCCTTGCTGTACCACCGGTCAACGTCATTTCTGTCGAAGCCATGCTGAAGATTTCGGGCATCGACCCATCTCAAGTCAATATCGTTCCCTATGCCTACGACCCGACGCCGCTCATCAAGGGTGAAATCGACGCGTCGCTCGATTTTACGACCAATGTTCCTTTCACCATCCAACAGGCTGGTGAAGAGGCCGTCTCCTTTCTGCTTTATGATTTCGGCTTCACCATCTTCAACGACACGGTTGTCGTGACGGAACAGACGCTCAAGGAAAAGCGCAAGGATATCGTTGCGTTCCTTCGCGCAAGCCGCAAGGGTTGGGATGAAAACCTCAAGGATCCCGCAGCCTATCCGCCCAGGTTTGCCGACAGCTGGTTCAAGGGAACGGGACGTTCAATCGAAAACGAAATCTATTTCAACACGGCGCAGAAGCCACTCATCGAGACACCGAATGGCGTGTTTTCCATGAGCGAAGAAGCCATTGAGAAAACGATCAAGGCGCTCGGCACTATCGGCATCGCCGCAAAGCGGGATCATTTCGATACAACTCTTCTCGAAGAAATTTGATGCCTGACATGTCCGGTATCAGACTTGAAAACGTGACGCGCTCCTTTTCGGGGCGCGGCACGAATGTGATTGCACTTTCCGACGTCTCGCTTGAACGCCCGACCGGATCGTTTACTGCACTTATCGGGCCATCCGGCTGTGGCAAGTCGACCATGTTGCGGCTGGCATTGGGGCTTGACCGGCCCGACAGCGGCTCGGTTTCTGTCATGGGTAAAAGCCCGGTCGAGGCCGCAAAAGCCGGGCTGACAGGCGTGGCCTTTCAGGACGCGGCGCTCATGCCATGGCGCAGTGTCGAAGACAACATCGCCTTGCCGCTGGATGTTCTCGGTCTTTCGCGTTCCGCAAAGACGGAGCGGATTGCGGAACTCATCGCTCTTGTCGGCCTCAAAGGCTTTGAAAAGGCGCTTCCCGGCGAGCTTTCGGGCGGCATGCGCCAGCGCGTCGCCATCGCCCGTTCCCTGGTTACCGACCCGCGCGTTCTGTTCCTTGATGAGCCTTTTGGCGCACTCGATCAGATATTGCGCCGCCAGATGAACATAGAGCTTCAACGCATATGGCTTGAAAGCAAGGCGACAACCCTGCTTGTTACCCATGGAATTGACGAAGCCGTTTTTCTCGCAGACCGGATCGTGGTGATGCACAGCCGCCCCGGACGCATCGCGCAGATCATCGATATTCCACTGGAGCGTCCACGCAGTCCCGAAATATTCAGTACGTCGCAATTCCATGCTCTGGAGGACGCCGTCGCGGAGGCTTTGCATGGCTGACGTGAAGCCGTCCAACCGTCTCTCGACCTTGCGCAACTGGATTATCCTTCTTGCGATCTGGGAGATATGCGGCCGCTTTTCGCTGATCGCGGGCGGAGCCTTGCCAGCACCTTCGGCGATTGTAGCCCGCCTATGGATCGACCGGGCCGATTATCCGGCCCACATACTGGCCACACTTCACGGCGCAGGCGCGGGCTTTATCATCGGCAATCTCGTTGCCGTGGCAGCCGGTATCCTGTTCGCTCTGTTTCCCGCTGCTGCCAAACTGGGGCGCGGCATCAACATCGCGATCTTTGCATTGCCGCCGATTGCCATATCACCCATTCTGGTGCTGACTTTTTCAGGCATGACGCCGCGTATCACGCTGGCGGCGCTCGGCTGTTATTTCATCACCATGGCTGCCACCGTAACCGGCATCAGCCAGACGGACCAACGCATGGTCGATATCGTTCGCGCCTATGGTGGGAGTCGATGGGAAGTGTTGCGCCTGGCGCAATTGCGGTCTGCACTGCCGTCGATCCTCGCGGGTCTGCGCATTGCCGCTCCGAACGCGGTTCTGGGGTCCATTCTGGCCGAATTCGGCGGTGGCGGACGTTTCGGTCTCGGTGCCTATCTGATCGGTTCTCTCGGGAGAGCCGAACCGACCCGGTTATGGGGTATTGGCCTTTGCGCCACCCTGCTCGCGGGGCTGGCCTATGCGCTTTTTTCCATTGTTGCAAAAATGATGACAGGCAGCACCAAGGCCATCACCGTGCCGGCCAGTGCTCCAGATGCTGCCCCACGCGGCTCTCGCGGCTTGAATTTCGTTCTCACTCTTTGTTCAGTCGCGCTTCCGTTCCTCTTGTGGTGGCTGTTGCTTGCCGTCATGGGAACGCCGGCCATGATCGCAAAAACACCTGCTGCGCTGTTCGATTATCTGTTTCTCGCCCCGTCCGCAGTCGTCGCCCAGACGAAATTGCTGACAGCGCTTTCGCAGACCTTGCCGCTTACCTTTCTCGGCATGGCCGCGGGCATCCTTTTTGCCTTTGCACTTGCCATTGCGTCGGTCGCGAAACCGGCCATCGTGCGCGGCTTCATGCCTATCGCCCTTGTCACGCAGACAATGCCTCTCGTTGCACTGACGCCCCTGCTCGTCCTGCTGCTGGGACGCGGGCCGTCGGTGATCCTCTGGATCACCGTTTCGGTTACATTCTTTCCCGCCTTCGTCACCATGGCGCAAGGCATGGCACTGGTTCCACGTGCTGCGCTGGATGTGCCCCGCGCATACGGCGCGAGCATCTGGAAACAGATTCGCCTCGTATCGGTGCCAGCCTCCCTCCCCTATCTCTTCGCTGCCATCCGCCTTGCCGTGCCGCGGGCTCTGCTCGGCGTCATGATCGCCGAGTGGCTCGCGACAGGAACGGGCCTTGGAAACCTGCTCAACCAATCGCGCGGATATCTCGACTACGGCATGATCTGGGCCGTCGCCGTGGTCTCCGTCATGCTGTCCGTCTTTTTCTACCAGATCGTAGCCCTCTGCGAGCGCCGTGTGCTCGCCCGCCGGGGTATGAACCCGGCAGACTAAAATGCAAGGAGTCCCCATGGAAATCACCGATCATAAAGCTTCCGTTCGCGAACGTGTCTGGAGCGAGTTGCGCAAGGTCGCCGTTCCGGATAGCCGCTTCCATTTTGACTTTGGGGAATTCATCGCGGATTTTGAAGGCGGCGAGGAAGCGGTTGCCCGACTGACGGCCCATCGCTACTACCAGAACGCCGATTTCATCTTCATCACGCCCGACAATTGTCTCGACCGCCTTCGCCTTCAGGCTTTGAAAGACGGCAAGACCGTTCTGATCACCACTTATTCCATCAGGCGCGGCTTCTGGGTTCTCGATCCGAAACTGATTTCGCCGGATCATTATCTTTATGCGTCTACGCTCGACGGCATGGAGCGCGTGGGACAGCCGGTAACGCTGAAAGACATCTCCGCCTTGCCAGTCATCGACTACATGGTCACAGGCACCGGGGCGATCAATCTGGAAGGGGTCCGTTTCGGCAAGGGCCATGGCTTCTTCGATGCGGAATGGGGCATGCTTTACCGTCTGGGCCGCATCACCGCGGCGACACCAGCAGCCGCTGTCGTTCATGACTGCCAGGTATTGAGCGAAAAGCTGACGCCCGATGTTTACGACACGGTGGCGGACGTGATTTTCACGCCGACCCGCACCATCGAGGTGAAGGACCCGCACAAGCCAACCTGCGGGATCATCTGGGACCGGCTCGATCCCGTTATGTATGAAACGATCCCTCCGCTTCAGGAACTCAAGGCCATGGGCCTGTAAGCACCCTCCGAAAACTGAAAAGCCGGGTGCGTTTATCGCCTCCGGCTTTTCTTTACATGCCGATCACCAGCTTCAGCGCAATTGACCACATCGTGACGGCAATCAGACCTTCCAGAATACGCCACGAAGACGGACGGGCAAAAACCGGACGCAGCCAGCGGGCGCCGAAGCCCAGCGAAAAGAAAAACAGAAAAGACGCAGTGATCGCACCTGCCGCAAACGATGTTTCCAAACCGGGAAACTGCGTGGAGATCGTTCCCAGAAGAACGACAGTATCCAGATAAACATGCGGGTTAAGCCATGTCAGCGCAAGACAGGTTGCCAGCGTCTTGGTCAGGCTTGCAGATGCTCCGTTTGCCGTCGCCAGTGCGGCAGACGATGTGAAGGCGGAATGAAGGCTTCGCGCGCCATACCAGATCAGAAAAGCCGCTCCGCCATAGCGCATGATGGGATCGAGCGCTGGCATGATGGCAGCGATCTTCTGGAAACTGGTCACGCCGATGAGGATAAGGATGGCATCCGATATGGCGCAAACCAGACTGACCGCAAACACATGCTCATCCCGCAATCCCTGCCGCAACACGAAGGCGTTTTGCGCGCCAATAGCAACAATCAAGCTGAGGCCCATGGTAAGGCCGGTTATGTAGACTGAAGGATTCATGAAAGGTCGCCGTCTGGGAGTAAGTTGGCACTTGGATAGCGCATGAACGACGGTTAGAATAGTTAAATATGGTAAAGCCGATTTAGGAATTCTAATGATCGACTATTCTGCTCTGAGAGCTGTGGCAATGGTGGTTCAGACGGGCAGTTTTGAGAAAGCCGCCCGTATATTGAACGTTACCCCGTCTGCAATCTCGCAGCGCGTCAAACATCTGGAAGAGCGGCTGGGCGCAGTCCTGATAGAGCGGGGTACGCCCTGCACGGCGACTGAAAAGGGAGACTGGCTGTGCCGCCATATTGAGCAGGTCGGCATGCTCGAACGCGAGCTTCTGGCGGAATTGCCCGGCCTGTCCGGTAGCGAAAGCACGGCTCAGCGCGTCACACTCCACATAGCGACCAATGCCGATAGTCTGGGCACGTGGTTTCTGAAAGCGATTTCGGATTTCAGCACCAGATCGGAATATCTCTTCAACATTGCTGTCGACGATCAGGATCACACCGCCGAATGGCTGCGACGTGGGCGCGTCGTCGCCGCTGTTACTTCGCTCTCCAAACCGGTTCAGGGCTGCCGTCTCACGCCGCTTGGCATTCTCCGCTATCGCGCCACAGCATCGCCGGATTTCATCGCCCGCTATTTTCCCCGCGGAATAACCCGCAGTGCGATCGCCAAGGCTCCCGCGCTGACATTCAACCAGAAAGACAGATTGCAGGATCGGTGGGTCCGTTCTGTTCTCGGAACTGACATGACTTGCCCGACACATTGGCTTCCCTCGACGCAGGCCTTCGTCGATGCAAGTCTGTCAAGCATGGGGTGGGGGATGAATCCGATGCAGTTGGTCGGTGAGCATCTGCAAGCCGGGCGGCTGGTTGAACTCCTTCCTGATACGGCTCTGGATATTCCCTTGTTCTGGCAGGTGAACCGCCTGGCAGCCGAGCGTCTTGCTGGGCTGACGCAGACCGTCCTCATGACGGCGCGTCAGGAACTCGCGCCTCTTCCGCAAAACTGACGGTCATCCGACCGGCAGGCCACCATAAGACAGGAAACCGGGGCAAGGCTTTTCCTTACCCGCCGTTCAATCACCATCTGTTTTCTTGAATGTGAACAGCAATTGAGCGATGCATCAAAAATGAAACTTCTGCTCCTCATCGCGGCGCTGATCGCCCTCGTCTTCCTCGGCTGCTATTTGCAGATGTTCTTTGCCGTGCCGTAACGCCCGAACATCGAAATCCGTTCTCTGGTTAGCCTGGCAAAGAGCCCTCATGTTCGCTCAGGCGATCACGAGAAAGGCAGGATCATTGATCCTGCCCCGTTTGTGCGACACCGGCCGCTTCTTCGCAAACCCTGACATGTTCTGCCAGCGCCTCGAGCTGCAAGAAAGCGCTTATGCTACAGATATCCCGCTTCTGAAACTTTGGAAGCTCCTGAAGCTCCTTCAATCTGGTGAGAAGTGCACCGCGGTTCATGGTTTTCCCTCCATCTTTCTGGCTATCCGCAAGATTGGTGTAATCAGGCTGCCCGCACCTTCGCTTTCGTCTTCAGGGGAAGTTCGATATCGACTTCAAGCGTCGACATCTGGTCGCCCCGATCCATTTTCACGCTGACCTTGTCACGATCGATCTGGATATGCTTGGCGATCACGGCGAGGATTTCCTCCCGCAGCACCGCGACGAGATCGGAATGTTCATGTGACGCCCTTTCATGGGCGAGCAGAACCTGCAACCGTTCGCGCGCTTGTGGCGCGGAAGCAGGTTTGCTGAAAAAACGAAACAGGCTCATGCCGCTCTCCTTCCGAAAAGTTTACCCAGAAGGCCGCGCTTTTCGGATGGAACAGTCATCGGCACTTCTTCACCGGCAAGGCGGCGGGCTGCGTCGAGATAAGCCAATGCGGGCGCACTGCGCTGATCGGCCAGCGTTACGGGGGAACCAATATTGGACGCCCGCAGAACATCCTGGCTTTCCGGAATGATGCCCAAAAGCGGAATGGACAGGATTTCCAGAACGTCATCAACCTTCAGCATGTCGCCGCGTTCAGCGCGTACCGGATCGTAACGGGTCAGGAGGAGATGTTTTTCGACGCGTTCGCCACGCTCGGCCTTGAGCGTCTTGGCGTCCAGCAGACCGATAATGCGATCGGAGTCGCGCACCGACGACACTTCGGGATTTGTGACGACCACGGCCATATCGGCATGGCGCATGGCGAGCGTGGCACCGCGTTCAATCCCGGCAGGACTGTCGCAAATGATCCAGTCGAATTCCTTCTTAAGGTCTTCCATAACGCGGTCGACACCATCGGTGGTCAGGTTATCCTTGTCGCGCGTTTGCGAGGCTGGCAGCAGGTAGAGCGTCTCAAGACGCTTGTCGCGGATCAAAGCCTGCGGAAGCTTTGCATCGCCCTGAATGACATTGACCAGATCGAACACGACGCGGCGTTCTGCTCCCATGACGAGATCGAGGTTACGCAGGCCTACATCGAAATCGATAACGACGGTCTTCTCGCCGCGTTGCGCCAGCGCGGCGCCGATTGCGGCGGTAGATGTCGTTTTGCCAACGCCACCTTTACCGGAAGTTACAACAATCACTTTTGCCATATTTGTCTCCTGTATCTCCCGCGCGCCTCCAGAACATCCGTTACCCGGGATATGAGATGCTCTGCTTTTCTTTTGTGACACTCAACGTGCCCGGAATCGGTTCGAACGTCTGCTCCCCAAGGCATTTCCGCCTGCCGGGAAACAGGCTAGCCCAGCGTTTCGGCCATCATATAGTCGCCGTCGAGCCAGAGCTGTACGGCTTGTCCGCGCAATCTGCTCTCCATGTCTTCGGCCGTCTTGTAGAGACCATCGATAGCGACGAGCTCAGCTTCCATCTTGCGACAAAAAATGCGCGCATCGGCGTTTCCGGCCGTTCCCGCCATTGCCCGGCCGCGCAGTGCGCCATAGACGTGGATCGAGCCGCCAGCCACCACTTCCGCACCGGATGCAACAGAACCGACAATCGTCACATCGCCGTCTGGAAAATAGATCGACTGGCCGGATCGAACCGGCTCGGTGACGACCATGGAAGGGACTGCCTTGACGAGTTGCACCGATGCGGGCGCGGCTGGCGTGCGTTCCTTCGGTTTCGATTCCGCGATTTCCGGATCGAAATCGGCGGCAGGCTGCCCGCCCCGCATCGCCGGCGGCATCCCGGGTCCCAGAAGCGAAGGCCGCGCATTTTCGAAACCCGTAATCCAGACGCCGCGGCTAACCAGATCCTCAAGCAACTGCACCAGTTGCGGGCGTTCAATCGTTACATTTTCCAGATCGAGGACGATCGGACGATTGAGAAAAAAACCGACTGAACGCGCTGCAAGATCATCCAGCTTGTCGAGCCAGCCGTCGAGCGGCAATTCAGGCGAGAGGACCAGCGCCAGAAAGGACCTCCCTTTCAAGCGGATTGGACGAGACTGTGTTAGCACTTGATTCATCTTGGTTAAAAAACGGTTTATCCGGTCTATATGCGCAATGGTTAACGGATGGTTAATTTCTGAAGCGTGAAGGTCTCCTGAATTGGAGAAACCATTCCATTCGACGATCAGAACACAACTACCCGCAAGGAATCCGCCGACAGGCACAGAACGCAACATCATGCCCGCCCGAACAGTCGGAGCCGCCTCAAGATCGAAAGCGACTCAACTTCCTCTTGATTGTAAACGGATAATTGGACCGATCATTGTCGTTTCTTCGACCGTCCACAGAAGTCGATACAGAAAAATATAAACTTAAATTCCAATCAAAATTGACGCTACGTAATGTATTATAATTTTATAATAAATTTTATTTAGATAACTGAGCAGAAATTGTGCAGAGAGAGAAATATAATATAATTAAATCGATATTTTTAAAAGTATATTTTATCCATTGCGGAAGGTGATCACAGGTCAAAGGACTGACATCGCATATCGACGCCGCCGATTCCGGAAATTCGGAAACAAAACGCAACGCAGAGCGCCTGCCTCCCATAGCGGCGCATAATAACCGAAGAAAGAGAAGCTTTCCTAAGGCCTTCGGTGTCCAATGAAGCTCACTTCAGTTGGAATAAATTCTTCCGAACGCATTGGAAGCTAAAGTTTTGGGAAGGTTCCGCTCAAAAGGAACCGCCTCGCGTTTGGGCGGGGGGCTTAGGGGCGCGAGGCGGGCGAGCTCTCAGGAGTGCACGCACAATGAAAATGGAACGTTAGCTGCGATTCTGGAACTAACAATACGTTCCAGCCTGAAAAATTACGTGACCGAAATACAGAAAAGCCCACAATGCTCGGGAGGAGGTGAGCGTTGCGGGCTTGATCAGTAAGCGCGATTGGGAGGAGGAATATCGCGCTCCGGCCCGGCTTTTGGGAGGAGGAGCAAGCCGGGATGGATTTTTAATAATCCCTTCGGCGCGCCCACTCAATTAACAAGCTTGCATTGCTGATATGCACTTTCCACACCCCAAATGAAAACCGCCCCGCGGCGATGAACGCGCTGAGGCGGCGTACCTTCCTCGAAAGCCCCCAAGCGAAGAAGATGACGGAACTTAATCACAGCTTCGATAAAAATAAATAGGCAATTTGCACCATTGTTAGAAAATCCGCAGACAATATCTCCCAGAGGTTGAGGCCCCTTTGTTTTCCTGAACATTTCTTCGCCTCACGACCGTCCAGGAGATTGAATCAAAGAACCGCGTATGTGTGCGGAAATGGTGGTTTTCTACTCGCCCCGAAAAGCCGCAGTCTTTTTCGGGACCGATTATGCGCAGGAAAAATAGGCAGCATGGGAACGCAGATAAATTGCCATTTGCAGCCCAAAAGACGAATTCTGGAACAAACTCCAAGAACTCGACGCGTATACGGACAAACCAGACTGCAACGTAGCTGTCCGTGCTTCTGTCGACGAAGTGCAGAACGGCGCTCCACTGGATAATCGTATACTATTTTCAGTATTTTCTGAAATTTATGTAGTTATATTAGGGGTTGCTTTCTTCATGAGCGGAGTTATTGTTCGTCTCACTTGGAGGAGGGAGTACCGCCCCTGCGCGCTAGATCGCTGCGGGGCGGTTTCTTTTTAGTCACACAAAAATGCATATCTGCATTGCAAGGTTGCCCCTTGCAAGCGAGACGCCGTATTCCTATCTTGCGGTTGTTCGGTTTTACTCCTCCTCCCAAAAACCGAACGCGAAGCGCGATACTCCTCCTCCCAATCGCGCTTTATAGATTCGCCCACTGCACACTCCTCCTCCCAGTGCAGTGGGCGTTCTCATATCTGGAAGTCCCCTTTTGAAATCGAGTTGGGTCAAGCGGTCTTTCCCTATTTCTGTTGTTTTAAGGGTCAGCCGTTAATCTCTGCGCATTACGCATGGGAGTGGGGTTTCATGTTCTTCGGTACGACCTTCAAAACGGCAAAAGCGCCGCTGTTATCCGCGCCTCTGTTCTGGCTGGCCTTTGCGCTCATCCTGCTGATTGTTCTTCTGTCATTCCAGCTCAATGCCCCTATCGGCCCCATGTACTGGGACAGCTACATCTACTTCGATGCAGCCCAGCGCATAAAGATGGGGCAGGTTCCCAATTTGGACTTCGCCACACCGGTCGGACCGCTTGGCTATTATCTTTTCGCGTGGGGACAATCCCTGTTTCCCAAAGCGCAGCCGTTGTTGCTTGTGCAATGGTCCATATTGATCGTGGCAGCCCCACTGATGTTCTGGCTGCTGGCCGAGCTTCGTTCCCAAAGCCGGACCACCGGATTTCTCCTCCTTGTTCCATTTCTGGTTTTCGCGACTTTTCCCGCCAACACGCAGAGCTTCTATCCGTATCCCGGACTGGACGGCTTCGGTATTTATAACCGTCACACGTCGCTTCTGCTTTACGTGCTCATGTGCGGGCTGATGTTTATGCGTGACAGCCCAAAGCTTGCGCTGTTTTGCGCGACGACGATGTTCGCCCTGCTCCTGATGAAAGTTACCGGCTTTCTCGCAGGCGGGCTGTTCGGGCTTGCAGCGCTTCTGGGCGGACGAATCTCGGTCCGTCATGTCCTTCTGGCGACAGTCGCTGCTTCGGCAGCTTTATCCGTTCTTGAATTGCACAACGGAATAGTCGGCGCTTATGTGCGCGATATAGCCACACTGTTGGCACTGAATGAAGAAGCCCTGCTTCCGCGGTTCCTGACCGTCATATCGTTGAAGCTGGATGTCATTCTACCCGCTTCAGTCCTGGTCGTGATGCTTTTCTGGAACGAGCAGCGCCGGACCGGTCCTCAGGCCTCCAGCGAACGCCCCCGCTTCTTCGACCGAAGCTCCGTCTGGCTCGCTGTCGGGTTGCTCGGCGGAGTCATCCTTGAAACCCAGAACACCGGCAGCCAGGAGTTTATTTTTCTTTGGCCTGTTCTGATCATGATCTTTCAGCGGGTGCAGCTTCGCAGTCCGAACTTCAAGCTCGCTTTCCTGATATTGGCCGCCTTCTGCGTCATTCCGACTTTCACCAAGGTTGCGCACAGGACCTTGCGCGCCGTCGCTGTGGCGCCCACTTATGTTCGGCCGTCATTGCCGGAATTGAAGGACATGGGGCAGGTGCTGACACGGCCCGATTTCCTGCAGCGCGCAGAACTTTTCCAGTCGCATTACCCGGAGAACAGTGCCGCTTTCGAAACACTGGCCAAACAGGGCCAGCTACCCAGCTGGCAGCTTTTTTCGGAAATTGACTTTCAGGTTTTCTGGCTCCTTTCTGCAAACCAGATGGTGAAGGATCTGAAATCCTTCGAAAACCGCATCAACACTCGCCTGCAAAGCATCATGACGCTTGATTTCGTCAACCCTTTCGCTTGGGTTTTGGACCGTGACGCTACACGGCATATCCAGATCGGCGCTGACCCTTTCCGCACGGTTCCCGCTCTGTCCGAAGAAGCGAAAGCCGCCGTGGAAGCAACTGACGGCGTATTGCGTCCGAAATGTCCGCCCACGACAAATCGCCTTGCCCTGCAGAAAATATACGCCGAGGCGCTAAAGGATCGAACCGTTATCGCCTTGAACCCTTGTTGGGATTTGCTGCTTCGCCATGGTCTTGTTCCGTAAGTGGAATCCACCTACTTGATTTGAGCCTTGACGAAATCGCGCACAATCCGGACGATACCGCGCGAAAGCACTTCATCCAGCGCCTTGATGAACGCATCCACATGCTGGCGTTCGCAGATCAGCGGTGGCTCAAGACGAATGACATTGCGATTATATTCGGTAAAGGCGACCAGAACCCTGTGATCGCGCAGCAGATGGCTGCCGATGAAGCCAGGGAGCGAGCCTTTCAGCTTTTCATCCAGCATCGCCAGAACTGGCCGCAGCACAGCCGGCATGGTTTGGGAAAAATCGTGGAACTCCAGCCCCACCATCATCCCCTTCCCGCGCACGTCTTTCACAAGCGCGGGATAGCGGCTCTGCACCTCTCGCAGCCTTTCCAGAAGGTAATCCCCTACCTCGGCTGCGTTATCGATCAGATGCTCGTCGTACAGAACATTCAAGGCTTCGATGGAAGTGACACAGGCTTCGCCGATCCCGCCAAAGGTTGCCATGGCATGAATCATCGCCGTCTTTGGCGTGCCATAAGCCTTCATATAGATGTCGCGACGGGCAATCATCGCGGCCATAGCCGTCTTTCCGCCGCCAAGCGATTTCGCCAGCGCGGTGACATCCGGTATGACGCCATAATGCTCGAAAGCGTAGAATTTCCCGGTTCGTCCCAACCCGCACTGCACTTCGTCGGCGATCCAGATGACACCATACTGGTCACACAGGCCACGCAGCTTCTGCCAGAACTCTGCATCAGCCTGAATGATGCCGCCGCCGCCCTGCACCGTTTCAAGCACGATCACCCCGATTTCAGGGTCCGCGCGAAACGCATTTTCAATGGCTTCTATATCGCCGAAAGGCACACGCACAGTGTTGTCGACCAGCTTGAATTCGCCGCGATAAAGCCCGCCATCCGTGATGGACAGAACGCCCTTCGTCTTCCCGTGGAATGAGTTTTCCGCATAGACGATCTTCGGCTTGCTCGGACCGGCAGCGCGCTCCGCGACCTTGATTGCGGCTTCCATCGCTTCCGAGCCGGAAGACCCCAGAAACACCATATCCAGATCGCCGGGCGAGCAGGCCGCAATGTCATATGCGAGAGCAGTTGCATATTGCGACATGAAGGCGATGGCGATCTCGTGGCGCATCTCTTCCTGGAATAGACGCCTCGCTTCGAGAATGCGCGGATGATTGTGGCCGAAAGCCAGCGATCCGAACCCGCCGAAGAAATCGAGAATCGGGCGCCCGTTCTGGTCGTAATAATACATGCCTTCCGCGCGTTCGATCTTCACCTTATGAAAGCCGAGCAGCTTCATGAAATGAAGCTGGCCCGGATTGAGGTGGGCAGTGAACAGCTCGGTCATCCGTGGCAAGTCGAGCGCCTTCGCTTCGCCTACAGTGAGCAGTTTCGGCTTTGGCGTTGCATTGGTTCTGGTCATTTCTGCCTCTGTGCCGTTTCGGAAGCCCGCACTTCCGAGGAATCTGCCCCGATTTTCTTACGATATTCGCCATAGGCTGCGATCAACATATCCTCGTCCCGATATTGCGGCACCCAACCAAGTTCGCGCTCGCCCTTTGAAACATCGAGAACACACATTTCATCGGCAATCAGATATTGCTCCGGGTCCATGAGGGGCATGTTCATCCAGTCGAGCAGGTCGAGCGTCCGTTTCACCGCCCAGGCCGGCGTCGGCAACAGAATGGATTTCGATCCGGCGTGACGGATGAGATCACCGAGCAGCTTGCGTACGGGAGGCGGATTGAGCGAACCGAGATTATAGACCTCATTAGGTATACCCGCCTTGAAAGCAGCCCATGCCGCCTCGGCACAGTCGAACACCGAAATAAACTGGTAGGGATTTTTGCCCGAACCGATCATCGGCACCGGCAGATTGTAATCAATCAGCTTGAACAGCTTTTGCAGAATGCCGAGGCGTCCGGGGCCAATGATAAGACGCGGACGAAACAGCGAAATATTCATTCCCCGTTCCCGCCATTCAACGGCAAGCTCCTCGGTCCTCAATTTGGAAAGCCCGTATTCGCCAAGCGGCTTGCACGGATGGTCTTCCTTCTGCGGCCAAGTATAGGTGTGCCCGTACACCATGTCGGTGGTGAAGTGGACCAGCTTGCTCGCACCGGCAAGATCCATTGCCTTGATGATGTTCTCCGTCCCGTAATAATTGACGGGAAAGAAAAAATCATGCCGCTTTGCACGGACTTGTATCGGCGAGAGCATCTTGGCCGACAGATTGTAAATCACGTCGTCAGCGCGAATGCCCAGCCTGCGGATAGCTTCCAGATCGGTTACATCGGTCGCGATGAAGGCTGCGTCGCCGTAGTGCGGCAGATCGCTTTTCACGATATCCGCAACAATGACCTCATGGCCATCGGCAAGGAGTTTTGGCGCGAGATAGCGTCCGACAAATCCATCGCCACCGAAAATTATGTGTCTCATTATGCCCCCCGTTCACCCTTGCGTCTGCCGGTTTACAGTCGTTTCCGCTTGCGGGGCCGACGATTTGGCGCTCTGCGCGATCAGCACCGTCCCGATGCAGATGAACGCTATGCCTGCGATCTTGTATGCGCCCAGTTCCTCCTTGAACAAAAGCCAGGCGAGCAAAGCGACCGCCACATAGGCAAGGCTGAGGAACGGATAGGCAAAGGAAAGGTCGACCTTGGACAGCACGTAAAGATGCGATGCCATTGAGATCACGAAGGTCAAAAGACCCGCAAACACCCAGGGGTTGAACACGATCTGGAATATGCGCTGGATCATTGTTTCGGCTGAAAAACTGATCGGCCCGAGCGTCAGCATGCCGTATTTCAGCATCAGTTGCGCGGCGGCGTTGGTCATGACTGTGAACAGGATGAAGGGAATATATTTCATCACGTTTCCTACTCTGCCTCGCCGAGCGTCAACGCCGTGCGGCGCCAGAAATTTGAATTGAAAGCCCTGTCGCGAAAAATTTCAAAATCCCGCCAGCGCGGAAAACTCGCAGCAAAAATATCAGCGCTCATCCGTTGGTCCTTATACGGGTTCATGCGGCCACCGGCTCCCACGGTCAGACGGTCCAGCCGGTCCAGCAAATCCAGCGTCTTTCGGCCACGATTTGGGAAATCCATGGTCAGCGTATATCCCGGCGTCGGAAACGACATGAGACCGGGGGACTTCACCGAGCCGAAACGTTTGAGCACCGTCAGGAATGAAACCTGCCCGGCGGCACGGCTTGCCTCCAGCATTGCGGGAATGACGGTTCTGGCAGCATCAAGCGGGATCACGCTTTGGTGCTGGTAAAGCCCTGCCGGGCCATAAAGCCGGTTCCAGTTCCCGATACTGTCGAGCGGATAAAAGAAATTTCGATATGGCATCCTATGTGCCGCCTTCAGCCGTCGCTTACGCCGAAAATAGGCCGCGTTAAACAATGACAGGCTTGTCCTGTTGAGTGCGGAGAACGGCAACTCAAAAGGCACGCCGAGGCGCGCAGATGCCGCGATATGCACGCCGCCGGGCACGTCGACATGATTGCCGACCAACAGCAGACCCCTGCCATCGGAAAGCTGATCGACCCAGGCAACTGCATATTCATTCTCGATATCTGCGGTCTCAGCCATATCGAAATATGCATCAAGACTGCCGAAAGGCAGAGCCCTTTCCTCAATATCAAGACCGCCTACGCGCATGAGCCGGATCGTTGCGCGCAGGATCAACCCGGTCAGCCCCATTCCGCTGATTGTTGCGCGAAACAGCCCAACATTTTCCGTCTCGGAGCACCGATACTGGCCGCCGTCCGAGCGAAGCAGGTCCAGCTCTTTGACGTGACACCCGAAGGTTCCCCGCAGATGGTGGTTTTTCCCGTGCACGTCA
Organism: Brucella pseudintermedia; assembly: GCF_008932435.1. GTDB lineage: Bacteria > Pseudomonadota > Alphaproteobacteria > Rhizobiales > Rhizobiaceae > Brucella > Brucella pseudintermedia. The sequence continues at coordinate 191,623 of NZ_WBWE01000004.1, read as the reverse complement.
TTGGCGATGGCGCCGCCGAGCGTGACAAACTGGGTGCCGGGCGTAACAGGCAGGAAATAGCCATGCGGCGCAACATGCGCGATGATCTCGCTCAGGAGCACGCCGCTTTCAGCCGTCAAGAATCCCGTATCTGGATCGAAGTGCAGTATGCTCCTTCGAGCCCGCATGGGGACGAGGAAGCCCGCATCGTTATGGCAGCTGTCGCCATAGGAACAACCATTTCCGAATGGCAACAGGCTGGCCCCTTCAGGCAAGGTCCGTGCGAAATCAGTTTCCAGCCGCTCAAGCGAAAGGGATCGGCGCTCTCGCCGGTCAACTCGCCCGAAACTGTCAAAGGACTGTTCCATCAGCGCATTCCAGCCACAAGAAGCAACACCGCGCCAAGCGCGATAACGACCTGGCTGCGCCAGTCCTTGGCCATGAAGAGGACCGGATCGTCGTCCATGTCACCGCGATGCGCCAATATCCATACGCGCACGTTCATATAGAGAACCATCGGGCCGAGCGGCCATATCAGCCAGGGATAGGTATAGAGCGTCTTGACCGAGTCGCTATTGATATAAAGGGCCAGAACCAGGGCTGCGGTAAACGCGGCGGCAACGCCGCACTGTCCCACAATATCACGATCTTCCGGACGGTAGCCTCGCCCGGCAATCCGGTCAATTTCCGTTGCCATCGCGCCGTCCAGCTCGACATAACGCTTCACCAATGCGAGCGAGAGGAAGAAAAACATGGCGAAGGCCATCAGCCAGAAAGACGGCGGAACATGGGAGGCAGCCGATCCTCCCAATAGACGCAAGCTGTAAAGCCCTGCGAGGCAAATCACGTCGCCCAGCAACATGCGTTTCAAGGCAAATGTATAGGCGGTGGTGAAAGCCAGATAGGTGACGATTGCCAGCGTGAAAGCAGGCGGCAGGAAGAAACAGATGAAGGCCGTCAAAAGCAGCAGCACAGCTACGGTGCCGAGACCAAATGGAATGGATACCTGCCCGCTTGCAAAAGGCCGCTGATTTTTCCGGGCATGTCTCCGGTCAACCGGAAGATCGATAATGTCGTTGATGATATAGATTGCGGACGCCGTCGCAGAAAAGGCGACGAATGCCAGACAAACCGCGGTGAACACATCGGGTTTTGCTATGTCGTGAGCCAGCGTGGCAGGAACAAAGACCAGCAGGTTCTTCAGCCATTGATGAACCCGCAGCATCCGGACATAGGTTCGGATAGTCGGTTTTCCAGCATTGAAAACCGGACAGCCCGTCCGCTTCTGGAATTGAGCCGCTGCGCGATCAGGTGCCACGACAATCGCCTGCCGCGCCGCATCGAAAACCGGCAAATCGTCGCGATCATTCCCCGCATAATCGAACCCCTGCCGCCCATAGCGCTCCACCAGCAGTTCGGCCCTGCTTTTTGCGGAAGATTCTTTTGCCAAGGACGTTGAGCAGACCTCACTGAAGATACCGAGTTCCGACGCGACCGCAGTCGCTACCGGTTCTGGAGCTGCCGTCACCAGCACCAAAGCTCTTCCCGATGCATGTTCCCCGCGCAAAAAATCCAGAAATTCTGTTCGATAAGGGAGTCGCGAAGCATCGAGCGTCACACGGTCAGCCACCTGTTGCCTGAGATGTGCCTTGCCGGAGAGCAGCCAAACCGGCAACATGAAGACGAACAGAATGTTCTTTTTCAGAAGAAGAAAAATGCCTTCCCACAGCAGATCGGTCGAAACCAGCGTTCCGTCCAGATCGACTGCCAGCGGCACATTCCTGCTGCCCTGCCCCCGCGTGTCCATTTTTAGCCCTTTACCGCCCGAGCCTCTCTTGTAACGGGACCGCGACAGAAGCCAAATGAAAAATGAACTTATGCGATGTAGATTGCGCTAAATTCGCGTTTGAAGCGTGGAGCACCGTGCGTCGGAAGGGATATCCAACGCTCCCTCGCTCGCAACCGCTTGTTGGTCCTTGTTTACCTTGCGGGGACGATCGGTTTCGGCCTGAACTCCGGCTTGATAGCCTTGAGCGCCATGCGGTCCACCAGCCGGGGCGCAATAAGCTTCAACCAACGCCCCAGCCGCATCTGCCGGGTCATCAGCACTTCCCGTTTGCGCGCTTGCACGCCGTCCAGCATCAGCCGCACAGCTTCTTCGACCGGCATCATGTCATCCTCGCGCACGCCGCTCGTTCCAAGAGCGGCCCCGCTCGCGCTGTAGCCCACCTTGCGAATGTCGGTCTTGACGACACCCGGATAGACGATTGTCACGGATATGCCGCTTGGTTCCAGTTCCGCGCGAAGCGCCTCGCAGAAGCCGGAAAGCGCGAACTTCGTTCCGCTATAGGCCGTGCGCCCCGGCACGCCGATCAACCCGGCAACGGATGAGACGGCTACAATCCGTCCCTTGCTAGCAGCGAGATGTGGAAGTGCGGCATGGATAGGCCATACGCTGCCCCAGTAGTTCAGCTCCATCAGATCATGCATCCAGCCCAGATCATCCGGCTTGATTTCGGCAAAATTGGCATGGGCCGACATGCCCGCATTCACGATCAGCGTATCGATGCGGCCATAGGTAGAAACCGCCTTGTCAATCAAAGCGATGCAGGCAGCGCGATCTTTTACATCGGTTGGCACCACGAGGGCAGAACTGCGCAGCTGCCGCAATTCCGTTGCCAAATTTTCCAGCTTGTCCACATTGCGTGCGGCGAGCACCAAAGCAGCATTTGCACGGTAGCGCCGGGCAATCTGCCGTGCCGTTTCGGCCCCGATACCATCCGATGCTCCCGTTATGACCGTCACATCCATTCCAGGCCCTCCCTGCCTATCGATCAGACGACAGGCAGGGTACAGGCAGGCCAATCCTTGCGTCCAGTGGTTTAAACCTTACGCGCCAGGATCGCGGCTATGGCGAGGCCACCGATCAGCGATATGTGCTCCAGTGCCACCGTCATATCCCGGAAAGCTTCTTCTCCTTCTTTCGTCCAGAATGGATGCGGGACCGGAATGGTCAGGATCGTAAAGACCGCAAGAGCGCCGCAAGCAAGCCAGGTTCCGCGATTGAAGATAATCATCAATGATCCGCCGATTTGCAAAAGCAGGGTCGCACTGTTGAACAGCCAGCCCGGATAGAGACCGAAGCTCTCCATTTCCGCGACATTGGCACCGAAATCAAAGAGCTTGGCCAGACCGCTGGACCATAAAACAAAGGTGAGAACGATCCGCGCTAGCAAAAGACTGACGCGGGAATCGAGAATGTTGGCAATGAAACGCGGCATCGATCAGCCCTTTCCGCCAGTAATCCGGTTGACCCTGAATGCCACGGCAATCGCAATTGCCGGTGCGAGCGCGAAAATCACCGAGAGCCCGAGCGAGGCATTGGCCGCGCCTTCCACGCCGCCAGGCACGGCAATGCCGGCGAAATTGGCAACCATGCCCGCACAGGCCGTCCCGAAGGCGATGGCGAAAAGCTGCACGGTCGTCATGCCGCCTGCGGCAAGGTCCTGCTCGGTCGACGGAGCGCTTTGATAAACACGGGTGACGAGGCTCGGCCAGGCAAGGCCGATCCCGAAACCGATCAGGATGAGCCCAAGGCAGACGGGCGCGAGCAATGACCAGTTGCCGTTACCGTGAACCGGAAGGAATATGGCGAGCAATACGAGGCCCGCGAGCGCAAGGATGGGGCCCGCCACGACAAGTTTGTCGCCGCCCTTCTCCTGCCATTTGGAACTGAGGAAGGATGCCACAGTCCAGCCAATGGCCATCAGTGCCGCCAGATATCCCGCCCATAGCGGAGACTGGTCATGCAGGTGCTGAAGCAGGTAGGGCACGTATATTTCGGGCTGCATGCTGAGCATCAAAAGCGCGATTGTAAGGTAAAGCGCACCCAGCGGCATCGACAGGCTGAACGAGCGGCGCGGCAGGAGGCGGGCCTTGGCGTCGCGGTCCACGACCGCAATGACGGCAATCATGAATATCGCAGCCCCCAGTCCAACGATCTTCCATAGCGTCTCCTGAGACAGGCTGCCTGCTGACACCGCAAGGACAGCGCCGGTCAAAAGGATGAGTTGAAGAACGGGAATGGAAACGCGCTCATTCTTGTCCCAGCTCGAGCGCGGCATTGTTGCGAATGCGACCACAGCGAAAAGGCCAGAAACGGGCAGCAACGACCAGAACGCGGCGCGCCATGCGCCATATTCGGCAAAGATGCCGCCAATCGCCGGACCGATCAGTGTCGCCACGCCAAACATCGCGGAAATGAGCCCAATGGCCCTGCCCCACAGACGCTCTGGCAGTACGACACGGGTCAGGCCATAGGCAAGCGCATAAAGGAAGCCGCCGCCAAGGCCCTGCACGCTCCGCCCCACCAGCATCACCGGCATATTGATCGCCAGAGATGAAATCAGCGTACCGGCCGCGAACAGCAGGGTCGCCACGACATAGGCGCCCCTTGGACCGGCGCTTTTCAGAAGCCGCGCAGTGAGTGCGGCGCCCAGAATGGATGTAACGACGAACAAGGTCGTGGCCCAAGCATAGAAATCCATGCCGCCAATATCCTGCACCACGCTCGGCATGACTGTGGTCGCGATGTACATATTGACCGCGTGGAGCGTGACCCCACCAGCCAAAGCCAGGGCATAGAGGCCATTTTTACCGCTTAGAAGCTCACCCCAGCCAGCGGGCTTATAGCCCGCGTCCCCCGCCGGAATTGTTTCTTCGATCGAACTTTGCACTGTCGGCCTCCGTGAACTGAATTGTTGCCGACGGGTTTATAGAACCTCAACCTTGGTTGAGGTCAATAGGCTATTTCGACTGAAAACATCAGGATTTAATCGGCCAAATCCAAAACAAAACCGCCACCGCGAACGAGCGCAATGGCGGTGGGGAAAACTCGGCTCGGACGCTGGAAAATCAAGTGAGATTGCCGGTCTTGACCATCAATCTTCTGGGGCCGGCGCCCTGTTGTCCGAGGATGTCGTCTGGATTTCGCAACGGGCATTCGGAAAGCGAGAGACAACCGCAGCCGATGCAGCTTGTTATCTGGTCACGAAGCTGCATCAGACTGTCGATACGTTCCTGAAGCATGCCTTTCCAAGCTTCCGAAAATCGTCTCCAGTCTTCCGCCGTCGGTACGTGGTCGTGCGGAAGGTCTTCCAGCGCCTCACGAATGATCGCGAGCGGGATGCCCGCGCGTTGCGCGATCTTGATAATGGCAATGCGACGCAGCACGGCGCGGTGATAACGTCGCTGGTTGCCCTCTGTGCGCCAGCCCTCGATAAGCCCCTTGGTTTCATAGAAATGAACCGTAGAGACCGCCACGCCAGCGCGCCGGGAAACGTCACCAACTGTCAGGCTTTTCTTGAGACCTGAATGTTCCATATCGTCAAACTCGATCATGCCGAATGTGTAGGCCTTTGAGCGCATCCCGAAAAGTGTGAAACGGTTTTTGGTTCAGATGCGCGGAAGAAAAGCGCTCCAGCCGCGCGCCATTGCAAGCGTCTCATAAATCCGCGTCATGTCTCAACGCGCGATAATTGCGACGCGCCCATAGCAACGGGCGCGAATGCAGCGGCAAATCGGTATTCGTTACCAGCCCGGCAAAAAGCGTGTGATCCGCCATTGGAACACTGCCCGCCAGTTCGCAATCTATCGCAGCTGACGCCCCGAAAAGATGCGGCCTGCCCGACGGCCATTCGCCCCACACCCCAATGAGAAATCTATGCCCATGCGGTATTTTGCCTGCAAAGCCATCGCCGATCATCTCCTGCCCTTCTGCGAGCATGGCGAGTGAGAAGCCGCCATCGGAAATGATCGCCGTTGCCAGTGCGCTGTCGCTTTTGACCGAAACCAGGACCATCGGCGGTTCGGCGGAAAGCGACAACACCGCTGTCACCGTGCGACCGTGGGCTTCGCCAGCATCGCGCGCTGTCACCACGGACACGGTAGCGGCCATACGCGACATCACATCCGCGAACTCCTGTTTCGGAACGGCGCCAATTGCGTCGCGATCTATATGCAGCACGTTTCTGTTCATCATCGAAGCAACCTTCGGCTTTGTCCCTGCTTGGAGCGGTTCCTGTTTTGACGGCATCGTCGGAACAGCTCCATCTATTTGTTTTTCAACATTTCCGAACGCAAAACCGTTTCACACTTTTGCTGGAAATGCTCTGGCGCCGGTCGGAATCGCCCCGCAGCGTTTCCGACCGGCCATGGCCTTACGTCGGGATGTCCGTTCGGCCATATCGGCTCCAAACAGCTATTCGGAATGCTGTTTCAGATAGGCGATCATGTTTTCGAGGTCTTTTTCCTTGGTCAGTCCGGCGAAAGCCATCCATGTGCCTTTCACCATGGCTTGCGGTTTCTTGAGAAAGCTCTTCAGCTCATCCTCGTTCCAGACCAGTCCTTCGGACGCCGCCTTGCGCATTGCATCCGAATAGGGATAGCCCGGATAGGAGGCGGCCTTGCGGCCCACCACGCCCTGCAATGACGGACCGCGTTTACTCTCATCGGCATCCGCCCTGTGGCAGACGGAGCATCGCTTGAAGAGTTTTTTCCCCGCGGCAGCATCCGCCCCTTCACCAGAGGCGGCTGTCGAAACAATGAGAGCAGTGGAAAAGGCAAGGGGAACAAGAAGGAGCGACAAGCGCATGGACGATACTCCAGATAATCGGCCATGTTTCTCTAGTTCCTCAACCTTGGTTGAGGTCAAGAGCAAATCTTGTCTGCTTCCTCACTTTTTTAGACGGCGCTCTTGGTATCGTTTGCGGCAGCGCTTAACACAGCCCGTATCGACGCGGTTGCGATATCGTCATCGATCCCGACGCCGAAAACTTTCCGCCCATCCTGCGTCCGACATTCGATATAGGCCGCAGCCTGCGCGTAGGTGCCTTTTTTCAACGAATGCTCGTGATAATCGACGATTTCCAGATCGGTATCGCAACCGGCCTGCAATGCCGAAACCGCACTTGAGATCAAACCGTTACCGCGCCCCGTTATGGCGATTTCCTTGCCGCGATGCCGGATTCGCCCGGCAAAGACACGCGGCTCCTCGCTCCGCGCCGGTCTGCTTTCCCTATAGTTCAGAAGCTCGAATTCGGCGTTTGCGTTCAAATGATACAGGTCGCTAAACAGCGTCCAGATCATTTCAGAGGTCGTTTCCTTGCCGGTATCGTCGGCAAATGCCTGTACGCGACGACTGAAATCGATTTGCAGCGGACGCGGCAGTTTCAGGCCCCGGTCCTGTTCCAGCACCCACGCCACGCCGCCCTTGCCCGACTGGCTGTTCACGCGAATGACGGCTTCATAGCTCTCGCCGATATCCTTCGGGTCAATGGGCAGGTAAGGCATTTCCCATATTCCGTCATTACGTGTTTCATGCGCGGCAAAGCCCTTGCGGATAGCGTCCTGATGCGAGCCGGAAAAAGCTGTATGAACCAGTTCGCCTGCATAGGGATGGCGCGGATGAACTGGCAAGTCATTGCAATGTTCCACCGTTCGCACGACGGAACGCATTTCTGGAAAATACAGTTTTGGGTCGATGCCCTGCGTATAGAAATTCAGCGCCAGCGTCACGAGATCGACATTGCCGGTGCGCTCGCCATTGCCGAACAGGCAGCCCTCGACACGATCAGCGCCTGCGAGCAGGGCCTGTTCCGTTGCAGCCACCGCTGTGCCCCGGTCGTTATGCGGATGGACGCTTATGATCACGCTGTCGCGGCGGGAAAGATTGCGGCAGAACCATTCGATCTGGTCCGCATAGACATTCGGCATTGCCACTTCAACGGTAGCAGGCAGATTCAGGATCGCCTTGTTTTCCGGCGTTGGCTGCCAGACATCCAGAACACGTTCACAGATTTCCAGCGCAAAGTCCGGCTCGGTAAAGCAGAAGGTTTCCGGTGAATATTCAAACGTCCAACGCGTCTCGGGTTGCTTCCGGCTTTCCTCTAGCATGGCCGTTACGCCACAGACGGCTAGGTCGATTATCTCGTTCTTTTCCATCTTGAATACAACGCGACGGAAGAGCGGCGCTGTCGCATTATAAAGATGGACAATGGCCTGACGCGCTCCGCGCAGGGATTCAAAAGTGCGTGCAATCAGGTCGGCTCGCGATTGGGTGAGCACCTGAATGGTCACATCGTCGGGTATCAGTTCCTCTTCGATCAGGCGGCGGACAAAATTGAATTCCGTCTGCGAAGCTGAAGGAAATGCAACCTCGATTTCCTTGAAACCGATTTCCAGGAGCATGCGATAAAAGCGCATTTTCTTGTCGCCATCCATCGGGTCGGCAAGCGCCTGATTGCCGTCGCGCAGGTCTGTCGATACCCAGCGTGGCGCCTGCGTCAAGCGCCGGTTCGGCCACTGGCGATCCGGCAGTTCGATTGGAGATATGAAAGGACGGTATTTGCTGTCCGGGTTCTGCAACATGACAATAGATTCCTTCGGCTGCGCTGAGCAGCGACTGCGACAATGGGAAAGGGATTGACGGCAGATTACGACCGCCGGGATGCCATCAGGCCCAACGGTCGCCGGTAAGTCGAAGGAGAAGAAGCAGGGACGCCAGTCGCGCATTGCTGACCGGAGTGTTCAACTCCGTCGAAACAACTGTGTTGTGGCAGGCGCAAGCGGACACGTTCAGGCTTTCTGGAAAACTGGCTTCTCCACCCGATAATAGACGTCCCGATATTGGCATTCTTGCGCATCAGGGTCATAATAGAGCGCAAAAGGGTCAACCCATGTCGCTGAACTACCCTGCACCGCTTGCGCTCGCCCTATCGGCCCTGGCGCAAGATGACACGTCTTTTGCCGGGCCGCCGCACCGGCATCAGGATGCGCAACTGATCTATGCGCGATCCGGCGTGGTATCCGTCACAACGGAGAGCGGCACCTGGGTCGTGCCGCCAAATCGTGCGGTGTGGGTACCGCCGATGGTGGAGCATGCAACGCGCAGCCATGGACCGGTCCAGTTTCGTACGATCTTTGTCCGTTCGGATGCGGCCCGCTCCCTTCCCCCGTCCTGCGGCGTGGTGGAAGTTTCGCCATTATTGCGGGAATTGATCCTGCGTCTGGTTGAATTGCAGGACCAGCCTGTTACATCCTTTGCACAGCGTATCAGCGAACTTTTGCTGGAAGAACTGACCTTTCTCCCCGCGGAACCGCTCAATCTTCCAATGCCTCTGGATCAACGGTTCCGCAACCTTTGTGAAGCCCTGCAAGCAGAGCCCGATACAGAGCTGTCCCTTGACGATGCCGCTGATCGAACCGGCATGAGCAGGCGCAGTTTCATGCGACACTTCGAGCGCGAGACCGGCATGACCTATGGCCGTTGGCGGCAACAGGCACGATTGCTCGCTGCCCTGCCCGCCTTGGCCGCGGGAATGCCCGTCGTCACCGTTGCGCTGGACTGCGGATATCAAAGCGCAAGCGCTTTCGCCGCAACGTTCAAACGCAGCCTCGGGCGAAGCCCGGCAAGTTATTTTTCCTGAAATATTCACAAAATTGTGTGATGGCAACCGAAGTGAAAGCGAACATTTTCAATCGCTTATATTCCGGGGCATTTCGACCGCGAACTTTCTGGCCTTGATTTAGCCCTCCTGATCGAAGGGAGAAATTGACAGTCCGGCTTCTTATCCTGTATCGGTCGTTTAGTTTTGAACATTGTTCAATATACTGAACAAACGAAAAGTTTCTCCCAGGCTTTTCTTCAGAACCGCCGATGCATCGGCTGTATCGGAAAATGACGGAGGCGCTTCCTTCCCAAGACAGAAGCTTTTCCGGGATAAGCCCAGCGTTGTGTGCCGGTGAGGAAGTGAGAGACCTCGGCGCTGGTGAAAGTGATAAGGGTGGAATGATGACAACAGAGATCAAGCCATTTTCGTTCGATACCGTCGGCTCGATGCTCGTCGAATGGAGCGCTGCCAAGCGCCTCGGCGAAATCCTCGGCGAGCGGTTTTCCGAACGCAAGATTCTGATCGTGACGGACAAGGGCCTGCACAAGGCCGGCGTCCTCAACCATGCGCTGGCCTCGCTTGAAAAGGCTGGTTTCGGTATCAGCGTGTTCGATGACGTGGTTGCCGATCCGCCGGAATCCGTATTGTTTGCCTGTGTTGAGCAAGCAAAGGCCGCCGGTTGCGATATCGTACTTGGTCTGGGCGGCGGCTCTTCCATGGATATCGCCAAGCTCGCGGCCGTGCTGCTCGTTTCCGAACAGGAGCTTTCCGAGCTTTACGGTATCGGCAAGGTGCAAGGCAGCCGTCTTCCACTGATCCAGATTCCGACGACCGCCGGAACTGGATCAGAAGTCACGAACATCACCATTCTGACAACCGGCGAAACCACAAAGATGGGCGTCGTTGCCCGCCAGCTTTACGCTGACTTCGTTATCCTCGATGCGGAGCTGACCTGCGGCCTGCCTGCACTTCATACGGCGGCGACCGGTATCGACGCCATGGTCCATGCAATCGAAGCCTATACGAGCCGGATCAAGAAGAACCCGCTCTCCGACGCATTCGCCCGCGAAGCGCTGAAGCTTCTTTCAGCCAATCTGGTTGCTGCCTGCGAAAACGGCAATGACCGTCATGCCCGCGAGGCCATGCTGCTCGGCGCCAACTATGCCGGTCAGGCCTTTTCCAACTCGCCTGTCGGCGCCGTTCACGCGCTGGCTTATCCGCTCGGCGGCCACTATCATGTGCCGCACGGCCTTTCCAACGCGCTAATGCTGGGGCCTGTCCTGCGTTACAATATGGCAGACGCGGCTACGCTTTACGCCGAGCTTGCCGATCTCCTGCTGGAGAAATCCGAAGGCACGACGGAAGAGCGCTCAGCGGCCTTCGTCACCTATATGGAAGAGCTGATGAACCGGTCCGGCGCGCCGCGCCGCCTGCGTGATGTCGGCGTGACCGAAGATAGCCTCGAAATGCTGGCGCGCGACGCGATGCTGCAGACACGGCTTCTGGGCAACAACCCGGTTGACGTAACCGAGGCCGATGCGCTCGCGCTTTACCGCGAAGCCTTCTGATCAATAACAACGACCTGACGGAACGTGCCGGAGAAGCGAGCTGATTGCCGCTTCTCCGCAGCCGTTCCTCATGTCTTCGGAGAATAAATTGAGCACTGAACGTATCGACGGTCAGGAGCAGCCATACTGGCCTGCCGGACCATTCAAAATTCGCCTGCCCTTCCTTCACTACAAATTCGAATGGCCGGATTATTTTCAGGGCCTGCTCATGTGCGCAGTGGACCTGTCCGCCATCCCGCTGATGACCGAACTGCTTGGCATGCCCTTCGAGGTCGCCCTTGCGGTGGTGGTTCTCAATGGGCTTTTCTATCTTGCGCACCATCTTCTGGGCGATCCTGTCGTTCCGGGCTGGATCACGCCTGCCATTCCGCTGCTGATGGCCTATTGCGCCACCTTCCCCGAAGGACCGGAACGCGTTCACGCGCTGGTCGCATTCCAGATGATGCTGGGCATATTCTCCATTTTCATCGGCGCGACGGGCATGGCGCATCGCGTGGTGCAGCTCATTCCAGCCGCTATCAAGGCGGGCATCATCGTCGGTGCGGGATTTGCCGCTGTCATATCGGTTTTCCAGCTTGGCGGGCGTTTCGATACGTTCCCCTTCACGATCACCATTGCCGTCGGCCTTGGCTTCTACGTCATCTTTTCCCGCCATTTTGCGCGTATCAAGAACAGCAATCCGATACTCGCCATCATTGGAAAGCTTGGCGTATTTCCGATCATTCTGCTTGCTGTCATTATCGCTCCCCTTTTTGGAGAAGCGCAGTGGCCGAAGCTGGAATGGTCGCTCACCAGCCCGGATTTCGCCACGCTGTGGCGTGAATACACGGTGTTCGGTCTCGGCTTGCCGCCGCTTTCGATGTTTCTCAGCGCTATCCCGACCATGCTCGCGGCCTATATCGTCGTATTCGGCGACGTATTGCAAAGCCGCGCCATCCTGAAGGAGGCCGACGAGGCGCGTCCGGACGAAAAAGTGGACTACAATCCCGATCGCGCGCACCTCATTTTTGGCGGGCGCAACGCGGCAATGAGTGTTCTGGGGCCGGATGTTTGCATGTGCGGACCGCTCTGGTCGGCCATGCATGTGGTCATCACCGAACGTTTTTCGCAAGGCAAGAAGGCCATGCATTCGATCTTCGGCGGCGCGGGCTCGTTCCGCTGGGGCACCAATACCGGCTTGTTCCTGATGCCGATCGTAACGCTCGTTCAGCCGATCCTCGGCGTGGCGCTTGCGCTAACCTTGCTTATTCAAGGTTATGTTTCGGTTCGCGTCGGCATTCTCGAAGCACGCTCGCAACGTGATCTCGGCATTGCTGGCGTCGTGGGTGCGGTTCTCGCTACACGCGGCGCAGCCTGGGCGTTTGCAACGGGTGTTGTCCTGTGCCTGCTGATCTATGGCCGCGACTTCTTCCGTGGCGAGACAGATAACACCTTTACCAAGGACAACTGACAAATTGCCCTCCCGGCAAGACCGGGAGGGCTTCTACCTTTTCTATCCGCTGACGACTTCAGGCAACGGCCTGTCCACGATCATCGCATGATCGAGAACACGTTGCAGATTGGCCGCATGACGGAAGCTTGGTTCCAGTTGCGCGCCATCAGCGACCGCGCGCGCAAACCGCTGATAGTTGGTTTCCACCGTTCCTGCATCAATGTCCCGCCAGACCGGCGTTTCGATATCCTCACCGATGGAGCCGCGCAAGCTTGACCCCGTCGGCGTGTGAACGACTTCCAGAGCCCCCTTGTCTCCATGAATGCGCAGCCGCAGCTCGTTCAGATGACCCGTCGCCCAGCGGCTTGCATGGATGACACCCAGCGCGCCATTGGCATATTCCGCCATCATGACGAAGCTGTCATTGGCATCCAGCACATATTCGCCGATATGGTTGTTGTCCGCCTTCTCGAAAGTTTTCAGGCGCGCCGAAGCCCGCTCCACATCGCTGCCGATGGCATAAGTCGCGAAGTCGAGAATGTGGATGCCGACATCGCCCAGAACGCCATTTGAGCCGTGCCGGGTCGACAGACGCCAGAGCCATTTGCTCTCCGTCTTCCAGTCGCCCCACGCCTTGGAGACCAGCCAGCTTTGCAGATAGGACGCCTCGAAGTGGCGAACCTGTCCGATCTCGCCCGCCAGCACCATTTCGCGCGCCTTTTGCAGCGGCGCGACATTGCGATAGGTGAGGTTGACCATATTCACCGCGCCCGCCTGCTCTGCGGCATCGGCCATTTCAGCGGCTTTCTGATAGCTTTCAGCCAATGGCTTTTCGCAGAAGACGTGCTTGCCGGCCCCGACCAGCGCAAGCGTGGTCGGGTGGTGGATGGCATCCGGCGTCACATTGGCAACTGCATCGAAACGGTTCCATTCCAGAGCATCCTCAAGCCGCGTGAAGCGGTTGTGAATGCCATGGTTTTCCGAAAACGCATCGACACGCACTGCCGAAACATCGCACGCCGCCACGACCTCGACGCCCTCAATGGCCTTGAAGGCTTCGACATGGTTCTTCGCCATGCCGCCTGTACCAAGAATAAGAAGACGCATGATGCACCTCAGCGATAGCCGGCTTCGCCCGGTTTGTGCAATTTCGGACCACGCTCCACGATCGGCTCCGGCGCCTTGTCGACCGGGACATTCGGCGCAGTATGGATGCCCGTCCAGGCCGGTTGCGGATTGTAAGCCCATTTCACTGAATTGCGCAGAACCGTCTGCACATTCGCATCGTGATAGGTCGGATATGTCTCGTGACCGGGCCGAAAATAGAACACGTTGCCTGCCCCGCGCCGCCAGGTCATTCCCGACCGGAAGACCTCACCGCCAGCGAACCATGAGATGAAAACGGTTTCGAGCGGTTCGGGTACCGAAAACTGCTCGCCGTACATTTCTTCGTTCTCAAGCACAAAATTCTCATCCAGCCCCTGCGTGATGGGATGGCCGCGATTGACCACCCAAAGCCGTTCACGCTCGCCCGCCTCCCGCCATTTCAGCGCGCAGGGCGTTCCCATCAGGCGCTTGAATATCTTGGAGAAATGGCCGGAATGGAGCACGATCAGCCCCATGCCCTCAAAGACGCGCTTTGCCACACGCTCCACAACCAAGTCGCTGACGCCGCCATGGTCCTTATGTCCCCACCAGACCAGCACATCGGTTCCGGTAAGACGCTCTTCGCTCAGGCCATGTTCCGGTTCCTGCAAGGTCGCAGTCGTCGCTTCGATAGCGCCATCCTTGTTGAGCGCATCGGCGATGGTGTTGTGCATCCCGTCCGGATAGATTGAACGCACGGTTTCATTGATCTGCTCGTGAATGTTTTCACCCCAGACGATAGTACGAATAGGCACGAGTATTCTCCTTGCTGCGGGCATCATGGCCCATTTGTCTCACGTGTCGTTGAGCTTGGGAGGTCGGCGCTATACGGCGCGGCCTTTTTCATCGAAACGATGAATGTTTTCCCCCATGGGGGAAACCGAAAGCGTCTCACCCGGTTTACGCGCTGCCACGCCGCTTTCGCGGACCACCAGCGGCTCCTCCAGGCCGAGATCGATATAGACATAGGTATCGGAACCGAGGATTTCGGTATGGATCACCTGACCGGTCCAGCGGCCTCCTTCGGGCACGACGGCGAGATGTTCAGGACGCAGGCCCACCGTATGCGCGCCAAAAGGCTCACTATATCTGCCGGTCAGGAAATTCATCTTCGGTGATCCGATGAACCCGGCGACGAAAAGCGAATTGGGCTTTTCATAAAGCTCGAGCGGCGTGCCGATCTGCTCCACGCGTCCATCGCGCAGAACGCAGATGCGATCAGCTAGCGTCATCGCCTCCACCTGATCATGCGTCACATAGATCATGGTGGTGTCTTCCATGCTCTGGTGAAGCTTGGCGATCTCAAGCCTTGTAGCCACACGTAGTGCCGCATCGAGGTTGGACAAGGGTTCATCGAAGAGGAAAACCTTCGGATCACGCACAATGGCGCGGCCGATAGCAACGCGTTGGCGCTGTCCACCCGAAAGCTGGCGCGGCAGGCGCTCCAGATAAGGTGACAGTTGCAGCATCTCTGCGGCCTGATGAATACGGTCCTTGCATTCATCCTTGCTCTTGCCTGCAAGCTGCATGCCGAAGGCCATGTTCTCATAGACCGTCATATGCGGATAAAGCGCATAAGATTGAAACACCATGGCAATGCCGCGCTTCGACGGCGCGAAGCTGTTGACCACCGTTCCGTCGATGGAAAGGCTTCCCGAGGTGATTTCCTCAAGCCCGGCAATGAGACGCAGCAGCGTGGATTTTCCGCAGCCGGAGGGGCCGACGAAAACCATGAACTCGCCGGGGCGTATATCCATATCCACGCCCCTGATAACCTCGAAATTCCCGAATGACTTGCGCACGTCGCGCAACTGAAGTTCTGCCATGGTTGTACCTAACCCTTTACGCCGCCTGCCGTCAGACCGGACACGATCCGCCGCTGGAAGATGAGCACGAGGATGACGAGGGGAACCGTAACGATAACGGAAGCCGCCATGATGTTTCCCCATGGAATTTCAAACTGGCTGTTGCCGGACAGAAGCGCGATTGCCACGGGCACGGTGCGCTGACTGCCGGAAGAGGTGAAGGTGAGCGCGAACAGGAATTCGTTCCACGCCGATATGAAGGCGAGCAGTCCGGTCGTCACCAGGGCGGGCCACATGAGCGGCATGAAAACCCGCGTAATGATCACCCATGGCGACGCGCCGTCCACGATTGCCGCTTCCTCGATTTCCACCGGCAGGTCGCGCATGAAGGTAGTGAGCACCCAGACCGTGAAAGGCAGCGTGAAGATCATGTAGGAAAAAATCAGCGCCAGCGGCGTATTGAAAATGCCCAGGAAGCGGATCAGCTCGAAAAGGCCGGCCAGCACCGCGATCTGCGGGAACATGGACACCGACAGGATGGTGAGAAGCAAGAGCCCCCGCCCCCGGAAGCGCACTCGCGCCAGCGCATAGGCAGCCGTTACCGCCAGCAACAGCGAAATCGCTACTACAACGGTTGCCACCAGCAACGAGTTGCCGAGGCTACGTAGAAAGCTGCCCTGCGTCAGCACGCCGGTATAGTTGTCGAGCGAAAAGCTGTTGGGCCAATAATCGACCTGAAACAGCGCCGTTCCCGATTTTAAACTTGTGATGATCGCATAATAGAACGGAAACACCGCAATCAGAATGATGAGCGCCACGAGCAGATAAAAGCCGAGCGTTTTCACAAAGCGCATCACGCTACTCTCCCCTTCCGCCAACATTCACGCGTCCGAAGAACATGTAGACCACGGTTATCGCCGCGATGATGAGGAACAGCATCGTCGATGCCGCCGCGCCATAGGCGAACTTGTCGAAATCGAAGAGATTCTCGCGGGCGAAAACCGACATGGTCTTGGTCCGCGCGTTGTTGGGCGTCAGCACATAAATCAGATCGAAGATGCGCAACGCGTCGAGCATACGGAAGATGATCGCTACCATCAGCGCCGGGCGGATCAATGGCAGCGTTACGCGCCAGAACACTTTCAGCGGATGCACGCCGTCGATCTTCGCGGCCTCATAAATATCAGACGGCACCATTTGCAGGCCGGCCAGAATGAGCAGCGCCATGAAAGGGGTCGTCTTCCAGACATCGACGATCAGGATCGCGATCATCGCCGTATCGGGATTGGCCGTCCAGGCGATCTTCTGGCTGATGAGGCCCAGATTGATCAGGATATGATTGAGGATGCCGAACTGGTCATTGAGCATCCAGCCCCACATCTTGGCCGAAACGATGGTCGGGATGGCCCAGGGGATCAGGATTGCAGCGCGCACAAGCCCGCGCCCCCGAAAGTTTGCGTTCAACACCAATGCAACGATCAATCCGAAGACGGTTTCCAGACTGACCGACAGAACGGTGAACCGGATCGTATTCCAGACTGCGCCCCACCAGGCCGGATCGGCCAGGAGACCGCGATAGATAGTGCGTCCGCTCTTGAGCGTCACCCACGACAGATAATTATTGAGGCCAACAAATTCCGCCGTCCCGAGGCTCGTGAGGGACGCATTGGTGAAACTGAAATAGACGGTCCGCAACAGCGGCCAGCCTGCCACCAGCGCCAGCACGGCCAGCGTGGGCGCTAGAAACAGCCACGCCGAGCGGACACGCTGCGCGCGCAGATCGGAATGAACCCGGCTTTTTCCGGCCAGGCTCCCCGCAACATTGAGAGAAGTCTCCGTCATGATCCCACTCTTGGTCCTGTCCAGAGGGATTGGAGCGTTCGGGTTGCCCGATAGGGGCTTGGGAGAACAACCCGAACGCGGCTTGACCGGTCCTACCAGCCGGAGCCTTCCAGCTCAGTCAGCTCGACCTCAAGCATTTCGAGATTTTCCGCCGCAGTGCCGTTGCCCGAGAGCGTCTTGTGCACCGCTGTCCAGAATTTCGATGAGACTTCATTATACTTCACCTTGGTCGCAGCCGATGGCCGCGGCACGGCATTCTGGAAGATCGGCTTCCAGTTGGCCATGAAAGGCTGCGCCGCGATGACGTCCTTGTCGTCATAGAGCGCTTCGATGGTCGGCAGTCGCGAAATCTCCACCGCCTGCACCTTCTGCACTTCCGGCGAGGCCAGATATTTGACCAGCGCGATGGCCGCATCCTGCTTGGTGGAATATTTGGAAACGGCGAGGTTCCAGCCGCCAAGCGTCGAGGATGGCGCGTCGCCTTCCGCACCCGCAGGCAAGGGCGCGACATCGAACTTGCCTTTTACGCCACTGTCCGCGCTGTTACCGAGCGCATAGGCATAGGGCCAGTTGCGCATGAAAACAGCGTTGCCCGTCTGCCAGACACCACGCGATTCTTCCTCTTGATAGGCAAGCGCGCCCTGCGGCGAAATCGTGCCGATCCAGCCCTTGGCGCGGTCGAGTGCTGCCGCGGCCTTCTCGTTGTTGACGGAGATGGTGCCGTCGGCCTCGACGATCTGGCCTCCGCCGGAGGACTTGATCCATTCCAGCGCGTTACAGGTCAGGCCTTCATAGGCATTGCCCTGAAACACGAAGCCCCAGAGATCGGACTTTCCTTCGGCCCGCTCCTTGTCCATGATTTCCTTGGCGGTTGCCGTCATCTCGTCCCAGGTCTTCGGAACCTGCTTGTTATATTTTTCGAGCAGATCCTTGCGATAGAAAAGGGCGGGAGCATCCGTATAGAATGGCAGCGCAACCAGCTTTCCGTTCACGGTCTGCGACGCGATGATGGAAGGAAAATGCGCGCCGGTGACGTCCTTGGCCGCTTCCGTCAGGTCGACAAACTGGTCGGACAGTTGCGGCGCCCAGACCACATCCGTCTGGTAAACGTCAATATCGGCGTTACCGGCTGCAAGCCAAAGACGATACTGGCTGAACTGCTCGCTGCTCGAGGGCGGCATCGAGACGATATTGACCTTGTTGCCGGTATCTTTCTCGAACTTGACGATCTGCTCCTGCAGAAACTTGATGTTGTTGCCCGTCGAATTGGCCGCGATGGAAATCTCCACCGCATGGGCGCTCACCGTCGCCAGACCAAGCGCCACGCACGCCGCGAGCACACCTTGAAAAGCCTTCATAGTTCCCTCCTCCCATCCATTCTGCAAACGGTTTGATAAAATCGAAAACGGTTTGGATGGCAAAAAGGTTGCAGAGGAGTGGATTTCTGTCAAGCAGCAGAATCTCCGGCGCGCTTCGTTTCACCCATTGCCAATCCCTATTCTGTTATAATTCAAGCGGTTAGGGTTTCATTGCGTTGTTGATCGGCATTCTAGGCACGCTTTCCTTGCGGCAGGCGGGAGCAAGAATCCGAACAAACTTGAAATCGGTTTGGATTTCATGCACCCTATATGTTGCAGCACGCAAAGAACGCAGCCGGCCAATTGTTAATCGCAGGGAAGCGGCTATAATCCGCCGCCTTGCCTGCCCGTATAATTTGAAAGCCAAATGAAGCTCCGTGAATTCGCCAAACATCTGGGCCTTTCGGCCACGACCGTCAGCCGGGCGTTGAGCGGCTATCCCGAAGTGGCGGAAAGCACGCGCAAGCGGGTGATGGACGAGGCGGTGCGTCTTGGTTACCGGCCCAATGTCAACGCGGTCAGGCTTGTTACGGGTCGCGCCGGTGCAATCGGTGTCGTGATGGGACGCAACAGCGAATTTCACTTCGCTGAATTCATGCGCGGCATGGCCGAACGGCTCAGTCAGGACGAAGTCGATATTCTTGTCAGCCCCATCGCCAACAATGGAACCGACGACGAAGTGCAGCTCTGCCGGCGTCTGGCCACCAGTCGCCGCGTGGATGCCGTCATCGTGACATCTCCGAAGCCCAATGACGAGCGCATCCGCCTGCTGCACGAACTAGGCATGCCATTTCTCGTCCATGGACGTTCCGAGACCGACATTCCGCACGCATGGCTCGACATCGACAATGAAGGCGCGGTCTATCGCTCGACGACGCATTTGCTCGATCTCGGCCATCGGCGCATTGCGATGATCAATGGGCGTTACGGCTTCACCTTCTCGCTTCACCGAGACGAAGGCTACCGCAAAGCGCTTGAAAGCAGAGGCATCGCCTTCGATCCCGATCTGGTCGCGCATGGCGACTTCACGGACGAAATCGGCTATCGCCTTGCTCGCAAGCTGTTGGAGCGCAATCCGCGCCCGACCGCATTTGTGGCCGGCTCGATGATGACCGCACTTGGCATATACCGCGCCGCAAGATCCTTCGGCCTGACCATCGGCAAGGACATTTCCGTCATCGCCCATGACGACGTGATCTCTTTTTTGAGCGCCGACAATATGGTCCCTTCCCTTACGGCGACGCGCTCCTCGATGCGTGCGGCAGGCAAGCGTTGCGCCGATCTCCTGATGGACATACTCGACGGACGCGCCGCGTCCGACATTCAGGAATTATGGCCGGTCGAGCTTATCCTGCGGGAATCCGCGACCCGCGTACCAGAATGGGCCTGATGCTGAATAGCTGACCGATTTGCCAGTTTAGCGCCGCCGGTGTAGATTTGCCGTGCAACGCGGAATTGGCTCGGCGCTTGAAGAAGCGCATTCCGAAGCCAAACCGCGTTGTGTTTGGTTAAATCGGAGTACAAATTGCGCAGTGAACAATCTATTCTTCAAATCTCAATAGCGGTTACTATCTTTGTTGCTGGTTTCGGCGTCGTTTTCGGCCTGCTATCCGGCTCATTTTCTATCGTATTCGACGGCGTTTACATGCTTGCCGACGCTGCCATGAGCGGGCTTGCCCTTCTCGTTTCACGGCTCATCGCACTCTCTGCCCTGCCGGAACAGCCTCGCGGAAAACTGCGTGATCGCTTCACGATGGGTTTCTGGCATCTGGAACCCATGGTGCTCGGCCTCAATGGTATGATGCTGACCGGCGTTGCGATCTACGCGCTTATAAATGCAATCGGCAGCCTGATGGATGGCGGACGCAATCTTGAATTCAGCTATGCGATTTTCTATGCGGTGGTCGCGCTCATCGCTTGCCTCGGCATGGCGTGGTTCGAAATGCGCGCAAACCGCACATTGAAGTCGGACTTCGTGGCGCTCGACGCCAAAGCCTGGATCATGTCGGGCGGAATTACCGCAGCGCTTTTGATAGCCTTCTCCATTGGCTATGCCATTGAGAATACGGAACTGGGCTGGCTGACACCCTATATCGATCCCGCAGTTCTGGCAGTCGTTTGCCTTGTCATCATTCCCATGCCGATCGGCACGATCAAACAGGCGCTGGCCGACATATTCCTTGTCACCCCAGCGGACCTTAAACAGCATGTCGACAGGATTGCGGAAGAGTTCGTCAAGCGCCACGGTTTCCTGTCATACCGCGCTTATGTCGCCAAGGTCGGCCGCGGCAAGCAAATCGAACTCTATTTCATTGTCCCGCCCGATCTTCCGCCGCGAAAGCTTGAAGAATGGGACCAATTGCGTGACGAAATCGGCGATGCGCTCGGCGGTGAAGGGCCGGACCGGTGGCTGACCATCGCCTTCACCACGGATGTGGAGTGGGCAGTCTGACCCGAAACCCTATTCGTTTGTCAGCGACAATTGCCGGCGCAGCCGCATCGTGCGGCTGTCGCCCGGCTGGCGAGGCAACCGGCTGAAGGCATTCAGGTAATTGGTCTTGGTGCGCATGATGTGCGCGTCCAGTATTTCCTTCAGTTCTTCCGGCTTGTCGGCGTCAGCCAGTTCGATGATGGCGGCATGATCGGCGAAAGAGCGCGCGGGCTCGCCCTCCGCGCCGATGGCCAGATGGGTCCGCAAGGCAGCGACACGTCCCAGAATACTGTCATAGGCCCGCGCCAGATAACGATTGCCGCAGACGCGGAAGAAAGCCAGATGGAATTCCGTGTCACAGCGCCCGTAAGCGCGCAGATCATCTTCGTCTATCGCCACGCGCATGAGATCGTACTGCTTTTTCAATTGTGAAACGAGCTTCTTGCGATTGCAGACGAGCGCCAGC
This sequence comes from Brucella pseudintermedia, assembly GCF_008932435.1. Taxonomy (GTDB): domain Bacteria; phylum Pseudomonadota; class Alphaproteobacteria; order Rhizobiales; family Rhizobiaceae; genus Brucella; species Brucella pseudintermedia. The sequence goes on along the minus strand of NZ_WBWE01000004.1, from coordinate 170,147 downwards.
CGCATGGCTTGATCCTCAAGGCCGACGCGAAAATCACACAGTTCGGCAATGTCTTCCTGCGTGGGCGTGAAAACATAGGTGCCGGACTTCGGAACGATGTGGACCAGTTCCTGCATCTGCAAAATGTTGAGCGCCTCGCGCACCGGCGTGCGGCTGACATCGAACGCCGCAGCAAGCATGTCTTCGGAGAGGTTTTCACCGAATAGAAACTCCGCATCGACAATCGCACCGCGAATGCGTTCCGCGATGCTGCTTGCCAGCGACTTCTTGTTCTTGCCCCGAATCTCTTTCATGTCCGAATCTTACAGACGCCTTATTGCAACGTATAGAGCGGTTGAAACCGCATTCAAATTCCACGCGTGATAGTAACGGACCCGGTGATGCCGGGTCCGTCAGTCCACTAGTCCCGTTTGGCTTTCAGGCTCATGCAGAGGAAGAAGCCGATGATCGGGAATACGGACAGGGCCAGCAATGACAGCGAAAAGCTGTCGGTCGTGGATTTGACCCAACCGACGAGATAAGGCCCGGTGAAGCCGCCAAGCTGCGCGAAGCCATTGATGGCGGCAAGACCGCCAGCAGCAGCGGCGCCCGAAAGGAACTGGGTCGGCAGCGTCCAGAACACACCCAGATAAGACCAGAGGAAGAAGGCGCAGACCGACAGCAGGACGAGGCTCAAGACCGGCGACGGAGACAGCGCGCTGGCGGCGAGGAACACGCCGCCGAACAGGCCTGCAATCGCCGTATGGATCTTGCGTTCGCCAGTACGATCCGAACTGCGCGAAATCACCACAAGTCCGATGGCTGCGAACACGAAAGGAATGGCCGAAATGAGCCCCGTCTGGGCCGCACTGTAATCACCAAGGCTTTTGACGATCTGCGGCAGCCACATGATGACGCCATAAACGGCAATGCCGTTGAACATATAGACCAGCGTCAGAAGCCAGACGCGGTAGTCGCTGAAAACCTCTTTCAGCGAATGGCGGGTATCAGGCTGCTTGCCCTGATTTTCCTTGGCAAGTTCGGCCATCAGCCAGGCGCGTTCGTCTGCCGTCAGCCAGTGCTTGTCCTTTTCTGGACTGTCGACCAGATAGAAGAATGTCACGATGCCGAGGAGCACGGCGGGAAGCCCTTCGAGAATGAACATCGCCTGCCAGCCATGCAGGCCGAAAAGCCCCTCGCCTGCATCCATCAGCCAGCCCGAGAACGGCGCGCCGACAACGATGGAAAGCACGGTTGCCGTCATGAACAGCGCCGTTGCGCGGCCACGTTCCTTGGCCGGAAACCAATAGGTGAGGTAAAGCAGAACGCCCGGCGCAAAACCGGCTTCCGCAACGCCCAGCAGGAAGCGCAGGATGTAGAACGAAACCGGGCCCTGCACAAAAGCCATGGCGCAGGAGACCAGCCCCCACGTGACCATGATGCGCGCGATCCAGACGCGCGAGCCAAGCTTGTGCAGCATCATGTTGCTCGGCACTTCAAACAGCATGTAGCCGATGAAGAAGATGCCCGCCCCGACGCCGAACATATAAGGCGTCAGGCCGATATCATTGTTCATGTGAAGCGCGGCATAGCCGATATTCACCCGATCAAGATAGTTGACGATGAAGCAGATGAAACAGAACAGTACGATCCGCAGGTTGAGCTTGCGAATGGTGCTGTCGCGCAGGTCGGGCGTTACGCCGACCGCGCTCACAGTGGAATTGACCACGATATCCTCCCAGATCTACGCTCACGTCCCTGCATGAGCGGCATGCAATAATCTTTGCGGAAGTTGTCACGCGGCAATGCGCGCCTTCCGTTTGGAGCTTCGGCGAAAAACAGGTCGGGGCAGTCAGGCATGGCCCCACGGACGGGTAGGCCATCGCACAATTCCGACCGTTGTCGTCTTGCTCCGTCGCAATGATTAGCCTGCCAACGATCACTTTACAAGTAGCATACAAAATCTTGTACCTTAGATTGACAGATTGCCGCTCGCATGGCTTTTAAAGTCAACGTCGCCCCATGACCGAGTCCCGCGGATTCTCATCGGCGACCCACGGACGCGCTGCAGCGTTCGTTTTCGAGGAGGAGATAATTCATGACCGCACTCAACGCCCCGCCAGCGTTTCCGACCGATTTCTTCGTCGACCGCGTGGTGCTCGTCACCGGCGGCGCATCCGGCATCGGCAAGTCGATTGCCGAAAAGCTCATCGCGCTCAAGGCCCGGGTCGCGCTTTGGGACGTGAACGGCGCGCGCCTTGAGGAAATGGCGGAAAGGCATGGCGAGCAGGTTCTGACAGCCCTTGTGGATGTTTCGGACAAGACAGCCGTCGACCGCGCGGCGCAAGACATCGCCGCGAAATGGGGCGGCATCGACCATCTCGTCAATAATGCAGGCATCATCGGCCAGCGCATGACCGTCAAGGATTTCGATGCCGATGAACTGGACAGGGTGCTCGCCGTCAATCTGAAAAGCGTGTTCTACGTTTCCAGTGCCTTCCTTAACAATCCGGGCACGAAGCCGAACAAATCCGTGGTCGGCCTTTCCTCCATCGCCGGGCGCACCGGCGGCATGGTCGGCAACATCGCCTATGCCACGACCAAGGGCGCAATCGCGTCCTATACCTACGCGCTTGCCAAGGAACTCGCGCCGGAAATCCGCGTCAACGCTCTCGCCCCCGGCGTGATCGACACGGAAATTCAGAAAGACGTCTTCGCAGATCCGGCGAGCATCGCGAAGATGGCGGACCTCATCCCGCTGAAACGGCTTGGAACCGCCGATGAAGTTGCCGACGCGGCCATCTGGCTGCTGTCGCCGGGCGCAGCCTATATCACGTGCGTCGTGCTTGATGTTTCCGGCGGACGATAGAGCGGTTCCTGATAGCATCGCCAGAACCGCTCCAACTATTTGTTTTATCGCATTTTCCAGCGCGAACATGCTCAAGGAGACGACGATGACACAGGCAAGAGCCCTGAAAAACCTCATCGAAACAGGGCGCATCGTTCAGGCGCCGGGGGCGCCCGATCCGCTGACCGCCCGCCTCGTGCAGCAGGCGGGATTTCCGGCCATCTACATGACAGGGTTCGGCGCGACGGCAAGCCGCCTCGGCACTCCCGATCTTGGCCTTCTCACCCAGACCGAGATGACGACCCATGCGCGGGATATGACCCGCGCGGTGGATATTCCGGTCATCGCCGATGCGGATACGGGCTATGGCGGCCCGGCAAATATCGTTCGCACTGTCGAAGAATATATCCAGTCCGGCGTTGCAGCCATTCATCTGGAAGACCAGATGGCGCCGAAACGCTGCGGCCAGCTTGCCGGTATCCGGCTGATCCCGGCGGAAGAAAATGTGCGTCGCCTCAAATGCGCGATCACGGCTCGCGCCGACAAGGACCTGCTCCTTATTGCCCGCACCGACGCCATGCCCGCAGCGGGAGCGGAAGAAGCAATCCGCCGCGCGAAAATGTATCAGGACACGGGTGTCGATCTTGTTTTCGTCGATGGCATCAAGACCATCGCGGAAATCGAAACCGTCGCCCGGCATGTCGAAGGACCGAAGGGCGTCAGCATTGTCGATGGCAATGAAACCGTGGCGCTGACTGCCGCCGATCTCGAACAGATGGGTTTCAATGTCGTGTTCTATGCTCTGTCCACACTGTTCTCGGCAGTAAAGGCGGTGAGCGACACGCTGTCGGTTTTGAAGCGTGACGGCACGCCGAAGGCACGCGCCGGAGACATGATTACCTATCAGCAATATTGCGACATCGTTGACCTGAAAAAATTTCAGGATCTCGATGAGGAATATGGCTGGTCATAAGCGGATGAAACGAGGCGGGCTGCGGCGCCCGCCTCTTCAGGCGTTGAGCTTTTTCGCCTGGATACGCGAAGATGCCCTTTCGACCGTGATTTCGTAATGATCGCTCTGCGTCACCTCCGCGATCCTGCTCGGACGAAATGCAACCGCATTGATGCCACCCGCGTGACGCAGGCTGTCGAACAGAATCCCGAACTCGCCGCCCTTGCGCATCTCCTCACCGAACTTCTGTGATGCGGAATAATCTGCCAGGTCATAGACTGCGGGCAATGCGGCTTGCGCGCCGCGTATATCGACGAAATCCTCTTCCAGCTTGGCGGTATAGACCCGGAAGGTGCGGGCCAGACTGTCCTGCTGTGTCGCAACGGCTTCGCGACGCATGTGATGCGCCACCTCGATGACGGATGTGGTGAGCCGCGCCGCCGCATACCACGCGCCAAGCTCCGGCCCGTTAAACCGCATTCCGCCCGGCGCAACATGGAGAAAAGTCGCCATGACGATGCTGGAGTTGGGCCTGCCGAACACCCATTCCTCGCGGGGAAGGCGCTGCAATCGTTCAGCCAGAAGGCGATCATTCGTCCATCCCGCCAGTTCCATCACCGCTTCCAGATCAGCAGCCGTGGCAACCGTGTCGAAAAGACCGATAGGCGGAAAGCGCGACGGGATCAGGCGATAGCTCGGCTGCGGTGCGGGATTGCGCTTCACGAAAACACCACATCTTCATCGCGATAGGGCTTGAAGGCGCGATCCAGTTCATTCGGCTCCATATAGAGCCCGCCACGCGCCGCATCCAGAAAGCGGCGGACGGTCAGCAGTCCATCCTGCAAGCCGCTCGTCACAAGCCGCAACGGTGGATGCCCGCCGAAGACGCCAGCCTGATTGGGCCTATGCAGCCAGCGAATGCCCGCTTGCTCATCGGGATAGAGCACACCCAGCGCCTGATGGATGCCAAGCACTGCGGAAAGCCGCATCAGCACATCCACATCAAGCGTGATATCGCGGCGCTCGCGCACCGCCTTCACCCAATTGTAATAGGTTGATCGCGAAGGCAGGCCCAGCACCATCAGCCGCTGCTGTTCGTCCAGCCCCCACAGATCGGCAATGGTCAGGAAAGTGCGAAGCCCCGGTCCGCTCAACCGCTTGCGGGAACCGGGAGCGAAGCGGGCGGCATCGAGAATATCCGGTCCCTTGCCAATTTGCCTATCCAGCACTGCCTTGTTTCGGGCCATGATTGCCTCCGATCGTCCAGATCAGAATATAGTCCAAATTTGGACTAATGCAACCTGCGGCATTTCTCTTGAGACCGAAGAGGCTCTATTCAGCGGCGATGAGGGCGGTTCCGGCAGCGATTTCCGGCAGTATATCGAAGTGAACGGGACGCAACGAAACATAGCCGTTGCGGATATCCAGTACATGCGAATAGACATTCCGGCCGTCTTCGAGCAGCGGCAGCTTGTCCTCATGCATGATGCTGATGACGATGGATTGGGGGCAGCGCGCTTTCAGCGCTTCGTGGAAACGCATTTTCGAGGCCGGATCGAGTGCGCCGGTCGCTTCATCCAAAAAGATGATCGACGGCTTGTGCAGGAGAATGCGCGCCAGCACGATTTTCTGTTTCTGGCCGCCGGAGAGGATCATGTCCCATGGCGCGCCGTCTGCATCCGGGTCGTTCATGCGCTCGATGAATTCGCCCAACCCCGCTTCGTGCAGCACGGCTGCGACAGCCAGATCGCTGAACCGGCCTTCATCGGCCGGCAGGGCGACAAGCTGTTTCAGCGTTACGGAAGGGAACTTGGCCTCCTGCGTCGCATAAAGCGAGGTGGCATTCTGCGGATAGATGATTTCGCCAGCCCCGTAGGGCCACAGGCCATTCAGCGCCTTCATGAATGAAGTTTTGCCCGAGCCGGATTCGCCCCGCATGTAAACCCAGTCGCCAGCGCGCATATTGATCACGCCGGAGCGCAGGAAGGGCGCTTCGCTGTCCGGCCCCTGCATGAGAGCCAGATTGCGCACCGACAGGCCGAAGCGCGGATGCTGCTGCGCAAAAGCGAAACGGTTGATGCCCGACCGGCTGTAGAATTCGGTCGGTTCCTGAACATTTTCGATGGCCTGCGCCAGCCCCGTCACGCGGCCCGCATTGGCGCGCAGATTGGCAATCGCCGGCATGACCTGGATAAACCATGAGCAATCGTTGATCATGGCCGCGACCAGTTCCGCGCCCGTCACATAGTTACGGAAGCTGACGGAGCCGCTCATATAGGGCAGGAGGCCCGGAATATAGGCAACGATGCGGTTCGAGAGAAAGCCATAGGCCTGCGAGAAGGCGAGATAGGCGGCATCGAAACGGTTGAGCCGGTTCCACGTCCCGTCGACATCCTTGTAGAGACGGTCATTGACCGAGCGCTGCACAGCCTCACCACCGGACGCCGAAATCTGGAAACTGCGGCGCAAGAGCGTCGTCCATTCGCCACGATACGAGCCTTCGGCCTTCTGGATGCCGAGATTGAGGCGCTCCAGACGCTTGCCGATCTTGATGGCGACCAGTGTGCCGAGCGGGACATAGACGACGATTGCCGCGAAAGCCAGAACGGCGCTGCCGTAGCTGCCGAGGAAATCCAGCCCATCCACATGGGTGGACATCTCAATCAGCTTCTGACCGATGAAGAAAGCCGACAGGAATACGCCGACAATGCCCATGACGAGGCCAATGGCACCGCCGGTCATCCCCTTGATCGATTCCTGCAGGCGCTGGTCGATATTGTCGGGCTGGTCCTTGGCCCTGCCCTGCTGCAAATGGAAATGCGTGTGCTTGCCGTTCAACAGAGCGGTGGAAAACTGGTCGTTCAGCCATTTGCGCCATTTGCGATGCAGCGTGGTGGACAGGAAGTGACGGGAGCCGACCAGCATCACGTCCTTTGCCAGCATCAGCAGAACAAGAATGCCCGCATTGTAGGCTATCGTCATGAGGGGATGCTGAACAGGCGCGGTGTTCACATTGACGATGGAATTCATGAGCAGGCCGGAAGCCTCCGCCACCCACACGGTGGTCTTGCTCACGAAAGCCGTCATCAGAAAGATCGCGAGCGTGAGAGCCCAGGCTTCCTTCCAGCGATCGGAGACCCAATAGGCGCGCATCAGTCCCCAGAACGACGTCATATCGGCTACGGCAGACCTCTCCCTTGCCTGCAAGGTTTGCTGTCTTGTCTGCCGGTTTTTGTCCAATCCACACCCCATTCGTCATCAAGAAATGTAACACTGTGTTACATATTGCAACAAACTGTGGTTAACGGATTGTTAATAGTCAACACAAAAGCGGAGCGTATCGTCGTGAACATAACGGCGCACGACAGCAACAAGCTGAAATCGTTCAGCTATCAGAAACCAAAATATTTTCAGGCAAGCACCCGCTTTTGCGCCGGAAATCGGACGTTTCCGGGAAGCATCGCTCGTGATTCGACAGAAGGGGCCTATTGCGCAGCGAGATAGGTCTGCAAGCGCGGCACGACATAATCAAGAAAAACGCGGACCCGTTGCGGCAGTCGCGCGCCGCCCAGAAACACGGCATGCACGTCCTCCAGATCGTTCTCGACCGCGTCGGCGAGAACCTCCACCAACGCGCCGGAAGCAAGGTCGTTGCGCGCATGAAAATCAGCGATCCTTGCAAGCCCCAGCCCCGCAACCGCCATGCGGCGGACGGTCTCGCCATTATTGGCCAGGAGCGAGCCGTAGACGGCACGGTCCACGATCCGCCCGCTTTCCTTCAGCGGCCAGACTGGTGCGGCGCGGCGGAAATTAAAACCGATGCAATTATGCTCGGCAAGATCGTCGACAGTCACGGGCGTACCGTGACGCTCCAGATAGGCAGGAGCCGCCACGATCTTGCGCCGGGCAATGCCGAGTTTGCGCGCCGTCATGCTGGAATTGGGGAGGGTTCCGATGCGAAACGCCACATCGGTGCGGTCGAGATAAAGATCGACCAGTTCATCCGACAGCGACAGGTCGATCACGATATTCGGATAGGCGGCGAAGAATTCCGGCAAAAGCGGCTCCAGCGCCAGCGCGCCCAACGCTACCGAAGCATTGACGCGCACCGTGCCGCCGGTGCTTGCCGAACCTTGCGAAAGCTCGCGTTCAACTTCCTCGAAATCGCGCAGCAATCCCTGGCTGCGTTCGTAGTAAATCTGTCCCTCGCTCGTCATCGACAGGCGTCGGGAGGAGCGCTCCAGAAGCCGCACGCCGAGCCTCGCCTCTATACGGGATATGAGCTTGCTGATGGTCGAAGGATTCATGCGCAGAAGGCGTGCGGCCTCGGAGAAACTGCCTGCTTCCACAACTCGCATAAAAACCTGCATTTCGCCGATGCGATTGTCCATCGCCCGCTCCATCTGTGAAATCGTTTCACAGATAATGTGGATTCCGAGCGGATTTTCAAGCCCGCGCAATTGTCCTATCTGTGCAGCCGAGATCATACCTTACCTGAAACCTGCTGATTCAGGAAAACTGGAATTGACGGCCCGAAGCATGAGCCTCCCAAGCTCGCGCAATCGACGCGATATGCCGAAGGCCAATCGACAGGAGATAATATGAAAATCGTGAACGCAGATGGCGCGGCCATACCAGCGCTCGGCTTTGGTGTTTTCCGCATGACGGACGCCGAAGTGGAAAGCGTGGTTCCGGCAGCGCTGGAAGCTGGTTTCCGCCATTTCGACACCGCGCAAATCTACCAGAACGAAGCCGCCCTCGGGCGCGCCCTGCAAAAGGCGGGCGCACGGCGCGAAGACCTGTTCCTGACCACAAAGGTCTGGGTCGATAATTACAGCCCGGAAAAATTCGCGGCTTCCGTCGATGAAAGCCTCGACAAGCTGAGGGTCGATCAGGTCGATCTTCTGCTCCTGCACTGGCCTGCTGACAAGGTTTCCATCGCCGATCAGATCGACATGCTCAATGCCGTGCAAGCAGCAGGCAAGACGCGCTTCATCGGCGTCAGCAACCAGAACGTCGCGCAGATGAAGGAATCCGTCCAGAAGAGCCGCGCGCCCATCGTGACCAACCAGATCGAGGTTCACCCCTATCTCGACCAGAGCACGATTGCACAGGCCGCGAAAGCTGCCGGCGTCGCCATCACCGCCTATTACGGCATGGCCGATGGCGCGGTGCCGCGCGATGCAGTGCTTCAGGCCATTGGCGCAAAATACGGCAAGACCGCCGCACAGGTCGGCCTTCGCTGGCTGATCGAACAGGGTTTCGTCGCCCTTTCCAAGACAGCCAAGCCTGAGCGCGTGGCAGAGAATTTCAATGTCTTCGACTTTGAACTGAATGCCGAAGACATGGCCGCCATCGCCAAACTCAGCCGCCCCGATGGTCGCATCGTCAGCCCCGAAGGCCTGGCTCCCGTCTGGGACAAATAGGAATTTTATTATGAGCGCTACACAGTCTCACGACAGCGCGACGAAGGCGGCCGGTTTCAACTGGCCGCTGCTCGCGCTTGCAATCGGTGCCTTTGGCATTGGCACCACCGAATTTTCACCGATGGGCCTTTTGCCCGTCATCGCGGACGGCGTTGATGTCTCCATCCCGACGGCTGGCTTGCTCGTCAGCGCCTATGCAGTCGGCGTGATGGTCGGCGCGCCGGTCATGACACTCGCCTTCGGGCGCTTCGGCAAGCGCACCGCGCTGATGCTGCTCATGGCCATATTCACGCTCGGCAACATCCTGTCCGCGCTCTCTCCGGATTACTGGACGCTGCTCGCCGCGCGCCTCGTGACCAGCCTCAATCACGGCGCGTTCTTCGGCCTTGGCTCCGTCGTCGCGGCCAGTGTCGTGCCGCCTGAAAAGCGCGCCAGCGCTGTTGCCACCATGTTCATGGGCCTGACGATCGCCAATATTGGCGGTGTTCCGGCAGCAACCTGGGTCGGCCAGCAAATCGGCTGGCGCATGTCCTTTGCTGGCACCGCCGTTCTGGGCCTCGTCACGATCACCGCGCTTTGGCTTGCCCTGCCGCGCGGCGAAGCAGGCAAGATGCCGAATGTCGGCCAGGAACTTCGCGTTCTCATGCGCCCGACAGTGCTCATGTCGCTGGCAACGACTGTCATGGGCGCGGGCGCCATGTTCACGCTCTACACCTTTGTCGCGCCGGTTCTGACCGAACTGACCCACGCATCGGAAAGCTTCGTGACGCTGGCGCTGGTTCTCATTGGCCTCGGCTTCACCATCGGCAATGCGCTTGGCGGGCGTCTCGCCGATTGGTCGCTTGATGGTGCGACGCGCATCTTCCTTGGCGCGCTTGCGATCATCAGTCTCGCACTGCCGCTGGTGCTTACCAGCCATATCGGTGCCGCCATTGGTCTCGTTGCATGGGGCGCGGCAGCCTTCGCCATCGTGCCGCCGGTTCAGACCCGCGTCATGCAGGCTGCTTCCGAAGCGCCGGGACTGGCATCGTCGATCAATATTGGCGCGTTCAATCTCGGCAATGCCGTCGGCGCGGCACTGGGCAGCGGCGTTATCAGCCTTGGTTTTGGCTATGCCGCGATACCGGTAGCCGGTGGCCTTCTGGCAGCGGCGGGCCTGTTGTTCACGCTGTCCCGGCGTCCGAAAACAGCGCTGGCTCCTTCAGCCTGCTAATCCAACGTTCGCCTGAAGCGCAGAAGCGCCAGCGACGCAAACAGGAACACGAAGAATATGAGGGCATTCACCTCTCCGGCAATGTCGGAAAGGTGGGCGCCCTTCAGCATGACTGCGCGCACAATCCGCAGGAAATGCGTGAGCGGAAAAATCTCGCCAAGCATCTGCGCCCAATCGGGCATACCCCTGAACGGGAACATGAAACCCGACAGCATCAGCGAGGGCAGGAAGAAAAAGAAGGTCAGCTGCATGGCCTGCATCTGCGTGCGCGAAGCCGTCGAGATCGTATAGCCAAGCAGCACCAGCGACAGAACGAAGATCAGCACGCAGGCCAAAAGCAGCGCCAGCGATCCGACGAAGGGGACCCCGAACAGAAGTTTTGCCGCCGCCAGCACCACCACAACCTGCACGGCCCCGACGACCAGAAACGGCAGCACCTTGCCCAGCATGATTTCAGCCGGTGTTGCAGGCATGGCGAGCAGGTTTTCCATCGTCCCGCGCTCGGTCTCCCGTGTCAGCGCCATCGCCGTCATCATGACCATGGTCATTTGCAGGATCACGCCCAGAAGACCCGGAACGATATTATATTGCGACACGCCTTCCGGGTTGTAACGCCGGTGCACCACGACCTGAAGCTGGCTGCGCGCCATATCGGCGGCTTCGGCCTGTCTGCCCTGTTCGCGCAAAAGCGCCTGACTTGCGACGGTTCCAAGCGTCGAGATTGCTCCGCTTGCGACCGATGGATCGGTCGCGTCTGCTTCGATCAGGATCTGCGGCTGCGCGCCTGCGTCGACCCGCCTTGCGAAATCGGACGGGATCGTCACCACGAAGGAAACCGCGCCACTGGCAATCAGCGCCTCGGCTTCCGCCGCGCTTTGCACCACATGGTCGAACCGATAATAACCGGTTGTTTCCAAAGCCGAAATCATCGCGCGCGTATAGTGATCCTGGCTGGTCACAACCAGCGCGCTCGGCAGGCTTTTTGGATCGTTGTTGATGGCGAAACCAAACAGCAAAAGCTGCATCAGCGGGACAACCAGCATCATGGCGAAGGTGATGCGGTCGCGCCGCATCTGGATGAATTCCTTCATCAGCATCGCGCCAAGACGCTCGAACGAGAACCAGCCGCCGCTCATGATGGGCCGTCCTTCGCCATATTGTCCTCGGCACTGGCCATGAACTGAATGAAGACATCCTCAAGGCTGGTTTCGCCCGGCTCGATTCTGATCCCGTCGCGCTGCCTGATTTTTGTGAGCGCCTTTTCAAGCTTCGCCCGGTCGGAGCCCACCACATGCAGCGTCGCACCAAAAGGAGCCACCTGCTCCACGCCCGGTTCGCCTTCCAGTATGCGCGCAATTTCGCCAAGGCGCGGACCATTGACGATGAAGGTCGAAAGCCCGGCCTTGTCGATCACTTCCTGCACAGTGCCAGTGGCCAGCAGCTTGCCATAGGAAATATAGCTGATGCGGTGGCAGCGTTCGGCTTCATCCATGTAATGGGTCGAAACCAGCACGGTCAGCCCGCCATCGGCGAGACGATGGATCTCGTCCCAGAAATCGCGTCGCGCCTTGGGATCGACACCGGCGGTCGGCTCGTCCAGCAACAGAAGCTTTGGCTTGTGCATGATGCAGGCGGCAAGCGCCAGCCGCTGCTTCCAGCCGCCGGAAAGCGTGCCCGCAAGCTGGTTGCCACGCGAGGTCAGGCCCAGTTCCTCAAGCGTGCGCGCCACATGCTCCTTCACCGGCTTCAGCCGGTAGAGACGCGCAACGAATTCAAGATTTTCAGCGATGGTCAGGTCTTCATAGAAGGAAAAGCGCTGCGTCATGTAGCCGACCTCGCGCTTGATCTTGAGCCCTTCCGTGCGAAGATCGTAGCCCAGCACTTCGCCCTCACCCTCGTCGGGCGTCAGCAATCCGCACATCATGCGGATGGTGGTGGTCTTGCCGGAGCCGTTCGGCCCCAGAAAGCCGACTATCTCGCCCTCGGCCACCGACATGCTGACCTGATCGACGACAGTGGCATCGCCGAAACGCTTGACGAGACCCTTGACATCAATGGCGTTCGGCATTGCCGCCTCCGCCTATTGCGAAGCCAGATCGACATCCACGATCTGGCCGGGCTGGAGCGGTGATGCTGGATCGACGGGATGCGCCTCGATGAGGTAAACAAGCTTCTGGCGCGTTTCGAGCGAATAGATCACCGGCGGGGTGAATTCCGGATCGGGCGAGACATAGCTCACACGGGCTTGCAGTCCGGGCGCGCAACCGTCGCAGCGCACTGACAGCACATCGCCCGTCCGCACCGCCGCGAACTTGTCTTCCGGTATATAGACTTTCAGCTTCACCGCACCGTCTGGCAGCATTGTCAGCACCGGCGCGGAGGGACCGGCAATATCGCCGGGATTGCGGATGACATCTGTGATGCGTCCCGGGGCGGGCGCTTCGATGGTACGCTTGGCGAGATGCCAGCGCGCGGAATCGAGCTGCGCTTCGGCGCTCTTGACGGCATTTTCCGCCGCCTTGATGGTTTCAGGTCGGGCGGGAAGCCGCCCCACCGCCAGATTGGCCGTCGCCTGATTGATGGCAGCTTCCGCCACCTCCACCTTGGTCGCCGCATCGTCAAGCTGTGCCTGCGTCGTCACCCCGCGCTTCGTCAGGTCCTGCGTGCGCAAAAGCGTGCGCCGCGCATCGTCGGCCTGCGCCCTCGCCGTCCTGACCGCCGCTTCGAGAACGGCAATCTCATCGGGGCGCTTGCCGACCTGCAAATCCGCCAGTTGGGCGCGTGCCTGCGCCAGCGTCGCCTCGGCTTGCGCGACCGCAATCCTTGCGTCCGCGTCTTCGGTCTGTGCTATCGGCTTGCCCGGCTCGACGCGATCACCGCGCCTGACGGTCACGGACTGAACCTGCGCCACTTCCAGCGGCGCGAGCTGCACAAACTCCCCTTCCACATAGCCAACTGCAAGGGGCTGCGTGCTGCACGCTGCAAAAAGGTAGGAAGCGAAAGGGAGAATACACAGGACACTCATATCGACACCCCGGCGTTTTGAGCGGCGTCTTTGGCCGCAAGGATGGCCATCAGATTCTGGCGTACTATTGCTGCCACTGCCGCCGCCTCGTTCTCGCCCATCGTCGCCCAGCCCATGCGCCGTTTCACCGCCTCGCGGCCGATGCGGAAATAGACAACCTGCCCAAGCAGCGTGAAGATAATAAGCCGCGTATCCTCGCCCTCGGCAGGCTCGCCCGTCGCGACCTCCCATATGGCGCAAAGCCTTTTGTGCGTCGGCTCGAAAACGCCTGAATAGATCCGGTCGAGCGCCGCCGTCGGATGCGCCAGCTCGCGTTGAAGAAACTGCACGATTTCGCCCGATTGCGGTTGCGCCACGATGAATCGCGTCATCCGCTCGATCACCATGGCAAGAAGCTGCCGCGCCTCTTCCTTCGTGTTAGCGGACGTGCCGATCACCCCATAATGGCCGAGCGCCTGACCAGCCACGCCCTGTATTGTCTCGACGATATAGTCCGCCGCTGCCAGTCGCAGACCTTCCTTGTTGCCGAAATGATAGGCGATTGAGCCGATATTCGCCTTGGCAAGACCCGCGATCTCCCGCGTCGATGTGGCGTCAAAACCTTTCGACCCGAAAAGCTGCAATGCCGCATGGATAAGCGCGGCGCGCGTCTGTTCGGCCGATGCTCGACCGTCAGCCTTCGCGATATTTTCCGACGTGCTCATACATTTGATTTAATCAATCGATTGATTAAATGTCAAGCAATGCGAACAACGGAGAACCTTCGGGGGGGCTAGGGTTCCGTTGTTCGCTGCGGTCAGAGGCGAAGCAAACGCCGCCGCTGGCCCGTGTGTGGGCTTAGTTCAACGGCTCCGCATCAGCCGCGCCTGCCAACATGCCGACCGACCGCAATCGGTGTCGGCATCTCCTGATGGGAATGGAACACCCGCTGAAGGGCTTCCCGAATAACGGGCTTTGCCGCCACTGCTTTGCCCGCCTTGCTGTCGACATGCAGCAGCATCTGCTCGGCGCTGGCAATTTCCGTATCGCCACGCCGGAGGCTGTGAAAGACATGCGCGCGCTTTTCGTCGAAGGAGAGCAATTGCGTTTCGACATGCAGTGCATCGCCTGCCTTCGCCTCGCCGCGATGCATGATATGGGTTTCAACCGTATAGTAGCTATGCCCGGATTGCAGATAGGCCTCGTCCACACCGATATGGGCCAGAAACCTGTCCGTCGCCTGCCCGAACACATCCAGATAGCGATGCTCGGTCATATGTCCGTTATAGTCGATCCATTCGGGGATCACGCGCGCATCCAGAAGCCGCAACGGGCCGGAAGCTGTGGCGGGGCGGTCCGCCGCCGCATCGAGCCGCGCGGTATAGTTGTTGAGCAGCGCGCCCGCGCCCCAGCCCCTACCCTGCTGCTGTTGCGACAGGGCACGGATGATCGCGACCAGATTTTCATCGCGAATCCGCTCGAGATCGCGGATGGAAAGCCCTTCATTCTGCGCATCCGACTGGTCGGCGATGCGGTTGATCAGGCTGTCATCGAGGTCTGGCACATCCGTCAGCTTCGTCCATGGCCATTGCAGCGCAGGCCCGAATTGCGCAAGAAAGTGCCGCATACCTGCGGGACCGCCTGCAATGCGATAGGTCTGGAACAGGCCCATCTGCGCCCAGCGAAGCCCGAAGGAATAGCGGATGATATCGTCGATCTGCTCGACCGTTGCGATGCCGTCGCGCACGAGCCACAGGGCCTCGCGCCACAGCGCTTCCAGAAGGCGGTCGCCGACAAAGGCGTCGATCTCCTTTTCAAGCACGACCGGCTCCATGCCGGTCTGGCGATAGAGCGCGGAAGCGGCCTCAATCGTTGCGGCTGCGGTCTTTTCGCCGGGAACGAGTTCGACCAGCGGCAGCAGGTAAACGGGGTTGTAAGGGTGCGCGATCAGCAGCCGCTCGGGATGCCGCAACCCGGCCTGCAACTTGCTTGGCAAGAAGCCTGAAGTGGAAGATGCGATCAACGCATCGTCCGCACAGGCCGCTTCGATCTCCGTCATCACTGCAAGCTTCAGGTCGAGGCGCTCGGGCACGCTTTCCTGAACAAGCGCCGCGCCTTCAACCGCTTCGGCCAGCGACGCGGAAAAGGACAGCCGCCCTTCCTGCGGAAGGCGCACGGTGGTCAGCGCCGCCAGGGCCCGGCGCGCATTGTCGAGAATATGCTCGGTCGTCGCCTTCGCATCCGGCGACGGATCGTAAACAGCAACATCGAAGCCATTGAGCAGAAAGCGTGCGGCCCAGCCGCTGCCGATGACACCGCTGCCGATGCAGGCGATCTTGGGAGGATTGCTGTTCATGACTATCACCAGCGCTTCGTGAGCTTGAGTTTCTCGCGGACTTCGGCGGGCGTCAGAACCTTCGTTCCCATATTGACGGCGATGTTCCGCGCCCGTTCAACCAGATCGCCATTCGACGCCAGAACGCCCTTGTCGAGCCAGATATTGTCTTCCAGTCCCACACGGATATTACCGCCTGCAAGCACGGCGAGCGCCGCATAGGGCAACTGGTTGCGGCCAATGGAAAAGGCCGAGAAAATCCAGTTTTCCGGCAGGTTGTGGAGGATCGAAACCAGCGTCGCCAGATCGTCGGGCGCGCCCCACGGGATGCCCATGCACAACTGCACCAGAACCGGATCGTCGAGCAGGCCCTGCTGCTGCAGCCATTGGGCAAGCGGCAGATGACCCGTATCGAAAATCTCGATTTCCGGGCGCACGCCAAGCCGCTGTATCTGCGCGGCCATCTCCTTGAGCATGGCGGGCGTGTTGGTCATCACATAATCGCCTTCGCCGAAATTCATCGTGCCGCAATCGAGCGTGCAGATTTCCGGCAGGAGTTCAGCAACATGCGCAAGCCGTTCCGTCGCGCCAGCCATATCGGTTTTCGAAGCATCGGGCGGCAGCGGGGCTTCTGCCGACCCAAAGACCAGATCGCCGCCAACGCCTGCGGTCAGGTTCAGCACGATATCGACGCCAGAGGCGCGGATATGATCCACCACTTCGCGGAAAAGCTCCAGCTTGCGCGATGATTCGCCGGTTTCGGGATCGCGCACATGAATGTGGGCGATTGCGGCGCCTGCCTCGGCGCTTTCGATTGCCGCATCCGCGATCTGGCGCGGCGTGACCGGCACCTTGTTCGAGCGATGCGTGGTAGCCCCGGCCCCGGTGACGGCGGCGGTGATGAATATTTCGCGGGCAGGTTTTAAAGGCATGTCGTTTCCCTCAATTTTCGCCGAGCTTGACAGGTCGCGAAATGACGGGATTATCATTTTACGAAATCTATTTGGCGAAGAGCGAAGAGCATGATCTTTGAACCGTCCGACGGAGAACTGAGCGTTACGCTGCTTGTCCTGCCGGATTGTTCGCTGATGTCGCTGGCCGCGACGCTGGACCCGATGCGCGGCGCCAACCGTGTGACGGGACGCTCGCTCTATCGCTGGCGGGTGGTGTCGCCGGATGGCAGCGATCCGGTCACGTCCAGCGGCCTCAAGGTTTCGGCAGACGGAAAATTCGAGGCCGGTGCGCAGGATATTCTCATCATCGTCAGCGCCTTTCATGCCTTGGAACACGCAACGCCGAAGCTTCTCGCCATGCTGCGCCAGGCCGCCGCGCAATCGAAGCTCATCGTTGGCGTGGAGGCCGGATCATGGGTGCTGGCAAAAGCCGGATTGCTCAACGGGCGCAAGGCAACCACCCACTGGGAAGACCTGGAGGCATTTTCGCAGCGCTTTCCGGAAGTTGAAATGCAGTCGGATCGCTGGGTGCGGGACGGGGCACTCCTGACGACCGGGGGCGCGGCCCCGGCGCTCGACATGATGCTGGCGCTCATTCGCGCCCGCCACGGCTATTCCATCGCGCTCGATGTGGCGAGCCTCTACGTTTATGACGAGGTGAAACAGGCTTCGGATGCGCAGCCGCTGGTCTCCCTTGGCCGCCTGCTCAATCGCGAGCCGCGACTGGCCGACGCCATCAAGATCATGGAGACGCACATCGACCGTCCGATCCCTGTGTCGAGCGTGGCGCGCAGGCTTGGCCTTTCGACGCGCAGTCTTGAGTTGCTGTTTGCCAATGTGATCGGCCAGTCACCGGGCAACTATTACCTGTCGCTCCGGCTGAAAGCGGCCCGGCGGCTGATCCTCGACACGCGCCTTTCCATGGCTGACACGGCGGAACAGACCGGCTTTTCGTCGATCAGTTCGCTGTCGCGCGCCTTCAAGCGGCATTTCGGTCAGTCGCCGAGCAAGCTGCGGCAATAAAAGCCTTACAGGCCGAGACCGGACTTCACCGCGGCAAGCGCCGGCTTGCCGTCGACAGTGGTCACGCCCTCGAGCCATGCATCAAGCTGCGCCGGGTTCTCCTTGATCCATTTCGCAACGGCGTCCTTGGCTTCCAGGCCGTCATTCAGGATCATGTTCATCATCGTGCTTTCCATTTCCGTGTTGAACTTCAGGTTCGACAGGAAGCGCGAGACATTGGGGCAGTCGGCTGCATAACCCTTGCGGGTCAGGGTCTCGACGGTGGCCGCACCATCTTCCGGCCCGAACAGGTTTTCGCCATCTTGCAGATAGGTCAGCTTGTAGCGAATGTTCATCGGATGCGGCGTCCAGGCGAAGAACACGACAGGCTCATCCTTGCGCACTGCATTTTGAACCTGCGAAAGCATGGCCTGCTCGCTCGATTCCGCGAGCTGAAAATCCTTCAGGCCGAACTTGTCCTCCTCTATCATCGACTGGATGGTGGCATTGGCGCTGCTGCCCGCCTCAATGCCGTAGATCTTGCCGCCAAGCTGGTCCTTGAATTTGGCTATGTCGGCGTAGGTCTTGATGCCGAGATACTTGCCCGTGGCGGCAAGACCGATCTTCGCGCCTTCAAGGTTCACACCGGCCTGTTCGACCTTCTTTCCCTCGATATAGGGCTTGCGCGCTTCTTCCTGAAGCGGCATCCAGTTGCCGAGGAAAATATCGATCTGCCCGTTTTCCAGCGACTGGAAGGTGACAGGCACGGAAAGAATGGTGGTCTGCGGCTGATAACCGGCCTTTTCCAGCAACAGCGAAGCGAGCGCCGTGGTTGCTGTGATGTCGGTCCAGCCGACATCGGAGAATTTGGGCGACTTGCAGGCATCGCTTTCGGCGGCGTGCGCCTGCACGCTGGCAAGGATGGCGACGCTTGCTGCAAGCAAAAGAAGCAGGTGTTTCATTCTCTTCTCCCCTTTGTTTTTATTGAGAACAACATGATAGGGGAAACAGGAAATACCTCTTCGCAATATACGCAATCATCTTTGCGTTTTGCGCAGCCTTTGGCCCTCAACGCGCCGGGTTGGCTTTAGAAAGCTGCGCAAAACCCGGACAAGATTTACTTGCCCGCACCATATTGCGCGTCGCTGACATGCTCCATCCAGTCCACGACCTTGCCGTCGAGCTGTTCCTGAATGGCGATATGGGTCATGGCGTTGCTGGCCGATGCGCCGTGCCAGTGTTTCTCGCCCGGCTCGAACCAGACGACGTCGCCGGGCCGGATTTCCTCGATCGGCCCGCCCTCACGCTGCACGAGGCCAAGTCCGGCGGTGACGATCAGGGTCTGGCCGAGCGGATGCGTGTGCCAGGCGGTGCGCGCACCCGGCTCGAAGGTCACGGTCGCAGCCGCCGCGCGCCTTGCATTGTTTGGAGAGAACAGCGGGTCGATACGGACATTACCCGTAAACCAGTCGGCTGGGCCTTTGCCCGAAGGATCGGTTCCGTTTCGCTTGATATCCATGGCGCGTTTCCTTTCGCGAATATGAGAGATGCACCATAAATCAAGTACGCGGGGAGATCAGCGCCTTTTGGCGGGGTACGCCTGCAAAATAACGTTATGCCGTTTTTCAAGCTCGACGTTGACCGCCTCGATTTCCCGCGCCTTGCGCGTATCGTCCCAGCCCAGTTCCCGCGCCAGAATGTCAGCGATCGCAGCGAGATTGCCGGTGGTCAGCGCCCCGTCGATTGCAAGTGTGGTGCGCCGCAGTACGACGTCCGCCAGATGCACGACGAGTTCGTTGCGCGCGATCCATGCGATTTCCGTCACGCTGATCGTTTCGGTTTCCGGCAACATCGTCACCGATGCGCTCGCTTCCTCGCGGAGGATCGGCAAGGCCGTTGTGCCGTAGCGCTTCAACAGGGTTTCAACCCGTGCTGCGGGCAGCCGTGTTTCGGTGGCATATTTCGTCACCCAGGCCTTGCGGGCGCGATCATCGGACGGATAGTCCCTGCCGCCGCCGATGGCGAGATTGCGCGTGGACACCTGCCGCGTCTTGCCGAACCGGGTCAGCACCTTGTCGGCCACTTCCTCGGCGAAGCCCCGGAACGTTGTCCACTTGCCGCCGACCAGCGCAATGATCGGGAACGGGCGGTCGCTATCCGGCTCGATCATCGGAGCGGAATGATCGCGGCTGATCAGCCCCGGTTCGGACGCGTTGGACGCCGGAAGCGGGCGGATGCCGCTATAGGTATAGACGATCTGGCTGCGGTCGAACTTGAGCTTGGGCAGCAGCGAACGCAGGCTGTCGATGAAATAGTCGGTTTCAGGATCGTCGCAGCGCACATTGTCCGGATCATCGGACGGAATGTCGGTGGAACCCACCAGCGCCAGACCGTGATAGTCGTAGACGAGGCAAATGCGCCCGTCATCCGCCTCGAAATATATCATCCGCCCGTTGAGGCTCTTCACCAGTTCGGGGTGGTCGATGAGAATATGCGAGCCCTTGGTGCCGCCGATCATCTTGGTCGGTTTGCCAAGCGCGGCATTGACCCGATCGATCCACGGCCCGGCGGCATTGATGACGAGCTTTGGCCTGACGGCGAATTTCGCACCGTCCGGCCCCTCGAAGCCGACCGCGCCGTTTTCGGCGGAGATGAGCGTGGTGAAATTGGCGGCCGCACTTTTCGGATTGGCGCGCAAGCCGTCGCTCACCAGTTCATAGACCAGACGTTCCGGCTGGCTGACCTTCGCGTCGTGATAGATGCCGCCTGCCACGATCGCAGGCGTGATATAGGGCATTTCCTTCGTCGCCGTTTCTTTCAGCAGAAAACGGTGGCGCGGCATGACGCGTTCGCGCGCGCCGAAATAGTCGTAGAGCGCCAGTCCGATCTTGATCAGCACGGCGCCACGGCTGCGCGGCGCGGTCGTCGAGCCGAACAGGGTGCGCAGCGCCGCCGTGATGCCCTTGGTCCACGAAAAAACCGGAATGAAGGTCGGCAGCGGCTCCACATTGTGCGGCGCGTTCTTCAGCAGCAGATTGCGCTCCAGCGTGGACTGGGCCACAAGGCTGAACTCGCCGGTTTCCAGATATTTCAGTCCGCCATGGATAAGCCGCGACGGGGCGGCGCTCGTGCCCGAACCGAAATCCGCCTTGTCCACGATGAGACAGCTCACGCCCTGCTCGCAAAGATCGCGAAAGAGCCCCGCGCCATTGACGCCCGCGCCGAGAATGAGCACATCCACGCCTTCGGCCTCAAGCTGTCCGATGCGGCTTTTCATCTGGGCCAGACTTACGAAATCATTCATGTCACTGTCTCTCTGGGCGAAGAACGCCCTTCATTTCAATCCGTGAGGGCTTCGATCTTCGGCCAGATCGGCCCGAGCGCCGACGCGATTTCCTTGAACAGCTGATAGCGCGTCTCATAGAGCGCGCTCCGCTCCGCATCCGGCCGATAGGTGCGGCCTATGGCATCGAGATCGCGCGGGTCGCTGTAGACATCGGCAAAAACACCCGCACCCTTGCCAGCACAAAGGGCGGCGCCCCAAGCTGCGGCTTCGTCCGTATCCGTCACGGTCACGGGCATGCCCAGCACATTGGCGAACATCTGCGCGAAAGCCGGGCTGCGCGATACGCCGCCGGTAAGCCGTGCGGCAGAAATCTCGAAACCGCCCTTCAGGTGATCGACATGGATACGGTGGTTGAAGGCAATGCCTTCCCAGACGGCGCGCAGCATGTCGCCGCGATCCTGCCAGCCGCGCAGGCCGAAAAACGCGCCGCTCGCCATCGCCCCATAGGGCGAGCCGAACAGATAAGGATGGAACATGGCCGTCGAAGGCTTGGCCAATGCCGCATCGATTTCCGGGCGCAGCATGTCGTGGATTGATCGCCCTGTTTCCTCCGCCTCGCGCCGTTCTGCCGGGCAGAGCTTGTCGAGGAACCAGTCGTAATTGGCGGTTGATGCGGGCGAGATCGACATGTTGTTCCATTCGCCCGGCGCAATACCGTTGCGGCAGAACCAGCTTTTATCGACGCGCGGTTCGGACGACAGCGTTTCGTTGATGGAATAAGTCCCCGCAACCACGGCAACCGTACCGACGCCAAGCCCGCCGACGCCGAGTGCGGAGGCCGTCACGTCATGCAGACCGCCGACAACCGGCGTACCGGCGACAAGGCCGGTGCGCTGCGCGCATTCGGGCGAAACATTGCCGACAATCTCATCCGAACGCGACATGGGCGGCAGCGCGTCCCAAAGCGCATCGAGCCCGAACAGAGCGAGCGCTTCCTTGGAATAGTCCTGCGTGTTCACATCGGTAAAGGAGGTGGAGGCTTCGGTGCGATCCGTGCCCACGTCACCCGTGAGACAAAAGCGTAGCCAGTCCTTGCAGGCAATCACATGGGCGATGCGGTGATAGCGTTCCGGTTCGTTTTCCTTCACCCATGCCAGAATGGCTGATGGTGCCGATGCATGGGGCAACTGGCCGGTAACGGCAATGGCGCGGTCGGCGACGGGGCTGTTCACCCAGCGCTCCGCCACATCGACGGCGCGACTGTCGAGCGAGAGGATGCCCGCGCCGAGCGGCTGGCGGTCCTTGTCCAGCATGTAGATGCCGTCGCCATGCGCTGTGGTGGCGATAGCCAGAATATCGGAAGCGGGCCGCCCGCTTTTGGCGATGGCTTCCGCAATCGCATCGGCGGTCGCGCTCCAGAATTCGACCATGTCCCGTTCGACATGGCGCGGGCGCGGAAACGATTGCGCCACGCGGCGGCGCGCAACGGCAAGTGTGGTCCCGTCAACATCGAACAAGACCGCTTTGGTGACAGTGAGGCCGCTATCGATTCCGAGCAGAGAAGGCATGTATCGTATTCCTGATAAATATGCGGAAGGTTATTCCGGCCTGCCGCCTGTCCGGGCGCGCGCAACAACAACATTGATGCCTTGCGCTTCCATCCGCTCGATATGCGCAAAAGGCGTGTTTTCATCGACGATGACGACATCGAAATCGGTCAGTGCACCGAAATTGTGCAGGGCGCGGCGCTCGAACTTCGTATGGTCGGCCAGAAGGATGCGCTTGGCGGCGCAATCCAGCATGGCGCGTTTGGTCTCCACCATTTCCGGTGACTGGTGAAACAGAAGATCATCGGTGATCGCAGCAATCGATATGAAGGCCACATCGGCGCGAAGACGGCGGATTTCGTGGATGGTCATGCCGCCAACGAAGGCGTTGCACCAGTTATAGAGCTGGCCACCCAGGCCAAGCAGCGTCACGTCCTTCATGTCGCGCAATTCGTTCATCAGGATGAGCGAATTGGTGATGGCGGTCAGCGGCCCCTTTTCGGCCAGGTGCGGCACCATTTGCAGGACGGTGGTGGAATCGTCGAAGAAAATCGCCTGGCCGGGTTCGACGAACTGCATCGCCGCTTCGGCGATCAGCTTCTTTTCTTCCGACTGGCGGGTCACGCGATAAAGATCGCTTGCCTCGATCAGGCTGGTCGGCGCTGCCGACACGATGCCGCGCGACTTGCGAAACAGGCCGCGGCTCACCAGTTCATCGACGTCGCGATGCGCCGTCATCAGGCTGATGCCGAACCGTTCGGTCAGGTCCTCGATACGCATCGAGCCTTCGGCCATTACAGTTTCAGCAATCTGCTGGCGCCGGACGAGCTGACGCGCATGCCGGCTGTCGTTCGGCACCTGATCCGTCATCAGCTTGTCTATGCTTGCTTTGTTGCTCACTGCCATGCCTGCCACTTGTCCCCTAGCTTGCGCGTTCCAAAACACCCGGAATCGCCCCATAGGCTTTATATTGCGCGGTCTTCAGCCCCAAAATCCAGCGAGTGATTGCATGGGACTTGTCTGAGGAGAGGGACTTCTGAAATGCGCATCCCGAAAGCGCTTGGGCTGTCGGGATGCGCCTTTTTCAAACCTTACTGTTCCAGAACGAACGGCGAGGTGTACTTGTCGACATTGTCCTTGGTGATCAGGATGCAGTCGAAGAGCTGCTTTTCCTGGTCAACGCCGGTCTTGCCGGTCTTGATGAAGTTGTCGGCCTGCTTGACGGCAGCTTCCGAGAACACGGCAACCGGCTGCAGAACGGTGTACTGCAGTTCACCGGCCTTGATGGCCGCAACCGCATCCGGCGAACCGTCGAAACCACCAACCTTGACCTGATCCAGCTTGCCAGCCTTCTTCAGGGCAGCAATCGCGCCCAGAGCCATTTCGTCGTTACCGGAGATAACGCCGATAATGTCCGGATTGGCCTGAAGCAGGGCCTGCATCTTGTCGTGACCCTGGGTGCGGTCCCAGTTGGCGACATCCTGACCAGCCTTCACCAGATCAGGATACTGCGACAGAACGGTTTCATAGCCGTTCGAGCGCGTTGCGGCGTTGTTGTCCGATGGCGAGCCGAACAGCTCGACATATTTGCCCTTGTCGCCAACGCTTTCCACCCACTGGGTCGCACCGAGAGCGGCGCCCTGCGCGTTGTTGGAAACGAGCTGCGCCTTGGCCAGACCTTCCTGGTTGATTTCCGCATTGACGAGGAAAACCGGAATGTTGGCGGCGATTGCACGCTTGACCGCACCGACCGAACCGTCCGCATTGGCCGGGTCGAGAATGATGGCGACCGACTTGTTGGTGATAGCCGTGTCGATCAGGTTGCTTTCGGTGTTGGTGTCACCCTTGTGGCCACCGACGACAGCCTTGTAGCCGAGGCTTTCAGCGGTCTTCTTGGCGATTTCACCTTCGGTGAACCAATACGGATTGGACGGATCGTTGACGATGATCGTCATCAGTCCTTCGGCCCAGGCCGTGCTGGCGATGAGAGGCAACGCTGCCGCCGCGGCGAACAGAACGCGCATTCCCTTCTTGAACATGGTCTCACTCCCTTAACATTTTCGTTTGCGTTATGCCGGTTCCCCGGCGGTACTCATTTCCATCAGGCCGTTTTCGAGATCAGCGCCTTTCTGGAAACCTTTCGATACGCCCGGAATTTCTGCGGCCCCGCCCGGAACGGTGGGCAGAGCCGCTACCGATCATCGCCGGGAATATTGAATGCTGTTGAGCAGAACCGCGAGCACGATCACCGCGCCGGTAAAGACAGTCTGCCAGTAGGAGGACACGCCGATGATCACGAGGCCATCGGAAAGGAACCCGATCACGAAGGCGCCGAGAAGCGTACCCTGGATAGTACCGCGCCCCCCAGTGAGCGCAGCGCCACCGATAACCACGGCAGCGATTGCCGTCAGTTCATAGGTGGTGCCTGCCGTCGGGCCTGCCGACGTCAGCTGCGAAGAAAGAACCAGACCGGCGATGGCGGCGCAAATGCCGGAAATGACATAGACCGACACCTTGACGCGCTTGACCGGAACGCCGGACAGTTCAGCCGCGCGTTCATTGCCGCCCGATGCATAGAGCCAGCGGCCGAATGCGGTGCGATTGAGAACGATCGCGCAGATAATTGCAAGCACGGCCAGAACCAGAACGCCGATCGGCACGCCGAACAGCTTGTTGAAGCCGAGCCAGTCAAAGCCGGTATTGCCAAGCTCCGGGCGTCCGCCAAGATTGTTGTAGGTCAGGCCATTGGTCATCAGAAGCGCCACGCCGCGGGCGCAATAGAGAACGCCGAGCGTCGCGACAAAGGCCGGAACGCGCAGATAGGCGATCAGCACGCCATTGACCGCGCCGACGAATGCGCCAAGCGCACAGGTGATCAGCACAACCGCCCAGACCGGGAAATAGAGGATGATGCCGAATTCCTGCAGCGTTACGCCTTGCATCAGGAAACCGGCGACCACGCCAGCAAGCCCGAGCGTGGAGCCGACCGAAAGATCGATACCGCCATTGAGAATGACCAGCAACATACCGATGGCAAGCAGGCCGAAAATGGCCACGTGCGACGACATGATGAGGAAGTTGTCGACCGTGAAGTAATAAGGCGAAAGGAACGAAAAAACTGCGATGATCGCGATCAGTGCAAAGAATGCACGACCTTCGAGCAGCAGATGCACGAGGCCGGGTTTCCGCTTCGCGCCGTTCGGAGCCGCTGTTTCCTTGTTGGTGCTTGTGACTGACATTCTATCAGTGCTCCATAACTATTCTAGTGACCGACCATGGCTTCGCCCGAGGCGGCCATGATCTTCTCCTTGGACACGTCCGATCCGAATTCGGCGGAGATGCGCCCACGGTGCATGACGATGATACGATGCGCGATGCTGAGGCATTCGCCGACTTCCGAGGTCGTATAGACGACGGCCAGACCCTGCTTCGCCTTTTCGGCCAGAAGCTTGAACACTTCCGCCTTAGCGCCGATGTCGATGCCGCGGCTCGGCTCATCAAGCAGGATGACTTCCGGCTCGGTCGCCAGCATCTTGCCGATCACGACCTTCTGCTGGTTGCCGCCGGAAAGCGAACCGATTGCCGCTTCGCCGCCATCCGTCTTGATGTGCACATTCCTGATCGACTGATCGACGATCTGCTTTTCGCGCTTGCGCGATGTGAAAAGACCCTTGGTCATTTCTGCGATGCTGGCGAGCGACAGGTTCTTGCCGACCGTCATCGTCTGCACGAGACCGTCGCGCTGGCGATCTTCCGGCACCAGCACAAGACCCTTCTCGATGCGCTGCGCGATAGTGAGGCCGGAAACGTCCTGCCCTTTCAGGAGAACGCGTCCGCCGCTCGCCTTGAGGCGGCCAGCGATGGTTTCCAGAAGCTCGGTGCGGCCTGCACCCATGAGACCGTAAATGCAGACGATTTCACCGGCGCGCACATCGAGCGACATGCGGTCGACCAGCGAGAAGCCTGCGCCGCCCGGATCGGGAACGGTCAGGTTTTCGACGGAGAGCGCCACATCGCCCCATTCATATCCGGTTGGCGGCGAGCCGAGGTCGAAGTTTTCGCCGACCATGTTGCGCACGATCCATTCCAGATCGATTTCCTCGCGCGGCGCATAGGCAGTCATCGTTCCGTCACGCAAAACCACCGCATGATTGGTGATCTGCAGCGCCTCTTCCAGATGGTGCGAAATATAGACGATGGCGACGCCGCGCGCCGTCAGATCACGGATCACCTTGAACAGAACCTCGACTTCCGAGGCGCTGAGCGCCGAAGTCGGCTCGTCCATGATGAGAATGCGCGAATTGACCGAAAGCGCGCGGGCGATTTCCACCACCTGCTGCTGGCCGAGCCGCAGCTCCTCGACCGGCGTCAGCGGATCGATATCTTCTTCCAGCTCCTTCAGAAGCTCGCGCGTCAGCCGCTCTTCTTCCGCGAAATCGACGCCGGTGGCGGTGCGGATCTCGCGTCCCATGAAGATGTTGTCGCGCACATTCATGTTGGGAGCGAGGCTCAGTTCCTGATGGATGATCGAGATCCCGCGGTCGCGCGCTTCGGTGGACGAGTTGAACGTCACCGGCTCGCCATCAAGGATGATCGTGCCGGATGTGGGCTGGATGACGCCCGAAAGCACTTTCATCAGCGTCGATTTGCCAGCACCGTTTTCGCCGAAAAGCGTCGTGACCTGACCACGGCGGATTTCAAAATTCACGCCTTTCAGGGCATGAATGCGGCCATAGGACTTGGCGACATTATGCGCGGCAAGAACGACATCGCCGTTTTTGCCTTCTATTTTGGGAGCAGCGCTCATTTCACTTCGAGCCCCACCGGCGTCACCAGCCAGTTTTTCGGATTGACGACCTTGAACACACCAACCACCGTCACGGTCTTGCCAACGAGATTCTCGACATCAACGCCCGAAAGCACCTGCTTCTTCATCTCGTTGTTCAGGGCAGAACCGGCATTCTGATATTCGATCTGGTTCTTGAACTGGCCGAACTGGATTTCGCCGGTCGCGTCGCGCAGGTCCGTTCCGTTGACGGCGGGGCCGGTCTGGACGCGGATCGCCACGCCTTCCGGCAGGCCGTCGACCTTGATGACATTGTAGTTGGACTTGCGCTCCTCGACCGTGCCGGTGAACTTGACCGGAATGACCGGATTGACGTCGCCGACGCCATATTTCTTTCCGGCCGCAGCCTTGTCAGCGACAAGGGCATTGCCCACTTCAACGGCATCGACGGCGCGCTGCTCGACGCTGGCCTTGACCTTGGGGAATTCGGAAGCGCCATAGGCATCGGGGGAGAAAGCCTGCTGGCGCACATCGGAATCGGACCCGATCTTCACGACCTTCGTGTCGAAAGCAATCGCGCCGACAACCACCACCGCGGCGATCACGCTCCATACGATGGCGCGGCTCAGCTTGGCGGGCTTTTGTGAAACTTGACTGGTTTGTGCACTCATTATCAAACGCCTTCAGCAATTCTGCCGGATTGTCGTTATTGAAACAGAAGATGCGGCTGAGATCAGACCGCCCGGAGATCATCCCCGATCATCGCTTCCGCGCTCGCCGGGTAGACGAAAGCCTCCGCCGGAGCGGTGCAAGATGCGACAGACGAGAGCATGATATCCTCCGCGTGAATTCCAGGGCCGCTCCTCCGTGCATCCTGGAAACAGATGCGCCGCGATCGGAACTTATGATAACGGCGTGTTATTAGCTCCAATAATGATGTTATAAAGCTCGAAAGCTGTCAATCGGATGTTTTTCAAACGCCGGTGAATTAGCATAAGTTCGCGCTGAATCCCGATCACGACGTAGCGAAATCCACTACATAATCCGTTACCCGACGCGGTATTCACAGTGCGGCGATCCATTGCAAAGCCGGATGGCGGCCTGGTCCATATTCTTAATATTATGTAGTATTTTCAGATATTTAATTTAATTCCAACACCAAGCGCAGACCGAAAGATCGCGGAAAGACCGGAGAAAAAACAGGGCGCGAAGCCTAGCGATTTTCTCCACATTCACTGTTTGGTGAAAAAAAATGCGCACTCTCGAAAATTTTACAGACAAGGTGGTAGCGTTATGTTATCTCCAACTTACGCCATTGCCCGATTTCATTATAAACGGGGCCGCGAGCGCTGTATTTTCAGTCGCGGGAGGAATCCAAATGTCAATGAAGGCACATATCCGCCATGCGTAAGACAGGTGACATCATCATCGGGATCGACGCAGGCACGTCCGTACTCAAGGCGGTCGCTTTCGACCTCAGCGGGCGGCAGATCGATTCTGCGGCGGTCCGCAACAGATACGATACCGGCGATCATGGCGCGGTTACCCAATCGCTTTCCCAGACATGGCAGGACTGCGCGCGCGCCCTGCGCGACCTAGGCGCCAAACTGCCGGGCCTTGCCGATCGCACCGCGGCGATTGCCGTCACCGGACAGGGCGACGGAACCTGGCTGGTCGGTCGCGACAATCAGCCGGTTGGCGATGCCTGGCTGTGGCTCGACGCCCGCGCCGCATCCACCGTAAAACGACTTGCCGCAGGCCCGATGAACCGCGCGCGCTTTGAAGCGACCGGCACGGGACTGAACACCTGCCAGCAAGGCTCGCAGATGGCGCATATGGATGCTACCGCGCCGGAGCTTCTGGACAATGCGGAAGCAGCCCTTCACTGTAAGGACTGGCTCTATCTCAATCTTACCGGCGTTCGCGCCACCGATCCGTCTGAAGCAAGCTTCACCTTCGGCAATTTCCGCAATCGCCAGTATGACGATGTGGTTATCGAAGCGCTGGGCTTGCAAAAACGTCGCAAGCTGCTGCCGGAGATTATCG
Source organism: Brucella pseudintermedia (assembly GCF_008932435.1). Lineage (GTDB taxonomy): Bacteria > Pseudomonadota > Alphaproteobacteria > Rhizobiales > Rhizobiaceae > Brucella > Brucella pseudintermedia. Next base: position 140,770 of record NZ_WBWE01000004.1, on the reverse strand, counting down.
ACGGCGCAGAGGTCCAGCAGCCGCTTTCCCCCGAAGCGGCTGCTGCGACCGGATTGCGCGCCGGAACACCGGTGAGTCTTGCCTATGTGGACATGGCGATGACGGCCCTTGGCGCTGGCGTGCGCGGCGGCACGGCTGGTGCGGGGTGCTCGACCATCGGTTCGACCGGCGTGCATATGCGCGCCAAGCCGGTCGCCGATATTCATCTGAACAAGGAAGGCACCGGCTACGTCATCGCGCTGCCCATTCCCGGCATCGTCACGCAGGTGCAGACCAATATGGGCGCGACCATCAATATCGACTGGATATTGCAGGTTGCAGCTGACCTTATGTCGACGCCGGAAAAGCCGGTTTCGCTTGGCGATCTCATTCCCCGCCTCGACGGCTGGTTCAACGCCAGCCGCCCCGGATCGATCCTCTATCATCCGTATATTTCGGAAGCAGGCGAGCGCGGTCCCTTCGTGAATGCCGATGCGCGGGCCGGTTTCATCGGCCTTTCCAGCCGCGACCGTTTCCCGGAGCTGGTGCGTTCGGTCGTGGAAGGCCTCGGCATGGCGACCCGCGATTGCTACGCCGCCATGGGCGAAATGCCTTCCGAACTGCGCATCACCGGCGGCGCGGCGCGCTCGAAGGCGCTGCGCGGCACGCTTTCGGCGGCGGTCAATGCACCGGTGCGCGTTTCTTCCCGCGAGGAAGCGGGCGCGGCAGGAGCCGCCATGATGGCCGCTGTGGCCATCGGCGCCTATCCAACCATGGATGATTGCATCGCCGAATGGGTGGAGCCTCTGCTCGGCGCAAGCGAAGCGCCGGATGCGGCGCGCGCGCATCACTATGAAGAACTTTTCGTTGCCTATCGGGAAGCGCGACTGGCTCTGACGCCAGTCTGGGACAAGCTCGCTTCCGGCAAATAAGGAAACATTGAAATGGCTGAACCGGAAACCTGCGACCTGTTTGTAATCGGCGGCGGCATCAACGGCGCGGGCGTGGCCCGCGACGCTGCCGGGCGCGGCCTCAAGGTCGTGCTGGCGGAAAAGGACGATCTGGCGCAAGGCACATCATCGCGCTCCGGCAAGCTGGTTCATGGCGGCCTGCGCTATCTGGAATATTACGAGTTCCGCCTTGTGCGCGAAGCGCTGATCGAGCGCGAGGTGCTTTTGAACGCCGCTCCGCACATTATCTGGCCGATGCGCTTTGTGCTGCCGCACAGCCCGCAGGATCGCCCGGCCTGGCTGGTGCGGCTCGGCCTGTTTCTCTACGACCATCTCGGCGGCCGCAAGAAACTGCCCGGCACGCGCACGCTCGACCTGCGCCGCGACCCGGAAGGCACGCCGATCCTCGACCAGTACACCAAAGGCTTTGAATATTCCGATTGCTGGGTCGACGATGCCCGTCTTGTAGCGCTCAATGCGGTGGGGGCCGCCGAAAAGGGCGCAACCATCCTCACCCGCACGCCTGTCGTCTCCGCCCGTCGCGAAAAAGGCGGCTGGATCGTGGAAACGAAGAACCGCGACACCGGCGAGACCCGCACGTTCCGCGCCCGCTGCATCGTCAATTGCGCCGGCCCCTGGGTCACGGACGTCATCCACAATGTCGCCGGCTCCAACTCGTCGCGCAATGTGCGCCTCGTCAAGGGCAGCCACATCATCGTGCCGAAATTCTGGTCGGGCGCGAATGCCTATCTCGTCCAGAACCACGACAAGCGCGTGATCTTCATCAACCCTTATGAGGGCGACAAGGCGCTGATCGGCACCACCGACATCGCCTATGAAGGGCGCGCGGAAGACGTGGCAGCCGATGAGAAGGAAATCGAATATCTGCTGGCAGCGGTAAACCGCTATTTCAAGGAAAAGTTGCGCCGCGAGGACGTGCTGCATTCCTTCTCCGGCGTGCGTCCGCTGTTCGATGACGGCAAGGGCAATCCTTCCGCCGTTACCCGCGATTATGTCTTCGACCTCGACGAAACCAATGACGCGCCGCTGCTCAATGTCTTTGGCGGCAAGATCACCACGTTCCGCGAACTGGCGGAGCGCGGGATGCATCGCCTCAAGCATATCTTCCCGAAGATGGGCGGCGACTGGACCCACGATGCGCCCCTTCCGGGCGGCGAAATCGCCAATGCCGATTATGAAACCTTCGCCAATAGCTTGCGCGACACCTATCCTTGGATGCCGCGCGCGCTCGTCCATCATTACGGGCGTCTCTATGGCGCGCGCACGAAAGACGTTGTTGCGGGTGCGCAGAACCTCGAAGGGCTTGGCCGTCATTTCGGCGGCAACTTCCATGAGGCCGAAGTGCGCTATCTGGTGGCCAAGGAATGGGCGAAGACGGCGGAAGACATTCTCTATCGCCGCACCAAGCATTACCTGCACCTGACCGAAGCCGAACGCGCCGCTTTCGTGGAATGGTTCGACAACGCCAATCTAGTTGCTTGAGGACGACATGACCCTGACGCTTTCGCTCAACACCAATCCGCTGGTCAACCGCTTTGCCGAACCGGACGACCTGATCGAAACGGTTGCCCGCGACCTGCGCCTGCGCGACCTCCAGCTTACGCATGAATTCATCAATCCGAGCTGGCAGGCTTCGACCATCCGCCGCCTCACCCGCGACATGGACAAGGCCTTGCAGCGCACCGGCGTTCGCGTCACTTCGGGCATGACCGGCCCCTATGGTCGCCTCAATCATTTCGGCCATCCGGATGCAGACGTGCGCCGCTATTATGTCGACTGGTTCAAGACCTTTGCCGACATTATCGGTGATCTCGGCGGCAAGTCGGTCGGCACGCAGTTCGCGATCTTCACCTATAAGGATTTCGACGATCCGGCGCGCCGCGAAGAGCTGATCAAGATCGCCATCGACTGCTGGGCGGAAGTGGCCGAACATGCCGCCGGTGCTGGTCTCGACTATGTGTTCTGGGAGCCGATGAGCATCGGGCGCGAGTTCGGCGAGACGATCGCCGAATGCATGAAGCTTCAGGATCGCCTGACCGCCGCCGACATGGCGATCCCCATGTGGATGATGGCCGACATCGACCATGGCGACGTCACCTCGTCCAACCCGGACGACTACGACCCATATGCCTGGGCGCGGGCCGTGCCGAAGGTCTCGCCCATCATCCATATCAAGCAGAGCCTGATGGACAAGGGTGGGCATCGCCCGTTCACCGCCGCGTTCAACGCCAAGGGCCGCATCCAGCCGGAACCGCTCCTGAAAGCCTTTGCCGAAGGCGGCGCGGTGGATAATGAAATCTGCCTCGAACTTTCCTTCAAGGAACGCGAGCCGAACGACCGTGAAGTCATTCCGCAGATTGCGGAAAGTGTGGCTTTCTGGGCTCCCCACATTGACACCGGCGCTAAGGACTTGAAGATATAGACAATTTAAGGAACCGGACCGCTTTCAATGGCAGATGCTGACGATTCACTGGCGCTGCGCGCCGCCTGGCTTCACTTCGTGGGCGGCATGACCCAGTCAGCCGTTGCCAAGCGGCTCGGCCTGCCATCGGTGAAGGCGCATCGCCTGATTGCCAAGGCCGTTGCCGACGGCGCGGTGAAGGTGAGCATCGATGGCGACATTACTGAATGCATCGACCTCGAAAATCGTCTCGCCGACATGTATGGCCTCGACTATTGCGAGGTTGCGCCCGACATTGGCGAGGAAGGCCTGCCGCTCATGGTCCTCGGCCATGCGGGCGCGGATTTTCTGCGCCGCGAGATCGAGCATGGCGATCATGAAGTCATCGGTATCGGCCATGGCCGCACGCTGTCTGCCGCCGTCAGCTATATGCCGCGTGTCGCGGCCAGCAATGTGCGTTTCGTCTCGCTGCTCGGTGGCCTGACGCGCAATTTCGCAGCCAACCCGCATGACGTGATGCACCGCATCGCGGAAAAAACCGGAATGCCCGCTTATGTGATGCCGGTTCCCTTTTTCGCCAACACGGCGGAAGACCGCGAGGTGCTGCTTGCCCAGCGCGGCGTCACCACGGTTTTCGACATGGGTTGCCGCGCCGAACTGAAGATCGTCGGCATCGGCACGGTGGATGCGCAGGCGCAGCTCGTCACATCCGGCATGATAGAATTGAGCGAAGTCGAGGAGATCGCCACCCTCGGCGGCGTTGGCGAAATGCTCGGACATTTCTTTGACGCAAACGGCCAGCGCCTCGAAACCGCGCTTACCGCCCGGACCATCGCCGCCTCGGTGGAAAATGCCGATATGAGCCGAATCATCGGACTTGCGGGCGGCATCGCCAAGGCTGACGCCATTCGCGCCGTGCTGAAAAGCGGGCGGCTTTACGGCCTCATCACCGATGAGCGCACGGCAAAGGCCCTTGTCCAGCAACCGAACGGAAAATAACAAAATCACATTTTTCTCGTGGATTTTTTTGTGATTTTGTGATCTAACTTCATGCGATAAATGTTCCGCCCAATAGATCGGAAACAGCGTGAAGCGCGACGACAGACGACAGGCGATCATAAACCTTCTCATCGAAAATCAGGCCGTCGATCTCGACGATCTGGCGGATCGGTTTGCCGTTTCCAAGATGACGATCCACCGCGATCTGGATTCGCTGGAACATTCCGGCGTGCTGCGCAAGGTGCGGGGCGGCGCGACCATCGATACCGGCACCCAGTTCGAGAGCGATTTCCGCTTCCGCGAGCGGCAGGACGGCGAAGCCAAGCAGAAGATGGCCCGCGCTGCGCTGGAACTGGTGGAGCCCGGCATGACCGTGATGGTCAATGACGGTTCCATGGCGGCGGTTCTTGGCGGCATGCTGCTGGAAAAGCGCCCGCTGACGGTCATCACCAACAATGCCGTCATCGTCGATGAACTGAAGGGCGAGAACGGGATCAACCTGATTGCGCTCGGCGGAACCTATTCAGCCAAGTTCAACGCCTTTTTCGGCATTCTGACGGAAGAAGCGCTGTCGCATTTGAGTGCCGACATCGCCTTTATTTCGTCGCCCGCCGTCAACGGGCAGCTTGTCTATCACATGGACGAAAACGTGGTGCGCACCAAGCGCGCCATGACGGCATCCGCCGCCCGCACCTGCCTTCTGGTCAACCACCAGCGGTTCGGGCGCCCTGCCCTCCACGTCATGGCAAACCTGTCGGATTTCGACGCGATCATCACCGACGCCTCTCCCGGCGCGACCGTTCTGGCCGAGCTGGAGCAGGCCGGGATCAGACTGACAATAGCAGCAGACTAGGAACAGTTACGCATGACCAAATTCTGGGTTGGAACGAGTTGGAAAATGAACAAGACGCTGGCCGAGGCCCGCGTCTTCGCGGAAGCGCTGAAAGCTGCCGATGGCGGTCGTTCCGCCGATATCCAGCGCTTTGTCATTCCACCGTTCACCGCCGTTCGCGAAGTGAAGGAAATCCTGTCCGGCACCTCCGTCAAGGTCGGCGCGCAGAACATGCACTGGGCCGATCAGGGCGCATGGACCGGCGAAATTTCGCCGCTGATGCTGAAGGACTGCAATCTCGACATTGTTGAGCTTGGTCACTCGGAGCGCCGCGAGCATTTCGGCGAAACCAACGAAACGGTTGGCCTGAAAGTGGAAGCCGCTGTGCGCCACGGCCTGATCCCGCTCATCTGCATCGGCGAAACGCTGGAAGACCGCGAAAGCGGGCGCGCGGCTGAAGTGCTGGAAGAAGAAGTGCGCGGCGCCCTTGCCAAGCTTTCCGACGACCAGAAAAAGGCTGAAATCCTGTTCGCCTATGAGCCGGTCTGGGCCATTGGCGAGAATGGCATCCCGGCTTCCGCCGATTACGCCGATGCGCGTCAGGCGGAAATCATTGCGGTTGCCGAAAGCGTGCTCGGACGCCGCGTGCCCTGCCTTTATGGCGGCTCGGTCAATCCCGGCAATTGCGAGGAACTCATTGCCTGCCCGCATATCGACGGCCTGTTCATCGGCCGTTCGGCGTGGAACGTGGAAGGCTATCTCGACATTCTGGACAAGTGCGCCAGGAAAATCGCATCCAATTAAGGAGTAACATCATGAAAGTAGCAGTTGCAGGCGACAGCGCCGGCGAAGGTCTGGCCAAGATTCTCGCCGACTATCTCAAGGACCGTTTCGAGGTTTCGGAAATCTCGCGCACGGATGCTGGCGCGGATGCATTCTACGCCAATCTTTCCGACCGTGTGGCTTCCGCGGTTCTCGACGGCACCTATGACCGCGCCATCCTCGTTTGCGGCACCGGCATCGGCGTGTGCATTGCCGCCAACAAGGTTCCGGGCATCCGGGCTGCACTCACGCACGACACCTATTCGGCAGAGCGCGCAGCGCTTTCCAACAATGCCCAGATCATCACCATGGGCGCCCGCGTCATCGGCTCGGAAGTGGCCAAGACCATCGCCGACGCCTTCCTCGCGCAGACCTTTGACGAAAACGGCCGTTCGGCTGGCAATGTCAACGCGATCAACGAAGTTGACGCGAAGTACAACAAGGCCTGATTATTCAGTCTCTTGAAAACAGAAAAGCGGAAGGTTTCCCCTCCGCTTTTCTATTGTCGTAACAGCAAAATTTAGCTGAACTTCGGGTCCAGCGAGCCATCGCGATAGCGCTTTGCCATGTCGGAAAGCGGGATCGGGCGGATGGAAGCCGCATGACCGGCGGTGCCGAACTGCTCGAAACGCTCCTTGCAGAGCTTGGTCATGGCAGCCATTGCGGGCTTGAGATACTTGCGCGGATCGAACTCGCTCGGGTCTTCCTGCAGGACGCGGCGGATCTGGCCAGTCAGCGCCATGCGGTTATCCGTGTCGATATTGATCTTGCGCACGCCGTGCTTGATGCCGCGCTGGATTTCCTCGACCGGCACGCCCCAGGTCGGCTTCATCTTGCCGCCATACTTGTTGATGATTTCCTGCAATTCTTCCGGCACGGAAGACGAACCGTGCATGACAAGGTGCGTGTTCGGCAGCTTGCGATGGATTTCCTCGATCACATGCATGGCGAGAACCGAACCGTCCGGCTTGCGGCTGAACTTGTAGGCGCCATGCGAGGTGCCCATGGCGATTGCCAGCGCATCCACCTTTGTTTCGCGCACGAACTTTACGGCTTCGTCCGGATCGGTCAGAAGCTGGTCGTGCGACAGCACGCCTTCCGCGCCGTGGCCGTCTTCGGCATCGCCCATGCCGGTTTCGAGCGAGCCCAGAACGCCGAGCTCGCCTTCCACCGAAATGCCGCCCAGATGCGACATCTCGCTGACCTGACGCGTGACCGAGACGTTATAGTCCCAATCGGCGGGGGTCTTGCCGTCGGCCTTGAGCGAGCCGTCCATCATGACGGAGGTGAAGCCTGCCTGAATGGCGGTCATGCAGGTGGCGGCTTCGTTGCCATGGTCGAGGTGAACGCAGACGGGGATATGCGGATAGATTTCCGTGACCGCGTCCATCATGTGGCGGAGCATGATGTCATTGGCATAGGCGCGCGCGCCGCGCGAAGCCTGCAGGATCACCGGCGCATCGACGGCATCCGCCGCTTCCATGATGGCCAGCGCCTGTTCCATGTTGTTGATGTTGAATGCCGGTACGCCGTAACCCTTTTCAGCGGCGTGATCGAGCAATTGCCGCAGCGTAATGCGCGCCATTTTCCAGACTCCCTTGAATTCCCACTATCAGACTATTTCGCGAAATATTCGCCGAGGATATCCACCTCTTCGGCCACACCGAACACCAGCGCGCTGCGCTCGTGATAGGTTTGCGGCACGATATCGAGGATGGGCATTGCACCATTGGTCGCCTTGCCTCCCGCCTCCCGGGCGAGGAAAGCAATCGGATTGGCTTCGTAGACGAGCCGCAGGCGGCCCTTCTCGTAGCCGGGGCGGCTGTCGTTCACATAGAAAAACAGCCCGCCGCGCTGCATGATGCGGTGCATGTCGCCAACCGCCGCACCAAGCCAGCGCATGTTGAAGTTACGCCCGCGCGGGCCATCCTTGCCGTTATAGGCATCATCCACATAGGCCTTCATCCCGGGGGACAGGTGGCGATAAACGGATGCATTGAACGCCAGGTCGGACGTGCGTTCCGGCAAGGTCACATTGCGGCGCGTGATATGGAAAATCCCGCTTGCCGGATCGAAGGTCGCGAAGATCACGCCCTCGCCGACCGAAAAGCCGAGATCGACCGAATTGCCGTAAGACACATAACCGGCGGCGATCTGGCGGTTGCCGGGCTGCAAAAACGGCTCTTCCACATCGGCGGGGAAGATCGAGAAGATCGTGCCAAGCGGCGCGCCAAGGCCCACATTGCCCGAACCGTCGAGCGGATCGATGGCGACGGCAATCAGCCCATCGGCCTTACCGGCGACCGGAAGATCGGCTTCTTCCGAAAGAACGGAGGCGGCACCCGCCGCAATCAGCAGCTCGACGAACAGGTTGTGCGAACCGACATCGATGCATTTCTGCTGGTCCTGATCGCTGTTGACGCCGACGAGCTTGCCCGGATCGCCGGGAAGCGAGCCACGGGCGATGCGACCGGCAAGCCGCGTCGCGCCAGCCAGAATAGCCTTGATCGCATCGGCGGTCGCAAGGCGCAAAGCGTCCTTGCCAGCCCAATTGTCCAGATAGGCGCCGACCGCTTCTGCTTCCACACGGTCGCTATCGCCGACCAGCACCAGCGGAGAAAAATTGCCAGCCATCGTCATTTGCCCTGCTCCAGCAAGAATTTTGCGCGGGCGACAATCGCCTCCGCCGTGATGCCGAATTTCTCATAGAGCACTTCGGCAGGGGCCGAAGCGCCGAAACCATCCATGCCGATAACATCGTCTTCGCTGTCGACATAACGCGTCCAGCCGAACTTGCCTGCGGCTTCCACGGCGATGCGCGGCGCATCGCCCAGAACACCCTTGCGGTATTCCTTGTCCTGCTTTTCAAAGAGATCCCAGCTCGGCATGGAGACGACTGCGGTTGCAATGCCTTCCTCCGCAAGCTTTTCGGCAGCCTTCACCGCAAGCGAGACTTCCGTGCCGGTGGCAAGCAGCGTGATCTGGCGCTCGCCCTTCGCTTCGCGCAGCACATAGGCGCCGCGTGCGGAAAGGTTCTCGCCATTGTCGGTGCGAAGCTGCGGCACGTTCTGGCGCGACAGGGCCAGCACCGAAGGCGTGTGCGGATCGGAAACCGCAACAGCCCAGCATTCCAGCGTTTCAATCGTATCTGCCGGGCGGAACACATGCAGGTTCGGCATGGCGCGCAGGCTCGCCAGATGTTCGACCGGCTGGTGGGTCGGGCCGTCTTCACCAAGGCCGATGGAGTCATGCGTCAGCACATGGATGACGCGCACGCCCATCAGCGCCGAAAGGCGGATGGCGTTGCGGGCATAATCGGAAAACACCATGAAGGTGCCGCCGTAAGGAATGAAACCGCCATGGACCGCAATGCCGTTCATGGCCGCGCCCATTGCGAACTCACGCACGCCGTAGCTGACATAACGGCCGCTCTTTTCCGGCGTGAAATCGCTGTCGACAGCCGGAACGCGGGTGAGGTTCGAGTGGGTAAGGTCAGCCGAACCGCCGATCATTTCCGGGAGCGCCGCCGTCAGGCTTTCAAGCGCGATCTGGCTTGCCTTGCGGGTCGCGACATTCTGCGGCTTGTCGAGAAGGCGCTGCCTGGCGTCTGCGACAGCCGCCGCAAAGCCTTCCGGCAAAACGCCAGCGATACGGCGGTCGAATTCGGCGCGTTCGGTTGCAGGCAGCGCATTGACGCGCTTCTGCCAGGCTTCGCGTTCGGACGCGCCGCGCGCACCGGCTTCACGCCATGCATTGAGCAAGGGAGCGGGAATTTCAAAGGCTTCCGCCGTCCAGCCGAGCGCGGCCTTGGTGGCGGCATTTTCAGCGGCACCGAGCGGCGCGCCATGAACGCCGCTGGTACCGGCGCGGTTGGGCGAACCATAGCCGATGACGGTCTTGAGCGCGATCAGCGTCGGGCGGTCTGTTTGCGCCTTGGCCCGTGTCAGCGCGGCATCGATGGCGTCGTGATCGTGACCGTCGACCTTTTCGACATTCCAGCCGCAAGCCTTGAACTTGGCCGGAATATCGTCGGTGAAGGCGATTTCCGTGCTGCCGTCGATGGTGATGCCATTGTCATCGTAAAGCACGATCAGCTTGCCGAGGCGAAGATGACCGGCAAGCGAGATCGCTTCCTGTCCCACGCCTTCCATCAGGCAGCCGTCGCCGCAGAAAACATAGGTGCGATGATCGACAATATCCTTGCCGAACTGGTCGGCAAGTGCGCGTTCGGCGATTGCCATGCCGACCGAGCTTGCAAGCCCCTGACCGAGCGGCCCGGTCGTCAGCTCGACGCCTTCGGTGTGGCCATATTCAGGGTGACCGGCGGTCTTGGAACCCCATTGGCGGAAGTTCTTCAACTCATCGATGGATACGTCCTTGTAGCCTGCAAGATAAAGCGCGCTGTAAAGCAGCATCGAGCCATGGCCGTTGGAAAGCACGAAACGGTCGCGATCCGCCCAGTTGGGTGCCGAAGCATCGAATTTCAGATGCTTCGAGAACAGAACGGCTGCGGCGTCCGCCATGCCGAGCGGCATTCCCGGATGGCCGGAATTGGCGGCATCGACGGCATCGATAGAGAGAGCGCGAATGCAGTTGGCGAGTTGCAGCATATCTGATACGGGCGGGGCGAAATTCATCGGCGGCAACCTCCTTGCCAAATGCAAAGTCTCGAGGCATTTCCGGCAAAACGAAACCCGGGTTCCGGTGCCGATATGCGTAAAAACAACAAAGTTCGGGCGCATTGCGCTCGCACTGTCCGAGATTTGGCGGCCCTTTCAGGACCAGCCTCCCAGGCACCAATTCCGGTAACACCGTTTCAAAAGCATAACAATACGGTCATAACATTATAACGATTTAAATGTGATCTTGAGTGTGATTTTTCTTTCGACACCCCTGTTCGAGGGCTGCTGAAGGGCACAAATTGCAGCTTCCGCGCCGCGACTCACCCGTCAAAACGCCAGAAAGCAGTTCGTGGACGACCACGAACTGCTCCATAATCGAGCGTGGAAATGAATTGCTTACGCGCTGGCCATGCGCTGGCGGCGTTCCCGCAACAGCATCGGACCGTATTCCACAACGTAAAGCCCGAAAGCGCCCATCCAGAGCAAGGCCGATGCGGCAAGGATGGTGTGGAAGAAATTCGGCATGATTTCCGCCAGCGGGCGGACCAGCGTCGCCGCGACGAGGCAAGCATATGCGACCTGCGTGACAGGGGATGCCGTCAGTTCGCGCCCGGTATGGCCGCGTGTCGCCCGCGTCATGACGGCCAGCATCATGCAGCCCATCGCGCCGACCGTGGTCACATGCAAGGCCGAATAAGGGTTGAGGCGATCGATGGCCGAAAGGCCGATGGCGATGAAACCGAGCGGGATGAACGCATAGGCGATATGGAGGACAAGCAGGAGCTTTTCGCGCGTGACCGACCATCCCCGCCAGCGATAAAGCCGCACAATATGAAACAGCGCCGCAACCCATGCCACAATGGCGGTTATCGTCAGGTCGGGAGCGACGATCCAGCCGATGCAGGCCGCCACGCCGACAAGAATGCACACCCCGTCATAACGGTTGAACGGCACCGGAAAGCGCGTCTTTCCCATCTTGTTGAGCCAATTGCGGGTGAAGCTTGGCACGATGCGCCCGCCGATCACCATGACCAGCAGGACATAGGCGCTGACCCCAATGCGGTTGGCCAAGGCAACGTCGCCCTCGGTCAGGATCAGATAATGAAAGACGAGATTGGCGACCATAACCGTCGCCACGCCGGTCACCGCCTTGAGGTTTTTCCATTGGCGTCCGGCGACGATCTCGCGCGCGCAGATGAAAAGCAGCATCGGCAGGAACAGGCTTTCAACCGCAACGGCGAACCGCGCATCTATAAGGTCAGGTTCCAGAAAGACGAGCCGTCCGGCAAGCCACAGGCCGAACAGGATGGCGAGCGGCGTTCCCGACACCGGCAGGCCGCCGGTCCAGTTCGGAATGGCCGTCAGCAGAAACCCCGCGAGCACTGCGGAGGAGAAACCGAACACCATTTCATGGGCGTGCCAGTTCAGCCCGCCATAGGAGCCGCCCAACGGCATTCCGAGCGTCAGCGACAATATCCACAAAAGCATGGCCAGAACGGCCCATATGGCTCCGCCCAGAAAGAATGGGCGGAAGCCATAGCTGAGGAGAACGGGGCCAGTCATCTTCAGTCCGCGCGGCATACCTTTTTGATCGGATGGCATCGCAGCAGGTACTGCCTGCAGGCCTGATTGTCTGGTCATGATGTCCTCGTCATGCAGCCGGTTCAAGTTCGGCTCATCGAGTTTCGTACTACTTGGCGCTGGCGATGATGTCTTCCAGCCGCTTCTGGACGATCTTCGGCTTCTTGGCCGAAACGATCTGGTCGAGATTGGCGGGGTCGTCACCCACTGCGATCAGCGCGATCATGCCCATCGCATAATGCGGGGTGCACTTTACCAGATATGCGCCGGGCACGGTAACCGTCAGCACATAATTCTCGTTGATCTTGCTTTTGAACTTCTCCGCGCCTTCGGGGATCATGTCCTTCATGGATTCGACATTGTGCCCCTTGTCCACCGGCATGAAGGTGATCGTGTCGCCGGGATTTGCCTTTATATAGGCGGGCTCGAAAACCATGGCGCCCTCGGCGCCCTTGTTGAGCATTTTGACTTCGATATTTTCGGCAAGAGCGGGAGCCGCCAGCACGGCGAGGATGCCTGCAGCAGCAAATTTGATCGCGAGGTTACGCATTTTCGTCCTGATCTCCATCGATTGGCGCGCCCGCCGTCTCGGCCCCCAGCACGCCATGTAAGGCATGTAGACCCGCGGCCTCCCGATCTCTTTGATCTGAATCAAACAGGTCCAGTTATTCATGATAAGGACGCTCAAATTTCAACCGGAATAGCCGGTTGATTTTCCGCGCCCGGCCATCGCATCATGTGCATGGCTTCAGCCCTTTTGCCGCAGTTTCAAGCACCACCCCGGCATGACAATCCTGCATGCATCTTGTATGCATTTCAGGGAACACTATTCGCCGCAAGGAATGACAGAATGAGCGACACCATTTCGATTTCGACAGATGAACTCGCCGGGCTTGTGCGGGAAATCCTGAACAAGGCGGGTTTCAGCGCCGACCATGCCGCAGCCATCGCCAAGACGATCGTGGCGGGCGAGCGCGACGGCTGCAAATCCCATGGTGTCTATCGCATCGAGGGCTGTCTGCGCACGCTGAAAAGCGGCAAGGTGGTCGCCGATGCCGAACCGGTCGTCACGACCGACGACAGCGCCGTCGTTCGTGTGGATGCCAAGGGCGGTTTTGCAAATCTGGCCTTCGAACGCGGCGCCCCTGCCCTTGTCGAAAAGGCGCGCAAGCTTGGCGTCGCCGTGCTTGCCATCAATGATTGCACCCATTTCGCCGCCCTGTGGCCGGAAGTCGAGGTGCTGGCCGAACAGGGCCTTGCGGCAATCGCCATGTGCCCGAGCTATGCCACCGTCGCGCCCGCAGGCGGAACCAAGCCGCTTCTCGGCACCAATCCCTTCGCCTTCGGCTGGCCCCGCCCTGGCGACTACCCTTACGTGTTCGATTTTGCCACCAGCGTTGCCGCGCGCGGCGAATTGGAGCTCTATCGGCGCGCCGGAAAGCAACTGCCCGAAGGCTGGGCCGTCGATGCGGACGGCAAGCCCACGACCGACCCGGAAGCGGCCCTTGCAGGCGCGATGCTGCCATTCGGCGAGCACAAGGGATCGGCCATTTCCACGATGATCGAACTTCTGGCCGGAGCGATGATCGGCGATTTCACCAGCCCCGAAGCGCTCGAATTTCTGGGCACGACGACGCTTGCGCCGCGCCATGGCGAACTCATCATCGCCTTCGATCCGGCCCGCATGGCGGGCGGTCGCGGCAATCCGCAGGAACGCGGCGAGATGCTGATCGAGGCGATTGCCGGACAGGGCGCGCGCCTGCCCTCGCAGCGCCGCTTTGCCGCCCGTCGCGATTCACTCAGCAAGGGCATCACGCTTACCGCCGCTGAAATGGCGCTTCTGGATAAGCTGAAGGAACAAGGGCTGGACGCAGTGTCCTGACCAAACAAAAAGGCGCCGAAACCCGGCGCCTTTTTCATGGCCTGTCCTGATCTCAGGCGGCGTATTTCGCTGCCGCGCCGCCCTGCTTGATCCAGCCGGCATACCAGTCCTGGAACAGCTTGAGCTGCGCTTCGCAATAGCCGCGCTGGCTATCGGACAACTTGTCCGTCTCGTTGAAATGCAGCTCGTATTCCGGATTTCCGGTCAGGACCATCATGTGCTTGTAGAAGAGAACGAGGTCCGGACCTTCATCGAAGGACGAGAGGACGTTGAGCGCGGCTTCCAGTTCCAGCGCCAGCTTGCGCGCCTCGACATCGCCTGCCGCCGCCGCCTTAGACAAGGCAACCAGATGCTGCACTTCCTTTGGCAGCACATTGCCGATGCCGGTGATTGCGCCGGTAGCGCCGCAATTGACGAAGCCGTGGAAAACGCCGGTATCGACGCCAACCATCAGGGTCACATTGTCATCGGCGCTGGTGATGTTTTCAGCGGCATAGCGCATGGCTTCCGCGCCGCCGAACTCCTTGAAGCCGATCAGGTTCGGATGTTCTGCGCGCAGCGCGAAGAAGAGGTCGGCGCGGGTGGCAAAACCGTAATAAGGGCTGTTGTAGATCACGGCAGGCAGATCTGGAGCAGCCGACAGGATCGCCTTGAAATGCGCTTTCTGCGCCGTGATCGACGATCCGCGTGACAGAACGCGCGGAATGACCATCAGGCCCTTCGCGCCGACTTTCTGGGCGTGGGCGGCATGGGCGGCGGCGATCTTGGTATTGACCGCGCCGGTGCCGACGACGACGGGCACGCCAGCCTTGGCCAGCGCCTCGACGCCTGCCATGCGGTCCTCGTCCGAGAGGAGCGGCCAGTCACCCATTGAACCGCAATAGACAACCGCAGACATGCCCTTCGCGATCAGTTCCTTGCCCTTGCGGACCAGCGCATCGAAATCCGGCGTGCGGTCGGGCTTGCAGGGGGTCATGAGGGCCGGAATGCAACCGGAGAAAATGTTAGAGGTCATAGCGTCGTTCCTTGGACGTTTTTCCTTGAGCGTTTTCACGCGAGCTGGATCTACAATCGGTCTGCCAAACCTTGTATTGAAATCAAATATACACTTTGTATTTTTCTTGTCGACCAAAATTTCAATTGAGGATAGGATTGCTTGACCAGCGGGATTTAAACTGGTGTTTAGGGTCTGCGGTGCTGAAGACATGCGCTGCACCGCACACCGAAAAAGGACAGGCAGGACATGGACAAAGACGACGCAAGCCAGACAGCCGACCGGAAGAAGGGTTCGGGCGTCAAGCTGGTTTACGACGTGCTGCGCGACGAGATCATCGACCTTTCGCTCGCGCCGGGCAGCCCCATCGATGAAAACCAGCTGGCCGAGCGCTTTTCCATGTCGCGCACGCCGATCCGCGAGGCGCTGGTGCGGCTTGCGAGCGACGGCTTCGTGACTACACTGCCCAACCGCTCGACAGTTGTTTCCAATATCGACTTCCTGAGCCTGCCCGCCTTTTTCGACGCGGTGACGCTGATGTACCGCGTGACGACGCGGCTTGCCGCGCGCAACCGGACCGATAAGGACCTTGAGAATATCCGGGCGCATCAGGAAGCTTTTGCCCGCGCCGTCCGCTCACAGAACGCGCTGGAAATGATCGCGACAAACCGCGACTTTCATGCAGCCATTGCCGAAGCGGGCCGCAACCCGTTCTACACCACATTCTTTTCGAGGCTTCTTGATGAAGGGCGCAGGCTGCTGCGTCTCTATTACCAGTCTTTTGCCGACCGCCTGCCGGAGCGTTATGTCACCGAACATGAGGACATGATCCGCGCCATCGAAGAGCGCGACGTCGACACCGCCGACCTGCTTGGCAAGGCGCATGGCGACCAGATCGTCTATCAGATCCGCAAGCTGATTGCCGAAGACCGCCGCGACCAGCTGGACTTGTAGGGCTGGCTCTCAGACGGCTTCCGGCAATCGCCGTGCTTCCGTCACGCGGTCGAACCAGCCGAGTACGGCCTTGCTGTCCGGGGCCAGAAGAACACCGCAATCCCCGGCAAAGTCGTTCCAGCCCTCCACATAGGTCTCGCGCACTACGGTCAGCACAGGAACCCGCCGCGCATAGGCCCTTTCAATGACGGATCGCAAACCGTGCCCTTCCGTCTCGCCCTTGCCGAAGCGGTTGAGGATCAGCATATCGGCGCCGCCATCGAGTTCGGCCATAAGCGAGCCTGCCACATCGGCAAGCGCCGCCGGATCAAGACGGCATCCCCTCGACCCGGAACCGAGCGGCTGCGAAATAATCTGGATGACGCCGGTGCCGATATGCTCGATCTCGATATCGCGGCAGCATTCCTCGCCGCCGGTTTCACGGTGCTGGAGAAAGCCCGCCACGCGCAGGCCCGCCTGCCTCGCCCGCTGCGCCACGCTCGCCAGAAGCTGGTCCACCGGCACGTCCTTCGCAACCCGGATGGCGGCGAGCATCGGTTCGCGGCTCATGCCCCCGCTCCTTCATTCGACAGGAGATCAATGCCGGTAATGTCGGCATCGGCTGCGAGGATCGCGATATATTGCGACACGGCCTTGGACCATGTGGAGGCTTCCAGCCAGCCGGCAATGCGGTCGGCCACATAGTCGAACGGCAGTTCCTCCCCCTCCATGCGGCGGTCAAGCCGCACGATATGAAAACCGAAGCGGCTTTCAATGGGGGCAACGGTGATTTCGCCGGGGACCATCCGCTCCAGCGCCCTTTCAAATTCGGGCACCGTGCTGCCGCGCGTGAGCTGGCCGAGATTGCCGCCTTGCGCGCCTGAAGGACAGGACGAATATTCATGCGCGACCGAAGCGAACGTGGCCGGCTCGGCAATCACCGAAGCCGCCAGACGCGATGCGGTCGTGCGAGCCTTTTCGCGGGCCTGGCTGTCGGCTGGATCGGCGGCGATCAATATATGGCTCGCCTCCAGAATGGGCGCGCTGGTGAAGCGGTGGCGGTTGTTTTCGTAAAAGCGGAAAGCTTCCTCCCGCGTGGCGGAAGGCACTTCCACTTCCCGTTCGATCACCATGCGCACAAGCGCATCCTCATCGGTCTCGCTGCGGCCTTCGGCGTCCTTCTCGCGCTCGGGGACGATGCCCGCTTCCCTTGCGCGCTGCAAAAGCAATTCCCGCACCGCCAGCGCGCGGGCGGCAGCAAGCAATGCTGCGCCCGGATTGTCCGACGGATGGTTTTGCGCCTCCGTCAGAATGTCGGTTTCGTTGATCGCCACGCCATTGACGGACACCGCATCAAAGACCGGGCGCGGCTTTGGCGGCACCCGCGTATCCGGCTCCTGATAGGTGGTGTAGCCGGTCGGGTGACTGTGCTGCCCGGCAGCGGGCTGTTTGCGGTCGAAAAGCGTTACCATCAGCCTTACTCCGCAGGGACGCGCACAGGCGCTCCATGATTGCGCTCGCGCACGACCTGATAGCCCGGACGCCAGATATAGCGCACCGGCGCGCTCAGCATATGCACCAGACGCGTGAACGGGAACAGGAGGAAGATGGTCAGCCCGAGGAAGATATGCATCTTGAAGACAAACGATGCATCGGTGATGTAGCTCGAGGCAGCCGGGTTGAAGGTGAAGATGCCCTGCGCCCAGTTCATGAATGTGACCATTTCACCGCCGTCCAAATGTTGCAGCGAGACCGGAATGGTGCCGAGGCCCAGCAGAAGCTGTACCCACAACAGCATGATGATCAGCGTGTCGGTCGGCCTTGACGATGCGCGCACGCGCGGATCGAACAGGCGGCGATGCACCAGCATGGTGGCGCCGATGATTGCCATCACACCGGCGATGCCGCCCGCGACGACCGCGAGAATCTGCTTTGCCTCATGGCTGACGCCAAGCGTGTCGAAGACCCAGATCGGCGTCAGCAAGCCGACGAAATGACCGGCGAAGATGAACAGAACGCCAAGATGAAACAGAACCGAACCCCACATGAGCTGCCTGCGCCGCAAGAGCTGGCTTGAGCCCGAGCGCCATGTGTAAGGCTCGCGGTCGTAGCGGAAGATCGAGCCGAGAACGAGCACGCTCAATGCGATGTAGGGATAGATGCCGAAAAGAAACGTATGGAGGTAAGCCATTTTCCGTCTCCTATAGATGTGAAGGGTTGGACGGGGCGCCGGGCTTGCGCTGTGCGGCACGCATCTGCATGCGCAGCCGGTCCGGGCCGCAGGAGTTTTCGCCCGCATTGCCGCCGAACGTCACCGCTTCTTCTTCCCAGATGCGGTCGAGCGCGGCGAGGTCGTTCGGGTCGTCTTCCTCTTGCCGAAGCAACTCTCCGACGAGGTTCTTGTCCGGCTTGGCATTGGCGACATGAAGCAGGGCCGCAAAGGCATTGGCATAGGGCGAATGGCGCTTGCGCAGACGCTCGCCGATGGCCGCCGTGATATGGCCGGTCTGGGTGAGGAGATCGTGAATTTCCTCTGGCGAGCGCGTCGACAGGAATTCGAGGAACAGCGGCAGATAGTCCGGCAGTTCCTTGGCATCCACCACAAAGCCGTTGTCGTCATACATCTTCATCAGGTCAACCATGGCCTGGCCGCGGTCGCGGCTTTCGCCATGCACATGCTCGAAAAGATGCAGCGACAGCGATCGCGTGCGGTCGAACAGATGCACATAGCGTTCCTGTGCCTCATAGAGATCGCAGTCGCAGACATATTCGACAAGGCTGTCGAGAAGCCTGCGTATGCCGGGGGAAAGGTTTTCCCCGGCCAGCGCTTTTTTCAGTTCCTCGCCGCCGAGCTGCAACTCTGCCGACGGGTAGGAAAGCAGCAGCGATATGATTTTAAGGGTCCTGTTCATCACGCCTGCTCCCTGAAAATATCGGTTGGCGTCTGGACGACCTTCTGGCGCTTGGCGCCGAACAGGTCTTCCGTCGACGTGCCGCCAGAGCAGCCATTGCCGAAGGTGAAGCCGCAGGAGCCGCGCACGTCATAGGCGTCCTCGGTGATTTCACGATGCGTCGTCGGGATGACGAAGCGGTCCTCGTAATTGGCGATCGCCATGATGTGGTACATTTCCTCGATCATCGCGCCGCTCATGCCGACGCGGTCGGCAATCGCCTCGTCGATAACGCCGTCGACGGTCTTGGCGCGCATATAGGCGCGCATGGCGAGCATGCGTTCCAGCGCGGAGATGACCGGCTCTTCCTTGCCTGCGGTCAGGAGATTGGCGAGGTAGCGGACCGGGATGCGCATGGAGCGGACATCCGGCAGCGGGCCGTCCATGCCAAGCTTGCCGGCAGCAGCAGCCGATTGCAGCGGCGAAAGCGGCGGCACGTACCAGACCATCGGCAAGGTGCGGTATTCGGGATGGAGCGGGAAGGCGATCTTCCAGTCCATCGCCATCTTGTAGACCGGCGAATGCTTGGCCGCTTCCAGCCAGGCTTCCGGCACGCCGTCCTTGCGGGCCTGTTCGATCACGGCAGGATCGTTCGGATCGAGGAAGATATTGAGCTGTTCCTGATAGAGATCCTGTTCATTGGCCGTGGAAGCGGCCTCCGAGATGCGGTCGGCATCATAGAGCATCACGCCGAGATAGCGGATGCGGCCAACGCAGGTTTCCGAGCAGACGGTGGGCTGGCCCGATTCGATGCGCGGATAGCAGAAGATACACTTCTCGGACTTGCCGGAACTCCAGTTGTAATAGATCTTCTTGTAGGGGCAGCCGGAGACGCACATGCGCCAGCCGCGGCACTTTTCCTGATCGATCAGGACGATGCCGTCATCCTCGCGCTTGTAGATCGCGCCCGAAGGGCAGGCCGCAACGCAGGTCGGGTTGAGGCAGTGCTCGCACAGGCGCGGCAGGTACATCATGAAGGTGTTTTCGAACTGGCCGTAGATTTCCTTCTCCACGCCCTCGAAATTATAGTCCTTCGAGCGCTTGGCGAACTCGCCGCCGAGAATTTCTTCCCAGTTCGGGCCCCATTCGATCTTTTCCATCCGCTCGCCCGAAATCAGCGAGCGCGGGCGGGCGGTCGGCATGGTCTGGCTTTCGGCCGCCGTTTGCAGATGGCCGTAATCGAAGTCGAACGGCTCGTAATAGTCGTCGATTTCCGGCAGGTCGGGATTGGCGAAAATCTTGGCGAGGATGCGCCATTTCGCGCCCATCTTCGGCTCGATCTTGCCGTTCTTCTTGCGGACCCAGCCGCCGTTCCACTTCTTCTGGTTTTCCCATTCCTTCGGGAAACCGATGCCGGGCTTGGTCTCGACATTGTTGAACCAGGCATATTCCACACCTTCGCGGTTGGTCCAGACGTTCTTGCACGTCACGGAGCAGGTGTGGCAGCCGATGCACTTGTCGAGATTGAGCACCATTCCAATTTGCGCACGAATTTTCATTCTGCTGCCTCCTTCACTGCGGAGTTGCGGTTGCCTTCTTCAAGCGGCCCTTCCATCCAGTCCACATGGTCGAGCTTGCGTACCACCACGAACTCGTCGCGGTTGGCGCCGACGGTGCCGTAATAGTTGAAGCCATAGGACTGGTGGGCGTAGCCGCCGATCATATGGGTCGGCTTGGTGATGATGCGGGTGACGGAGTTGTGAATGCCGCCGCGCTGGCCGGTGAGCGGCGAGCCGGGCGTGTTCACGATCTTCTCCTGCGCGTGATACATGAAGATGGTTCCATCCTTCATGCGCTGGGAAACGACCGCACGGGCAACGATGGCGCCGTTGGCGTTATAGACTTCCACCCAGTCATTATCGACGATGCCAGCCTTCGCCGCATCCGGCTCCGAAATCCAGACAACCGGCCCGCCGCGATTGAGCGTCAGCATCAACAGATTGTCCGTATAGGTGGAGTGGATGCCCCATTTCTGGTGCGGCGTAATGAAATTGAGCACCAGATGCGGCTGGCCGTCCGCCTTCTCGCGGATCGCCGGATTGACCGTCTTGGTGTCGATCGGCGGGCGATAGACGCAGAAGCCCTCGCCGAAGGCGCGCATCCACAGATGGTCCTGATAGAGCTGCTGACGGCCGGTCAGCGTGCGCCACGGGATCAGCTCATGCACATTGGTATAGCCCGCATTGTAGCAGACATGCTCGGATTCCAGCCCCGACCAGGTTGGCGAGGAGATGATCTTGCGGGGCTGCGCGACAATATCGCGATAGCGGATCTTCTCTTCCTCCTTGGGGATGGCCAGATGGGTGTGGTCGCGTCCGGTGAACTTCGACAGCGCTTCCCATGCTTTCACCGCCACTTCGCCGTTGGTTTCCGGCGCGAGCGACAGGATGACCTCGGTTGCGTCCACATCGGTATAGATGCGCGGACGCCCTTCGGTCGCACCCGGCTCATGGACCTTGCCGTTCAGCTTGCCGAGCAGTTCCACCTCGTGTTCGGTATTCCACGAAATACCCTTGCCGCCATTGCCGAGCTTGTCGAGGAGCGGCCCGACGGAAGTGTAGCGCTTGTAGAGGTTCGGATAATCGCGCTCCACAACCACGACCGATGGCATGGTCTTGCCGGGGATCGGCTCGACTTCGCCCTTCTTCCAGTCCAGCACGTCCTTCGGCTGCGCCAGTTCGCCCGCCGTGTCGTGCAGGGTCGGCACCAGAACGATGTCCTTCTCCACGCCCAGCACTTCCGGCGCCACTTCGGAGAACTTCTTGGCGATGCCCTTGAAGATTTCCCAGTCGCTGCGCGCTTCCCAAGCCGGGTCGGCAGCGCTCGACAGCGGATGGATGAAGGGATGCATGTCGGAAGTGTTGAGATCGTTCTTCTCGTACCAGGTGGCGGTCGGCAGAACGATATCGGAATAGACGCAGGTCGTGGACATGCGGAAATCGAGCGTGACCAGCAGGTCGAGCTTTCCTTCCGGCGCATTCTCGTGCCACACGGCCTCGCGGCTTTCCTGCGCGCCTTCCTGTCCCAGATCCTTGCCAAGCAGGCCATTCGACGTGCCGAGCAGGTGCTTCAGGAAATATTCATGCCCCTTGCCCGACGAACCGAGCAGGTTGGAGCGCCAGACGAACATGTTGCGCGGCCAATTGGCCTCGTGGTCCGGGTCTTCGCACGACATGGTGAGGGTGCCGTTCTTCAAGGCATCGGCGATGAAGTCCTTCGGCTCCTTGCCCGATACGGCGGCCTCCCTGGCAAGCTGCAGCGGGTTGGTCTGGAGCTGCGGCGCGGAAGGCAGCCAGCCCATGCGCTCGGCCCGGATATTATAGTCGATCATCGTGCCATCCCACGCGCCGTCCGGAGCGGTGGGCGAGAGGATGTCCTGCACCTTCACGGTTTCGTAGCGCCACTGGTCGGTATGCGCGTAGAAGAATGAGGTGGAGTTCATGTGGCGCGGCGGACGGTTCCAGTCCAGCGCGAAGGCAAGCGCGGTCCAGCCGGTCTGCGGACGCAGCTTTTCCTGCCCCACATAATGGCTCCAGCCGCCGCCCGACTGGCCGATACAACCGCACATCACCAGCATGTTGATGATGCCGCGATAGTTCATGTCCATGTGGTACCAGTGGTTGAGACCGGCACCGAGAATGACCATGGAGCGGCCATTGGTCTTTTCGGCGTTGGTTGCAAATTCGCGGGCGACCGCAATGATCTGGTCGCGCGGGACGCCCGTGATCTTCTCCGCCCAGGCCGGGGTATAGGGCAGGCCCTCGTCATAGGACTTGGCGGAGTTCTCGTCGCCAAGCCCGCGATCGAGGCCGTAATTGGCGGCGAACAGGTCGAACACGGTCGCGACCAGCACCTCGCCCTTTTTCAGCTTGAGCTTGCGGGCCGGAACCTTGCGCACCAGCACGCTGTCATGGTCCGTGCCTTCGAAATAATCGTGCTCGCGATTGCCGAAATAGGGGAAGGCCACATCGGCGACCGCATCGTGCGCGCCCGCCTCAATGAAGCTCTTGGCAAGTTCCACATCCTTGCCCCGGCCGTCCTTTTCTTCAAGGTTCCACTGGCCGTCATCGCCCCAGCGGAAGCCGATCGAGCCCTGCGGCGCAACATAGGTGCCCGATTTCTTGTCGAAGGCGACCGTCTTCCAGTCGGGATTGTTGGCCTCGCCCAGATCGTCCTTCAGGTCGGATGCGCGCAGGAAGCGATCCGGCACGTAGCGCCCGTCCTTCTCCGTGAGCATGACCAGCATGGGGAAGTCGGAATATTTGCGGCAATAATCCTCGAAATACGGCACCTGCCGGTCGAGGTGATATTCGCGCAGGATCACATGGCCGAGCGCCATGGCAAGCGCTGCGTCGGTGCCTTGCTTTGGATGCAGCCACAGGTCGGCGAACTTCGCGGCTTCCGAATAGTCGGGCGAGACCACGACCGACTTCGTGCCCTTGTAGCGCACTTCCGTATAGAAATGCGCATCCGGCGTGCGGGTCTGCGGCACGTTGGAACCCCACAGCATCAGGAAACCGGCATTGTACCAGTCTGCCGATTCCGGCACGTCGGTCTGTTCGCCCCATGTCATGGGCGAGGCCGGCGGCAGGTCGCAATACCAGTCATAGAACGACATGCAGACGCCGCCCAAGAGCGACAGGTAACGCGAGCCCGCCGCATAGGACACCATCGACATGGCCGGGATCGGCGAGAAGCCGACCACCCGGTCCGGACCATAAGTCTTGGCCGTATAGGCATTGGCGGCGGCGATGATCTCGTTGACCTCGCTCCACGTGGCGCGCACGAAACCGCCGAGGCCGCGCACTTTCATATAGTCGGCGCGCTTGGCAGGGTCCTGCTGGATCGCGGCCCACGCGCCGACCGGCGTTTTCAGCGCGCGTTCCTTGCGCCACAACTTCAGCAGGCGCGAGCGGATCAGCGGATATTTCACGCGGTTGGCCGAATAGACATACCAGCTATAGCTCGCCCCGCGCGAACAGCCGCGCGGCTCATGGTTCGGAAGATCGGCCCGGGTGCGCGGATAGTCCGTCTGTTGGGTTTCCCAGGTGATGATACCGCCCTTGACGTAGACCTTCCACGAGCAGGAGCCGGTGCAGTTCACGCCATGGGTGGAGCGCACGATCTTGTCGTGCTGCCAGCGCTTGCGATAGGCATCTTCCCAGTCGCGGTTTTCGTTGGTGGTGACGCCATGGCCTTCCGAGAAGGTGCCGACATTCTTGCGCGCAAGAAAGTTCAGGCGATCGAGGAGCAGACTCATGATTTTATCCTCACATTATTTCGTTAGGCAGCAGCAGCGGCTGGATTGCTGCGGTGCTCCACGTCGTAGAGCAGGCCGCCTTTTCGGGTGTAGACACCCCAGGTGATGACGAGGCAGGTGACGTAGAAGATCAGGAAGGCCCACAGTGCCGCTTCCGGTCCGCCGGTCATGCTGATCGAGGTGCCATATCCCTTGGGGATGAAGAACGCGCCGAAGGCAGCAATGGCGGAGGTGAAGCCGGTGATGGCCGCGGATTCCTTGTCCGCTTCGTGACGGCGCTCTTCCGGGGTGGCATTGGGCATAAGCCGCACCATTTCCTTCGACATGATCGCCGGGATCATCTGGAAGGTGGAGGCATTGCCGATGCCGGTTGCGAAGAACAGCAGCACGAAGGAAGCGAAGAAGCCCCAGAACGCATTCGGCTGATCCTTGATGCCGACGAAGTACAGCACGCCCGCTACGCCCACCATC
This sequence comes from Brucella pseudintermedia, assembly GCF_008932435.1. Taxonomy (GTDB): domain Bacteria; phylum Pseudomonadota; class Alphaproteobacteria; order Rhizobiales; family Rhizobiaceae; genus Brucella; species Brucella pseudintermedia. Next base: position 116,072 of record NZ_WBWE01000004.1, on the reverse strand, counting down.
ATCAGCACGAATGCCCAGATGGTGACACGGCCACCGCCATACTTGTCCGCCAGCCAGCCCGAACCCGACCGCGACAGCGCGCCGACGAGAGGCCCGAGGAAGGCGAACTGAAGCGCATTCACTTCCGGGAACAGGATGTTGGTCAGAAGCGGGAAGCCTGCCGAATAGCCGATGAACGAGCCGAAGGTTCCCGTATAGAGCCAGCACATGATCCAGTTGTGCCTGCGGCGGAAAATGACGGCCTGATCGGCAAACGAAGCCTTGGCCGACGCGATGTCGTTCATGCCGAACCAGTTGGCGAAAGCCGTGACGACGATGAACGGCACGAAGAAGAAGCCGGCATTTTGCAGCCACAGCGGTGCGCTGCCCGCTTCGGTCGCGACCATCGCCGGATCGCCGCCGAGCTTGCCGAAGATACCGGCGGTAATGACCAGCGGCACCACGAACTGCACGACGCTGACGCCGAGATTGCCAAGGCCCGCATTGAGCGCTGCCGCATTGCCCTTCTCGTGCTTGGGGAAGAAGAACGAGATGTTGGACATGGAGGAGGCAAAGTTACCGCCACCGAAGCCGCAGCACAGCGCCAGCAGGAGGAAGATGAAGTAAGGCGTGCTCGGGTTCTGCACCGCATAGCCGATACCGATGGCCGGAATGACCAGCGACCAGGTGGTCAGCGTCGTCCACAGGCGGCCGCCGAAGATCGGCACCATGAAGGAATAGAAGATGCGGAAGGTTGCGCCCGAAATGCCGGGAAGCGCCGCCAGCCAGAAAAGCTGGTCGGTCGTGAACTGATAGCCCACCAGCGGCAGCTTCGCCACCACCACGGACCAGACCTGCCAGATGGCAAAGGACAGGAGGAGTGCCGGGATCGAAAGCCATAGGTTGCGCTTGGCGATCTTGCGACCCTTCTCTTCCCAGAAGACCGGATCGTCCGGACGCCAGTCGGTGAGGACGGAATCGCCCTTAGCCGGCTTGACTTCGGCCTTCTGCAGTCCCTGGAATTCGGCAAAGGCCGGAAGTTCTTCCGTCGTCTTGCCTTCGGCTGCGCGTTCCATCTGGAGGATCGAGACATGCATCCACACGAACGATACCGCGACGATGACGAAGAGCAGCATGAAGCAGCTTGTCCACAGACCCGTCTGGTCAAGGATCACGCCGAACAGGATCGGCAGGATGAAGCCGCCGAGACCGCCGATCATGCCCACCAGACCGCCGACCGAGCCGACATTGCCGGGATAATAGACCGGGATGTGCTTGAAGACGGCGGCCTTGCCCAGAGCCATGAAGAAACCGAGGATGAAGACGGTGACGGTGAAGCCGATCACGCCCATTTCGGCATGGAAGGCCAGCGGGCCGTTATCGCTCTGGATGACATAATCCGTTGGCGGATAGGACAGAACGAAGGTCGCGACCAGCGAGACCGCGAAGGTCCAGTACATGACCCGGCGCGCGCCGTAGACATCCGAAAGATGGCCGCCATAGGCGCGGAAAAGGCTGGCGGGGACAGAGAAGAACGCCGCGATGATGCCTGCAAGGCGAATATCGACGCCATAGACATGGATCAGATATTGCGGCAGCCACAGCGCAAGAGCCACGAACGCGCCGAATACGAAGAAATAGTAAAGCGAGAAACGCCAGACCTGCACGTTCTTCAGCGGTTCCAGCTCCATCAGCGTGCTGGTGGGCTTTTCGCCCTTCCGCCGGCGCTCGACCAGAACCGGATCGTCGCTCGTGGTGAAATAGAAGATCAGCGCCATGACGACCATCGCGGCCGCCCAGATTTCGGCGACCGCGTGCCAGCCGAAGGCGACCATGACCATCGGCGCGAAGAATTTCGTCACCGCCGAGCCGACATTGCCCGCGCCGAAAATGCCAAGCGCGACGCCCTGCTTTTCCGGCGGATACCAGCGCGAGACATAGGCGACGCCGACCGAAAACGACCCGCCCGCCACGCCGACGCCAAGCGCCGCTACCAGCATTTGCGGATAGGTGGTGGCGTAGGTGAGCAGCCAGGTGGCAACCGCCGAGACCAGCATTGTGAGCGTGAAGATGACACGACCGCCGTAGCGATCCGACCAGATGCCCAGAATGACGCGGATCAGCGAGCCGGTCAGGATGGGCGTGCCGACGAGCAGGCCGAACTGGGTTTCGCTCAAGCCAAGCTCGGATCGAATTTCAATGCCGATGATTGCGAAGATGGTCCAGACTGCGAAACAGACCGTGAAAGCGGTCGTACTCATCGCTAGCGCCGTCGTCTGCGCCTTGGGATTTTCCCCTGCGACATGTTGCATAGGCGTACTCCGATAGAATACCGTTGGGAGGTTTCGTATGCACTTATGCGTCGACTGTCAGATGAATACATTGATTAAGATCAATATCTTTGAACTATTCAAGTTGAAATTTAGATTTTCGTGACTTAAGGGCAATAATAGACCAAATTAGGCGCAAGTATTGATTAATGCATATTGCACGATTGATATTTATCAATTATATTAGTGACCTATAACTTGACCCCAAGAGTGAGGATCGATGCGGAGAGAGGAAACCGACGCCCTGAGAAGCTTGCCGCTTTTCGCGGACATGGCGGATGCCACATTCGAGCGGCTGGTGCGTCCGAGCTTCGTGCAATCGTTTCCGCCGCGCACGACCCTGATCCGGGAGGATGAGCCTGCGGACTTCCTGTTCGCGATCCTCGACGGGCTTGTGCTGATGTCGGCCAAATCGGACGATGGCGAGACCGCGCTGGAGATATTGCGCGCCGACGATATCTTCATTCTCGCAGCCGTGCTCAACGACGATGTGTGCCTGCAAACCGCGCAGACGCTCACGCCCACCCGCGTGCTGATGGTGCCTTCCAGCCTGGTGCGCGACCTGATGAGCGAGGATGTCGGCTTCATGCGCGCCATCGTTTTTGAAACCGCGCGCGCCTATCGCCGTCTGGTGAAGGAACTGAAGGCGCAGAAGCTGCGCAGCAGCGTGCAGCGTCTCGCCAACTGGATCGTCAAGGAATCACTTCTGAACGATGGCGCCGATGTGGTGATGATTCCTTATGAAAAACGCACGCTTGCCGCCTATCTCGGCATGACGCCGGAGAACCTGTCGCGCAATTTCGCGACGCTCGGCTCGCATGGCGTCACGGTGCAGGCTTCGGCGATCAAGATCACGAACAAGAACAAGCTGCTGCAATTTGCGGCCCCCTCCCACCTGATCGACAGGCAGGAACCGGCGCGCAGTTTCGACAAGATCTGAGACCGGCGGCCTTCATCTTCCTGTCAAACAGAACGACTATCCGGTGCCTTTCTCGACAGAACGGGCACTCCCCCATGAAAGCACCTTTTGTTGCACTGTTTCTCGCCCTTGCAACCAGCGCCGCCGCGCAGGAAATGCACAAGCCCGAACTGATCGGCGCTTTCACCCTGCCGACCGGCCTCAAAATCGGCGGCGTCGAATTTGGCGGGATTTCCGGCCTCGACTACGACCCGCGTGAAGATGTCTATTACGCCATATCCGACGACCGCTCGGAAAACGCGCCTGCACGCTTCTACAAGCTGAAGCTCGCTATCGACGCTTCCGGCGTGCAGAGCCTCGACATTGCGGAAACCGTCACGCTTCTGGACAAGGCGGGCAAACCATTTGCGCTGAAGGACGTGGACCCCGAAAGCATCCGCTTCAACGCAGCCACCGGCACCATCTACTGGTCAAGCGAGGGCGACAGGAACGGCAGACCGTTTGTCGGCGAAGCAAAGACCGATGGCAGCTTCATCCGCGAATTTGCCTTGCCGGAAGCCTATATTCCCGACGAGGGCAAGACACGCGGCATCCGCAATAATCTTTCCTTTGAAAGCCTGACCATCACGCCAGACGGCAAGACGCTTCTGGCGGGCACGGAAAACGCGCTGGTACAGGACGGGGACAAGGCGACGCTCGACCATGGCAGCCGCTCGCGCATCATCGCCTTCGATCTCGCATCGGGCAATGTTACGGCGGAATATGCCTATGATACCGACCCGATCTTCACCAAGGCGACTGAGCCGCCCTTCTGGAACGATAACGGCATGTCGGAATTCGTTTCCGATGGAAACGATCTTCTCACCGTCGAACGCTCCTTCGCCATGGGTGTGGGCAACCGGATCACGCTTTACCGCGCCTCCTTCGATGGCGCCAGCAATGTGAAGGGCGTGCCGTCGCTCGCCAATCAGCCGGTAACGCCGCTCGGCAAGAAACTTCTTCTCGGGCTCAACGAAGGCGATTTCGGCCTCGACATCGACAATATCGAGGCCATCACTTTCGGGCCGATGATTGATGGCAAGAGAACGCTCATCCTCGCCTCGGACAACAATTTCAGCCCCGGTCAGGTTTCGCAGTTCATCGCCCTGAAGCTGCCCTGACAAATAGTGACCGCACTCAGGTCCAGAAATAGCGCACGATGTGGAAGAAGACCGGGGCCGAGAAGACGAGACTGTCGGCCCGGTCGAGCATACCGCCATGCCCTTCGATCATGTGGCCCCAGTCCTTCACGCCGCGGTCGCGCTTGATGGCGGAGGCGACAAGCCCGCCGAAGAAGCCCATGATGCAGGATGTTGCGGCAAGCGCGCCTGCCTGAAGCGGCGAAAACGGCGTCAGCCAGGCAAGCCCTGCCCCCATGAGCGATGCCGCCGCGACCCCGCCGACAAAGCCTTCCCAGGTCTTCGATGGCGATATTGCGGGTGCGATGCGATGTTTGCCGAACAGCTTGCCGAAAATATATTGCAGCACATCGCTGCCCTGCACGGTCGCCACCAGAAAGGCGATCAAAAGCAGCTTCTTGCCGTCGAAGCCGGGAATATCCAGCGTCAGCAGCGCGGGCACATGGCTGATGCAATAGACAGACAGCATGATGCCCCATTGCTGCTCGCTGATGCGTTCCAGAAAGCGCGACGTATCGCCGGAAAGTGCCGTCAGGACGGGCATTGCGAGGAAGCAATAGACCGGAATGAAGATGGAATAGAGCCCGTACCAGTCGATCCAGATCAGATAGTACTGCACCGGGATAACCAGCAGGAACATGCCCAGCAGCACGCGATGGTCGGCGCGCCGCGTCTGCGTCAGCGTCGCATATTCGCGCAAGGCGGCAAACGAGATCAGCGCAAACAGCACGATCACCCCGCTTTTGCCGAACAGAAAGGCGACGCACATGGCGCCGACCATGATCCACCATGCCTTGATGCGGGCATTGAGATTGACCAGCGTTGAGGAAAGCGGCTTCGGCGCGCGCCAAGAAAGAACACCGGCAACGGCGCTTGCCGTTGTCAGAACGCCCATGAGGCCAAGGAACAGTCGGGTTGTTTCGCTCATGGTTGTTTACCGTTGCGGGGCTGAATATCGAGAAGGCTCTGGCGGGCGCGGGCGAGAAATTCCTTGCGGTCCTCGCCCTCGCGAAGCTGGACCGGCGCGCCAAAGATCACGCGGCACAGAAGCGGCACCGGCAACATCGCGCCCTTGGGCAGCACACGCGACATGTTTTCGATCCAGCACGGCACCAGTTCCACATCGGGGCGCGCCAGCGCCAGATTGTAGATGCCGGAGCGAAAGCGCAGCAGCGCCTCGTCGGTCATGTTGCGCGTGCCTTCGGGGAAGATGATGAGCGAATGGCCATCGGCCAGCGCCTTCAGCATCACTTCCATCGGGTCCTGCGTGCGTTCCACCCAGTTGCGTTCTACAAGCACGGTGCGCAGCAAAACTTCGGCCATGAACTGGCGCACGCGGTTGCCCCGCCAGTAATCCGCCCCGGCGACGGCACGGGTGCGCGCGCGCTCTTCCTGATCGAGACAGGAGGAAAGCAGGATGAAATCGCCATGGCTCGTGTGATTGGCAAAATAGATGCGCTGGTTGCGCGACGGTCCGGTGCCGCTCCAGATTGGCCGCACGCCGGTTATCCCGCGCGACAGGATGGCCAGAAACGAACCGAAAATCGATTGCACCTGATGGCGGATCAGTTCCCGCATGTCAGAGCCCCCACCCCAATGGCTCGCCTGATGGCACTGCGGCCAGCAGAATGAAAAGCACGATCCCAAGCCCCATGAAGAAGCGCAGCCGCCCCACGATGCGCCGCGAACCCTCAATCCTTGCCGCAAGCGGACGCACCGGCCCCTCATTGGAACGAAGGCCCATGCGTTCCAGAATTCGGTCCACTTCCCCCAGTCCCGTTTCACCGGAATTGGCGATCAACCTGAACAGCGCGGCATCGAACAGAAGATGCGCGGCGATACCGAGCATGATCAGCGCGCTTGCAAGCAGCAGCGGCCAGATCAGCCAGAAAGCCAGATCGTGCACCGGGCGCAGAAAGGGCGCGACCGCAAGGAGAACCACCGCGAGGGCAATGCCAAGAAAGGCATTGCGGCGCAGCATAATCGCCGTCGAGGTTGCAGGCTTATTCATGCCGCCTCCGCCGCCAGATGCAGATGGGCGGGCCAGCCTTTGGCGCGGACCAGCGCTTCCGCTTCCTGCGCATTGGCGGCGCGTCCTGTGGAAACGAGCCACGCAACCGCAACCGTCGCGCTGCGCTGAAAGCCAAGCGCGCAGCAGATGAGAACCGGGCCGTGATGGCGGGCCGCTTCAACGGTATCGGCGGCCAGTTGCACTTTTTCCGATGGCGGTGCGATCAGGTCCAGCGTGGCAAAACTTTTCCATTCCGTGGCGTGTGACGGCGGCACCATTTCAGCGGCAAGATCGATGATTGCGGCAAAGGATGAGAGTTCCGACGCTTTTGGAAACCGCCCGAGAAACACCCCATCGGCAAGCGCGACATGCGGTGGCAGCTTGCGGGTCCAGAACCGCACATTCAGCCGGGCAAAAAGACGATACGGCCATAGCAGCCAGCGGCTTGCGAGACTGACCAATCCGTCCGTCTGCTTCTGGAAAATGGCCGCACCGGCACCAAAATAGCCGAGCGCCACAATGGCAAGCGCGGTTGCAGGCCAGAGCCAGAAAATCGCATAGCCGGTGACGGTCAGGCCATGGATGGCGAGCGCGAGAAAAAGCACAGCGCCCGCCAGATAGCAAAGCCCGATCCTTTTCGCTCGAGCGTCCGATGTAAACGGAAAGCCAGCCAGCGGCGAGGGGCCGTTGCGCGGAAAAAGCCACAGGGCAAACAGGCCAAGCAAGCTGCCAGCCGGAATATCGACCGCGTGGTGCTGGTAGGTGGTCAGCACCGACAGGCCGATCAGCAGGCACCAGATATGCCAGACCACGCGCACGGCATCGCCCATCACGCGGCGCATCTGGTCCCAGATGATGATCAGCAGCGCGATATGCAGCGAAGGCGCCTGATTGAAAGGCTTGTCGAACCCGCCAAGCACGTCGAACATGAAGCCCGGAATGCCGGCCGTTGCCGGTTTTACGAAGGTCGCCGTCAGCGGAAAGGCGACGAAGCAGAGAACGGCGATGATCTGTGCCGTCAGATAACGCTTCGCCAGCCGGTCGACCTGTTCCGGACTGTCATTGACGAACAGCGCAATCGCGTAAAACAGGTTGACCGACCAATAGGGCACGATGCTCCACGCGATGAACGGAACCCGGCTTTCCCACGCGAAGGCGAGGTTCGGCACATGGCTTTGCTGCGATGCGAGCCAGTTGGCCGTACCATAGGTCAGGTAGAAGAAGGGGGCGAGAAACAGAAGCCAAAGGATGGCGCGGCGGGCCACGGGCCGCTGCGAATATCCCTCGCCTTCCGTTAGGTGCACTGTCACGCTTTGCCGTCTCCGACCCGCTCCGCAATCGAGACGGTGAAAATGCCCCACTGGTCGATGCGCTGTTCGATCTTGCGATAGCCTGCCTTTTCGACAAGCTGGTCCATTTCGCCCTGCGTGCGGCGGCGCATCACCCATGCCTCGCCGCCGCGATGCGAGGTCAGCGCCCGCGCGATCATTTCAAGCTGCGGATGCCAGGGCTGGTTGGTGTAGATGAGCAAGGAGCCGGGTTTCTGCACGCGGGCAAGCCCCGACAGCGAACGATTGATCAGCGCATTGTCGGGGAAAAGCTCATAAAGCCCGGACACGATGGCAAGGTCCGGCTGCGGCGTGACCGCGGCAAGGCTTTCCTCGTCGAAAGCATCGCCCTCTTCCATATGGGCGATGGCTTCCAGCCCGCGCTCCCGGATGAGCTTGTTGCCCGCCAGCACATTGATCGGCGAATAATCGCGCAGGTGGATGCTGTCCGGCAATTTTCCTGCACGCACCACCGCATCGATGACATAGCGGCCATGGCCGCAAGCAATGTCGAGGATATTGGTCGAGCGGCCTTCGCTCTCAAGCCGCCTGATGGCGTGCCTGATCAGTTCTTCCAGATGCACCTTGCGCTGGCGGATGCCGCGCCAGCCGATGGCTTCGAGAAACTGCCTGTCGATGAGCTTGCCGCCCGGTCCGAGCCCGCGCGCTTCGTTCTCATAGACGTAATCGAGCGTGGAACCGGAATCGAAGCCGGTGCGCCTGCCGACTTTCAGCCCTTCCGAAAACAGTGCGCCGAAGGCGATCGAAGCGCGTGTCGTTGCCCAGTAAAGCCCCCGTGCTGTCAGAAGCGACAGCGGCGTCGACAGCCGGTCGGCCTCGTCGCGCGTATGGCCTGCGATATGCGCTTCCGTCAGGTCGGCGCGCTGCGGCTTTTCGGCAAAACGCGCCTCGATGAAATCATGGATGCGTTCGATGGCCGGTTTGCGATCCCGCTCGCCCAGCGTGTCATGGTAGAAGCCTTTCAGCACATGCCGCTCCTTGATGCGGCTGCCGAGGTTCTCGAAGAAGCGATGTTGCGGCGCGGGACGCACGACAAAATCGCTGCCTGAAATGAGCAGTTGCGTCGGGACGGTAATCGCCCGCGCATCATCCACCACGCGCTTTGCCGCCTCATAGAGTTGCAGCAATATATGCGATGCGATGGGCCGCGTGATCAGCGGATCGGTGCGATAGGATTCGATGCGCTCCGGATCGTGGGTCAGGAATTGCGGCTTGACATAGGAATTGACGTAGAACGTACCCTTCAGCTTCTGCCAGAGCGCAATGCCTTCCTTGGCGAACGGCACATAGAGCTTGATGTCGAAGGCGGGCGAAGCCAGCACCAGCGCGCGAATATTCGGCGCATAATCATGCACCCATGCAGCCGCCAGCACCGCGCCGACGCTCTGCGCGATGATGGCCACGTCCTCGATGGCGGCACCGGTTTCCTGCCGGATATGGGTGACGAAGCAATCGAGGTCGCGGATCGACGCGCCGAAGGACGGCGAGAAGCCACGCACGCCCGGCGACTGGCCGTGGCCGCGCGCATCCCAGGCATAGAAAGCGTAGTCGTCGAGCCCCAGCTCATCGACGAGGTGCGCGACGCGGCCGCTATGCTCATGCCCGCGATGCAAGAGGACGATCACGCCTTTCGGCTTGCCGGAGAGCGACGGCCAGAAACGGTAGAACAGCGGTGTGCCGTCATGGGTGACGAACCGGCTTTCCCGCGCCGCGCGATGCGGCTTGACTGCGTGCTCGTTCATGCCATCCCTCTCCGCCGTTCCCCCAGAGGCCATTGCCCCCAATTTCTATTGAGTGAAACAAAATGTTTGCATAAACGAGCTGGCGCGAACCGCAAATAGCTGTTCAATACTTATTCTTCGTTTCCCAAGAGATTCTTGATGTCGGTTTATCAACTCAAGTCGCGTTTCCAGAATTTACTGCGGCCACTTGTCGTGCGACTTGCCGCAGGCGGTGTAACGGCCAATCAGGTTACAGTCGCCGCCGCGCTCGTCTCCATCATACTTGGCGCTTTTCTGGCATGGAGCGGAAACGCGGCATGGTTCGCGCTCGTCCCGGTCTGGCTGTTCCTGCGCATGGCGCTCAACGCCATCGACGGAATGCTGGCGCGCGAACACGGGCAGAAATCGACGCTCGGCGCCTATCTCAACGAGATCGGTGACGTGGTTTCCGACGCGGCGCTCTATGCGCCTTTCGCGCTGGTTGCGCCGTTCAGCGGCCCATGGATTTTCGCGGTCATTTTCCTCGCCACCCTGACGGAGTTTGCGGGTCTCGCCGGAGTAACCGTGGGTGCAAGCCGCCGCTATGACGGACCGATGGGCAAGAGCGACCGCGCCGTCATCTTCGGCGTGCTTGGCGCATGGATCGCCATCGACGGCGCGTTGCCGGACTGGATGTTCTGGCTGCAACCGCTCCTTTGCCTGTTACTCGCCGCAACCACGGTCAAGCGCGTCGCCAATGGCATAAACGAGGCAAAGAACGGTTAAAACGGGCTTTCGGTACTGGTATTGACGCAATTGGGGCCTATGTTGGTTCCCATTCAATTCCAGCTCAATCGGAGGCCATGCCAATGAAGAAAGCTAAGATTGCTGCTCTCGCCGGGGTCTTGTTCGCATATTCGTCCGCGCCCGGCCCGGCGCTTGCCGCCAGCGATGGCAGTTCCAGCCAGCGGGCGAAGGAAGTCACCGCTGTCGTCAACGCCGTAGCACAGAAAATGCCCGACCAGCCGATCAATACGGTGATGTATATCCGCTCCAACAATTTCGAGGTTCTGGCCGGCGACTGCACGGTGCGCGCGCATATCGTCTCTTCCGGGCACAAGGCGAAAAGCACCTCTCCCGACCGGATCAAGGTGCGGCTCAACAAGCGGCGCTGCGCGCGTTAGAGCATTTCCAGCAAAAGTGCGAAGCGGTTTTGCGCAGGATAATGCGACAAACGGTCCTTTAAATTCCATTGAGCTGCGATTTCGCAACGGTCTTGACCACCCAGTCGGCGAAGACGCGCAGGCGGTTGCTGAGGTGCCGGTTGGGCGGATAGACCAGATAGATCGGCATCGGCTCGATCTCCCATTCCTGCAGGACGGGGCGCAGCGTGCCGTTGGCGATGTCGTCCTTCACCATGAACAAGGGCGCCTGCACCACGCCAAGCCCGGCCCGCGCGGCGGCGAGATAGGTGGTCGATTCGTTCGCCGCCACCACATAGCGCCCATTGACCTCGATCTCCTCCGTCCCCTTCCTGAAGCGAAACGGCATCTGCTGGCCGGTCGATGGCCGGAAATAGCCGACCACCGTGCAGTCCCGCCCAAGATCGGAAGGGTGCAGCGGCGTGGAGCAACTGTCGAGATATTCGGCGGAGGCGCAGGCGATGAAATGCATGTCGCCAATGCGGCGCGCAATCAGCGACTGGTCGGCAAGCTCGCCGACGCGGATCGCGCAATCGACATTCTCCGCCACATAATCGACAGGGCGGTCCGATACGCCGAGATCGATCTGGATATCGGGATAGCGCTGATGAAACTCCATCAGCGCCGGAATGATGATGAGATTGGCGACCGCGCTTGCCATTTCGACACGCAGGCGACCCTTGGGCAAGGTCTGCGCGCTCGACAGGCTGCCGTCGAGTTCCGCGAGATCGGCCAGCAAGCGGGCCGCGCGCTCATAGTAAAGCGCGCCGTCCGGCGTCACCAGAACCCGGCGGGTCGTTCGATTGAGAAGTTTTGTGCGAAGATGCGCTTCCAGCCCCTGGATGAGATTGCTGATCGTTGCCTTGGGCATGTTGAGCGAAGCGGAGGCGCGCGTGAAATTCCCGGTTTCCACAACCCGGAGAAAGGCGCGCATGGCCGAGAGCTGGTCCATTATCAAAAAGCCGTTATTGTTCGAGATTCTGGACAGTGTAACCAATTCTATGGGACTATTCCAGACGACGAACAATGATAATATTCCAACATAGCGGTTTGCCGCTAGGCATTTTCGATCCGAAATCGTGAAACGGTTTTGCGTTCGCAAATGCGTGGAAATAGAATGGATAGAGCGGTCTGGACGATTCCGTGCAACAGGAACCGCTTTATGCATGAGGCCGAACAAGATGTGCGAGAAGTTCAGTGTAGAGACATTGCTGGTTCATGGGAAGGCCCATGGGCAAGCAGGCGACTGCACCTGCAAGGCGCGCATCTACCGGGGGACGAAGCTGCTCTCCCCGCCGCCGGTGGTGCTGCACCTGCACGGCGGCGCTTTCTCGGCCAATTGTCTGGGCGCCTGCGAGCGCGTCGCCGAAGCGCTTGCCGAAGCGGGCGCGGTGGTCGTGTCGCCGGAATATTCGTCGGCCTGTCTCAACCCGTTCCCGGCGGCGCTTGAGACAGTCTATTCCATCCTGACTTCGATGCGCGCGCGCTGCCCGGAGTTCGCGCACAAGAAGTCGATGCTGTTCGTCGCCGGTGAAGAGGCGGGCGGCAACATTGCTGCGGGCGTGGCCCTCATGGCGCGCGATCAATATCTGACCGATCTCAAGGGTCAGATACTGCTTTCGCCCATGCTGGACCCCTGCCTCGCCACGGCGTCTTTCCGCAAATATTGCCCGGAAAGCGCCGTCAAGACGATGGCGGACGGCTGGCAGCATTATCTGGGCGAGTGTGCGGGTTTCACCCACCCCTATGCCGCGCCCGGCCTGTGTACGCGGCTTGGCGGACTGGTGCCGACCTTGCTCGTCACCAGCGCCCAATGCCCGATGCGCGATGAAACGCAGGCCTATGCCGAGCGTCTTCGTCAGGCAGGCGTGAAGGTCCAATCGCATGTCCTGCCCGGCAAAGCCGGCTGGATACCTGAAAACAAGGTGGCGGGCAGCGACTGGTCGCCACAGGAACACAAACTGATAGACCTGTTTTCCGATTTCTTCCGGCAGGCAGGAGCAAAGCCAATCGCAGCATGAAGCATGTCTCCCAGAAGTGGGAACCGGTTTTGAGAGACATGCTAAAAAATCAGGTCGAAAATCCTCCCAAGCTTTGACCTGATACCCCCATTGAAGCCGGCCCCCACCGGTTTAGGAGATACAACAATGACATCGATCACAGCCCGCCGGGCCCTATGGGGCGCCGGCCTGAGTATCCTATTGTCTGCAGCTGGCGGCGGCGCCATTCTCTTCGGCGCGCCTCACCTCAAGGCCGATGCTGCAACCGATATTTCCGCGCCCCCGCCTGCCGTGCCGGTTTCCGTCGCCAAGGCGGAATCACGACGCATCGTGAGCTGGGAAGAATTTTCCGGTCGTCTGGAAGCAATCGACCGCGTTGAAATTCGCCCGCGCGTCGGCGGCGCCATCCAGAAAGCCCATTTCCGCGAGGGCGCTCTGGTGAAACAGGGCGACCTGCTCGTCACCATCGATCCCGAGCCCTATGCGGCGGCGGTGGAAAAGGCAAAGGCACAGGTTTCAGCCGAAGAGGCCCGCGTCGCGCTGGCCAAGACGGAACTGGAACGCGGTCGCCAGCTCGTCACCACCCGCACCATCGCCCAGAGCGGCCTTGACCAGCGGTCCAGCGCCTATGATGAGGCGCAGGCAAGCCTGCGTTCGGCAAAGGCAGCGCTTCGCACCGCCGAGCTTGACCTTCAATATACTGAAGTGCGTGCGCCGATTTCAGGCCGCGTCGGGCGGCTGGAAGTAACGGCAGGCAATCTGGTTGCCGCAAGCTCCGCCTCGCCGGTCCTGACCACGCTTGTTTCAGTCGATCCGATCTATGCAAGCTTCAGCGCCAATGAGGAAGTCGTCACCAAGGCGCTTGCCAAGCTTGCCGCCTCCCCCGGCGGAAACGCCATCGAGCGCATTCCGGTCCAGATCGGCACCGCATCCGATGAAGGCACTCCGATTTCCGGCCATATCCAGCTTATCAACAATGAGGTGGATGCCACGACCGGCACGATCCGGGTTCGCGCCGCGATCGACAATCCGGATGGCAGGCTCATTCCGGGCCAGTTTGTCCGCATCCGTTTCGGCGAGCCGGAGCCGGATGAAAAGCTGGTGGTGAGCGACCGGGCCATTGCTTCCGATCAGGACAAGAAATTCGTCTTCGTGGTCGGCGCCGATAACAAGGTCGAATATCGGCAGGTGGTTCTGGGACGCAATTATGACGGCTTGCGCATCATCGAAAGCGGGTTGAAGCCCGGCGAGAATATCGTCGTGAACGGGTTGCAGCGCATTCGTCCGGGCGTGGTCGTCGCACCGCAGCCCGTCACCGAAACACTTGCCAAAAGCTGAATTAAAACGGCGCGCCTGAGCGCGCGCTAACCGCAAATGCTCAGCCTCAAAAACCCGCGAGAACGCCTGTTCCCGCGGGCCGGGAGAGTCTTTGCCTTCCCGCTTAAGGGGGATAAACAGATGAACTTCTCACGCTTTTTCGTTGACCGCCCGGTCTTCGCTGGCGTTCTGTCGGTCCTGATCTTCGTTGCCGGTCTGATCGGCATGACAGGTCTGCCGATCTCGGAATATCCGGAAGTCGTGCCGCCGCAGATCGTGGTGCGCGCGCAATATCCGGGCGCCAACCCTGCTGTCATTTCCGAAACCGTCGCCACGCCGCTTGAAGAACAGATCAACGGCGTCGAGGGCATGCTTTACATGCAAAGCCAGGCGACCGCCGATGGCGTCATGACGCTGACCGTCACCTTCGCGCTCGGCACCGATCCCGATCAGGCCCAGCAGCTTGTGCAGAACCGTATCTCGCAGGCCGAACCGCGCCTGCCGGAAGAAGTGCGCACGCTTGGCGTCACGACCGCCAAAAGCTCGCCCGACCTGACGCTCGTCGTCCACATCATCTCGCCCGATGGCCGCTATGACGTGAACTATCTGCGCAACTATGCGGTTCTCAACGTCAAGGATCGCATCGCCCGCATTCCGGGCGTCGGACAGGTGCAGATATTCGGCGGCGGCGATTATTCGATGCGCGTCTGGATCGACCCGCAAAAGGCCGCCGAGCGCGGACTTTCCGCAAGCGACATCGCCAATGCCATCCGCCAGCAGAATGTTCAGGCCGCTGCCGGTGTCATCGGCGCATCGCCATCCGTCTCGGGCCTTGACCTGCAACTTTCCGTCAATGCGCAGGGCCGTCTCCAGTCGCCGGAAGAATTTGCGAACATTGTCGTGAAGTCAGGCGACGAAGGCGAAATCACCCGTCTGGGTGATGTGGCGCGTGTTGAAATGGGCGCAGCCGATTATTCGCTGCGCTCGCTGCTCGACAACAAGCAGGCGGTCGGCATGGGCGTATTCCAGTCGCCCGGCTCCAATGCGCTGGAAATTTCCGAAAATGTCCATGCGGCCATGGCCGACCTGAAGAAGACCATGCCGGAAGGCGTGGATTTCGATATCGTCTATGACACGACCGGGTTTGTTAAGGCGTCCATCGAGTCGGTCATCCATACCCTGCTCGAAGCCATCGTGCTGGTGGTGATCGTCGTCATCATGTTCCTGCAAACATGGCGCGCCTCCATCATTCCGCTGGTTGCCGTTCCGGTTTCCATCGTCGGCACATTCGCGGTCATGTATGTGTTCGGCTTCTCCATCAATGCGCTCAGCCTCTTCGGCCTCGTGCTCGCCATCGGCATCGTGGTCGATGACGCCATCGTGGTGGTGGAAAATGTCGAGCGCAATATCGAACAGGGGCTGTCGCCGGTCGAGGCAACCTATCGCGCCATGCAGGAAGTGTCCGGGCCGATCATCGCCATTGCGCTGGTGCTGGTCGCCGTCTTCGTGCCGCTTGCCTTCATCACCGGACTGACCGGCCAGTTCTATCGCCAGTTCGCGCTCACCATCGCGATCTCGACGGTGATCTCGGCCTTCAACTCGCTGACGCTTTCGCCCGCTCTGGCAGCCCTGTTGCTGCGCGGTCACGATGCGCCGAAGGATCGGCTCACCCGCATCATGGACAAGCTGTTCGGCTGGTTCTTCCGTGGCTTCAACCGTTTCTTCGGTGCAAGTTCGGAAGCCTATGGGCGCGGCGTCGGCGGCATTCTCTCGCGCAAGTCGCTGGTGATGGGCCTCTATGTCGTGCTGCTTGGCGTCACCTTCGTCCTGTTCCGCGCGGTGCCCGGCGGCTTCGTTCCGGCGCAGGACAAGCAATATCTGATCGGCTTTGCGCAATTGCCGGATGCGGCAACGCTCGACCGTTCGGAAGATGTGATCCGCCGCATGAGCGACATCGCGCTCAAGCATCCGGGCGTAGCCAATGCCATCGCCTTCCCCGGCCTGTCGATCAACGGGTTCACCAACTCGTCGAACTCCGGCATCGTCTTCGTGACGCTGAAGCCGTTCGAGGAGCGCAAGACCCCGGAACTGTCGGCCAATGCGATCACCATGGAGCTGAACCAGCAATACGGCGCCATTCAGGATGCCTTCATCGCCATGTTCCCGCCGCCGCCCGTTCAGGGCCTCGGCACGACCGGCGGCTTCAAGCTTCAGCTTGAGGATCGCAACGGGCTTGGCTTCAAGGCGCTGGACGATGCAACCAAGGCATTTCTCGCCAAGGCCTATCAGACGCCGGAACTGGCCGGTCTCTATTCGAGCTACCAGATCAATGTGCCGCAGCTTTATGCCGATCTTGATCGCACGAAGGCGCGTCAGCTTGGCGTGGCGGTGACCGACGTGTTCGAAACCCTGCAAATCTATCTGGGGTCGCTTTATGTCAACGACTTCAATGCCTTCGGACGCACTTACAGCGTGCGCATTCAGGCCGATGCGAATTATCGCAGCCATGCCGAGGATATCGGCAAGCTGAAGGTGCGCTCGCAATCGGGCGAGATGATCCCGCTGTCGGCGCTGCTGAAAGTCGAGCAGACGGTCGGTGCCGAACGCGCCATCCGTTATAACGGCTTCCTTTCCGCCGATATCAACGGCAACCCGGCCCCCGGCTTCTCGTCCGGCCAGGCACAGGCCGCCATTGAACGGATCGCCGAGGAAACCTTGCCTCCGGGCATCGCCTATGAGTGGACCGACCTGACCTACCAGCAGATCCTTGCTGGCAATTCAGGCTTCCTCGTCTTCCCGCTGGCGCTGCTGCTCGTCTATCTGGTGCTGGCCGCGCAATATGAAAGCCTTGCCCTGCCGCTGTCGATCATCATGATCGTGCCGATGGGGATCATGGCGGCACTCACCGGCGTCTGGCTGACAGGCGGCGACAACAACGTCTTCACCCAGATCGGCTTGATCGTCCTTGTGGGGCTATCGGCGAAGAATGCGATCCTGATCGTGGAATTCGCCCGCGAGCTGGAACTGTCGGGAAGAGGCGTCGTGCAGGCGGCGGTCGAGGCAAGCCGGTTGCGTCTGCGCCCGATCCTGATGACCTCGATGGCCTTCATCATGGGCGTGGTGCCGCTGGTGGTGTCCACGGGTGCTGGTGCGGAAATGCGCTCGGCCATGGGCATCGCGGTCTTTGCAGGCATGATCGGCGTGACCGCCTTCGGCATCTTCATGACGCCGGTGTTCTATGTGCTGATCCGCAAGCTCTCCGGCGAGCGCCCGCTGAAACATGCAGGGGCCAAGATCGAGGCCCCGCATCTGGCGCCGGGGGAATAACCCGGCGTCTCCTTCCATCGCCTTCTACAGAGGGGCCGGAGCAATCCGGCCCCAACTTCATTGTGAACTTGTCCTAAGCCGTCGCGATATCGCCCGAATCGGTTCCTTAAGAGGAGGCTTTGTCCGCTGCATGAAGGAGAAGATCGTTGCAGAAGTCCGGTTTGCTTGCCCTCGTCCTCGCTGCCACTGCGCTGCCAGCATGTTCCGAAACGACGCCCGGTCCTTCGGCAAGCGCCTCCCCCGCCAGACCTCCAGTCGATCCGACACCCATTACCGGCAACTGGTGCAGCCCCGACGGACAGCGATTCGCCATTTCCGGCGAGCGTTTCGACAGCCGTGACAGCCAGTGCTCGGTCACGCGGATGAACAATTATGAAGGCACCTTTACCGTTTCGATGGCCTGCAATGCCAATGGCCAGCAGTCGAAGGAAAACATCACCATTTCACCCGTCGGTGAGACGCTGCATATCTCGTTCCTGTCGATGGGCGGCAAGCGGGCGGTGGTCAGCCGCTGCGCCTCCTGATCGGGCCAAAATCAAATCAAGGCAGAACCATGATCTGGCGCGATTTTCGCGCCAATTGCTTTTTTGAGCGGCAAATCATCCGGTTTTGCCGCCGGAAGTTGTGGCGAACGCCCGGCAAATTCATGGCAAAATGTGGCAACCGGCCTTTTGGACAATGTGATACGACAGCAGGAACCTCTTCTGCTAAACTTGCCCCCGCAATGCCATACCCACAATATAGGGAGACAGACATGAAAGTCGTATTCGTGACTACCGCTGTCCTCGCTCTGTCGGTTGCTTTATCGGCTACAGGCGCGATGGCAGACTGCACCTATCACAGCGCCCAATCTTCCACGAAGATCGAGAAGCCCCAAACCACTGCAAGCATCCAGACGACGGCGCCGGAACAGAAATAACTGCCGGAAACTGACCCCTACCCTGATTCGTGACGATCGCGCTGAAACGCCGGTCGTCACTTTTTTGAACAATGCGGGCAAAAAAAAGCGCGCCCTCCAGGTTGAAGGACGCGAAAGAGGTGCAAGCTCGCTCTGTTCGAGGAACCTGAACGGCAGGTTCTAGGCTCGACCAGATGCCTGTCGGCCATTCTGTCCTGGAAGCGACCTGAATACGGGACCGGTTTTTGTTCGTAGCCCGAAACATTCGCTTCGAGAGTAACCGTTATCGCCGCTTTCGCGCTGTCCGGACTGGTTTGGCTGCCTATCGACCCCGACTCCCCGCGGTCGATAAGCAGCCCCCGCCCAATTTTGCGTCAGCCTCCTAAGCCCAACAGGCCGACGGGTATTTAGTGAACGCTCCAGTAGCGAAAAACAATTCCCCTATTCAGGGGGATATGAAACAAAGATAAACCGGCCTTCCTGGTCCGCAATGACTTTGCGCGACCGGTAGATTTTGAAAGACTTTATGAAAGCATTTGATATTTATTTTGAATTGAACCAGACTTTTTCAGTGTTGTGTGCGAATTGGCGCTTTTTAAGGAAAATTTCGTCCGCCAAACTCAGGAGATTCTTGAAATTGCGGGCGTCCTGCCTTTTAAGCTTCGATACATTCGCATTCTTTCGTTTCTGGAGATTACCCCACGTGTCATGCGCAAACTGGATGTTCGCTCTCCGGCGTCTTCTGGCGCTCCCGGCACTGATCGCGCTGTTGGCCCTCTGCCAAATCCCCCATGCCGCTAGCGCGGCTGAGGCAGCATCGTCCGCGACAGTGACCGTCACGCTGACCGTCATCGGCCCGGACGGAACGACCCGCGTGCTGGCAAGCGATGACTTCACCCAACTGCCGCAGAACAGCCTGCAAACCAGTACCGCCTGGACCGAAGGGCCGCAAAATTTCGACGGCGTGCTGCTGCGCGACGTGCTGGCAACGGTAGGCGTCGACGGGAAGGACGCCGCAGACCGTTCGATCACCATTCTTGCGATCAACGACTACAGTATCAGCATTCCGCTGCAAGACGCCTACAGGTACAATGTGCTGGTCGCGCACAAGATGAACGGCAGGGAGCTTAGCCTGCGCGACAAGGGGCCGTACTGGATCGTCTATCCGCGCGATCAGCATCAGGAGCTGAACGATTCGCGCTATGATCACCGCTGGGCGTGGCAGTTGAAGCAGATCGAGGTGAAATGAGAATCAAGCGAGGCTACATTCTCTCCGGCCTGGTCATGGCAGGTTTTGCAGCCCTGCTCGCTTATGCATTCATTCAGCTTCTCGAAATCCAGAAATCGCTTGCAACCTATACCGGCGAGAACATGGTCTGGGCGATTACCAAGACAGAACGCGACGCCAGCCGCCTGGCCGAAACGGCGCTGACATTACCTGCGGGCAGCACGAATACAGCCGATCTCTCGCTGCGGCTTGACGTTCTCTACAGCCGTTTTGCACTTCTGGACGATGGCCCGCAGAAGAAATATTTCGCAGGCATTCCGGGCGCTGCCGAAATCATCCGGCGCAATGCAGACCGGCTTCCCGAAATCGAGGCGATGATCAAGGCCGGGCCGGAACAATTCGACCCCGCCGCCATTTATCAGGCGCTGGTTCCCATGCGCGATGAACTGACCAAGGTTGCCAATGATGCAACCATCGTGGAGCAGGACCGCGGCGGCGCGCAGCGCGACCAGCAATTGCAATCGATCTACCTGATCATGTTCGCGGTGCTGGGCATCATGGCGACAGGCGCCATCCTGTCCTGGCAGCTTTTGTCCAACATGCGCAGGGCCGAGCGCGCCCACAAGGCCTTGCAGGAATACAAGCAGCAACTGGAACAGACCGTCGCCGACCGCACTGCCGCCCTGCGCGAGGCGCTGGAAAACGAGCGCAAGGCCAAGGAACTCTACAAAAGCTTCATCACCACGGTTTCACACCAGTTCCGCACGCCCGTTTCGATCATCGACATCATCGCCCAGCGCTTCATCCGTCGGGCCGACGAGTTCACGCCTGAAATCATTATCGACAAGGCCAAGCGGATGCGGAACGCCAGCCGCCGCCTGATCCTGCTTCTGGAGAGCACCGCCAATGCGGAACGCCTCGATGAGAACGGGTTTCAGATCAACCGGCAGCCGGTCGATTTCTCCGAACTGGTGCGCAACACCTGCGCCTATCATCAGGAACTGCATCCGGAACTGGAACTGGTGACGGACATCAAGGACAGCGAGACTTTCTGTTATTGCGACGGCATTCTGGTCGAGCAGATACTGGTCAACCTGCTTGGCAACGCCACCAAATATTCGCCCGTCAACAAGCCCATCGAAGTCAGCACGGAAGAAGACGAAAACGGCTTCCGCTGCATCGTCCGCGACCATGGCATCGGCATACCGGCGGAAGAAACGGATCGCATATTCACGCGTTTTTTCCGCGCCAGCAACGCGTCGCACATGGCGGGCACCGGCCTCGGCCTCAGCCTGTCACGCGCGCTGGCCGAATTGCACGGCGGAACGCTTGTCTTCACTTCGGTCGAAGGACAAGGTACGGTATTCATTCTGTCCCTGCCAAAGGTGGCCCAACATGCGACTGCCTGAAAATCCCCCCACGCCTACCGTCCTCTGCATCGAGGACGAAACGCATATTCTTGAAGAACTGATCGATGAACTGAGCACTTCGGGCTTCAACGCCATTGGCGCCGCCAATGCAGGTGAAGCGCTGCGGGTGCTGGAGCGGACGACGCCCGACATCATCATCTGCGATATATTGATGCCCGGCACCAACGGCCTGCAGTTTCTGGAACAGATTCGCGGCTCCCGGCCCGATCTTGCCGGAACGCCATTCCTGTTCCTGACCGCCCTTGCCGACCGAAGCCACGAGCTGACCGGCAGAGAGGCCGGTGCCGACGACTATCTCACGAAGCCAATCGATTTCGACGTTCTCATCCTCACGATTCGCGCCAAGCTTAATCTGGTGGCGCGCGTAAAGGCCATATCCACCCCTTCCGCTGCGGTGGAACCGAATGGAGATTTCATCCATCTTTCGCGCCGGGAAACCGAAGTGCTGAAGGAGATCGGCACCGGCCAGCGCAACGGCGAAATCGCCCGCAAACTGGGCCTCTCGGAACACACGGTCAGCGATTATGTGAAGGCGATCTACCAGAAGCTCAGCGTGTCGTCGCGCGCCGAAGCAACACGGGAAGCAATCCGGCGCGGACTGGTCGACATGAGATAGACCGACCAGTTCAATCGATTTTTTGGGGATGAACGGTAATGATCTCGACAATCCCCACGCCCCAAATTACGGTTTTCGCATGAAGCAACCGGTTCAACGACGCGCTGTCTTCTTCATTGGCGGCTATGATCCTAAAACGCCGGAGGCGTTTTTTGGGCGATTGAGCAGAGAAATCAAAAGGTTCGAAGCCCTCTGGAGCGTCCGTTCCGAGGTTTCGGATGTCAGCACGTCGCCGGATCGAGAGACAGGCTCCGTCTCGATCCGGACGGTTCCCGCCGACAATGGCTGGGCGACCGAAACGGACTTCAATTTTCTCGTTCTCGACAGAATCGTATTGGCGGATTTCGACCGTCCGCTCCCGGTCCGGCTGGCCAAATATCTTGTCGCCTTCGGCGATTTCGTCCTTACCGGCACCGCATTTCGCTTCTTCGCCAGGGCATGGCGGTTCGGGCTTTATTTCCTCTACCCGTTTCTCGTGTTCGTCCTGTTCGTGGTGGCGGGCTATGCGGCGGCGCGGGCGACGGTTAACTGGCTCGGCGCCCTGAGCTGGCTCGTCGGGCTTGCGGTTTTTTCGGCGGCACTCGCCATTCTGGGCAAAAGATGGTCCACCAACCATCTGATGGACCTGTGGTCGTTCTCGCTCAATTTCATTCGCGGGCGGCGGCGAGATGCAGAATCCCTGATGCAGCGCTTTGCAGCGGGCATCGTCGAACAGACCGCCGCGAAACAATATGACGAGGTCATCCTGATCGGCCACAGCACCGGCGGCATGCTGATGCTGGACGTGGCCGCGCGTTGCCTCGCCATCGATCCGCAATTCAGCAGCCATGCGCCGCAGGTGTCTGTCCTCACCCTCGGCTCGACCGCGCTCAAGGCAGGCTATCATCCGGCGGGCGGGCATTTTCGCGAGAGCGTGCAGCGGCTGGTTGACGATGGCAAAATCGACTGGGTGGAAATCCAGTGCCTGACCGATGCGATCAATTTCTACAAGACCGATCCGGTGGCGGAAATGGGCTTGAAACGGGAGCCGCAGCGCAATTTTCCCGTCACACGGACAGTGCGCATGAAGGAAATGCTGCAGCCGGAAATCTACAAGCGCGTAAAGCGGAACCTTTTTCGCGTGCATTATCAATATGTATTCGGAAACACGAAGCCCTATTGGTATGATTTCTTTCAGATCTGCTGCGGTCCGCTCTCGCTTCGCGAACGGACGGACGACCGCATCATCGGTGCCCAGCCAAGGAAGGAAACCGTTGCCGAATGACACCGACACTGGCCGCAATCGTCTGGGGCATCGGGCTTGTCGCCTGGGTCGTTATCCGCATTCCGCACCAGCGGCGCGCACGCAAGATCAAGGTTGCAAACGATGCGAAGACGCTGGCTGACCGGCTGGCGCTGGGTGCGGCGACAGTCGGCCTGTCGCTGATCCCCATCGTCTATGTCGCGACCGGCTTTCCCGCCTTTGCCGATTATGCTTTCCAGCCGTGGCTCGCCGGGATCGGGCTGATCGTCGAAATCGCCTTCCTCTGGCTTTTTTATGCCAGCCATCGGCAATTGGGCAAGAACTGGTCGGTCTCGCTTGAAATCCGCCGCGAGCACAAGCTGGTGACCGACGGGCTTTACAAATATGTCCGTCATCCGATGTATCTGTCGTTCTGGCTGTGGGCGATTGCACAATTCTGCCTGCTGCCGAACTGGTTTGCCGGGCTGGCCGGGCTTGTCGGCGTCGCTATCCTCTATTTCTATCGGGTCGGCCACGAGGAGGCGATGATGCGCGCGGCCTTTGGCGCGTCCTATGACGACTATGCGCGCCGGACGGGCCGCGTCATTCCGAAACTCAAGTTCTAGTGATTTGGCTGAAACGGATCGGCGCTCTAAATAGCTGTTTCGATGCTCCTCGTTCGAAAGTCATTTTTCGAACGCGCCCCAACAGGTAGTCGAAGATGGTTTCAAAGCCCGATCGTTCGCATTCGAAAATCATGACCCGCCGCCGCCTGATCTTTGCGGGAGCGGCCCTTGCGCTTTATGCCGGCGCGGCTCAGGCAGCACCCAAAAAACCTTCCGGAACGGCACCGCAGGCGGATGTCTATCTGCTGCGCGGGTTCGGAGACATTTTCTCCACCGGCATTGACGAGATCGGCAGGCAATTGCAGGCCAATGGCGTCGACGCGCATGTCGAGGGCCATCAGGCATGGCGTTTTGTGCTGAACCGGATACTTGCCGACCAGCGCGAGAATCCGCGCGCGCCCGTGGTTCTGATTGGCCATTCGCTTGGCGCCAATGCTGTCATCGACATTGCGGCCGCTCTTGAAAAAAAGGGGATATCGGTCGCCTATATGGCGACCTTTGCCGCCACAGCGCCTGCGCCACTGCCCGGCAATATCAAGCGTGTCGTGAATTTCTATTTCAAGCAGCATGGCTGGGGCCTGCCGTTGACAGCCGGGCCGCGTTTCCGGGGAAGCCTCGACAATCGCGACTTTTCAGGCATGAGGGATATCGGCCATTTCAACATCGAGAAGCAGCGCCCGCTTCAGGATGAAGTGGTTCGCAATGTGCTGAGTATCGTACGCTCAAGGTGATGGGAAGCCGACTGGCGGCCCCATCAAAGGCTATTTTAGAAAGATGTAGCGGGCAAAATACGGCGACCGACCGACTTCATCTGCGCTCTAGAGCGCGTCCATTGAACGCGGAATCGCGTTGAGGATTCCCTTGATCGCCGAATTCTGATTCCATCGCTCCGACTGGTGATTTGGTTGGAGGCAATATGACCCGGGCTTTGAGTGATGATCTGCGTAGCCGCGTTCTGGCTGCGTCACGGGATGGCATGTCGGCGCGTTCAGCGGCAGCCCGATTTGGGATTGGGATTTCAACAGCCATCGCCTGGATTGCGAGTGCGCGGGCAGGTCTGTTGACCCCGGCGAAGCAGGGCCGACGCGGCGGCTCACGCCTGGATCCTCACGAGGACTTCATCTTCGGCTTGATCGAAGAGGCGAAGGACATCACGCTTAACGAGATGGTCCGGCGATTGCATGAGGAGAGAGCCGTATCGATCGGCCGCAGTGCGCTTGACGTCTGGCTGCGAAAGCGCGGCTGGACTTTCAAAAAAAGACCGCACATGCACTGGAGCAGGACCGCCCTGACCTGCTGAAGCCTCGCCAGGACTGGTTCGACGGCCAGCTCGATCTCGATCCAGCGCGCCTCGTCTTCATTGATGAAACCGGCCTGAGCACGAAGATGTCCCGGCTTCGCGGACGAGCCCCTTGCGGAGATCGATGCCGTTCACCGGTCCCACACGGCCATTGGAAGACAACGACATTTACCGGTGCACTCAGACTATCCGGCATGACCGCGCCCATGGTCCTCGACGGTGCGATGAACGGCGTCGCATTCCAGGCCTATGTCGAACAGGTTCTCATTCCAACCTTGGTGACCGGCGACATCGTCATCATGGACAACCTGCCGTCACATAAGGCGCAGGGCGTGCGTCTCGCAATCGAAGGTGCCGGATGCCGCTTGCTCTACCTCCCTCCATACAGTCCAGACTTCAACCCCATCGAGAAGGCTTTCGCCAAGCTCAAGGCCGTCTTGCGCGCCAAAGCCGAGCGGACCGTCGAGGGCTTATGGAATATCGTCGGCCAGATCGTCACGCTGTTCGAACCACAAGAATGCGCCAACTACTTCAAATCCTGCGGATATGACCCCGAGTAAAGTGGACGCGCTCTAGCAAGGAGCTGTTGGTGCTGCTCCGCCCGCTGTTTCCACTCGCTGAATATAGCGAACAGAAGACAAAAAGCCATTACCTGCCTTACTCTTGACCTCCAGCAGGAGTTGCGGAATGCTATTGGGTGTATCGCTCGGGGCTTTCGCACGCACGGCGCCGATGATCAGGCTGCCATCCGATGCTTGCCAGCCGAATGTTGAACAGCTTGCTTTTTATTTACCCCCCCAAAAAATAGCCACTCTGAAATAATAGTCTGTAAAACTTCATTATTATTTGCTGTCAAAAAATTGCAATATCTTCTTTTTTATTTTACATTAATGTATTTCAGCGGCGGGAAGAGTTTAGTTCGGAGATGAGAATATGAATTTGGAAGATTTTAACTCCATCGAGCTGAAAAAGATTGCTACAGATGGCGATCATGCCTTAGTCACTAAGAAAACATCAGCCGAGGTGGTTGATATTGTTACAAAATCAATGTCATTTCCGATGGAAGCCATCATTAAAAGATACAGAAAAGAGCACAATATCGATCTGAAGACGGCGTCGCTTCATGAAAGAGAGTTAAAACGCTTTCTGGCGTTGGCGGCTATCTACGACGTTCCACTCGGAATGCGGGGACCAGTCGATGAGCTCTGGCATACGTTTATAATCTTTACTGTCGATTATATGAACTTTTGTCAAACGGTAGCGGGACGTATGATACATCATGTTCCTACACGAGATGATGAGCCTATAGCGTTTGGAAAAAAATCTGCCACCTTATTTGATGAAGCGTATAGATCTGTATTCTCCTGCGAGCCCCCAAGCGAAATTTGGCCTCAAAATAATACTAATAGTGATTGCCAGCACGAGTGTAGGCCAATTGATTGTTACCCCTGTGAATCGAAATTAAGTTGAGCGATTTCAGGAGTTTATGGTATTCATCCCATCCTTAAGAAGCATGACACGACATATTGCAAGAATATAATTTTCGGTTGGGCTCTAAGGAATGATAGTCAACCGCAATACCTTTGGAGTCGCAGATTACAGCGGCAGTTTGCTAGAGATGGTCAAGAGGATCATCATCGCAATGCGACTTCTTGGGTGTACCTTGGGTGCAAAACTGCATTTGTTCGCGTCACGTTCTGCATACGTCTATAAGCGACTGGCCAACTGGAACCGCGCAAATTAGCGGTTCTAGGCTTTCCCGATTGCGTTGACGTGATATGGAAGCTTGGCTTTGGTGCCGCACGATAACTAAAGTTGACGGGTAGACGCGGAAATTATGCGACCGGCTCGAAAACGCAAGTTAGGACAAATTACTATTTTTTTTCAAAAAACTCAATGATTTCAATGCGATTGGCGGAAGAGAATGGGAGTCGAACCCACCAAAGACCGTCTATCGGCCCCTCCCGGATTTGAAGTCCGGACGCCCCACCAGGAACGCGTCTCTTCCTTATATCACTGCTTCAGCGGATGCAGTTTGAGCGAAATCGCCGAACAAGTCCAGCTTGCGGCGGTTAAGGCGGCGCATGTCTCCCCGCCTTATCGTGACGCTGTTGCGGTCAAAAAACTCCAATATCTGGATCGCCACCTTGCGTCCGCTATCGACCCGGTCGCGAAAGCGCGCCGCGATGAACCAGCCGCTGTCGAAGGCCGCATCCATATCCGACAATATGCCGATCATTTCCGCAATCGTCGCCCGGAGGAAAAAATGGTCGTGCGCCACTTCATGCACCCGGCCCATGCGCCCGGCGAGCTTGAGCAGGCGGCGAATATCTTCCTCCCGCTCGTCGAGGAGGCCCGCAATATCGCGCACGCGCGGCGGACGGAAACGGGCGTCGCCGCCAAGCAGCGGCGCGATGCGCTGCCAGAGCGCCTCGTCGGCATCGCTCATCGTCACTTCATGATCGCGGAGGCGCAGCCACGCACCGTCCAGTCTCAAGAGGTCCGCCTCAACCAGCGCGGCAATGGCGGCGCGAAAGGCGGGCGCTGGCAGGCGCGGCTTCAACAACAGGCGCAACCGTTCGACACCCATGCCGATCAAGTCCGGATTTTCCGCATGAAAAGCTGCAAGGCGCGCCAGAATATCCGCACGCAGCGCATCCCACCGCTCCGGCAACAGCAGGAGCACGGAATTCGGCTGCGGTAGCATCACGGCATCGAGCGCTTGCGCCAGACCTTGCGGATCGTCGGCCAAGGCGCGGTCGCGCAGGAATGCCGCCGCGTCAAGATAATAAGGCTCGGCTGACAGCAATGCGCGTGCTGCTTCCACAGGGTCGTCAATGGAATATGCGTCGAGTTGGGCCATGCGCTCCGGGCTGCGGCGCTTGCGCTGCGGAGGGCGCAGATCGAGAAAACGACCACCGCCGATAGTGCGCTGCGCGGAAACATCCCGGATGACGAAACGGTCTCCCGCCGCCGCCGCGATGGGACGATCCAGCACCAGTTGCACCCGGTCTTCCGCGCCGGGCCGCAGTTCCTCATCCCGCAGAAGCACGATGCGCGCCCCGACCTCTGCTGCGGCATGATGCAGGCGAATCGGAAACCACTGGCCGACCGGCTTTTTCTCGCATGGCAGGATTTGCAGCGATGCATCGATGCGGTCCGTGGGGCGGTGAAGGCCGGGTGACACCAGCATGTCGCCCCGATGCACGGCCTCTTTCGATATGCCGTCACCCGCCAGATTGAGCGCGCAGCGATCACGCGCCTCAGCAATTTCGCTCGGCCTGTTTTGCGCATGGATGGTGCGCACGCGCGCTTCCCTGCCGGACGGGCTGATGAGAAGATGGTCGCCAATGGCGACCTTGCCGGAAAGCACCGTGCCGGTGACGACCGTGCCCGCGCCCTTCAGCTTAAAGGACCGATCCACGGCAAGACGAAAACGCCCCGAGGCTCGGCGCCCGCCGAATGCCCGCGCTTCATTTTCCAGCAAGGTTCCAAGTTCACCGATCCCGACCCCGGAAACGGTGGAGACCGCCAGGACAGGAATATCGGCCAGTTCCGTCAAAGCCAGTTCATTGCGGATGGCGATTTCGACCTCCGCGAGGCGTTCCGGCTCGGCAAGATCGGATTTGGTGATGACGGCGACGCCGCGCCGGATGCCGAGCAGATTGACGATTGCCAGATGTTCCCGCGTTTGCGGCATGATCCCGTCATCGGCGGCGACAACCAGCATGACGAAATCGATGCTCGCCGCCCCGGCAAGCATCGTATGCACGAATTTTTCATGCCCCGGCACGTCGACAAAGCCGAGTATATGCTTTTCATCGCCGGAGAGAGGCAGATAGGCAAAGCCGAGATCGATGGAAATTCCGCGTTCTTTTTCTTCTTTCAGTCGATCCGTATCGACCTTGGTCAGCGAGCGCACCAGCGCGGTCTTGCCGTGATCGATATGTCCCGCCGTTCCGACGATCATGAGCGGAGCGCCGCAAGAGACGACAGATCGTGCAGAAAGCTGTCTTCATCCTCAAGGCAGCGCAGATCGAGCATGAAGGCACCCTTTTCGATCCGCCCGATGATGGGCAGAGGCAAAGCGCGCAATGAACTGGCAAGCGCTGTCAGCGCCGTGCCGCTGCCATCCTTCGGCACAATCGACAATCCAGCGCTTGGAACCGTTGAAAGCGGCAATGCGCCGGAGCCGATCTGGCTTGCGCAATCCGTCACTGCCACGATGAAGGCCGGGCCAAGCGCTCTTTCAAGCCCCGGCTTGAGCCGTGCCGCCTGCGCGGCGATTTCCGGCTGCGGGCGCGCCAGATAGCGAATGGTCGGCAGTTTTTCCGCCAGCCGTTCCGGGTTGCGATAAAGTTTCAGCGTCGCTTCGAGGGCTGCAAGCCTGATCTTGTCGACCCGCAAGGCGCGCTTCATCGGGTTCTTGTTGATGCGCGCAATCAGGTCGCGCCGCCCGACGATGAACCCCACCTGCGGTCCGCCGAGAAGCTTGTCGCCGGAGAAGGTGACGATATCCGCGCCTTCGGCAACCGCTTCGCGCACCGTCGGCTCATGGGCGAGGCCGAAAGCGGTCAGATCGGCAAGCGTGCCTGAACCCAGATCATTGACCAGCGGCACGCCCTTGCCCCGTGCGATTGCCGCCAGTTCCGGGGCCGTGACTTCCCGCGTGAAACCTTCGATGCGGTAATTGGAGGTGTGGACCTTGAGCACAAGGCCGGTATCCGGGTTGATTGCATTCTCGTAATCGCGCGGGTGGGTGCGGTTGGTAGTGCCGACTTCGACAAGCCGCGTCCCAGCGCGGGTCATGATGTCCGGCATCCGGAACGCGCCGCCGATTTCGATCAGTTCGCCACGCGAAACGATGGCTTCCTTGCCCGTGGCAAGACTGTTCAGCACCAGAAGCACGGCGGCGGCATTGTTGTTGACGACGGTTGCGTCTTCCGCGCCTGTCAGTTCGCAGACGAGTGCGCGCAGATGGTCGTCGCGCTCGCCACGCGATCCCGACGACAGATCAAACTCAAGCGAAACCGCCTGTCGCATGGCTTGCGTGGCAGCCTCGATTGCGGCTTCGGCAAGGATAGCGCGACCCAGATTGGTGTGCAGGACCGTGCCGGTCAGGTTGAACAGCGGGCGCAGGCTCGACTGCACGGATGCTTCGAGCAGGTGAATAACCCGCTCCGCCAAAAGCATGTTGCTGGAAGGCGCGGCACCGGACTTCACCGCCTCACGCTCGTCATGCAAAACCTTGCGGACGGCCTCCGTCAGCGATGCGTGGCCGAAATTCTCCGAGGCCCCGGCAAGTTCGGGGAGGCGCAGGATGGCGTCCACAGACGGCAGATGGCGCAGTGAAGTCTTGATCTGGTCCATGCCGCCTCACAATCCGGCAAGAAGCGGGGAGAACCCACCTCGCCTGTAAGGCGTCTCGCGCATCAGCATATCGAGGCCGAGGCTTGCAACATCGTCGGCCACCGGATCGGCATCCGAGGATAGCTGCTGATAGATGATCTTGACCCAGCTTTCGCATTCATCGCAGGTTTCGGCCTTGATGACGCCGCCGCCTTCCTCGACTTCCTTGTAGCCGATGCCCTTGGTGGAACCGCAGCACACGCACTTGACCCGCACATAATGCCAGAGCGTGTTGCAGACGGAGCAGGAGCAGAAGCGCGCGCCATGCGCACCGTGCCAGCCGACGACCAGCGAGCTTGACGGCATGCTGCCGCAGGACGGGCAGACGCCATCAGCGACCGGCTTCACCGATTTCGCGTCGAGCGTCGAGGCGAGCCGCGTGAAATGAAGCTGCAATCCCGCCCAGATATAAATGTGTTCGGCAATTGCCTGCGGCGGCAGAACCCCGGCGAAAAGCGCCTCGATCATCCGGCGGCGCTCATCAGTGCTACTTTGCGCCACACGCTCCAGCGCATCGGCGGCATCCTGCGGCTTGGCGATTGTGTCGGCGCGCGCGAAAAGCCGGTCGAAGATGGTGTCGAGCGCCTCGTCCGATAGGACATCCGCACGATCGATCGACGGCATCCCGAATTCCCGCCCCCGCTCATCGCCCTGCCGCGCCGCGACAGGGCCGAGACCAGCCTCGATTTCTGACTGCGCCTCGCTCAGATCGGCGATGAATTCCAGATAGGGTTTCAGCGGGCTGGCCGAGGCCAGAAGACGCAGGCGCTCCGCTCGTCTGGCGAAAAGTGCGCCGGGCTCCGGCAATTGCACGAAGGGTGGGGCCGATATTTCGCCGATGACCGTCGGGTCCGGCACCAGATCTTTCTTGCCTGCCATGTCACTCCTCACGAACCCGACGGGCCACGTGGACCACTGAATATGGTCGCCCTCAAAGACGACCGCGTAAGTTCAGGCGACTGGCTTGCTGCCGCCCTGTTTCACTTTCTGCTTCGATGCCAGTTCGCGCAACCATTTGCGGTGGTGCCGCCATGCCCAGCCGCCGCTGACCGTGCCACGCGTCATCGCATGGATGGTGCCCTTCACCCAGATCGCGGCATAGACATGCACGATCCACACGCAGATCGCCGCCACCGCCGCCATGGAATGAACAAGCAGGGCCCAGCGCTGCTGGTTGATGCTGGTATAGGAGCCGAAATATTCGTTCCAGACCATCAAGCCGGAACCGATCAGGATCACGATCAGAAGCGACATGGACCAGAAAACCAGCTTCTGACCGGCATTATATTTGCCGACTTCTGGCAGCTTTTCTTCCTTGCCGGCAATCACGTCATTGGCCTGCGCCAGCCATTGGCTGTCTTCGCGCTTCCACAGATTGGCGCTCCAGAAACGCAGGAAAAGCCCGAGAAAGCTGAAGAACAGGACCACGCCGATCCATGGATGGATGGCGCGTGTCCATTGCCCGCCGCCGAACAGGCCCGACAGGAAAAACAGCGACGGATGAAACATGGCAAGGCCGGAAAGGGCCAGAAGCACGAGGCTGATGGCGGTGATCCAGTGATTGAGGCGCGCACCGCCGGAATAGCGATGCACCCGGACCGGCTTGCCGGGCTCTATGCCGTCGCCGCGTTCAACATCCTTGAAATCGGTCCTGCTCATGAGCTTTTGTCTCCCGTGAGCTTTTCGGCCTGTTCCTCGTCATGCTCCGTCACGACATTCGGCCCCTTGAAGATATAATGCAGCAGACCCGCCGCAGCCGCCAGCCCCATTGCCGCCATGCCCGCATATTTGGACACGCCCTTCCATGCCTCGACAACCGGGCTAATGCGCGGATTGTTCGGCAGATCGGCATAGATTTCAGGCTTGTCGGCATGGTGTAGCACATACATGACATGCGTGCCGCCAACGCCCGGCGGATCATAAAGACCGGCATTTTCAAAGCCGCGCGACTTCAGATCCTTGATGCGGCCATCGGCCCATTCCTTCATCTCGTCCTTGGTGCCATAGACGATGGCCTGCGTCGGGCAGGCCTTGGCACAGGCCGGTCCCTGCCCCACCGCGATGCGGTCGGAACAGAGCGTGCATTTATAGGCCTTGTTCGTCACCGGCGAGATGCGCGGAATGTCGAACGGACAGCCCTTGATGCAATAGCCGCAGCCGATGCAGTTCTCGTGGATGAAATCGACGATGCCATTGGAATATTGCACGATTGCGCCCGGCGCCGGGCAGGCCTTGAGACAGCCGGGGTCCTCGCAATGCATGCAGCCATCCTTGCGGATCAGCCATTCCAGATTGCCGGTATCGGGATTGTCCCATTCGGTAAAGCGCATCAGCGTGAAGGTATTCGCCGTCAGATCATGCGGATTGTCATAGACGCCGACATTGACGCCCACTTCCTCATGCGTGTCGTTCCATTCGGCGCAGGCCGACTGGCAAGCCTTGCAGCCGATGCATTTCGACACGTCGATGAGCTTCGCCACCTCGGTCTGGCGCTCCGCTGGCGGCGTCACGTTCGACGCCGACCGGCGGATCAGGTCCTTGTCACCGAAACGCGGCTGCTGCGGCTGGACGTCAGGATTGGGAACGGGTGGAAACATCTCTAATCCCTCCTAAGCCACAGGCGCGCTTGAGCGCTCGATATTGACCAGAAACGCCTTGAACTCCGGCGTCTCGATGTTCGCGTCGCCGACGAAAGGCGTCAGCGAATTCGGGCCGAAGCCCTTGCGGGCAGCACCCATGAAGCCCCAATGGAGCGGGATGCCCACCACATGCACCGTCTTGCCGTCGCAGATGAGCGGCTTGATGCGCTTCGTCACCACGGCCTTGGCCTTGACCGAGCCGCGTTTCGACCACACGCGCACCCAGTCGCCCTTGGCGATGCCCTTTTCCGTCGCCAGCTCCTCCGAAATTTCCACGAAGAATTCCGGCTGCAGGACGGCGTTCACATGAACATGCTTGGTCCAGTAGTGGAAATGCTCCGTCAGACGGTAGGAGGTTGCGGCATAAGGGAACTCCTCCGAAGCCGTTTCCGCGAACTGCTTGAAGTCGTCGTTGAAGACACGCGCCACCGGATTGCCCCGAACCTTCGGTGCAATCACATTGGCGACCGGCGATTCAAACGGCTCGTAATGGGCCGGGAACGGACCGTCGCGCATCATGCCGCGGCTGAACAGGCGCGAGGAGCCTTCCGCATTCATGATGAACGGCCCGACTTCCTGCGGCTTGGCGGTCGGCGCAATGTCCGGCACGTCATAGCCCGTCCATTTCGAACCGTCCCACTCGATGAGTTTGCGGCTCGGATCCCACGGCTTGCCGTCAATATCGGCGGAGGCGCGGTTATAGAGAATGCGGCGATTGGCAGGCCACGCCCACGACCAGTTGAGATAGGCGCCAGTCTCGTCCGGATCGTGATTATCGCGGCGGGCCATGTTGTTGCCTGCCTCGGTGAAACAGCCGGAATAGATCCAGCAGCCCGATGCCGTCGAGCCGTCGTCGCGCAGCGCCGCAAAGCCGGACAGAAGCTTGCCCGCCTCGGCAACGACCTTGGTCGGATCGGCCGGGTCGGTCACCGTGGAAAGCGCGCGGCCGTTCAGTTCCTTGGCCAGTTCTTCCGCTGTCGGCTCGCCCTCATCCGCATAATCCCAGGTGAGATTGAGGATCGGATCGGGGAAAGCGCCGCCTTCCTTGCGATAGAGCTCCCGCAGCCGCAGGAAAAGCTGCGCCATGATCCAGTTGTCGGTCTTCGCCTCGCCGGGCGGCGTGGCACCCGGCCAGTGCCATTGCAGCCAGCGCCCGGAATTGGTGAGCGAACCTTCATCCTCCGCAAAGCAGGTGGAGGGAAGCTGGAACACTTCCGTCTGGATCGAAGCCGAATCCACATCGTTGAACTCGCCGTGGTTTTCCCAGAAACGCGAGGTTTCCGTTTCCAGCGGGTCTATCGTCACGAGGAATTTCAGCTTCGACAGCGCCTCGGTCAGCTTCTTTCGGTTCGGCACCGCCATCAGCGGATTGAACCCCTGACAGACATAGCCGTTGACCTTGCCCTCATGCATCATGTCGAAGATGCGCAGCATGTCGTAGTTCGGCACGTCCAGCTTCGGCAGCCAGTCATAGGCAAAGTCGTTCTCGACCGTCGCCGCATTGCCCCACATGGCCTTCTGGAAACTGACGAAGAACTTGCGATAGTTCTGCCAGTAGCTCATCTGGTTCGGGCGCAGCGGCTTGAAACCGCGTGTCGACATATAGATTTCGAGATCGGTTTCCTTTTCGACCGGGATGTTCATGTAGCCCGGCAGGAGGTTGGACATGAGGCCGATATCGGTCAGCCCCTGAATGTTGGAGTGGCCGCGCAGCGCATTCATGCCGCCGCCGCGCACGCCGATATTGCCGAGGATAAGCTGCAGCATCGCCATGCAGCGAATATTCTGCGACCCCTTGGAATGCTGCGTCCAGCCGAGCGCATACATCGACGTCATCGTCTTGTCCGGGGCAGAGCATTCGGACATCATCTGCGCCACTTTCAGGAATTTCTCCTTCGGCGTGCCGCAGATGCGCTCCACCATTTCCGGCGTGAACACGGAAACATGCTGCTTCAACAGGTTCCACACGCAGCGCGGGTTTTGCAACGTGTCGTCCACGACCGCATAGCCGTCATCGCCGATCACATAGTCCCAGCTCGAGCGGTCATAATCCCGCTTTTCCTCGTCATAGCTGGTAAAGAGCCCGTCCTTATATTCAAAGCCATCCTTGATGATGTAGCTGGCATTGGTGAAATGCTTCACATAATCCCACTGCACCTTGTCGTTCTGGATGCAGTAATTGATGACGCCGAGCAGGAAGGCGATATCCGAACCTTGTCGGATAGGCGCGTAGAAGTCCGCGACCGACGCGGTGCGCGTGAAGCGCGGATCGACAACGATCAGCTTCGCGCCGCGATGGTGCTTGGCCTCCGTCACCCATTTGAAGCCACACGGATGCGCTTCCGCCGCATTGCCGCCCATGACGACGACGAGATCGGTATTTTTAATGTCCGTCCAGGAGTTGGTCATTGCTCCGCGGCCAAATGTTGGGGCGAGACTCGCCACCGTCGGGCCGTGTCAGACGCGTGCCTGGTTATCGAATGCAACTATGCCTGTGCTGCGAACCACCTTGTAGGTCAGAAACGCCGTTTCGTTGGTGGTCGCCGAAGCCGCGAGGAAGCCTGTCGAGGTCCAGCGGTTGACCGTGGTGCCCGCCGCGTTCTTCGCGATGAAATTGGCGTCGCGGTCGTCCTTCAGATGCCGCGCGATGCGGTCGAGCGCATCTTCCCAGGAAATCTGCTTGAATTCGGACGAGCCCGGCTCGCGCACCCGCGGATTTTTCAGGCGGGTTTCCGCCTTGACGAAATCCTTGAGCGCCGCGCCCTTCGGGCAAAGCGTGCCGCGATTGGTCGGGTGATCCGTATCGCCTTCGACGTGGATCAGTTCGGCCTTCTCGCCCTTGCGCACATCGCCCTTGGAATAAAGGATGACGCCGCAGGCGACCGAGCAGTAAGGACAGGTATTGCGGGTTTCGGTCGTGTTGGTCAGCTTGAAGGGACGAATGGACTCGGCATAGGCGCTTTCCACCGCGCCGAAACCGAAGGACCCAAGCGCCGAAGCCGCCACTACCGCCCCCGTTCCGCCCAGAAACTGGCGGCGTGAGAGCTCCACATTCATTGCGCTGCACCTCCCTGATCGTCAGAAGAAGGTGCCGAAGCACATCCCCCCGAAATTGGACTTGGCTGACATCAGTTCACCGCAATAAAACCAAGTTGTCAACCGAAGGGCAGGTTAAATAAATTAACAATAAGGCCCATTTATCAATAACATGACTATAATGGTCATGTATTAATACATGGCACCCGCCGTGAGAATGACTTCAAAATGCGCAGGCTGATTGACGTTGCCGTGTAAAAACGCCAGACTGATGCCGTGGCTTCTTTCGTTGCTCCCGAGTTTCGGGGCCTGAATTTTGGGTGGCTTCCGCCTCGCACCGGCTTCCTTGCCCCGGCGCGACGGGTTGGCGTGGCCCTCGGTTCAGGTCGTTTTCAACCGGGCAAGGCCGCGCCCAGATTTCCTGAAATCACTGCATGTTCGCCGCTTTCCGGCCCGAAGGCCGCAAAGCGCATGTTCTCGCGCCAACGCAACAAGGGCAATTCAAAGCACAAAAGGGGATCGTCATGAACCGTCGGGAACTTCTCAAATCCGGCGCGGCCTGCGCCGCCGCCAGCATGCTGCCGAATTTTGCATTTGCCGCCACCAACACATTTGCGCCGCAGCCCTCGGACTGGCGCAGCTTCGAGATTACCACCAGCGTCGCGCCTGCCGCGTCGAAGGAGGTCATTCGCGTCTGGGTTCCGCTGGCAGGGTTCAATGCCGATGACTGGAATCGCCCGGAGGGCAATCGCTGGACAACCAATGCCAAGGTCGCACGGCTCGACCGCGATCCGGCGAGCGGCACCGGCCTGCTTTATCTCGAATGGGATGGTGGCGAAGAAAACCCGCAAGCCGAAATCATCAGCCTTATCTCCACCCGCGACCGCGCAAGCAATCTGGATGCCTCGGCCAGGGCCGTGCCGCTGACCCGCGCCGAACGTGAACGCTATCTGGCCGGAACGCGCCTTGCGCCGGTGGATGGCATTGTCAAGCAAACCTCCGACAAGATCGTTGCAGGTGCGGTCAACGATCAGGAGAAGGCCCGCCGGATCTACGATTGGGTCGTCGCCAACACCTACAGGCGCGCCGCGACCCGCGGCTGCGGTGACGGCAATATCGTCGCCATGCTCGACAGCGGCGATCTCGGCGGCAAATGCGCCGACATCAATCCTTTGTTCGTGGCCCTCGTCCGGGCAGCGGGAATCCCGGCTCGCGACTTATATGGCGTGCGCGTTGCGCCTTCCGCCTTCGGTTACAAGAGCCTCGGCGCGAAGAACGAGGTCATTACCAAGGCCCAGCATTGCCGCGCCGAAATCTATCTCGACGGCATCGGCTGGGTGGCGACCGATCCGGCGGATGTGCGAAAGGTGATGCTGGAAGAGGAAAAGGACGGGCTTGCCGCCGACGATCCGCGCGTCGCCGCCGTGCGGCAGAAGCTGTTCGGTTCTTGGGAGGGCAACTGGATCGCCTTCAATGACGGCAGCGATATCGCCTTGCCGTCTGCTCAAGGACCCGAACTCGGCTTCCTCATGTATCCGCAAGCCGAAGTCGCGAGCGCCCGGCTGGATTGCCTCGATGCGGACAGTTTCCGCTACGCGATGACCGCGCGCGAGATAACCATATAATTCCGGGGGTATCATGGATATCGCATCGCCTATTCGTCTCAGCACGCTTGCCCATGGCGGCGGCTGCGGCTGCAAGCTTGCTCCAGCCGTTTTGCAGGACCTGCTGTCGGACCAGCCGATCATGCAGCCTTTCAGCCAGCTTCTTGTCGGCACGGAAACCGGCGACGACGCCGCCGTCTGGCAGCTGGACGACGAAAACTGCGTGATAGCCACCACGGATTTCTTCATGCCGATGGTGGACGATCCGTTCGATTTCGGACGTATCGCGGCCACCAATGCGATATCCGACGTCTATGCCATGGGCGGAACGCCGATCATGGCGCTGGCGATCCTCGGAATGCCGGTAAACAAGATGCCCGCCGAAATGATCCGTGAAATCCTGAAAGGCGGCTCCAGCATCTGCGCCGAAGCGGGCATTCCGGTCGCGGGCGGGCATTCCATCGACGCGCCGGAACCGATCTACGGGCTGGCGGTCATCGGCACCTGCAAGCTTTCGCACCTGCGCAAGAACAGCGGCGCGCGTCCCGGCGACAGGCTGATACTGACCAAGGCAATCGGCGTCGGCATCTATTCCGCCGCCTTCAAGAAGCAGGAACTCGACAGCGCCGGTTATGAAGAAATGATGGCGTCGGTCACGCTTCTGAACCGGGTTGGCGCCGAACTCGGCAAGGATGACGCCGTTCACGCCGTCACGGATGTTACGGGCTTCGGCATCCTCGGCCATGCGCTGGAAATGGCGCGCGGCTCGAATGCGGGTATTACGCTCGACTATGCCGCCCTGCCCTTTCTCCATCAGGCTGAACATCTGGCGCAGGGCGGTTTCGTCACCGGAGCCTCCACCCGCAACTGGGCAAGCTATGGCCATGATGTGCGGCTCCCCGGTGATCATCCGCTCTGGAAACAGCAATTGCTGACCGACCCGCAGACATCCGGCGGTCTTCTCGTGTCCTGCGCACCGGCGGAAGCCGAAAGGCTTGTGAACAGCATCCGCGCCGCCGGCTATCCGTCCGCCCGCATCGTCGGGAAAGTGACGGATGATGCGGGCTGCGTGACTGTGGTCGATTGAAAACAGTTGCGGCTGCTCATCAACAATTCGCT
This sequence comes from Brucella pseudintermedia, assembly GCF_008932435.1. Classification (GTDB taxonomy): domain Bacteria; phylum Pseudomonadota; class Alphaproteobacteria; order Rhizobiales; family Rhizobiaceae; genus Brucella; species Brucella pseudintermedia. The sequence goes on along the minus strand of NZ_WBWE01000004.1, from coordinate 77,633 downwards.
TCACGGATAGATCGACGCCCTCTGGAAATCGCTGCCGCGAGGCGATAAAGGCAATGGCGCGTCCCGAAAAGTGCGGAGCGGTTTTCGGAAAAGATGCGCGTAACAATATTTTCCAGGGGGACATCATGGGCTATTTTCCAAGCTGGCGTTTGACATCAAACGCCGTCGTGCTTCCCGACGAGCGCCTTCCAGCCTCCGCTGCCATTCCGATGGGCGTGCAGCATCTGCTGGCAATGTCCGGCTCGACCATCGTCGCGCCGCTGCTGATGGGTTTTGATCCCAACGTGGCCGTCTTCTTTTCTGGCATAGGCACGCTTCTGTTCTTTGTGCTGACGGCAGGCCGCGTGCCGAGCTATCTCGGTTCATCCTTCGCGTTCATCGCGGTCGTCATCGCCGCAACCGGCTATGGCGGCTCCGGCCCCAATCCCAATATCGCAATCGCGCTTGGCGGCATCATCGCCTGCGGCGCGCTCTATGCGCTTATCGGCCTCGTCGTCATGGCCATCGGCACGGGCTGGGTGGAACGGCTGATGCCCCCGGTCGTCACCGGCGCCATCGGCGTTTCCATCGGCCTCAACCTCGCGCCTGTGGCTGTCGGCCAGTTGAAGGGAAGCGGCACGCATATCACCATCGCGCTGCTTACCGTTCTCTGCATGGGCATGATCGCCGCCTATGGGCCGCGCGGCACCAAGCGCCTGTCGGTGCTCTTTGCGCTGTTGTTCGGCTACCTGCTGGTCCTGATCCTCGGCAACGGCCTCGGCATCGTGCCGGGCATCGATTTTACCGCCGTCAGCAATGCCGCATGGTTCGGCCTGCCGCATTTCACCACGCCGCAATTCAACTGGCAGGCGATCACGCTCATCGCGCCGGTCGCCATTGTGCTGGTGGCGGAAAACCTCGGCCATATCAAGGCGCTCGGTTCGATCACCGGCCAGAACATGGACCGTTACATCGGCCGCGGCTTCCTCGGTGACGGCATCGCGACCATGATCTCCGGCTCGGGCGGCGGCACCGGCGTCACCACCTACGCCGAAAACATCGGCGTCATGGCGATGACGAAGGTTTATTCGACGCTGATCTTCGTCATTGCCGCCGTCATGGCGCTGATCCTCGGCATGTCGCCAAAATTCGGCGCCATCCTGCAAACGATCCCGGCTCCGGTTCTGGCCGGACTTGCCGTTTCGGTGTTCGGCCTTATCGCCTCGGCCATGGCGCGCATCTGGATCGTCAACAAGGTGGATTTCGCGGATTCCCGCAATCTGTTCACCGCCGGTGTGGCGCTCATTTTCGGCGCTGGCGACTTCACCTTGAAGATCGGCGAATTCGCTCTTGGCGGCATTGCAACGTCGACAATTGCCGCACTGGTTTTCTACCAGTTGCTTGGCATCGGCCGCCGCGACAAGCCAGCCGAATAAAACAGGAGGGAGCGGGCATCCGCCCGCTCCTTCCACTGCCGAAGCAGGTCCTGCTTGATTGGCATCAATTACTGTATTTCTATATTCGTCTATGTCCGAGAACGACGATTATCCGGATGAGACGGGCAATGCTATCAGACCTTTTCGAACATAACCGGCAATGGGCCGCGGAAAAACGCCGGGAAGACCCGGAATATTTCAGCCGGCTGTCCTCCATGCAGCGCCCGGAATATCTCTGGATCGGGTGTTCAGACAGCCGCGTTCCGGCCAATGTCGTTACCGGATTGCAGCCGGGCGAGGTGTTCGTGCACCGCAATGTCGCCAATCTCGTCCATCGCGCCGATCTCAACCTGCTGTCGGTGCTCGAATTTGCCGTCGAAGTGCTGGAGATCAGGCACATCATCGTCTGCGGTCACTATGGATGCGGCGGCGTTCGCGCCGCCATGGCCGGTTATGGCCATGGCATCATCGACAACTGGCTGCAGCCGGTGCGCGACATCGCGCAGGCCCATGAACAGGAACTGGATCGCTTTTCCGATCCCGAAGAGCGCGTGAACAGGCTTTGCGAGCTGACCGTCGCCGCGCAGGTGGAAAGCCTGTCGCGCACGCCGGTTCTGCAATCGGCCTGGAAACAGAACAAGGATATCGTCGTGCACGGCTGGATTTACGGCCTCAAGGATGGCCTGTTGCGCGACCTTCAATGCGACTGTACGAAAAGCGTGCTGGATTTTTCATGTCAGCCGGCCGGTTAGAGCGCATGTCGATCTGATTGGACCAGATCGGCGCTCTAACTTCTATTTCAAGCATAATCTTATCGACCCTCGTTTCACTCCGGTCGGATTATGCCCTCGCCCGCAAACAGCTTTTCGGCCCGCGGGCACGCCCGCTCGTCTCTTTTCAGGTCATTCCGCCGGTTCTGCAGCGCATAGCGCATCGCATTCGGCGGTTTCCGCCGTTGCGGAGAGGCTTGCCTGACCAAACGCGACGATGGCCATTGCGCTGAGGCTCGCCACGACCGAAACCCAGAAACCGTTCGCAGCACCGAAATTATCAACCACCCAGCCGGAAACGAACGCGCCGAACGCCATCCCGATACCGATCCCGGTCATGACCCAGGTTATGCCTTCCGTCAGCATAGCCTCGGGTACGCGACGTTCGATCAGGCCAAAGGCTGTGATGAATGTCGGGGAAATCGCAACACCGCTCACGAACACCGCCGTTGCCAGAAGCACGGTTGACGTACCTGCGAAGGGCAGCGGCAGTGCCGTCAGTGCCAGCACGCTGACGGCAATCAGCAACTGGCGCTGCAATGGAATGCGAATCGACAATGCGCCAAGCGTTATCCCCACAAGAAACGACCCGATCGCATAGACGCCGATGACGATGCTGGCTGCGCCGGGCTCGCCAAGCTCACGCGTGATCGCCACGGCGCTGACTTCCGCCGTCGCGAAGGTCGAGCCGACGAAGATGAGCGCCAGCGTAATGATCTGAACGGGACGCGACCAGATCGCGGACCGCTGCGGGTTGTTCCGGTCGAGCGCGCGAACCGGCGGCTCGCTGGAACGCTGCAGCAGGAAGGCAACCGTACCCACGGCGAGGAAGGCGGTGCTGATAAGCATTCCCGCTTCCGGAAACAGCGAAACCGCTAAGGCCACGGAAAGGGAGGCACCTGAAATATAGACCAGCTCATCCGCCGCCGATTCGAACGCAAAAGCCGTGTTCAGTTCGGGACGGTTGCGGAAAATTTCCGTCCATCTTGCCCGCACCATAGCCGGAATGCTGGGCATGGCACCGGCGAAGAATGCCGAGGCAAACAGGGTCCAGTTTGCCCAGCCCTGATTTGTGGCCAGGATCAGGAGGGCGAAAGCGATCACCGAAATGACCGTAGCAGGCATGACGATGCGGCTTTGCCCGTAACGATCGACGAGCCGCGAAATCTGCGGCGACAAGAACGCATTCGTCAGCGCGAAAGTCGCCGAAACAGCGCCCGCCAGCCAATATTCGCCACGGGTTTGCGCAAGCATGGCCACGATGCCGACCGGCACCATCGCGAAAGGAAGCCGGGCGAAAAAGGCAGCCGTCGAAAAACCGATAGCGCCCGGAGCGCTGAAAATCTCTCTGTATGGATTGGACATCGGAGTAGGTCCTTGAAAGGGGGAAATTGCATCACTTGCATACGGTACGTATGTTAATTAAATAATTGATACGCGGCGTATGTCAACTAATATACGCAGCGTATCTAAATAAATGGAGCCGCCATGCGTAAACCGCGAAGCGAAATGATTGCCGAAACACGGGCGAAGCTGATGGCTGCGGGCCGCAAGGCTTTCGGCACCGTTGGCTATGCCGAGGCTTCGATGGATGATTTCACCGCCTCCGCCGGGCTGACACGCGGCGCGCTCTACCATCATTTCGGCGACAAGAAGGGCCTTTTGCAGGCCGTTATCAACGAAATCGATTGCGAAATGGCCGCGAGACTGTGCACGATTTCCGCGAAGGCGCCCAGCCGCTGGCAGGGTTTTGTCGATGAGAATGTCGCCTATATCGAGATGGCGCTCGAACCTGAAATCCAGCGCATCATGTTTCGCGACGGACCGGCGGTATTCGGCGATCCGTCCTGCTGGCCAAGCGCCAATGGCTGTATCCGCACCCTCGCCACGAGCCTGGATGCCTTGCGTGAGGAAGGCGCCATCATCGATATCGATTCGGAGGCCGCCGCGCGACTGATCAATGCGGCCAGCAGTAGCGCCGCGCAATGGATCGCCAATTCAGACGACCCTGAAGCCACCTCGAAGCGGGCGGTCAAGGCATTCCGGACGCTTCTGGAAGGCCTGTTGAAGCGGGAGGATTGAGCCAGCCGATCACTGCGGCACCCACAGAATGGCGTCCGGGTTTATCCCCAACAGCAGCGCCTGCGCGACCGCGCGCGCCTTCAATTCTTGGCCTGGCTCGGGCGCGCGCGACAGCACCCAGAAATAACTGCGCGTGGAACCGACGACGATCGACCACTGATAGCCCTCGTCGTCGATATCCACGATGTTGTAGCCGCCATAGAACGGTCCGAAAAAGGAAACTTTCAACGCGCCTTCGTCAGGTGACCGGACAAAACGCGCGGTTCCGGTGGCCTGCGTCCAGCGTCCTTTCCACGGATCGAAGCCGCGATTGACCACTTTGACCGTTTGATCGGGGTTCAACGAATATTCCGCGGTCGTGCGCGTCAGTCCGCGCTCGAAACGGTTTTCAAGCCGTCCCACTTCGTACCACTTGCCGAGATAGCGTGTGAGATCGAAGGGTTTAACCGGAACTATTCCTTGTGGAATTTGCGGGGAGCTTGCCCTCGTCAGCGCGTATCCCACTGCCAATCCCGTCAGGCCAAGAGCGAGTTTTCCAAATCTCATCGTCGTCCCTTCCTTTGTCGCATGACGAGAAAAACCGATGCCGGAGCGATTGGTTCCCCACAGGGGCAGGGCGTCCTTTCGCAACGTCATCCAACTGTCACGCAATCGGAATAGAAGCTCCCAAGTTATTTGGATTGCGGGGAAAATGTTACAGTCCTCTAATATAAAAGCGGATATTGCCGTTCGAGCCGAGGGGCTGAATCTCGCCTACGGTCCGAACACGATATTGAAAAATATCGATCTTTCGCTGCCGCGAGGACAGACGCTCGCACTGCTCGGGCCGTCCGGTTGCGGCAAGACCACCCTGCTTCGTCTCGTAGCCGGTCTTCTCGCTCCAACGAAGGGATCGATCACGATCAACGGCGTCACCGTTGCCGACGCCGCGACGGGCACCTTCGTCCCGCCTGAAAAGCGGCACCTCGGTATGGTGTTTCAGGATTATGCGCTCTGGCCGCATATGACCGTTTTCGGCAATGTGTCCTTTCCGCTCGAAATGCGCGGACTTGGCCGTGCGGAGCGGGAAAGGCGCGTTGCCTCGGCGCTCGACCGCGTTGGCCTCGCCGGGTTCGGCGAGCGTGCGATCAGCGATATGTCGGGCGGCCAGCAGCAGCGCGTCGCAATCGCCCGCGCCATTGTTGCCGAACCGGGACTGGTCCTGTTCGACGAACCGCTTTCAAATCTCGACCGCGAACTGCGCGAAAACATGGTCACAGAGATCGGGCAGCTTGTCGCCAATCTGGGCCTGACCGCCATCTATGTCACGCATGACCAGAGCGAGGCCTTTTCGCTGGCCGATCAGGTAGCCGTCATGCGCGCCGGTGTGATAGAGCAACTGGCCGCGCCCGAAGCCCTCGTCGCCCAACCCACCACGCCGGAGGTTGCCGATTTTCTCCGGCTCGGCTGTGTCATGCCGGTCGAACAGCGCGACAATGCCTACAAGATCGCGCGCACCGAAATTCATATCGCCCACGGCTCCGCCGCCGGACGGGCAACGCATGTGCTGTTGCCGTCGCGCTCCGTGCGCAGCGTTCCCCTTCACGAAGCTGCAATTACCGCAACCGTGCTGCGCTCGCAGTTTCGCGGTGATGGGCACCTGACCACGGTGCGCATCGGTTCTGAGCAGGACGGTCATGAACTGACCTATCTCGACCCTATCCGCCTTTCTCCCGGCGTTCCGGTCGGCATTGCGGTCGATGCCAGCCAGCTACGCTGGTTTTCAAAATAAGACCATCCCATCAGGCAAAATCTCAGGAGGCAAACATGAAAAAATCCATTCTCGGCGCGGGGCTTGCGCTTCTCACCGCCTTGCTCGCCAGCACGGCGGCACACGCAGACATCACCGTCTATTCGGCGGGTCCGGGCAGCCTGATCGAAAAGCTTGCCGCGGGCTTCACCGCCAAGACGGGCGCGAAGGTCAACGTCTTCCAGGCCACAACCGGCAAGGTCATGGCGCGCATCGAAGCGGAAGCCGCCAATCCGGTTGTCGATGTTCTGATTTCGGCATCCTGGGACACGGCAACCGACTTCGCCAAGCGTGACTGGCTGGTGGCCTATACCAGCCCGAATGCCGCGAAAGTGCCGGATTTCCTCAAGAATGAAACCGCTGTCGCGCAGGGCGTTTCGGCCCTCGGCATCGCATGGAACCCGGCCAGCAAGACGCCGAAGCCTGCCGAGTGGGCTGATCTCGCCAAGCCTGAGTATAAGGATCTGGTCAACCTGCCGGATCCGGCACAGTCGGGCGCGACCTTCGAGCTCATCGCCGCCCTTCAGGCCCAGCAGGGCTGGGACCTATTCAAGAACCTGCATGAAAACGGCGCGACTGTCGCCGGTGCCAATGCAGAGGCTCTTAACCCCGTCCTTCAGGGCGCCAAGGCCGCTGTTTTCGGTGCCGTCGACTACATCTCGCTTGCCGGCAAGGCGAAGGGTGAATCCATCGACGTCATTTTCCCGACGTCGGGCACCGTGATCGCGCCGCGCCCGGCCATGATCCTCAAATGGTCGAAGAACCAGGATGAGGCCAAGCAGTTCATCGACTACATGCTGTCCGATGAAGGCCAGAAAATGGTTGCCGACACCTATCTGATGCCATCGCGCACCGACGTTCCGGCCAATCGCCCGCTGATCGGCGATCTGAAAATCCTGCCGATCGACGCGAAGGAAGTCTACGGCAAGCGCGACGAGACGTTGAAGGAATTCGGCGCCGCCTTCGCAGCCAGCAACTGATATCTGAGGGACAGACAGACATGAAGACAGGCAGTGCGGCGGCTCGCAATCCGCTCGGGTTTGTTGCGGTTGCCGGGCTCGCATTCATCGTCGCGGTGCCGTTCGTCTTCATCGTTCTTCAAGCTGTCTTTCCGCAACTGGGGAGAGGCTCGCTGGCCGAGCCTTTCCTGCATCTCCCGGCCCTGTTTGAAGACCCCAAGCTTTTGCGCATGAGCGGCAACACCGTGCTGCTGGGGCTTTCGGTGGTCGTGCTTTCTGCCCTCATCGCGGTTCCGCTCGCCGTTTTCCGGGCGCTCTACAAGGTGCCTTTCGCCATCCTGTGGGACGTGCTGATGCTCGTGCCTTTCATGATCCCGCCCTATATCGCCACGCTTGGCTGGATCATGACGCTGCAACCGCGCGGTTATCTGGAGCAGCTCGCCGGTTTCAATCTGGCGTCCTTCCTGTTTTCGGTCGCGGGCATGAGCTTTGTCATGGCGCTGAATACGTTTCCGCTCGTCTATTTTGCGGTGTCGCGCACGATTGAGGCGGTTGGTGCGCGCTATTCCGATGTCGGTCGCGTATTCGGCGCTTCGCCGTGGCGATCCTTCTTCCGCATCACCCTGCCGCTGGCGACACCGGGACTTGCGGCAAGCCTCCTTCTGGTTTTCGCCGCGGCCATCGAAGAGTATGGCACGCCCGCAGCCCTTGGACGCCGTTCCGGCTTTGAAGTTCTGGTGACGGAGATCGATCTGCGGATTTCCGACTGGCCCATCGACCTCGCCGGTGCTGCCGTCTTTTCGCTGGCGCTTGTCTGCCTGTCGCTGGCGGCTTTTCTGGTCCAGCGATGGATATTGACGCGCCGGTCCTACGTGACGACTGGCGGCAAGCCGCAGGCAAAGGACAAGCGCCCGCTCGGGGCGCTCGCCGTGCCCGTGGTAGCGCTCTTCGCTCTCGTCTCCTTTGCGGCCACAGGCGTTCCCCTCTTGGCCATTCTGGCGACAGCTCTTTCCAAGACCGTGTCTGGCGGGCTGGCAGCGTCGAACCTCGGCTTCGGCAATTTCGCCGCCATCGCCGAAAACAGCGCGGGCGGCATGCGTGCGCTCGTCAACAGCCTGTCGCTTGGCGTTGCAAGCGCCCTGTTGACCGGGCTTCTCGGCGCGGTTGCTGCCTATGCCGTCGTGAAGATGCGGTTTCGCGGACGCTTCTGGCTCGACATACTGACCGTGCTGCCCAACGCCTTGCCCGGCGTCGTCGTCGCGGTCGGCCTCATTCTGGCCTGGAACCAGCCTGCCCTGCCCGTTTCGCCCTACAACACACCGCTGATCCTGCTGCTTGCCTATTGCTGCATCCTTCTGCCACAGCCGATCCGTTATGCGACAGCCGCCTTTCATCAGATCGGCGACAATCTGGAAGCGGCTGCGCGAGTTTGTGGGGCAAACAGCTTCACCGCCTTCCGGCGCATCATGCTGCCGTTGATTGCGCCAAGCCTCATAACCGCAATGCTGCTGGTCTTTGCCGTCGCCACGCGTGAACTGGTCGCGTCCATTCTGGTCGCGCCGGTTGGAATGCAGACCATCTCGATCTTCATCTGGCGCCAGTTCGAGCAGGGATCTGTCGGCCTCGGCATGGCCATGGCATTCATCGCCATCCTCATCACCACGCTTCTGCCGCTGCTCCTTATGGGACTGCTGAAGCGTTCCGGCCTTGTCAGAATTTGACCCGTTGTATGGCAGAATTGACTTGCCACAATCACCAAAGATGATAATTTTAGTCATATTAATGCGTTGATACCTGACGCATTTCTCACGAAAAATCTCCGGTGAACGGGCCGGAATGAAACACTTGCGGATCGGAACGTTTTGGGTTTCTGGCATTCGATGATCTGGCAGGCCGAAGGCATCCGGGTAGTAGCGCCTGTTCAATGGCGCGTGCTGGATGGGCTGGTCAGCGTCTATTGGGAGGCTGAAAGCCAGGCAGGAGCCAACGGCTATTTCCTGTCGCACGATCCGCGCATCATGATTTTTTTCCAGGACGTTTCGTCCAACATCCGCATATCGAACGACAATGGCGTCTTTAGCCAGCATCATCGTCCGATGACGCGTGCGATCTACATACCCGCGGGCGTCCCGATGTGGACCAATACGGTTTCGCTCCACCGTTTTTCACACCTGAACCTGCATTTCCACAAGGACCGGCTGCTCAAATATCTCAGCCCCACGCTCGGTGCGTCAATGGCGCTGTCCGCCATGCGCAGCCCGGTGGAAATTCAGGACCTCGGAGCCATAGAAACGCTTGCCCGCCTGATTGTTGACGAAACAGCCAATCCGACGAAACACGGATTATATGCGGAAAACCTCATCGGCAGCATTCTGACCGGCCTTCTCGATATACCGGGCGAGGACGACAGGCAGGGCTATGGACGCCTCACCATGGCGCAGATGAACAAGCTCAATGCGCGTTTCGACAGCTCGAGCGACCGCCGGTTGAGTGTTGCGGAAATGGCGGCAGCCGTCGGCTTGTCGGAAAGCTGGTTCGCGAATGTCTTCAAGCAGACAACCGGCAAGACGCCCTTGCAATGGCAGATGGCCAAGCGCATCGACCGGGCGCAGCAACTGCTGGCGGAAAGCGACATGACCGTCGCCGGCATTGCGGCCCAGCTCGGCTTCACCGATCAGGCCCACCTGACAAAAGCTTTCCGTCAGGTGGTGGGGGAAACGCCGGCCGCATGGCGGCGCTTCCAGTCGAAACGGTAGCTGGTCCGGGCTTGAAGCTCCGCCGTCGTTCCGGCAGAGCCGTTCAACTCACCAGGTACGGCGAAGCGTTGCGGTGATCTCCCGGCCCGGATTGTAGAAATCCGCTCCAAAACCGCCATAGGCAACGTATTTCTTGTCAAACAGGTTGCTGACATTGACCTGGAGCGCCGAATTATCGAGGAACTGGTAGGTAAACGCGGCGTCGAACACCACATTGCCGCTCGTGCCGGACGTATTGTCCGGCGTGAAGTAATAGGCACCGATATAGCGCCCACCCACACCGAACGTCATGTCGCCGCGCTGGCCGCTGCCCTCGACCTTGTAGTTCGCCCAAAGCGAGGCAAGGTGTTTGGAAACAAATTGCGGGCGGTTACCCTCGTTGCCGCCGGTGCCGTTCTCGACGATCTCCGGGTCCATATAGGAATAGGCGGCGATCAGGCTCAGATTGTTGGTCAGTTCCGCCTTGGCTTCCAGATCGATGCCGCGCACACGGACCTCGCCGATGGTCGATGGCTGAAGCGTGATAGGATCGTTGACCGAAATATTGTTCTTGGTCAGGTCGTAAACCGATGCGGTGAACAGGGCGGGAAACGCGGTCGGCTGATATTTCACGCCGACTTCGATCTGCTCGCCGCGTTCTGGATCGACACCGATGGCCGGAGGCGCGACCGATTCAGCATAGCTTGTATATACCGCCCATTCGTCCGTCACACGGTATGTAAGGCCGAAACGGCTGGTAAATTCGCTCAGATCACCATCCGTCGACGTGTTGCTGAGACGATCGGTCTCTGACAGGTCTAGCCAGTCATTGCGCAGGCCGACGCTTGCAATCAACTTTTCGGCGAAGGTCAGATCTTCCTGAAAATAGATCGCCTTGTTCTTCTGCCTGGTCGATGTATTGCCGATAACAGGCAGGTTGACCGGTGCCCCGGTAAAGACCGGATTGGTCCAGTCGATGCCCGGCGCCGGTCCCCAGAGCGTCTTGTTGGTCGCCCGATAATTATTGTACTCGATGCCCGCCATCGTCCGGCTTTCAAGGCGGTCGAAGCTGGTCTCATATTTCAGGTTCACGTCGCCCACGAAGTTCTCGGCTGAGGATTCGTTTCCGAAGAAATCTCGCCTGGCAATCGTTGAGCCATCGGTCGGCGTTGCAGAAACATAGGCATAACCGAAATCGGTATCCTGATTGCTGTAACGCCCGTTCGCGCTCAATGTCAGGCCATTGCCGAAATCATGATCGAACATGGCACTGATGGTATTTCTGTCGGTGCCGCGATAATTGAAATCAGGTTCGCCGAAAAAGCGGCTCCTGTTGAAATCAGTGCCGACCGGATGGCCACCGCTTCCCGGCACGCCGTTGCGGTGAAGATGATCGAAGATCACCGTCAGATTGGTCGCATCGCTCGGACGCCATGTCAGCCCCCCCATGATGAACTTTTCATCATCGCGCGAATAATCATATTCGGCATCGGCATCCTTGAACTTGCCGGTAAGACGGTAGGAAAGCGTTTCATCGCCGGTCAGGTTGTCGCCGAAATCGAAGCCGACTTCCTTGTGATTGAAGGATCCGCCCGAGACATAGGCTTCGCCGAAGCGCTCCGTCTTTGGCCGTTTGGTCACATAGTTGACCATGCCGCCCGGATCGGAAACACCGAAAGCCGTCGAGCTTGCGCCTTTCAATACTTCGATGCGCTCATAGGCATAAGGCTCCTCCCGCAGGCCGCCAAAAGGACGGCCAAGCGGAAGCCCGTCGCGATAGGTGTTGGCGTCGAAGCCGCGTATCTGGAAGAAATCGAAGCGATCATCCGATCCGTAGAAATTGGTGGACACGCCTGCCGTATATTGCAGCACCTGCTCGACGGTCTGGGCGTTGCGTTCCTGCATTTCCTTGGCGGTGATCACCGATACGGAAGCCGCCGTATCCATGATGTCCGTTGCCATCTTGCCGCCGCCGGTCGTCCGGGTCGCGACAATGGATTTTGAATCGTCGTCGCTTCCGCCGGAGCCGTCGACCGTAATGGTCTGGAGCACCGTTGTCGTTTCCGCCGTTGTCGCCTGCTGCGCCGAAGCCAGCCCCGGCATGGACACCGCCAGCGCCGTGCATCCCAGAAGAATTGCCTTGCGGTAGCGGACCCCGGTGATCTTCTTCGTTTCAGCAGTCTTTTCAGTATCCATGGTCAGATCCGATATGCAGTTTGCGGCAATCGCTTTCGGCGACGGTTCTCAAGTCGTGGGAACGTCGACCAGCCTGCGATCAACGACAGGGCGAGCCCGATCATCGAGATTGCTGGTAAACTGAATTTGTCCCCGGATCGCCACTAACTTGAGAAGCGTTGTCCAGTATTGTAAAAAACTGCTTTTTTGTAGGAAGTCACGGTTAATTCGCAACAGCTTTATCGAGGCACATGCTTCAGCCTTGACGTGCCGGGTTTAACTTGACACTGAAAGGCCACTTTATATGCAAGGAGAACGCGCCGGATGTGGTCCATTCGCTCTCTGTTTTTCGCCGCTCTGACGTGTTTTGCGATCATTGCGCCGCAAACCGTGCAAGCGGACGCAAATACGACTTATCCGATTGTTATCAAACATGCTTTTGGCACAACGACAATCGCGAAAAAGCCGGAGCGGATCGTTACGGTGGCCTGGGCTAATCATGAGGTTCCCCTCGCGCTCGGCGTGGTGCCGGTCGGCTTTGCGCGCGCCAATTTCGGCGACGACGACAATGACGGCCTGTTGCCCTGGGTGGCGGCGAGGCTGAAGGAACTCGGCGCCGATACGCCGGTGCTCTTCGATGAAGGCGACGGGATCGATTTCGAGGCCGTTGCCGAAACGAGGCCAGACGTCATCCTCGCATCCTATTCGGGCCTCAGCCAGTCGGATTACGATACGCTCAGCCAGATCGCTCCGGTTATCGCCTATCCGGAAGGGCCATGGTCAACCGACTGGCGCGACATGATCCGCCTCAACAGTGCGGGCATGGGCATGGCGGAAGAAGGCGATGCGCTGATCGCAAGGATCGAAGCGGAAATTGCCGATACGGTCAGCCAGTATCCGCGGCTGAAGGGCAAGTCGGCGATGTTTGTCACCCATCTCGACACGACAGACCTCAGCACGATCAATTTTTACACCACCAACGATACGCGGGTAAGATTCTTCAATGATCTCGGCCTGACCTCGCCCAAAAGCGTGGTCGAAGCCTCAAGGCCGGGCCAGTTTTCAGGGTCCATCAGCGCCGAACGTATCGATATGTTCGATGACGTGGACGTCGTCGTGACCTATGGCAGCCAGGAGTTGCTGGATGCCATGAAGCGTAACCCGCTTCTCGCCAGAATGCCGGTCGTGGAGAATAATGCGGTGGTGATGCTGGGCAGAAACCCGCTTGGAACAGCGGCCAACCCGACACCGCTTTCTATTTCCTGGGTGCTGAAGGATTATGTAGCCCTTCTCGCCGGCGCGGTAGATAAAGCCAGATGACCGTCGCCCACACCCGGCACCGGGGCCAGCCGATCATGGCATATCGGTCCGGCAGAACAAAAACCGGCTGGCTTGCTGCCGTGGTTTTTCTTCTCGCGGTGCTTTGCGTCCTGTCCGTATCGCTCGGCACGCGCGAGGTGCCGTGGTCCGACATTGTTGCCGCGTTGCGCGGCCAGATGGAAACTGTCGGGCAGGCCGCTGTCACCATGCGCATTCCACGCACCTTGCTGGCGCTTCTCGCCGGTGCAGCGCTCGGTCTGGCAGGGGCGGCAATGCAGGGCATCACCCGCAATCCTCTCGCGGATCCCGGCATTCTGGGCGTCAATATGGGCGCATCGCTCGCCGTTGTGGTCGGCGTCGCCTGGTTCAACATCGTTTCGGCCTCTGCCTATATCTGGGCCGCCATATTCGGCGCCGGTTGCGCAGCCGTCTTCGTCTATACAGTCGGATCGCTTGGCCGCGGCGGCGCGACACCGCTCAAGCTCGCGCTGGCCGGCGCAGCCACATCGGTCGCCTTTTCCTCCCTGGTCATCGCCGTCGTGCTGCCCCGCAACGACATTGCCGGCGGCATCCGCGCCTGGCAGATTGGCGGTGTGGGCGGTGCGACCTTCGACCGACTTTCTTATGTGCTTCCCTTTCTTGCGGTCGGTTTCATCGTCAGTCTTTTGTCGGCGCGCAAGCTGAACTCGCTGGCGCTTGGCGATGAACTTGCCGCCGGGCTGGGGGAAAAGGTCGCCGTCGCACGCGCCATTTCGGCGTTCGGCGCAATCCTCCTTTGCGGTGCAACGACCGCCATCTGCGGTCCCATCGGATTCGTAGGGCTGGTCGTGCCGCATCTCTGCCGCTTGCTGGTCGGGGTCGACCACCGCTGGCTATTGCCATTCTCTGCCCTCAGCGGAGCCTGTCTCCTGCTTGCTGCCGATGTTGTCGGGCGGCTGATTGCACGCCCTGCCGAGCTCGATGTCGGGATCGTCACCGCGCTGATCGGTGCGCCGTTCTTCATCTGGATCGTCAGGCGCCAACGGGTTCGCGAGCTGTGACCATGCTGCATTCAACCGCCGACCTCATCGCCCTGAGCCGCCGCAGCCGCACCCGCAAGCGCAATCTTGTCATCGGCCTTCTTCTGATCATCCTCGCCGGCTTGTTCCTCCTCACGTTGATGATGGGGCAATCCTTCACGCCGCCGAAGGACGTCGTGCGGGTATTACTCGGCGAAGATGTTCCGGGAGCAAGTTTCACGGTCGGCAAGCTGCGTCTTCCGCGCGCCGTCCTCTCCGTGCTGGCAGGCGTGAGCTTCGGGCTCGGCGGCGTAGCATTCCAGCTCATGCTCCGCAATTCGCTCGCCAGCCCGGACATTATCGGCATCAGCTCGGGCGCAAGCGCCGCCGCCGTTTTTGCGATTGTCGTGCTTTCCATGAGCGGGCCGGTCGTCTCGGTCTTTGCCGTTGTCGCCGGGCTTGCCGTGGCGCTTGCCGTTTACGGACTTTCCTTCCGAAACGGAGTCGCCGGAACCCGGCTTATCCTCGTCGGCATCGGCCTTGCCGCGATGCTCGAAAGTTTCATCGCCTACATTCTTTCAAACGCACCCGCCTGGAGCCTGCAGGAAGCCATGCGCTGGCTGACCGGCAGCGTCAATGGCGCGCGGCTGGACCAAATGCTGCCGCTTCTGGTTGCGCTGATCGTCTTCGGCGGATTGCTTTTGAGCCGGTCGCGCGATCTTGAAGCCCTGCGGCTGGGCGACGACAGCGCCGCAGCGCTCGGAACCCATGTCGGGCGCACCCGGATCGCCGTCATCGTCGCGGCTGTCGGCATGATCGCCGTCGCCACGGCTGTCGCGGGGCCGATCGCTTTCGTCGCCTTCCTGTCCGGCCCGATAGCAGCGCGCATCATTGGCAACAACGGCTCCTTGCTCATCCCGTCCGCGCTCGTCGGCGCGATACTGGTTCTCGCTGGCGATTATTGCGGACAATTCCTGCTGCCGGGTCGCTATCCGGTTGGCGTCGTCACCGGGGCCCTGGGCGCTCCCTATCTCATCTATCTCATCATACGCGCCAACCGCAGCGGGGCATCCCTATGACCGATCATACGCTCATCGTTCAAGAGCTCGCCACCGGCTATGGCGACCGGCTTGTGCTGGACGGCCTCGATCTGGAAATACCGTCCGGCAAGGTGACGGCAATCGTGGGGGCGAATGCCTGCGGAAAATCCACGCTTCTGCGAACGATGTCGCGGCTTCTGGCTCCGCGCCGCGGACAGGTTCTGCTGGATGGCAAATCGATCCACACGCTCCCCTCCCGCCAGCTTGCACAGACGCTTGGCCTGCTGCCGCAATCCCCGATAGCGCCGGAAGGCATATTGGTTGCCGATCTCGTCAGCAGGGGCCGAAACCCCTATCATGGCGTTTTCTCGCAATGGACGCGGGCGGACGACGAAGCAATCGCGGCGGCGCTCGAAGCGACCAGGACGACAGAACTGGCCGACAGGCCGGTGGATGAACTTTCAGGCGGGCAGCGCCAGCGCGTATGGATCGCCATGGCGCTGGCCCAGCAGACCGATATCCTTCTGCTGGACGAGCCGACCACATTTCTGGATATCAGCCATCAGGTCGAAGTCCTGGACCTTCTCACCGATCTCAACCGGGAACGCGGAACGACAATCGTCATGGTCCTGCACGACCTCAATCTCGCCGCCCGTTATGCGGATTTTCTGGTCGCAATGGCCAACGGACGGCTGCATGTGAGCGGGGCGCCGGAGTTGGTGCTGACCGAACAGAACATCCGCGAAGTCTTTCACCTCGAAAGCCGCATCATGACCGATCCGACTTCCGGCCGCCCCATCATGTTGCCTTTGGGACGACATCGCCTCCGGCAAGATCGTCCTCAACCCCGGCTCGAACCCTCAGACAGTGAGAGCATTTCCAGTTCAAATTGAATTGCTGGAAACGCTCTAATTCACACCATCCATGGCGCGGATTTTTCGCGCAGTTGCCTGCAACAGCGTGAACGCCTCGAAACGCCTGTCGTGCCATCTGGCGCGCTCAGCATCCGGCCTGTTCACCGCGCCAAGTTCCGACATGGCGTGCATGGCGGCGGCAAGATCGGGATAAGCGCCTGACGCAACCGCGCCCAGCATGGCCGAACCGAGCAGAACCGGCTCGGGCGATGTAGACGCGGCGATGACGAGGCCCGTTGTATCGGCGAGCACCTGCCGCACCAGGTTGGAACGCGCCGCGCCGCCGGAAACCACGATCGTGTCGGTTTCGATGCCCTTTGCTGCCTGCGCCTCCACGATCTGCCGCGCGCCATAGCCAAGCCCGCACAGACCCGCGAGATAAAGCGCTGTCAGGCTGTCAATCCCGGCATCGAGATCGAGGCCGGCAATGACCGCGCGCGCGTCTGGATCGGCGAAGGGCGCACGATTGCCGAGAAATTCCGGCACGACATGAATGTCGCCGATGATTGCGGCCGCTTTTTCCGCGCCGCCCCTTGCTTCCACTTCCGCAGCGAGACTATCGGCAAGGCCCTTGCCTTGAGCTGCCGCCTGCTTTTCCGCTTCCGCCGCGAACGGATGCATGTGGATCAGGTGATCGATGGCAGCGCCCGCCGCCGACTGCCCGCCTTCGTTGAGCCAAAGGCCCGGCACCATGGCCGAAAAATACGGCCCCCATACGCCATCCACGAATACCGGCTGTTCGGTGGTGGTCATGGTGCAGGCCGATGTGCCGAAGACATAGGCCATGCGCGACAATATCCGGCCTTCCGAACCGCGCGCCCCCACTGTTCCGATGCCGCCCGCATGGGCGTCGATCAGACCGGCGGCAATCGCCGTACCCGGCACAAGACCAAGATCCGCCGCAGCCTCTTCGCTCAATCCGCCGAGCTTTTCGCCACCGGCACGAACATCGGTGCCGATGCGGACAAAATTTTCATCCGCCAGTTCGCCAAGGCCGACTTGCCGGAAGTAGGCTTCGTCCCAGCGCTTTTCATGGCTAAGATAGGTCCATTTGCAGGTCACGGTGCAGGCGGAGCGCGCCAGACTGCCGCAGGATTTCCAGGTGAGGAAATCCGTCAGATCGAAAAACTGCCAGGCGGCAGCGAAGGTTTCCGGCTTGTTTTCCTTCAGCCACAGCAGCTTCGGCGTTTCCATTTCGGGCGAAATGGTGCCGCCAACATAGTCGAGAACCCCGGCCCTCGTCGCATTGATGCGTTCGGCCTGAGCGACTGCGCGGTGATCCATCCACACGATGATGTCACGCGCGGGATCATTGGACGGACCGACGGCGAGCGGCTTACCGCCCGCGCCGAGCACGACCAGCGAGCATGTGGCGTCATAGCCGATACCGGCAATGCGAGCCGGATCGACGCCGGCGGTCTTGACGGCCTCACGCACGCTTTCGCATACCGCCTGCCATATATTGGCGCTCGACTGTTCGACAATGCTGCCCGCCTTGCGCCAGATGGTGATATCGCGCTTGGCCGAAGCGAGCATCGTGCCGCTGGCATCGAAAAGACCGGCGCGGGCGCTGCCGGTGCCGACATCGACGCCGAGATAATAGCTGGTCATGGTCGTTCCCATTTACAGATCAAGGCTCTGCGGAAGAATGACCAGATCGCGAATGGTGATGTTGCGCGGGCGCGTCAGCATGAACATCACCGATTCCGCAACTTCTTTCGCTTCCATCAGGCTGCCATTGGCCAGCGCCTCGTCCAGCTTGGCCTTGGGCCAATCGCTGATGAGAGCGGTAACAACCGGACCCGGCAGAACGCCGCCAACGCGGATACCGTGCGGAGCAACCTGACGGCGAACCGTGTGGACAAAGGCCTGAACGGCGTGCTTCGACGCCGTATAGATCGGCTCCCAGATCACCGGCACGACACCGGCGACGGAGCTTGTCATGATGATATCGCCGGTCTTGCGCTCCATCATGTGCGGCAGCACGGCATGAATGGTGCGAAAGGCTGCATTGATATTGAGGTTCAACATGCGGTCCCATGCATCCGGGTCGCCTTCCCACAGCGGACCGCCGATATAGGCACCGGCATTGGCGTGAAACACGTCGAGCTGGCCAGCCTGTTCGAGTATCTGCGGCATCATGGTGGCGACCGACGCCGGATTGAGCAGATCGATGACCAGCGGCTTCGCCTTGTCGCCGAGTTCGGCGCATTTTTCGGCTAGCGCCTTCTCGTCGCGGTCGACGAGAAACACCGTCATGCCCGCTTCGACCATGTGCTTTGCGCATTCAAAGCCGATGCCGGAGGCGGCACCGGTGACGGCGCCCACTTTTCCGTTGAGATCCTGAGCCATTTGGAGAACCCTTTTTGTTAGGCGCGGCCGTGCGACTGGCGCGAGCGGCGGGCAAGAGAATCGACGATCACGGCGATGGCAAGCACTGCGCCTGTGATCATGTAGCGAAGCGAAGATGACAGATCGAGCAGCGTCAAACCGCTGGCAATCGACTGGATGACGATAATACCGAGCAGGGCCGACCATGCGCTGCCACGTCCGCCAAAGAGGCTGGTGCCGCCAATAACCGCTGCGGCGATGGCGTTGAGGTTGACGTCACCGGTACCGGCCTGCTGGCTGGAGGAGGCAAGGCGCGCTGCGGCCAGAATGCCACCGGCTGCGGCGAGAACCGAACAGGTCATGAAGGCCGACATATAGATGAATTTCACATTGATGCCGGCGCGGCGTGCAGCTTCACGGTTGCCGCCAACGGCTTGCATCGCACGGCCCCATTTGGTGCGGGTAAGCGCGTAGTTCATTGCAATGACCAGCGCCACGAACAGGCCGAACATCCACGGCACACCGCGCGACTGGTTGAGGTAAAATACCGCGCCACCGACAATAACGGTGATGACAATGGCCTTGAGCGCGATCCCGGCTGACGACGGCGCCGACAGACCGGCTTCACGGCGGCGCTGGGCGGAGCGAAACCCGGTGAAGAAGATGGCAAGTCCGGCAATCAGCACCAGCGCATAGGAAAGCGGACGCGGCATGACCAGAAGCTGGCCGAAGCTCACGAGCCACGAGCCGTAAGGCAGGTTGATCGAGCCGGTATTGCCGAGCAGGTAAAGCTGAAGCCCAAGGGCTGCGAGCAGGCCAGCCAGCGTGGAAACGAAGCTTGGCATGCTGAAGCGGTTATAGAGGAATGCGTAAAGCAGGCCGATCAGCGCGCCGGTGCAAAGTGCCGCCAGCATCGCGATCCCGACAGGCCAGCCGTGATTGACCCAGAGCACGCCGACAATCGCGGACGCCAGACCGCTGACCGAGCCGACCGAAAGGTCGATTTCGCCAAGCATCAATATGCAGACGATACCGAGTGAAATCACCCCGATAGTCGAACAGTCGAAGAGCAGGTTGACGAGGTTATTGCTCGACAGGAAAACGGGGTTCAACGTCTGGAAGACGGTCCAGATGATGACGAGGCCGACGATAACCGGCAGCGATCCGAGATCGCCGGAGCGAACACGGTCGAAGAAATTGCGCAGCGCGCCTGAAACGCCTTCGTCATGGCGCACGCGTGTATCCTGCCGGTCGAGCGGGGTATTTCCGGTTGCCTGGTTCATTATGCTTCTCCCCGATCATAGGCCTGACCGGCTTCATGCTGCGCCTGCCGCCGCTCGGCGCGGCGGGAAACGGAATTGCTGCTCGCGCCGGTTATGGCGGCAACGAGTTCCTCATTGGAGGAATCCGGATAGAAGACACCGTTGTTTCGGCCAAGCCGCAGCACGACGATGCGGTCCGCAACCGCGCGCACATCTTCCATATTATGGCTGATCATCAGGACGCCGAGCCCGCGGTCACGGACGCGTTCGATCAGATCCAGCACCTCAGCCGTCTGTGCGACGCCCAGAGCCGCCGTCGGTTCATCGAGCATGATGAGCTTCGGATCGAGCAGCAGCGAACGCGAGATCGCAACTGTCTGGCGCTGGCCACCGGACAGCGAAGCCACCGGCTCGCGCACGCTTGGAATACGCGCGGACAATTCGTTCAGAAGCTTCCACGCCTTGATTTCCATCGACACCTCATCGAGGCGGTAAGGGCTCATTTCGCGGCCAAGGAAAATATTGGCGACCACATCGAGGTTCTCGCAGAGCGCCAGATCCTGAAAGACCGTCGCAATGCCAAGATCGAGCGCAACGCCGGGCGATGAAAGCACAACCTTCTCGCCATTGAATTCAATCGTGCCGGATGTCGGCTGGTGCACGCCTGCCAGCGTCTTGATGAGGGTGGACTTTCCCGCGCCGTTATCGCCGACAAGAGCGACAACCTCGCCCGGATAGACTTCCAGATCGATATCGGTCAGCGCTGAAACAGCGCCGAAATTCTTGGATATGCCGCTGAGACGCAGCACTGGTTGCCGCGACGATGCGGTTGGTTTGTTTTCCTGGGACATGGTTCGCTTTCCCGGCATATAGCGCGATATGCCATTATCGCATGAACTCGCCCGACCGGGATACCGGCCGGGCGTATCGTTGCTTACTTGGTGATGCCGAGCGTCTTGCAGCCTTCGGCATAGCGGTCGACGCATAGCGTATCGGCGGAAACGATGTTCTTGTCGATGATCTCGGCCTTGAGGTTTTCAGCCGTCACGACCACCGGAACGAAGAGCTTCGAGGGCGTGTTGTAGAGCGTGGCCTCGGCCTTCGGGGTTTCGCCGTTCAAGAGCTGACCCGCAACGCGTGCGGCTTCGGCAGCGACAATTTCAGACGGCTTGTTGATCGTGTTGTACTGATCGCCCGAAATGATGAGCTGAAGCGCTGCAATCGTTGCATCATTGCCGGTGACCGGCGGAAGCGGGTCGATACCGGCGGCCTTCATCGCCGCAATCGCGCCGCCTGCGGTGCCGTCATTGGCAGCCACCACCCCGACGATCTGGTCGTTGAAGCGAGTGATCTGGCCGCTGGCCCACTGCTGCGCCTTGCTCGGCGCCCATTCCGGCGTGTCATATTCGGCAAGCGTCTTGTAGCCGCTATCCTTAAGTCCGGCATGAATGCCGTTCTTGATGAGACCGGCTGCGGCGTCGGTCGGCGAACCGTTGATCTGGAGAACGCCACCCTTGTCGCCCGGCACGCCCTTGTCCTTCAGGTGCTTGACCAGCGATTCCGCAATCGACTTGCCAATGGCTTCGTTGTCGAACGACACGTAAAAATCGGAGGCCGCATCCGGGATCGGACGGTCATAGGCGATGACCTTGATACCTTGCGACTGGGCGAGCTTGACCAGCGAGGCCGCCGCCGCCGTGTCAACGGCATCGAGCACGATCACCTTCGCGCCCTGCGAAATGACCGAGTTGAACTGCTGCTGCTGCTTGCTCGCATCGCCATCGGCATTGAGATAAAGCACCTTGCAGCTTTCGCAGATTTTCTTCATCTCGGCGGCAAAGCCCGGGTAGTCACGCTCCTCGTAGCGGGTCGATGCCTGATCCGGCATCAGGAAGCCGACCACTGCATCCTTCACTTCCGCCTGAGCATTGCCCGCGAAAGACGACAGCACCACCGCAGCAAAAGCTGCCTTAACAAACAGATTCTTCATGTCTCACTCCCGTTGGGTTTAATTTTGTTGTTTTTGCAACCTTGCAGACGAACTTCGCTTCACTATTCCGCCCTGAATGTGCTCCAGATAGCGATATCCAACTCCATGAAATTCCAATCATTCTGACGGCACATTGCGTTGCGGCACGCCAATCAACTCAAGCGATGCCTGACGAGGCTTTTTATGGATGAATGGAAGACTCCTCCCCGGCCTCGGCATGGGTTCACCGCTCCTCTCGGTGTATTATCACGCTGCACCATCGATAGTGCAGCATTACCATTGCGCGACAGGACGCATCCGGTCAAGAGGAAAATGACAGAGAAACCACCTCGCGCCACTTGCAGCGGATGGCGACGGCCCGCTAAGATCAAGCTGTGAATGCAGATGAAAAGCAGATTTGATGAACACTCCCCGGAAAGTAACCATATACGACATATCGGAACGAGCCGGAGTATCCGCCTCTACTGTTGCTTCCGTTATGAATGGTTCTTGGGAAAACAGGAGAATTACCAAAGCAACAGCCGATAGGGTCAGAGTAATAGCCGTTGAGCTCGGCTATACGACCAACCTTCAAGCGCGCGGATTACGCATATCCAATTCCGGGTTGATCGGCATGATCTTGCCGATGCTGGATAATCGATACTTCAGCTCGATGGCGGCGTCCTTTGAAACCGTGGCCCGATCCCGGAATCTTGTTCCGGTCGTTGCCAGCACGTTGCGCGACCCGCAGCAGGAACGCAGCACCGTGGAAACATTGATTGCCCATAATATCGATGCCCTGCTGATAGCAGGCGCGACCGATCCGGACAGCGTCGCGGAACTGTGCGAAAAAGCCCACCTGAAACACGTCAATGTCGATCTCCCGGGGAAACACGGCGCGTCCGTGATCAGCGACAATTATGACGGCGCCCGACAGTTAACCCGCCAGATTGCCGAACGCAGGCCACGCCGAGAGGAAAACAGTTTTTATTTTATCGGCGGCGTCGACAGTGACCACAACACGCGCGCACGTGTTCAGGGCTATCAGGATGAACTGGCCGCGCAGAACCTCCCGGTTCACGCTGGCACCATTTTTACGGAGGGCTATGATCCCGATATCGCCGCAGGGGCGATCCGCGCAATCTATCGAGAATTGAACGGACTGCCGGAGGCCCTTTTCGTGAACTCGACGAGCCCCTTCGAAGGCATTGTGAGCTTTCTAAAAACCCTTCCCGTTGACGAGGTTCGAGAGTGCTCCATCGGATGCTTCGACTGGGACCCTTTCATCGAGGTTCTCCACTTTCCGGTTGTGATGGCCCGGCAGAATG
This sequence comes from Brucella pseudintermedia, assembly GCF_008932435.1. GTDB lineage: Bacteria > Pseudomonadota > Alphaproteobacteria > Rhizobiales > Rhizobiaceae > Brucella > Brucella pseudintermedia. The sequence goes on along the minus strand of NZ_WBWE01000004.1, from coordinate 54,546 downwards.
TTCAGGCAATGATCGAGCGAGCCTTTGAACTTCTGGACGAGCCTGCACATATGACCGACCAGCCGGAAATGATACCGACGGAATTGATCATTCCCCGAGGCGTCTGAGCTCCAGGCGAAAACGAGGCAAACACGTTTTCGCCAATGCAGGCGGGATTCTTTGAGCATTCCGGGCAAATTCGCCCGGAAATACGGACCGGAACCGCTCTAGAATTTCCCGATAACATTCAGGAACACGCCACGATCATTGAGGGTCAAATCCCGCAGATCGTCGGAGAAAGCTCCAAAATTGTAGCCTGCGCCAACCTTGAAGTTCTCGCCGACATGACGGTAGACGGCCAGCAGAGCACCGTAGTCGGTGGTCTTCGCTTCCGGCATGTGCAGGACCCTGCCTTCGACCAGCGCATCCCAGTTCTTCACGACATGAAGATCGGCTCGCACGATGCCGAGATGGGCTGACGACGTATACCAGTCGGAAAATTCCTTGCGATCATCCTCCATCTGGCGTTCCCTCACCTGACCATAGCGCATGCCGTATTTGCCGCCGACAGACAGCCACGGCATCAGGTCATAGGTGAAGTCGGCCGAGACAATATGACTGCGCTGGGCCGGACCGTATTCATCGCCGGTTATGGCGCTGACCTGATTTTCGCCGGGCAGATCGTAGACCCACGCATATTTGAACAGCGCATTCAGCCGATCGTTGTCCACGGGCCGGTAGGCATAGCCGATTGAAGCATCGACGTAATTGCCGTCGCGGAAGGAACCGTCTTCGGAAGAATCCGACAGCACGGCGTCCACATTGACCAGCAGGCGCCAGTCCTCGCTTGTCTTCCACGAAAGACCCGTTGCGAACAGATAGGTGTTGCGGTCACGGCTTCCGTCGTCAGAATCCTCGAAGCGGGCCTCGCCGCGGATGCGGGCATTGATGCCTTGCTCCTCATCCTTGTAACCGACCGAAAGCGAGACAGCCTTACGGTCGAAATTGGACCGTTCCGCTCCAGTGTCGGGATCAACCGTATCGTCTTCCACCGAACCTGCCTCGAAACCGCCGTCCACGGTCCAGACCTTATCCGGCGTATAGATCACGCCATAGGTCTTGGTGAGCGACATGCGGCGACCGAACAGGTCGTAGTTGTTTTCCGCATAGGTCGACAGCGTGTCATCGAGCTTGCGGCGCATGCCGAGCACAAAAGTTCCCTTGTCCACACCATCAAGATCATAGCTACGGTCGAGATCGAAGGCGCGGTCCGGATCGAGACGGTAGCCGAAATAATAGTTGTCGGAGGCCGTCGGCGAATAGGTGATTGCCGCCAGTCCGCCCAAACCGCTGTTGCCGTAGGATATCTCTCCTTCCAGGCCGACCTTTTCAGTCAGTTGATATTTCGTTCCGACACCCAGCCGGTCGTTGCGGCGGACGTCGCCATCCCGCGAGAGGGTTCCCTGCCCGAAAACATAGTATTTATGGTCGGCATCGGGCGCATAATCGAGCCGGACGCCGGCATCGAGCCTTTCACCGTCATAGCCGCGCTTGCCGGAATAGACTGCGATGGGGGAGCGCAATTCCGTATAGGAAACGCCGAAGGACGCTTTCCAGTAATCATCAAACTGGTGGCTGACCGTCGCCTCGCCTTTGCGCTTGGTGCGGCCACCGGTTTCACGCTGATAGAACTCGTCGTAATCCCGTCCTTCCACGTAATCATCATAGGTCAGCTTGAGGCTGGTATCCTTTGTCAGATCGAGGTTCGCATTGACGCCCCATATGCGTTCATCCACGATCACCTGTTCGGCAAGGGTTGAAAAGCCAGCTTGTTTCTCACCGTAGTATCCGCCGACAGTGCCTTTGACGCCGCCTTGGACAATGTCTTCCAGATCGACCTGGCCCCTTGTTCGCCAAGCCATCGCCGCGCGGTCGCGCGTGCCGGTGGTCGCGACGTCGCTCAAGGTGAGCCCGCCGTCAGTCGACCTTGACAGACCAAAACCCGGCCCCTTCGAGTGGGAAACCTCGGCTTCAAGGAATGTTTTTTCGGAGTGACGGATAACGACATCGGCGCCGACCGCCTGCTGGTTGGCCTCCCCGGTCGTTTCATTCATGCCGGTGACGCCGACACGCACCTTTTCGTCGAACCAGTGCTGCGCCCGGCCGCCATAGACATAACCATCCACTTCGCCGATAGCCGGCGTAAATTCGTACTGCGCGATCAGATAAATCCTGTTGCCGCCCAGTGCGCCCTCGCGGATAGCGCCGCCCGTTCCTGTCGAAGAAGACAACGGACGCTTGAGAATGACGACGCCCTGCAGGTAGTCGAGCGTGTAATCCTCTCCATAGATGAGGGTCCTGCGTTCCTTGACCTCACCTGTTACCTGATCGCGTACCTCCACGGTCAGCGTTTCGGACCCGGTGGTGATATCCTGACGCTTCAGGAAATAGGCAGAACCGCCAGTACCCAGAAACTCATCGCGTTGCGGCAGCGTGTCCGGCTGGGCCGCATAGACATTCACTTCCGTCTTGCGCTCGCCGAAGGATGTCACTTCTTCGGAATTATAAACAGCGTTCGCACCGTAAAGTCCCCGCTCCGAACGCATGAACTCGGTGCCCTTGATGGAGGCTTTGTAATTGCCCCACATCACATGGCTTGGCCCGCGATCCAGCCGCACATAGAACTTCCCATTCGTGGGCGCATCTTCCAGAACGGTCGAGTCGTCGCCATAGACAGGATAGTAGGCATCCGGATCGATACGCCGCAACAGGCTGCGCGGATCGCGATCATCGAGTCCACGGAACATGTCCTTGATCTCGCCTTCGCGACTGTCCGCTGCCGCGGTGAGGAGATATTTCCCCTTGATCTTGCCCTTCACATAAAAGGCAAGCCGCCCTTTGGTATAAACTTCGTCATATTCACCGGGACGCACATCCTCGATCCCGTTATCGCCCATACGCTTGCCGACGGTGAGATCGGCAAGGCCGACATAAAACCAGTCATTGTCCGGAATATTGATCTGACGGCTGAAGTCGAGGGCGCTGCCCTTTTCCTGACCGAGCACAGCCACATCCACGTCCTGTTCGCCGGGCGGCAGGATGCGCTGCACGACAAAGGACTGGTTCTTATCCAGCGGAACGATGCCATCCAGCGCTTTCACCTGATAGCCTTCCGGCACGTTGCGACCATAAACCGTCACCGCGCCGCCAACGACATTGATGTTGCGCGTGCCGGTATTGTCCTCGCCCATGCCCGGTGCGGGCGCTTCCGTAAGCTTGATGCTTTCCTTCGGCAATTCCTTGTCTGTACGGGCAATGGAGCGCGGCAGGGTTTCGTCGAAGCGGCCGTCCTTGTCATAGACGCGCAGAATATATTTGAACCGAGTCTTTTCGTTTTCGGTCTCCGGCATCATCCATTCCGCCTCGCCGTTGATGGTGACCGGAATGACCGCTGCCGGTTCTTCCCTCAGGGTCTTGTCCGTTTCGAAGACGCGGATTTCCGAGCGGGAAATGAAAGCCGGATAATTCGCGGTGGCGAGAAAGCGCACGGCTTCGCCAGCCTTGTAGGCCCGGCGAACCGGATTTGTCGAAACGTTGAGGATCGGGCGCGCATCAAGCCCGTCAAACTTGACCTGAATATCGACTGCGGCAAGCCCGACATCGGTCCGGCGCTGCCGGTCGGATTTGCCACTGGCAGGCTTCGGCTTGCCGGATTCTGCCAGAGTTTCACCGTCAACACTGATGGAAAACGGAAGATCCCCTGCCTCGTCGGGGCTTTCGGCTTCCGTGTTCGGCGCAATCCGCGTTTTGGCAACCGCACTATTGTCCAAAACCTTTCCGCGCAGGCGGTCTTCCGCAAACGCATCGGGCATGGCTGCATTCGTTACGGCGAGCACGCAGCCCGCAAGAAGCAGGCTGCGCTTGCGGCGAATGACGTGCGAGAGGTTGTATGAAGCCAGGAAAATCGTTTTCATTGACCTGCCTCCACACGGGTCTCAATCGTCAATTCGTATCTGCCCCTGACCGATTTCCATCTTTCGGCAATATCCTTTTCGATAGCTTCGATCCGCTTGCGGGCAAGCTTGGCGTCCGACGCAGCGCCGTAGCCGATGCGTAGCGTTGAAGGTTCGCTCTCAAGCGCTTCGATCAGGCGGTCGATGCCCTTCTGCCACTTCGGTTTCAGGGTTGCGGTAGCTGGCTCGAATGCGGCATCCGTCAGGTCGAGACGGACCACGCGGCCAATCGAAGCACCGAAATTGAGCTTCGACATCTTGCCGGCGGTGAGCCTGATGACGCGCGGGTTCTCCGTTGTCAGCCGGTAACCGGCAGGCAGCGTGCGGGTATCGAGCTTCATGATGAAGTTGGAGCCGATCCGGTTATCCGGAAGGTCCGCACAGGCAACATGGAAGCGCCCGTGCTTGTCTGTCGTCACCAGCGAACCGCGCACCGTTGCGATACGCACGCCCGGCAGGCCCGGCTCACCATCATCCTGATAGCCGTTGCGGTTGAGGTCATCGAACACCTTGCCGACGATGTCACCGCAATCGAACACCGGCTCGATGGCGATCTCGATATCGGCGCGCGCTTCGGGGGCCAGACGATTGCCGTCGAGCCCGGTTACGGTCGCCTTGTTGGTGTGCTTGCCCGGCCCTGCCGAGCTGAGAGCCAGCATCTGCAACCTGATGACCACTTCGGTGTTGGGTCCCAGCACCACATTGTCGAAGCGCACCCGCTGGCCGTTTATGACTGGCGTCACAGCCACTCCATCCACGGTTGCTGAACCGTCGACATAGCGGAAGCCGGATGGCATGAGGTCGGTGACACTTACCAAGCCGGCATTCCCGGTCGAGTGATTGGTCACCCGGATCGTGAACGGCGCCTTCTCGCCGCGCTTGATCTGTCGCAGACCGGCCTGCTTGATGATGGTTATATCGGCAGGCTTCGCTGGAGGAATGGTGATATTGGATGTGGATGTGGTCGACGGCACCGAGCCGCCGCCTTCCACCGTTCCCTGAACGGTGGCCGAATTCACCATGCCATCCGTTACACCGGCAGCGTTGTCGATATCCTCCTGTGTCAGAGCATAGGTTGCGGTGAAAACCTGTACGCCGTGGGGCTGCAGCGTCACGCTTGCAGGCGTGTAGGCTGACAGTTTCCCTGACGCTGTCTTGCCATTGAAGGTCGGGCCTTCATCCACCGGAGAGACGTTCTGGAGAACCTGACCGCCGGTATTGGTGATCTTGAAGCTGTAGGTGATCGTGTCACCCAGGCTTGCATAGCCATTATTGTCGTTATCGTTGAACTTGCCGGTTTTCTCGATCTCAAGTCGAGACAGCTCCACCGGCGGCACCACGACCTTGTCTGGCGGGCTGACGACCGGCACGCCCGTTGGCGGCGTGCCGGTGCCGGTTGCCGTATTGATGACAGCACCGGCCTCGATATCGGCCTGCGTCGGCTGATACGTCGCCCTGAAGGTCGCCTCGGCACCGGGCGCAAGCGACGCAACGGACGCTGGCTCGATAGCAACGCCCGCATTGGCCAGCAGCGGGTCGTCTACAGCAACATTCGACAAGGTTACGGCGCCTGTGTTCTTCACGACAAAGGTGTAGGCAATCGATTCACCTGGATCGATCAGGCCGTTCCCGTTGCGGTCATCCAGCTCCCCCTCCTTGTCGATGGTCATGCTCGCCGTTTCGTCCGGCGGCACCACGACCGTATCCGGCGGGCTGACGATGGGTACGCCAGTGGGAGGCGTACCCGTACCGGTCGCAGTATTCTCAACCTTGCCTGCATCGATTTCGGCCTGCGTCGGCTGGTAGGTCGCCGTGAATGTTACACTCGCACCGGGTGCAAGCGTCTGCGGCCCCGGCGACACTGCGATGCCTGCATTGGCCAGCAGCGGATCGTTCACCGTGACGTTGGTCAGTGTGACATTGCCCGTATTGCGGACAAGGAACGAGTAGCTGATCGTTTCGTCCTGATCGAGAAGGCCGTCGCCGTCCTTGTCGTTGAGCGTACCGGTCTTCTCGATCGTTATGCCGCTCGTCTGGTCCGGCGGCACGAGAACCGTGTCCGGCGGGCTGACAATGGGTTCGCCCGTCGGCGGCGTGCCCGTGCCGGTCGCAGTATTCTCAACCTTGCCTGCATCGATATCAGCCTGCGTTGGCTGATAAGTTGCCGTGAAAGTTGCGGTTCCGCCGGGTGCAAGCGTCTGCGGTCCCGGCGACACTGCGATGCCGGCATTGGCCAGCAGCGGATCGTTCACCGTGACATTGGTCAGCGTGACATTGCCCGTATTGCGAACAAGGAACGAGTAGCTGATCGTTTCGCCCTGATCGAGAAGGCCGTCGCCGTCCTTGTCGTTGAGCGTACCGGTTTTCTCAATCGTCATGCCGCTTGTCTGATCCGGCGGTACGATAACCGTGTCCGGCGGGCTGACAATGGGATCACCCGTGGGCGGCGTACCGGTGCCGGTAGCGGTATTTTCTACCTTGCCGCCATCGATATCTGCCTGAACGGCGGTGTAGGTGGCAGTGAAAGTCGCCTCGGCACCCGGAGCGAGAGTTGCAACCGATGCCGGGCTGATCGCCACACCGTATCTGGCGAGCATCGGGTCATCGACGCTGACGTCAGTCATCGTCACCTTGCCGGTGTTTTTGACCACGAAGGTATAGGTGATCGTTTCCCCTTCATCGACGAGGTTGTCTCCGTCCTGATCGTTGAGGAGACCGGTTTTGCGGATTTCAAGACCCGGAGCCCGGTCCGGCGGCACGATAACCGTGTCCGGCGGGCTGGTTATGAGTTCGCCCGTTGGCGGCATGCCCTTGCCGGTTGCGCTGTTTTCGACCTTGCCGCCATCAACATCGGCCTGAACCACCGTATAGACAGCCGTGAAGGTGGCTTCCGCGCCCGGAGCGAGCGTCTGGACCGAGGCGGGGCTGATCCGCACGCCATTTCTGGCCAGCATCGGGTCGTCGACACCGACATTGGTCATCGTCACCTTGCCCGTGTTCTTCACGGTAAATGTGTAAGTGACCTGCTCACCTGCGTCGGCAACGTTGTTGCCGTTGAGGTCGTTGAGCTCGCCCTGCTTGTCGATCGTCAGGCCGGGGGCAATATCAGCCGTGATGATAACCGTGTCCGGAGCGCTCTCGATCGTACCGCCGGACGGCGTCACGCCGGTAGCGGTGGCGGTATTTTCAAGCTTGCCCGCATCGATGTCAGCCTGTGTCGGCGTATAGGAACCGTGGAACGTGAAGGTGCCGCGCGGTCCGAGCGTCTGCGGTTCTTCGGTAACCTGTACAAGCGGATCTTTGACCGTGACGTTCTTCAGCGTAACCGAGCCCGTATTGCGGACAAGGAAGCTGTAGCTGATCGTCTCGCCGAGATCGAGGAGACCGTTACCGTTGCTATCGTTGAGCGCGCCTTGCTTGTCGATTGTCAATCCCGGCACAAGGTCCGGCGGCACCAGTTCGGTGTCGGGTTCGCTCCTGACGATCGGGCCGGAGGGCGGCGTGCCGATAGCGGTCGCAGTATTGACCACCTGGCCAGCGTCGATTTCTTCCTGAACGGGCGTATAGTTGGCATGGAAGGTGAATGTGCCGCCGGGTGCCAGCGTCTGCGGTCCCTCAATGACCGTTACTATCGCGTCCTCGACCGTGACGTCCTTCAAGGTAACGTTGCCGGTATTCTTCACAAGGAAGGCGTAGGAAATCGTTTCGCCCAAATCGACAAGCCCGTCGCCATCCTGATCCTGAAGCGTGCCGATCTTGTCGATGGTGAGCCCCGGCGTCCGGTCTGGCGGGACGACCGCCGTATCGGGCGCGCTCTCAACTGGATCGCCGTCTGGGTTATTACCCATGGCGGTCGCTGTGTTGCTCACCATGCCGGCATCAATATCGCTCTGCTGCGGCTGATAGGTCGCGGTGAAAGTCGCAGTTCCGCCTGGCGCCAGTGTCTGTGGTCCCGGCGACAGGGAAACGCCTGCCCCCGTCAGCATCGCGTCGTCCACTGTGACATTGGTCAGTGTTACGTTGCCGGTATTGCGCATAATGAAGGTGTAGGTGATCGATTCACCCAGATCGATGAGATTGTCTCCGTCGAGATCGTTGAGCGTGCCGGTCTTTTCGAGCGACAGTCCGGCCGCGCGATCCGGCGGCACGATAGCCGTATCGGGATCGCTCTCAACCGGATCCCCTGTCGGCGTTTCGCCGCTGGCGGTGGCGGTGTTTTCCACCCGTCCAGCATCTATTTCCTGCGTCGAAGACAAATAGGGAGCCGCCGTGAAAGTGAAGCTTTCACCCGGCGCGAGGGTCTGCGGGCCTTCAATGACCGTCACTTTTGAATCGTTGACGGTAACATTCGACAGCGTCACCGCCCCCGTATTGGTCACCAGGAAGGAATAACGGATCGTTTCATCAGGATCGATCAGGCCGTCGCCATCCTTGTCGTCAAGCGTGCCGGTTTTCTTGATGGTGAGCCCCGCATTCCGCGCAGGCGGCACCAGTTCCGTGTCTGGCTCACTCTCAACTGCGGTGCCGGTCGGCGTCTTGCCGGTGGCCGTCGCCGTATTCGTGACCTGCCCGGAATCGATTTCGTCCTGGCTCGGCGTGTAGGTGACCGAGAATGTTACCGAACCGTTTGGAGCAAGCGTCTGTGGGCCGGGGTTAACCGCCACACCGGCCTTGGCAAGCATCGGATCATTCACCGTCACATCCGTAAGGGTGACCGCGCCACTGTTGCGGACAAGAAAGGTGTACGTAATCGACTCGCCCGGATCGACGAGGTTATTGCCATTCGTATCGTTGAGCGTGCCTTTCTTGTCGATCGTCAGCCCCGGTGTCTGGTCCGGCGGGACGATTTCCGTATCGGGAGCGCTTTCGTGTGATGCACCGGAAGGCGTTGTGCCGGTCGCGGTTGCCGTGTTCGTTACCCTGCCCGCATCGATTTTATCCTGCGATGCAGTATAGGTTGCGGTGAAGGTTGCTTCTTCGCCGGGAGCCAAGGTCTGCGGTCCGGGAGTTACAGAAATGCCTTCCGCGGCGAGCAGTGAATCATTCACCGTCACATCGGTCAGCGTTACGTTGCCCGTGTTCCTGACGAGGAAGCTGTAGACGATCTGCTCGCCTGCATCCACGAGCCCATCACCGTCCTGGTCCTGCAGCACGCCCGTCTTGTCGATGGTGAGGCGCGGCGTCTGGTCAGGCGGCACGGTGACCGTATCGGGATCGCTTGTAAACGGTTCGCCCGATGGCGGCGTACCGGTGGCTGTGGCGGTATTAACCACATTGCCGCTGTTGATGTCCGTCTGGCTCGGTGTGTAGGTGCCGTGGAAGGTGAACTTGCCCCCCGGCGCGAGGGTCTGCGGCGCTTCATCAACGGCAACCAGCGGATCCTCCACCGTGACGCCGCTCAGCGTCACCGCGCCGGTATTGGTTACGACGAACGCGTAGGTGATCGTTTCGCCCGGATCGATCAGACCGTCGCCGTCCAGGTCGTTCAGCGTGCCAATCTTCTCGATGGTGAGGCCCGGAGTCCGGTCCGGAGGCACGTTCGCCGTGTCGGGATCGCTCTCGATTGGGTCGCCCGAGGGAGGAGTGCCGGTAGCAGTCGCCGTATTCGTCACGACCCCGGCATCGATCTCGGTCTGGTTCGGCGTGTAGGTAGCGGTGAAAACTACTGACCCGCCCGGTTGAACCGTCTGGGGTCCCGGCGTAACCGAAATGCCGGCAGCATCCAGCAGCGAGTCCTTTACCGTCACATTCGTCAGGGGAACGTCGCCGGTGTTTTCGATGCGGAAAGAATAGGTGATCGTTTCACCCGCATCGATCAGGCCATCGCCGTCAGTGTCATTCAGCGTGCCGGTTTTCTGGATCGTCAGTTTTGGATTCTGGTCGTCATTGACGATGGTGCAGATCGCATTCTGGCCGTTTGCCAGCGCAAGCTCGCCGTTGGTCAAGGGCTGGGCAGCGCTGCCGTCAACCGAACAGCTGTAGGCGCTGGCGAGATAGCCGGGCTTGTTGTCCTCGGCCAATGCATAGGAACCAGCCGGAACCGATGCGTTGGTGATAGCCGCATCGCCCATGAAGCCTTGAATGGAGTTGGCGAGGGGAGCCTTGCCTGTTGCGCGCAGCGTGAATTCAGTCGGTACCGCTGTACCCTTCTGATCGTTGATGACTTCCTTGCGCAGTGTGAGCTTCGGCTGGCAGATGGCTTCTGAATTGATTTGAGCCATGAAGCCGGTCGGTCCGGCCGATTTCACCTGCACCACAATCGTATTGAGGCCAGTCTTCCAGTTCTTGTCCAGCGTACCGCGAGCATCGCCACCCGCCCGGAACCCACCATAGAAATAAGGGTCGGCAGCTCCGAAGTTGGAACGAATATTCTGCGCAACGCCGTTCACCCAGACCTGATAAACTGAATTATCCGCATAGTAGCTCATGGCGAGGCTGAGCGACTTCGGATCGATCGCCGGATCAAGGTTGAATTGATAACGGAAGAAATAGTCGTTCGAACTGCCTGATGGCGTTGCGGCGCCGGTGGAATTGTGAGCAATCCAGTTCGCATTGCCATATGGCGATGTGATCCAGGCTGCATTCGGATTGCTTACAATGGTTGCCGCACCATAGCTGAGGCTGGCGGGGGGGAGCGCCGGTCACGGCGGTGGGTGTAACGGCCACCTGCCAGTAGTCATCGAAACCGCTCGGCTTTATGCCGCCACTGCCATTATAGGCCGTGTTGAAATAGGCACCCCCGGTCGAACAGGAAACCGTGGGCGGGCTTATAGGTGTATAAGCCGGGGTCGGCGTGGACACCGAGCAGGTAGTGCAATTCGCTGGCACATCGCCGCCGCTGATGGAATTGCGGATCTGCGACACACCGAGCGGGATGGGAGCCGCGACCGTCAGATCGATCTCTACTTCCGCTGTACCGCCCACCGGCACTTCCGGAATGGTCAACTGCACGGTGGAGGCCCCGGACACGGGGCTGGTAAATCCGTTGGCACCGGAGACGCGCGTCATCGTGGCGCCGTTCGGAATATTTTCGATGAAATCGAAGTCTCTATAGGCTCCGCCACCGGTATGGGTGACGGTCACCCTATAGGTAAGAACCTCCCCCGGCTCTGCGAGATTGTTGGCAGTGAGGCTCTCGCGGATCAGTTCCTTTTTTACAGTCGCAGTGGACGGTGTGAAGGTATTGATATCGGTAGCAGTGTTGTTGGCAGTGTTTGTATCCGGCGACCCAGTCGGCGCAGTTACGGTGGCCGTATTAACGAGATCCCCGCTGAATCCGGCCGGCACGCTCATGGCAAGCGTGTAAGTAACCGATGCGCCGGCGGGCAGATTTGCCGTAGTATTGATTGCACCCGTACCGCTCGCTGCACCGCAAATGGCCCCTCCGGTTGCTCCGCCGCACGTCCAACTTGCAGCGGTAATGCCCGAAGGAAGCGGATCGCTGATCCGCGCGCCCATGGCACCGAAAGGACCGGCATTGGACACAGTGATGGTGTAGTTGACTACCTGGCCTGCCGAATATGACGTCGCGCCATCATCCTTGGTAATCTTGAGATCAACGGGGAACTCAAGCGCAGTTGTGGGACATTTGGCGCCGTCATTGTATGACGAACCCTGCAGGCTCGATATGAGCGTTGCCTTGCCCGTCACGGGATCGAATTGATAGAAGCCACCGTTATTGTTGTTGCCGAAAATCCCGTTGGTCGCGCCAAACATGCCGCCAAAGTTGCCAGCCACGCCTGTCGCACCATGTGCAATAACGGCGCCAGTGGTTGGGTTGATTTCGTACAGCGGACCATCGTCTGGAGCAGCTGCCCAGAGCCGATTATTATACCAGGCCAGATCGTTGATGTTAACGGACTGGGATAGCGCAACCCTTGTGGCTGTCAGGGTCTTGACATTGATCCCATAAAGATCCGCGCCACTGGCAATCCAATATGTACCTCCAGGTCCGAATTCTCCGGTAACAACACCACTGGGAATGCCAGCGACACTGCCCAAATTGACCACGCCGCCCCCGGCACCAATACGAAGCAAGGAAGTGCCGCTCAACCCATAGATGAAACGATCAATCGGGTTGAGCGCAACGGCGTTATAAGTGAGCGACGATGGTGATCCGATTGGGCTTACAACAAAAGGATTTTGTGTGGCGTCGAAACGATAGAGCGCTGTGGGGGAACCCTGCGCCAGATACATTTGGGAATCACACACGAAGGGCGTCTGCGTCTGAGCACTCGCGCTGTTTGTGGGCAGAACCGCCGTTCCAACAAGCGCCAGCGAAACCAGTTTCGTGACATTACCTACTGCGGCGCGGAACGGACTCTCGGCCCAAAGTCGCGCGATGGAAGCGAAGCGGCTCGACGAACGACGAGCCGCACGACGCAGCAAGGCAATCTGAAACATGAATGGTCCCCTCAATGAACCATCCGAAGCCTTGCTTACTGCCCTCACAGAGACGGCAAGACTCCGGATAATGGTCAATCAATGGAGACGCATGCGCGAGTTAGGGCCGTCCGTATTTCAAGATTCTACGGTTTTATGAAATACTCCCTATTTCGCACAGTGAATTGCATAAGCCCATACAATGCTTGAGGCGTTTTGAGCTTAATTCATGCCTGGATCAGCAACGCGCGCAGCCGTCATTTCCGGTTGCGGACGTGCGACGGCGTGACACCTTTCTGCTTTTTCATCGTCGCCGTCAGATGGCTCTGGCTGGAAAAGCCGCTGACATATGCCACTTCTGCGATGGACATTTCGCTTTGGGCAAGGAGCCGCTCGGCATAAGCAAGCCTCAGACTCAAAAGATAACTGTAAGGCGCTTGCCCGAACGTTTCCGTAAAGCCGCTAATGAAGTGGCTGGGTGAAAGATCACAAATTGCGGCCAGATCCGCCACGGCAAGCTTGCGCGAGACATTTTCGCGCATGAAGGTCTGAACTTTTCTCGCATTGTAAAGCGAAAGTCCGGTTTTCGGTTTCGCCCGGGCTTCACCATCGTCATCGCTTTGGAAAAGGTGGACAATCAGCCTCGTAACCAATGCGTCTATTCGTGAGGGCTCAACCGCTTCCGGCTCGGCCAGGATCGCTTTTAATTGTCTCGCCACGTCGAGAGCAACCGCATCAACAGCGGGCAGAGTCATGATCGTTTCGAGCCCTATCGCATCCTGCTTTCGCAAACGGTTCGGCTTGATTGCCAGTATTACGCTTTCTTTATCTGAAGCCCATTTCACAGACACCGGGCTATTGGCTGCGCTGGCCAAAACGGCGCCCGCCTGCACTTCGGCCAGTGACATCCGACGATCACCAGATGTGTATTCGAAGGCTTTTACGGGAGCGAGAAATATTTCGATCAGATGAGCTCTTGCCACAAACGCATGAGCCCCCGGACGGCAGACGCAGTGTGCGACTTCACCTCGGGCAGTAATATGCCTGGACCGCAAGCTGCCTGGGGAAGATCGAAATAGAAGGTGCCCGCCTGTAGAATGTTCGAACAAGCCTGTGCCTGTTGCTCATCGGCAATCACCTCTTGCCGAGCTTGAACCGTCATTATATCTGTCAACCCCGCACACAAGACTCAAAACCTGAGTCTTGAAAATATTCATGATTCCCGCCCGAACCGACAATGTTCCAAAGTATTTCATATGTAAAGTTAGATATATACATTTTATAAATTTAGAGAAAACTAATATAAAGAAAGTTGCACTCCAGCAATACTCTAGTCACTTGCGATGTTTTGTCACCCCCACTCGAACAATCACATGCAGGGTCGAACTCATCGCCGTCTGGAAGATTTAAGCAGTCATCCCAGTTCTTCGAAAAAGCAACGCTTTCCAGCTGAAAGCATTTGCAAATGTTGACATCCGATCGTTGAAGCGGTCGTCTTGGGTTGATACGAAATCAGCGAAATCAACAACAGCAACAGACAATCAGGCAAAGCATTCTGTGGAATCATCGGGGATCAGAATGGACACGATGGCGCCGCCGCCCGGTCGATTTTGGAATTCAAGCTTTCCGCCATGGGCGGCCGCTATCGCCTGCACAACCGACAGGCCAAGCCCCGTTCCCCCGGTCGCCCTCGAACGAGACGCGTCCCCGCGCCAGAAAGGATTGACGCCAATGTCATTCATGTTTTCTGGAAAGCCGGGACCTCGATCCAGGATGCGTATGGCGATGAAACCGTCTGCTGTCAGTTCGGTCTGGCATCGCAGCACTCCGCCCGCCGCGGCATAATGGCAAGCATTTTCCAGAAGTGCGAGGATAGCTTGCCGGATGCGCTGGCGATCAGCTATCGCCACCCTTGGCGACAATTCTCTTTCGACAGCAAGCTTGCTTGCTTCGAGCATCGGCTTGGCTGAATCAAGCACGGTTTCCACCAGTCCGGCCACCTCAAAGCGCTCGCGGTCCATGACGAGTTTTTGTCCTATCGCCAGCGACAGCGTTCGCAAATCCTCCACAAGACGGGACAGGCCCTCTACCTGCAGCAAAAGGCTCGCCACCGTTTTCGTGTCCATCGGGAAAACGCCATCCACCATGCCCTGCATGGAGCCACGCAATATGGTTAGCGGTGTGCGCAACTCATGCGCTACGGCCATATTGTTGAAGCGCAGCCGTTCTTCCATGGTTTCGAGGCTGGTTGCCAGCGCGTTGAAACTTTCAATGAGGCTTTTGACCTCTACCGTGCTCGTATGAGATTCCGCCAGCCGGACGGAAAAATCGCCCGATTTAAGTCCTTCCGCCACCAGCGTTAACTGCTCCAGAGGCCGTGCGATCCTTCGTGCCAGATATATTCCGATGACACTGCAAATGAGCGCCGAAAACAGGCCGCAGACGAGCACGGACAGGTACAGCTGGAAGTCCACCGGATCAGAAAGACCATCGAGATGATCGAACAGCTCCCTTATCGCCGCCGGTTCCGGAACGATGCCGGCATTCATATCGCGGTAGGCCTTGGCAGCATTGGCAGGCAGGCTCCTTATTACCCCCTCCTCCAGATAGGCGGCATAAGAGGTCACCCCCAGATAGGCCAGGCCGACACTGAGCACCAGCATGGCAGCGATTATGATGGCAGTCAGAGTGGCAAGCGGAAGAGTGGGCAGCTTCATTTGGGGTCCGCCAGGCGATAACCGATACCGCGGACCGCGGGGAAGAAATCTGTCTGCCCGAGCGCTTCCAGCTTCTTTCGCAGATTGGATATATGCGTATCCACAGTGCGGACCAGCGCATCACTTTCCGGCAGACAGGCATCCAGAATATCGGCACGGTCGAAGGCGTGGGTCGGACGGCGCACCATGTAAGCAAGGATTCTGAATTCGCTAAGCGTTAGCTGGAGAGCAATCCGTTCGCCGTTACAATTGACGAAGGCCGAGTAGGCATTGAAATCTACTTCAATCGCCCCGAAGCGGCGAAGCGCCTCCTGCTGATCCCCTTTTGTACGGCGCAGCACCGCCTTGACGCGAGCCACCACTTCCTGCGGATTGAACGGTTTGACGACATAATCATCAGCACCGAGACGGAGGCCGCTGAGCCGATCGATGTCCTCGGCCAGTGCGGTCACCATGATGACCGGCGTATTTCGGGTTTGCCGCAGACGTGCGAGCACGGCGAAACCATCAAGCTTGGGAATGCGAACATCGAGCAGAACGATATCCGGCGAGAGCAGCGCGTGATGTTGCAGCGCCGTTTCGCCGTCGGCGGCCCGCACCGTGCGATAGCCTTCCCGCACGAGATAGGCATCCAGGATCTGCGCAATTTCGGGCTCATCCTCCACTATAAGAACGAGACTATTGTCCACGAGCGGCTCCAGAAATAGGTCATTGATAATAACGGGGTAGAAATCTGCGCGGACTATGGCCCGCAAATCCTCGACGTGCAATTTCCAAACAATAGGCACGCCGTCCAGAGACCGGTTTTAGACACTTTGCCGGTTCGATCTTCGCAGAGTCTTGATAATCGGCCTTCAAACCGCAGTCGTTCAACTCTTTCGAGGTGTCGACATGCAGGAAACAGTCCTTGGCGCAAGCGATTCCCGCTCGACGGCCAGCGTCCCCCAACACTCCGGGCCTGCCGCCCGATCAACGCAACTTCTGGTCCGTTCTGTTCTGGCTGCGAGCTTCATCCTCGTGATATTTCCGTCGGTTGACCTGAACATTTCGCGCATTTTTGCGGATGGCCATGGTTTCCCATTGTCCGAAAATCCGTTTCTGAAGGCTGTGCGAGACCTAAACCGGCAGGGCTTGATCTATCTTCTGCCTTTCATGGTGCTCGCGATCGGCCTCCATGCTTTCCTGCCGCGCAAATTTTCCTTTTGCCCGCCGCATAAGGCCCTGTTCGTGCTGCTGAGCTTCATGCTGGGGCCCCTGATTACAGTGCAGTTGCTGAAGAACACCATTGGAAGAGCGCGCCCGCGCGAAATCGTCGAATTCGGCGGGACAGCCGATTTTACGCCCGTATGGCAATATGCGGCGGCTTGCAGGCACAGTTGCTCCTTTCCCTCCGGTGAAGCCGCGGTGGCCGCCGCAACCCTGTCGCTGATCGTCTTCACACCCTCGCAATGGCGAGCCATCGCAACGGCAGTCGCGGTTCCGGTCCTGTTTTTCGTTTCGTTTAACAGGGTGATTTTCGGCGCCCATTTCCTGTCTGACGTCATAGTTTCCTGGGGTCTGGTCCTGTGCCTGATGATGTGGCTCTGGCGACGCATTTCCAGCCAGGCGACGGCAATCGACAACGGCGTAAAGCAATTCGGTACGAGGTTTTACGCTGGCCAAGCACGCGGCATTTCTCCATGGAACCTTGACAAAGCTGACGAAAAGTCCGGCACGCACACTCCTCGCCGTAACGGACAATAATCATGCTGGCCGAACAATTTTCCCGTTCCACGTCCGCCCCCAAACGACCCGAAACGGGTCAACCCCATCACAATGCGGAGGCAAGCAGCCGGAATGTTCCGCTGAAACATCTGGCTGCTTCCCATTCGATATTGCGACAGACGATCGGTATCGTTTCGCGACTGAAGTTTCGCAAAACCATGGCTTTCCTATTGAGAGGGAGCCTGTCGCCACGGCTTACTCTGCGCTGGCTCAGATTTCTCGGTGAATTCACGGAGCAGCACACTTTCGCTCCCCCTCATGACGATCTTATCCGCAAATCGCTTTCGTCGTTCCTCGTGCATCGCATGGCACGGAAGACCCGCCTCAACATTCTCATCCAGCATTTCGAACTGGCGCGCCAGTTATTGTGCCCGCATCTGTTGCAAGCGCTCTGGCGTGGCGAAAAGATCGAGCTTGGAACAATTTGCGGCAGGGAACATGCGTATCGCCTGCAACTGCTGCTCTCTGACCATTGCGGCAGCCGGCACGAAGGCGTGTTTGCCGTACGGCTGGTGAGTGCGGCAGATGACGCACTTCTTTGCATGGGGAGCTTCGTGTTCGTGCATCGTCCGGGCGATTCATACAGCCTTGTTGTCGGCGGCTTGCAAGGCCCGGCCCATGCGGAAGCCAAGCGTGCGATAATTTCCGCAACCCGCGATCTCGGCGGTTTACGACCGAAAGATGCGATCATGCTGGTACTGAAAGGGTTGATCGCGCATGGCGCCACGCCCTATCTGATTGCCGTCGGCAACGCCAGCCATGTGATCAATCACCGCGCCTCGAAACGGCGAAAAAGAAAACTGCCGAATCTGGATGCATATTGGGTTGATCGTGGCGGAGTTCCCTTTCCGCCCTTCGGGTTTCGAATTCCAGCCGACCCTGCAATTAATGGCGGATGCGGCAGCCGACGCAGCAATACAAAAATCGCGTTCTGGAAAATCGGTGCGAATCTGATCACGCGCAAAGGCAATAAATGACAGATCGCTGAAGACGGTCTACCGATCCGAAAGTGAAGGAGTCTGAGGAAAGACAAGTCTGACGCGTGCGCCGCCCGAACTGGTTTCACCGACCTCAACGCTTCCATCGTGAAGCGCCATGATCTGCTGGGCAAGATTAAGTCCAAGGCCAGCCCCCGGACCGTTATCATCAAGGCGATTAAAGGGCTCGAATACGCTCTTTCTCATATCCGAAGGAATGCCTTTGCCCTCATCGGCAACTTCAATCACGGCTGGTTCCAGAACGCTTACCGAAATTGTCCCTTTCTTATCCCCATGATCAACCGCGTTCTGGAACAGATTGGTAATGGCGCGCTCTATCGCCTGTCGATCGCCAAGGACGTTAATAACTTCGGCATCGTTATCGAAAACCACATCGTATCCAGCAGCGAAAGCAAGTGGCGCCAGATCGGAAACCACCTGGCGGGCCGCAGAGACTATATTGACGGCATGAAACTTGTCTGGTTGCCCTTCCAGCCGCTGAAGGTCAAGCAGCTGCCCCGCCAAAGTCCCGAGGCGCGCCGCATCGCGCGTGAGGTCAGATTTCAGTTCGCTTTCCGGCAGAGCGTGCAGTCGGGCGGAGAGGATAGCGATCGGGGTTCTGAGTTCGTGCGCCGCCTGCGCCAGGAACCGCTGCTGGCGTGAATATCCTTGATCAAGGCGCTCCAATGCGCCGTTGAAGGCCTCCACCAATGGTGAAAGCTCAGCAGGAACATCCTTGGTAGACAGACGAATTCCACGCCGCTCGGGTTCAATTTGCGAGGCTTTGTCAGCGATGTCCGAGGCTCCCCTCAATGTCATACGCACTATCAGCGGAATAACCAGCAAAGCGCCCAACGCGGCCAGAACAAGGCCAGGAAGAACGAGGATCTTGAACCCTTCCCCAACTGCTTCCGCCAGCCGCCCGAAGGTGAGATGGCCTCCCGTGCTTGCCATCATCAGGATGCGCCCGGCGGATGTGTCTTCCCGTCTTATGATGGCATCTGGCCGGGGCGCCCCCACCTTATCGTCGCCAAGACGGGCTTCCAGCACATTCGACAAGGCATTGCTCATTGTCCGGTAGGCATCAGGGACCGTGCCTTCCATGAGTTGGTTGCCGGAAGCATCGTGAATAATAAACCAGAGGGATTTGTCATCCCGACGCAATGCCGCAAGCTCCGGCGTGTTGTTGAGGATCAGATGGCCTTCCGCATCGCGGGCCACCGCATCCTTGATAGCGTCTATTACGCCTCGATCGTAACGCTCGTGCACAAAACCCGACAACCATAAAAACGCGACGAACAGCGCCAGCGCCAATAGGACGACAAGCGCCTGCGCAATGACGATGCGAGTAATAAGCTGCCACTTCAGGGAAGAGGGTGGTTTGTTCAATTAATGGTCTCGCGCAAAAGATAACCAACACCGCGCACGCCATGCAGCGTGACGCCTGCAGCAGCGGCCGCTAACTTGCGGCGTACGCGCGAGACATGCGTGTCGAGTGCATTTGGCTCCACCTCGTCGTTCATCCCGAAAACCGCCTCCATCAGAACCGGCCTTTGCACCATACGCCCCTTTCGTCGCATCAAAGCCTCAAGCACGAGCAGCTCCCGGCGCGGCATGGAAAGTGGGACCTCTCCGACAAAAGCCTCACGGGCAGTGAAATCGAAGGATACGCGGCCAAGCCGGACAATATCCGGACGAACGTCTCCATTCCGGCGCAAGATGGCCCGCAACCGCGCCATGAGTTCATCGAAAGCGAAGGGCTTTCCCAGATAATCGTCCGCTCCGCTGTCGAGGCCGTGAACACGGTCGGGCAAATCATCGTGGGCTGTCAGAACGAGCACAGGAAGCGAACTGCCGCGACCGCGCAGTCTTCGCAGCACGGACAATCCATCTCCGTCGGGTAGACGACGGTCAAGAATGACAGCATCGTAGCAATCTTCAGCGAGCATATGTTCGGCTTCGCCACAGGTCGCGACAGTGTCCGCCACCATGTTTTGCGATGTCAGAACCTGTTCCAACATCGCCGCCAATTCGCGTTCATCCTCAACCACCAGAATTCGCATTCGTCGTGCCTTTTCTTGCGCGCATTTGCTCAATGTACCCATCGTGGCTGGCATGAGGCTGGCATTGGCCAGCCGTTCTTGAATTACAACCGAGCGGAACGACAGGTTTTTGACAGGTGAATCTTCGAAATTTCAGCGGTTCTGCCGACGAACCGGCGAACAGTTTCCACGAGGAGCCGCCGAATGCCAATTGCCGATTTCGTTCCCTTCTTTGCTGCCTGGCTGCGCAATCCGCTGCTAACTGCCGCAATTGCACCCTCCGGGCCCTCCCTCGCCCGGCTGATAACGCGCGAAATCAACCCGGGCACCGGCCCGGTTATCGAACTGGGTCCGGGAACGGGCGTGTTCACTTATGCGCTGCTCAAACGGGGCGTCGATCCGCGCGATCTGATATTGATCGAATTCAATCCTGATTTTGTAAGTATGCTGCGCAAGCGCTTTCCGCGTTCAACGATCATTCAGGCGGACGCAACCCAGCTTGCCGATCTGGATATTGCACCACGCGGGTCCTGCAGGAACATCATCAGCGGCCTTGGCCTTCTGGCAATGAATATTGTGCAGGTGGAAGCCGTCTTGCGAGGAAGCTTTCATTATCTGGCCCCGTTCGGCTCATTCTATCAGTTCACTTATGCGATGCGCTGTCCGGTCAATACAGAACTGCTCGCTGAACTCGGGCTGAAATCAAAAGAGATTGGCCGGTCGTTTCGCAATATTCCACCAGCGTCCGTGCACAAGATTCAAAGACAAAGAACTGATGCCTGATCGTATCCAGGAAGCAAAAGAGCGGCTCTCGCCGCTCCTCGCCCTTATTTCTGCTGCAAAACCGGCAATGCGTCCACCGTCGTTGGAATCCTGATGGTCAGAAGTTCCTTGGCATTAAGGTCAAGATCCTTGAAGGTGACGCCGCGCAGAATCTGTTCCTCATAGGTTTTGACATAGTAAACGTTATTTTTCATGTCCGCTATTGTCGACCACTGTGTGTAGTCCATGCCTTCTTGCTGGTCATTTGCCGCATTCTGAACGAGACCGATAGGAATATCGAAACCGTTGAGAATGTGTTCGGCCAGACGCACGCTTTGGATGCCGCTCGGCACTTTTCGGGCCGATAGAATGCTGGCGCTGACACGCACAAAGCGCGAAGGCGGCGTTGCATCGCCCGGTATGCCGAGCATGCCGGATCCTTCACCTAATGGTTGGATGGTCGCATCATTGATTTTAAGCGGCTCCACATTCATCGGACGCAGATTCACATAATTGCGCAGATTGGTCATATGCCAATCGAAGGAGGGCGCGTTGGTCAGTACACTGAGCGGATTGTCGAAGACTTTGAGTTTGCCGTCGGTCGGCTCAATTACGATGGAGGCGCCTGTTGCATCGTGCAGGGTATAGTGCACACCTGGTGTGAAGCCCATATCGGCCTGCACGACGCCAACGACACTAACTGTTTCAAGCGCAGCTTTCACTTCTGCGACTGTCGAAAAATTGCCGAGAGCCCAACTCAGAAAATCCCAGGGGGTAAGGCTGTTTTCCGGCTTCACCGTGGAAGGATCGGTGTATTGTGCAAATCCCGGGAAAAAAAGTATGCCCCCTGCCAGTCCTTTTTCATTCATACCGTCAACTAGCGCGGGAAGATCAAAAGCGTTCATGCCGATTGTGGCATATTTGGCTTGCCACTTCTTGCCGGCTGTTGCGGCCGAAAGCTGCGAGGTCATCTCGAAGCTGCGCGGAATCATGATCATTTTGGAATCGATCTTGAATCCAAACTCCATCGTGCGACCATAAACGAAGCCACCGTCCGTCGATGGCAGAACGAAGCTGGTGCATGCATAAGCGGCCTGAGTCAGGATAAGGCCTGCCGTTACAAGCGTCACAGCAACGCCGCGCGCCAACATTCGACAGGAAGTTTTCCAGAATGAAAGACTGTCAGACATGCTTTCTCCTCGCACCAGCGGCGCCTTAAATCAGAGAGATCGCGAAGGGCGGCGCACATGGCAAAATCTAATGCTCGCCCTTCAGCGAAATGAAAAAACATTTAGTTTGTAGAATGGAAATACTATAAAACAATATATGGAAGAAATCTTGGTTAATATTACAGAAATATTGACTATCACTTCCATATTTATATCAGATATATTAGACATTATTAAATTATATATTAAAGCCAACCGTTAGACGAACTTATACTGTATGGTTGAGGCATTATCTCAGCATTGCCGCTACATTGCCTCCGTCTACGGTAATGACGGCTCCGGTGGACGTGCGCGCTTGCACCAGATGCAGAACCGCTTCGGCAACATCATCGCCAGAGACTTCCCGCTTCAGCAGATTGCCTCGCATATAGACCTCTGGTGTCACGCCTCTCGCACGCGCTCGTTCTTCGACCATCTCGTCAGTCATAAGCCCTGTGCGTATCCGGTCGGGATTGACCGCGTTTACCGTGATGCCATCGGCGGCGTGTTCCAGAGAGTATTGACGCATCAGGGCCATCAATGCTGCTTTGGAAGTGCCGTAGGGACCAAAATCCGGGCCGGGATTTACGGCCTGCTTGCTGACATTGAACACGATCGCGCCGCCGGTTTTCTGCTTCTGCATCATTTTGACTGCAGCTCGCGCAATATAATGATGGCTCCAGAAATTGAGATCGAATGCCGCCTTGAACAGATCATCATTGACTGAGGTCAACGCGCCCTGGAAAGCTGCACCTGCATTGGAAACCAGTATATCGACACCACCGAATTCCTCAGCAATCTGCGCGAGCGCATTGTTCGCCGCGGCAGGATCGGTCAAATCGCATGAAACCGCAAAGCCCCCCAGTCGCTTCGCTTCCGCAGCAACCCGCTCCGCATCAATATCGATCAATGCGAGTTCCGCGCCCTGGCTTTTCAGTTGCTCCGCAATGGCGAGACCAAGGCCACCTGCGCCACCTGTCACCACCGCCACCTGTCGCGTCAGCGGCTTTTCCGTCAGCTTGGTAAGCTTTGCCTGCTCCAGCGACCAATATTCGATGTCGAAAAGGTCTTCTTCGGAAAGTGCTTCGAACCGGTCGATACCTTCAGCGCCGCGAATGACCTCAATCGTCGCTTCGGCGACGTCCGCGCAGATGCGAGCGGATTTCTGAGTGTTGCCGGCAGCAAACAGCCCGACGCCATCGACATAGAAAACGCGCGGCATCGGATCGAGCATCTTCTTGCCGCCTCCGACCCGGGCATTGTTACGTTCGAAATAGGCCGTGTAGTCTGCCGCATAAGCGGCGACAGCCGCCTTGACGCTGGCTGTCCATGCCTCAAGATCATCCGCTTCCGGCGTTGGCAACGCAACGCCAAAACGCTTGATATGAATGACATGTTCCGGTGTCGCATTTCCACGCCGCACCAGATCCGCGACATTCGGGGTCCCGCAAAAATCAAGAATATCGTCATTGACGCGGTGCTCCAGAATGAAGCGGCGCGGCCTCCCCTCTTCCTTTCCGGGAAGCGCAATTGCGCCACGCAATATCGGCGCGATATCCGCGACCGAAGCCATGGCTTTAATCGGTTGCACAACGCTCGCCGTCCCGAAAGGGCGAGGCTTGCCTTGGGCAATACGCTTTTCGGCACGATCAATCGCGGCGATCATGTTCTCATAGGCTTCACGCGGGTCCTCCGACCAGGTGAAGATGCCATGCTTCAGCAGGATCATTCCGGGGGCATCCGGCCTTGCGGAGAATGCCTTCAGGCACGCCTTCGAAAGATCGAAGCCGGGCATGACATAGGGCACGATAATCATCTCCGGAAAAACGTCCCGGATGATCTCTTCGCCGCCTGGCTGATTGGTGAGCGCGACGATTGCGTTTGCGTGTGTGTGGTCCACGTGCTTGAACGGCAGGATGGCGTGAAGAATGGCTTCCACAGACGGGTTCGGTGAAGCCGGATCGAGCAGCAGGCGGCGCTGCAACATGACCATATCGTCATCCGACAAGGTCTCGTAGTTTACCATGGCCTTCAACGGTTCCAGATGCAGGGCGGGAAGACCGGCTGGCTCTATCTTGCCCATATCCCAGCCGCTGCCCTTGACACAGAGCACCGAAACTTCGCTGCCATCGTGATCGATCAGCCTGGTTTTGACCGACGTATTGCCCCCGCCGTGCAAGACCAGCTTCGGCTCGGAACCCAGAAGACGCGTTGTGTAGGTGCGGATCGCTACATCGCGGTTCACGCCTGCCTTTTCGTATGCGCCGACGATCCTGTCGAAATCCGCCTGTGACCAATTTGATTTCATCTGCCGTTCCTTAGCTTCTGTTCTGCTCGTCAATGTGCAGACACAAAGGCGCCTTCATGGAAAACCGGGCATTTTCCATGGCGCAACGAAGACTTGTGGAGATTCCTCTTCCGCTCCTATACAATTGACACCATTAACTGACATTAGTCAACTCGATTGATTGTCGAGTTGATCGAAAGGCATTTCTGTGCAACTCAGGCACAACAGAGACAACAGGAAACGAGTATGACATCGGGCGATCGGACACTGTCTGCGCATGCCATCCCGGCCGAGTTCGATGACGCCGTCGTCTGGGCGGCATGGCTCTATTACGAGAACCAGCTGACCCAGAACGAAATTGCGCAGATGATCGGGGTTTCCCGCGCAACCATCGTCAACTATCTGCAGGAAGCGCGACAAAGGGGCGTGGTGCGCATCCTGATGGATTCCGAGATCGCCACGCGCACACATATCGCCCGCAAATTGGCGGCGCGGTTTGGACTATCGGAAGCGCTCGTCATTCCATCGGAAAAATCGTTTACGACCGAAGCCCGCCTGAAAGCGCTCGGAGCTGGTGGCGCGCGATTGATGGAACGCATGGTGAAGCCCGGCGACACCATCTGTGTTTCGTGGGGGCGCACAGTACTCGCCATCGCCGACGCAATTTCATTGCCCCAGCCCATGGAAGGGTTGACCGTCGTGCAAGTTACCGGCTCCTCCATCGGCAAAAGGGAATTTTCAGCCGAGCTTTGCACGTCGATCATGGCACGCAACATGGGGGCCACAAGCGTCAACATGCTGGCTCCCGCGGTGCTCAGCACGGCTGAACTGCGTGACGCCCTGATGGGAGAGCCCGTGCTCCAGCGGCAGTTTGAACTGATCGCCCACGCCAGCATGATCGTGTTCGGAGTCGGCGGCCTTGCTGCCGAAAGCACAATGCGCATCGCCGACGTCACCAGCAAAGAGGAAATCGATGCTTATGCTCGCGAAGGGGCAGCGGCAGTTCTGATTTGCCACTTTCTCGATAGCGACGGCAAACAGATTGTCCGCGAGCTTGACCGCCGCGTGATCGGCATCGAGCTTGATGAACTGCGCGGTGTGCCAAAGAGGCTTTGCGTTGCGGGCGGCGCGCAGAAGGTGGAAGCGATCCGCGCTGTTCTGGCGGGTGGTTATGCCACGCATCTGGTGACCGACATGGATGCGGCCGAGAGGCTGCTTGCTGAATAGAAGGCGAGGCAGATCTTCTAACCCACCCGCCTTCAAATGGTCTATTGCCGGACAGGCACAGTGTTCATGAATGCAAGCGTTTCGTCAAAGGAGCGAATGCCAGCATCCGAGCCAAGGCCGGTTGCGACCAGCGCGGCAGACGCCTGAGCGAAATTCAGGGCCGTTTTCAAATCCATCTTGCGATGCAAAGCCGTGATGAAACCAGCATCGAAAGCATCTCCGCAGCCGGTCGTGTCCACGACCTCGATCTGGAAGGCAGGCTGGCGCACGATCTCGCCCGATGCATCCATGAAACAGACGCCATCGCCGCCCAGCGTGAACACGCAATGCTTCACGCCGCGCTCAAGAAAGAATGTTCCGGCGCCTTCGACATCCGCCGCACCCGAAATCTGTTTCGCTTCCTCGATGGAAGGCATGAAGTAGTCGATATGCGGGAAAAGCGGAGCGATCAGATCCAGCGTCCCATCATTTGCGCCAAGGAGGTCGAAGGTTGTCGTTCTTCCGCGCGCCTTCGCTTCGGCAAGGAGCTTCCGGCTTGGCTCGCCATCGAGCTTGGCCAGAAGGCCCGTTCCACCAAGATGGATGATCGGCGGCGCCAGCACCGCGTCGAGAGCACTGTCGGCGATCTCGAAATGATCCGAAGCCCCACGCGCATGCAAGGCCGGGCGATCACCGTTGCGGCGGATATTCAGGATCGTCGACGATGTTGGCACGCCGTTGAGGCGCTGCATCTGCGCCGTATCGACACCGAACTTCTGTAGCGTCGCAATCACGAAATCGGCCTTCTCATCATCCCCAACCGCACCCACGGCCAGGCAATTCAGGCCGAGCTTGGCCAGATCGACCACCGTGCCGCCAGCGGTGCCTGCAACGGTCAACCGGATTTCATCGATGAATTCAACATTTCCGCCCGGCGGAATTGCATCGACTGGCCGCCCCAGCACATCAAGAATATAAAGCCCTACGACCGACACGTCGTGTGACATGGAAACCTCCCCAAATATGTGAGGCCGCACCTCGCGCATTGGCATCAGGGCGGCCAGTTTGATTTCAGCTGCGATTGCGCAAGGCGAAGATCGTGCCGGCCAACAGGATGAAAATACCCACAATGGCAAGCTGCAACGTGCTTGGAATTCCCACGAAAATCAGCACATTGCTGACGATCGTGATTAGAAGCACGCCCAACAGCGTCCCGATCACGGAGCCCGAACCGCCTGTAATCCGGGCACCGCCCAGAACGACGGCAGCGATGATTTCAAGCTCCATACCGGCAAGGTCGAAGGGATTGGCGAGACGGTTGCTCGAGACGTGAACGACACCCGCGATACCGGCCAGAAGCCCCGCATAGGCGAAGACGAAAATACGGACGCGAAAGAGGTTGATGCCAAGGCGCTCGGCAATACCTGGATTGCCACCGACGGCGAAGATCGCCCGCCCCATCAGCGTCCGTTCAAGGATGAACCATGTCACCAAAGCGGCAACAACGAGAACCAGAACGGTTGCAGGCAGAACCGAGACGACACCGTTCGATGCATGATGCGTAAAAAGCGATGCCTTGCCGAAAGCATCCATCGCCACCGGAATATTCATGAACAATGCGGTTCCGACGAATGTCAGCAGAAAGCTGCGGATCACATATTGCGTGCCGATAGTGACGATCAGCGATGGCGCTTGTAGCTTCTGGACGAGCAGGCCGTTCAGAGCCCCAAAGGCGGCGCCGCCTGTTGCAGCGAGGATCAAAATGATCGTCATCGGCATTTCGGGGAACCAGTTCGTGACCAGCATGGTAAGAGCATACATCACGAAGGCTGCAATCGCCGTGAATGAAACATCAATGCCGCCCGAAGCGAGCACGACCAGAACGCCCATCGCGAACAAGCCTCGCACGACAGAAGCGCGCAGAATATCCACGATATTGCTCATCTGAAGGAAATCGGGATTGGCGCCGATAACCGCCAGACAGGTCGCAATAATCAGCAGTAGCGTAAAGATTTCGGGTCGACGGCCCAACAGGTCCCAAAGGCGCGACCCGACGCTGCGTTGGCCTTTATCCGCAACGCTGGCAGATACGATCTCGGTCATTGCGTCACCTCTTTCGACATGCTGGCCATGGATTGGTAGATGGCATCTTCGGTCAACCCATCGGCAGCATGAGCTGCGACGATGCGCCCCTGACGCATGACGAGAATGCGGTCACAATTCTGCAAAAGCTCCGGCAAATCATCACTGATGATGATAACGCCCATGCCATCATCAGCCAGACGCTGGATGATACGGAAGATCGTGTCCTTCGAGCCGACATCGACCCCAACGGTCGGCCCATGCAGGATCAGAAGCTGCGGGTTGATCGTCAACCACCGGCCGATCAGAACGCGCTGCTGATTGCCCCCCGAAAGGGACTGCACCGGGATGGTCACGTCCGGCGCAACAATCTGGAGATCGGCGACGCTCTGCTCAGCAACTCGTCGCGCACGCCTGGCGCTGACGACACCGAGCGCATTGCGCAACCGGTCGAGGATCGGCAGGGTGATATTGTCCTGAATCGGTTTCTCGAGAAAAAGACCTTCAGTCAGCCGGTCTTCCGGCACGTAACCGATCCCCTGCTCGATAGCTTGCGCTGTCGACTGCGGTGCGATCGCCTGCCCGTTCATGCGCACCGTGCCGCTCGTTGCAGGGTTGACGGCGGCAAGCGCAAGCGCGAGCTCGTTGCGACCGGAATCCAGCAGTCCCGTAACGCCCAGAATTTCACCCTTTCTGAGCGTAAGTGAAACATCCCGGAATGCTTTGCCATCGCCAAGCTTTTCAACCTCAAGCATGACCTCGCCCAGTTTGGGATCGGTGCGATAGCGTGTTTCACTGATTTCGCGGCCAGTCATCCAACGGCTGAACTCTGCCTTGCTGTGCAAGGCGACATCAAGCTCGGCGACCTTTAGCCCGTCGCGCATGATGATGGCGCGTCCGCCAAGCGATTTGCATTCATCAAGCTTGTGCGTGACGAAAAGGACTGCGACGCCTTTGCTGCGCAGGCGCTCAACCACATGCAGCAGATTTTCAACTTCCTGCCGGGTAAGCGATGTCGTCGGCTCGTCCATGATGACGAGGCGCGCTTCGGAAGCGACTGCGCGCGCAATGGCGATCAGCTGACGGGTGGCCAGCGGCAGCGTATCGGTCCGACGTGCAAGAAACCCGTTGTCAGTCGGCAGATGCACTTCGGCAAGTGCACGCCTCGCGGTTTCGTTCAGAAGGGAAATATTCAGCCGACGGGCAAGGCGCCCGGAAGCTTCAACGAGCTGTTCGGTAAATGCCACATTTTCAGCCACGGAGAGATTTGGAAGCAGTGACAGGTCCTGATAAACAGTTTCTATCCCTGCACGCAGTGCTCCAATAGCACCGAGGTCGCCAGCTCGCGCGCCGGTCACCTCGCCGTCAATCAATATCTGCCCCTCATCGGCTGGTTGTGCGCCTGAGAGGATTTTTATCAGCGTGCTCTTGCCGCAACCGTTTTCTCCCATCAGATGGTAGATTTGTCCGGCCTCGATCGTCAGGCTGACGTCTTTGAGTGCTTTCACGCCGCCAAAGGATTTCCTGACGTTTCTGACCTCAAGAAACGGTGGCGCAGAATGGGTCGTGGTATCAATGGCAAGCATGGCGAATTCCTGAAACTTCCAGATAGCTCCTCCGGGGCCGCTGTGGTGTGACGGCCCCGGAAGCTGGCTTCGGCGCATTATGTCGCGATCAGAACGGGAAATTCTTATAGTTGGACTTGTCCGCATCAACCCAGGCCTGACCCTGGATGATGATGCCCTTGCCCGGACCCTTGATGACGGTCATCTTCTCGTAACCCGGTACGCCCAGATCCATGCCGTCCTTGATTTCCTCGCCCTTCAGGACGAGATCGGAAACCTTGTTCATGACGTAGCCGGCATCCTTCGGATCCCAGAAGAAAATCTGGTCGACGGCACCGCTTTCGAGATACGGACCGGTATCCTTCGGCAGGCCGAGACCATACACGCAGGTCTTTTCCTGCAACCCGGCTTCCTCGACAGCGCGGCCGATGCCGATCACGTCAATCGCGGACGATCCCTGGAAACCCTTGATGTCCGGATATTTGCGGAGAATTTCCTTAGCCTTTTCATAAGCGCGGTTGGCGTCGTTGAACGACTCGTTCTTCTCCGCCACCAGCTCCATGTCCGGATATTGCTTGGCGTTTTCCGCTCCGGCATCGACCCACTGGTTATGCGTAAGGCTGCCGAGCGATCCAACGAAGGATGTCCACTTGCCGGACTTGCCCATGCATTCGGCGAGTTTTTCATTGATGCGGGCACCGAATGCCTTGTTGTCGAAGGCTTCGATATCGACGTCGGTATTCACCAGGCTGTCGCCCTCATGGGTGATGACCTTGATGCCACGCTGGGAAGCGCGACGCAGGACGCCTTCAAGCGCAGACGGGTCCATCGGCACAACCGCAATCGCCGAGACATTCTTGGCGACGAGATCTTCGATAATGCGGGTTTGCTGGGCGGCATCAGCCTTTGCCGGGCCGACCTGGCTGGTGCTTACGTTGGCATTGTCCTTGCCATAGGCATCAACGCCTTCATTCATGCGGGTAAACCAGTTTTCACCGGTAACCTTGACCACCGTTACGATGGTTGGCTTGTCCTGGGCAACGGCGGCCCCCGCCATGACCGTACCCGCAAGCATCGTGCCAGCTATCAGTTTGGAAAACATGCTCATATGACTCCTCCATTAATATAAGCAGATTGTTTTTTCGATCGTCCGCCAGCGGCTTCATCCCAAGCCGCCGGCTTTGTCTCTATTGTCGTCTTGGCCGCAGCCAGTAGCCGAAGTGCATGCGCGCCGATGCGAGAAGCGCAAGCAGCAGAACACCCCAGGCCAGATCGCGGAAGAAATTCGAAATATTCATGAAATTGAACAGGCTCGAGAGGATTTGCAGAGCGGTCGCGGCCAAGAGCACGCAGACAATCTTGCCGTATCCACCCTCCGGTTTGACACCGCCCAGAACGGCAATCAGGATCGCGATCAGCACGTAGGACCCACCGTAATCCCATTTCACCGAGGAGTTGCGCGCCGCAATGATGATCCCCGCGACCGAAGCAAGCAGGCCGCACAAGGTATAGGTGATCAGAAGCATGCGCTTTTCGTTGATGCCGCCGTAGCGAGCAGCCTTGGCATTGCTGCCGAGAAGCATCAGCTTCACGCCGAAAGGCGTATATTTCAGCAGAAAAGACAGCGCCAGCGCAATCGCGAGAAACAATGCAAAACACATCGGTATGCCAAGAACGGGCATATTGCCGAAATTATCGAGCGGCTCGATGAAACCCATGCTCACGGCGGAACCGTTGGTCAGGAAGACGGCAATGCCGGTAAACAGAAGCTGGGTCCCAAGCGTCGCGATCAGCGGCGTCAGACGGGCATAGGCGATCACGATCCCGTTGATCATGCCGCCGATCAAACCCACGACGAGCGCCAGACCGGCAAACACCCACGAGAACAGCAAAGGCGCGTCGGCAGCAGGAATATAATGGCGCGTCAGCAGGAACGCGACAATGCCGGAGAGATTTGCCAGTGCTATGCCTGAGAGATCAATGCCGCCGTTGCCGGAAATCATTGCCAGCATGACACCGAAGGCAAGAAGCCCCAGCTCCGGGACCTGTGAAGCCATCGATTGCAGATTATAGCTGTCCATGAAATTTGAACCAGCCAGAATGCCGCCTGCCGCCAGCACGGCGACATTGATCAACGCCAGAAATAGCGTCTGTCGATCCAGGCTATTCGATGACACGTCAATCCTCCCGCTATCGAAGCACCTCTTTGCTCTTCAAACCCTGCCTCCTCCAGACAGTTCTATGGTTTGAAGCTCATCTCCAATTTTGACATTTGTCAGACACTTCTGTCTCTTGTCAATATAAATCCCTCAGCGGCCGAAATGTTCGACGACTGACAGGCGGCTCACGCCTTCCCTACTTCCTCATACATCATATGTTGACATTTGTCGATCATTTACCGAATATTGTCAAAACGACGGCTCGACCGTCGAAACCGGCGACAACACTGATTGTCGCCAGCGGAGGAAATGCATTGGAATTTCTGCTGGATGTGGAGGGACTCAAGAAGTCCTTTGGCGGCGTTGCCGCCTTGCGGAACGGACGGCTGCAATTGCGCGCCGGCTCGGTGCATGCACTTTGCGGCGGCAACGGCGCGGGCAAATCCACCTTCCTGAAAATCCTGATGGGCATACACGCCCGCGACGAGGGGCACATCCGGCGACGCGGGAAGGACGTTACATATTCGAGCCCCGCTGAAGCGCTACAGGCGGGCATCGCCATCATCGAGCAGGAACTGAGTCCCGTCCCCCACATGACGGTGGCTGAAAACATTTATCTCGGTAGAGAACCACTCCGCCGGTTCGGCGGCATCGACTTCAAAACAATGAACCGGAACGCCCAAAAGCTCCTGGATCAGCTTGAGTTCAAAATTCGCGCTAATCAGTTCATGATGAATCTGTCTGTTGCCCAGATTCAGCTCGTGGAAATCGCCAAGGCGCTCAGTCACGACGCCGAAGTCATTTTCATGGACGAGCCAACCTCGGCCATTGGCGAAAAAGAAGCGCAGCAGCTTTTTGCAGCGATAGAGCGGTTGAAGGCGAGCGGCAAAGGCATCGTCTATGTCTCGCATCGCCTGTCGGAAATTTTTCAGATCGCCGATACCTATACCGTGTTTCGCGACGGCAGCTATATCGACAGTGGCAACCTCAATGGCATCACGCGCGCGGAATTGATCCGCATGATTGTGGGACGGGAACTGGGCGAGGAATACATCAAAACGAATGCGCCGACAGAAATACCGGGCATCGAAGTCGCGAGCCTCAGCGCGCCCGGCAAGATAACCGACATTTCCTTTACCGCGCACAAGGGCGAGATTTTCGGCATCTACGGATTGATGGGATCAGGCCGTTCGGAAATATTCAACTGCCTTTTCGGACTGGATAAGGCCTCCGAAGGCACAATCCGGCTTGAAGGCGAGCCGATTACCATTCGCCGCCCCTCTGACGCCATGGCACTCGGTCTGGCCTTCGTGACGGAAGATCGCAAACTCACCGGCCTCAATCTTGGCGACAGCGTTCGCAACAATATCTGCCTTGCCAGCCTTCCCGAGATGAGCCCGCACTTTGCGATGAACCGACGCGAGGAAACGACGGCCAGCAAGGAAATGATCGAGCGCTTCAGGATCAAGGTCGCGCATGACACGATGGCCGTTTCCGGCCTTTCAGGCGGCAACCAGCAGAAGGTCGTGCTCGGAAAGTGGTTTCTGCGGAAGCCGCGCGTTCTGCTGCTCGATGAACCAACGCGTGGTGTCGATGTCGGCGCAAAACAGGAAATTTACCGCATCATCTGCGAATTTGCCGCCGAAGGCGGGACCGTCGTCATGGTCTCTTCCGAGATCGATGAAGTTCTCGGCATGTCCGACCGCATCATGGTCATGCGCGGCGGGCAATCGGTCGGCATTTATCGCAGGGCGGAAACGGATGCGCAGTCGCTGGTGCATCTTTCGACATGAATGCAGACCGGGAAAGCAACGCGTTTCGTCCGAGACCAACGAGAAAGAGCAGTCGCCTGCGACAACAGATGCGGCCGGTTCTGGAGAGGTAGAACAGTGTCCACCACAGAAAACAATTCATCGACAAGCTGGTTTGGTTCCGAGCGCCGCAGACTGGTCATCCAGGAATACGGTATATTCATCGCCTTTCTGCTTTTGGCCACGATCCTCTCATTCTCCAACGAATATTTCCTCACAGCAGGCAATATTTCGAACGTTCTATTGCAGACCTCCATCAACGGCATTCTCGCTATCGGCATGACCTTCGTCATTCTGACGCGGGGCATCGACCTTTCCGTTGGCTCGGTGGTCGCATTGGCCGGCATCGTCAGCGCCAGCTTTGCCACTACGTCGGCGACGGCGGGCATCGCAGGCGCGCCATATTCGCCATTCATAGCCATTCCCATCGGCTTGCTGGTAGGTATCGGTTGCGGCGCTCTGGTCGGCACGATTGTCTCGCGCTTTGCGGTTCCGGCCTTCGTGGCGACGCTGGGTATGCTTTCCGCCGCGCGCGGACTGACGCTCATCTATGGCGGCGGCAAGCCGGTGCCTGCTCTTGTTCCTGATTTCCGCTGGATCGGAACCGGCAACATACTGGGCATTCCCGTGCCGGTCATTCTGCTCGCAATCGTGTTTCTGGTCTCATGGTGGATTCTGAATCGCTCACGGTTCGGACGCTATATCTACGCCGTTGGCGGCAATCCCCATGCTGCTAATACGTCGGGCATCAATATCTCACGGGTACGCTTTTCGGTGTACGTCATCTCCGGCGGACTGGCAGGCCTCGCAGGCATGATCCTGTCTGCCCGCACCGGTTCCGCCCTCCCGCAAGCGGGTATCAGCTATGAACTCGACGCCATCGCAGCCGTTGTCATTGGCGGCACCAGCCTGTCGGGCGGCGTGGGCCGTATCACCGGAACACTCATCGGCGCGCTCATCATTGGCGTCATGAACAACGGTCTCGATCTGATGGGCATCCAATCCTACTACCAGCAGGTCCTCAAGGGCGCGCTCATCGTGGGCGCGGTCATGCTCGACCAGAAACGTAACCAAGGCGCCTAGATCGGTTCCGGTTAAAACGGAGCCGCCGGAACCATTTGTTTTTATCGCATTATCCAACGCAAAACCGCTTCGCACTTTTGCTGGAAATGCTCTCGTTTTCAGGAACGGCATACTGATCGGTGTGCCAGATCAACACGGAGGAGATTGCAATGAAAAAACTATTGATCGCGCTCGCTGCGGCATCCGCACTGATCGCTACGCCATCGCTCGCCCAGGACAAGAAGCTGAAGATCGGCGCTGCCCCTTACGGGTTGAATGCCGAGTTCATGCAAGTCTGGTCCGAAGCTCTGAAGAAGCATCCAGCGGTCAAGAACGGCGAAGTTGAACTGACCGTGTTCGACGGCCGTTATGATGCACTGGTTCAGCAGGAACAGTTCAACACGATGATTACGCAGAAATTCGATGCGATCATCTTTGTTCCTATCGACATCGAGGCGGGCGCCACTGCGGTTCAGGCTGCCAGCGACGCTGGCATCCCGGTGGTGGGCTCGAACACCCGCGTCAATTCCGATCTGCTCGCCGCCTATGTCGGCTCCGACGATACGGTTTCGGGCTATATGGAAGCCAAGGACGTGCTGGACAAGATCGGCTGCAAGGGCAATGTCGTCATTCTTGAAGGTCCAATCGGCCAGTCCGCGCAGATCTCCCGTCTGGAAGGCAACAAGAAAGCTCTGGCCGAATGCCCGGATGTGAAGGTTCTTGAAGACCAGACGGCGAACTGGTCACGCGCGGAAGCCCAGACCCTGATGGAAAACTGGCTGACGGCGCATCCCGGCCAGATCAATGGCGTTATCGGTCAGAACGACGAGATGGCGCTTGGTGCAATCGAAGCGATAAAGGCCGCTAACCTCAAGGTCGGTGATTTTGCAATTGCCGGCATCGACGGCATTACCGATGCGCTCCATGCGGTCAAGGAAGGCACCATGACCTCCATTCTGCAGGATGCCAATGCGCAGGCGCAAGGCGCTCTCGACCTTGCGATCTTCCACGCCAAGAAGGGCGACTACAAGCCTCAGTCCGATATCTGGGCTCAATATCCCGACATGCCGTTCAATGACGGCAAGGACAAAAACTATAATGTTCCATGGACGCCGGTGACGGCTCAGAACGTCGACAAGCTCCTGGAAAGCCGCAAGTAAAGCTGTCTTGGCGGCCCGACACCCTTGATGAAAATCATAATGGATGTGCCGGGCCGTCAGGCTCACAATCCCGACTCCCGAGGCAAAAAATGTCCGAACAAGCTCCCCAAATTGACCTGAATTTCCCGCTCTCCGGAAAAGTCGCCATCGTGACTGGAGGTGCCTCCGGCATCGGTGCCGCAATATCCAGGGCTTTCATCGCCAAAGGCGCCAAAGTCGCAGTGCTCGACATCAGCGCCGACATCGCCAAAGCCAAGGCCGGGGAACTCGGCGAAAACGCAAAGCCGTTCGTTTGCGATGTTTCGAGCCAGCAGTCGGTCAATGACGCAATCGCGGCAGTTAAAGATCAGTTCGGTGCAATTGATATTGCGGTCAATAGTGCCGGCGTCGTCTATCTGGCACCTGCGGATGAGATTTCGGTGAATGACTGGGACAAGACAATCGCCATCAATCTCAAGGGGAGCTTTCTTGTCACCCAGGCCGTGGGCCGCGCCATGATCGCGGCGGGCAGAGGTGGCAAGATCATCAATCTCGCCTCTCAGGCTGGTACTGTCGCTATTGAAGAACACGTCGCCTACTGCGCGTCGAAGTTCGGCGTCATCGGCATGTCGAAGACATTCGCAGCCGAATGGGGCAAGCATGGCATTTGCGTCAACACGCTTTCTCCGACCATCGTGCTCACGGAACTCGGCAAGAAGGCCTGGGCAGGTGAAAAGGGTGAAGCCGCAAAGAAGCGCATCCCGGCAGGCCGTTTTGCCTATCCGGAAGAGATCGCCGCCGCTGCCGTCTTCCTCGCATCTGCTGGAGCCGACATGATCACAGGCGCCGATCTTTTGATTGATGGCGGCTATACTATTCTTTGAGCCCAGCGCTCATTCATCTTACAGGAGATACCATGCAGCGCTTCATCAACAATCCGGACGAAGTTGTCGAGGACACCGTAAAGGGCTTCGTCAAAGCTCACTCCGACATCGTTAGGCTTGCGGAAAACCCACGCGTCATTGCTGCGAAAAACGCCCCTATTACCGGCAAGGTCGGTGTCGTTACAGGCGGAGGTTCGGGGCACGAACCGGCCTTCATCGGCTATACCGGCAAGAACATGCTTGACGCGGTGGCCGTTGGCGAACTGTTTTCCTCGCCAACCGCCAAGAGCTTTCACGACGCCATACGCGAAGCGAATGGCGGCAAGGGCGTCGTTGTCCTCTACGGCAACTATGCTGGCGACAACATGAATGTGAAGATGGCGACCAAGCTGGCCGCCAAGGACGGGATCGACGTTGCGACAGTTGTTGCAAATGACGATGTTTGCTCGGCTCCGGCCGACGAACGCGAAAAACGCCGCGGTGTTGCTGGCGAAATTTTCATGTGGAAGGTAGGCGGCGCAAAGGCAGCAAGCGGAGCCACGCTTGAGGAAGTTCGTGCTACAGCGCAGAAGGCCATCGACAATTGCCGTTCGATCGGCGTTGGGCTGGGACCGTGTACCCTACCTGCAGTCGGTCATCCAAATTTCGAAATCGCGCCGGGAACGATGGAAGTCGGCATCGGCCATCACGGCGAGCCGGGCGTTCGCGTTGAACCGCTAAAGCCCGCAGCCGAGGTTGCAAAAGATATGTGCCAGATCGTGCTGGATGATCATGGGCTGCCGGAAGGAACCGAAGTTGCCGTCCTTATTTCGGGGCTTGGCGCAACGCCGCTTAACGAGCTCTATATTCTCAACGACACGATCGAATCTGAAATTCGGGCTCGCGGACTGACAATCCATCGCACATATATCGGCAATTATTTCACTTCGCTTGAAATGGTCGGTGCAACGCTGACGATCATGGCGCTGGACAACGAGTTGAAAGAATTGCTCGACGTGGAAGTGCGCTGCACCACCATTCTGTAAGGAAGAAACCTGTGCAAACACTCAATAACGCAAAAGCCGGAGGCATCGTGCTGGCAATGGCCGACCGGATTGTCGAGAACCGCGCTTATCTCAGCGAAATCGACGGTAAAATCGGTGATGGTGATCACGGCGTCAACATGGCCAAGGGGTTTAACATGGCCGCCGAGCGCCTGAAGGGAAAGAACGAGGCTCTTGCCACTTCGCTCGATACGCTTGGCACCGTGCTCATGACCGAGATTGGCGGCTCGATGGGGCCGCTTTATGGCGTGATGTTCACCGAGTTCGCGGAGAAAATCGACGGCATCGACAATATCGATGCAGCTGCGTTCAGTCGCATGCTCCACGCCGGGCTTGAAGGCATCCAGTCAATCGGCTCTGCCAAAGTCGGCGACAAAACCCTGCTGGACACGCTCGTGCCAGCCGTCGAAGCCTTCGATGAAGCCACTGCCGCCGGAAAGAGCTTTGCCGAGGCACTCGAAGCTCTAGTAGTAGCTGCTGAGAAAGGCCGGGATTCGACGATCGACCTGGTGGCCAAGATCGGCCGCGCCAGCCGTCTTGGCGAAAGGTCGCTGGGTGTTCTGGATGCCGGGGCGACATCCTGCGCTATCATCCTCAAGGAACTGTCCGACGGGGCACGGGCACGGTTGCAGTAAACAGCATCGACAATCAGGCAGGCCCGGTGCACCTTCAGAAACCGGGCCTGCCAGCTTTGTGACAGAACGCCAACAAAAACATTGTATTGCAAGACAACCGGCAGATAGAAAGAAAAAACACGGGGATCAGTGCAGACAAGATGGCGTCAAACGGAAAAACAACCGCAAGCAAAATCGGACAGGTGGAACCGACTGACGGGATTCCGCTGCGCTATGGGGACGATCCTTATGTCTGGGCTTGTTGGCTCTATTACGAAGACGGACGCACGCAGGGCGAAATCGCCGAGATCATGGGAATTTCGCGGGCTACCGTGAATAGCTATCTTGCGGATGCTCGCAGCCGCGGTATCGTGAACATCTCAATCGAGCCCGCGCGCCTCGGTTCCCTCGCAATCGCACAGGAACTCAAACGGCATTTCGGGTTGGGTGACTGTCTTGTTGTGCCCAATGACGACGGAGCCCATACGCTTATCGACCGGCTCGGAACAGCGGCGGCACAGGCAATAGCCAAGCTTCTGAAATCTGGTGATACACTCGCCCTTGCCTGGGGACGAACAGTCCTCGCCATCGCTGAGAATACCCGGATATCGAATCTTCAGGACGTAACAGTG
The DNA here is from genome assembly GCF_008932435.1 of Brucella pseudintermedia. Taxonomy (GTDB): domain Bacteria; phylum Pseudomonadota; class Alphaproteobacteria; order Rhizobiales; family Rhizobiaceae; genus Brucella; species Brucella pseudintermedia. The sequence goes on along the minus strand of NZ_WBWE01000004.1, from coordinate 16,218 downwards.
GTACAGGCTACAGGCGGAACGCGTGCCAGTTTCGCTTACACGCCAGAGCTGTGTGCGGCAGCCATGGCACGAGCGACGAATGCGCATCTCGTCAACATTACGGCACCGGCCATCGTATCCAGCCCAGAGGTAAAAACGGCGATTATCGGGGAGCCGATTATCCGCGAGCAGTTCCAAGCGCTGCATAATGCGAACAAGGCGCTGTTTGGCATTTCTTCGCTGCGACCGAATTCGACAATTCATACCAGCGGGTTCTTTGAGAACGTATCCATACAGGAATATCTAGCCAAGAATGCAGTTGGAGTCGTAGCGGGGCGCTTCATCGATTCTCACGGACAGCCAGTGTCCGGCCCGCTTGACGGCAGAACTATCGGCATCACGCTTGACAGGTTGCGAAACATTGACATGCGCATCGCTGTGGCAGGCGGTTTCGACAAGGTACCGGCAATTCTTGCCGCCTTGCGCGGCGGTTACATCAATATCCTGATTACCGACGCTGCGACAGGGCGCGGTATTCTCAACGCGGACGGCGTGACTGAAATTGACACCAAGCTTTCTCAGAAGCTGCGTGCGGAACCAGCTAATGCGCCCAGCCAATATCGTACCCACATCAAGAAGTTTCTGAACAGCCCCGACGATGTCGTCGAAGAAATGCTCGACGGGGTCATCAAAGCACACCAATCCTATTTAGCCCCGATCAACGGATCGAAGCGCGCACTGGTCGCGCGTAATGGTCCCCGCTTGGGAAAAGTGGGATTGGTGATCGGTGGCGGGTCGGGACATGAACCCTGCTTTTTGGGATATGTCGGCAAGGGGCTTGCCGATGCCGTAGCAATCGGCAACGTCTTTTCCTCGCCTCCCCCTGCTCCCATTCTCGAATGTGCGAAAGCCGCTTCCGGCGGTGAAGGTGTCCTCTTTGTCTACGGAAACTATGTGGGGGACGTCATGAATTTTGAAATGGCGGCCGAAATGGCGCAGGAAGCTGGCATTCCCACACGCACAGTTCTGACGACAGACGATATATCGTCTTCTCCTGTGGAGGATCGCGACGGACGGCGTGGCGTGGCGGGAAACTTTTTCATTTTCAAGGCAGCCGGTGCAGCATGTGATCGCGGCATGTCCCTAGAGGAATGTGAAGCAGTGACGCGTAAGGCCAACCGGCGAACCTTTACGATGGGTGTTGCGCTGGAACCTTGTTCACTGCCTCAAACACGCCGTCATAATTTCGAAATCGGCGCTGAAGAAATGGAAATAGGCGTGGGTATCCACGGCGAACGCGGCGTCGTTCGGGAGAAAATGATGTCCGCCGACGCGATCGTCGATCACATCATGGACCGGATTTTCAGCGAGATGAATGCATTGCCTGGAGACCGGGTAGCGGTGCTCGTAAATTCGTTCGGCTCAACGCCCCTCATGGAACTCTACATTCTGTTCAGACGTGTTGAACAACGCCTGAGCGCCAAGCAAATAACAATCGAAGCCAATTGGATCGGCCACTATTGCACATCGCTGGACATGAACGGAGCATCCATATCCATCATGCACCTCGATCAGGAATTGTCCGATCTCTTGTCGCATCCTTGCGATACGGCTTTTCTGCGAGCCAACTGATTAAAGCCGCTTTCGGCGGTTACATGAATTCCAGATTATCTGGGAGGTACAAATGCAGAATACTGCAACGCGTCGTCTGAGCCGAATGTTCCAACTTATCGCCTTTTCGATGAAGGAGGAAAAAGACCGACTTTCCGATCTCGACGGAGCGATTGGCGATGCGGACCACGGTATCACCATGGTTCTGGGCTTTTCAGCGGTCAACAACGCGCTTGCCAAAGTCGATCTGGAGCAGACACTTCCTTCCGAAATTTTCGCTACAGCCGCAGCAGCCTTTCTCGACGCCGTGGGCGCTTCCACCGGACCTCTCTATGCAACAGCATTTCGTTATGCTTCGAAGGCACTGAAACCGCGCGAAAGCCTCGACACCGAGGGGCAAGCCATCATCATTGAGGCAATTACACGAGGCATTCAGGACCGTGGAAAGGGGCAACGAGGCGATAAAACCATGTTGGATGCATGGGTTCCTGCTATGGAAACGGCAGTTGACGCGCAAATACACGGCTTGAGCGGTTTTGAAATGTGGAACAGAATTCTCGAAGCAGCAGCCAAGGGCGCCGATTCGACCCGTTCTATGGTGGCGGCGCGGGGGCGCGCTGCCCGTTTGGGTGAGCGCTCGCTCGGACATATCGATCCGGGAGCAGCTTCAGCCGTCATTATCCTGCGCGCCATGCGGGACAGCTTCGACGAGACCAACTAAGTGACAGGCCGCAGCCCACGATGTAGAATTATCATGGATATGGGAAAGCCATCGGCCCGATTTTCAGAGCAATGCCGCAGAAGCCACAAGAGGTACACCCTGACCGGTTGACGATCAGCGGCTGATCGCCTCGGTGGTCGTACTCGGCGCAAGAATTTAACCCCAATTATCGATCAGCTCTTCTGTGCAAACCAGTTCGAGCTGTTCGCTAAACCGCTGATGGCAAAGGGAAATGATCGCGTCGTGCGTCTGGTCGGAAACACTGCACACAGCATCGGTTACCACGATTACTCGGTATCCCCGATCCACTGCGCCCAATAGCGTTGCAAGGACACAAAGATCGGTCTCCGCGCCGCTGACGATCAGGGTGTGAATGCGCCTTTTATGCAGATATCGCTGGAGGAAGCCTTCGGTCCACGGGGAGTAAACGGTCTTGTCCAGCAAAGCGGCAGGTGGCGAAAATTCCCGCAGCGGTGCGACCAGCTCAATAAGCCATGGATCGACGCGCTCCAAAGTAAGGGTTTCCCATTTGCGGTAATAGCCTTTCCATGCTCCAACCGCCGCATCTGGTGTTTTGGGAGGTATGAAGCGGGTGAAAACCGTGTCCTCGCTGCGGCGGGAACAAATATCAATGATATTGGGCAAGATTGCCTCGACCCATGGGACGTGCCAGGGCGATGCGGGGCCGAAGAGGTTCTGCATATCAATGCAAAGATGCATGCAGCCCTCTCGCAGGTTGCCCCGTAAAAGCCCGGTTTCCAAAGGCATGTTATCCTTCGATCCTTCCCACGACACCCTGGCTGCTGGCTCCCTCGATCATAAGCAACATCCGCGCCAATGCTTCGTTCACCGCATCGGCCGGGGAAAGTTGGACACACTGAGGGTTTTGAAAGTAAACGGAAACGGTGTTGCCGGAATCGTCAAAGAACTGAACGGAATAGGCTTCATCGTCTTCTATCGAAACGACCTGTGTTGCCATCATCATCTGCCAAACTCCTGTTAGACTTGCCGAACTCGCCGGGACGACTTTCGTTCCCGGCATATTTCGTGAAGCAGACGAGCGTCGACATGCGAGCGATGATTCGCGTTCTCTCTCACCGCGATCGACCTCAAGGAGTGTACGCTAGCGTACACTCCCGATAATAAAGGGAACCAACTGAAGGGCACAGTCTTACTTCACCGGTGAAGGAGGAAGACACCATGCCATCAAAATCGGATTTCGAAAAAGAGGTATTGGCGCTGTTGCCTGCATTGCGCCAGTTCGCCCGAACGATGTGTCATCAGAGTTCCGACGTGGATGATCTGGTGCAGGAAACACTTCTGAAAGCCTTGCGCCATCGAGACAGGTTCACGCCTTTCGGCTCGCTCAAGTCGTGGCTGTTCACCATTATGAAAAACACGTTCTGCACCAGGATCAAGAGAGCCCAGCGCGAAAATACTATTGAAACGTGGGAGGAACCAACAATAAGCGCTCCTCAAGAGCTGGCGCTGGAATTGCAGGATGTCGGCGAGGCATACAGTAAGTTGTCGACCGCCCATCAAAAGGTGCTCGATTTGATTATATTTAGCGGGCTAAGCTACGAGCACGCTGCGGCGGAAACCGGCTGCACGATCGGAACGATCAAAAGCAGGCTGAACAGAGCAAGAGCACGGCTCGAAAGCAATTTATACACTGGTGAAAAAAGCGGTTCGAAACAATGATGATGCAGGGGCGGCGACTTTACTGACAGTTCAGACGCGAAACGGCGGCAACGCGCTTCTGGAACCAATCATTCTTCCGCAGGTTCCCTCTGATGACGAACGACCGAGGTACACCAAATGTCTTTCCCGCCGCAACATGCCGGGGCCAATAAGCTCCTGGCACTGCTTTCTCCGTCTGACTATGATGCCGTCATCCACGAAACGACATATGTGGAACTGCCCCGCGGCAGGATACTGGCGAAAAGGGGAAAGCCAATCGAAAACGTCTATTTCCTCACGGCTGGCATCGGTTCGATTGTGGTTACCACGACAGAAGGACGCCAGGCGGAAGCGGGAATCTTCGGGTTTGACGGATATATTCCGACCTCCGCTATCGCGGGGGTCGAAACCAGTTCTTACGATGTGTTCGTGCAGGTCGCGGCGGAAGGCTACGAGATGCCTTATGACAAGTTTCGCCGGTGGATGGAAGGAAACCGCAGATTCTCCAAAATCATGATCCGATCTATTGAAGCCTTTTCCATTCAGCTTGCCTATACTGCGGTCTCGAACGCTATTCATGACGTCACGCAACGATTGGCACGATGGTTGCTGATGTGCGATGATCGAATATCAGGCCATGAGATAGCTCTTACCCACGAATTCCTGTCGGTCATGCTTGCCGTTCGGCGCCCCAGTGTCACCACTTCACTCCACATCCTTGAAGGATTGGGACTGATCAAGTCGGAACGTGGAGTCGTCATTATCCGTAATCGCCAAGAACTGGAGCGCTATGCTCGGGATGCCTATGGCTGGCCCGAAAGGGAATCCGCACGGCTGATGCAGGGAATTGGATCAGTCTACGACACTTTGGAGTAAGACCTATAAATTTGGTGATACGGGCCACTGAGACTTACCGGTAAATATCGTAATCGTCGTGCATGTACTGGGAACCGTGGCTTCTCGCGTAACCATGCCCTGCATATGTTGCGGCAGCGATAATACCGGGCGAAAGGCAGTCTCCAATGCGTTCCACCGTTTCCAAACCGTGGTCCCTCCATTGATGTTTCAACGCTATCAGTTCACGCCAAAGCTGATCGTTTGGCAGGCGCGACGTGACCGGGACCAGCGTGGCACAATTGATCGTGCGGATTTTTCCAGAATAGCAACAGGCGATATCGAGCGTATCATCTTTACGACCGGCCAGTTGATGCAATGGGATAATCTCGACACCTTTTTCGATCAGGCGGCGCTGCACGCGACTTTGTTCGAGCGTGTGTTCCGTCCATGGCGCAACAATCGGGGCAGGAGTGACGAAGGTCACGGCTCGCCCTGATGAAGCGATAAGTTCTGCAAGAACGCTCGCCATATAGTAGCGATCGTCATCGAAGACGACGACCGGGCCATCGTTCATAAGCGCCTCAACACCATTTTCGAGCAGCGCGTTGATCCCGACAGTCGCCCCTTCGGCGAGATAATCGAGCGGATCGCGATGAACCCGCCCCACCCCATCGTTTCGCCAGCGCGCGCCTGTGGCGATTGCCACATGCGGGATGCCATAGGAAAGTATATCTTCGGCGCTAAGCCGGCTATCGAGATAGAGTTGCGCATTCGGCAACTGCAGCAATTGACCAAGACGCCAGTCACGCACACGGCCCCAGGCAGCAAGCCCGGGAAGACGGCATTCCTGCGCGACGCGGCCACCCCATTCCTGTGCCGCATCGGCCAGCATCACATCCGCGCCGCGCTGCGCCATGGCGCGCGCCGCTTCCAACCCGGCGGGCCCACCCCCAATGACGAGCACAGATTGCTGCTCCTTAAGAGGCGGGATGATTTCCGGGTGCCAGCCTTTACGCCATTCTTCGCCTATGGTCGGGTTTTGCGTACACCGCATCGGCGCAACCGTGTTATCGCTGGCCGTGCAGATATTACAGCCGATGCATTCGCGGATATCATCAATGCGGCCGTCGCGAATTTTCGCAGGCAGAAAGGGATCGGCAATCGACGGTCGAGCCGCGCCTATCAGATCGAAAATGCCTTTTTTTACCGCACGCACCATCGCGTCGGGAGAAGTATAACGCCCCACCCCGACAACGGGTTTTGAGGTGAGAGGCTTTACAAAGGAAACGAATTCCTCTTGAAAACCTTCCTGCGAAAACCGGGAGGTTTGGCTGTCGTTGGACCAATTGGAGAGGTTGACGTCCCAAAGATCGGGTTCGTCGGCAAGCGCCGCCACAACATCGCGCCCTTCACCATCATGGGTCAGACCCTCAGGGCCTAAAAACTCCTCAACGGCAAACCGCACCGCAATCGCGCATTTATCGCCCACCGCGTCGCGCGTATCAGCAATCACCTCACGAAAAAGGCGGAGGCGGTTTTCAAAGCTCCCACCGTATTCATCAATGCGCTTGTTATAACGGTTAAGCAGAAAATGCTGCAGAAGCGTCATGTCATGACCGGCATAGACATAAATGATGTCGAAACCTGCGCGCTTGGCGCGCAAAGCTGCGTCTCGATGCCATTTGCGGAATTGGGCTATATCGCTTTTATCCATAGCGCGCGCCTGAACAGGATCTTCCACATCGACCATAATGTCGGACGGTCCAATCGGCGAAAGTCGCGTCAGCCGGTTAGCGATGTGGATGCCGTTGTGCACAAGCTGAATGGCTGCGAGGCTTCCCTGCTCATGCACTGCCTCTGTCAGTTGAATAAGACGAGGAATGTCCTTGTCGTCCCACAGTCGTCCCTGATTGGACGGGGTGATGTCGGAAGTGGGATGTATTTCGGTTTCCTGTGTGGCAATGACGCCCCAACCGCCTTCCGCTTTCATGCGCCGCATGTGGCGGTCAGCATCGGGATAGCGATGGCCCATGCCGCTGCAATGCGGCACCTGATAAAAACGGTTAGGCGCGATGACCGGACCGATCTTGATGGGTTCGAAGAGTATGTCGTAACGTGGATCGCGCATGGCATAGTTCCATTGTTCCGGAAAGCGCGGCTCCGCTTCGCCGGTCAGGCATTATTGGTTTTGTTTACACAAGGGTTCCGGCTTCTTCTGAATCACGCTTCGAAGCCTGGAGAGGCTCTACAAAGCGCGCCCAAAGTGGTGCTCGCAGGATCGTTTATCGTTGAAGTCACAATGCGGATGTTGAAGCGGAAAGCGTCACAGCGACTTCGCCTGCATGAACATCCCCTTGGCTCGGCATAGCTTTCGCGATTGCACCTCCCGGATTGGATTTCCCACTGCCCTTTTGAATATCTCCCCGAGCAGTCGTTATGCCGAAAGCTACACACAGCCAAGTTATTATGCAAGTGCATAATAACTTACCGCAACGCTTTGCCTTTGGCGTCTTATATGCGAGAAAATAATCCAAAGGAGAGTTGCGCTTCATGCCGAGCCTGTTCAAACGCGCCCCAGAAAGCGAACGCCGTCGCGAACTGATTGAAGCGACATTGGAATGTATATCCGAGGTCGGAATTCAGGCGACGACCGTGCGCGCAGTTGCAGCTCGCGCCGGTGTAACGAACGGGCTGATACGCCATCACTTTGAAAATAAAGCCAATCTCATCGTCGAAGCTTATCGTCGTACAATGGAGTTGATCACCGCCTCCAGCATGGCAATATTGGAAGGGCGAGAGGGGAAACCGCAGCAGCGGCTACTGCAATTCATCAGGGCAACGCTGGAAGGTGAGGCTTCCGATGATCGGATGCTGTCGCTTTGGGCCACGTTCATCAGCCAGAATCGCGTGGACCCGATGATTATGGCGGTGCGAGATGAAAGCTATGCAAATCTTCGCCGGGCAACCGAGCCGCTGCTCGCCGAAGTATTCACTGCACAAGGGCGAGAGTTCACACCTGCGGAAATCGAACGCGCTGCCATTTGTGTGCACGCCATTCTGGATGGCCTATGGCTGGAAGCTTGCCTTGATCGAACGCGCGAGAAAACGGATATGTTTGTGGAACTTGCAGAAGAAATGATTGAAAAGGTTCTGGATACCTCTCTTTCCGACAACTGAAAGTTGTCCCGGTCACCTTCAGGATATTCGGATTGAGGATGACGCCAGGGATGCCGATGGATATTTTATGAATGCCGATCAGTTCCGAAATACAGATGATTGCCAGTACGAATGCGTGCAATCAGATATGACGCATCGCAAATTTAGTATTCCCCTTCACGCGGGCCTCCTTGTTTTTCTCCATACGCGCTGTGCTTCAGTTTGGATTGAAGTACCAGCCTCGGGAGAAGGAACTCTGCGTTGCTTCCGTAACAACGGCGGTTGACTGCCAGCGCTCGCGGATCAAAGAGCCGCCATTCCGCTTGCAGCCTCCCCACCGTTTAGAGCATGAACAGGATTACCGCGTCCGGGGGAACCTTTGCGTTTTTCAGCTCTTTCGGACAGCGCTCGCTGCCTCATATCGGTCCCAGCAATCGCCAAGCTCCCTTGACAGTTTGTGCTTCATGATGCGCTGGCTGGGCGTGCGCTCAAACTCATCGATCACCGCGATGTAACGTGGATTCTGATAGGCCGCGAGACGGCTCGTCAGCCATGCCGAAAGTGCCGCCGGATCGACTTCGCAACCGGATTTCGGCTTGACGAACAGCTTTATGTCCTGCTCGCCGATTTCGGCGGCAACGCCGATAATCGCGCAGTCTTCTACCGTTGGATAGGCTCCGGCTATATGCTCCACTTCCCATGCGGAAACATTCTCGCCCTTGCAGCGTACACTATCGGTCAGGCGACCATGGAACCAGAGATTGCCATCCGCATCGAAGGAACCGGAATCGCCCGTATGAAGCGCACCGTTGCGCAGCGTCTTCTCGGTCGCTTCGGGATTGCGCAAATATCCGCGGAACAAGGCGCCCTCAATGGAAGACCGCACAACGATCTCACCTTTTTCACCCTTTGCAACGGGTTTTCCGGTTTCGTCCAAAAGCTCAACCGTGAACCACGGCATTGGCTTGCCAACGGCGCCGACGGTCCCGTTATCGTTGCAGGTGGTGATGCTCGAAGCTTCGGTCATGCCATAGCATTCGCGCATTTCCACCCCGAAGCGGTCGCGGAAAAGCGGCCAGACTTCCTTCGGACAGCCACCGCCCCAGGCTATGCGCACCGAGTGATCCCGATCGGAAGCGCTTTCCGGCTGCTTCAGCAGTATTTGCAGGATTCCGCCCAGATAATGGATATGGGTCGCGCCATATTTGCGGACCTGTGCCCAAAAACGGCTGGCACTGAACCGGTCGACCATCGCGAGCGTGACGTCTTCCAGCGTGGGCAGAACAATGAGCTGCGCACCGCCGATATGATAAAGCGGTTCCCAGACAAAAAATACGTCGCCCGGGTGCACCAAGGTCAGTTGCCGTACGGCTTCTCCAGCAAGACGCATCATGCCGTGGGTAACAAGTACACCCTTTGGCCGCCCGGTCGTACCGGATGTATACATGATTGCGAAGAGATCACCTGCAGCCGGCAATTCTTCGCCGTGGCTTGAGGCGCCTTGCGCGACGATCTCCTGCAACGATCCTTCACCGGAGGTCAGGATGAAGGCATGCGCTGGCACTTCCGCGCCGCATTCGCGAATTGTTTCCTGGGCATCCGGATCGCAGATGACCACACCGGGTTCACAATGTTCCAGAATGTAGCGCAGCCCCTCGCCTCGCTGCTGCGCATTGACAGGCACCCAGACAATGCCGGCCCGGGCAAGGCCGAACAACACTGCCAAGGAAAGTTTGGAGTTGCGCATCATCACGGCAGCGCGGTCCCCGTGCTTTAGCCCGCGCGCGTTGAGATGTGCCGCAAGTGCTGCAGATTGGCGGTCAATGGCGGCAAAGGTGATCGGCTGGCCATTGAAAAGTGCAAAATTCTGGTCCGGCTTTTGCGCAGCCTTGCTTAGGAAGCTTCCGAGGAAACCTTCAAATTTCACAGTCATGGGAGGCACTCTGTTTTGATCAGGAGGAGCGGCGGAGTTTTTCCGCCGCCAGAAGAAGCGTTGTGACGATGAGGAAGACGACCACCGATACAGCGGCGAGCGTCGGATTGAGTTGGAGGATCATGTCGTCCCACATCTGCTTGGGCAGGGTGGTCTTGATGCCGCCGCTGACAAAGATTGCGACCGTCAGTTCATCGAAGGAGGTAATGAAGGCGAAGAGGAACGCCGCCGTCAGCCCGCTGCGGATGAGCGGTACGGTGACAAAACGCAGCGCCTGTGCCTTGTTCGCACCGAGCGTGGCCGCGGCCTGATCGAGACGCCAGTCATAGCTTTTCAGGATCGCGGCAATCGCAACGAAAGCAAAGGGCAAAGCCAGCACCGTATGGCCGATCACGAGACCGGTATTGGTGGCCACGAGACCAATCTGGGCGAACAGATAAAACAGGCCCACCGCTATGACGATACGCGGAACGATCATGGGGGCGAGGAAAAAGGCGAAGATCAGCCCGGCCCAACGCGACCGCGAGCGCGCGAGCGCCAGTGCCGCAAAGCCGCCGATGACCGTCGCGAAGATTGCCGTTGCAAAGGCCACACCGAAAGATCGCACGGTTGCCGATAACCAGAGATCGGAGGTGAAATAGGCACGGAACCAATCGAGACTGAAACCGGGAGGCGGAAATTCCAGAAACTGCGAGCTGGTGAATGCAATCGGGATAACGATCAGCGTCGGCAACATCAGAAATGCGCACGACAGAAAGCAGTAAATTCCCAATAGGCGCTTCGTGATGGCTTGTCCGAGCAAAGTACGGATAGCCGTTGCAATGCGGCTGGATGCAAGCGCGCAGACTTCGAGAACGCGCAAGCCGGTATTTCGCAGAATACCATTCTTGCCCTTGTGTGCAGCCCCCGTATCACCTGAAAGGCTCGAAAGGCCGAAGACGCGATCATAGACCCAGCATGTGACAAGGGCTGCTATCAGCATCATGGCAGCTAGCGCCCCCGCGAAGGCCCAGTTCAGGATTTCCTGTACCTGGACGATAATCAACTGTGCAAGCATGGTCTGCTGGCGCCCGCCCAGAAGGGCTGGAACGATAAAGAAGCCGAGGGAAGAAATGAAGGTGAGGAGCCCGGCCGCAGCCGCACCCGACAGGGATAACGGGAAATAAACCAGCCAGAAACTCTTGGCCGAATCCGCCCCCAGCGTGCCCGAAGCCTGCGTCAGCCTGCGGTCGATCCCGCTCATGACCGGCAGCATGGTCAATACGGCAAGCGGCAGCATGGCATGAACCATGCCTATCATGACGCCGAACTCATTATGCAGCATTTCGAGCGGTGAGCCTATCACGCCCGAACCGAGGCCAAGCTGATTGATAACCCCTGTACGTCCAAGAAGAATAACCCACGCAAAACTCTTCACGAGATAGCTCGTCCAGAACGGCACCATGACCAGCAAAATCATCATGCCACGCTTGCGTTCCGGCAGACGCGAAAGCCAATAGGCGAGCGGGTAGCCGAATAGGAGCGAGAACATCGTCGTCAGGGCTGCAATGCGAAACGTGATAAGCAAAACACGAAAATAGACGTCCGTGTCGAAAATTCGCGTATAATGCGCACCGGTAATCGCTCCGGTATCCGCATCTTCCAGGCTAAGGCCCATCAACCGCGCAACGGGGACGAGGAAGAAGATAATCAGGAAGGCGAGTCCCGGCACAGCCAGCCACAGCGGACCGAAACGGTAACGGAAACGCGTCTTCGCGCCCGCTTGGGAAACCGCAGCGATACTCATGGCGTCACCAGAACAGCCGCTTCCGGCTGCCAGCTCAGAGTAACGTTTTCGCCCAGCGCCGGGATCGGCTGTCCCGGTAATACGCGCACCGTCAACAGACGCGCTTCTGCGGCATCCACCAATACACGCGTCTCGGAACCCGCATAGACCACTTCCGCTACCCGACCGCCGACACGGTTTGCACCGGCGTCGCCGAGTTCCATATGCTCGGGCCGCACCACGAGCGCCATCTCGCCATCATGGACGTCGCATGCCTTATCAAGGAGAAGCTTTGCATTCTTTGTCGAGAGGTGCTTTCGACCGTCACTGCTCACTTCGATATGGCCGCGGAATATATTGGAAATTCCGATAAAGTCGGCAGCAAAGGCAGTCGTGGGACGGGAATAGATTTCCTGCGGCGGCGCGATCTGCTCAACCATTGCATGGTTCATCAAGCAAATACGATCCGAAAGAGCAAGCGCTTCCTCCTGATCATGCGTCACATAGACAATGGTCGCGCCGGTCTGGCGATGCAACCGCTTGATTTCGAATTGCATATGCTCACGCAACTTCTTGTCGAGTGCTCCCAGCGGTTCATCCATGAGGATGATGGAAGGCTGATAGACAAAGCAGCGGGCGAGAGCCACGCGCTGTTGCTGACCGCCCGAAAGTTCGCGCGGAAAGCGTGATGCCAGGTGAGCGAGCTGCACCATTTCCAGCGTACGTTGCACCTGTGCCTTTACATCGGCAGACTTCTGGCCACGCATTTTCAGCGGAAAGGCTATGTTTTCCTCGACGGTGAGATGCGGAAACAAAGCGTAATGCTGGAAAACAAGGCCAATATCGCGCCTGTGCACCGGCGTATCCGTTTCATCCTTGCCGTCGATGAAGAGACGGCCTTCGCTTGGCATAACGAGACCGCTGATCATCTGAAGTAGCGTCGTCTTGCCGGAACCCGAAGGTCCAAGAAGCGTCAGAAACTCGCCCGGCTGCACCGCAATATTTGTCGGTTTGAGCGCGATGGTTTCGCCGTAACGCTTGGATAGTCCGTCAACGAGAAGTTTCGGCTGAAGAGCCTGTTCGGGTTTGGCAAGCATGTCGTTCCCTTTAAACCCGGAGCCAGCGGCCTGCCGGTCGCTGCTCCACCTTTTGTTATTTGATATTGTGCAGTCAGGGAGACCTTGTTGGCCGCCCCGGTTCGGCTTTGCCCGAGTACAGCCTAGCCGAGTATCCAGGCATTGAAGCGCTCGGTCATTTCCGACCGATTGGCGCTCCACCAGTCTTCGCTGGCGATGCTCATCTGTTTCAGATTGGCCTCGAAGGTCGGCAGCGACGATGCGCGTTCTGCGGGAATATGCTCATAGGCCTTCAGGTTGGTCGGGCCGTAAGCAAGGAATTCCGTGAACAGCGCCTGCTGCTTCGGTTCGGTGCAGAACTTGACGAACTGGCGCGCAATTTCGGCGCGCGGCGATCCTTTCGGGATACCCCAGCCTTCGATGGAATAGAGGCCTTGGTTCCAGCCGATTTTCACCGGAGCGCCGCCGTCGATGACGGCTTGCGCACGTGCGTTCCACAAAGCGATCATGTCCACTTCGCCGCTCTGGATAAGCTGGCTCGACTGGGCGCCGCCCGTCCACCAGACATCCACATGCGGTTTGATCTTTTCAAGGCTGGCATAGGCGCGTTCGACATCGAGCGGATAAAGCTTGTCGAGCGGAACGCCGTCGGCGAGCAATGCCTGTTCCAGCGTATCGATCGGATTCTTGCGCAACGACCTTCGGCCCGGAAATTTCTCGACGTTCCAGAAATCCGCCCAGGATTTCGGCGCCGCCGCATCATCAAATTTGTCGGTGCGATAGGCCATTATCGTTGAATAGACATCGACACCAAGCCAGACCTCGGTCAGAGAATCCGGCATCAGGCCCGGAGCATCGGCGGCAACGATACCGATCGGCTCAAGCAGATCGCGTTTCTGGAGGATATCGCGCGCCGACAGTGTCAGTGTGCACACATCCCAGCTATAGGAACCGGTCTCCACCATGGCGCGAAACTGCGCTGTCGGTTCGGCATCGCGCGCCACGTTGACGACCTGGATACCCGTCGCCTTTTCAAAAGGATCGTAAAAAGCCTTGCGATAGCCGGGGCTGTAAGGACCACCCGGATCGGCGACCGTCAGTTGCTCGGCTGCTGCGGCGCGACGCGTGAGAATGGCCGGTGCGGCAAGTGCTATGCCAAGCCCGCCTCCGAGCTTCAGCAAATCCCGGCGATGAATTGTAATCGTCTTCCCATTTTTCATTGTTTTTCCCTCCGGCATGTCATTCAGTTATGCGATGTCAAGTCGCCCGCCCCGTTTCGGGGCGGGCGGCAATTGGCTGGTCAGGACGCCTTGCGGGCCGCACGCTCGGCGAGAAACTGCTCCATCATGCGGGCCGGCTCGCCCGATGCATAGGCTTCCTTCTGGATGCGCGATCCGGCAGCCAGACAGTCGCGGAAACCTTCTTCCGTCATTTCGCGGAAGCGCTGCTTGTTAAGGCGCATGGCCACCGGCGGCTTGGCGCCGAGTTCCCGTCCGAGCGCGACAGCTTCATCCAGAACCTTGGACTGATCAACGATGCGATTTATGATGCCGATGGCGCGGCATTCGTCGGAATCCATCAGGCGGCCGCTCAGCGTCAGGTCGATGGTGCGGGCGAGGCCAATGATCTCCCGCATGATCCACGGACCGGTGGTGCTGGCGATGCCGGAATTGATCTCCGGTTGGCCCATGCGGACGCCGGGGTGGCCAATACGGAAATCGCAGAGAAGCGCGACCTGAAAGGCCGACCCGGCGGCAACCCCATTCAGCGCTGCGATCAGCGGTTTGGAAAGCGAACGCATACGATCATAAAGGCGTTCCCATTCGCCAACCCATTCCTTGCCGTGCTCAGCATCGAACGTCCGGGTTTCATTGAGATCCTGACCAGCGCTGAACGCACGGTCACCCGCTCCCGTCAGCACGATCGCCCGGATATCGTTATCTCCTTCAAACACATCGAATGCCTCAATGAGCTGGCGGCGCATCGCGCTGTGCCAGGCATTGAGAATGTGCGGACGATTGAGCGTGATGATGCCGACCTCGCCGCGACGCTCGGTCAGGATAAAGCGATCCATTGTGTTCTCCCTTGGGGTTATGCGCTTGCCACTTTATTATTGCATTGCAATAAGTATTATGTTATGGTGATTTTATTGTATTACAATGTCAAGTGTCTTTTCAGATTCTTGATCATTCTGCTATTAATCGACGATTATCTCAGGCGGGTTTTTGATGGTACGCAAAGCAGAAAAGTCAGTGAAATCAGACGGCGAGAGCGTAGGCAACGATCGCGATCCGCTGCTCGTGCAGTCAGTCGAAAAAGCATTCCGGGTCTTGGGGGCCTTTGATGGCAGCAGACCCACCCTCAGCCTGTCGCAGATCGCTGAGGAGACCGGGCTGGACATTTCTGCAACCCAACGGTTCACGTACACGCTGACCAAACTTGGCTATCTGACGAAAAGCAGCGAAACAAAGCGTTTCGAACTCGGTGTAAAAGCGCTGGACTTCGCCTATCATTATAGTCGTGCCAGCGTGCTCGTCGAACGCGGTACGCCATATCTCCTTCATTTGAGCAAAACCACGGAAGAGACGGTAAATCTGACGGTTCTTGACGAGACGGACATCGTTTTCGTGCAGCGTTTCATGAGCCGTCACGTATTGAACAACGATGTGGTCACCGGCATGCGTTTGCCCGCCTATTGCACGGCACCCGGCATTGCTATCCTCTCGGCGTTGTCAGAGGCGGAAGCGAACGCTGTGTTGGACCGGTCGCATCTGCACCCCTACACGCCACACACCACGTGGAATCGTGACGAGTTGAACGCCAAGCTCAAACAGGCGGCGGCCAAAGGCTATGCGACTGCGTTTGAAGAATATTTCCACGGCGATCTGTCCTTCGCATCGCCCATCCTCGACGCGCGGGGGCATCCCTACGGTGCGATCAACATTGCTGTATCGCGCAGCCGCTACACGCCGGAGGAAGCAGAAGAGAAATATGCGCCTCTCGTGACGGCCGCGGCTCGTTCCATCTCCCTTATTACAAACGCGAGGCGCTAGGAACGACCAACATTCAGGGTTTGCCTCTGCAGCGTATAGCCGAAATCGCCTCAGGAGAAGATAAAGTCATCAGCAGAAAGATCAGAGAGCGTGGCGCCCTCGATGAGAATGCCGTAATTGTCACGACCAGCGATGGCGAAGTAAACGCCGTCCGCCGTGTCGAGGAGGCGGCAAAAAGCCCCCGGCGTGGAGCCGGGAGCTTCAAGTTTTTCGGTGGTCCTTCCTATGTCAGGCGGTCTACCACTTGACCTTGAAACCGACGGTCCCCTTGAGGGTGTAGCTGTCGGCGAAGTGGTTGAGCGCGGTGTTAATTGTGCCCTCGCCATAGACGGCATATTTGTTGTCGGCCCAGGCATAGGTGCCGCCAGCGCCGATACCACCCCAGGTCCGGTCATTGTCGGTGTCGA
>NZ_WBWE01000045.1 GCF_008932435.1 Brucella pseudintermedia | reverse complement strand
CTCGTCATCACTATCCCGCTCCTCGCAGTCTGTCGCTGGATCAGGTTTTTGCCGGATCCTGACGATTGTAGATCGCGCCCGGTCGGGTCATAATCACCCATGCGACGCGTGCAATTTTGGCAGCAAGGTAACGGCCCGATTGCTACCGCCTGTTGAAGCAAAGCCTCGTGACGTAAGACACGTCTTTAGCGACGACGTTAATGACGTGTCTTGAGATTGAGGTAGACGATGCGGATGGAGATACTGGGTCACG
>NZ_WBWE01000044.1 GCF_008932435.1 Brucella pseudintermedia | reverse complement strand
ACGCAAGGAGACGGTGGAGCGTTCCTTTGCCGATGCCAAGCAGTTGCATGGACATCGCTATGCCAGGTTCCGTGGCCTCATCAAGGTCAGATGGCAATGCCTGCTAGCCGCGAGTGCCCAGAACATCAAGAAGATCGCAATGGCGCTCACCAAAGGGCCAAAACCGGTCAGCGCATGAGCCGGATACACCCTTCTCAATCTGCGTCAAAACTCTGCCGCCCAAAACAGCATACTTCCCAGAACAAAACCCGTCGAAAATATCGATGGGTTTGTCAGCGGTCTGA
>NZ_WBWE01000043.1 GCF_008932435.1 Brucella pseudintermedia | reverse complement strand
CGCGATTTCTCGATCATGGCCAGATCATACTTGCCCTTGTTGGCATTGGCCTTCAGATGGGTCGAGTCGGTATAGAGCACTGTGCCATCGACCAGCCCATGGCCAATCGCCTGTTCGACGATATGGTCGAAGATGTCCTGGGCCACCGATGCGTCGTTGAAACGCCGGCGGCGGTTCTGCGACAGCGTCGAGGCATCGAACACACCATCGGTCAGCTTCATCCTCAGAAACCAGCGATAGGCGACATTGACCTCGATCTCGCGCACCAGCTGACGTTCCGAGCGGATGCCGAACAGGTAACCGATGAACAAAGCCTTGAACATCAAGGTCGGATCGAGCGCCGGGCGGCCGTTGTCGGCGCAGTAAAGTCCGGCAACGCGGTCGTGGATGAAGGAGAAGTCGATCACAGCATCGATCTTGCGAAGCAGGTGATCCTTCGGAACCAGACTGTCGAGCGT
>NZ_WBWE01000042.1 GCF_008932435.1 Brucella pseudintermedia | reverse complement strand
GATGCTGGTCGACGCGCGTCAATCAGCCGAAAAATGGCAAGAATTCCTCGAATGCTTTGTCGATGACGAAGAAATCGTCGCCCGCGTCAAGACATATTCTCCACGGTAACAATCGGGCGGTTACGATTATTGCGGTGCTGAAGGAGCAGGAGGCAGGCATGAAGGTGGCCGACCTGTGCCGCAAGTATGGGATTTCGGACGCAACATTTTATAACTGGAAAGCCAAATACGGCGGTATGGAGGTGTCCGAGGCGAAGCGCCTGAAGGCACTCGAAGAAGAGAACGCCAAGCTTAAGAAGCTGTTGGCCGAGCAGATGCTCGATGCCGCCGCACTCCGCGAGCTTCTCGCAAAAAATGTATGGTCCGCCTCGTCCGTGCAAGGGGTTTGATGGTCCTGACGGTTCCAGTCTGCATAAATGTATCCGGCCTCTCGCGAGTGGACTGTTGTTACAGTCAGGCCATGATGAGATCCGCGCG
>NZ_WBWE01000041.1 GCF_008932435.1 Brucella pseudintermedia | reverse complement strand
ACCATATCGTCGAACAGGCGATTGGCCATGGGCTGGTCGATGGCACAGTGCTCTATACCGACTCGACCCATCTGAAGGCCAATGCCAACAAGGGCAAGTATGATCTGGCCATGATCGAGAAATCGCGTGCCGACTATTGGGCCGCTCTCGACCGGGCGATCGAGGCCGAGCGGGCGCTGCACGGCCAGAAGCCATTGAAGGAAAAAGAGCACGCGCCGCAGGTGAAGGAGACCAAGGTCAGTCGCACCGATCCTGACAGCGGCTACATGGTGCGCGACGGCAAGCCGAAGGGCTTCTTCTATCTCGACCACCGCACGGTGGACGGAAAGCTTGCCATCATCACCGATACCCATGTCACCCCGGCAAACGTCCATGACAGCATCGTCTATCTGGGCCGGCTTGACCGGCAGCGTGAGCGCTTCGGCTTTGCTGTCGGCGCCGTCGGGCTCGATGCCGGCTATGCCACATCCGGCATCGCCAGGGGACTGGAGGAGCGCGCCATTCTCGGTGTCACCGGCTATCGCAATCCGACACCACCCAAACCCGGCATGATGCGCAAGTCGAAATTCGTCTATGACGGCGCGGTGGATGGTTATCGCTGCCCTGAAGGCCAACTCCTGACTTATGCCACCACCGACCGCAACGGCTATCGCCACTATCGCTCCGATCCGGCCATCTGCGGCGACTGCCCGCTTCTCGCCTCCTGCACCAGCAACGCCAGGGCGGAACGCATCATCACCCGCCATGTGTGGGCCGACGCCCGCGAGCGCACCGACACCCACCGCCTCACGCCTTGGGGCAAGGCCATCTACAAACGACGCAAGGAGACGGTGGAGCGTTCCTTTGCCGATGCCAAGCAGTTGCATGGACATCGCTATGCCAGGTTCCGTGGCCTCATCAAGGTCAGATGGCAATGCCTGCTAGCCGCGAGTGCCCAGAACATC
>NZ_WBWE01000040.1 GCF_008932435.1 Brucella pseudintermedia | reverse complement strand
TCCACGTTACAGCCCGTCGGTTCCGGTTTATGAAGGCTATCTGCAGAACATGCAGGCGCTCAACAAGCTGCCGACCTTGCAGGAACGTGTTGGCGAGCGCTACTGGACGGGACGGAACGGCGATGGCCAGGCCACAGGTGCCGCCGTTGACGACAAGGGCGTGTGGGCGCGTGTCGAAGGGGCACACAATCGCCTTGAACCAGATACGTCGCTGAGCCGCATGAAGCAGGACATCAACACCTTCATCATGCAGGCCGGTGTCGACGGTCAGTTCTATGAGAGCGACAATGGCAAGCTGATCGCCGGTATCACCGGGCAATATGGCCATGCCAAGGGCGATATCTCCTCCTTCCACGGCGATGGTGCGATCAGCACCGATGGCTGGAGCCTTGGCGCAACCGCCACCTGGTATGGCACTTCCGGCTTTTATGTCGACGGTCAGGCACAGGTGACGTGGTTTGACAGCGATCTCAACTCCTGGACAGCCAATCAGGGTCTTGCCGATGGCCGCAAGGCAACCGGCTATGCCTTGAGCATAGAAGCAGGCCAGCGCTTTGCCATCGACCAGAACTGGTCGCTGACGCCACAGGCGCAGCTCATGTACTCCTCCATCAATGCCGACAGTTTCCGCGACGCATGGGATAGCCGTGTCAGCCTGCATGACGGCGACAGCCTGATCGGACGGCTCGGCCTTGCCGCCAACTATGCCAATAGCTGGCAGGGCAAGGATGGTTTGACGGTCAACACCACCGTCTATGGCATTGCCAATCTCTATCAGGAAATGCTGGGCGGTTCGTCGGTGAACGTGGCGGGCGTCGAATTCGACACCGACAATGACCGGACCTGGGGTGGTATCGGCGCTGGCGGCACCTATGCCTGGGCCGACAACAAATATGCCGTCTATGGCGAGGGCACAATTAACACCGCGCTCAACCACTTCGCCGACAG
>NZ_WBWE01000003.1 GCF_008932435.1 Brucella pseudintermedia | reverse complement strand
CCAAAACCGGTCAGCGCATGAGCCGGATACACCCTTCTCAATCTGCGTCAAAACTCTGCCGCCCAAAACAGCATACTTCCCAGAACAAAACCCGTCGAAAATATCGATGGGTTTGTCAGCGGTCTGAACCGGCGTTTCCGCCGGTTTTTCATTTCGATCTTGAAGCGGTTCTCAGAAGAAGCCTTTCTTCTGCCACCAACCGGCACGCTTAGGCTTCTGCTCTTCGCTTTCGCTCGAGGTCACGACAGGCTCCGCGCTTTTCTGCGGTTCAGCAATCGTCGCCACATCAGCTTCAACTGCCACCGTGTCTTCCACTTCGGCAGCTGGCTTCGCCGCAGCTCGGCGGGTACGCCGCTTGGGCTTTTCCACTTCTGCTTCGGGTTCATCAGCGACCACCGCCGCTACCGGTTCCGCAGAAGCCTCTTCGGCTGCCTTCTTGCGGGCGCGGGGCTTGCGAGCAGGTTTCGCAGGCTTTTCCTCTGCCTCGGCTGCAACGACCTCCTCAGTCGCCTCTTCAGTCTTCGCAGACTTGCGGGCGCGAGGCTTGCGAGCAGGTTTCGCAGGCTTCTCTTCGACCACCGGTTCGATCGCCGGAGCAGGAGTTTCCGCTGCTTCCGCTGTCGGCTCAACCGCTACAGCAGCGCTTTCTTCAACAACTGCTTCCTCGACCTTTGTTGGGAGGACCGGCGTGTATCCGACGAACTCAGGATCTGGAATCTTGCGGGCGCGGGGTTCATCGTCGCGACGATTCTTACGTCCGCCCCGGCGACCGCGGCGACGCTTCTTGCGGCGGTCTTCCTCGCTCAGCGAAGCACCGGAAGATGTCTGCTGAGGTTCGTTGCCATCTTCGTCTTCGCCGGAGGTTTCTTCCGAAACTGAATCGGATTTTGCCGACTGTTCCTGGTTCTCACGGTCACGACCGCCGCGACGGCGACGGCGGCGGCGGCGCTTGCGGTCGCCTTCTTCGCCGCGCTCTTCTTGAGTCTGGACATCAGTCTTGGTTTCTTCTTCGGCTTCGTCCTCATCAACCGGGATTTCCGGATCTTCGATATCGTCCTCGATATAGGCCATCGGCTGCACCGGCGGCTGGGTGATAGGCCGCGTGGAAGGCGCACCCTTGTCGATGACGAAATGCTGGTGGCCGACGCTTTCATCGGCGTCAATGCTGATTGCTACACCGAAGCGTCCTTCGAGATCGGCAAGGAGCTGGCGCTTGTGATTGAGAACATAAAGCGCTGACGCAGCCGGTGTGCGGACATGGATGTCGAAGCCGGAATGACGCAGCAGATAATCCTCAATGCCGCGAATGATGTGCAGCGCCATGGAGGAATCTGAGCGGATATGGCCGGTGCCGCCGCAATGCGGACAGACCTGCATCGTGCTTTCAAGCACAGATGCACGGATGCGCTGGCGCGACATTTCCAGAAGGCCGAAATGGGAGATGCGTCCCACCTGAATGCGGGCACGATCATCCTTCAGGCAGTCCTTCATCTTCTTTTCGACAGCGCGGTTGTTGCGCTTTTCTTCCATGTCGATGAAGTCGACCACAATAAGGCCGGCAAGGTCGCGCAGGCGAAGCTGGCGTGCAACCTCTTCGGCAGCTTCCAGATTGGTCTGGAGCGCCGTGTCCTCGATGGAATGCTCGCGCGTCGAGCGACCCGAGTTAACGTCGATGGCAACCAGCGCTTCCGTCTGGTTGATGATCAGATAGCCGCCCGACTTGAGCGTGACCTGCGGCAGCAACATGCGGTCGAGCTGGGCTTCCACGCCGTTGCGCGTGAAGATGGGAACCTGCTCGCGGTAAGGCTGGACAACCTTGGCATGGCTCGGCATGAGCATGCGCATGAAGTCCTTGGCCTCACGGTAGCCATTTTCGCCGGAAACGAGGATTTCCGAAATGTCCTTGTTATAGAGGTCACGGATCGAACGCTTGATCAGGCTGCCTTCCTCGTAGACGAGGGCAGGGGCCGTCGATTGCAGCGTCAGCGTGCGTACATTTTCCCAAAGACGCATCAGATATTCGTAGTCGCGCTTGACTTCGGCCTTGGTGCGGTTTGCGCCAGCCGTGCGCAGGATCACACCCATGCCCTGCGGCACTTCGAGTTCCTTGACGATTTCCTTCAGGCGCTTGCGATCCTGCGGATTGGTGATCTTGCGCGAAATGCCGCCGCCACGTGCCGTGTTCGGCATCAGAACCGAATAGCGTCCCGCAAGCGAAAGATAGGTGGTGAGAGCCGCGCCCTTGTTGCCGCGCTCTTCCTTGACGACCTGAACCAGCAGAATCTGGCGGCGCTTGATCACTTCCTGAATGTTGTACTGGCGGCGATTGGTGCGCGCATGTGTCGGAAGCTCCTCAAGCGCGTCTTCCGAACCCACAGATTCGACCATGTCCTCTTCATGTTCGATGTCATCTTCGTCGCCGTTTTCGATGGCTTCAGAGATCACATCGCTTTTTTGCGAGAGGGCAATAGCCGGGGTGCCCGGCACGTAATTTTCAAAAGCGGGACCGACCGGCTCGGCCGCGGGCACTCCGTTGTCGGACGCACTGGCCTGCGCGTCGCCGTTCTGGCCGTCACGGCGTCCACGACGCCGGTTGCGGCGAGACTTATCGTTCCGCTCGCTGCGCTCACTCTTGGCGCGGGGTTCGTCTTCGTCATCTTCCGCACGTGCGGCTTTGGCTTCCGCCTCAAGCAGCGCAAGACGATCGGCTACCGGGATTTGATAGTAGTCGGGATGAATTTCCGAAAATGCGAGGAAGCCATGACGGTTGCCGCCATATTCCACGAATGCAGCCTGAAGCGAAGGTTCGACGCGGGTGACGCGTGCCAGGTAGATGTTGCCTTTCAGCTGCTTCTTATGTTCCGACTCAAAGTCGAATTCTTCAATCTTGTTGCCCCGGGTAACGATTACCCGGGTCTCCTCCGGGTGGGAGGCATCTATAAGCATTTTGTTGGACATTATTGTCTTTCCTGCCGGCGCGAAGACGCAAAACGCGTGCGCCGGACGAAACCCTGAGGGCTGTCGTGCTCACTGCGCTGCGTCTGCCGGATGGTTCTGGGTTCGTCGGAACAAAAGCTGCTGCCTCCGCGCGCGATGGCCTCGTGGCGATCACGGTCTTCAGGCTCGCAATGGTCAGTCGTGCTTGACCCATAGCTGTTCCGAACGAAACGACCTCATATATGACCCGGGAAAGCCGGGCCGACCTCTTTGCTCTTTTCGAGCGTTGGCGACAGCGCGTAAAGATGCGCAGTCGGCCGATAGAAACGGAGGGCGGGGGAGCCACATCTCCGCTGAATTCTGTGCCGGTTATCGGGGCGACGAATGAATATGCCGCTGTTTTCGCTATCATTCCTTGCGGTTCGTTTTGAGAACCGGCAAACGATTCTGATAGTTCACCCAAAACCTTCCATAGCTTTTATGGCGTCGTTTGAACGATGACAAGTGCGAATATCATTTGACTTTCGCATCGCAATTTCGCCGAAAGCTGAGTATACGCCCGATTCAAGGTCGAAATACGGCTGGAAATCCTTCATTAACTGTAGTTCTGTACGAGTGTTTCATGGGTATTCGGGCGAGAGGGTGCAGGGATAAATGGGCCCGTATCGCGATTATTGATGCCAGTTATCCAAATGATGTTCTTGATTGTGGCGGCCGATGCATTTTCAAAGCGCTGAAAACGCTATGACACGATTGCTGAATTTGCGGTGCCTTGCGGCATTGTTCGCACTTTTGTCTGTCCTGCTGTTTCAGTCTGCTTCTGTCTATGCTGCCGATCGCGTGACTTCCCCACTGGCTGCGCTGACTTTCCGGATGGCTGGCGATGATGTGCGGACGCGCATCGTTGTCATGTTCGACCGGGAACCCAAGCTATCGACCCTGCTTCTCGACAATCCGCATCGGCTTGTCGTCGATCTGCCCGAAACGCGCTTTGGTTTCGACGAGAAAAGTCTGGAGCCCCGCGGGCTCGTTTCGCGCGTCCGGTACGGGCTCGTGGGCAAGGGGCGTTCGCGCCTCATTCTGACACTGCGCGGTCCGTTCAAGGTGGAAGACTTGCGCGTTCTGAAAAACGAGAGTGCATCAGGCTATCGCCTTGTGGCCGACATCGTTGCGGCCTCGGACAGGGAATTTGCCGAACAGTTGCAGGGCCGCAAGGAAATAACCAGTTCCACCGATCGCGATGACAAGCCGGTTCAGGCCACCGCGCAGAATGGGGCGGTTCGCCCGTTCACCATCATGATCGATCCAGGACATGGTGGTATCGACAGCGGTGCGGAAAGCCTCAGCGGTATCAAGGAAAAGGACCTGACGCTCGCGTTCGGGCAGGAGCTCAGGGATCGCCTGTCGCAAGACAAGAACATCAAGGTTCTCATGACGCGTGAGGACGACACTTTTTTGCGGCTTTCCGAAAGGGTGCGGATCGCCCGCCAGCATGAAGCGGATTTGTTCATCTCCATCCATGCGGATACGATCAACCAGCACGATATTCGCGGCGCGACGGTTTATACGATTTCCGACAAGGCATCGGACTCCGTTGCGCGGGCCATGGCTGAACGGGAAAACAAGTCTGATACCCTTGCGGGCGCAGCGCCTGAAGAGCAGCCCGAGGTTACCGATATTCTTCTCGATCTGACCAGGCGTGAAACGCACACATTTTCGCTAAGCTTTGCCGAAAAGGTGATCCATTCCCTCCAGGGGCAAGTGAATCTCATCAACAATCCGCATCGCTTTGCCGGTTTTCAGGTGTTGCGTGCGCCGGACGTGCCGTCCGTGCTGATTGAAATCGGATATTTATCCAATGCCGAGGACGAGAAGCTTATCAGCAATCCCGAGTGGCGCAAGAAACTTGCGGACAGACTCGCGATTGCGATCAAGGCGTTTGAAGCGCTGAAACATCCCGCAAGCATGAGCAAGGGGTAGGGACCCTGAAATATGGAGAATTGTGGCGATGTCTGTTAAATGTGCTACATCTTATAAGATGCAGGCTTGCAACAGTTTAGCGGATTTTCGTCGTGCAGACGAAAGCTGCGGCGTTAAATTGGTAAAAACACGTAAACCATCTTGCCTTTGACTCATTTGCTGGTCACTAAGCCAGTGATTGCCTCATGGCATAACTAGGTCAAAGGGTTGGCTGTTCGTGCTTTGACCCTTATCATGTGAATAATCTGAAGGCAGGATTCCGCATTTATGGTAAGGCTTATCGGATATTTCTTCGGGATCGGAACGGTGCTGATGCTCCTCGTGGCAGGTGGCGCCGCCCTGTACGTCGGAAGTCTCACGAAGGATCTGCCAGATTACGAGGTGCTCGCAAAATACGAGCCGCCTGTAATGACGCGCGTTCATGCCTCGGATGGCAGCCTCATGGCGGAGTTCGCTCGCGAACGCCGGCTCTATATCCCCATCCAGGCTGTGCCGAACCGTGTGAAAGCGGCTTTCGTTTCGGCTGAAGACAAGACCTTCTATGAACATCACGGTCTTGATTTCGCCGGACTTGCCCGAGCGATGTTGACGAATGTCAAGAATATGGGGTCCGGCCGCCGTCCGGTTGGTGCGTCTACCATTACGCAACAGGTTGCAAAGAACTTCCTCCTGACCTCAAAGCAGACCTATGATCGCAAGATCAAGGAAGCCATCCTCGCGATGCGCATTGAGCAGGCCTATTCCAAGGACCGTATTCTCGAGCTCTATCTCAACGAAATCTTCTTCGGCCTTGGTTCCTACGGCATTGCCAGCGCTGCTCTGACCTATTTCGACAAGTCGGTCGGTGAACTTTCCATCGCAGAGAGCGCTTATCTCGCGGCCCTGCCGAAAGGCCCGAACAATTATCATCCCTTCCGCCAGCCCGAGCGCGCTATCGAGCGCCGCAACTGGGTGATCGACCGGATGAGCGAAAACGGCTACATCACTGCCGAAGAAGCGGCGGAAGCCAAGAAGCAGCCGCTGGGCGTGAAAGAGCGTTCGGACGCGCATTACGTGTTTGCTTCGGAATATTTCACCGAAGAAGTTCGCCGCCAGATCATCCAGAAATATGGTGTCGATGCGCTTTACGAAGGCGGTCTTTCGGTTCGCACCACGCTGAACCCGACGCTGCAGGTTGAGGCGCGCAAGTCCTTGCAGGCTGCACTGCTTCGCTATGACGAGGCGCGAGGCTGGCGCGGCCCCATGAAGAATGTCGAGCTTGGCAACGACTGGGGTACGGCGTTTGGCGACATGCAGTCCTATGCGGACGTGCCCGAATGGCAGCTCGCAATCGTGCTCAATGTTTCAGCCGCTGGCGCGGATATCGGTCTGCAGCCGCCGCTTGAGGCATCGGGCTCGCGCAGCAAGGAGCGCAAGCGCGCATTCATTGCCGCCGATGATATGAAATGGGCGATGCGCATTGTGAATATCGGTGACAAGCGCACCAGCGCCAAATCGCCGGAAGGCGTGCTGAAAACGGGCGACATTATCTATGTCTCCAAGACTGGCGAATCCCGTTTCCGTCTGCAGCAGCCGCCGAAGCTTGAAGGCGCGCTTGTGGCCATGGACCCGCATACGGGTCGTGTTCTGGCCATGGTCGGCGGTTTTTCCTATGCGGAATCGGAGTTCAACCGCGCAACGCAGGCCTATCGCCAGCCAGGTTCGTCGTTCAAGCCCTTCGTCTATGCTGCTGCCCTCGACAACGGCTATACGCCTGCGTCCGTTGTTCTGGACGGTCCGCTGGAAGTCAATCAGGGTGGTACGCTGGGCGTTTGGGCACCGAAGAACTATTCGGGCAAGTTCTCCGGTCCGTCCACGTTGCGCTACGGTATCGAACAGTCGCGTAACGTCATGACCGTGCGTCTCGCGCAGGACATGGGCATGAAGCTCGTCGCTGAATATGCTGAACGCTTCGGTATCTACGACAAGATGCTGCCCGTTCTCTCCATGGCACTTGGCGCCGGTGAGACGACCGTCCTGCGTATGGTGACAGCCTATTCCATCATGGCGAATGGCGGGCAGAGCATAACGCCGTCAATGATCGACCGCATTCAGGATCGCTACGGCAAGACCGTGTTCAAGCACGATGCGCGCCAGTGCGAAGGCTGCAATGCGCAGGATTGGGCCAATCAGGAAGAGCCGACGCTGATCGACAACCGCGATCAGGTACTCGATCCGATGACGGCTTATCAGATCACCTCGATGATGGAAGGTGTCGTGCAGCGTGGCACGGCGCAGATATTGAAGAGCCTCGACCGCCCGATGGCTGGCAAGACCGGTACGACCAACGATGAGAAGGACGCGTGGTTCGTTGGCTTCACGCCTGATCTCGTGGTTGGCGTGTTCATGGGCTACGATACGCCGACACCGCTTGGCCGCGGCAATACGGGCGGCGGTCTCGCAGCGCCTGTGTTCAAGTCTTTCATGGAGCAGGCTTTGGCCGGAACGCCGAAAGTGGATTTCCGCGTGCCGGAAGGCATGACGGTCATCGCGATCAATCGCAAAACCGGTATGCGCGCCAATCAGGGCGATCCGAATGTGATCATGGAAGCGTTCAAGCCGGGCACCGGGCCATCGGACAGCTATTCGGTCATCGGAATGGATTCATTCCGCGAAGGTTCTCCGGTCGCGCCGCAGTCGCCGCAGGCGACACGCGCCATCAACTCCGGTTCCGGCGGACTTTACTGACAGGGAAAAACGGGGCTTTACCCTTTACACTGCGCCGCGTGCTCACTATGGTCCGCGGCGCTTGGACTGTCGGTCCATGCCGGAAAGCCTGAGCCTCGCAATGATCGGTTCGGCTTCTCAATTAAATAGAATGATATTGAAGGAACGATTTGCCCATGCGCGCGGAAATCGAGACGCTGGTTGACGAAATCCAGCAGGCCATAAGCCTGCTGAGGAGGCATCTTTGACTGGGATCAGGCGATAAAGCGTCTCGGCTATCTCAACCAGAGAGCCGAAGATCCCACACTTTGGAATGATGCCCAGGAAGCCCAGAAGCTGATGCGCGAACGCCAGCAGCTGGAAGACAGCATCAATGGAATCAACCATCTGACGCAGACACTGAACGACAGCATTGAACTCATCGCCATGGGCGAGGAGGAAGGTGACAAGTCGATCATCGAGGACGCAGAAACCACCATCCGCGATCTCAAGGTCGAGATCGATCGACGCCAGATCGACATGCTGCTTTCGGGCGAAGCCGATGCCAACGACACCTATGTCGAAGTGCATGCCGGTGCCGGCGGTACGGAAAGCCAGGACTGGGCGTCGATGCTGCTGCGCATGTATACGCGCTGGGCTGAACGCAACGGCCGCAAGGTCGAGGTAATGGAAGTGCACGAAGGCGAAGAAGCGGGCATCAAGTCCGCAACCATTCTCGTCAAGGGACACAATTCATATGGCATGATGAAGACCGAATCGGGCGTTCATCGTCTGGTCCGCATCTCGCCTTATGACTCCAACGCCCGTCGCCATACGTCTTTCGCGAGCATCTGGGTATATCCCGTCATCGATGACAATATCGACGTGCAGGTCACGGAAGCCGATGTTCGCATTGATACCTACCGCGCTTCGGGGGCTGGTGGACAGCACGTGAATACCACTGATTCGGCAGTGCGTATCACGCATATTGCGACCGGGATTGTGGTGCAGTGCCAGGCGGAACGCTCACAGCACAAGAACCGCGAAAAGGCATGGTCGATGCTGCGCGCTCGCCTCTACGAAGAAGAGCTGAAGAAGCGGGAAGCCGCGACGGACGCGGCGAACGCCACCAAGACCGATATCGGTTGGGGACACCAGATTCGCTCCTACGTCCTGCAGCCTTATCAGCTCGTCAAGGATCTGCGCACCGGCGTTGAAAGCACCAACCCGCAGGAAGTGTTGGATGGTTCCGTCACGCCATTCATGGAAGCCGCGCTTGCGCACCGTATTCAGGGGGGCGGCGAGCTGATCGACGATATCGATTAATCGACCGTCATTTGCATGGCACAAACCCGGCTCCGGCCGGGTTTTTCGTTTCAGAAACTCAGAGTAATGGCTCTATCTGTTTTCCGGCTTTGAGAAAATTGACCGGATTGACTGCGCGTCCGTTTTCACGGACTTCATAATGCAGATGGCTGCCGGTCGAGCGCCCGGAACTGCCTGCTTCGCC
Organism: Brucella pseudintermedia; assembly: GCF_008932435.1. GTDB lineage: Bacteria > Pseudomonadota > Alphaproteobacteria > Rhizobiales > Rhizobiaceae > Brucella > Brucella pseudintermedia. The sequence goes on along the minus strand of NZ_WBWE01000003.1, from coordinate 357,942 downwards.
GACAGCAACTCCGGCGGCAATCTGCTGTCCATCGCGAACTAGAACGCGGCTCAGATGCGCAAAACGGGTCGAGAACCCATTACCATGATCGATCTCGACCATATTTCCATAACCGCCGAAACGGCCTGCTTTCACGATCTTGCCAGCCGCGGTGGATTTTACGGTCTGGCCGTAGGATGCGCGAAAGTCGATTCCGGAGTGAAAGGCAGCAGTGCCCAGAAAGGGATCACGGCGAACGCCGAACAAGCTGGTTACGGCTTTCCCCGGAGCCGGATTGGCAAGGGGAAGGGCGCTCACACGTTTGCGGACCTGATCAAGCCGATCAAGCGCGCTATCGAGATTTCGCAACTGCATGTCGAAATCATTGACCACTGCGCCGGGCGACGAAACCGGGATAAGCGGTCCGCCCATTGCCACAGATTCACTGCCGGGCGTTTCGATACGCAGTCCGGCGGCGTTCAAGGTGTCGAGAATGCTGTCCGCTTTTTCATAGGCGGCATCTGCCAGCACCCGCACTTTGCCGTTCTGCTCGCTTTCGATCCGATGAAGGTTCTGGTTGATGGTCGCCAGTATCTTGTCAGAGGTTTCAAGCGTTGATTCACCCGAAAGCCCACCGGAAAGACGCAACCCCACGGACCTGGCATCGGCACGGCGATCCGGCTTTCCAGTCGGTGATTTTCCGGGCACAGGGCCGGTAATGATCGGATCGATACCAGGGAAATCGCGTCCGGCCAGAGCTTCATTTGGGATGTACTGGCTATGTTGTTCAACATCCGGGGCCGTTTCAGTCGGCATGTCCGGCATCGGCTGCAATTGTGAAGCCCGTTCCAGCAGAGGTGCAAGTTTGCCGTCGCGCGCACTCAGCGTCTGCTGGCGCTGCATGAGTTCGGCAACCTTGTTTTCCATCACCTGCTGATCGAGCATCTGCCGGCTGGTGATACGGTCAACCTCTGTGCGGAGGGCGGAAATGCGGTCTTCATAAAGTTGCTGGTTGCGGGCATGACGCGCGATGCCAGCGCTCATCAGATCGTCACGAAGAACCAGATAGGCCGTCGCGCCAAGATAGCCAGCCGAGAGAGCGAGAAAAGCGGCACCTCCAAGAACTGTCATCCAGGGGCGCAACGTGAAATGGCTGATCTTTTCGCCGCGCGCAATAATCAGGACAGGCGGTTCCTTGCGTTCCCCGAACACCTTTTTGGTCGATGTTTTCGCCTGATTCCCAGTCATGCCAGCCGCATGCCCCTTCTCGATTCCCTTACCTGATTACAACTTATTAGGGTTAACAGACCTTTACATTTAAGGCTTGCGCGGGCCATGCGGCGGGATTTGTTTTATCGCATGGACTTTCAGGATATGGGTTAGATCGATACCGGAGACAGCGAGCGATAAAAGGAAGGGGTCAACCCCGCTTCGGCGCGTGCCAGTTCGTTGAAGGGCGGTTTCAGGTCGCCGCGAAAATTTGCACGAACCAGTTCCTGAAATCTTGCGACCGGGTCTATTCTGTTGCGCGCGCAGAAGAAACGAAACCATTTTGCGCCCACAGCGACATGCGTTTTCTCGTCATTGTAGATCACGTCGAGAATTGCAGCAGTCTCAATGTCGCCGGTCTCGATCATTTTCTCGAGCAATGACGGTGTCACATCGAGCCCTCGAGCCTCGAGAATAAGCGGCACGACGGCGAGACGCGCTTCAAGGTCGTTGCGCGTTTGGTGCGCGGATTGCCAGAGCCCGTCGTGAGCGGGCATGTCACCATAATCCGCGCCCAAAGACTTGAGCCGGTCGCGCAGCAGCGTGAAATGCCGGGCTTCATCATCGGCCACTTTCATCCAGCCATCGAAGAAGCTGCGCGGTATGGGTTTGGCGGCAAAACGGGCAACGATGTCGAGCGCAAGATCAATGGCGTTCAGCTCGATATGGGCGAGGGCGTGCATCAGGGCGATACGCCCGTGTTCGGTGTTGAGTGACCGCTTCTTCAACATGCGAGGAGGCACAAGTTCGGGTTTTTCCGGTCGGCCGGGACGTTCCGGCAAAGGCGGATCGAGCGGGCTGCGAACCGACAATGTGCGAGCAAACCAGCGAGCGGCGGTTTCTCGTGTCAGTCTGACTTTTTCGTCAAGATCGCTGGCGCATATGGCGCGGATGGCGTTTCCGCGCAATGTCTGATCATAGGATGGCTTGTTTGTCATCGTTCAAAGCGCGCGTGCAGCCTCCAGAACCGCATCGGCATGGCCGTCCACTTTCACCTTGTTCCAGACCTGAGCGATGTTTCCTTTCGCATCGATCAGAAAGGTTGTGCGTTCCACGCCCATATATTTGCGACCGTACATGCTCTTTTCGACCCATACGCCATAGGCTTCAAGTGCTACCCGGTCCTCGTCCGAGGCAAGATCGACAGTCAGCTCATGTTTCTTGCGAAATTTCGCGTGTTTCGTGGCGCTATCGGGAGATAGGCCGATGACGCGAACTCCGATCTTGTCAAATTCCGGCTTCAATCGGGAGAAAGCAATCGCCTCCTTGGTGCAGCCGGAAGTGTCGTCTTTCGGATAAAAGTAAATCACCACCGGCTTGCCTTTAAGGGAGGACAGGGAAATTTCGCCATTATCCGAAGGCAGAATGAAGTTGGGTGCCGGTTCGCCAACTTGGGGATGAGCCATATCTGCGCCTTTCTTTTATGGATTAGGATGGAAACCACCTGTTACAGTCTGAGCTATCGCATTCAGGCAGTCTTGTGCAAGCATTGATGCTGGTGTCGATCGTGACGGCGGTTGAGAAGCGCAAGGCTGTCGGCTCATGCACGCGGCGCGGGTAATAGATGGTTATAAAACAGGTAATTACGATCGCTTGATAAAGCAAATTCTAAGGGATCGTATGGCATGAAACTCTTTTTCTGGCTGGGTTGTTGACAGAGAAACCGCAGAAGATCCGCTTCAGCAAGCGGGAGATGGAAAGAATCGAGCGTCTCGCCGCTGACGGCGAGTGTGGCTTTTTGCCCGGCCCGGCACGTTCGCGCCGCTCCTTTCTGTCGCGCTGTTCCCATGCGGCTTTATCGGTTTGCATCCTTCTTGTTCTCATCGTCGGTGCTGGTTTCGTTATCCTTCGCAGCGGCGTTGACAGCAATCTTTTGCGTGACGAAGCACAGAAAAGCCTGACGCATATTCTCGGAGAAGGCGCATCCGCCTCCATCGGGAGCGCGGCGCTGTCGCTGGATCAGGATAGCCATGTCGCGCTCGAAGCCCGTGATGTGTCGATCGCCGATCCGAAACAGGGCATCGAAATCAGCGGAATCAAATCTGTGCGTCTCGGGCTGGCGCCACTGCCGCTTTTGACCGGCAAGGTGCGTGTCGCCCAGCTTGAAGTCGATGGCGTTTCCTTTGAAATGCCGGAAACGAAGGGGCCGGGCTTTTGGAAATCACTGCCTTACGATGAACGCGGTATTCTCGATTTCGACGCGGTTTCGGGTGAGCTTTTTGCCGCCATGCGCCGCAGCCTTGAGCTTTTGCGCGCGCAGGACACGCATGTCATCGGCATCTTCAACAGTACAGTTGCTTTCAAGGTTGGCGACGAGCAGCAGGTTCTGGATATCGAAGAGGCCCGCCTGATCGAAGAAGGCGGAAAAATCGGCATCAATGGTAGTGTCATCTGGAAAGGCAAGAAAATTGCGCTGGATGGCAAGATTGACCAGCATGCGGACGATAACAGCCTGGCAGGCTTTGAGCTGAATATCCGCGACATTCCCATTGCATTGGGCTCTCCGCCCGAAGTGGCTCCCGTTATAAACGGCAATCGCATCAATCCCGCCCATTTTGAACTGGGGGCATCAGCACGCTTGTCCCTGATGGGGGCCGCAGCAGACGGCGACAAGCCGGAACGTCTTGCGACGGAACTTGCGATTGACGATCTGGATATGCAGCTTGGCAAGGTCGAGGACGTGCGCGGGGGTGTTCGCCTTAATCTCGAGCATACGGTCGGAAGCCGTAAGATCGAGATCAAGTCATCCCGGCTGCGGCTTGGAGGTTTGCAGGCTGAGTTCAACGGTGCTTTTGGGCCGGAGCCTGAAACCGAAAACAATACGGGTGGACCGACATATCGCTTCGAGGTGCTGACCACCTCGGCGACAAGCATGCCCTCTGAATCGACCGATGCGCCGTTGTCCTTCGCAACGCGGATAGCGGGACGCTATATGGCCGATCAGCAACGCATCCAGTTTGCAAATCTTGATGTGCAGACGGAAAACGGACAGCTCTTTGGCCAGGGAAGCATGGCATTCGGCGCCGGTTCGCCGGAAATGATCTTCTTGCTGCGCATTCCCAAAATGCCAGTGGCCGACGCCAAGCATCTCTGGCCTATCGATGTTGCTGATGGCGCCCGTGAATGGGTGCTGAAAAACCTTTTTGGTGGAACGCTCAAGGATAGCCGCATCGATATTTCGCTCGCTGGCGGCCGTTTCAACGGGCCGGGCCTGCCGCCACCGCTGACGGGCGATGAAATCAAGGCCGACTTCAAGGTGTCCGACACGCGTTTCGACGTGGTGGGAGAACTGCCTCCCGTGCGGGATGCCGACGGCGAAATATCGGTCCGTGGGGCCTACACGACGATCAAGCTTTTGAAAGGCGTGGCCTATACGCCGAACAACCGCAAGGTTGATGTGTCTGACGGGACGCTCATCATCCCCTGGGGTCCGCAGCGTCCGGTGATCGCTGAACTGGATCTCGGTGTTTCCGGCGAAGCCGCGGCCATTGCTGAAATTGCCGGGAACAAGCCCATCGACGTCCTGAAGAGCGTGCCTTTTCTGCCAGCAGACGTGACCGGCGATGTGAAATCGCGCGTCAAGGTAAACTTTGCCGTTTCAAAAGACCCGCCGCCCGGCACGCTTCGCTGGAATGCCGATATTGGCTTCACCGACCTCAATATTTCGAAGCCGATAGCGGGGTCGTCCGTGAGCGACGCGACAGGCAGCATCAAGGTCGATCAGTCAGCCGCCAGAATTACCGCCGATGCCATGCTTGACGGGGTCCCCGCAAAGATCAGCCTGATTGAGCCGGTCGATCGCTCCGGTCCGGTCAAGCGCGAGCAGAAGGTCAGGCTGGATATTGACGACAAGACCCGTAACGCGGTCTTTCCGGGACTGAGCTCCGTCTTTTCCGGCCCAATGTCGGTTGATCTCGGCATGGAGGATGGCGGCAAGCGCCACGTGTCCGCCGATCTGGGCAAGACGCAGATCGATCTTCCCTGGCTCGGATGGCGCAAAGGGGCTGGCATACCGGCGAAGGCAACTTTCGATCTGGTCCAGAGCCCGGAAGACAAGAGCAAGATGGACATCAGCAATCTTGTTTTCTCCGGGGATGCTTTCGGCGCCAAGGGCGATCTCTCGCTTGCGAAAGGCGACTTTCAGTCCGCGAATTTCAGCGAGATACGCCTGAACAGAAACGATAGCCTTGCGGTCAAGGCGACCAAGAGCGGCGGCAGCTATCGCGTCAGTGTGCGCGGCTCGCAGTTCGACGCGCGTGCTCTGATCAAGCAGGTTTCGGACCTTGGAGAGAAAGGCGGAAGCGGCAGCAAATCCAGAAATCCACGCGTGATTGTCAGCGCCCAAATCGATGAGGTCGGCGGCTTTAACGGCGAAACGCTGCGTAACGTTAATGTCTCCTATGAAAGCGCTGGCAGCAAAGTTTCGGGCGTATCGGTCAATGCCGTTACATCGTCCGGTGAATCCTTCGTGGCGACGAACAACGATCAGGGCGATGCGCGCTCCATTTCGCTTCAGTCGAACGATGCTGGCGCGGTTCTGCGCTTTTTCGACTTCTACGACAAGATGCGCGGCGGCAAGATCACTGTCGGGCTTGCAGCACAGGGCAATGGTCCATTGCGTGGCCAGATCGATGCGCGCAACTTTGCGATCATCAATGAACCGCGGCTGGCCAAGATCGTTTCCAGCCCTCCACCCGAGGGAGGCACCAGTCTCAATCAGGCGGTGAAACGCGATATCGACGTATCAAGGGTTGACGTTGAGCGTGGTTTTTCGCTGATCGAAAAGGGCAATGGCTATCTGAACCTGTCGAGGGGGGTGGTGCGGGGGCCTGCTGTGGGGACGACCTTCCAGGGAACGCTCTATGACCAGCAAGGCAACATGTCTATCACCGGCACGTTCATGCCTGCTTATGGCGTCAATCGCCTGTTCGGCGAACTTCCTATTGTGGGTGCGCTGCTCGGCAACGGACGGGATCGTGGCTTGATCGGAATTACCTACAAACTTGCTGGCAGCGCCAAGCAGCCCCAGGTGATCGTCAACCCGATTTCAGTCATCGCTCCGGGCATTTTCCGCTCAATCTTCGAGTTTTGATGCAAAAAAACCGGGCGCAGGGCCCGGCTTTGTTCAGTTTATGATCGTCCGGCTCATGCAGGACGGATCAGCACGTGACGCTTCTTGCCCAGTGACAGCTTGATAACGCCCTGATCGTTCAGCGCGCTGGCGTCGACCATCATGCGAGGATCGCTGACCGGCTCGTCATTGATACGCACCGCGCCGCCTTCAACATGGCGGCGAGCCTCGCCATTGGTCGTGCACAGTTCAGCGAGAACCATCAACGCCAGAACGCCGATGCCGCCATTCAGCGTTGCCTTGTGAACGCCGACCGTCGGGAGATTTTCCGACAGTTCGCCATCCTCGAAGGTCTTGCGCGCTGTTTCCGCAGCTTCCTCGGCTGCGTCACGACCATGCAACATGGCTGTTACTTCGGTCGCGAGGATTTTCTTCGCCTCGTTGATTTCAACACCTTCAAGAGCGGCTAGCTTGGCGATCTCGTCCAGCGGAAGCGTCGTATAGAGCTTCAGGAAGCGCTCAACATCGGCATCTTCGGTGTTGCGCCAGTATTGCCAGAAATCGTAGGCGCTAAGCATTTCGGCGTTCAGCCAGATCGCGCCGCCAAGCGACTTGCCCATCTTCTGGCCCGATGCTGTCGTCAGCAGCGGCGAGGTGAGGGCGTAGAGCTGTGGCGTTCCCATACGGTGACCGAGATCGATACCGTTGATGATGTTGCCCCACTGATCCGAACCGCCCATCTGCAGGCGGATGTCGTGACGCTTGTTCAGTTCCACGAAATCGTAGGCCTGAAGGATCATGTAGTTGAATTCGAGGAATGACAGCGACTGCTCGCGGTCGAGGCGCATCTTCACCGAATCGAACGAAAGCATGCGGTTGACCGAGAAATGACGGCCAACATCGCGCAGGAATTCCAGATAGTTGATGTTGCGCAACCAGTCGGCATTATTGACCATCAGGGCGTCGGTCGGGCCATCACCAAAGGTAAGGTAGTTGGCAAAGACACGCTTGATGCCGGCGATGTTCTCGGCAATCGTATCCTCGGTCATCAGCTTGCGGGCCTCGTCCTTGAAGGACGGGTCGCCAACCATGCCGGTGCCGCCGCCCATCAGCGCGACGGGCCTGTGGCCGGTCTGCTGGAGCCAGTGCAGCATCATGATCTGGATCAACCCGCCCGCATGAAGGCTCGGAGCCGTAGGATCGAAGCCGATATAGGCTGTCACGGTTTCCTTGGCCAACAATTCGTCGAGGCCACTTTCATCGGAAATCTGATGAATGAAGCCGCGCTCGGAAAGCGTGCGAAGAAAATCGGATTTGAAACCGGACATTCCTTTTCCCTGACTGGTAAGGCGAGGTTGAAACTGGCCGCAAGCGGCTGCCTGCATCCATGTGATAAGTCCGCCTTTAGCACCAATCAACCGCCAATAACAAGGAAACTCCCGAATTGGCGGGTTGCGAACCGGTAATTTGGCTTCAATGTTGCGCTGTGTTCGAAAACAGATTGAGCACAATGACCCCGGCAATAATCAATCCCATGCCAAGCACTGCGGCCAGGTCGAGCTTTTGTCCGAAGACGAGCCAGCCGATCAGCGCAACGAGCGTCACGCCTATTCCAGACCAGACCGCATAGGCGATGCCGACGGGAATGCTCTTCAAAGTCAGGGAAAGAAAATAGAAGGCCAGCCCATAAGCGACGACGACGATGAGGGATGGTCCCAGCCGGGTAAAGCCTTCGGATGCCTTGAGGCTGAGCGTTCCGATGACTTCGGACACGATGGCAATGGCGAGGATAGCATAAACCGGCATGTCAGGCTCGCGAGCTGGATGTGAAAGGACGAATCATTTGAGGGCAATGACAGCATCGCATGAAAAATCCGGCGGGAGACCCGCCGGATAAGACGCTGCAAATCTGGAAAGCGACTTGCCGGATTGTTTTTCAGCGAAGGCGCTTCGGACGCGCTTCCACCAGTTCGCCAGCCAGACGGCGATCGAGATATTCGGCGCAATCCTCGATGAGTTCATCGCCCTGACCAGTGAAAAAGTGGTTTGCGCCCGCAATCGTGGTCTGGGTGATCGTGATGCCCTTCTGGGTCTTCAGCTTGTCGACCAGAGCCTGCACGTCCTTTGGCGGCGCAACCTTGTCATTATCACCATGAATGATGAGGCCGGACGACGGGCAGGGCGCCAGGAAGGAGAAATCGTAGGTGTTCGGCTGCGGGGCGACCGAAATGAAGCCTTCGATTTCCGGGCGGCGCATCAGGAGTTGCATGCCGATCCACGCGCCGAACGAATAGCCGGCAACCCAGCATGTCTTGGAATCGGGGTGAAGCGCTTGAACCCAGTCGAGCGCGCTCGCCGCATCCGACAGTTCGCCCGCGCCATGGTCGAATTCGCCCTGGCTGCGTCCAATACCTCGGAAGTTGAAGCGCAACGTGGTGAAGCCGCGCTGCTGGAACATGTAGAAAAGATCATAGACGATCTTGTTGTTCATCGTTCCGCCGAACTGCGGATGCGGATGAAGGATAAGCGCGATCGGAGCATTCTTTTCTTTGGAAGGCTGATAACGACCTTCAAGGCGTCCGGCAGGGCCGTTGAAAATGACTTCTGGCATGTGTACTCCGCTCGTAACGGGAAGGCCGGACTTCAGCGGCGAAACTTGACGTCTTTGGATGCCGCTTCTAGAACCGGTTTGAAATTTCGACAGACTGAAAGCGAGTTTCAGTTCCTATGGGGGCTTAATAGGCTTTTCTTGATTGAAAATTCAAGAAAATTGCGCTTCCAGAATTTTGTTTAGGAGATAGGTACGGTGAACGGGAGCGGCAAGAGGCTCTATCTGGATTATAATGCCAGCGCTCCGTTGCTCGATAAGGCGCGGGATGCAGTCATCAACGCGCTCGGCATTACCGGAAACCCGTCTTCCGTGCATCGCGAAGGCCGCGCCGCACGCGCGCTCGTTGAAGCTGCGCGCCGCAGTGTGGCCGCACTCGTCAACGCACGTCCTGACCATGTTTTTTTTACATCGGGAGCAACGGAAGCCGCTTCGACACTGCTGACGCCGCACTACATGATGGGACGTTCGCCGGTTCGTCTGTCACATCTTTATGTAAGCGGCACGGAACATCCCTGCATGTTGTCGGGAGGTCAGTTTGCAGCCCAGGACGTCACGGTTCTGCCGGTGGACGCAAACGGCATCGTGGAACTTGATTCCTTGAGGGCGGTTCTTGATCGTCACGACAAAAGTCAGGGGCTTCCGCTTGTCGCGATACAAGCGGCCAATAATGAAACGGGCATCATCCAGCCGATTGCGGAGATCGCTGCCACCGTGAAGGCTGCCGGCGGCGTTTATATCGTCGATGCGGTTCAGGCAGCAGGGCGGATTAAATTAGATATTACAAATAATTGCGGAGATTATTTCATAATTTCCTCGCACAAGATTGGCGGACCAAAGGGTGTCGGCGCAGTTATCGCCATATCCGATCTTATGATGCCGCGCGCGCTCGTTCGCGGTGGAGGTCAGGAGAAAGGGCACAGAGCGGGAACCGAAGCGCTGCCGCTGATTGCCGGTTTTGGAGCTGCGGCCGATGTCGCCAAGGCGCGGCTGGATAGCGATGGCTGGTCCCCCGCGATGCGGGACCGGCTGGAAACGGGGCTGACTGCGATTGCTCCAGACGCGGTGATTTACGGCAGGTCGGTTGATCGTCTGCCGAATACGACGTTCTTTTCCCTGGAGGGGCAGAAGGCCGAAACCGTGCAGATCGCATTTGATCTTGGCGGGGTCGCTCTTTCAGCAGGGTCGGCCTGCTCGTCCGGCAAAGTCGGTCCGAGCCACGTGCTGTCCGCAATGGGGCACGGAGACAGTCTCGGGGCCATCCGCGTCTCACTTGAGCCAACAGCAACGCCCGATCAGGTCGACGCGTTTCTCGAAGTTCTTCGCAAGATCGTTGAGCGCCGCGCGAAAAGAGCCTGATCGCAAGCTCAAAATTGAAATGCTGAAGCGGGGCCGCAGATCATCTGCGAGTACGCGATTTTACCACGTATTTTTTTAAGTTGATTGTTTTAATCGCATTTTTTCGGGCAAATTTGAACCCGGCGCTTGAAATTCAGTTTAGAGAGGTTTTAAAGAAGGGTCACGCACACTATATCGAGACGGTAACCAAGACTATTATCGCCTTGACGTTTGCAACTGTCGGGCCTTGACCCCGACGAGGATGGAGAACGCCGATGCCTGCAGTGCAGGAGACCATTGATCAGGTCCGCGGCCTTGACGTGGACCAGTACAAGTATGGCTTCGAGACGACGATCGAAGCCGAGAAGGCTCCCAAGGGCCTGAACGAAGATATTATCCGCTTCATTTCCGCCAAGAAGAACGAGCCGGAATGGATGCTGGAATGGCGTTTGAAGGCCTATGAACGCTGGCTCACCATGGAGGAGCCGACATGGGCGCGCGTCGATTATCCGAAGATCGATTTCCAGGACGCATATTATTATGCGGCGCCGAAAAACCAGTCCGGCCCGAAGTCGCTCGATGAAGTCGATCCGGAACTGCTGAAGACCTACGAAAAACTCGGCATTCCGCTGCGCGAGCAGGAGATTCTGGCTGGTGTGCGCAAGCAGGGCGAGCCGAGCGAAATCGACGGTAATCCGTCGGACAATGTTTATGCGTCGGGCCGCGTTGCGGTTGATGCCGTGTTCGACAGCGTCTCCGTGGTTACGACCTTCAAGGAAGAACTGTCGAAGGCGGGTGTTATTTTCTGCTCGATTTCGGAAGCGATCCGCGAACACCCTGAACTCGTACAGAAGTATCTGGCGTCCGTCGTTCCTGTTTCGGACAACTATTATGCGACGCTGAACTCGGCTGTCTTTACGGATGGTTCGTTTGTTTATGTTCCGAAGGGCGTTCGTTGCCCGATGGAGCTTTCGACCTACTTCCGCATCAACGAGAAGAACACCGGCCAGTTTGAACGGACGCTCATCATCGCCGATGAAGGCGCCTATGTTTCCTATCTGGAAGGCTGCACCGCGCCGCAGCGCGACGAAAACCAGCTGCACGCGGCTGTCGTTGAGCTGATTGCGCTCGAAAACGCCGAGATCAAGTACTCGACGGTCCAGAACTGGTTCCCGGGCGACAAGGACGGCAAGGGCGGCATCTATAATTTCGTCACCAAGCGTGGCGATTGCCGTGGCGACAATTCCAAGATTTCGTGGACGCAGGTTGAAACCGGCTCGGCAATCACCTGGAAATATCCGTCCTGCATTCTGCGCGGTGACAATTCGCGTGGCGAGTTCTACTCGATTGCCGTTTCGAACGGTCATCAGCAGATCGACTCTGGCACCAAGATGCTGCACCTCGGCAAAAACACGTCGAGCCGCATCATTTCGAAGGGTATTTCGGCTGGCAAGTCGAACAACACCTATCGCGGACAGGTTTCTGCCCATCGCAAGGCAGAGAACGCACGTAACTTTACCCAGTGTGACTCGCTCCTGATCGGCAATGATTGCGGCGCACATACCGTGCCGTATATCGAGGCAAAGAACGCCACGGCGCAGTTCGAGCACGAGGCAACCACCTCCAAGATTTCGGAAGACCAGCTGTTCTACGTGATGCAGCGCGGCATTCCGGAAGAGGAGGCCATCGCTCTCATTGTCAACGGCTTCGTGAAGGAAGTCATTCAGGAACTGCCGATGGAATTTGCCGTGGAAGCCCAGAAGCTTATCGGCATTTCGCTTGAGGGCAGCGTCGGTTAACCGACGCGCCCATTCCATCTCGCATCAGATTTTCTGGCCAGCCTTTTCCTGGCATTAGAACAAGGTTTACATTCATGCTTGAGATCAAGAACCTCCATGCAAAGATCGCCGACACGGATACCGAGATCATCCGTGGTCTGAACCTCACCGTGAACAAGGGTGAAGTTGCTGCGATCATGGGTCCGAACGGTTCGGGCAAATCGACGCTTTCCTATATCCTCGCCGGTCGCGAGGACTATGAAGTCACCGAAGGTGACATTCTCTATAATGGCGAGTCGATCCTCGATCTCGACCCGGCGGAACGCGCCGCCAAGGGCATTTTTCTGGCATTCCAGTACCCGATGGAAATTCCGGGCGTTGCCACGATGGAATTCCTGAAGGTTGCGATGAACAGCCAGCGCAAGGCGCGCGGCGAGCCGGAACTGAAGATTCCGGAATTCATCAAGCGCGTGAAGGACGCCGCCGGCGGCCTAAACATCGACATGAACATGCTCAAGCGCCCGCTTAATGTTGGCTTCTCGGGCGGCGAAAAGAAGCGCGCTGAAATTCTTCAGATGCAGCTTCTGGAACCGAGCCTCTGCGTCCTCGACGAAACCGATTCCGGTCTCGACATCGATGCGCTGAAGATCGTTTCGGAAGGCGTGAATGCCCTGCGTTCGCCAGATCGCGCCGTGGTCGTCATTACGCACTATCAGCGTCTGCTCGAACATATCGTTCCAGATAGCGTGCACGTGCTGTACAAGGGCCAGGTCATCAAGTCCGGCGACAAGAGCCTCGCGCTGCATCTTGAAGAAAATGGTTATGCCGACGTAATCGGCGAAGCTGCCTGAGGAGGGATGGATCATGAATATCCAGACCGCCCCAGCTTCAAAGCCGCGAACGCCGGCTGAAAGCGCGCTGATCGACAGCTTTGCCGACCGTATGGGCGACCTGCCGGGCAATGGCGATGTTGTCGTTGCACGTGATGCGGCGCTTGAATCGCTCAAGGAAAACGGCATTCCGTCACGTCGCGTCGAAAGCTGGCACTACACGGATTTCCGTACGCTTCTGAAAGGCGTGGCGCCCTTCGACACTTCAGCGGGAACGCAGGCCCTGCCTGCGCTCATCGCAGGGTCGTCGATTGTTGCCGCAAGCAACGGCGTTGCGCTTGGTGCGAATGCGCCTGGAGGCGTGTCGCTGACGCCAGTCCGCGAAGCGCTGGCTGATGGCTCGCTCGTCACGCAGCTCCGGTCGCGCGGCTTCGACGATACGATTGGCCAGATCAATGCTGCCTATGTGAGCGATGGCTGGATGGTTTCGATTGCCGATGGCACCGAACTGGAGGCTCCGCTGGAGCTCCAGAATATCCAGAAGACCGGACAGGGACACACGCGTTTCCCGGTTCGCATTGGAGCTAATGTCAAGGCGACGATTGTGGAGCGTCAGAATGGCGGCGAGGGCGATGCCTTCTCCACTTCTGTCAACCACGTAACCGTTGGCGACGGCGCCGAGATTCTCTGGGTTATCCTGCGTGATTTCGGTCAGGCAACGCAGCTTTCGCAGTTCAATGCGACGATGGGCAAGGGCTCCCGCCTGACGCTTTACGTCATCAATGCGGGCGGCAAGCTGGTGCGTCAGGAAGTCCACGTCAACGTTGCCGGAGAAGATTCCGACTTCGAACTTCGCGGCCTCAATCTGCTGGCTGACGACAGCCATACCGACGTGACCATGACGGTGGGCCATCTGGTGGAGAACACCCGTTCGACCGAGATCGTCCGCAATGTGGTCAAGGACCGTGCGCGCGGTGTCTTTCAGGGCATGATCCGCGTTGCGCAGATCGCTCAGAAGACCGACGCCCGCATGGCCTGCAACACGCTGCTGCTGTCGGACGATGGCGAATTCGATGCCAAGCCGGAACTCGAAATCTTCGCGGATGATGTGGCCTGCGGCCATGGCGCGACGGTTACGGAACTGTCGAAGGACTATCTGTTCTATCTGATGGCCCGCGGCATTCCGGAAAACGAGGCACGCGGCCTGTTGATCAAGGCATTCATTGCCGAGATTATCGAAGAGCTGGAAGACGAAACGCTGGTTGAGGCACTGGAAGAAGTGCTGTCCAACTGGCTCGCCAGCCATGCCTGATTGATTGAGGCGGAGCGTTTGAATGCGCTCCGCCTTTTCCTGCCGGAACGGCAAGAGGAACGATCATGGACCAGAAGAATCCGCTGATTGCGGCTTATGACGTCGAGGCGATCCGCCGGGACTTTCCGATTCTTTCGCGAGAAGTGCATGGCAAGCCGCTCGTCTATCTCGACAATGGCGCATCGGCACAGAAGCCACAGAGCGTCATCGACGCGGTTGCTCACGCTTATTCCAACGAATATGCCAATGTTCATCGCGGACTGCATTTCCTGTCGAATGCGGCAACGGACGCCTATGAAAAATCGCGCGAGACGGTACGCCGCTTCCTGAACGCCAGTTCGGTTGACGAAATCGTCTTTACGAAAAACGCGACAGAGGCGATCAACACGGTCGCCTATGGTTATGGCATGCCGAACATCGGTGAGGGGGATGAAATCCTCCTGTCGATCATGGAGCATCACTCCAACATCGTGCCGTGGCATTTCATCCGGGAAAGGCAGGGTGCGAAGCTCGTCTTCGCGCCGGTGGACGATGAAGGCATCTTCCATATCGAAGAATTCGAGAAGCGCCTGACGGATCGCACCAAGCTTGTCGCGATCACGCATATGTCAAATGCGCTTGGAACGGTGACGCCGATCAAGAAGATCGTGGAACTTGCCCATGCGCGCGGCATTCCGGTGCTGGTCGATGGCAGTCAGGGTGCTGTGCACCTGCCTGTCGATGTGCAGGATCTGGGCTGCGATTGGTATGTCTTCACCGGCCACAAGGTTTACGGCCCATCCGGCATCGGCGTGCTTTATGGTCGCGCGGAAATGCTGGAAAAGATGCGGCCCTTTCAGGGCGGCGGTGAAATGATTGAGGAAGTGACGGAAGAAAACGTCACCTATAATCATCCGCCGCACCGCTTCGAGGCCGGTACGCCGCCAATCGTTCAGGCGATCGGTCTGGGTGCTGCGCTTGAATATATGGAAAAGATCGGCCGTCACGCGATCCTTGCTCACGAGGAGGACCTGCGCGATTATGCTCATGAACAGCTCGGGCGGATCAATTCCTTGCGGATTTTCGGCAATGCCCCCGGCAAGGGAGCCATCATCTCATTTGCACTTGAGGGCATTCATGCTCATGACGTGTCAATGGTGATCGACCGGGCCGGGGTGGCAGTGCGTGCGGGAACGCATTGTGCGCAGCCGCTCTTGAAACGCTTCGGCGTCACCTCTACATGCCGTGCATCCTTCGCCCT
Organism: Brucella pseudintermedia; assembly: GCF_008932435.1. Taxonomy (GTDB): domain Bacteria; phylum Pseudomonadota; class Alphaproteobacteria; order Rhizobiales; family Rhizobiaceae; genus Brucella; species Brucella pseudintermedia. The sequence continues at coordinate 342,517 of NZ_WBWE01000003.1, read as the reverse complement.
GTATAATACCCGCGCTGAAGTGGATGCATTGGCGGAAGCCTTGGAAAAGGCAAGGAAGTTTTTCGGATGACCGATATGGAACAGAAAGTTCAGGACCAGACCGCCTTTTCTGCCTCTGCCATTCCGCAGGAAGAACTCCTGCGCATGACGGATGACATCATTGCGGCCCTGAAGACGGTTTATGATCCAGAGATTCCAGCCGATATTTACGAACTCGGCCTTGTTTACAAGATCGATATTGGAGACGATCGTACTGTCAAAATCGAAATGACGTTGACGGCACCTGGCTGCCCTGTTGCGGGCGAAATGCCAGGCTGGGTCGAGAACGCGGTCGGCGCAGTCGAAGGCGTTTCGATGGTGGAAGTCACCATGACCTTCGATCCACCATGGACGGCGGACCGTATGTCCGAAGAGGCGCAGGTGGCCGTTGGCTGGTACTGAAATCAGTCCTTCTATCCCGAAGTTGCGATGATTCGGGATAGAACGTTCAAAAGCCGGTTGTTTTGGAATAATGCAGTGTTTGTTTGCCGCAGCAGGCCTGAAGCAGTCCGGCAACGCCTCCTAATGCCATAGCAAATGAAACCAGTCCCTGTCCGCCCTTGAAGGGCAGGGTAACGGTCGCGCTTAGAAGCTTCCATGATCGGCTGAGAAGTTTGGATGGAAGCTGCTTGATTGCCTGCCAGCGGTTTGCCCTATACAGGAGTGCGAATTCACTCGCATTATGGTCTCGGTTTCGACGGAAGTGGTAAGAAAAACTTATTCTGCAGCACGGAACAGTTTCATAGACAATTGCGTCGGGCGCCCACCCTGTCCTGGCACCAAGCTCTTTGGCCTGCAGCCAGAGGTTCCAGTCCTCTCCACCTGTCAGACCCAAGCGCGAATCAAATCGTAACCCCGTTTTTCGAAAGAAGTCGAGCTTTCCCATCCTGCTACCTGTCGCCACCTTGATAGTGTCGGCCTCGTTTTCCTGCCACTTCTTTCGCGCACGCAATTCAGCTTTAACGCTATTTTTTTCCACGCCGGACCAGATCAGGCTTTGCCACATATTCAGTTGCGGCTTGAATGGCTTTGGCCGTACCGGTGAGCCGAGGATATCGAGATCCATTCGTTGCTGCTCGGCCAGCAATTGCTTGAACCAATCAGGCTCGACAAACTCGTCATCGTCTACAAATACAAGAAAATCCGCTCCGGCCTGTTCAGCGAAATCAAGCGCGCAATTGCGCGCATGGGAAATACCGATGCGCGTTTCGAGCAGATAAAGCACCGGGTATGGATAAATTTGGGATCGAATTGTGGCAAGCCAGCTATCCAATGTACTGACCGCATTGTTCTCGACAATCAGAAAATCTATTTTAACGGAATCCGGGAAATCCATATTGGATAACGACAAATAGAGATTCGCAAGCATTTTTGGTCTATTGCGCGTAACTGTCGATATAACAATACTGTATTTTTCCATGTAAATCTGTATTTTACTGTATTAAAATATACTTGAATAACAAATATATGACAAATAAACTTTACTAATGCGGTTAAATTTAGGCGGGTTTAACAAGCGCAACTACGCAAATCCGGCTTAATGAGTCAACGCAACCGGCAGAAAGAAGCTCGAAGCTAGAATTCGGCAATCAGAAACGTCGGCGCTTTGGAGAATCGTCTGAACACCCTACAGGCGTGGTGCAAAAATACGCAGAGATAGGTTAGAGGAAGCCTGTTAGAACAATATCCTCCATCAAGAGGATTTTTGGTGCCCCCAGAGAGACTCGAACTCCCGACCCCCTGATTACAAATCAGGTGCTCTACCAACTGAGCTATAAGGGCACTTGCGCCCGATTAGCACAAATGCAGCGACTGTAAAACGAAAATTCGTCGCAAGCAGGTCATGGCAACCGGGTTTTTCCTGTGATAGCCAATAGCGGGTTGGGAAAACAGTGGCAGACTTGTCAGAGTTGAGCCAGATTCGGGACTGTAAATATGGAAGATAAATCGCTCGCGCTGCATTTTCTGTCATCAGGGACCGAAGAATCACTTCTCGCACAAAAGGATCTGGTGGCTCGTTACGGCCATGTGGCAGCCGAGGACGCCGACATCATTGTCGCGCTCGGTGGTGACGGAACCATGCTGCAGGCGCTGCGTGATTTCATGAGCAGCGGCACGCCGATTTATGGCATGAATCGCGGTTCCGTCGGCTTTCTCATGAACGAGTTCAGTGTCGACGATCTGCCAGCCCGCATTCTGGCCGCGCAGATGGAAACCATTCGGCCGCTTGTCATGGTCGCGGAAACCGAGTCCGGACAATCGTTCGAGGCGTTGGCGATCAACGAAGTTTCCCTGTTCCGCCAGTCTTATCAGGCCGCCAAGATCAGGATCACGATCGACGGCAAGGTGCGGCTGGATGAACTCGTTTGCGACGGTGTGATGGTAGCAACGCCTGCGGGCTCCACCGCTTACAATCTCTCGGCGCAAGGCCCGATTTTGCCACTTGAGGCGCCTCTTTTGGCGCTGACTCCGGTAAGTCCGTTTCGTCCGCGTCGGTGGGGTGGAGCGCTGCTGCCCAAGCATGTGACCGTTCGTATGGATCTGCTGGAAACCGAAAAGCGCCCTGTCAACGCAGTCGCGGACAATAATGAAGTCAAATCGGTCCGCTCCGTTACGGTGCGGGAAGCGCCGAACAGCCAGGTCGCCATTCTTTTCGACCGCAATCATTCATGGGATGAACGCATCCTGACGGAACAGTTCAGGCATTAGCTCCGGCAGGAAAACGGCGCTCGACTTGAGCAGTGCCGATTGCTTTTTAGCTTTTGATAATTTTTGAATAAATTCATCCATGTTCCACGTTGATTTCGACAGTAACAGCATGATTGAAGCAATTTGATATCTTTCGATGGTATTTTAGTTGACTTTTGCACGCTGTAGACGTAGGCGATGCTGCAAGAAGACGCATATTGCGTTGCAGACGCCTTATTCTGCCTTGGTTCCTGCGCCCGATGACGCGGCTGCAATGACAGGATGGGTGGAAACCATTTCCAAAACAGAGAGCTGCGCCTCCATTGACGACATTTGCCGAACTCGGTCTTTCCCCGAAAGTGCTCGCCGCTGTAGAAGCGGCAGGATATACTGCGCCCACGCCCATCCAGGCTGGAGCCATTCCTCCTGCTCTTGAACGCAAGGACGTTCTCGGCATCGCGCAGACGGGAACCGGAAAGACGGCATCATTCGTGCTTCCAATGCTGACGCTTCTGGAAAAGGGCAGGGCGCGGGCTCGCATGCCCCGCACGCTCATTCTGGAGCCGACCCGTGAACTCGCCGCACAGGTTGAGGAAAACTTCGCCAAATATGGCATCAATCAGCGGCTGAATGTTGCCCTTCTGATTGGCGGCGTTTCGTTCGATGAACAGGAACGCAAGCTGGAACGCGGCGCTGACGTTCTTATTGCAACGCCCGGCCGACTGCTTGACCATTTCGAGCGCGGCAAGCTGCTCCTGACCGGCGTCGAAATTCTTGTCATTGACGAGGCAGACCGGATGCTCGACATGGGCTTCATCCCCGACATCGAGCGCATTTGCAAACTTATCCCGTTCACGCGTCAGACCCTGTTTTTCTCGGCCACAATGCCGCCGGAAATTACCAAGCTGACCGAACAGTTCCTGCATTCCCCCACACGCATCGAGGTCGCGAAGGCTTCGTCCACAGCCAAGACCGTGACCCAGCGCCTGGTGAAATCCAGCAAGAAGGATTGGGACAAGCGTGCGGTGCTGCGCGATCTCATCCGCGCAGAAGGCGATACGCTCAAAAACGCAATTATCTTCTGCAACCGCAAGAAGGATGTATCGGAGCTGTTCCGCTCGCTGACACGGCATGAGTTCAATGCCGGAGCACTGCATGGAGACATGGATCAGCGCGCACGCATGACCATGCTGTCCAATTTCAAGGACGGCAAATTGCAGTTGCTGGTGGCGTCCGACGTGGCCGCTCGTGGTCTCGATATTCCTGACGTGAGCCACGTTTTCAATTTTGATATTCCGATTCATTCGGAAGACTATGTTCACCGCATCGGCCGCACCGGCCGCGCGGGACGTTCCGGCAAGGCTTTTACGATTGTAACGCCTTCGGACACGAAATATCTGGCTGCTATCGAAGACATGATCGGTGAAAAGATCGAATGGCTTGATGGCGATCTGTCGACCCTGCCAGCTTCCGACGACGCGGACGATCAGCGCAAGGGCAAGAATGCCCGCGGCAAGGGCAAGGATGCCAAGGGGAAGGAAAAGTCGAGAGACAAAGCCAAGGCAGCACCTGCGGAATTCGTAGACCCTGCCGAGCAGCCTCAACCGGTCATCGAAACCAATGACCGCCGCGATGCGATTCGCGCTTCCAATGATGAGCGCCGCGGCAAGCCGCAGCACGAACAGAAACGTCGTCGCGATCGTGACGATGACGGCCCGTCGCCTGTCGGTTTCGGCAACGACATCCCCGCCTTCATGCTGATTCCGACCGGAATTTGACGGAATCGAAATGAGATTGTTCTATCGACTGCAAAGCTAGCGCTTTGCAGTCGATTTCTTTTTGGGCTTGGTTTTCTCGCTTCGCAGGGCGGCATCATAGGCAAGGCGGGCCCAGCGCGTCATCACTTCCGGATCATCGAAAGCTTCGCTCGGCACGCTCCAGTAAGGCATGGCGATCGGTTCGCCCCCGTGACGTCCTTCATAGGTCCATTGGGTCGCGCCAGCATCGAGAAATTCGGGAATGGTTAGTTCGTCAGCCTTCAAGAGCAGCTCGTCACGAACAACGAGCGCGAAAATCAGGCCATGATGATAGATGCCCTTGCCGCCAAACATGCGCCGAATGCTGATGGGACCGAAATCCTGCAGTAGATCGCGAAGAGATTCGTCATCCATGATCTGACGGACCTCGTGCTTGAATCAGGCTGCGCCTTGCATTTGGCGGAGGCTTTCGGGGGAGGCTGCTTTGATTTCAACGGATTCACCGCAACCGCAAGCGGACGTCTGGTTCGGATTGTTGAAAACAAAACCCGTGCGCAGCGTTGTCACTTCGAAATCCATCTGGGTGCCAAGCAGGAACAGAACGGCTTCAGGCGCGATGAAAACGTTGGCGCCGTCCTTCTCGATCACATCGTCGCCCGTCTTGGCTTCGGTCACGAGATCGATGGTATATTCCATCCCGGCACAGCCGCCTTTTTTCACGCCTACCCGGATGCCAAGAGCGCCATCGCGCGATGCGACGATCTCGCGAACGCGATCAGCTGCTTTATCGGTTAGCGTCATGACTGCGAAACGGCCCATTTTCTCTCTTCCGGTATCGTGCTGGCATATGGACGGAGAATCGTCCAGTCTTGTCGCAACAGGTCGAGTTTCCTCTGCGATTGCCACGTTTTCACTATAGTTAGTGTTGTAACATCTTTACTGCAATACACCAAATCGGGAGCGCTTCCGGAGCGCCCTGAAAAAGATGCTAGGAAGAGGAGAAGCGAATGTCGAATGACCGGATGAAACCTCTCATGCTGGCTGCTGCAATCGGCCTTTTCGGCGTAGGAGTCGCTGGCTTTTCAGCCGGAATTGCCTTGGCGCAGAATCCGCAGAAGGCCGCACCTGAAGAAACGCCGAGAAACGTGCAGGAAAAGCACGACAAGGCTTCTGAACCCGTTGAGGAAACCAAGCCTTCCGAACAGACGCAGGATGCCGCTGGAGGCGTGACGGTTCCGGATTATCGCGATGATCGTTCCACGCCTCAGGCACTCATTGAATCCTATTACAATGCGATCAATCGCAAGGAATATGCGCGGGCTTATGGTTATTATTCCGAGGAAGGACGGGAGCCTGACTTCAAGACTTTCGTAAAAGGCTATGAAAACACCAAAAGTGTGAAGGTCGCATTGCGCAAGACCGACCCGGATCCGGGGGCGGGCCAGATCTACTGGAGTCAGCCGCTTGCCATCGAAGCGGAAACCGCAGATGGCAAGAAAGAAGTCTTTACAGGCTGTTATACGATTCATCTGACAAATCCCGCAATGCAGGAAGAGCCGCCCTTCAAGCCGATGCAGATCATGACGGGCTCTCTGACCAAGTCACCGCTGGAACTGGAAAAGAGCGTGCCGGAGGCCTGCGAGGCGCCTTGAACGACAAATTGCGAAAACGCGCTTGACCTTACCACGATGGGAAGCTCCATCTTATGGCCATCCTGGAGTGGTTCCGGATAAAAGGGAAACCACTGGAACCGCTCTAACCATTTGTTTGTGCCGCATTCTCCCACGCAAAACCGTTTCACGTTTTTGCTGGAAATGCTCAGAAGGAGTGACTGTTGTGATGAAGTTTTCCATTCCCAAGATGAAATGTGGCGGTTGCGCCGATAGCGTTACCGCCGCGCTGCGCCAACTCGATGCAGCGGCACCCGTTGAAATCGATCTCGAAAAGAAAGAAGTCGAATTCGGCGGCAACGCTTCACGGGATGCCGTTCTCTCTGCACTGGCAGCAGCCGGCTTTCCGGCGTCGAACGCTCAATAATGTGATTTCAGGGGCGCTTGTTTCAAGACGTCGTAAAAGATAGAGCCCATCCCGGAAGGCATAATGCGGTTTCGGCTGGACTGGGCAGAAAAGACAGTTGCCGGGAGGCGGAGAGCTTTCCGGCATTTTCATATCCGGATACGGGTATCGATATGGCTAAACGTTGAGCACAAAGGCGGCAAATGCTGTGTTTCATTGACTGGACCCGCGATTTTTGCCACATCAACGGCAAATCTCGTTTATGGTGCTCCGGCAGGACGCGGGCGCTCCAATGCATGAAACATCGCATTCCGCGACAAGGAAGGGTTTAGGGCTATGGCAGCCGATTTCCAGGATCTTCGCACAAAGATGGTCGACAATCAGATTCGCACGACCGATGTAACCGATCTGGCGGTTATCGATGCTTTCCTGACCGTCCCGCGTGAGGCTTTCGTTCCCGCCGCCCGGCAGGTGCTTGCCTATATCGACGAAGATCAGCTCCTCGAAAGCGAAGGCACGCAGCCTCGCTACATCATGGAGCCCTCGCCATTTGCCAAACTGGTGCAACTGGCACGCATCAAGAATACGGACGTCGTCCTCGATGTCGGTTGCGGCACTGGATATTCTGCTGCCATCCTTTCCAAGCTGGCAGGCTCGGTCATCGGTCTGGAAAATGATTCCTTATTGTCGGCTGCAGCCACGGCCCGTCTCGCAGAATTGGGCTATGACAATGTTGTGATCGTTTCAGGAGAACTGCAGGCAGGCTATCCGTCGGAAGCACCTTACGACGTGATTGTCATTGAGGGCGCCGTCGATTTCATTCCCGACGCCCTTCTTGCGCAGTTGAAGGACGGCGGACGTCTCGTAGCCGTGGAAGGGCGCGGGAATGCCGGAGTTGCGCGGATTTACGTTAAGGAAAATGGTGTTGCATCGGGACGCGGTGTGTTCAACACTGCGGTTCGTCCGCTACCCGGCTTCGAACGGATTCCGCAGTTCGAGTTTTAATTTTAGCAGATGATACAATTCTGCAACGCTGTGGAATTTGTTTGTGCAAGCTCTGGCGGGGGCAATGGAAATAACCGAATTTAGAGGTTATTAGGATTTGCCCGAACCAATCGGTTCGATAGTTGGATTCGTTTGTTCTTATAATGAGGTACCCGGGTGTTCAAAACGTGCAAAGGACTGGTAGCGGCCGCAGCATTGTTGTCTGGCACCATTTTAACGGGGCAGGCGGCGTTCTCGGAGACGCTGACTGGCGCTCTCGTCAAAGCCTACAAGAACAATGCTAACCTGAATTACTCCCGCGCTGGCGTCCGCGTTTCGGATGAAAACGTAGCGATTGCCAAGTCTGGTTATCGCCCGCAGATTACGGGTTCTTATAACGTAGGGCGTGGCAAGACCCCATCAAGCCAGGGATATCGTACGACAGGCACATTCGGCATCGAGCTGAACCAGATGCTGTTCGATGGATTTCAAACCAAGAACAATGTCGCCGCTGCCGAGACGCAAGTCTTTGCCCAGCGCGAAAATCTCCGCAATGAAGAGCAGAACAGACTCTACGAGGCGGTAACCGCTTACATGGATGTCTATCAGGCTCGCCAGATCGCAGTCCTTCGTGAACGCAACCTTGCAGCCCTCAACGAACAGGTTCGTGCCGCCCGCGCTCGCCTCGATGTGGGCGAAGGTACGCGTACCGACGTTGCGCAGGCAGACGCCAGCCGTTCGACTGCGGTTGCAGCGCTCAATTCTGCGCGTGCGGATGTCAAGTCGGCCGAAGCTACCTATGTGCAGGTGATAGGCGTCCAGCCGGACAAGCTTGCAACGGCTGCGGCAGCCAAGAACCTGCCGGCATCGCCAGATCAGGCATTCTCCATTGCGATTGCCGGTCATCCGGGCATTCTCGCGACGCAATATGCCGTCAACGCCGCCGGATACAACGTAAAGGCCAAGGAGGGCGCTCTGCTTCCTTCTGTCGGACTTACGGCAAGCGCCAGCCGCCTTGATACTTATGCCGGTGAGGGCGGTTCGCAGACCGACGGCAACTCGGCTTCTATCGGTGTTGGTGTGAGCATTCCCATCTACACCGGTGGCCGTACTTCGGCGCAGGTCCGCCAATCCAAGGAACAGCTCGGTCAGGCGCGCATCGAAGTCGATGTGGTTCGCGATCAGGTCCGTCAGGCGATCAGTTCGGCATGGTCGCAGCTCGAAGCGGCCCGCGCGTCGGTCAAGGCAAATCGTGACGGCATTGCCGCCGCGCAGCTCGCTCTCGATGGCGTCATCGAGGAACGCAAGGTTGGACAGCGAACCACGCTCGATGTCTTGAATGCGCAGAACGACCTCATCACGGCGCAGATCGCTCTCGTCCAGTCCGAGCGCGACGTGGTTGTTGCAAGCTACGCTCTCCTGAATGCGACTGGCCGCATGACCGCCAGCCAGATGGGGCTACAGGTTGCCGAATACAAGCCGGAAGAACACTACAATGCCGTCAAGGACAAGTGGTTCGGCTTGCGTACGCCAGACGGTCGCTGACCGTAGCTCTGAATGAGAATGGAAAGGCACCTCCGGGTGCCTTTTATTTTGCCGCCGATTCGAGGGGCGACACCGTCAATTCTTAACAAATCCATAAAGCTGTGAGTTTGAGTGCAGGCGTTCTGGCCGGGGATTCTCAAACGAGGGTTCGTCCGCTACCCTTAATCCATTGATTCTCTGTCTTTTGCAGACAATGTCGCAATACAGGAAAGCGGATTAGCCATGGCACAGACATCTAGCGCAGCACGTGAACCGTCTATGGAAGAGATTCTTGCTTCCATCCGCAGGATCATTGAAGACAGCGATGTCACCCGCCAGCCCGCGCCGGTGTCGGCAAGCGCTCTGGTTCGTGGAGAGGTTGCCGAATTTCGTCGTCCCGTCACCGAGCAGCCGGAGAAGCCCGCAATGATGCGTAATGTGTTCCAGGACGAACCGGCATTGCGCGGCCCGATCAGCGAGCCGGTGCAGGCAACGCCCGAACCGGAAATCGAAACCGACGATGAGGATGAGATTGTTCTCAACGCCGGGAACGACGATCATTCGTTGCGCGAGCCTTTGGCCTCTTCGCAGCAGCTTGCCGGAACGGATATTTCCCTGGAAGAAATGGATCTTTCGGTCGAAGCGGAGATTGCCAAGGCAGTCGATACCTTGCTGGAACCCGAACCCGGTGCGGAGGCCGAAGAGGAAGTTGCCGTTCAGCCGATGGCAACTGCCCCGGTGGCAGATGCCGTTGCAAAGCCGCAACCTGCTCCCCATATGCTGTCGCAGATGGCTGAACGCCAGGTTGCTGCTGCATTTCAGGATTTGAACCATGCAGTCCGGGCTGAACCGCGCCGCTCGTTTGACAATATCGCTGCCGAACTATTGCGGCCGATGCTGCAGGACTGGCTCGACAACAATTTGCCAACGCTTGTTGAGCGGCTTGTTCGGGAAGAGATCGAGCGCGTGGTGCGCGGCGAGCGATAAGCGGTATCAGACCTGATTGAAATCTTGCCCGTCTGTCCAGCAGGCGGGTTTTCACTTTTAGAATGGCCGACAGTGGTGCTGTCACTTTTAAAGTGATTTGTCAGCTGTTAGTTGCTATTGAGCCTTCAATTCATTCATCGCGCATAAAGACCGGATAATTCCATGCTTGAGAAGACCTATGACGCCGCGGCCATAGAGCCGAAAATTGCTGAACGCTGGGAAGAAGCGGGTGCATTCAAGGCGGGTGCAGGCGCGAAGCCGGGAGCTGATCCGTTTGCCGTGGTCATTCCGCCACCGAACGTTACCGGATCGCTGCATATGGGCCATGCGCTCAACAACACCATCCAGGACATCATGGTTCGCTTCGAGCGCATGCGCGGCAAGAATGTGCTGTGGCAGCCCGGCATGGACCATGCGGGCATTGCAACACAGATGGTTGTCGAGCGTCAGCTGGCCGAACGGCAGGAGCCTAACCGCCACGCCATGGGCCGCGAGAAGTTCATCGAACGCATCTGGCAATGGAAAGCTGAATCTGGCGGCATGATTTCCAATCAGCTTCGCCGCCTCGGCGCCTCGTGCGACTGGTCGCGTGAGCGCTTCACGATGGACGAAGGCCTTTCGCGCGCGGTTCTGGAAGTGTTTGTTTCGCTCTATAAGCAGGGCCTCATCTATCGCGACAAGCGTCTGGTCAACTGGGACCCGAAGCTGCTGACAGCAATTTCCGACATCGAGGTCGAGTCGCGTGAAACGAAAGGCCATCTGTGGCATTTCCGCTATCCGCTTGAGAACGTCCCCTTCGACCCGGAAAATCCGCACACTTATATCGTCGTAGCGACGACGCGGCCGGAAACCATGCTGGGCGATACCGGCGTGGCGGTCAATCCGAAGGACGAGCGCTACCACGCACTGGTCGGTAATGACGTCGTGCTCCCGCTCGTCGGCCGCCACATTCCGATTGTTGCCGACGATTACGCCGATCCGGAAGCTGGCTCCGGCGCCGTCAAGATCACGCCGGCGCATGACTTCAACGATTTCGAGGTCGGCAAGCGCAACGATCTGCGCGCCATCAACATCCTGACGCCCGAGGCGGCGGTTACGCTCAAGTGTAACAATGACTTCCTCGAAGGTCTTGAGCTGACGCCTGAACTGAAGGCGCTCATCAACGAGCTGGATGGTCAGGATCGCTTTGCGGTTCGCAAGCGCATTGTCGAACTGATGGACGAGCGCGGCTATCTGGAAAAGATCGAGGACCACACACACGCTGTTCCTCATGGCGATCGCGGCGGCGTGCCGATCGAACCTTACCTGACCGACCAGTGGTATGTGAATGCGGCAGAACTTGCCAAGCCGGCAATGGCGGCTGTTCGCAACGGCACCACGCAGATTGTTCCGAAAAACTGGGAAAAGACCTATTTCGACTGGATGGAAAACATCCAGCCATGGTGCGTCTCGCGCCAGCTCTGGTGGGGACACCAGATTCCGGCCTGGTATGGCCCGGACGGCAAATGCTTTGTTGAAAAGAGCGAAGAAGAGGCGAAGGTCTCTGCACGCGCCCATTATGGCGAAGACGTTGCGCTGGAGCGTGATACCGACGTTCTCGACACGTGGTTCTCGTCTGCGCTATGGCCGTTCTCCACGCTCGGCTGGCCGGACAAGACGCCAGAGCTTGCAACCTATTATCCTACCAGCGTTCTGGTTACAGGGTTCGATATCCTGTTTTTCTGGGTCGCCCGCATGATGATGATGGGCCTGCATTTCATGGAGGAAATCCCGTTTCATACGGTCTATCTCCATGCTCTGGTTCGCGACAAGCACGGCGCGAAGATGTCGAAGTCGAAGGGCAATGTCATCGATCCGCTTGAGCTGATGGATGAATACGGCGCCGACGCGCTCCGGTTCACCCTTGCGATCATGGCCGCGCAAGGCCGTGACGTAAAGCTTGATCCGGCGCGTATCGCAGGTTATCGCAATTTCGGCACCAAGCTCTGGAATGCGACCCGCTTTGCGCAGATGAATGGTGTGAAGCTCGACGCCGGTTTCAAGCCTGAAAACGCCGGGCTCGCGGTCAATCGCTGGATTCTGACCGAACTGACCAAGGCGACGCAGGCCGTTACCGAAGGCATTGCAAATTACCGCTTCAATGAAGCCGCCGGTGCTGCCTATCGCTTTGTCTGGAACCAGTTCTGCGACTGGTACCTGGAGCTGCTCAAGCCGATCTTCATGGGCGACGATGAAACGGCCAAGGCCGAGGCGCAAGCCACGGCGGCCTATTGCCTCGACCAGATTTACAAGCTTTTGCACCCGTTTATGCCGTTTATGACGGAAGAACTCTGGACGTTGACCGCAGGCGAAGGGCAGAAGCGCGATACGGTGCTGGCGCTCGCCGCCTGGCCAGAATTGTCGTTCCAGGATGAAGAAGCCGCCGCTGACATCAACTGGCTGGTTGATCTCGTCACCGGGATACGTTCGGTTCGCGCTGAAATGAACGTTCCGGCTGGCGCGATTGCTCCGGTTGTCGTGCTGGATGCCAATGCGGCGAGCATTGACCGTTTTTCCCGTCACGACGCGGCGATCAAGCGTCTTGCGCGCGTGGAGAGTGTTTCATTCGAGACACAGGCACCGAAAGGTTCGGCGCAGATGCTGCTGGGTGAGGCGACAATCTGCATCCCGCTTGGCAATCTGATCGACCTGAAGGCGGAAGCGGCACGCCTCGCCAAGGAAGCTGGCAAGATCGCTGCCGAAATGGATCGCATTGAGAAAAAGCTCGCCAATGAGAAATTCGTTGCGAATGCGCGTGAGGAAGTCGTTGAGGCAGAACGCGAGCGGCTGGCCGAGCTGAAGGAAGCCGCGCAGCGCGTGGCGACTGCGGAGTCACGTATTCGTGACGCGAGCTGATTAATCTGACCTGAAAAGCGATCCGCTATTTTCGAATCAAGCACCCGGCAGTGTCTTTCACTGCCGGGTCTTTCTTTGCGCCAAAGACGGATTTGGGCGCAATTCAATCGTTGGAACCGTTGATCGAACCGCCGTTTCGATTGTTTTTGAGTAATGTTGCGCTTTCGCAACAAGGGCGAAAAAGAGGCTCAAAATTGGCCAATTTGGACATATTTTGGCACCCGCTTCACTGAATATCGCTAACAAACGGCGTTCTTATTGAGGTTTTAGTCATTTTCGACAGATGCTGCGAAAATTGGATGCTGCTAATACAGATTAATGGATATTGCGGCCTGAAACCTACCTGATTTACGTTTCCGTCAACGTTAATATCGTTGCTGTGTGGGAGGACATTTATGAGTGTACAGCGCGTTAAAATAGCGGGAATGGTCGCGGCTCTCCTCGGGAGCGCGGTTGCTGCCAATGCGGGCGGTTTCGAGCGAAGCTCGCAGGATTTCGATATTCTCTTTGAACAGGGTAACGCTGTCGACGCGACGGGCACTTTTGTCGCCCCGCAGCGCAAGCTGAAGAATATTGGCGGCTCGTTGGTCGGCGCTTCGACAGGCGGTATCAATCCGATTACCCGCCGTCCCTACGAGACGGAAGTCGACGAAGCGAAGAGCTATTGGGTTCCAAAAGTTTCGGCCAAGTTCGACCTGACCAATGATCTCGCTTGTGCGGCTCAATATCGCCAGCCTTGGGGCATCGAGACGGATGTTGGCGTCGGCACCGTGCGAATGTTCACAGCGATTGAACAGAAAATTTCCTCTAACGATTATGGCGTAAACTGCTCTTATCGTTTTGCAGCCGGAGAGAAGAGCTATTTTCGTATTCTGGGCGGTGTAAGCTATCAGGAGCTCAAAGGCGAACAGACGCGAATGATACCTCCGGGTTCGGCGTTTGGTGGTTCGTTCCGCGTAGCATCGCTGGATGTTGAAGACCAGTCGGTAGGCTGGCGTCTCGGTGCCGCCTACGAAATCCCTGAATATGCGATGCGCGCAACGCTGGTTTATCAGTCGGAGGTTAAGTACAACCTTGAAGGCACCATCGACAATCTGGCGCTCAACCCGCTGACGGGTCGCGGCATACCGATCAACGTCGAAAGCGATGTTTCCACACCTCAGTCGGTGGAATTCAAGTTCCAGACCGGTATCGCTCCGGACTGGCTTGCATTCGGATCGGTCAAATGGACCGACTGGTCGAGCATCACCTCTGTGGACTTCAGCTCCGCAGATAGCAGGGTTGTTCGCCAAGGAACGAAAATCACCAGCCTGAACCTTTACTATCAGGACGGCTGGACGGTGAGCGGTGGCGTCGGCCACAAGTTCAACGACCAATGGTCCGCTGCAGCGACTGTCACCTGGGACCGTGGCACCAGCACGGGCCTGACTTCTCAGACCGACATCTGGCTCTTTGGTCTCGGCACCAACTACAAGCCGAACGATCAGTTTGAGGTCCGTCTGGCTGGCGCAGCTGGCTGGCTTTCCTCCGGTGAATTGGACGATACCGTCATCGCTGGTACCCGCAGTGTCACAGGCTCCAAGGGCGAATTCGGAAATGATTTCGTTGGTGCGCTTTCGCTCACCGCCAAGGTCAAATTCTAAAAATTCGATACTCGTGAAAAAGCCCGGTATTGCCGGGCTTTTTTCGTTTGGCGCGGTAATGAATTACTGTTCTAGCCGGGCAAGGAGTGAAGACGTATCCCAGCGGCCGCCGCCGATTTTCTGCACTTCCTTGTAGAACTGGTCCACGAGAGCCGTAACCGGCAGAAGCGCACCATTGCGGTCAGCTTCCTCAAGGCAGATGCCAAGGTCCTTGCGCATCCAGTCGACAGCAAAACCGAAATCATATTTGCCCTGGTTCATAGTGCCGGAGCGGTTTTCCATCTGCCATGAGCCGGCTGCTCCCTTGGAGATCACCGAGATCAGCTTTTCGATATCAAGACCAGCCTTCTTGCCGAAATGGATGCCTTCCGCCAGCCCTTGAACGAGACCCGCAATGCATATCTGGTTGACCATCTTTGCAAGCTGGCCCGAGCCGACCGGTCCCATGAGGCCGACCATGCGCGCATAAGCATCAATGACCGGTTTGGCGCGCTCAAAAACAGCTTCCGGCGCTCCAACCATGACCGTCAGCACACCGTTTTCAGCGCCTGCCTGCCCGCCGGAGACGGGCGCATCGATGAAGTGAAAGCCACGCTTTTGTGCTTCGGCGTCCAATTCGCGGGCAACTTCGGCGGATGCAGTGGTATTGTCGATGAAGATCGCATCCTTCTTCATGGCCGAGAAAGCGCCATCCGGACCGATGGTGACGGAGCGAAGATCATCGTCATTGCCGACACAGGCGAAAACAAAGTCCGCGTCGCGCACTGCTTCGGCGGGCGTTGGCGCAAAGCTGCCGTCAAATTCCTTCGCCCATTTTTCGGCCTTCGCCGTCGTGCGGTTATAAACCGTGACGTCGTGACCGCCCTTGTTCTTGAGATGTCCTGCCATGGGATAGCCCATGACGCCCAAACCCAAAAAGGCGACTTTAGCGGGTATCGTCATTCGTTCATTCCTCTGTATAGATGTAACCATTCAGGTGAGAGGCGTCATAACGGCTGCCTGATAGGCCGGACGCTGTTTCAAACGCTCATACCAGTCTTCCAGTCGCGGAAGAGAGGGGCGCTCGATCGGAAACTCGAACCATGCATATGCATAACACCCTATGGGGATGTCGCCGATACCGAAATGGTCGTCCGAGAACCAGGCAGCACCCTTGAGACCGTCATTGGCAATGCGCATGGATTGAGCAAGCCCCTGAAGACCGCGTTCCAGAACAGCGGGATCGCGTTCCGCCTCCGGCAGCCGGACCAGATGCTTTATGACATCGCTGAAATTGGAGGCGAGGGATGTGGAAGCCCAGTCCATCCATTTCTCAGCCTGCGCCCGCTTGGCCGGATCTTCGATCCACAACGTTCCCTTGCCGTAAACTGCCGCAAGATAGCGGGTGATGGTATTGGATTCCCACAAGACAGTGTCGCCGTCTTCCAGCAGCGGGATCAGCCCGTTTGGATTGCGAGCAAGATAAGCGGGATCTTTCAAGCCGCCGAATTGGCCGCCCACGTCGATCTGCTCATAGGCAAGATCAAGTTCGCACGCTATCCAGAGCGCCTTCTTCACATTCGTGGAATTGATACGACCCCAGATTTTCAGCATGACTCAGCCTGTTGCATTCCCGTCGAAAGCTGCATTCTAAACAGATCGTCCCCGAAAGCCGCAAGACTTCCGGGGACGATATTTTGGATTATGCCTATTTAGTGATCTCCAGAGCATTTCCGGCAAAACTGCGAACAGGAATTGCTCTAGCGAACAAGATGACGTGTCAGCCGTCGTTCGAGAAAATCCCACACGTGCCGCAGGCATTCGACAATCACCAGATAAATGACCGCAGCCCAGAGATAGGTCTGGAAATCGAAAGTCCGCGAATAGGCGCGGCGCGTTTCGCCCATCAGGTCGAGCACGGTGATGATCGCCACAATGGCCGAACCCTTGATCATCAGGATGATTTCGTTGCCGTAAGGACGCAACGCCACGATAAGCGCCTGCGGAAGAATGACCTTCCAGAAGGTCACACGCTTCGAGATGCCAAGAGCGGCGGCACCTTCCCATTGGCCGGGCGCCACGCTCTGGATGGCGCCGCGCAGAATTTCAGCCTGATAAGCCGCCGTGTTGAGCGAAAATGCCAAAATTGCACAATTCCATGCGTCGCGGAAGAACACCCAAAGCCCGATGCTTTCAAGAAATGGACGAAAGGTGCCGAACCCGTAATAGATAAGGAAGGTCTGGGCGAGCAGCGGCGTGCCGCGGAAGAAATAGACGTAGCCGAAGGCAATTCCGCGAAGCCACCGATTGCTGGACATGCGTGCGGCGGTGATCGGAAGCGAGAGCAGCGCGCCTATGACGACGGAGATGGCGACCAGCTTCAGCGTTATCAGGAGCCCGGACCAGTAGCGCGGCCCGTAGGTTTCAAACAGATCGACCCGCCATGCATTATAGAGATAGATCGCAAGACCGGAGAAGAGGAGAAACCAGAGAGCAACTATGATGTGACCCGCAACGCGCATTCGCGTCCATTGCTTTTCTACTGGCGGCGGGGCCATCGCCGGAATTGTCGTGTTGGAAACCGTCTGGCTCATGTCACGCACCTCGCGAACGGTTGGCGCCTGCATCGGCCCAACGGGCAATGCGGTCGATGAAGTAGGACGAGATGATTGCGAGGACCAGATAGAGCAGGCAGGCGATGCCAAAGAACAGGAACGGTTCCTTGGTCACGCGCGCGGCAATGGAGGTCTGCCGCAGGATATCGGACAGGGTGATGACCGAAACCAGCGATGTATCCTTGAGAAGCACCAGCCACAGATTGGCAAGTCCGGGCAGGGCGATACGGATCAATTGCGGCAGGATGACCTTGCGCATGGTCTGCCAGTGCGACAGGCCGACCGCATAGCCGCCTTCATATTGCCCGCGCGGGATGGCGCGGAATGCCGAGAGGAAGACTTCGCTCGAATAGGACGAGAAGACGAAGCCCAGCGCGACCATACCTGCGCCGAAAGCATTGATTTCGACATTGGCGTCGACACCGAACAGGCTCAAAAGCCGTTGAAGGCCAAGCGAGGCGCCGAAATAAACGAGAAAGAGGGTCAGAAGCTCAGGCAAGCCACGAAAGATAGTGGTGTAGATATTCGCTGCGAGCCTTATTGACGGTTCGCTGGATTGTTTGCCGACGGCAACCAGAAATCCGAGTGCGAGACCGACGGGAAGTGTTGCGAGAGCCAGCGAGACGGTAACCAGAAGGCCCCAGGCAATGCTTGCCCCCCAACCGTCCGGGCCGAAACCCAACAAAGTGGCGTAATGTTCCATGCGCCTGTTCTTTTTCCTGAAGGCATTTGCCTGTGTTTTTATCGCCCGCGAGGATCAGCCCCGGCCAGGCTTGTGCGGCATGCCCGTAAAAATGTTTTGCGCCGGTTTGACGAAACGCAAACCGGCGCATGTCTATCATTTGGGATTAGTTTTCAGCGCCATAAGCGTCAAAGTCGAAGTACTTGTCGTTGACTTCCTTGTACTTGCCGTTCGCGCGGATGGCCTTGATGGCCGCGTTGAACTTTTCAACCAGTTCCGGGCGGCCCTTCTTGAAGGCGACACCGGCGCCCGGACCGTGGATTTCGACAACCGGCGGGAACGTGCCGACCATCTTGCAGCAGGCGCCATCCGGCGTCTTCAGCCATTCGGCCAGCGTCACGCTGTCGTCGTTGACGGCGTCGAGACGGCCATTGGCGAGATCAAGGCGGTATTCTTCCGCCGTCGGATAAGCCTTGATCGTGCTGTCGGTAAAGGTCTTTTCCGAGTAGTTGGAGTGCGTGGTGGAAACCTGTACGCCGATGGTCTTGCCTGCGAGGTCTTCCTTGGTCACACCCTTGATGTCGGTGTCTTTGGGAGCCGCAATGCCGGGAGGCGTGTTGTAATATTTATTGGAAAAGTCGACCTGCTTCTTGCGCTCGTCCGTAATGGACATGGAGGCGATGAAGGCGTCGAACTTGCCAGCCTGAAGCGCGGGAATAGCGCCATCCCACTCCTGGGTGACGAATTCGCACTCGGCTTTCATCTCCTCGCAGAGGGCCTTGGCGATATCGACGTCGAAGCCCGAGAGGGTACCGTCCGGCTTGATGAAATTGAAAGGAGGATAGGCGCCTTCGGTGCCGATCTTGAGCTTGAGGGGCTCTTCTGCATGTGCAACGCCAGCAGCCATGCTGCCAATCGTCATTGCCAGTGCTGCAACCGATGCTGCAGCGGCGATACGCTTCATTACGCGCATTTTCAGTCCTCTCGTTTGTTCTGGCTGGTTCCCTGATTATTTCTTCTGGTTCAGCCGCTTAAGGGGTAGTCGCGACCGTGTAACTTAAAATTGCACGTTTGGCAGCGGATTCCCCCTGTCGTTACCAATAGATGGTTGAGCCGATCATGCGCAATATTTTTTCGCGCTTCCATCTCCACCATCGGGTCTGCTTGCGATATTCCCACCATTTTTGGACAATTGGCAAGATGGTCCGTGTAATTAAATTGTGTGTCTTAAACGTGGATTCGTCGGCCTTTTCCGTATGTTTTTAAATCAGCATAACGGAAATAACTATCTGTATGGCAATCTATAGGGAGTTACTCATAGCCCCATCTCACATTCGATAAAATCGGCTATTTTCTCAATATCATCGATGCTGAACACGGGGACTTTTTCCATGGGATATGGCTCGTCGCTGGCAACGGCGACGACAGTCGGATCGTCGGCGGAAAGCGGCGGACCTTCATGGCTGCCCCGGCGGCGCAACTCGATTTTCTTATGCGTTTCTCGCTTGTAGCCTTCGACCAGAACCAGATCGCAGGGCGCCAGCTTGGCGGCAATCTCATGCAAAGAAGGCTCTTCTTCGCCCAGGCTCTCATGCATGATGGCGTAGCGTTGCGACGAGACTATTGCGACTTCCGCCGCTCCGGCTTTTCGATGTCGCCAGGAATCGGTTCCCTCATGATCGATGTCGAAATTGTGATGGGCGTGCTTGATCGTCGCGATGCGGTATCCACGGGCGGTCAGGCATGCAACCAGACGCTCGGTCATCGTCGTCTTGCCGGAATTTTTCCAGCCGGTAATACCGAAAAGCTTCTGGTTCATTTCATCGACCCAGCCAGTTTTCGGGCCGCGACGAGATCGTCGGGCCGGTTGATGTTGAAGAACGGGTCATATGTTTCCGGGCTATCGCCAGCGAAGGCAAGCGGAAAATCGGCAGTCTCAAAACCTATGTGTTTAGCGAACGAAAGGACGCTGGCCTTGTTCGTACCGGCGAGCCAGGCGGACAGTTCTTTTGCGAGCCCCGTTTCCCACAGACCGAAAATCGGATGGATTTGTTCCAAGGATGTGGCGAGAACGATGCGCGCTCCCGTCTGATCGCGGCGCGCCAGAAGGCGGTCGGCGAGATCATGTGGCACGAATGGCGTATCGGCTGCCGCTGTCAGCAAAAGAGAAGTCTCGTGCGCGTATGTCAGCGCCGTCAGGATGCCGACCAGCGGACCGCCATGTTTTGAAGGCAGGTCCCTTATGACCGAAAGTCCGAGGTCGCTGAGGCGCGTATCCTCGGTGTTCGCGTTGATAATCAGAGTTTCGACCTGTGGTCTGAGCCGCGCGATGACATGGGCAATGACGGAGCTGGTGCCATCAAGTGGCTGAAGGAACTTGTCGCCCGCGACGCCACCTTCCTTCATGCGGCTGGAAAGCCCGCCGGCAATGATGGCTCCTGCAATCATGAGGGTTCCACGCCGGTCGGGATTGTCGCGAGCGTGCTTTTGTTGCGCTCGCGCTTCTTCAATACGTTTTCGCGATAGACCATGTAGACGCCGCTTCCGACCACCAGAATCGATCCGATGATCGTGTATATGTCAGGCGCTTCGCCGAAGACCAGAGTGCTGAGGCCGATTGCCCAGAGCAGGCTGGAATATCGGAATGGCGAAACGAACGAAACTTCTCCTTCGCGCATCGCCAGAATGATGAAATGATAGCCGACGAGAAGGAGAACGGCAGCAACCGCCATTGCGCCGACAGCTGACATTCCAAGCGGCTGCCATCCGCCCATGGGAACTGTCAGCGCGCCGCCTGTCAGCGATATCGCGCCTGCCGTCAACGTCGATAGATAGAGGGTGGGGACATGCGCCGGCACGCGGCGCGTGGCAATGTCTCGCGTGGCAGCAAAACAGACGCTGGCAAGAAGCACGCCGACAGCGGTAAGACTGGCAGCGCCATCCGTACCGGGGCGGATGATGATGAGAACGCCAGCCAGACCGGCAAGAATGCAGCACCAGCGGCGCCAGCCCACTTTCTCCTTCAGGAACAGAGCTGCTCCAAGCGTCACGACAAGCGGCGTTGCCTGAAAGACGGCAGAACAGAATGCCTGGGAAAGATGGCCAAGGGAGTAGATATAGGTGATCGTAGCAACGACTTCGCCCACGACCCGCAGGATTGTCATCTTTTCCAGCGAAAGATTGCGCAACGCCCCGCGGCGCCAGGCCAGCAAACCGATCAGCACCGTCGCGAATATGCCGCGGACCAGCATATACTGCCCGCTGTTCATCTCGGTCAGGAGATATTTTGTGATTGTATCGCCAATGGTGAAGGTCCCCATGGCGAGAAGCATGAAAATACTTGCACGAAAATTTGCTGACTGCGGCACGATACAGAATCCGGTTTAGGCCCTGAGCCTTGGATTGCATAGCGTGTTAAAGTCGATCTCGCGACAATTATTTCGGGCTGTTGGTTCTTTTAAGTATAAAGCAGCTCAACCGCCGGTAAGGCTCATGTGGCGCGCAACCGCCGGGCGGTTATGATCGCGGTCGATGATGAAATCGTGCCCCTTCGGCTTGCGCGAAATGGCTTCATCGATAGCCTTGCTGAGCAGCAGATCGCTTTCGCTTTCCCGCAGGGCCTTGCGCAGATCGGCATCGTCGTTCTGGCCGAGGCACATATAGAGCATGCCGGTGCAGGTGAGCCGGACGCGATTGCAGCTTTCGCAGAAATTGTGGGTCATCGGCGTGATGAAGCCAAGCCGTCCGCCCGTTTCTTCAATCGTCACGTAGCGGGCAGGGCCACCCGTGCGATACGGAATATCGGACAGCGTGAACTGCCGCGACAGATCCTCCCGCACTTGAGAGAGCGGCAGATATTGCTCTGTGCGGTCGAACTCGATCTCGCCCATCGGCATGGTTTCGATGAGGGTCATGTCCATGCCGCGGCCATGCGCCCAGCGGATCAGTTCAGGAATTTCGTGTTCGTTGAAATCCTTGAGTGCGACGGCATTGATCTTGACGCGGATACCGGCACGCTGGGCGGCTTCAATGCCCTCCAGAACCCGTGGCAGATCGCCCCAACGGGTAATCTGATGAAATTTTTCCGGATCGAGCGTGTCCAGCGAGACATTGATGCGCCGCACGCCGCAATCCGCCAGTTCATCGGCAAAACGCGCGAGCTGCGATCCGTTCGTGGTGAGAGTCAGCTCATCCAGCGCGCCGGATTTCAGGTGGCGCGAAAGCTGCCGGATGAGATGCATGATATTCTTGCGCACCAAAGGCTCGCCGCCGGTCAGGCGCAGCTTCCGCACGCCCTTGTCGATAAAGGCGGTGCAGAGGCGATCCAGTTCCTCAAGCGTCAGCAAATCTTTCTTGGGCAGGAACGTCATATGTTCCGCCATGCAATAGGTGCAGCGGAAGTCGCAGCGATCCGTCACCGAAACGCGAAGATAGGTAACGGCGCGCCCGAAAGGATCGATCATGGGTCCATTCGGAGAAACAATTGGCTGGGCTTGGTTTGTGTGCATCATAAGCCGTTGTTTCCGCTTGGTGCGGAGGGATGTCCGCATCGTTTCCCTAGAAATAGGACCTACAGATTGCATTGTCCAGTTTGGCGCGCTCGAAGCTCTTTCAATAATGACCGCGGCTATTGCGATATTTTAACGCGGGGCCTATCAAAGCTGGCGACTATCCAAGCTGGAGAATGGTTATGAGCGAGGTCTGGCCGACTGAATTGCGCGTTTCGCACGACCGCAGACTGCTGACGGTGGCGTTTGATGATGGCCAGAAGTTCGAGCTGACCGCCGAATTGCTGCGTGTGCTGTCACCTTCGGCGGAAGTGCAGGGCCATTCACCGGAACAGCGCGTGACGGTTGGCGGCAAGCGCGACGTCGAAATCATGAAGGTCGAACCGGTCGGCAATTATGCCGTTCGAATAACCTTCGACGACATGCACGACACCGGCCTGTTTTCGTGGACCTATCTCCACAAGCTCGGAACCGAGAAGGACACTCTGTGGCAAACCTATCTCGATGAACTGGCCGAAAAAGGGCTCAAGCGGGATCGCTGAGCCTATTCTTTTTCAAGCATTTCGCAGATGCGGCGCATCACATCGCCCATTGCGTTGCATTGCGCGGCTGTTGACTGCGCCATGACGCGGTCAATCAGTTCCGTGTAGACTGTCAGCGCGTGTCCGAGCAGCCTTTCGCCCTTGGCGGTCAGGGTCAGGCGCATCACGCGCTTGTCCGCCGGGTCGCCCTCGCGCACCAGCAGGCCGCGTTTTTCGAGCTTCGGCAGCAGCATGGTGATGTTTGAGCGCCCGACCAAAATGCGGCGCGCAAGATCGTGCTGGGATTCGCCGGGATGGCGATAAACATTCATCAGCACATCGAGGTCGGCAATTTTCAGATCGAACGTCGATAGTCCCTGGGCGAGGGCGCGTTCCACCGCCTTGCCGGCGCGAGCGACGGCGATCCAGTTCTTGAAGCGGGGATTGTCCCACGGCAGTTTTTGAGTCTCGTCTTGCATTTTGTTCATTCTTGTACAATTATTTGTTCAGGATTGAACATAATTGAGGCCCTGTCATGACATCGTTTTCTTTGCAGGTTACGCGATTCGGCCTGGGTGTGCTCGGGCGCATTGATGCCGATAAAGCGGGCCGCGCTGCATTCAGGATTTTTTGTCGAACGCCGAGCCGCAAGCCGAAGACCAAGGCCTATGCGGAGCGTCTTCATAAAGCGAACATGGAACTCGGTCAGGCAAAGCGGCTCGATCTGATCATCGACCGCGGCCTTGTTGCAACCTATCTGTTCGAGCCGAAGGGGCATGTGGGGCGAACGTCGCTCGTCGTCCACGGATGGGGATCGCGCGCGGCCGATATGATGACGATCATTCGCGAGCTTGTCGCACGGGGCGAGCGGGTCGTCGCCATCGACTTGCCGGGACATGGCGCATCGGCGGGGCACACGCTTAACATGATCCAGGCAATCGCAGCCGTCGATGTGGCGTGGCGTCAATATGGCCCGTTCGACGCGATGATCGGCCATTCTTTCGGCGGCGCGGTCGTTATCAATGCGGCTGCGGGTTCCGTTGGTTGCTACCGGTCACACCGCCCGGCAAAGCTGGTGACGATTGCTTCCCCGCACTCGATGGCGGGTGTTTTTGACGGTTTCAGCAAAGTGTTAAGGCTGGGCCGTGACGCGCGCAACGCCATGAAGGAACAGGTCCGGCATATCGCAGCGCGCCCGATTACGGACTTCGATACCGATGTGCTCCTGCGCCGCATGACGATACCGACACTTGTCATCCATGCACATGACGATAAGGAGGTTCCTGCTATTTGCGCGGAAGCGGCTGGCAAGGCGGGCGCTCATGTCACGGTGCATTGGGCCGATGGCCTTGGGCATCGCCGCATCATTGCAAGTGGCGAGGTGGCATCATTGGTGGCGGAATATCTCGATGACAGCCCGAGATTGAGGCTGGTTGCCTGATTATGCTTCGGAGAAAACCAGTTTCTCCCATGCAGCCATGGCGCCCATCGCTGTTGCGGTAAGGTCTTGGCGCGTTCCGCCATCGCGCGCGAGAATAGACATGCCGTTCTGGACCGTCGCGTAAAAGGTTGCGACCGCCTCGCAATTGACGGAGACCGGAATATCTCCGTCGCGAACACCGCGATCCAGCCGCTTCTTCAGGGTCTCAATATTGGACTGGCGGCGGCTGCGCAGCACGGTGCAAACCTTGTCGCTTGAGTGCGTTCGATGCAGCGCGTCCAGCGTGATCATGCAGCCCCGTGGCACGGTTTCCTGGCAATAGGCATCTATCGTTGCGAACAGGAAACGCTCGAAAGCCGTGCGGACATTCGGCGTTTCATCAAGGCTAGACCAGATTTCAACGCCGATTTCTCCCGCATAAAGCGCAAGGGCTTCCAGATATAGCTCTTCCTTGCTTTTGAATGCAGCATAGAGGCTGGGAGCGTTGATGCCCATGGCCGTCGTCAGATCGGCCAGCGATGCGCCGTCGAAACCTTTTTCCCAAAATACGAACATCGCAGCCCGAAGCGCTGTTTCACGGTCAAAGCTGCGGGGACGTCCTTTTTCTGCCACGTCTGAACCTTTCTGTATCGATCAATAAATAAATCGCTTGACGGTTCCGCGCAAGCCTGTCAGCAATTATGTATCAATCGATACAGAAAGGAAATGGCATGCCAGCAGAAGCTCTGAACGGAAAGGTTGCCTTCGTCACCGGTGGAAGCCGCGGCATAGGCGCTGCGATTGCGCGCAGGCTCGCAAAAGATGGCGCGGCAGTCGTCATCACTTATGTGAATGGCAAGGAAAAAGCCGATGCCGTGGTTTCAGAAATCGTGGCCAATGGCGGCAAGGGGCTGGCATTGAAGGCTGATAACCGCGACGCCAGCCAGATTGCTGCAGCCATCGAAGCAACGGTCAAGGAATTCGGTCGTCTGGATATATTGGTCAATAGCGCCGGTATCTGGCATGCGGCCCCGTTGGAAGAAGTCACGCTTGCCGATTTCGATGATGTGATGGCGGTGAATTTCCGCGCCGTCTTTGCCGCCGTTTCCGCAGCCGCTCCGCACCTTGGCGCTGGCGGGCGGGTCATCACCATCGGCTCCAATCTGGCGGAAAGCGTGCCGTGGCCGGGCATCAGCCTTTATGCGGCCAGCAAGGCGGCTTTGATCGGTCTGACGAAAGGTCTGGCGCGCGATCTCGGTCCGAAGGGCATTACGGTCAATGTCGTTCACCCCGGTTCCACCGATACCGACATGAACCCGGCCGGTGGGGATCATGCCGAACAGCAGCGCGAGCGCATCGCTACCGGCAGCTTCGGTTCGCCTGACGATATTGCAAGTCTGGTAGCCTGGCTTGCTAGCCCCGAGGGACGTTTCGTGTCGGGCGCTTCGCTTACTGTCGACGGCGGCGCAAACGCCTGAAACGAAAAGGGCGGCTCGCGCCGCCCTTTCATTTGCTTGGAGCACAGATCTGATTCAATCAAATCTGTGCTCTAAGCGTTTGTTTCGTCGCATTATCCTACGCAAAACCGCTTCGCACTTTTGCTGGAAATACTTTAACCCAGATTGAGCTCCTTGAAGAAATCATTACCCTTGTCATCAATGACGATGAAGGCGGGGAAATCTTCCACTTCGATGCGCCAGATGGCTTCCATGCCGAGTTCCGGATATTCGACGACCTCGACCTTCTTGATGCAATCCTGCGCCAGACGGGCAGCCGGGCCACCGATGGAACCCAGATAGAAGCCGCCGTGCTGGCCGCAGGCCTCACGCACCTGGCGCGAACGGTTGCCCTTGGCGAGCATGACCATCGAACCGCCGAAGGACTGGAACTGGTCAACATAGGAATCCATGCGGCCAGCCGTGGTTGGCCCGAACGAGCCGGAGGCGTAACCGGCTGGCGTCTTCGCCGGGCCTGCATAATAGATCGGGTGGTTCTTGAAATAATCCGGCATGGCTTCGCCGTTTTCAAGCCGCTCGCGAATCTTGGCATGCGCCAGATCGCGCGCCACGATGATTGGGCCGGTGAGCGACAGGCGCGTCTTGACCGGGTGCTTCGACAATTCCTTGAGGATGTCCTGCATCGGCTGGTTGAGGTCGATCTTGACCACATGCGACGACAGTTTTTCCTCGTCAATGTCCGGCATGTACTTGGCCGGATTGGTTTCCAGCTTTTCCAGAAAGATGCCGTCCTTGGTGATCTTGCCCTTGGCCTGACGGTCCGCAGAGCAGGAAACGCCGATGCCGATCGGCAGCGAAGCACCGTGGCGCGGCAGGCGAATGACGCGCACGTCATGGCAGAAATATTTGCCGCCGAACTGCGCACCGACGCCGAGCGATTGCGTCAGCTTATGGATTTCAGCTTCCATTTCGAGGTCGCGGAAGGCGTGGCCGGTTTCCGAACCCTTGGTCGGCAGGCTGTCCAGATAGCGCGTCGAGGCAAGCTTGACCGTCTTCAGGTTCATCTCGGCAGAAGTGCCGCCGATAACAATCGCCAGATGGTAAGGCGGGCAGGCGGCTGTGCCGAGGCTCAGGATCTTGTCCTTGAGGAAGTCGATCATGCGGTCGTGCGTCAGCAG
Organism: Brucella pseudintermedia; assembly: GCF_008932435.1. Taxonomy (GTDB): domain Bacteria; phylum Pseudomonadota; class Alphaproteobacteria; order Rhizobiales; family Rhizobiaceae; genus Brucella; species Brucella pseudintermedia. The sequence goes on along the minus strand of NZ_WBWE01000003.1, from coordinate 315,624 downwards.
TGATGGCGTTCCCTGATAAAGAAACGTCTTGTTTGCCGAACCGCCGCCCTTGGCGACGAAAAGGAATTTGTAGGCGTCTTCGCCTTCTTCATAAATGTCGATCTGCGCGGGCAGATTGTTCTTGGTGTTCTTTTCCTCGAACATCGACAGAGGGGCGAGCTGCGAATAACGCAGGTTCTTCTTGTTGTAGGCATCGAGAACGCCCGCGCCCAGCGCGTCGGCATCACCGCCTTCGGTCCAGACGCGACGGCCTTTCTTGCCCATGATGATGGCCGTGCCGGTATCCTGACACATGGGCAGTACGCCGCCAGCGGCGATATTTGCGTTCTTCAGAAGATCGTAGGCAACAAAACGGTCGTTATCGGTCGCTTCGGGGTCTTCGAGAATTTTGGCAAGCTGCTGAAGATGGCCGGGGCGCAGCAGATGGTTGATGTCGGCAAAAGCCGCTTCCGAAAGCAGGCGAAGCCCTTCCGGATCGACCGTCAGTATTTCCTGTCCCTTGAACGTATCGACAGAAACATGATCCGAAGTCAGCTTGCGGTAAGGGGTGTCGTCTTCACCAAGAGGAAAAAGATCGGCGGCGCTTGCTTCTGCCATCGCGGTACCTCGCTTGCTTGCCAGCTGCACCAGCCGGAGATGGTCGTAATTCCGGCTCGCGCGATATGTTGATCGAAGCCCCGAAGGGAGCTTCGGAACCAAAGTCTGACGGGCTTGTAGCGCGATGCGGGATGGATGCCACTGCGTCAATTTGTTCACCGGGGGCATTCCGGGCCAGCCTCCCAGGAAGTTGCCTCAAACAATTGTGATCAATGCAGACCGCTTAATTGCTTCCGGAAACATTAGCGTTAAAAGTTTCTATACGAGATTGGTAAATTCTAACTGCGAGATTCGGACGGATTCGCTTGTTTAGCGAACGCATCAATTTGGGCGGTTTGAAATGCACTTTCCCAGACACTCGCAGACAGATGAGAAGAGCGGCACTGGGTGCGGACCAGCCATCCGCCGCGCAGCCGCGCTGGCTCTGGCAGCTTCGGTATTGCTTCCCTCAGCGCAGGCGCAGGCCGCAAATTCGTTATTGGAGCTTTTTCAGCAGCGTCGCCAGCAGCAGGTGCCACAGGCGGCTCCCCAGCCGGAGCTTCCAAAGGCAGCAGCACCGAAAGCCGTTGCGGCTCCGCGTCCGTCCACGCCGAATACCGCCGCACGCAGCGTTCCGCCAGCGCAGCGCGTGACGGTGAAGGGACCGCAGATTTACGATTATAAGCCCGACGCCCTGGTCAATGTCGATTTCAGTGCGCTCGACATGGGCGTCACAGCCGCAACCGGGCCTGCCACCGTTGATCCGCCGACATCCGGCATGTCGCCCATCCGTCCAAAGGTCCGTGAGGAGACTGCCGGACAGCGTGCATTCGATGCGGCGATGGACTATCTGAAGTCCGTCAACGTCAAGGCCGAAAAAGAGATAGCACAGGCTATTGTCGACTATTATTCCAGCAAGCGCAGCTTCATGTGGTCGGCTGACGACAAGGTGCTGGACCGCGCCAAGGACGTCGCGGCTTTCTTTGCCCGTGCCGATGAAGACGGGCTCAATCCCGACGAATATGCGGTCACGATTCCGGCTGACGCTTTCGATGCTGCCGCCCAAGCCGAGCGCCAGCAGAAACTTGCAGAATTTGAAATCCGCATGTCGGCGCGCGCGCTGCGTTACGCCATTGACGCAGGCGAGGGGCGTGTCATCGCGGACCGGCTGAGCGGTTTCCACGATTTGCCGCGCAATCGCGTCGATCCGAAAGCGGTTCTTGAGAAACTGGCGTCGGAAAGCGATCCGGCTGCCTATCTGCATGGCTTCCAGCCGGATAATGCGCAATATGCAGCCTTGAAGCGCGAACTGGCGAATACCGAGCCGCCAACGGCCGAACCGATCCGCATCTCCCTCAACGGCGTCATCAAGCCGGGAGACAGGAACGATCAGCTCAGCAAGGTCGTTGCCCTGATCTCAAGACATGCGCCCGCCAGCTATCTGGCAGAGCACAGGCAGGTGCTGGACGCACATGCAAACGGCGACGTTTACGATCCGGAGCTGGTTGCGGCCATCAAGGACTACCAGAAGCTTTCCGGCAGCACGCCGGATGGCGTCATTGGCCGCAATACGCTTTCTGCCCTTCAGGGCGAGCAGTCCTCCATCAAGCGCGACCGTATCCTTTATTCCATGGAACGCCTGCGCTGGCTCCCGCATGATTTCGGCACGCGCTACGTGATGGTCAATCAGCCGGCTTACCGTGCGGAATATTTCGAGGATGGAAAAGAAAAGCTGGCCATGAATGTGGTCATCGGCTCTCCGAGCCACCAGACCTATTTCTTCTACAACAAGGTGCAGACGGTCGTTTTCAACCCGTCATGGGGTGTGCCGCGCTCGATCATCCTGAACGAGATGCTGCCGAAGGTCATACGGGACACGAGCTATCTCGACCGCAACGGCTATGAGGTTTATGCGGACGGCAAGAAGGTTTCGGCCAGCGCCGTCAACTGGAGCGCGGTTGCCGCAGGCAAGGCCCATGTCGGCATTCGCCAGAAACCGAGCCTCGACAATGCGCTGGGCGAACTCAAGATTCTGTTTCCCAATGCGCATGATATCTACATGCACGACACGCCAGCCAAATCCTATTTCAGCCGCGACATGCGGGCGCTCAGCCACGGCTGTATCCGTCTGGAACGCCCGCGTGACATGGCGGCTGCGGTCATGGGAACATCGGTGGCCGACCTTGAAAAATACTTCGGCAAGAACGAGCGCGGGATCAAGGTGAAGGAGCCGGTTCCGGTCTATATCTCCTATTTCACCGCATGGCCGGATGCGAACGGACAGATTCGCTACTATGGGGATGTCTACGACCGTGATTCCGGCTTGCAGAAGGCATTCGACAAGACTGCGGATTCGCGTCTGGCGGCGCTCTGAAATCCGTTGCCATATGAAAACAGAACGGCAATCATCGCTGGATGGTTGCCGTTTTTCTTTGTTGATGGGGCAGACAGACAGGAGATAAAATCTCTTTGGGAAGTGGCGCGCAAGATGCTTGACTTATGCAGCCCAAGGCCAGTATATCCGCACCACCTTGATTGAGCGCTGCTCATCGGGCGTGTAGCTCAGCGGGAGAGCATTCGCTTCACACGCGAAGGGTCACAGGTTCAATCCCTGTCACGCCCACCATTCCTACTTCAACGCCGAATGATCCGGCTCGCCGCACCTGCCGCGAGCGCGCAAAGAAGCCGAATTCCAGCTTGATCGATTGCGAGTTCTAGAAGCCACTGGTTAATGGTGCCATCGCTTATGTGAGTTTTCTGTCGAAGGCGGCGGCAGCGCGTCAAACTTTCATCGGTCTCAGGAACGTTCATATCTCCAAAGCATAATGCACGCGGCGATCACCGCCGCTGATGTCAGAACGCCTATGACAATAGAGAATAGAACCACTGCTTCACCCCTGCGACGTTTATTTTCTTTATGAGACGACACAATGACCGAGGAAAATCACTTCGTCAGGTCCGCAATGACGAATCAACATTTTTGACAGTTGAATTGACAGGTCGCGGCTTTTGCGCCCGAGACGCAACAGCGGTCATTATCGGGTTACGACGTATATTTCTTCATGCTGTTATAAAACCTTCATCGTCGCCGGTTAGGCGAGGGCGACCGCTTCTCGAGCGGATCGGACGGGCATTAAGGGGCAGACTAACAAAATCGCTGGAATGGTGGATTCGTCGTATGTTGCGACGATGAAGAGCATTTTTTTGCCGATCGTCGATTAAATGAAGTATATATAAAGTTATATGAAGTAGTTTTTATATCACATATAAATAATTCACAAAACTTACATCGAATAAACATTGATCAAATTATGGTGAATAAATATAGCGGTGGCGTCTAACCCTTCCATTGGAGACGCATTTTATGACTATCAGAAAAATACTTCTTGGTTCAGCTGCATCGCTCGTAGCGATTTCCGGCGCGCAGGCAGCCGATGCAATCGTGGCGCCTGAACCCGAAGCAGTCGAATATGTCCGCGTATGCGATGCATATGGCGCTGGCTATTTCTACATTCCGGGAACGGAAACCTGCCTGCGCATTCATGGCTACGTTCGCTATGATGCAAGCGGCGGCGACAACAACTATGCCCGCACCCCGGCACAGCTGGAGCGTGACACCTGGAACAAGCTGGCCCGCGTCAGCCTGCGTTTCTCCACCGCTTCCGAAACGGATCTCGGCACGCTCAAGACCTACAGCGAACTGCGCTACGACTGGACGGGCGACGGCAATGGCAAGGCCGACAATTATAATGGCGGTTCCACCAGCACATCGCTGCGTTATGCCTATATCCAGCTTGGCGGCCTGCGCGTCGGTCTCGATGAATCGGCCTTCGTTACCTTTACCGGTTATCTCGGCAACGTCATCAGCGACGACGTGATCCTCGCTGGCGGTTATCGTACCAACCTCATCAGCTATACCTTCAAGGGCGGAAACGGCTTCTCGGCCATCGTTTCGTTCGAAGAAGGCGGCAACTCCGATTCCAACGTTGATGTCACCATCAAGGACTACATGCCGCATGTGGTTGGCGGTCTCAAATACGAGCAGAGCTGGGGCAAGATCGCCGGCGTCGTAGCCTATGATGCCCGCAATGAGGAATGGGCCGGAAAGGTCCGCGGCGATGTCAACATCACGGATCAGTTCTCGGTCTGGCTGCAAGGCGCCTACAAGTCCAACGACGATCATTACGGTACGTCGGGTGGCTATCGCGTCCGTATCGTCGACTCGTTCTACGGCACGTGGGGCGGTGACTGGGCAGTCTGGGGCGGCGCAGCGTTCAAGGCGACCAGCAAGGCGACCTTCAACGTACAGGCCGCTTACGACGACAGCGAAACCTTCGCCGCAACCGCCAACGTCGCCTATCAGCTCGTTCCTGGCTTCACCATCACGCCTGAAGTTTCCTACACCAAGTGGCAGGACAAGAACACGAGCATGGACGGCAAGGACGCCTGGCAGGGCAAGATCCGTTTCCAGCGCTCGTTCTAACAGGCTGGCTGACAGTGCCGCCATCGGCACAAGCATTGTCGTAGAATTATGATGACCTCCAGTCCATGTTTCTAACGACAAAGGCGGCGACCGATCCGGTCGCCGCCTTTTTGTATTTGTATCGAAACGCCTGGTCGTGCGTTCGATTTTCAGTCGAGAACGTAGCAGGTCTTGGACTTGCCGCGTGCGGGATCACCGAAGGTGCGGTTGTCGCAGCGAACGCCATTGCGGAACACGCCTTCAGTAAAGCGGCCCTCGGCGCCGTAGCGGACGCGCTTGCGCCCGTAAAAATCGCAGAAACCGCCTTCCTTTGCGCAACGACTCCAGTCACGGTCACGGTCACGGTCGCGATCTTCGTAGCGGTCATACGGGTCATACCGGCCCGGACGATCGCGGCGATCAGGACGGCCCGGACGATCCGGCCTGTCCCAGCGATCCTGTACGACGAAGGAGCAGCTCTTCTTTTGACCGGGCGCGGGGTCGCCGAAGACGCGGTTGGAGCAGTTGACCTGCGGGCGGTCGATGAAGCGGGAGGTATTCCGTCCGCCAGTGCCGTAAACCACTTCGGCCGGGTAGGGCAGCTGGCAAATTCCGTTCTCGCTGGCGCAGCGCTGCAGCTGTGCTGCCGATGCCGGCGCAACGAGCGGGGCGAGGACGGTTACCAGGCCGCCAAGGCATATTGAAGCAACGGTCGTCTTGAGTGCAGGTATCATGATGAGTCCCTCTGATATCGGTGAAATATGCTTTAGTTCCGGTATCTTGAACAGAGGATGAATGTGCTGTGTCCAATGGGAATTTTGCCAGCTGGTTAAGAATTCCATGAGGCGGGGTCGACAAACATTTTCTGCTCTGGTTTGCTGCGGCAAGAATGAGGTTATGAAATGCATCGACTGCCTTTTCGTTTCAAATCGATCATCGTTGTTCTGGCGGCCATGGTCGCCGTTGGGTTTTATGTCGGCCACAAAACGAAAGAAGCGCGCCAGACATCGCTTGTTCAACGTTCCGCGCCATCTGAAGCTGGAATATAGTCCCGCTCTTTTGCTCGGAACGAGCTTCCTTTCCCGCAGGTTTCATGAAATGAAACACTCACGTTCACTGTTCGGGAGGCTGCACACATGCACGGCGAATATAAAGTCCACGGTGGAAAACTTGTCGTAGTTGATCTGGATGTCCGCGACGGACGCTTAAGCGATGTGCAGGTTGCGGGAGATTTCTTCCTTGAGCCGGATGAGGCTTTGCAGGATATCCGCAACGCTGTTGAAGGTCTCTCCGCCGATGCCTCGTCGGAGCAGATCGCAGACGCGGTGAGGGTGGGTCTTCGTCCGGATGCCATGATGCTCGGTTTCAGCCCCGAAGCGGTGGCGATTGCCGTCCGGCGCGCACTGGGCGTTGCACGCACATGGCGGGATTTTGAGTGGCAGATCGTCGAAATGCCTGCGGTTTCGCCCGCGATGCATCTGGCGCTCGACGAGGTTCTGGCAAAGGAAGTCGCCGCCGGACGCCGCGCGCCAACATTGCGTTTCTGGGAATGGGAACGCCCCGCCATCATCATCGGCGCGTTCCAGTCGCTGCGCAACGAAGTCGATATGGAGGCAACGCGCGAATTTGGCGTCGAGACTGTCCGGCGCGTGACCGGCGGCGGCGCCATGTTCGTTGAACCTGGCAGCACCATAAGTTATTCGCTTTATGCACCCGGCGAACTTGTCCGCGACATGAGCTTCGCCGATTCCTATGCATTTCTGGACGATTGGGTGCTGAAAGCGCTCAATTCGCTTGGCATCGATGCGTTTTACAAGCCGCTCAACGATATTTCGAGCTCCAAGGGCAAGATTGGTGGCGCGGCGCAGAAGCGCTTTTCCAAGGGAACGGTCCTCCATCATGTGACCATGGCCTATGACATGGACGCCGAGAAAATGGTGAAAGTCCTGCGCATCGGGCGCGAGAAATTGAGCGACAAGGGCACGGCAAGTGCCGTCAAGCGTGTCGATCCGGTTCGCAGCCAGACGGGGCTGCCGCGCGAGGAAGTCATCAAGCGCATGAAGGACACCTTCGTGTCCCTCAATGGCGGCGTCAGCGGCACCATCACGCCGGAGGAATATGTGGCGGCGGAAAAGCTCGTAATCGAGAAATTCTCGACCGAGCAGTGGCTGCACAACATTCCCTGAACATTCTGTCACGCTCACAATCGCGAAGTGGGGTGACTTGCCCGTGCTGTCATGGCATAGGGTGGCCGCAACGCGACCGCCTTAAGTTCCCATCCTCTCGCAAAGTCCTCCCGTTTCATGATCCGTATCGACAATATCAGCAAGTCCAACAGCCATCGCATTCTCTATATCGAGGCGTCCGCCGCTTTGAACCGCGGCGAAAAGATCGGCCTTGTGGGGCCCAACGGTGCGGGCAAAACGACACTGTTCCGGATGATTACGGGCGATGAACAGCCGGACGAAGGGCAGGTTTCCGTCGAGAAAGGCGTGACAATCGGCTATTTCGACCAGAACGTCGGGGAAATGGGCGGGCGTTCTGCCGTGGCGGAAGTCATGGAAGGTGCTGGCCCCGTCAGCGTGGTTGCGGCGGAACTCCGCGAGCTTGAAGCCGCGATGGTCGATCCTGACCGCATGGACGAGATGGATGCGATCATCGAGCGCTACGGTGAAGTGCAGGCGCGATATGAAGAGCTGGACGGCTATGGTCTGGATGGCCGCGCGCGCGAGGTTCTGGCGGGCCTGAGCTTCACGCAGGAAATGATGGACGGCGATGTCGGCAAGCTCTCCGGCGGCTGGAAAATGCGTGTTGCGCTGGCGCGCATCCTGCTGATGCGCCCGGATGTGATGCTGCTCGACGAACCGAGCAACCATCTCGATCTGGAGAGCCTCATCTGGCTGGAAGCGTTCCTTAGAAATTACGACGGCGCGTTGCTGATGACCTCGCACGACCGCGAATTCATGAACCGCATCGTCACCAAGATTATCGAAATCGACGGCGGCTCGCTGACGACCTATTCCGGCGATTATGCCTTCTATGAGAGCCAACGGGCGCTGAATGAAAAGCAGCAGCAGGCCCAGTTTGAACGTCAGCAGGCAATGCTTGCCAAGGAGATCAAGTTCATCGAGCGCTTCAAGGCGCGTGCTTCCCATGCTTCGCAAGTCCAAAGCCGCGTGAAGAAGCTGGAGAAGATCGATCGCGTCGAGCCACCGCGCCGCCGCCAAACGGTCGCCTTCGATTTCGCGCCTGCGCCGCGTTCGGGCGAGGACGTGGTGAGCCTGAAGGGCGTGCACAAGACTTATGGCAGCCGCACGATCTATGACGGTTTTGACTTCATGGTGCGCCGCCGCGAACGCTGGTGCATCATGGGTGTCAACGGCGCTGGAAAATCGACGCTGCTGAAGCTGGTTGCCGGCGCTGCCGAACCGGACAAGGGCAGTGTCAATATCGGCGCGAGCGTCAAGCTCGGCTATTTCGCGCAACATGCGATGGATGTGCTTGACGGCGACGCGACGATACTTGAATGGCTGGAAGAGCGCTTTCCAAAGGCGGGGCAGGCGCCGCTTCGGGCACTCGCCGGCTGCTTTGGTTTCTCCGGTGACGACATCGAAAAGAAGTGCCGTGTGCTTTCGGGCGGCGAAAAGGCGCGCCTTGTCATGGCAGCGATGCTTTTCGATCCGCCGAACTTCCTCGTTCTGGACGAGCCGACCAACCATCTTGATCTCGATACCAAGGAAATGCTCATCAAGGCGCTTGCAGCCTATGAAGGCACGATGCTGTTCGTATCGCACGACCGGCATTTTCTTGGCGCATTGTCGAACCGGGTTCTGGAACTGACTCCTGACGGCATTCACCAATATGGCGGCGGTTATACGGAATATGTCGAGCGGACGGGGCAGGAGGCCCCGGGCTTGCGTTCGTAACAGCGGAAGCTGTCGCAACTTTGCTCTGATTTCTCAAAATAAGTCGTTGATGCACATGCGCGGTTCGGTTAGAAACGCGCATGTAAAGGCTTCGAGCCTTCCGGCTATGCACCCGTAGCTCAGCTGGATAGAGTGCTGCCCTCCGAAGGCAGAGGTCACAGGTTCGAATCCTGTCGGGTGCGCCATAAAAATCAAGTACTTAGAAACATTATTGATTTAGCCTAGGTAGCAAATAGGTAGCGCCACGGCGGGTTTCGTCCCGGTTTTTCGGGCGAGTTTGCTTAGTCGCGATCCGATTAAAAGCATGACAATTGGGAGTCGGAAGCTGCGTTTGCGGCGCAGGGGCCTTTAAGCGTCTGGCCTCGCCTGAGTCCTGTATGGTTCTATACATGATGCATAAAGCCATACCAACCTGAAGGCGGTATAGTCGTTCAAGTCTCGTATGGTCCACCGCATGGGGCGGTAAACCATATCAAACCTGAATCCACTTTCATTGCGGGCGAGTCTCTTCAGCGTTCAGTCCTGTATGGCTTTACGCTTCATGCGTAGGACCATACCAACATTTACCTACGTTCCTTTCCGATAAACCTTTCAACGTTTATTCTCGCGACAGGCCTGTATGGCCCCTTTCCATTCGAAAGCGACCATACGAACCTGAAACCGATTTCGTTTCGGGCGAGTCTTTTTGCGCTTAGCGGCGTCCGAGTCTTTGAACCATACAATGGCACGGTGCGATTAGCCTTACGAACCTGAATCCAGTTTCTTATCCGACGAGTCTTTTCAACTTTTGCCGTTATTCGAGTCTTTGGACCATACAATACGCCGCGCGGATGGACCGTATAATGTTGATTGCCACTGAGAACTGACCCAGCGTGGCCTGATATTTCCATTGAGAATTGGCTCTGACGCAGATTTGCTGAAGTAGAAGCCCTATGATGTACCAATCAGCCGTGCTTGCAGAAGGTCGAGTTTTGCGCGCCCGTACATCTGGCGTTTGATCAGTTTCAGGCGGGTAATTTGGCCTTCTGTTTGCCCGTTCGACCAAGGGGAGACGATAGCATTTCGGACTGCATCGAGGTCCTTTTCAACGCCGCCTACAAAGGACCCAATCAAACTGTCCCTGGCGGTTTCAAGCCAGCCTTCAAGTTTCGCCGCTGACTTTGAACGGATCATAGATTGAAAGTCCCCAATGGCCTTGCGGGCAGCAACCAACTCCGGAACGTTCACTTCGATTGCCGCGACAAGGATAGCCTCGGATTTTGCCAGGTCATCGCGTGCGGCGGTCATCAGTCGAGCAATAACCCGCGACGATGGCGTGCGCGCAAATCCGCTCTGGCCTGCCTTCTCAGCCAAACGTCGACGTTGTGCCCATTGCGAGACAACACCGCTCTGTCCTGGGAAGCCTTTTGCTTTCATCTCGCGCCACAGCGCCAAGGCGTTTCGCGCCCCTTCTTCCCAACGGTTGTTAAGCCATGGCAGCCAGTTATCCAGCGAACTCGGCTTCGTTCGGAATACATCGAGGCGTTGACCACGCAGGACATCGCGAACCAGTTTTCGGCTATGACCGGTTTGCCGGACAATCTGCCGAATTGATATTCCCTTCTTGGCCAATCCTTGTATCGCCTCATTGGTCTCCTGACGGCGCAGATATCCTTCATACTGTAGCCTTTCCGCGTAAGTTAGAAGCTTGGGATCAACGACGTTGCTGCCGACCGCTTGCCTGATATGGCGCATCGACTTGCCAACCGCATCCAGAAACGCCCGGCTCGAGTTTTCCATAAGGTGCCATCGATCGGCGACCTGTTCAGCGTCAGGTAAAGCTTTCGCGATGGCCTCACCATAGCCACCGCCCCGATCGCGGGCGACAATCGATATTGACTGGTGTCCGGCAAGCCATGCTCTAGACGTATCCAACGCACGATCCGGCAGAAGGGTGACTGGCCGCCGGCGCTTCAGATCGCAAATGATCGTTCCATATGTCTGGCCGCGTCGGAAGGCAAAATCATCAATGCCGATGACCGTTAGCTCATCGTTCTGATCAGCCGTTCGGCGGCGAACCACCCGTAGCAACGTGTCGTTGCTCACTGGCACCATCAGGCGCTCGGCAAAGGCCGCCGCAGGCCTGCCGCCAAGCGCGAGACCGAGGTGGTGGACAATTGTCTCCAGCCGTTGGGTCCGCCGACCATAGCGTGCCAGGACACCGTCATTGAACTGTTCGCAGAAGATGCGCCGCCCACATAAAACGGCATCACACCAGAACCGACGCGCCACAATCGTCAGCTCCACTCGCCGACCACAAAGGGGCAAGTCCGCTGGCCTTCTCAGATATCGGCTTTGAACGCGGCGGCTCGACCGCCCACAACTGGGGCAAAGCCCTGAGGGAGAACGTGATCGTAACAGGATTTGCACGCTCTCGTCGGCGAACTGCACTGAATCTACCAAAAAACCGTCCGGTGCGAGACCCGTGCGCTGAAATCGATGTTGCATTGCTGATCCTTCCAGTGAACCAGCGAAAGTCTGCATACCAACAACAGCAAATATGAGTCAGAGCCAATTCTCGGTGGAAACGCCGGGTCAGTTCTCAGTGGCAATCAACACAACAGGGTAAAACTGTCATCGCTGCTACCATCGTCGATAAAGATGAATTCGATGGCGATCCCAAACTCGGTAGCTGTTCTGTCAGCAATCACGTTAAGCTTGGCGAGCAAATCTGCCAAACCTTCCGCCTCATTATAGACCGGAATGATGATGCAGAGGGTCCTGGCGCTCATGACGGTTTCTTTGCGAAAATGATAACGGTTGAAATGATAAAATTAAGTATCGAGACAAATGCAAGCGCAATGAGTAACACGACAGCAAGCGGCAGGCCAGTGTACAGGCCACCCTGCAAGACAATCGCTCGCAAGAAGAAGATCAGGCAGGTCCAAATCATAAAGAGGACGTAGCGCCGAAACAGGTTTCCCGTTGTGTCTCCGTATGTGATGCGGACGTGGAAGAAAAACACCGTAGATCCGCTGATAACCATGGCAATTGCCAGCGCGACAGACGGATATAAATTCAGATAATGGCTTGAACAGAGGGTCACGATATAGTCGATGACAGCCCCTATTGCGGAGCCGCCGGCAAAGCGAGGAAAACGCTTCAGCATCTTGCAAGCCGATTTTTGTACGGTCCCATCATTCTTCCTGAAGTTGTCTCCGCACGCCGAATGGATTCCGGGCTACAGGTTTGACATTTGATAGCAGGCCCGCGTCGCATCGTTGAGAAAGTAGGCCAAAAAGGGGCGGAGTCCAAAGCTAGCGCTCGTGGACAAAGGGCATCAACTGCCGCCATTGTACCGAAGGATGGTTGATCTAAGCTATCCATCGCATGCGGATCCTTTCAGGCGTGCAGATGGTCAGGGAAGAGCAGGCGTTTTCGACACCGATCTGTTGAGGTTTTTGCTTGTCCATCCCTGATGGAAGAATTGTGCCTCAGTCCCAGCACGACATCGATGTTCTGCCCAAACGAAAAGACATTGTGCAAGCCGCGCCGAACGATCTAATGATAACAACGGGGGAGAAATTATGACGAGTCGGCAATGTGCGTTGCCGGCGTGAATCTTCCCCTTTGCAAGGGGCCGAACCGGAAGATCAATTCCGGGAAAGCCAATACGAAATGGGAGGAATTGGAATGCGCGTTATAAAGCGTATCGCTGTGGCAGCTTCGATGGTGGGGATCGTGGCCACGACAGGTGGTTTGGCAATTGGCGCTGCGAGCGCCGAAGAACCGCTGAAACTGATTATCGGAACCGAAGGCGCTTACCCGCCGTTCAATTTCATCAACCCGGATGGCTCTCTGTCGGGCTTTGATGTCGATATCGCACGGGCGCTTTGCGAGGAGATGAAGGCCGAGTGCACATTCATCACCCAGGAGTGGGACGGCACCATTCCGGCACTTCAGGCCGGGAAGTTCGACGCTTATGTTTCTTCCATGTCGATCACCGAAGAGCGCAAGAAACAGGTTGATTTTTCCAATAAATACTACAACACGCCGCCTGGGATCGCCGCGCCGAAGGACACCGACATCAAGGGCGTGACCAAGGAAGACCTGGCGGGCAAGACGATCGGTGTTCAGGTCTCCACGACCCACGCGAATTATGCCGAACACGCCTTCACCGACAGCACCATCAAGGCCTATCCGACAGCAGAGGAATATCGCCTCGACATGGCCAACGGCCGCCTTGATGCCGTCAACGATGACAGCGTAACCTTGAGCGAGTGGCTGAAGACGCCGGATGGCGCCTGCTGCAAGATGGTCGGCACCTATCCGCCCGATGACAACATCCACGGTGTTGGCGTCGGCGTTGCCTTGAAGAAGGGTAGGCCTGAACTGGTTGAAAAGTTCAACAATGCGATCAAGGCCATTCGCGCTAACGGCAAGTACAAGGAAGTCAACGACAAGTACTTTGATTTCGACGCTTACGGCCCTGAAAAATAAGTGCAAAAGGCCGCTGGCCGTCCGACCTTTGCAATGCCGCCATAGGCGGCATTGCTTTCAGCCTGTTATGGTTACCGCAAACGGTGCTTCCATAAAAACATGAGGCGGTTGTTGGAATTGAGAATTTTCCTGCCGGCAAGGACAATGTCTGATCTTGCCAAGCACGGGAGTTCAAAATGTACCGAATACTGTGCCTGATGGTTTCCAGTGTCGCGCTCGCTCATATTTCTTCATATGACCGGGGAAATATGCCAATCGCAACTTATTCTGCAGCCAAGGGCTGCGTTTGCGATAAGAATCGCCAGCCGGTCTCCGCATGTCTGGATGTTTGCCAGTGGACCAATTGAATATAGTGAGGAACTGAAAAGGCACGGGAGAGCAAATGCGGCCTGAAAATCTCGTCATTCGCGCAGTGGAAGCCGCAGATGCGGAAGGTCTCACCCATTTGCAGAACATGCCGGGATTCCGGTTTGGTACGTTACGTATTCCGTTTCAACGCCTTGAGACGACACGCAAGTAGCTGGAGTCTCTTGGACCGGAATCGACAGTTATCGTTGCGACAATCAATGACAAGATCGTCGGAAACGCTGGTTTGCTCCGGCACGCTGGACGGCGGAGTCATTGCGCAGCACTCATCATGGGCATACATGACGATCATGTCGGCAAGGGGATCGGCACGGCATTCATGACCGAACTGATCGACATTGCCGACAACTGGCTTGGTCTGAAACGCCTTGAACTCACTGTTTACGTCGACAATGCTCCCGCAATCCGCCTTTATGAAAAGTTCGGCTTTGTTTCGGAAGGCATACGTCGGCAAGATACTTTCCGGGCTGGCGAATTTGTCGACTCCCTTGCAATGGCCCGGCTCAATTTCTGACGCCGTTCCTCGCGGTTATCGCACCGCTACGACTGCGGCCCAGTCGGTGACACGTTTGTCAAAGGCGCTGCCGGTCCAGCATTCAATTTCGATGCCGGACCAGTAGCCGTTGGCGTTCCAATAGCCCTGCAACTCTTGCGACGATAGATAATTGTAATAGCGGCCAAGCGCGTCGTGGCCTTCAGCCGCGCCGGTCTTGAAGCTGGCCCACACAATCCCGCCTTTCACCAAGGCAGCATGAACGCGTTCGATGACAGGACCAAGTTCGGCCCTGGGCACGTGGGTCAGCGAGGCGCAGGCGTAAATACCGTCATATTTCTCGACCGCTGAAAGCTCGTCAAACATCATCGTGCGGACGGGCTGCCCGAGCCGTTTCGAAGCGATCGCTGCCAGTTCGGAGGAGCCATCCGTCGCATCGAGCTGAAATCCGGCGTTCAGAATGGCGCTGGCATCGGTGCCAGAGCCTGTTCCCAGTTCCAGGATTCGCCCGCCTGGGGTGCAGCGCTTCAGAAAGTCGAATAGTTTCGGGTTCGGCATGTTGCCGTCATCCGCATAGTCGACCGCATTGGAATTGTAGAAATCCAGCGTGTTGTCCCGCATGTCGGAGAATCCTTCCCGGTTTCGCATAGCCCGGAAATCCGGATTTGGCGCGCTCTTATGCAGCGAAATCGCATCGTATTGAAGTCCTGAAAGCCTCAAAGACGCGGCTTTCTTGGGCCGCTTCGGTGTTCCCATGTTCCGGTTGGCTTAACGCACAGAATAACGTTGCATTTTCGCCACAATGCGTTGCATAGATGCAACGCTATTGGGTAACATGGTTAATATGAACACGGCGAATCTGACGGCGAACATGAACGGCGAGAAACCATCATCGCAAAGCGGCGAGGGGCGCAGGCTTCTGGCCCTGCCTGGCATTATCACCGTCATTTCGGCGCTTGTTACCGCTTCGATTTCCTTTGCAATTCTGATCGGCATTACCCCGATCACGCCGGACCGGACCGTGACGCTGGCATTGGTCATCATCAATGTCGCACTGATCCTGTTCCTCATTCTGCTTATTTGTCGCGAAGTTTACCGTATCGTCATGGCCCGGCGGCTTGGAAAGGCCGCGTCGCGCCTGCATGTCCGCATCGTGGCGCTGTTTTCTCTGATCGCTGCGGTGCCCGCCATCGTGGTTGCAATCGTTGCGTCGGTCACGCTCAACCTCGGTCTCGACCGCTGGTTCGATACCAACACGCGCGATATCGTGAACTCATCGCAGAGCCTGACCACTGCATATATCCGCGAAACTGCGCTCAACCTGCAAAGCACCTCCTATTCGATGTTGCAGGATCTGGACGCGCAGCGCACCGTTTACAGTCTCGACCGTAATTTTTTCATAGAACTAATGACGCTGCAGGCGCGTGGCCGCGGTCTGCTCGGTGCGTTTCTGGTGCGTGAAAACGGCGCTGTGGTCGTCAAAAGCGATACCGGTGTCGAGGATCGCCTGCCGCCGCCGACCGAGGATGCGCTGAAAACGGCGCCGGATGGCAAGCCCGTCATCATTCCGCCCGGCAACAGTAATTTCGTCGGCGCAATCATCAAGATGCGCGAGATACCGGACGTCTATCTCTATACGGTCCGTGCTGTCGATTCCCAGATCCTCGACGCCATGCGCCTGATGGAAGCCAATACCAAGCGCTATCAGGAAATGGACGCCAACCGCATCCCGACGCAGATCGCCTTTGCGCTGCTCTATTTCGGCCTGACGCTTATCGTTCTGCTTTCGGCGATCTGGACCGGGATTGCCGTCGCCGACCGGCTGGTGCGCCCGATCCGGCTGCTGATTGGTGCGTCCGACGATGTGGCGGCAGGTAACCTCGACGTTTCGGTTCCGGTGCGCACCTCCGATGGAGACGTTGGCGCATTGTCCGGTACTTTCAACAACATGGTCGCCGAACTTAAGAGCCAGCGTAATGAACTGATTTCCGCCAAGGACCAGATTGACGAGCGCCGCCGGTTCTCCGAGGCCGTGCTTTCTGGCGTGACAGCGGGCGTTATCGGAATCGAGACGGACGGTTGCATTTCCATCCTGAACCGCTCGGCGGAACATATGTTCGGCGTCACGTCTGAAAATGCAGTCGGCAGGAACCTTACCAGCATAGCCCCGGAGATCGGTCAGGCTTTCGAGGTCGCCCGCTCGACAGGACGCGCCGTTCACCGCGAACAGGTGAGCATGACACGCGGCGGCGTGGCGCGCACCTTCAACGTGCAGGTGACGGTGGAGGATACTGAATCCGAAGATCATTCCTATGTGGTGACGGTGGACGACATTACCGATCTGGTGCAGGCGCAGCGTTCGTCTGCCTGGGCGGATGTCGCGCGCCGCATCGCGCATGAGATCAAGAACCCGCTTACGCCGATCCAGCTTTCCGCAGAACGCATCCGTCGTCGCTACGGCAAGGTGATTACCGAGGATCGCGAGGTTTTCGACCAGTGTACGGATACGATCATTCGCCAGGTTGGCGATATCGGCCGCATGGTCGATGAATTCTCCGCCTTTGCCCGTATGCCGAAGCCGGAAATGCGACTAATGGACATGCGCGAGGCATTGCGCGAGGCGTCCTTCCTGGTCGAAGTCAGCCGCAGCGATATTCGTTTCCAGAACGATTTTGGCTCAGAAAAGCTGGTCGGCTCGTTCGACAGCCGCCTGATCGGGCAGGCATTCGGCAATGTCATCAAGAATGCCAGCGAAGCCATTGACGGACTTCCCAAGGAAGATCGCGATGGCGGGCATATCCTCATCCGTTCCTATCAGGCGGATGGGCAACTGGTTGTCGATGTGATCGACAATGGCAAGGGCCTGCCGGGCGACGACCGCCAGAAGCTGCTCGAACCTTACATGACGACGCGGGAGAAAGGCACCGGCCTTGGCCTCGCGATTGTCCGCAAGATCGTCGAGGATCATGGCGGGCATCTGGAATTGCATGACGCGCCACCGGACTTCCACGGTGGACGGGGCGCGATGATACGTATGGTCTTTCCGCAGGCGCCTGCTGCCGAAGCTGGCACCAATGCGGATAATGACGAAAAGAACATAGCTGGACAGGTGATTTGATATGGCTGCCGATATTCTTGTAGTTGATGACGAAGCGGATATCCGGGAACTCGTGGCAGGCATTTTGAGCGATGAAGGCCACGAAACCCGCACGGCCTTCGATGCGGACAGTGCGCTCGCCGCGATCAACGATCGCGTTCCCCGGCTGGTTTTTCTGGATATATGGCTGCAGGGCAGCCGTCTGGACGGCCTTGCGCTGCTTGATGAAATCAAGAAACAGCACCCCGAACTGCCGGTCGTGATGATTTCCGGTCACGGCAATATCGAAACGGCCGTTTCCGCAATCCGTCGGGGAGCCTATGATTTCATCGAAAAGCCGTTCAAGGCGGACCGTCTGATCCTTATTGCGGAACGGGCGCTTGAAACCTCGAAGCTGAAGCGCGAGGTTTCCAACCTGCGCAAGCGCAGCGGCGATCATCTGGAGCTTATCGGCACGTCCCTGGCGATGAACCAGCTGCGCCAGACCATCGAGCGTGTCGCGCCGACCAATAGCCGCATCATGATTACCGGCCCATCGGGCGCCGGCAAGGAACTTGCCGCGCGCGCCATCCATGCGCAGTCGAGCCGCGCCAACGGGCCGTTTGTGACGGTCAATGCCGCGACCATCACGCCGGAGCGCATGGAGATCGAGCTTTTCGGCACCGAAATGGACGGCGGTGAGCGCAAGGTGGGCGCTCTGGAAGAAGCCCATGGCGGCATCCTCTATCTCGATGAAGTGGCCGATATGCCGCGCGAGACGCAGAACAAGATTTTGCGCGTGCTTGTCGACCAGCAGTTTGAACGCGTGGGCGGCACCAAGCGCGTGAAAGTAGACGTGCGCATCATCTCGTCCACGGCGCAGAATCTCGAAGGCATGATCGCGGAAGGCACGTTCCGCGAAGACCTGTTTCACCGTCTGTCGGTGGTGCCGGTGCAGGTGCCGCCGCTTGCGGCCCGGCGCGAGGACATTCCGTCACTTGTCGAGTATTTCATGAAGCAGATCGCCGAACAGGCGGGCATCAAGCCGCGCAAGATCGGCTCCGACGCCATGGCGGTTTTGCAGGCGCATAGCTGGCCGGGCAATCTTCGCCAGCTTCGCAACAATGTCGAACGCCTGATGATTCTGGCGCGCGGCGACGATCCCGAAGCGCCAGTGACGGCTGATCTTCTTCCGGCTGAAATTGGTGACACGCTGCCGCGTGCGCCGACGGAATCCGACCAGCACATCATGGCGCTTCCGCTGCGCGAGGCGCGCGAGCGTTTCGAGAAGGAATATCTGATCGCCCAGATCAACCGGTTCGGCGGCAATATTTCGCGCACGGCGGAGTTTGTTGGCATGGAGCGTTCGGCGCTGCATCGCAAACTGAAATCTCTCGGCGTATGATGAAAGCAGGGTTCGGGCGCACGGAGCGGTCATGCGGGTAATCGTTTGCGGAGCAGGGCAGGTCGGATACGGCATAGCCGAGCGGCTTGCCGCCGAGGAGAACGACGTCTCGGTTATCGACACATCGGCCCGCCATATCGAGATCGTGCGCGACACGCTCGATGTCCGTGGATTTGTCGGGCACGGTTCGCAGCCGGACGTGCTCGCTGCCGCTGGCGCCGACGAAGCGGATATGATCATTGCCGTCACATTGTCCGACGAGGTCAATATGGTGGCCTGTCAGGTGGCGCATTCGGTTTTCAACGTACCTACCAAGATCGCCCGCATCCGTGCCCAGTCTTATCTCAAGGCCGAATATCAGGATCTTTTCCTGCGCGAAAACCTGCCGATCGACGTGATCATTTCGCCCGAGCTGGAAGTGGGCGAGGTGGTCCTGCGGCGCATCGCCTTGCAGGGTGCGACGGACGTGCTGCGCTTTGCCGACGACAAGATCATCGGCCTTGCCATCGAATGTCTTGAGGAATGTCCGGTCATCAACACGCCGCTGAAGCAGTTGACCGATCTGTTTCCCGATCTTGCGGCAACCGTCGTCGGCGTGGTGCGCAATGACAGCCTCTTTATCCCCCGTTCTTCAGACGAATTGAATGCGGGCGATCTGGCCTATGTCGTGACGACGCGCGAGCAGGTCCGCCGCACATTGGGTCTGTTCGGGCATGAGAAGCCGGAAGCCAGCCGCATCGTGATCGCAGGCGGCGGCAATATCGGCCTGTATGTCGCCAAGGCCATCGAGGACCGCAAATGGCATACGCGCGTCAAGATGATCGAAAGTGAGCACGAGCGCGCCTTCGCCATTGCCGATCAGTTGAAGCGTACCATGGTGCTGCACGGCAGCGCGCTCGACCAGAACCTGCTTCAGGAGGCAGATGTTCAGGATGCCGACCTGATGGTCGCGCTCACCAATCAGGATCAGGTCAATATCCTGTCGAGCATCATGGCGAAACGGCTGGGCTGCAAGTCCAACATGGCGCTGCTCAATACGGTTGCCTATCAGGATTTCACCCATATGGTGGGGATCGACGCCTATATAAATCCGAAGGCGGTCACGATCTCGAAGATCCTCCAGCATGTCCGGCGAGGCCGCATCCGTGCGGTCTATAGCGTTTATCGCGACATGGCCGAACTGATCGAAGCCGAGGCTCTGGAAACATCCTCGCTCGTCGGCGCGCCGCTGCGCGATCTCGACTTGCCGGAAGGCCTGCGAATCGGCGCAATCTATCGTGACGGGCAGGTCATCCGTCCGAACGGCGATGTGCGGATCAAGCCCAAGGATCGCGTCGTCATTTTCGCAACGTCCGACGCGGTAAAACACGTGGAACAGATGTTCCGTGTCAGTCTGGAGTTCTTCTGATCGACAGCTCAGGGACAGCGAGGCTTCGCAGCTTTGTTTTCCTGCCGGATGCTGCGGTCGGCGTCATATTGGAAGTCCCGCTATTATCAGCCCTGCTGGAATTTGGCACGAGACTAATGAAATTGACGGTTGCACAAAGATTCCCATCCTGTTAACCGAAGCTGAATAGCGAAGCAGTTGTCTTTCCACAGCAATTGCAGTCGGGCATCGGTTTTGCACGCTCCGGTGCTTGATTTATGTGCATGCGCGTGTTCGTTTAACACATCGCGAGCTGGCTGCTGATCGATTAAAGGAATAAAAACAATGGCTGAACGATCGCAAAATCTACAAGACCTTTTTCTGAACTCTGTACGCAAGCAGAAGATTTCGCTGACGATTTTCCTTATCAATGGCGTGAAACTGACCGGCATTGTGACGTCCTTCGATAATTTCTGCGTGCTTCTGCGTCGTGACGGTCATTCGCAGCTTGTCTACAAGCATGCGATTTCGACGATCATGCCAAGCCAGCCTGTGCAGATGTTCGAAGGCGAAGAAGCCTGACGCTTTCCGAATACCATTGGAGCGAATTAGCCTAGGTTGTCCGCTCCAGTTTTTGTTTCTGCTGATGATAGCCGGACATGCAATGCCTGTCCGGTTCGTCATGTTTAAACAATCCGGGGCGTCTTTCATTTGAAACAGCTTTAGCGGTGACTTATCTGCATGGGCAGATAAAGCGCGTTTCCGCGTCCCGGAGTGAACATTGTCCAAATTCAAGGATAAGAAGCCTACATCTGCCGATGCGGACAAGGGCTTTGAACTGTCAGAACCAGAACCGACAAGGGCGGCTGTTGTCGTTCCCATCCTGCCGGAGCGGTATAATACGGGTACGTCAGCGGAAGACGGGGCTCGCCCCGAATTCCAGCGCTCGAATGAAGCGCGGCTTGAGGAAGCCGTAGGGCTTGCCCGCGCAATCAGCCTCGATATCGAACATGCCGAAATCGCCATTGTTGCCAATCCTCGCCCCGCGACCCTTTTGGGCACGGGCAAGGTGGAAGCGATTGCCGAGGTTGTGAAAGAAAAGGCCATCGGGCTCGTGATCGTTGATCACGCGTTGACCCCGGTGCAGCAGCGCAATCTCGAAAAGGAATGGAACGTCAAGGTTATCGACCGTACGGGGCTTATCCTTGAAATTTTCGGCGAGCGCGCGCGCACCAAGGAAGGCGCCTTGCAGGTCGAGCTGGCGCATCTGAACTATCAGAAGGGCCGTCTGGTCCGAAGCTGGACCCACCTTGAGCGCCAGCGCGGTGGCGGCGGCTTCCTCGGCGGTCCGGGTGAAACACAGATCGAGGCCGACCGCCGCTTGCTGCAGGAAAAGATCCTGAAGATCAAGCGCGAGCTCGAAACGGTTGTCCGCACCCGCACGCTGCACCGCCAGAAGCGACGCAAGGTGCCGCATCCGATTGTGGCGCTTGTCGGTTAT
Source organism: Brucella pseudintermedia (assembly GCF_008932435.1). Taxonomy (GTDB): domain Bacteria; phylum Pseudomonadota; class Alphaproteobacteria; order Rhizobiales; family Rhizobiaceae; genus Brucella; species Brucella pseudintermedia. The sequence goes on along the minus strand of NZ_WBWE01000003.1, from coordinate 293,974 downwards.
ACCAATGCCGGAAAGTCCACGCTTTTCAATCGCATGACAGGTGCTGAGGTGCTGGCAGAAGACATGCTCTTCGCCACGCTCGACCCGACATTGCGCCGCATTCGCCTTCCGCATGGCGAAACGGTCATCCTGTCGGATACGGTGGGTTTCATCTCGAACCTGCCGCACCATCTGGTCGCCGCATTCCGCGCCACGCTTGAAGAGGTGGTTGAAGCCGATCTGATCCTGCACGTCCGCGACATTTCCGATCCGGACAATGCCGCGCAGGCTGAAGACGTGGAAAGCATTCTGTCGGGACTGGGCATCGAGCCTCAAGACCCAAAGCGCGTCGTCGAAATCTGGAACAAGATCGACAATCTTGACGAAAGCGGGCGTGAAGCTGCTTTGCGCCTTGCCGCAGCCGGCAGCGAGGAGGGGCGTCCTATCCCTCTCTCCGCCATTACCGGCGAAGGCGTTGACAGGTTGCTTTCGCTGATCGAAACCCGGATAGCGGGTTCGCTCGGCGCGGTCGATGTGGTGCTGTCTCCTTTCCAGCTTCATCTTCTCGACTGGATTTACCAGCATGGCAGCAATGTCGAGCGCGAGAATCTGGAAGACGGCTCCGTGCGCATCAAGGCGCGGCTTACCGAAGTGGCTCGCAAAACGCTGGACGAGAAGCGCGGCATTCGGCCTGAAAAGCCGGAGTCCGACTGGGAATAGAGCGCCACTTGCGGAACAGGGGCGCAACGCCCTATGTATGGAACACGCACGATTCAAAAACTATTCACTTCGCCATAAATATATCCAGAGGCCCATAATGAGAGATCCGATCGAAACCGTCATGAACCTCGTCCCGATGGTGGTTGAGCAGACCAACCGTGGCGAACGGGCCTATGATATTTTCTCGCGCCTTTTGAAGGAACGCATCATCTTCGTGAACGGACCGGTTGAAGACGGTATGTCGATGCTGGTATGCGCGCAGCTTCTCTTTCTCGAAGCGGAAAACCCGAAGAAAGAGATCAACATGTACATCAATTCGCCCGGCGGCGTCGTGACGTCTGGCATGGCGATCTATGATACGATGCAGTTCATCCGCCCGCCGGTTTCCACGCTTTGCATGGGCCAGGCCGCCTCGATGGGCTCGCTGCTCCTGACGGCGGGCGCCACCGGCCAGCGTTATGCGCTGCCGAATGCGCGCATCATGGTCCACCAGCCATCGGGCGGTTTCCAGGGGCAGGCCTCGGACATTGAGCGCCATGCGCAGGACATCATCAAGATGAAGCGCCGCCTGAATGAAATCTACGTCAAGCATACGGGCCGCGATTACGAGACGATCGAACGCACGCTCGACCGCGACCATTTCATGACCGCGCAGGAAGCGCTCGAATTCGGCCTCATCGACAAGGTGGTCGAAGCGCGCGACGTTGGCGCGGACGAATCGAAGTAAGAGCCGGAATCTCCGGCTCGCACCTGTTTTTAGCGCCCTTTGCCACAAAAGGGGCCCAATTCTTGCACCTACGTGATGGTTAATGCGCCGCGTTAAGCATCTGTTGGGGTTCAGGGCGCTAAACTTGGTCAGATTATGCCGAATCTTTGCCGGGAACTTATTTTTCATTTGTTCGGCGGTGCAGCTTCTGCAAAAGTCGCCAGATGGCTCCTTCGGTCGGGGAGCCATACGGTGACGAATCCACTGGCCGTTGATGACAGGCCCAAAACTACAGGCAGCGCGTATCTGCTGCTGTTGTGACCGGCGGGAGGCGCGTTTCTCCTCCAGTGCTGGGTCCGAACCGGAAGAAACGATCGATCTGAACACCCAAGGTTCGTTTCGATCAATTGAAAGGAAACTGCAATGAGCAAAGTCAGCAACAGCGGCGGCGATTCCAAGAATACGCTCTATTGCTCGTTCTGCGGCAAAAGCCAGCATGAAGTGCGCAAGCTGATTGCAGGCCCGACCGTTTTCATCTGCGACGAGTGCGTCGAACTCTGCATGGACATCATCCGCGAGGAAAACAAGTCCTCCATGGTGAAGTCCCGCGAGGGCGTGCCCACGCCGCAGGAAATCATGGCCGTCCTTGACGATTACGTCATCGGCCAGAAGGATGCCAAGCGCGTTCTGTCGGTTGCGGTACACAATCACTACAAGCGTCTCGCCCATCAGTCGAAGAACAGCGACATCGAGCTTGCGAAGTCGAACATTCTGCTCGTGGGTCCCACGGGCTGCGGCAAGACCTATCTTGCCCAGACGCTCGCCCGCATCATCGATGTGCCGTTCACCATGGCCGATGCGACGACGCTGACGGAAGCAGGCTATGTCGGTGAAGATGTCGAGAACATCATCCTCAAGCTGCTTCAGGCTGCCGATTACAACGTGGAACGCGCACAGCGCGGCATCGTCTATATCGACGAGGTCGACAAGATCAGCCGCAAGTCGGACAATCCGTCCATCACGCGCGACGTATCGGGCGAGGGCGTCCAGCAGGCGCTTTTGAAGATCATGGAAGGCACCGTCGCTTCCGTGCCGCCGCAGGGTGGCCGCAAGCATCCGCAGCAGGAATTCCTGCAGGTGGACACGACGAATATCCTTTTCATCTGCGGCGGCGCTTTTGCCGGTCTGGACAAGATCATCTCCGCGCGCGGCGAAAAGACTTCCATCGGCTTCGGCGCCACCGTCAAGTCGGTCGATGAGCGCCGCATCGGCGACGTCTTCAAGGAACTGGAGCCGGAAGATCTTCTGAAATTCGGCCTTATTCCGGAATTCGTTGGCCGTCTGCCAGTGATCGCGACGCTCGAAGACCTTGATGTCGATGCACTGGTGCAGATCCTGACCGAGCCGAAGAACGCGCTCGTGAAGCAGTATCAGCGCCTGTTCGACATGGAAAATGTCGAGCTGAGCTTCCACGACGATGCCCTGCGGGCGATTGCCAACAAGGCGGTCGAGCGCAAGACGGGTGCACGCGGCCTGCGTTCGATCATGGAAAAGATCCTGCTCGATACGATGTTCGAGCTTCCGACGCTGGAAGGCGTGCAGGAAGTGGTTATTTCCGGCGATGTGGTGGATGGCAGCGCCCGTCCGCTCTATATCTATGCCGAGCGGCAGGACGAAAAGGGTAATGTTTCCGCCTGAGCGGCAGCATTTGCTCCAGAAAAGGCCGCGCAAGCGGCCTTTTTCATGTGCCGAGCTTGCGTGAGGCTTGACCTGTCATTATTGCAGGGCAGCAATCTGGATACAGGCCAGGCTGGATATTGTACTAATGCGCGGCACAGCGCAGGATAGATGACGATTCTATGAAAGCCATCCCCATAAAGGCTATTGAATTGCCGGGGCCGGCTCTCCAAGTATGGACCGAAGCACATTCGTGACCTGCCTCATGACGAAAGGGGGCGCGGACGTGGCAGTCAGGTTGAAAGACCTGAGAAAGGACTTGAACTATGACGAGTACTGAACAGAAGACACCGTTGGGTGGCTCTGAAGCGGGCGGCGCGGACGGGCTCTATGCCGTTTTGCCGTTGCGTGACATCGTCGTTTTCCCCCATATGATCGTTCCGCTTTTTGTCGGCCGCGAAAAGTCCATTCGCGCGCTGGAGGAAGTGATGGGCGTGGACAAGCAGATCCTGCTTGCCACCCAGAAGAACGCCGCCGATGACGATCCGGCACCGGATGCGATTTACGAAATCGGCACGATTGCCAATGTGCTGCAGCTTTTGAAGCTGCCGGACGGCACCGTCAAGGTGCTGGTCGAGGGCACGGCTCGCGCCAAGGTTTCCCGGTTTACGGACCGTGAGGACTATCACGAAGCCTATGCTGCGGCTCTGCCGGAGCAGGATGAGGATGCCGTCGAGATCGAGGCGCTTGCCCGCTCGGTCGTTTCCGACTTCGAAAACTACGTCAAGCTGAACAAGAAGATTTCGCCGGAAGTGGTGGGCGCCGCCAGCCAGATCGACGATTATTCCAAGCTTGCCGACACGGTTGCCTCGCATCTCGCGATCAAGATTCCCGAGAAGCAGGAAATGCTGTCGATCCTTTCGGTGCGCGAGCGCCTGGAGAAGGCGCTTTCCTTTATGGAAGCCGAAATTTCGGTTCTGCAGGTTGAGAAGCGTATCCGCAGCCGCGTCAAGCGCCAGATGGAGAAGACGCAGCGCGAATATTATCTCAATGAGCAGATGAAGGCGATCCAGAAGGAGCTTGGCGATGGCGAGGACGGTCGCGATGAAGCGGCTGAACTGGAAGAACGCATCAACAAGACCAAGCTTTCCAAGGAAGCGCGCGAAAAGGCACAGGCCGAGCTAAAGAAGCTGCGCAGCATGAGCCCGATGTCTGCCGAAGCGACGGTGGTGCGCAACTATCTCGACTGGCTGCTGTCCATTCCGTGGGGCAAGAAGTCGAAGATCAAGCAGGACCTGAATTTTGCCGAGGAAGTGCTCGATGACGAGCATTTCGGCCTCGACAAGGTCAAGGAACGCATCGTCGAATATCTCGCGGTGCAGGCTCGCTCGACCAAGATCAAGGGCCCGATCCTCTGCCTCGTCGGACCTCCCGGCGTCGGCAAGACCTCGCTCGCCCGGTCGATAGCCAAGGCGACAGGCCGTGAATATGTCCGCATGTCGCTCGGCGGCGTACGTGACGAGGCTGAAATCCGCGGTCACCGCCGCACCTATATCGGCTCGATGCCCGGCAAGGTCATCCAGTCGATGAAGAAGGCGAAGAAGTCCAATCCGCTCTTCCTGCTCGATGAAATCGACAAGATGGGGCAGGATTTCCGCGGCGATCCGTCATCGGCCATGCTCGAGGTGCTGGACCCCGAACAGAACTCGACCTTCATGGATCACTACCTTGAGGTCGAATACGATCTGTCGAACGTCATGTTCGTGACGACGGCCAATACGCTGAACATTCCCGGTCCGCTTCTGGATCGTATGGAAGTCATCCGCATTGCCGGCTACACCGAGGATGAAAAGCTCGAGATCGCCAAGCGGCACCTGTTGCCGAAAGCGATCAAGGATCATGCCCTGCAGCCGAAGGAGTTTTCGGTCACTGACGATGCGCTGCGCAATGTTATCCGCCTTTACACGCGGGAAGCAGGTGTGCGCAGCCTCGAACGCGAACTGATGACGCTGGCGCGCAAGGCCGTGACCGAAATCCTGAAGTCGAAGAAGAAGTCGGTGAAAGTCACCGAAAAGAACCTCTCCGACTATCTGGGTGTCGAGCGGTATCGCTTCGGTCAGGCGGAAGGCGAGGATCAGGTCGGCGTCGTGACAGGCCTTGCCTGGACGGAAGTCGGCGGCGAGTTGCTGACCATCGAAGGCGTCATGATGCCCGGCAAGGGCCGCATGACCGTCACGGGTAACCTCCGCGACGTGATGAAGGAATCGATCTCGGCTGCGGCATCCTATGTCCGCAGCAGGGCAATCGACTTCGGCATCGAGCCTCCGCTGTTCGACAAGCGCGACATTCACGTGCACGTGCCGGAAGGTGCGACGCCGAAGGACGGTCCGTCCGCCGGCATCGCCATGGTCACGGCGATCGTCTCCGTGCTGACCGGCATTCCGGTTCGCAAGGACATCGCGATGACGGGCGAAGTCACGCTGCGCGGCCGTGTCCTGCCAATCGGCGGTCTCAAGGAAAAGCTCCTCGCGGCGCTGCGCGGCGGCATCAAGAAGGTTCTGATCCCGGAAGAAAACGCCAAGGATCTGGCGGATATTCCGGACAATGTGAAGAACAGTCTTGAGATCGTTCCGGTCTCCCGCGTGGGCGAGGTGCTCAGGCACGCTCTGGTTCGCGAGCCCGAGCCGATTGAATGGACGGAGCCCGCAAATGCGACACCGGTCCCTTCCGTCGAGGAAGAGGCTGGCGCTCCAATGGCTCATTAAGGCCTTTCCGGCAAACCTTAGAAAGAGTTTGCTTGTTGGCAACGCGCTGAAATGAACTTCTGGCAGGCGATTCTGATTCAGTCGATAGTCCTGCCGGAAGCTGTCTATCAGGACCAACAATTGAAATGCCGGGCAAATTGCCCGGCATTTCTGTGTTTAACCCCGGTTTTCCGGGGTTTTTTCACGTTGACAGGCTTGGTTTGTGAAACGATTTGAATAAACTCCGACCAATCCGGTCACGTTATCCGTTCCGGTAGATAAAGAAAGGAAATGCCAATGAACAAGAACGAATTGGTTGCCGCAGTTGCGGAAAAGGGCGGTTTGACGAAGGCTGATGCCGGTACTGCTGTTGACGCCGTACTCGCTGCTGTTACCGGCGCACTGAAGGCTGGTGAAGAAGTCCGTCTGCCTGGCTTCGGCGTTTTCTCCGTTTCGCATCGCGCTGCCTCGACCGGCCGTAACCCGTCGACCGGCAAGGAAGTTGCTATCCCGGCTCGCAACGTGCCGAAGTTCTCGGCTGGCAAGGGCCTGAAGGACGCCGTAAACGGCTAATCATGATCCGGGGAGTGAAAGCTCTTCGAACGGATCGTGACGACAAATTTCCAGCCATCGCGGCATGATCGCGGAAGGCTGTCGAGAAGGCCCGGTTTATCCGGGCTTTTTTCATATGCAGAGCTTTGGCACGTGCTTCCACATGCTGTCGCGACATGGCACCTTGTGGACAATTATCGTTGGCTGATTTGGAGACGCCTGTGCTTGCCGTCGGTCTAATGGGTTTTGCAATAAGCGTGCTGCTGGCAGTGATTGCGAACAGCCGGTTTGGGGAACTTGAGCGGCTCCCGATGCAGTGGGGTTTATCAGGCCGGATTAACTGGACGGCACCGCGCGTTCCGGCTCTGGCCTTTGCCCCGGTGCTTTACGCCGTGTTGGCCGGTATATTCATTTGGGCTGCGGAGCATGATCCTGAAAAATACACTGCAAAATCGGCGGGCATAGTGCTGATCGCAATGATTGCGGTACAGATCCTCCACTTGTGGATGATCGATCGTTATCGATTAAAGCTGCTCAAATAGACAGAAGCCGGGCACTAAGCCCGGCTTCCGCCAATAACTCTCTTTGCCTACGGCTTATTCAGCCGCCTCTGAACTGCGCTTTGGGCGGCGTTCCAGCAGTTCCTTGAGGAAGTGGCCGGTGTAGGAGCGCTTCTCCTTCACAATGTCTTCCGGACGGCCCACGGCGACAATCTCGCCGCCGCCATCGCCACCTTCCGGTCCAAGATCGATCACCCAGTCGGCGGTCTTGATGACTTCCAGATTGTGCTCGATCACCACGACCGTGTTGCCCTGTTCGACCAGTTCGTGCAGCACTTCCAGAAGTTTTGCCACGTCATGGAAGTGCAAGCCGGTTGTCGGCTCATCCAGAATATAGAGCGTGCGGCCCGTCGCGCGGCGCGACAGTTCCTTGGCAAGCTTCACGCGCTGCGCTTCGCCGCCGGAAAGCGTCGTTGCCTGCTGGCCGACCTTGATATAGCCGAGGCCAACCTTGACGAGCGTTTCCAGCTTGTCGCGCACCGCAGGCACGGCGGAGAAGAACTCCGCGCCTTCCTCAACCGTCATATCCAGCACATCGGCAATGGACTTGCCCTTGAACAGGACTTCCAGCGTTTCGCGATTGTAGCGCTTGCCGTGGCAGACGTCGCAAGTCACATAAACATCCGGCAGGAAGTGCATCTCGATCTTGATGACGCCATCGCCCTGGCAGGCCTCGCAGCGCCCGCCCTTCACGTTGAACGAGAAGCGGCCCGGCTGATAGCCGCGCGCCTTGGCTTCCGGCAGGCCCGCGAACCAGTCGCGGATCGGCGTGAAGGCGCCGGTATAGGTCGCCGGGTTGGAACGCGGGGTGCGGCCAATCGGAGACTGGTCGATGTCGATCACCTTGTCGAGGAATTCCAGGCCCTCAATACGGTCATGTTCCGCGGGGTGTTCGCGCGAGCCCATGATGCGGCGCGAAGCGGCCTTGAACAGCGTTTCGATCAGGAAGGTGGACTTGCCGCCGCCTGAAACGCCGGTGACAGCGGTGAAGGTGCCGAGCGGAATATCCGCCGAGACATTTTTGAGGTTGTTGCCGCGCGCGCCCACCACCCGGATACGCTTGGACTTCTCAATCTTGCGCCGTTCCGCCGGAACCGCAACCTCCATCGCGCCCGACAGATATTTGCCGGTCAGCGAGTTTGCGTTGGACATCACATCCTGTGGCGACCCTTGAGCGATCACCTTGCCGCCGTGGACACCAGCCGCCGGGCCGATATCGACCACATAATCGGCAGTCAGGATCGCATCTTCATCATGTTCGACCACGATGACCGTATTGCCGAGATCGCGCAAGTGGCGCAGCGTATCGAGAAGGCGGGCATTGTCGCGCTGATGCAGGCCGATGGAAGGCTCGTCCAGCACGTAAAGCACGCCGGTCAGTCCCGAGCCGATCTGAGAGGCAAGACGGATGCGCTGGCTTTCACCGCCCGACAGCGTGCCGGAATTGCGCGCCAGCGTCAGGTAATCGAGACCCACATCGTTGAGGAATTGCAGGCGCTCGCGGATTTCCTTGAGGATGCGGGCGGCAATTTCGCGCTGCTTGTCGTTGAAGCTGCTATCAATGTCGCGGAACCACGCGTCGGCCTTGCGGATCGACATTTCGGTGATTTCACCGATATGCTTCATGCCGACCTTGACCGCCAGCGCTTCCGGCTTCAGGCGGAAACCGTTGCAGGCCGGGCAGGGCGTCGAGGCCATGAAGCGCTCGATTTCTTCACGCGACCAGGCGGAATCGGTTTCCTTCCAGCGGCGTTCCAGATTGGGGATGACACCCTCGAACGGCTTTGTCGTCTGGTAGGAGCGCAAGCCGTCATCGTACTGGAAGGTGATTTCCTTGCCCCTGGTGCCATAAAGAATGGCTTGCTGCGCTTCTTCCGAGAGATCAGCCCATTTTGCGCCGATCTTGAAGCCATAGGCTTTGCCAAGCGCTTCCAGCGTCTGGTTGTAGTAGGGCGAAGAGGAGCGCGCCCACGGCGCAATCGCGCCATCCTTCAAGGCGGCCGTTTCGTCAGGGACAATCAGGTTCGGATCGATAGCCTGTTGCGTGCCGAGGCCGTCGCAGGTCGGGCAAGCGCCGAACGGGTTGTTGAACGAGAACAGGCGCGGCTCGATTTCCGGAATGGTGAAGCCGGACACCGGGCAGGCAAACTTTTCCGAGAAAAGAATCCGCTCGTGGGTTTCGTTGGCCGACTTGTTGGCAGCGCCGCCTTCCGCCGTTTCTTCGGGTGGCAGCGGCTTGTCGGCGAATTCGGCAACGGCCAGACCTTCGGCAAGCTTGAGGCAGGTTTCAAGGCTGTCGGCGAGGCGGGTCGAAAGGTCCGCGCGCACCACCACACGGTCGACCACCACATCGATATCGTGCTTGTATTTCTTGTCGAGCGCCGGAACATCGGCGATTTCATAGAAGGTGCCGTCTACCTTGACGCGCTGAAAGCCCTTCTTTTGAAGCTCCGCCAGCTCCTTCTTGTATTCGCCCTTGCGGCCGCGCACGATGGGCGCAAGGATGTAAAGCCGGGTGCCTTCCTCCAGCGCCATGACGCGATCGACCATCTGGCTCACCGTCTGGCTTTCAATGGGAAGGCCGGTCGCAGGTGAATAGGGCACGCCGACGCGCGCAAAGAGCAGGCGCATATAGTCGTAGATTTCGGTAACGGTGCCGACCGTCGAACGCGGGTTGCGGCTCGTCGTCTTCTGCTCGATGGAAATGGCGGGCGACAGACCGTCGATCTGGTCGACGTCCGGCTTCTGCATCATTTCCAGGAACTGGCGCGCATAGGCCGAAAGGCTTTCGACATAGCGGCGCTGGCCCTCCGCATAGATCGTATCGAAGGCAAGCGAGGATTTGCCCGAGCCCGAAAGACCCGTCATCACGATCAGCTTGTCGCGCGGCAGATCGAGATCGACATTCTTCAAGTTGTGTTCGCGCGCGCCACGTATGGAAATGAATTTCTGATCGCTCATTCCGCGTCCTGCCTGATCATGATGCCATGGATAAACCGGCGCCGGATGGTGAAACACGTCGCGCCGGTTTCTAATATGGGGTGGAACCCTCCAATAAGAAGGGGTCTCGGGTCATTCATCGCTGCACTCTTATCACTAGAACAAATATCGAACAACCAGCCTTCTGATAGGCGATACGAAATGTGAACGCAAGAGCGTTGACTGTCACTCCTGACAGGAGCAGACTACCCTTACTCGCTGACAGCGGAGAGGTGCCGCGGAGGGATGACGCGGCGTCGGCAAGAGGTCCGCAGGAGGCGGGAGACCCAGTAGGGAGGTAAGGAGCATGAGTCCACCTGACTACGTTGCCTAGCTTTCACAAGGATGAAAGCACAATCGATTTCGGTCGCGGCAGCATCTTTTCGCAAGGAATGATGCATCGTTGATCGAAACTGCGATTGCCGAAAATCTGAATTTGCGCGGAAGGTCAATGACCGCGTGTCATGCCATCCGAAAAGATCTGCTGGCGAATTATTGTCGGCACAAGAGCATTGCTCAAACCCAAGCCCTGCGCGCCAAAGATACAGTGAGCGGCAGGGCTTTTCCTTGGAAGTCTGAACGGTCTCGTGGAGTATCTGCGGTTGTCGATTCATGAAGCGCGAAGGCTGTCTTGAAATTAAGGCAGATGCGGTTTTTCACACTGAAATGAGGAAAACTGCATTTTCAGCAGGGCAGACGGTACAAAATTCCTTGAAAAATTGTGGCATACGCATGTCTTTTCAATGTCAAAGGTTGCATTTTGAACAAAACAAGAACATAAACTCTGTGGACATTGACAAATTCACCGCGCCGGATTGAGCGCTCATTGAGCCAGTCCTGTAAGGTGAGCATTGAGTTTCTGGCGATGGTGCCTCGTTGCGCCTGAGCTTTCATTTGGAAAGCGCCTCTTGTCCGTGCGAGGACGTGCGGAAAGGGAGCGCGTGCGAGACCCGGAGTAAGTTTTCGATGGCTGGTAGCGTCAACAAAGTCATTCTGGTCGGCAATCTTGGTGCCGATCCGGAAATCCGTCGCCTGAACTCGGGCGACGTGGTTGCCAATCTGCGCATTGCAACGTCGGAAAGCTGGCGCGACCGTCAGACCGGCGAACGCAAGGACCGCACTGAATGGCACAGCGTCGTCATTTTCAACGAGAACCTTGCCAAGGTCGCGGAGCAGTATCTGAAGAAGGGCGCTAAGGTTTATATCGAAGGCGCGCTCCAGACTCGCAAATGGCAGGATCAGAACGGCAATGACCGTTACTCGACGGAAGTTGTGCTGCAGAAGTTCCGCGGCGAGTTGCAGATGCTCGACAGCCGCGGCGAAGGCGGCGGTGAGGGCCGTTCGTTCGGCGGAGGCGGCAACCGCAACCAGATGTCGGATTACTCCGGCGGCGGTGATTTTGGCTCGTCCGGTCCATCTTCGGGCGGCAGCGGCGGCGGTTTCTCGCGTGATCTGGACGACGAAATCCCGTTCTGAGAGCCGGCATCATCCATTCTATAAGAAAAAGACGATAAGGCGCTGTTTTTCAGCGCCTTTTCCATTGCGGGATCAAGTAGAAGTATCGGCGAGAATAGCCGGCTCCGCTGGCTGAAATCGTCAGCGTGATTGGTTCTCCTGTGAGGCGTCTGAGAGGGGCGGAATTCCACGCTAAAGACATGCAGTTAGCTGGTCAACGCCGGCGGCACCCAAGCACATCGTATTGCAGATCAAGCGACGGAGAACCCCATCCGTTTTAGAGTGCGTCGTAGTCAATTAACATTTTTGCCATTCCATGATCATGGTGAATGGCGTCGTGAGATACCTTTCCACCCTGTCTTGTGGACCGCTGGATGGTCTCGGTTCATCGAAGAACGTCAGTTTCAGGCCTTCACCCAGCAATACGGACATATATGTGCTCAACGGGCGGTGCCAGTTGCGCACTCGTAACCCATCCCATTCAAACCACTCCGAACGTTCCCTAAAATAGTTTCCAAGAGGATGATACACACGGCCGTCTTCGCCTTTGATCCACCCAATTGTGCCATTGGAAGTGAAGAAACTTGTGAGGTTTGCGATCAGAATTCTTCCGTCAGGCTTGAGAACGCGGGTGGCTTCTCGAATCGCCATGTGAATGTCGTCGATATCGAGAAGGGTTAGGTAGAATACTGCGAGGTCAAACTCTTCATCACCGAAAGGCAATTTCTCGGCAAAAGCGTTGAGATATTTACCGGACGGATCAAGCTTTCGTGCTCTTTCAATAAACGGTTCGATTGGATCAACTCCGATAGCATCGATACCTATCCTCTTTGCCATGCGACAAAACCGTCCTTCGCCGCAGCCGATATCCAACATTTTTGCCGCGCCCGACAATTCAGATCGTTCCAGCATCGGCTTGTCCAGCACGAACTCGCGCGCGAAATCGCCTGAATCCGGCATTCTGTCGATCCATGCTTGAGAGGAGCTAAGCCAGCCGTTCTCATCTGGATCACGTTGCTTCATTGCCTGATATTCCCTGTTGCACAAACGATGGTTTAAGGCGGGCGCGCTCACATTGGAGAGCTGTAAACGTATCTCAACCAGCCGCTTAAACAAAGCATCTTGAACATCATCGAATTTTGATAAAGGAACACGGATGCCACACGTCACTCTCAACAATCAGCAAAAGGACTGGGGCATCTGCCGACCTCGCAAATGGATTTGCTCGGACGTTAAGTGATGAAGATCTCGGCCACATCAAGCTGCACCGCCGCCCATACAACAGGTTTAGGTGCGCCCTGCAATTATGCGTCCTGCGCTATCATCTCATCCGCTGGCCATGTCTCCCCCATGGAGCACATCAATCTGACCGGTGAATATCGGCGGTCGAAATCTTAACGTAAGATTCCGCCCCTTCCGTAAACGACCCATCATATTGTGATCTGCTCGCCATCTTCTTTGGTGAAGGAGGCAACCGGGTTTTCCAGGAGCGGCAGAACCAGTTCGGAAGGGCGGCAAAGCCTTGTGCCGCGCGGTGTTTCGACAATCGGCCGGTTGATCAGGATCGGATGGGCGATCATGAAATCGATCAACTCGTCATCGGTCCATTTCGGATCGGACAGGCCAAGCTCGCCATAGGGCGTACCCTTTTCGCGCAGCAGTTCACGCGGCGTCAGGTTCATCGCCGCAAGCAAACCGAGCAGACGTTCGCGGCTGGGTGGATTTTGGATATATTCCACGATGACCGGCTCTTCGCCGCTGGCGCGGATCATCGCCAGCGTATTGCGCGAGGTGCCGCATCCGGGGTTATGATAGATCGTAATGGTCATTGAAACTTTCCGCTGTAGTCGATGCATGGAGGAATCGTGATTCTTAACTGTTCTCGTCATTCTCGATAGAGAATTCCATCCGGTCAGCCGAAAAACGGGAGAGGGAATATTGGATCGGCTTTCCACCCGTATCGACGTTCACCGCACGCGCTGTCACGACGATGGCGCCGGGTGATAATTTCAGGTTTCTGAGATCTTCCGGGCCGGCATGACGGGCCGATATGATGGTTGACTTTCGCAGATAATCGCCAATCCCGGCAGCCTTGAATGCCGCCGTTATCGAGCCGCTTTTCGCATAATCCTGCGCAAAGGAAGGAAAGCGCACCGCATCGATCCAGTGAGTCGCTATCGAAATCGGGTATCCATCGGCGTTGTGCATCGTTTCAAGGCGGATCACTTCATCGCCGGCGTGCAGTTCAAGCGCCTCTGCGATTTCCCGGGTTGCGGCTTCCGTGCCCGATGCCAGCAGAATCCCCTGCATTTCCCGCACCTGCGAGGCGAGCGACTGAGAGATGCGGGTGCGGCGCCCGATCTGATAGGTGAGGCGTTTTGCGTTGGCAACGAAAGTGCCGCGTCCTTGCTCGGCTCGCAGCACGCCTTCCTGCGTCAGCGCTGCGATGGCGCTGCGCACCGTATGGCGATTGACCCCGAACCGCTCGGCCAGCTCCATCTCGGCAGGCATACGCGCGCCAGCCTGAAGCTTGCCCGCCATGATGTCGCCGCGTATCTCATCGGCAATCTGCCGCCAGATCGCCACGCCGCTGTTTCTCTCAATTCGCCCGCTCTTTTTCATCAGTGCCTTTGTCATCAACTGTCATCGTCCTGTCATTGGCAGGGTGTATTCATTCGGGTATTGTATAGTTGTCTATATAACTAGACAATTTACAGGATGGCGTCAACAGGATTTGAGGGCAGGGAAGCTCATGCACGGTACGGAGCAAAGTACGAAGGGAAGCGGACCCGGTTCCACCACAGAAAGCGGAAAGGCGCCGAACGCCGTGCCGGATCCGGTTCAAGTCGCACGGCGGGCGAGCATGGCGATCCTTGCGCGGGCAAGCGGCGAAGAATTGCAAGCCTTGTGGCAGGCATGGTCCGACAAGCCGGAATTCGAGGTTTTGCGCGGGCCGGAAACCGGCCTCGTGATGCTGCGCGGCCGCATCGGCGGTGGCGGCGCTCCCTTCAATGTTGGTGAGGCAACAGTGACCCGCGCCACGGTGCGGCTTTCCAACGGTTCGGTCGGCCACTCCTATGCGCTGGGCCGCGATCAGGAAAAGGCGCGCCTTGCCGCTCTCTTCGATGCGCTTTGGCTCGATGAAGGCCGCCGCGATGCGGTGGAAACGCAAGTTCTGAATGTTTTGCGCACACGGCTTGACGAGGCTGATGCCACACGGCGCGGCGAAGCCGCCGCCACCAAGGTCGATTTCTTTACAATGGTTCGGGGAGACAATTGATGCTTCCTTCTTCTTCAGCATTTGAAGGCGGTCTGGCTAATCCGGTGACGGATGCGCAGTCGGTTTTTCATGCCATCATGCACGCTATGGCCAATCCCGGCCGCATCTATTCGCTGGCCGTAGCTGCCACGCCGCCGCAGCCGCTGACGCCGGAACTGGGTGTTATCGCGGCAACCCTGCTCGACCATGATGCGACAGTCTGGTGCGATGCGGCGATAGCGGCCAATGAAAATGCAACCGCCTGGCTTACTTTCCACACCGGCGCGCCGCGTGTCGAAAATGCCGATGCCGCGCAATTCGCGCTTGCCAGCGACGTATCGCTGCTGCCGCTGCTGGCGGAGTTTTCGCAGGGCGAGCCGGAATTTCCCGATCGTTCCACAACCGTTGTGCTGGCTGTCGCGTCGCTGAATAGCGGGCAGGGGCTTTTGCTGAAAGGCCCCGGCATCGATGGCGAGCGCAAGCTGCATGTCGATGGACTGCCGCAGGATTTCATCCGGCAATGGCGCGAGAACGGGGCGCAATATCCACTCGGCGTTGATCTTGTTCTGGTCTGCGACGGCGCTGTTGCAGCACTTCCCCGCACAACCCGGATTTCCGCTCTGGAGGGCTGAAAATGTATGTTGCTGTAAAGGGTGGCGAAACAGCCATCCGCAATGCCCACCGTCTTCTCGATGACCGTCGCCGTGGCGACCGTTCGGTGCCAGCACTTCGCCTCGACCAGATTGCCGAGCAGCTTGCGCTGGCGGTAGATCGCGTCATGGCCGAAGGCTCGCTCTATGACCGTGAACTGGCGGCATTGGCCGTTCGCCAGTCGCGCGGCGATCTGATCGAGGCGATCTTTCTGGTGCGCGCCTATCGCACCACCTTGCCGCGCTTCGGCTATTCACGCCCGATGGAAACCGCGCAAATGCTGATCGAGCGCCGCATTTCTGCAACCTATAAGGATCTGCCGGGCGGCCAGCTTCTGGGGCCCACCTTCGATTATACGCACCGGCTGCTTGATCCCGATCTGGCAGGCGATGTGACGGTGCCAGAACCGGAACTGCGCCCTGCGGAGCCGGAAGAAACGCCACGCGTGACCGATATTCTCGGCGTCAACGGCATGATCGAGGACGATGGCTCGCTGCCGGAAGGGCACGAGCCGGGCGACCTGACCCGTGAACCGTGGACATTTCCGATGGAGCGCGACCTGCGCTTGCAGGCATTGGCGCGAGGCGACGAGGGCTTTCTGCTGGCGCTCGGCTATTCCACCCAGCGCGGCTATGGCAACACGCATCCCTTTGTTGGTGAAATCCGCATCGGCGAAGTGGAAGTCGAGTTCGACGTGCCGGAGCTTGGCTTTGCCGTCTCGCTTGGCCGCGTGCAGCTGACCGAGTGCCAGATGGTCAACCAGTTCAAGGGTTCGGCCAAGCAGCCGCCGCAGTTTACGCGCGGCTATGGGCTGGTGTTCGGCCAGAGCGAGCGCAAGGCCATGTCCATGTCGCTCTGCGACCGTGCACTGCGCGTGCGCGAATTCGATACGGATGTGACCGCTCCCGCGCAGGATGAGGAATTTGTCATTTCCCATTCCGACAATGTGCAGTCCACCGGCTTCGTCGAACATCTGAAACTGCCGCATTATGTGGATTTTCAAGCCGAACTCGACCTCATCCGCCGTATGCGTGCGGAATATGAGCAAGCAAACACCGACACCGAAAGTTTGGCAAAGGAGGCCGCAGAATGAGCGATCTGGCCAATTACAATTTTGCCTATCTGGACGAACAGACCAAAAGGATGATCCGCCGCGCCATTCTGAAGGCCATCGCGATCCCCGGCTATCAGGTGCCGTTTGCCAGCCGTGAAATGCCGATGCCTTATGGCTGGGGCACCGGCGGCGTGCAGGTGACGGCCTCCATCATCGGGCCGGATGATGTGCTGAAAGTCATCGACCAGGGTGCCGACGACACCACCAATGCTGTCTCCATCCGGGCTTTCTTCCAGAAAACCGCCAATGTCGCCGTCACCACCCATACGGGCGAGGCGACGATCATCCAGACTCGTCACCGCATTCCGGAATATCCGCTGACCGAAGGGCAGGTGATCGTCTATCAGGTGCCGATCCCCGAACCGTTGCGTTTTCTGGAGCCGCGTGAAACCGAAACGCGCAAGATGCATGCGCTCGCCGAATATGGCCTCATGCACGTGAAGCTTTACGAAGACATTGCGCGGCACGGCCATATCGCCAAGACCTATGATTATCCGGTGATGATCGAGGGGCGTTATGTGATGGCGCCTTCGCCGACGCCGAAATTCGACAATCCGAAAATGCATATGTCTCCCGCCTTGCAGCTTTTCGGTGCCGGTCGCGAAAAGCGCATCTATGCCGTGCCGCCCTATACGGATGTTGTGAGCCTCGATTTCGAGGATCATCCGTTCGAGGTGCAGAAGTTCAAGGAACCCTGCGCGCTTTGCGGGGCAAAGGGTGTCTATCTCGATGAAGTCGTGCTGGATGATCGCGGTGGCTCGATGTTCGTCTGTTCCGACACCGATTTTTGTGAGGACCGTCAGGCCAACGGCCATTTCGGTCATCTGGCAGCAAACAAGGAGGCCGCGCAATGAGCGAGCAACCTCTACTGAGAGTGAACAGCCTGTCGAAATTCTATGGCAATCGCCGTGGCTGCGCGGATATTTCCTTCAATCTGTGGCCGGGCGAAGTGCTGGCAATCGTGGGGGAATCCGGTTCCGGCAAGACGACGCTGCTGAACAGTCTGGCCACCCGTCTGGAACCGACTTCCGGCACGGTTGAATACCGGATGCGTGACGGTGAATTTCGCGATCTTTACAAGATTGGCGAGGCGGAACGCCGCTTCCTGATGCGGACGGACTGGGGCTTTGTGCACCAGAACCCGGCAGACGGATTGCGCATGACGGTTTCAGCCGGCGCCAATGTCGGCGAGCGTCTGATGGCGGTCGGTGAACGTCACTATGGCAATATTCGCAACACGGCCACCGAATGGCTCGGACGTGTCGAAATCGCCTCTGACCGCATTGATGATCAGCCGCGCGCCTTTTCAGGCGGCATGCGCCAGCGCTTGCAGATTGCCCGCAATCTGGTGACCGCTCCGCGGCTTGTCTTCATGGACGAACCGACCGGCGGCCTTGATGTGTCGGTGCAGGCGCGTCTCCTCGACCTTCTGCGCGGTCTTGTCAGCGATCTCGGCCTTTCGGTGATTATCGTGACGCATGATCTCGCCGTTGCGCGTCTTCTGTCCCATCGCATCATGGTCATGAAAGACGGCCATATTGTCGAGCAGGGCCTGACCGACCGCGTGCTGGATGACCCGCAGGCGCCTTACACGCAACTGCTGGTGTCGTCGATCCTGCAAGTTTAGTAAATTAAAACAGATATTTATTGCATGTTGTTCCTAAATTAGCCGAACTTCATGCGTGAGGTGGAAAATGCCTATGTTGCAAACATCAGCCCCGCTTGCCGTCACCGATGTGACGAAAACCTTCGTCATGCATTTGCAGGGCGGCATCGAACTTCCGGTCGTGCGCGGCGTCAATTTTGAACTCCGCGCCGGTGAATGCGCCGTGCTTGGCGGACCTTCAGGCGCGGGCAAAAGCTCGATCCTGAAAATGGTCTACGGGAATTATGCGGTCAATGGCGGCTCGATCCTGATCCGCCATGAAGACCGCACGGTGGATCTTGCCACAGCCGATCCGCGTGAAGTGCTGGCCGTGCGCCGCGATACGATCGGTTATGTCAGTCAGTTTCTGCGCACGCTGCCGCGCGTCGCGGCAATCGATGTGGTGGCCGAACCGCTCGTTGCGCGTGGCGTTGATCGGGAAGCGGCGCTGAACCGCGCCCGCGAACTTCTGGCGCAGCTCAATCTTCCGGAAAGGCTGTGGGCCTTGCCGCCAGCGACCTTTTCCGGCGGTGAACAGCAGCGCGTGAATATCGCGCGCGGTTTCATCACCGATCATCCGGTATTGCTGCTCGACGAGCCGACCGCTTCGCTCGACGCGAAGAACCGCGCGGTCGTGGTCGATCTCATCAAGACCAAGAAGGAGCAGGGCGTCGCCATGCTCGGCATCTTCCACGACGAGGACGTGCGCTCGGTCGTTGCTGACCGGATCATCGATGTAACGGCTTTCTCTCCGAGGGCGGCGGCATGACCAAGCTCTCGGTGGAACCGCTGGTTCACGAAACGGCCATTGTCAGCGGCAGCACACTCGGGCGCTATACTGAGATTGGCGAGCGCAGCCGCGTTTCGGAAACCGTGCTGGGAGATTATTCCTATCTTGGCGTCGACTGCGAAATCTGGTGTGCGGAGATTGGCAAGTTTTCCAATATTGCCAGCCACGTGCGCATCAACGCCACCAACCATCCGACATGGCGTCCGACACTGCATCATTTCACCTACCGCGCCGGTGATTACTGGCCGGAAGAAAAGGATGAGACGGAGTTTTTCCAGTGGCGTCGCGGCAATGCGGTGAAGATCGGACACGATACATGGCTTGGCCATGGCTCCACCATCTTGCCGGGGGTGACGGTTGGTAATGGTGCCGTTGTCGGTGCCGGAGCCGTGGTAAGCAAGGACGTAGCGCCCTATACGATTGTGGGCGGCGTGCCTGCGCGTCTCATTCGCGAACGCTTCGATGCTGCGACCGGCAATCGACTTGACCGTCTGGCCTGGTGGGACTGGAGCCATGATCGCCTGCGTCAGGCGCTCGACGATTTTCGCTCGCTCGATATCGAAGCCTTCCTCTCGAAATATGAAACAGCCGCCAACACAAATGCGGTGATGAAAGAGCTATCCAATGGCTAATGAAATCGTTCTGAAAAACGCGCGGATCGTGCTCGCTGACGAGATTGTTTCCGGTTCCATCCTGATCCGTGACGGCAAGATCGCGGCCATCGATCAGGGCAACGCCAATGGCGGCGATGACATGGATGGCGATTACGTCATTCCGGGCCTGATCGAACTGCACACCGACCAGCTTGAAAGCCACTATGCGCCGCGCCCGAAAGTGCGCTGGAATGTCGATGCCGCCGTGCAGGCGCATGACGCGCAGGTGGCGGCATCGGGCATCACCACGGTATTCGACGCGATGCGCGTCGGCTCCGACTATGACCGCGATTTCGTCGGCGAGGATATGCGTATGCTTGCAGACGCGATTGAAAGCGGCGTGCGCGAAAATCGCCTGCGTGCAGACCATTTCCTGCATCTGCGCTGCGAAGTTTCCTCTGCCGATTGCCTCGAGACATTCGAGCTTTTCGCGGATGACGACCGTGTAAAACTGGCATCCTTGATGGATCACGCACCGGGACAGCGGCAATTCGTTGATCTTGAGAGCTATCGCACCTATTACATGCGCAAGATGAAGCTCACGGATGAGGAGTTCCGGGTGCATTGTGAGAAGCGCATGGCGGATTCGGACGCCTATTCCGCCAGACACCGGCGCGCCATTGCTGAGCTGGCGGCAACGCGCGGCATCGTTCTGGCGAGCCATGACGATGCGACCAGTGCCCATGTCGATGAATCGCTCGATCATGGCGTGCGGATCGCAGAGTTCCCGACCACGATGGAAGCCGCCAATGCTTCAAAGGGCGCTGGCCTTTCGATCCTGATGGGCGCGCCGAACATCGTACGCGGCGGCTCGCATTCAGGCAATATTGCCGCGCGCGATCTGGTGGACAATGGCAGCCTCGATATCCTGTCGTCGGATTATATTCCATTCAGTCTCATTCAGTCGGCTTTCGGTCTGGCTTCCGGCGAGCGACCGATTGCGCTTCCCGATGCCATCCGCCTTGTGACAAAGAATCCTGCCGATGCCATGGCCATGGATGATCGCGGTGAGATTGCCATCGGCAAGCGCGCCGATCTGGTCCGTGTCCGTCCGAAAGGCGCAATTCCGGTTGTCCGCACGGTGTGGCGCGAAGGCGAACGGGTGCTTTGATGCAGATGCAACCCAACAGGCCGAAAGGCTGTTTCGTCGCCGTTGTCGGCCCCAGCGGGGCCGGCAAGGATACGATCATGGATGCGGCGCGTGTGGCTCTTGCGGGCGACACGCGTTTTCATTTCGTGCGTCGCACCATCACCCGCCCGCAAATGCCGGGAACGGAAGATCACGACAGTCTGGACGAAGCGGCGTTCGCGAAATTGGCGGGCGAGGGTGCATTCGCCCTGCATTGGCAGGCGCATGGCTTGAGCTATGGATTGCCGAAATCGCTGGAGGGGGAAATCGCGGATGGAACGGTGGTTATCGCCAATGTCTCGCGTCGGGTCTTGAGCGATATCCGCAGGCTCTATGCCTCGCGTTCGGTAGTGGTAATAACGGCCCGACCGGAAGTTCTGGCGGAACGGCTCGCATCGCGCGGTCGCGAAAGCCGCGAGGAAATCGCGGCGCGACTTGCGCGTGAAGTCAGCTTCGATGACGGTGCGGGAGATGTTGTCACAATAGACAATTCCGGCGAAGTCGGCCTATCCACAAACGCGTTCCTGCACCATCTGCAAGAAATCAGCGTTAAAACAATCGCTTGATTAGATTTTCTATAGTGGCGTGTAAATTTACACAAACGTCATTATGCTTTCATTGCAGTGTCATGGAAGCAATTCAGAGTGAGCATGAATGGAGAAGAATTCATGCTTCAACTGAAAAACATAACGCGCCGCTATAATGACAAGGTGGCGGTTTCGGGGGTGGACCTTGAAATCGAGCCGGGCACGTTTGTGGGAATTATCGGGCGCTCGGGCGCGGGCAAGTCGACGCTTCTGCGCATGATCAATCGTCTCGTCGAGCCTTCAGAGGGGACCATTCACTGGGACGGTCGCGACGTCACGGGCCTGAAGGGCTCGGCGCTGCGCGACTGGCGCGCGCAATGCGCGATGATTTTCCAGCATTTCAATCTGGTTGATCGCCTCGATGTTCTGACGAATGTTCTGATGGGTCGCCTGAACTATGTTTCGACGCCGAAGTCGCTTCTGCGCATCTGGAGCGATGAGGAACGCCTGATCGCTCTTTCCGCCTTGCAGCAGTTCGACATTGCGCATCTTGCGGCGCACCGCGCCGACGAGCTGTCGGGCGGCCAGCAGCAGCGCGTGGCGATTGCCCGTGCGCTTGTGCAGCAGCCGCGCATCATTCTCGCAGACGAGCCGATTGCATCGCTTGATCCGCGCAACACCCGCAGCGTCATGGACGCCTTGCGCCGCATCAATCGCGAATACGGCATCACGGTTCTCTGCAATCTGCACTCGCTCGATATTGCGCGCAGCTATTGCGACCGTCTGGTCGGCATGTCTGCCGGCAAGATCGTCTTCCGGGGCACGCCGTCGATGCTGACTGAAATGGCGGCTCGCGACCTTTACGGCATGGAAGCCGCTGACGTCATCGATGCCGATGAGCAGCAGGACGAACCGTTGCCAATGCCAGTTCCGCAGTCGGCCGAAGCCGTTCTGCGCCAGCTTTCCGCCTAGGGCATGATTCCGAAAAGTGGGAACCGGTTTTCGGATAAATCATGCTCAAACGAACTCAAAGCGAGATGACATTTCAAGTTTAGGACATCCCGCTCTGAACGTCGGAAAAATACACTCCAATCGGGGATTAACAGGAGATACTCATGCTTAACCGTAGAACCTTTCTGGCGGCTGTCGCGCTCACCGCTACGATGACCTTCAATGCCCAGGCTGCTGACTGGAGCAAGGACTACCCGGAAATCGTTCTGGGCGTGATCCCGGCGGAAAACGCCTCGACTACGTCCGACCGCTATGCGCCGCTCGCTGCCTATCTCGGCAAGGAACTCGGCACCAAGGTAACGCTGCGCGTCGCCAACGACTATGCAGCCGTTATCGAAGGCCAGCGCGCCGGTAACATCCAGATCGCATTCTATGGCCCGGCGTCCTACGCCCGCGCCGTCATGACTGGCGTCGAAACCACGCCGCTCGTCAACCAGCGCCACGATACCGGCGTCAACGGCTATTATTCGGTCGTTTATGTTCGCGCCGACAGCCCGTACCAGAAGATGGACGACCTGAAGGGCAAGACCATTGCTCTCGTCGATCCGAACTCGACTTCGGGCAACAATGCGCCGCGCTTCTTCCTCAACCGCGAAGGCTATAGCGTCGATACGTTCTTCGGTAAGAACTTCTTCGCCGGCAGCCACGAAAACGCAGTTCTCGCTCTGGCGCAGGGCACCGCCGATGCCGCTGCCAACTCCTGGAACTCGGAAAACGATTCCAACCTGACCCGCATGGTCAGCCGCGGCGTTCTGAAGGATGCCAACGGCAAGGAACTGACGAAGGACGACTTCCGCATCATCTTCAAGTCGGACTTCCTTCCTGAGGGCCCGTTCGCTGTTCTCAGCACCCTGCCGGACCAGCTGAAGGCCGACATCAAACAGGCTTTCCTCGACATGCCGAAGAAGGACAAGGCTGGCTTTGATGCTCTTTCCGACGGCAAGGATCAGGAATTCGTAGCCACCGAAGCCAAGGACTACGAGCCGATCATCGAAATGCTCAAGTTCAACGACAAGGCTCGCAAGTCCTGATCCGTAGAACAATTGAAGTGCCCGAAGCCGCAAAAGCTTCGGGCACTTTTGTTAGGGAATCTCGCATGACGGTATCCTCACTCGACGGCAGTGGTGCAAAGAGCCTGCTTGCCGATTATCGCAGGGAAGTCGGCAAACGGCGGCTCTACGGTATCGCGCTTCTCCTTGCGCTTGTCCTTGTCGCTATTGCTGCCTCCGTCGTTGCCGATGTTCGGCCCGGCACATTGGTCGAAAATCTATTTCGCTTCACAAGCTATCTCGGCCGCATTCTGCCGGATCTGACCATTGCCAATTTCTGGGGCGATCTCGCCGCCTGGTACTGGAACCTCGGCGGCTGGCTGAAGATGCTGTTCGAGACGCTGCTGATCGCCTATCTGGCGACATTGATCGGCGCAGTCGTTGCTTTCGCTGCCTCATTCGCGGCTTCATCAAACATGGCCCCCAATTCCACGGTACGCTTCGTCGTCCGTCGCGGGTTGGAATTGTTGCGCACGGTTCCCGAAATCGTCTTCGCGCTGCTTTTCGTCATCGCCTTCGGTCTTGGGCCGATGGCCGGTGTACTGGCGCTGATGCTGCACACGACAGGAGCGCTGGGCAAGCTGTTCTCCGAAGTCGTCGAGAATATCGACATGCGACCGGTGGAAGGCATTCGCGCATCCGGCGGTTCCGGCCTGCAGGTCATCCGCTTTGCCGTGCTGCCGCAAGTGGCCGCGAATTTTGCTTCCTATGGCCTGCTGCGCTTTGAAATCAACGTGCGCGGCGCTTCCGTCATGGGATTTGTGGGGGCGGGCGGCATCGGGCAGGAACTGCTCACCTCGATCCGCCAGTTCTATTACAGCGATGTCAGCGCCATCCTGCTTCTTATCATCGTGACGATCTTCGTCATCGATCTCGTCACACAGCGAGTTCGCCACGCGCTTCTTGGCCGTATTGGCTAGAGCACGTCTCCCGGAAGTGGGAACCGGTTTCGGGTCAAAGACATGCGATAAAAACAAACAAATAGAGCATTTCCAATGATTCAATCAAAACAGGAAATGCTCTAGACTGGGAGATTACCATGACTGATGTAGCACAAAGTCTCTCCCGTGAGGCACAGGCGCACGAAAAAGAACTGAGGGCCGAATATGCCGATCTGTTCGGCAATGGCCGCACATGGCGCAATCTGGCGATCTTGACCGTAGCCCTTATCGCCTCGGTCTGGTTCGCCTTTTACTGGCTCGATTTTTCGCTGCTGCGGATTCTGAACGGACTCGGTCGCCTCGGCGATTTCGCCTTGATGATGATGCCTCCGTCCTCCGGCGGGCGTTTCAGCCTTTATCTGTGGTCGATGATGGAAACGCTGGCAATTGCCTATCTCGGTACCTTGCTGGCGGCGATCCTTGCCTTCCCGTTCGGCTTTCTGGCGGCGAAGAACATCATTCCCAATGTATTCGTGCATTTCGGCATTCGCCGCTTCCTCGACACCATTCGCGGCGTGGACACGCTGATCTGGGCGCTGATCTGGGTTTCGGTGGTAGGGCTTGGGCCGTTCGCCGGCATTCTCGCCATTGCCTGCTCGGATTTCGGCGCATTCGGCAAGCTGTTCTCGGAAGCCATTGAGGGCGCCGACAAGAAGCCGGTCGAAGGCGTGGTCTCATCGGGTGGCGGCAGGCTGCATGGCTATCGCTTCGGCGTCCTGCCGCAGGTTCTGCCATTGATCGGCAGTCAGGTGCTTTATTTCTTCGAGTCGAATACCCGTTCGGCAACGATCATCGGCATTGTCGGCGCAGGCGGCATCGGCGCGCATCTGGCCGAGCAGATCAAGGTTTTGAACCTTCAGGACGTTTCGTTCCTGATCGTCATGATCCTGATTGCCGTTGCCGTGATCGACTGGTTCTCGTCAAAGCTTCGCCACGCCATGATCGGCAAGAAGGCGCAGAAATCCGCCTAACCGGTGATAAGCGTCTTGACGCCATCGGCCACGAACTGCACGGCAAGCGCCGCCAGAATGACGCCGAGAAGGCGGGTCAGGATTGAACGGCCGGTTTCGCCAAGGAACCGGTCGACGCGCTCTGCCAGCAGCAGCACGAGATAGGTGATGAACAGGCAGACGAAGATGACGCCGAGAAGGGCCGCTTTCGGCCCCACGCCTTCAAAGGAATTTGAGGTGAGCACAATAGCCGAAATCGCGCCCGGACCGGCAATCAGCGGGATGGCGAGCGGGAAGGCGGCTATGTTGCGGATATGGTCCTTGGTGATCGCAACCTCGGCGCTCTTTTCCTTGCGCTCCGTCCGCTTCTCGAAAATCATTTCAAAGGCGATCCAGAACAGAAGAAGGCCACCCGCGACGCGGAACGCGCCGATGGTAATGCCGAACATGCCGAGTATCTGCGCGCCTGCAATGGCAAAGAGCGCCATCACGATAAAGCCGATAATAGAGGCGCGAAGCGCCACCTGTCCGCGATGATGCCGCTCCATCCCCGGCGTCAGCGCCAGGAACAACGGCGCCAGTCCGGGCGGATCGATCGTAACAAGCAGGGTGACGAAGGCGCTGAAAACCGTGTCGTAGAACCCCATGCTGCACGCGCCCTTCCTGTTGGCATGTTATGCTCGATCGGATACATGGATTGTAGACGATCACGAGCACATGGTCGATGCAAAGCGCGAGGTCGGGCAACATCCTTGCCCAATCTTTATGTGAATATCTTTTAAGTCATTGAATTAACGTGCGGAAATAGCTTGCCGAAAAGGTCGTGAAATTGGCGTTTTTTGCTGGTTTCCGTTATAAAGTGACTTTATCGATTCTGTTGAGAAAGAAATCTGAATAGTGTCAGATCAAACGCCTCCACCCGGTTCCGACGATATGAATGGTGGCCCAAACGGCGGCCCTAGCGGTATCGAACCGATTTCCATTATCGAGGAGATGCAGCGCTCCTATCTCGATTACGCCATGAGCGTTATCGTGAGCCGTGCGCTGCCCGATGTGCGCGACGGCCTGAAGCCCGTGCATCGCCGCATTCTCCACGCCATGAACGAGATGAACCTTGCCTATAATCGCCCGTACCGCAAGTCGGCGGGTGTTGTCGGTGAGGTGATGGGTAAGTATCACCCGCATGGCGACGCTTCCATCTATGACGCCCTCGTGCGCATGGCGCAGGATTTTTCCATGCGCGATCCGCTGGTCGACGGGCAGGGCAATTTCGGCTCCATCGACGGCGATCCCCCGGCGGCGATGCGTTATACCGAATGCCGTCTGGAAAAGCTTTCCGAAACCATCCTGTCGGACATCGACAAGGATACTGTCGATTTTCAGGACAATTATGACGGCCGCGAGAAAGAGCCGGTTGTCATGCCTGCGCGCTTTCCGAACCTGCTCGTCAACGGTTCAGGCGGTATTGCGGTCGGCATGGCGACCAACATTCCGCCGCACAATCTCGGCGAAGTCATCGACGGCTGCGTTGCGCTGATCGACAATCCGGCCATTGAACTGTCGGAACTGATGGAAATCATTCCGGGGCCGGATTTCCCGACCGGCGGCATCATCCTCGGACGCGCCGGCATCAATTCCGCCTACACGACCGGGCGCGGTTCGGTGGTCATGCGCGGACGCGCCACCATCGAGCCGATGCGCGGCGACCGTGAAGCCATCGTCATCACCGAGATCCCTTATCAGGTGAACAAGGCTTCGATGATCGAGAAGATGGCCGAGCTGGTGCGCGACAAGCGTATCGAGGGCATCTCCGACCTGCGCGATGAATCCGACCGCGAAGGCTATCGCGTCGTGGTGGAACTCAAGCGCGACGCCGTTGCCGATGTGGTGCTGAACCAGCTTTACCGCTATACGCCGCTGCAAACCTCGTTCGGCTGCAACATGGTGGCGCTGAACGGCGGCAAGCCGGAACAGCTCAACCTGCTCGACATGCTGCGCGCCTTCGTCGTCTTCCGCGAGGAAGTCGTGACGCGCCGCACCAAGTTCCTGCTCAACAAGGCGCGCGACCGCGCGCATGTGTTGGTCGGTCTTGCGATTGCTGTCGCCAATATCGATGAAGTGATCGCGCTCATTCGCCGCGCGCCCGATCCGACGACTGCTCGCGAGCAGTTGATGGAACGCCGTTGGCCCGCAGCCGATGTCGCGCCGCTGATCCGTCTGATCGACGATCCGCGCCACACGCTGAACGACGACAACACCTATAATCTCTCCGAGGAACAGGCGCGTGCCATTCTCGATCTGCGTTTGCAGCGCCTGACTGCGCTCGGCCGCGACGAGGTGGCTGACGAGCTGAACAAGATCGGCGAGGAAATCCGCGACTATCTCGACATTCTCGGTTCGCGCCTGCGCGTGATGAATATCGTCAAGGAAGAGATGATCGCGGTTCGCGACGAGTTCGCAACGCCACGCCGCACCGAAATCGGTTTCGGCGGCGCCGAAATGGATGACGAAGACCTGATCGCCCGTGAGGATATGGTCGTAACCGTCAGCCATGCAGGCTACATCAAGCGCGTGCCGCTGACGACCTATCGTGCGCAGCGCCGCGGCGGCAAGGGCCGCTCCGGCATGGCGACGAAGGACGAGGATTTCGTCACGCGCCTGTTCGTGGCAAACACGCACACGCCTGTTCTGTTCTTCTCCTCGCGTGGCATTGTCTACAAGGAGAAAGTCTGGCGCCTGCCGGTTGGCACGCCGCAGTCGCGTGGCAAGGCGCTCATCAACATGCTGCCATTGCAGCAGGGCGAGCGCATCACCACCATCATGCCGCTGCCGGAAGACGAGGATAGCTGGGCAAACCTCGACGTCATGTTCTCCACGACGCGCGGTACGGTTCGCCGCAACAAGCTGTCGGACTTCGTTCAGGTCAACCGCAACGGCAAGATCGCGATGAAGCTCGAAGACGAGGGCGATGAAATCCTCTCGGTCGATACCTGTACGGAATTCGACGACGTGCTTCTGACCTGCGCCGGTGGCCAGTGCATCCGTTTCCCCGTGACCGATGTGCGCGTCTTCGCAGGCCGCAACTCCATCGGCGTGCGCGGCATCAATCTGGCGGATGGCGACAAGGTCATCTC
This sequence comes from Brucella pseudintermedia, assembly GCF_008932435.1. Taxonomy (GTDB): domain Bacteria; phylum Pseudomonadota; class Alphaproteobacteria; order Rhizobiales; family Rhizobiaceae; genus Brucella; species Brucella pseudintermedia. The sequence goes on along the minus strand of NZ_WBWE01000003.1, from coordinate 265,749 downwards.
CATGGCGATCCTGCATCACGTCGATGCCGACGCCGCTGAGCGCTCGGCCTATCTCAAGCGTTCGATTGCCGAACGTCGCGCGCAGGGCGCGGATGACGCGGATGATATCGTGGTGGTCGGCGAGGAAGTCGGTACTGACGCCGAGCTTTCCGAAGAGCGCTATCAGGAACTGAAAGCACGCGAGCAGACGGTGCTGACCGTCAGCGAATATGGTTACGGCAAACGCTCCTCCTCCTACGAGTTCCGCGTTTCGGGCCGTGGCGGCAAGGGCATCCGTGCCACCGATACGTCGAAGACCGACGAGATCGGCAAGCTTGTCGCCCTGTTCCCGGTCGAGGCAAGCGATCAGATCCTGCTTGTTTCCGATGGCGGACAGCTTATCCGCGTGCCGGTTGACGGTATCCGCATTGCCGGGCGTTCCACCAAGGGCGTCACGATCTTCAACACCGCAGACGGCGAGAAGGTCGTTTCGGTCGAGCGTATATCCGAAACGGATAGCGATGAAGAAAACGGCACCGAGGGTGAAGCTGCTTCCGAAAGCGCAGCACCGTCGGGCGGCACTGAAGAATAACAAGGAGCACGGCTCTTTGTTCTGAACAATGAAAAAGGCCGATGGCGGGAACCATCGGCCTTTTTCAGATGCCAAGACTGGAGGAATTGGCGATCACCGAAACTCTTTGGCAGCGAGCTCCAACGCTTGAGCGCGAACTCGACCGTTGATACTCAGCGCGAGCGCATGTTGCGCAGGCTGTTGATATCGAATGCGACCTGACGCACGCGCTGGCGCTTGGCTTCGTTCTCTTCAAGAAGCAGTATGATTGCCGAGGCAGCCATCGCGACCATCATGGATAATGCCAGAAGAAAGATCATCATCGTGTTATCCTTTCGACATACATACGCTTCAGAAGCGAAAAGGTTGCACCGAACTTGCGCCCATCTTGGTAAATCGGTTGTGAACTTGTCGTGAAATCGCGGTTCATATCGCGTTCATCTGTTTTCATGGTTTCTGTTTTCTTAGCGCTGTGGTTCTTGTTGAAAATACCGTCAGAAAAGGCTAGCTGGAAGAAATGACAATCGCGATTTATGCGGGTTCCTTCGACCCGGTGACGAACGGCCATATGGATGTCCTCAAAGGTGCCCTGCGCCTTGCCGATGAGGTCATTGTCGCGATTGGCGTTCACCCCGGCAAAAAGCCTCTCTTCACCTTCGAGGAGCGTGTGGCGCTCATCGGCGAAAGCTGCAAGTCTGTTCTTGGCAAGGATGCGGACCGGGTTTCCGTCATTTCCTTCGACGGGCTGGTTATCGATGCGGCGCGCCAGCACGGCGCTCAATTGATGGTGCGCGGTTTGCGCGATGGCACCGATCTCGACTATGAAATGCAGATGGCAGGCATGAACGGCACCATGGCGCCGGAATTGCAGACCGTGTTTCTCCCGGCGGACCCGGCTGTTCGCACGATTACCGCCACATTGGTTCGCCAGATTGCCTCCATGGGCGGAGATATAAAACCTTTCGTTCCTGCGGCTGTCTCTGCCGCCTTGAACGCCAAATTCAAATCCTGACCACAGGGAGTTTTTCGATCATGTCTTTCATTCGCTCAGCGTTTGCTGCTGCCGCTTTCTTCGCGCTGTCACAAGGTGCAGTCCAGACGGCTTCTGCAGCCAATGCCGAAAACACCGTGGTTCTCAAGCTGAAAGACGGCGACGTGGCCATCCAGCTTCGTCCCGATCTTGCCCCGAAACACGTCGCCCAGATCGAAAAGCTGGTCGGTGAAGGCGCTTATAACGGCGTTGCTTTCCATCGCGTTATTCCGGGCTTCATGGCCCAGACCGGCGATGTGAAATTCGGCAACATGGACAAGAACTTCGATGCTTCACGCGTCGGCACCGGCGGCTCGGACTATCCGGATATTCCGGCAGAATTCTCGAAGGAACCCTTCGTGCGCGGAACGGTCGGCATGGCCCGCAGCCAGAACCCGAACTCGGCCAACTCGCAATTCTTCATCATGTTTGCGGACGGCTCCTTCCTCAACGGCAAGTATACGGTGGTCGGCAAGGTTGTCAGCGGCATGGATGTCGTCGACAAGATAAAGAAGGGCAGCGAAGCCGATAATGGCGCCGTGACAAACCCGGACAAGATCATCAAGGCCACGCTTCAGGCCGCCAAAAAGTAAATGCAAGGAGAGGCCCAATGGCTTACAAAGACCCTGAAAACACGCTCGTTCTGGAAACCACCAAGGGCAATGTTGTTCTGGAACTCTATCCGGACCTGGCGCCGGATCATGTGGCGCGCATCAAGGAACTGGCTCGCGAAGGCGCATATGATGGCGTGGTGTTTCACCGCGTGATCGACGGCTTCATGGCACAGACCGGCGACGTGAAGTTCGGCAAGACGGGCGGCGCTCATTTCAACGGCTCGCGCGCTGGCATGGGCGGTTCGGACAAGCCGGACCTGAAGGCCGAGTTCTCCAACACGCCGCACAAGCGCGGCACGGCTTCGATGGCGCGTTCCGCCAACCCGAATTCGGCCAATTCGCAGTTCTTCATCTGCTTTGCCGATGCTCCGTGGCTCGACCGCCAGTACAGCGTCTGGGGTCAGGTCATCGAAGGCATGGACAATGTCGACAAGATCAAGCGCGGCGAACCTGTTGCCGATCCGGACCAGATCGTGACGGCGCGTATCGCTGCCGACATCTGATCCTGCCTGTTCCAATGAGAAATTACGGCTCCGGTTCATGCCGGGGCCGTGATTCGTTTACCGCATTGTCCTACGCATCGAAGCGGGATCAGAAATCAGTCCAGTGAACTGATTTCCTCGCGTAGGCGCTTCGCACTTTTGCTGGAAATGCTCTTGAGGTTCTCCATGCGTGTTGATCTTTTTGATTTCGATTTGCCGGAAGAGAGCATCGCTCTGCGCCCGGTTGAGCCGCGTGACCACGCCAAGCTGTTGCGTGTCCGTCCCGGTCAGCCATTCGAGGATCGACAGGTATTCGAATTGCCTGATCTGCTGCAACCGGGCGATGCGCTCGTGTTCAACGACACAAAGGTCATTCCCGCACAGCTTGAAGGCATGCGCGAGCGTGAGGGCAATATTTCGCAAGTCAGCGCAACGCTGCATATGCGCACCGGCCCTGACCGCTGGAAGGCATTCCTGCGTCCGGCCAAGCGCGTGAAAGAGGGCGACCGCATCCGTTTCGGCCATTCGGGATCAAGCTGCTTCCTCGGCACGCTCGATGCCACCGTGGCGGAAAAGCGCGATGCAGGCGAGGCGCTTCTGGTGTTCGATCTTTCCGGCGCCCTGCTGGATGAGGCGATTGCCTCGGTCGGGCACATTCCGCTGCCGCCTTACATCGCATCCAAGCGCGCCGAAGATGAGCGCGACCGCAAGGACTATCAGACAGTCTATGCGCGCGAAGAAGGTGCGGTCGCGGCCCCAACCGCCGGTTTGCATTTCACGCCGGAGCTTCTGGAAAAGATCAAAGCCAAGGGCGTTGAAGAACATTTCGTGACGCTGCATGTGGGGGCGGGGACTTTCCTGCCCGTCAAGGCCGACGACACGGCCGATCACAAGATGCATTCGGAAATCGGCCATGTGTCGCAACGCACTGCCGATGCGCTCAACGCCGTGCACGCGCGGGGCGGCAGGATAGTCTGCGTGGGCACGACGTCGCTGCGCCTGATCGAAAGTGCTGCTGGCGAGGACGGCGTCATCCGTCCATGGTCCGGTGCGACCGATATTTTCATAACCCCCGGCTATAAGTTCCGTGCAGTCGATCTGCTGATGACCAATTTCCACCTGCCGCGCTCGACGCTGTTCATGCTGGTTTCGGCTTTCAGCGGACTTGAGACGATGCGCGCCGCCTACGACCACGCCATCAGCAACGGCTATCGCTTCTATTCCTATGGTGACGGTAGCTTGCTAGAGCGAGCCGACAAAGCTAAAGACAGCGCATGACAACCGAAAACTTCGAATTCAAGGTGCTGGCGACAGACGGCGCTGCTCGTCAGGGTGAAATTTCCATGCCGCGCGGCGTGGTTCGCACGCCTGCCTTCATGCCGGTCGGCACTGCTGGCACGGTCAAGGCCATGTATATGGACCAGGTGAAAGAACTTGGTGCGGATATTATCCTTGGCAATACCTATCATCTAATGTTGCGGCCCGGTGCCGAACGCGTGGCGCGTCTTGGCGGCCTGCATGAGTTCGGCGGCTGGAAAGGCCCGATCCTCACCGATTCCGGTGGTTTTCAAGTCATGTCGCTTGCGCAACTGCGCAAGCTCGACGAAAATGGCGTGACATTCCGCTCGCATATCGACGGCAAGCCTTATGAAATGACGCCGGAGCGATCCATCGAGATTCAGGGGTTGCTCGATAGCGACATTCAGATGCAGCTCGATGAATGCGTGGCACTGCCTTCGCCGGAAAAGAACACCGAGCGGGCAATGGAATTGTCGCTGCGCTGGGCCGAACGCTGCAAGGTCGCTTTCGGCAACCAGCCGGGCAAGGCGATGTTCGGCATCGTCCAGGGCGGCGACGTGGCACGCCTGCGCGAAAAATCGGCGGAAGCGCTGAAGGCCATGGACCTCAAGGGCTATTCTGTGGGCGGCCTTGCGGTCGGCGAACCGCAGCAGGTCATGCTCGACATGCTAGAAGTCGTCTGCCCGATCCTGCCATCGGAAAAGCCGCGCTATCTGATGGGCGTCGGCACGCCGGACGATATCCTCAAGTCGGTCGCCCGCGGCATCGACATGTTCGATTGCGTTATGCCGACGCGGGCAGGGCGTCACGGTCTGGCATTCACGCGCTTCGGCAAGGTCAACTTGCGCAATGCGCGCCATGCGGACGACCATCGCCCGCTCGATCCGGAATCGGATTGCCCGGCATCACGCGACTACAGCCGCGCCTATCTGCATCACCTGGTGAAATCCGGGGAAGCGCTCGGCGCAATGCTGCTTACCTGGAACAACCTTGCCTACTATCAATATTTGATGAAGGGTATCCGCGCGGCAATCGCTGACGGCCGCTTCACCAATTTCGCCGCCGAAACCTCGGAAGGATGGGCGAGGGGCGACTTGCCCCCGCTCTGATTCGCGAATTTAGAAGAGAAAGGACGTGCTGTCAGCTTTCTGTCAGCATGTTCTCCAGACGGCAGAGTACGGCGCGTTGCTCTTCATCGTCCAGAATTTCACATTCCATCAATTTGGAGCATTCCAGACCGGCGACTGCCAGAAAGACAATCAGGGCCGTATCGGAGTCGGTGGTATCCTTGATCATGCGGTCGAGAAAAGCCCGGTGGTATTGCCGGACCGGCACCATGAAGCCGGGGTCCTCGGCAAGCGCGGCAAGAACGCCGCAAGCTGGCGGCTCGTCATCGGCTTGCACCCGGTAAACATCCAGAAAAGCCCGCGCCACGCGGTTTTTATCGCCTTTCTGAAGCGTTTCCTGAACCTCCATGGCGCGTTCATGTTCTTTCATATATTCTTCGACCACCGCTTCGAGCAGTTTGGCCTTGGTCGGAAAAGTATAAAGCAATCCGCCTTTTGAAAGCCCCGCACGGGCTGCTACGGCATCGAGAGAGAGGTGAGCAGGGCCGATCTCACGGGCAAGCTCGATAGCAGCGCGCAAAATACGTTCGCGCGACGAGACTTTCTTTTTAGTTGGCAACTTACTGGTGTCTCCTGACAGTTCGAGTGTTGACAATACCGTCTGGACGGTACAGTTATTCGCCACTTTCATTCAAGTAAAATACGCGCGACCTTTGCGTGAATGCGAAAGAAGGCGCCGCGGCCAATCCCCCAACCCTGATCGATCAGGGAGCCATCTGGAGTGCATCCGCAATGATCAAGCGCCTTATACTGGCAATAATATTCCTCGTGATCGTCGTTGGAGGCCTCGTAGGCTTTAACCTGTTCCGATCACAGGCGATCAAGGACTTTTTCGCCAACATGCAGCAGCCCGCCCAGACGGTTTCGACTGTCACGGTGGAGCCGGGCGTGTGGAGGCCGGGCATCGAAGCGATTGGCACGGCCAATGCGCTTAATGGTGTCGACCTGACCGTGCAGCTGGACGGCGTGGTGCAGAAGATCAACTTCAAGGCCAATCAGGAAGTCAAGGAAGGCGACCTGCTGCTTCAGATGGAAGACAGCATTCAGAAGGCCGACCTCGCTGCCGCCGAAGCTGAAGCCGTTCTTGCCCGGCAGAACCTGAAGCGTGCCGATACGCTGCGTACACGCGGTGTTGGCGCTGTGTCGAACGTCGACACAACCGCTTCGGCTGCCGATGCAGCAAGCGCTCGCGTTGAAAAAATGCGTGCGACGCTGGCCCAGAAGTCCGTCAAGGCGCCGTTCTCTGGCGTCATCGGCATTTCCAAGGTCGATCTCGGCCAGTATCTGACGCCTGGCACGGTCATCGCCACGCTGCAGAACACGGATGTGATGCGTATCGACTTCACGGTTCCCGAACAGTCCGTGACGTCAATCAAGCTCGGACAGACCGTCAAGGTCGGCTCGAGCGCGGAGGCGCTCGACTTTACCGGTAAGATTGTCGGTATCGATCCGAAGATCGATCCCGCGACCCGTCTCGTTTCCGTGCGTGCCGAAGTCCAGAATCCGGATCACAAGCTGACGCCGGGACAGTTCGTTCAGGTTCGCGTCGAGCTGCCGGAAGAAAACAATGTCATTGCTCTTCCGCAGACCACAATCATCTCCAGCCTTTACGGCGATTATGTCTATGCAGTCCGTCCGGAACAGAAGCAGGAAGGTGCGAAGGCTGCCGAAGGCGACAATGCCGCCAAGGCTCCCGCAACCGATGCCAAGCCGGAAAACGGCGAAAAGCAGGTTGCGCAGCAGGTCTTCATCAAGCTTGGACGCCGTTATTCCGGTCTTGTTGAAGTGACGAGCGGCCTCAAGGCTGGCGACATCATCATCACGGCAGGTCAGAACCGGCTTTCGCCCGGTGTTCCGGTGAAAATCGACAACACCGTCAACCCGATTCCGGCCAACCAGCCGGCTGGCAAGCAATAGGCGATCAAGATGAGCTTTTCCGATATCTTCATCCGGCGCCCCGTGCTTGCCACGGTGGTCGCCCTCATGATCATTCTGTTGGGCCTTCAAGGTATCGCGCAGCTGACGGTGCGCGAATATCCGAAGGTCGACGAAACCGTCATTACGGTAACGACCACCTATGCCGGTGCGAGCGCCGATCTCATTCAGGGCTTCATCACCGCACCGATCGCCGAAGCCGTCGCGACGACCGAAAACATCGACTATGTGACGTCCTCAAGCCGTCCGTCTTCGAGCACCGTGACCGTGCAGATGAAGCTTGGCGCAAATCCGGATGCGGCGCTGACGGAAGTCATCGCCAAGGTCAATCAGGTTCGCGGCGACCTGCCGGACGAATCCGACGATCCGGTTATCGTCAAGGGTACGGGTCAGAACTTCGCCACCATGTATCTGGCGGCGCAGAACCCGAACATGACGAGCGAACAGATCACCGAGTATCTGGAGCGCGTCATCCAGCCGCGCATGTCCACAATTCAGGGCGTTGCAAAGGCTGAAATTCTGGGCGGTCAGGTTTATTCGATGCGCGTCTGGCTCGATCCGATCCAGCTTGCGGCCCGCCAGATCACGGCACCGGAGGTTCTGGCGGCGATCAATGCCTCCAATTTCCTGTCGGCGCCGGGCACGACGAAGAATGAATATGTCGCGTCTTCGATCACGTTGAAATCGACCTTGCAGACCCCGGAAGCCTTCGGCGCGATGCCTATCAAGGCTTCCGGTGACGATGTGGTTCGTCTGCGCGATGTGGCGCGGGTCGAACTGGCAGCGAAAAGCACGGACACCATCGTTTCGTTCAACGGCTCGGCTGGTACGTTCCTCGGCGTCTTTCCGACACCGGCGGCAAATCCAATCGATATGGCCGCTGCCGTCCGTAAGGAGCTGCCGTCCATCCAGGCGTCGCTGCCGGAAGGTATGTCGCTCGTTCTGGTTTACGACGCGACCGAGCAGATCAGCTCTTCGATCAAGGAAGTCTTCACGACCATCGGCGAAGCCGTGGCTATCGTCATTCTGGTCATCATCGTCTTCCTCGGCTCGTTCCGCTCGGTGCTGATTCCGATCGTCACGATTCCGATTTCGCTGATCGGCGTGTGCTTCTTCCTTTATGTGCTCGGATTCTCGATCAATCTCCTGTCGCTGCTCGCCATGGTTCTCGCCATCGGTCTTGTGGTCGATGACGCCATCGTGGTTCTGGAGAACATTCACCGGCATATCGAGGAGGGCCTCCGGCCCATGGATGCCGCGTTCAAGGGCATGAAGGAAATCACCGGCTCGATCATCGCCATGACGATCACGCTGGCGGCGGTGTTCGCACCGCTGGGCTTCACAGGCGGACTGACGGGCGCTCTGTTCCGCGAATTCGCCTTCACGCTGGCTGGCGCGGTTATCATTTCCGGTGTGGCCGCCTTGACCATTTCGCCGATGATGTGCGCGCGCATGCTCAAGCACGGCGACCAGACCCGGTTCCAGATGTTCATCGACCGGACCTTCTCGCGTTTCGAGAAATGGTATCACCGCCGCGTTTCCAACTCGCTCAACTATCGCGGCATCACGCTGATGATCGTCATAGCGCTGATGGGCCTGACGGGCTTCCTGTTCATGAACACGTCGAGCGAACTGGCACCGGAAGAAGATTCCGGCGCGCTGTTCTCGATGTTCCAGGCTCCGCAATATGCAACCTCGGCCTATACCAACCTCTACGCCGAACAGATCGACGAACTGACCAAGGATCTTCCTGAACTGAAGACCCGCTTCCAGATCGTCGGCATGGATGGTGGCACGACATCGGGTATCGCGCTTTGGGTGCTGAACGACTGGAACGAACGTACCCGTTCGCAGAAGCAGATTCAGGAAGACCTGACCGCACGGATCTCCAAGGTCGCAGGTGTTGAAGCCTTCATCTTCGCGCCTCCATCCCTGCCGGGAACGGGCGGCGGCCTGCCGATCTCCATTGCTCTGCAATCGACCGGCCCGGCCGATCAGGTTTTCGAGCTTGCCGAGGAAATCAAGAACGAGGCGCAGGCATCCGGCCAGTTCATCATCGTGCAGAACTCGCTGTCCTTCAACGCACCGCAGATCACGATCACCATCGACCGTGACCGGGCGGCGACGTTGGGCGTGCAGATCAGCGATATCGGTTCGACACTGGGTCTCCTGACCGGCGGTGCATCCGTCGCGAAGTTCGACCGCGATTCGAACAGCTATGACATCATCACGCAGGTGCCGGACAGCTATCGTTCGAACCCGGAAAAGCTGGGCGACTTCTATGTGCGCAGTGTTTCCGGCTCGATGATCCCGCTCTCTTCGGTCATCACGATCAGCCAGAACGCTTCGCCTGCGGCTATCGAACAGTTCAACCAGTTGAATTCGGCGACGATTTCGGCGCTGCCTCTGCCGGGCGTCACCACCGGGCAGGGCTTGCAAACACTGGTCGACCTAGCCAAGTCCAAGATGCCGGAAGGCTTCTTCCTGGATTATTCCGGCCAGTCGCGTCTGGAAGTGGAGCAGGGCAACACGATCCTGATCGCCTTCGGCCTCGCGGTGATCGTGATCTATCTGGTGCTTGCGGCGCAGTTTGAAAGCTTCCGCGATCCGTTCATCATCATGATGTCGGTTCCGCTGTCGATCTTCGGCGCAATCGTGCCGCTGAATATCGGTCTCGGCACGCTGAACATCTATACGCAGGTCGGTCTCATCACCCTTGTCGGGCTGATTACCAAGCACGGCATTCTGATGGTGGAATTCGCCAATCAGCAGCGCCGCCTGCATGGTCTGTCGCGCCGGGATGCGATCATCGTCGCGGCTGAAACCCGTCTGCGTCCGATCCTGATGACCACGGCAGCCATGGCGCTTGGCGTTGTGCCGCTGATTATCGCCACGGGTGCGGGTGCGGCAGCTCGTTACTCGATGGGTCTGGTGATCTTCACCGGCATCGTGATCGGCACTATCTTCACGCTGTTCGTGGTGCCGATGTTCTACACCTTCATCGCGAAGAAGGATGTGGAAGGCGAGTATGTCGCCTCGTCCGACGAGGGCGGCGAACCGGCCCCCGCGCCACATCACTGAAACTTGCGTTGAACCAACGACAAAGGGCGGCCTAGAAATAGGTCGCCCTTTTTTGTTCTGCTGACGTTGCGAATGCGGCGTTCCAACCCATATGAGCCAGTATGATACCTTTGTCCGTTCTTGATCTTTCGCCCGTTCCCGAAGGTAGCGATGCAGCGCAGTCGCTGCGCAACACGCTGGAACTTGCGCAACATGCCGAACGGCTCGGCTTTCACCGTTACTGGCTCGCCGAGCACCACAATATGCCGGGCATCGCCAGTGCCGCGACATCCGTGGTCATTGGTTACGTCGCCAACGGCACCTCCACAATCCGCGTCGGCGCGGGCGGCGTCATGCTGCCCAATCATTCACCTTTGGTGATTGCGGAACAGTTCGGCACGCTGGCCTCCCTGTTTCCGGGCCGTATCGATCTCGGGCTTGGGCGCGCGCCCGGCACCGACCAGATCACCGCCCATGCGCTGCGTCGCAATCTCGACAGCGATGCAAACGCCTTTCCGCAGGATGTGGTCGAGTTGCTGAACTATTTCAAACCGGCTGAACCGGGCCAGCGTGTGCGCGCAGTGCCGGGCGAAGGATTGAATGTGCCGGTCTGGATTCTTGGCTCCAGCCTGTTTGGCGCGCAGCTTGCTGCCATGCTTGGCCTGCCATACGCATTCGCGTCGCACTTTGCGCCTGCGGAGATGGAACGCGCCATCGCGCTTTATCGCGAGCGGTTTGAACCGTCAGAATATATGCAGAAGCCCTATGTGATGCTGGGTCTCAATGTGATTGCTGCCGACACCGACGAAGAGGCGAACTATCTTTTCACCTCGCAGCTACAGGCTTTCGTCAATTTGCGCAGCGGTCGCCCCGGCAAGCTTCCGGCGCCAGTCGAGGGCTATGCGGAACGCCTCGATCCGGCAGCGCAGGCGCTCGTGCGCCAGATGCTGTCATGCCGCGTGGTCGGCGGGCCGGAAACTGTGGCGAAGGGCATCAAGGCCTTTGCTGAAAGCACCGGTGCCGATGAGCTGATGCTGACCGGCATGATCCATGACCACAAGAAGCGCCTGCATTCATACGAGATTGCAAGCCGCTCAATCGCCTGACCGCTCGCTTTTGATTTCCGCCAGCAGCCAGTCTCGAAAAGCCGATACCGCCGGAGTGCTCGAACGAGCCTTCGGCGTCACAAAGTAATAGCTGCTCGGGCTTTTGACCGTGTGCGGACAGGCAACGACAAGCTGTCCGCTTTCAATCTCCGCGCGAATGAGGAAAAGCGGCATCAGCGCAACGCCGAGACCGGCAATGCAGGCCTGCGAGACATTGGAAAACTGCTCGAATCGCATGCCCGGAGACACCGGCGCAGCCATGTCGAGGCTCTTGAACCAGTGATCCCACGCGCCGGGGCGCGAGGCCATATTGAACAAAGGAAGCGGCAGAAGATCGCTCGGCGCTTGAACCGGGTTCCGTTGAAGAAATGCGGGGCTGCACACGGGCGCCACCGTTTCATCCATCAGGAACACGCTGTCGGCATTGGGCCAGTCCGGCTGGCCAATATGGATCGCCGCATCCAATCCTTCGCGATCAAAATCGAACTGGCCGATACGGGTCGCGAAATTGAGGATGATATCGGGATATTTCGCCACGAAACGCGGAATGCGCGGTATCAGCCAGCGTGTCCCGAATGTGGGAAGGAAAGCGAGATTGAGCGTGGTGCCGCGCATCCGCGACATGACTTGCAGCGAGGCAGCGCGGATCGACGCGAGCGCCGGACCCACGGCCTTTAGATAGGCGCGTCCGGCATCCGACAACACCACATGGCGGCTGGTGCGGTCGAACAGTGCTGTCCCTAGTTGCTCTTCAAGCGTTGCAATCTGCCGGCTCACCGCGCCTTGCGTCAGCGACAGTTCCTCGGCCGCAGCCGAAAAGCTTTCATGCCGCGCGACCGCATCGAAAGCGGCAAGCGCACTGGTGGAAGGAAGCAGGCGGCGTGATATTGAGGTCATGATCCATTACTAAATGGAATAGATCGATGAGTAAACGTCGATTGCGCCGAACCGAGGCACGGTTCATATTTCCTGCAAATTTTCATTGAGGAGAATACACTGATGTCACGTGCGGCTTTTAGCTGGGAAGACCCGTTTCTGCTGGATGACCAGCTGACCGAAGACGAGCGCATGATACGCGACTCGGCCAAGGCTTTCGCGACGGATGTTCTGCTGCCTCGCGTTGAAAAGGCTTATCTGGACGAGACGACCGATCCGGAGCTGTTCCGCCTGATGGGGCAGGCCGGTCTTCTGGGCGTGACGCTTCCTGAAGAGTACGGCGCGGCCAATGCGGGCTATGTTGCCTATGGTCTGGTGGCGCGCGAGGTCGAGCGTGTCGATTCCGGTTATCGTTCGATGATGAGCGTGCAGTCGTCGCTCGTGATGTATCCGATCTATGCCTATGGCTCGGACGAACAGCGCAAGAAATATCTTCCGGGCCTTGTCTCCGGCGAGCTGATCGGCTGCTTCGGCCTGACCGAGCCTGATGCGGGTTCCGACCCAGCAGGCATGAAGACCCGCGCCGAAAAGATCGACGGGGGCTATCGCCTCACAGGCTCGAAGATGTGGATCTCGAACTCGCCGATCGCCGATGTGTTCGTCGTCTGGGCAAAGTCTGCAGCGCATGACAATGCCATTCGCGGCTTCGTGCTTGAAAAGGGCATGAAGGGCCTTTCCGCGCCGAAGATCGGCGGCAAGCTTTCGCTGCGCGCCTCGATCACTGGCGAAATCGTCATGGACGGCGTCGAAGTCTCGGAAGATGCGCTTCTGCCGAATGTCTCCGGCCTCAAGGGTCCCTTCGGCTGCCTCAATCGCGCCCGTTACGGCATTTCCTGGGGCGTGCTTGGCGCTGCGGAAGATTGCTGGTTCCGTGCCCGTCAGTACGGCCTTGACCGCAAGCAGTTCAACAAGCCGCTGGCCGGCACGCAGCTTTACCAGAAAAAGCTGGCAGACATGCAGACCGAAATCGCGCTCGGCCTTCAGGCTTCGTTGCGCGTCGGTCGTCTGTTCGACGACGGCAAGATGGCGCCGGAAATGATTTCCATCGTCAAGCGCAACAATTGCGGCAAGGCGCTCGATATTGCGCGCCAGGCCCGTGACATGCATGGCGGCAATGGTATTCAGATCGAATACCACGTCATGCGCCACGCGCAGAATCTGGAAACTGTGAACACCTATGAAGGCACGCATGACGTTCATGCGCTGATCCTGGGCCGCGCCCAGACCGGTATTCAGGCTTTCTTCTGATCGCTGTACCGCCAGCCTTCCATTCGGGCCCGTTCGCAGTTCGCGGGCGGGCTTTTTTACAAAGGTTACATCATGCAGAATACACCGCTTGACGGTCTCAAGGTGGTAGAACTGGCGCGCATTCTTGCAGGGCCATGGGTAGGGCAGACGCTTTCCGATCTTGGAGCTGACGTTATCAAGGTGGAAAGCCCCGAAGGCGACGATACGCGTAAATGGGGACCGCCTTTCATCGATGTGGAAGGCGAACAGTCAGCCGCTTATTTCCACGCCTGCAATCGCGGCAAGCGCTCGATTACAGCGGATTTCCGCACCGACGAGGGCAGGGAACTGGTGCGCCGGCTGGTGGCAGAGGCAGATGTCGTTATCGAAAACTTCAAGCTTGGCGGGCTCGACAAATACGGCCTCGATTACGAGAGCCTGAAGGCCGTCAACCCACGCCTGATCTATTGCTCGATCACCGGTTTCGGCCACACCGGACCTTACGCGGAGCGCGCAGGCTATGATTTCATGATCCAGGGCATGGGCGGCATCATGGACCTCACCGGCGATCCCGAAGGCGAGCCGCAGAAGATCGGCGTGGCCTTTGCCGACATTTTTACCGGGCTTTATAGCGTGATTGCGATCCAGTCGGCGCTCATCATGCGCGAGCGCACCGGCACCGGCCAGCATATCGATATGGCGCTGTTCGACTGCATGTCGGCAGTGCTTGCCAATCAGGCGATGAACTATCTGGCGTCAGGCATATCGCCGAAGCGCATGGGCAATGCGCATCCGAACATCGCGCCCTATCAGACATTGCCGGTTTCCGACGGCTATTTCATCATCGCCTGCGGCAATGACGGACAATTCGGCAAGCTGACTTCATTGCTCGGCATTGGCGATCTCGCGGCCGACGAGCGTTTCACCAGCAATTCGGCGCGTGTCGCCAACCGCGCTGAATTGACCGCCCTTCTGGAAGAAAAGACGCGGACGTGGAAGCGCGACGATCTTCTGGCTGAACTCGCGAGAATCGGCGTGCCCGCCGGCCCGATCAATACGGTCGCCGATGTGTTCGCAGACCCGCAATTTGAGGCGAGGGCGATGAAGATCGACCCGCAAGGGGTTCCCGGCTTACGGACGCCCATTCGCTTCTCCGATGCCGAACTGAAGCTCGACAGACGCTCGCCAAAGCTTGGAGAGCACAGCGACGCGATCCTTTCCGAAATCGGCAAAAGCTAAACGGAAAAACGACTTTCTATCGGCGCGCTCTTCGATGAAGGGCGCGTTTTGCTTGTCTTGCATTGATGAGAAGTGAATGTCTCTAATCAAGAAATAGCTTCAACCCCTTGCGGGGAAAGAGTTTTAGATTGTTCTTGAGAGAAGATGGTGCGGTCGAGAAGAAACGCCAGCGAGCGCTCCGAACCATTGATTTCATTAGTCTTTTTCATCGCCAAGGTGAGGGCGTTTGTAGCGGCGTTTGTAGCAAGGGTCAACAGCCCTTATTCATTAGAATAGGCACCGCGGCGCACAACGGGGATACGTTCGCTATCGGCCAACAGGCGATCTTGTCTTCATTACAGGGAGACAGAGAATCCGTGCTATGCTTCGGCATGGAATTTGATCCGAAGATTTTCAAAGGGATTCGCCGCAACGCTCCTTGCCCCTGCAACAGTGGCAGGAAATTCAAGCGTTGCCACGGCTCACTCCAGGCCGAAGATGCCGTCGAAATTCCTCCGCACATTGTTGATCTGATGAAAAAGAGAAACGAGGCTGCGGAGATGCTGCGCAAGAAGCAACAAGGATACGGCCGGCCGATCATCACTGCCGAAGTTGACGGCATCCGATTTGTGCAGGTTGGAACAACGCTGGCCTACTCCCGCAAATGGGGTTACTTCCCCGATTTCTTGCTCGACAACATGAAGCGGGTAATGACTCCAGCGTGGGGCTCTGACGCCTCGAAAAACATGCCACACCATCCCGTCATTCGATGGCTGCGCCAGCTTAACGACGCGCGAAAGAGCATAGGAGCGGGCCAGCCGCTAAAGACCCGTGGTGGAACAGCGGCATTAAACAGGTTTGCCTATGCCCTCTATCTCATCGAGCACAATGACAAGCCTCAGAACAATTTGATCGCGCGGCTGAGAAAAGCCAACGATTTCGATGCCGCTTGTTATGAGACATTGGTGGAATCTGCATTTGCGGTCGCTGGCGCGGCTGTCGAGGGTGCTGAGGAAGTCCAAGGCGACAACCGGAAGCCGGAGTTCATCGCGACCTTCCCAGACGGGCGCAAATATGCCGTCGAGGCCAAGCGAAAGAACGGCTGGAGGAATGGGTTCGACGTTGGGAATTCCGATTTCCAGCGCGAGTTGCGGAAATGGATACGCGGGATGCTTCATAACGCGTCGGCCAAGAAGCTGCCGAACCCGGTCTACTGGTTCGAGCTTGGTATTCCTGATCTTACGGCCAACCACGTGTCGCAGCTTCACGATCTAATCGTGACCGCGATTGACGATGCAGAAGACCTCACAGTGAAAGACAAACTCACGGGAGAGATTGAGCCTGCGCAAGCTGCTTACGTGGTGGTGACCAACTATCCAGAATTCGCGAGCGACGACGCTGAACGCTGGTCACAATTCGCCGTTCTCCATGGCTTCCGCATGGAGGACATGCGTGATGGTGTGATTGATCTTGAAACCGCCATGGAGAGGCATGATAAGCACCGCCCGGTGCGGCGTGTCTTGGAAGCGATGCTTGAAGTGCAGACGGTGCCGAACAGCTTTGCGGGACTACCCGACGAACTGCTGGATAGAAGCGGCACCCCAATCGAGACGTTGGGGTTGGGCCAGCAAATCGTCTACCCTACTGAGGACGATGAAGAGGCCATCGGCACAATCGAGGAAATAACAGCAATGGACGACAAGGCATGGGTTGTCGTTCATGATGAGAAGAGCGGAAAGCGCGTCATCGTCACGGTGCCGCTGACCTTGCAGGAACAAGCCGCCGTCGCAAAGCATGGGAATGCGATCTTTGGAAAGCCGGAGGGACCACATGAGAACATCACTGACCCGCTTCGGTTCTACGATCGCATGTTAGAGGTTTTCTCGGACTACAATCATGAGCATCTGATGAACCAAGTGCAAGGACACCCGCAACGGGATGTTCTCGCCAAACTCAGCCGAGATGAGCTTTATGTGAGGGTTGCGCGCGAGATGACGAAATCGATGGTATGGCGCGCGCGGCAGCGGTCAGCGGGTCCACCTTCAAAAGATGATCCAGCAACACCGTGACGTTCTAGCCCTTCTCAGAGCCATGCAAAAACGAATAGACGCCCCGCCTCACAGGCAAACCAAAACAAGCGCAGGGGCTACCCTCATGCAGCCTCGGCCATCACGCGGTAGACCGTAGACCGCGCCACGTTGAACCGCTTGGCTACTGCCGAAGGCTTATCCCCTGCGGCCAATGCTGCCCGTATGGCGTCACCATCAACCGTCACAGGCCGTCCCTTATAGCGGCCCTCTGCTTTCGCCTTGGCAATCCCTTCAAGCTGCCGCTCTTTCCGAAGGTCAGTCTCAAACTCGGCAATGGCTCCGAGCATGTTGAACATCAGTCGCCCGGTTGGGGTCGTGGTGTCGATGTTCTGTTCCGTGACCACGAGGTCAACGCCCTTGGCCTGCAATTCCTTCGCGATGGCGTGTAGGTCCGAAACGGAACGCGCCAACCTGTCCAGCCGCGTCACCATCAGCACGTCCCCTCTGCGGGCGAACTTGATGGCCTCGGCCAGCTTGGGGCGGCCATCGCGTGACGTGCCGCTGGCCTTCTCTATAAATATCTCTTCCGCTCCCTGACGGTTGAGAATGTCCACTTGGGCGGCTTCGTTCTGGCCGGTGGAGGAAACCCGAGCATAGGCGATCTTCATAGTGCAGCTCCCTTTGTCCGATAAGGTTAAAGACATAATCGGAATATCGTCCGATAAATCGTCTGTCAACCCATATAGGACAGAAAGCGCCTCGTCGCCCTTGTTGCGTGTGGGTATACCTTTTCGGACGCGCGTAACCTCCCGGCCGGTGAAGCCCATGGCGAGCAGGGTGAAGCCGTCTCGGGTCATGTCGAAGGTGCGGAAGACACGGTGCGCTCCCCTGCCTGTCTCGACCCCAAGGAACGACTCCTCAAAATTGAGGGATCGAAATTTCTCGCTACAATCCAGCCGGTCGATGGCGCGTAACACGTTGTCATGGCGCTTCCCGGTGAAGCCCATGGCGAGAAGCGTGAAGCCGTCTCGCGTCATGTCGTAGGCGCGCTCCGAACGAACGCCCCCACGGGGCATCGGCACCTGTGCTGATGTCTCCCCAAAATTGGGGGCACATGCCGGTTCGGTTAAAAGTAGTGTGTCAATGTCGCGCAGCACATGGTCGTGGCGCTTCCCAAAGTACTCCGCCACGTCCCGGCTATTGGCGAACACCTTGCCGTCCTTGATGGTCACGATGGGGTTGGAAGAAGGATGCCTTCAAATCTGATGGCATCTCCAAGTTGCGGATGTCGCGAAGAACGTTGAAGTGTTCCTTCCCAAAGTACTCCGCTACGTCCCGGCTATTGGCGAAGACTTGGCCGTCCTTGCTGTGGACGATGGGGACGCCCCCAAAATTGGGGGCATGTTCTCCCGGCAACATGGTCCCGGCAAAACGCCAAAAAATCGGGGGTAGAGGGGGGAACCGCCATCATCCTATAATTGAGGTGCCGGCTCGAATTTTTGCCCAAAAAACAAGCCGGCTCCATCTCACATAGGATACCCATTCCCGCACCCGTGGCGACCGACGAGAGGCTTTATGCGGCGTCCATAGAGATTCCCTTAAGGAACCCACAACGCCCCTCCATGGCCCCTACCGTAGCGGGAAGAATGAACGTTCTCGCTGGGTACTCACCGAACCAAGAAACGGATGGTGTTGACCGCGAAAAAACAGGGCCACGGCTTTAACACCGTGACCCTGTGGGTACATTCAGGCCGCTTCCTTGCAGAGGCGCGACTGCGCATTGGGCTTCCTTGCGATATCAGCATCACCCGAGAAGTCAGGCAAGGGCCTGTAGCACCTGCGGATGAGACCACGATTATCGTCATCTACAATATCATAGGCCGCCCATGCGCCAAGCGACCGGGGTTTGAAGATCGGGGTTGTTCCACGAACCACCATGACCATCGTGTGGGGAGAATGACCACGATCTATCAGCCTCCGGCACAACGGGGGTACCGGGTCTTTACGGGAATGGGTTTTGCTGATGCCATCGCAGGTGGCGGTGAAGCTGCGGCCTCTATCGTTGTTCGCAATGTTGATGACCAGCATGATGTGGGTTCCTTGCGGTTGTCGCATGCCGACGACCACGGGCCAGAGGCACCGGGCAAAGCGGCTGGGATGGTTTGAAGAATGAAGACCAGAAACCGGAACGGTTAGTCTTCGGGCGAGAACAGCAATCATCATCTTGCAAGCCCCTTGGTCAGAGCTTGGCAGAAGGCTTCGGTTTAAGCCTTACAGAAAGGATTGATGGAAGATGATGATGAAGGGAATGGCCTAGGACGCAGCTATTGGCTTCCATAAGGGAAGCCTAAAGCTAACCTATGGAGATAAGCTATATGCAAACCTAGGGGGCCTCCCTCCTATTGTGGGGGGTAATTGAGCTTCGATCTTTTCGCACCCGTAGGGACCGTAGGAACGAACGGGCGTAAAACAGGGAGGAAACA
Source organism: Brucella pseudintermedia (assembly GCF_008932435.1). Taxonomy (GTDB): domain Bacteria; phylum Pseudomonadota; class Alphaproteobacteria; order Rhizobiales; family Rhizobiaceae; genus Brucella; species Brucella pseudintermedia. The sequence goes on along the minus strand of NZ_WBWE01000003.1, from coordinate 246,652 downwards.
CCTAGAGACGGGCGATTGACGCTCTACGGTCTCTACCGCAGCGAAGAAAACAGACGTAAACCGTTGAGAGCGGTTTGATCTGGTTCCCTAATGTCCTTGTCGCGAATCAACCGCTCGGCATATGCTGCCCGCAAGTTTCTGTCCGAGGGGGGCGCTGACAATACATGACGCCACAACAGTTTATTTCCAAATGGCTTAACTCAGCACTCAAAGAACGTGCTGCGGCACAAGAGCATTTCCTTGATCTATGCCGGATGCTGGACGAGCCGACCCCTGCCGATGTTGACCCGACCGGCAAGGATTATGGTTTCGAGGTAGGTGCATCGAAGACCACGGGCGGAAACGGCTTCGCGGACGTGTTCAAGCGTGGTCATTTCGCGTGGGAATACAAGGGGACCAAGGCAAACCTCGACACGGCGTTTGCGCAGCTTCAACGATATGCCATCGCCCTCGACAACCCGCCGCTACTGATCGTCTCCGACATAGGCACGACTATCCGCATCCATACCAACTGGACCAACTCTGTCTCCAAGGTCTATGAGATTGCCATTGCTGATCTTGGCGACCCGACAAAGCGCGGCTGGCTCAAAGCTGCCCTGTCTGACCCCGAGGCGCTGCGCCCCACAAAGACCCGACAGGAGTTAACCGAAGAGGTCGCTGGGGAGTTTGCCGAGCTTGCCCGTTCCCTTCGCGCGCGCGGCCACCATCCCGAGCAGGTGGCTCATTTCATCAACCGGCTCGTGTTCTGCATGTTTGCGGAAGACGTGAAGTTGCTGCCCGACAACATTTTCATGCGGATGTTGGAACGGGCACTGGACGACCCCAGCCAGTTCGAGGGCTTCGCCCGCAGCCTGTTCACCGCCATGAAATCCGGGGGCCATATCGGCTTCGAGAAGGTGGCGTGGTTCAACGGCGGCCTCTTCAACGATGACCTCGTGTTCGCGCTGGACAAGAAGGAAATCGCCATCGTCCATCGGGCGGCCAAGCACTTTTGGGGTGATGTAGACCCGTCCATTCTCGGAACGCTCTTCGAGCGCGGCCTAGACCCGGACAAGCGCAGCCAGCTTGGCGCACACTATACCGACCGGGAAAAGATCATGATGATTATCAACCCGGTCATCGTGGAACCGCTGACGGCAGAATGGGAGAAGGCCAAGGCCGAGATCACGGCGCTCATGGACAAGGCCGCGTCATCAAAGGGGGGAACCTCGACAAAGGCTAGAAACCAAGCTCAGGCGGTCCTCGACGCGCACCTGAAACGGCTTGCAGATTTCCGCGTCCTCGACCCAGCCTGCGGCTCCGGCAATTTCCTGTATCTCGCGCTCCGGGCGTTGAAGGACTTGGAGCACCGGGCGCAGGTCGAAGCGGAAGCCTTGGGGCTGCCGAGGGGGTTTCCGAGGATTGGCCCGGAGGTGGTCAAGGGTATCGAGATCAACCCCTATGCCGCCGAACTCGCCCGCGTGTCAGTCTGGATAGGCGAAATCCAGTGGATGATCGGCAATGGCTTCGGGGCCAGCCAAAACCCCATTTTGAAGCCGCTGGAGACCATCGAATGCCGGGACGCCCTGATGACATGGGAGCCAGGAGAAAATGGGGAAGGTGGTCGCTGGGTGGAAGCCGTGTGGCCCAAGGCTGACGCCATCATCGGGAACCCGCCGTTCTTGGGCGGAAAGTTGATGCGGTCGCAATTGGGTGATGTGACAATCGAAACCCTGTTCACCCTCTACCGTAACCGCGTTCCTCCCGAGGCCGATCTCGTAATCTACTGGGTCGAGAAAGCATCAACGGCGATGCGAAACGGCCTTGCTAGACGTGCGGGTCTCGTCACCACAAACTCCATACGCGGTGGTGCTAACCGGCGTGTGATGGACCGCATCACGGACAGCATGGCCATAATCGCCGCATGGTCTGATGAGCCTTGGACGGTTGAAGGCGCTGCTGTGCGCGTTTCGATGGTCGTCTTCGGGGAACTACAGGATGGCGAGGTTCCTCATCTCAACGGGCAGCCAGTGGAAAAGGTGAACCCGGACCTGACTGCCAGCGCTGTAGATTTGACGAAGGCCAGTCGCCTTTCCAGAAATTGCGGCGTGGCATTCCAAGGCCCCGTAAAAGTTGGGGCATTCGACATAGATGGGCAGCAAATCCGCAGATGGCTGACAAGCGGCCTTAACCCCAATGGCCGCCCAAATTCAGACGTACTCAGGCCATGGGCAAATGGCATGGATATTACGCGACGGCCTGCGGGAAAATGGATTATTGACTTCGGGGAATTGAATGAACACGAAGCCGCTCTCTACGAAGGGCCTTTCGAATATGTTAGGCTTAACATCTACCCAGTAAGGGCGAACAATCGTGATGAACAACGTCGCCGCAACTGGTGGCGTCTCGGGCGAAGCGGGGCCGATGTAAAAGAGGCAACCTCAAAGGTTAGCCGTGTCATTATCACTCCGAGAGTATCGAAGTGGCGACTGTTCATTTGGGAACAGCCGATGCTACTGCCTGATAGTGCCGTGGTCGCTATCGCCCGTGATGACGATACGACCTTCGGCATTCTCCATTCCCGGTTCCACGAACTCTGGGCGCTGCGGATGGGGACATGGCTTGGGGTAGGTAACGACCCCCGCTACACGCCCACTACGACCTTCGAAACCTTCCCGTTCCCCGAAGGACTAACCCCGGACATTCCAGCCGAAGCCTATGCCCAAGACCCTCGGGCCATTGCCATCGCCACGGCAGCGGCTCATCTCAACGAACTTCGGGAAAACTGGCTCAACCCCGCCGATCTGGTGAAGCGGGAGCCGGAGGTGGTCCCCGGCTATCCCGACCGTATCCTTCCGATCAACGAGGAAGCAGCGCAGAAGCTCAAGAAGCGGACCCTGACTAATCTCTACAATGAACGCCCTGTGTGGCTACAGCACGCCCACAAGGCGCTGGATGAGGCCGTAGCGGCGGCCTATGGCTGGCCTGCCGATCTGTCAGATGACGAAATCTTGGCGCGCTTGTTCGAGTTGAATCAAGAGCGTGCGGCAAAACAGCCATAGCGTGCTGCGGGGGGTGACCGTGGGCGCGTGATCGTGACAAGGCGAGGGATAAACTACCCACCCCCGTTAACGCCTTTCTACGGTTATCACCGCAGCACGAAAAAACCTATTGCCGGGAAACCATCTATCTACCCGACCGAAACCACGCCCCTGACACGCCCAAGGTAAACCTCCCGGTCACTCGCCGGATTGGCCGCATAGCCCCAGCCTACCGAGACTGGCGACCATTCCAGCCACACGCTGATGTTGGTGAATGGCAGGCGCAGGAACAAGCCCCTCGGCTTCCATCCGTCATGGAAGAAATCGACATGGCGGCTGACAGCTTCCGCCATGGCGTCCCGAATGTCTCGGCCAAGGTCGGCCACCTTGACCAGAGCCGAGGGGGCAAGACGATGATGAACATCACGCATTGAATACCTCCATTGTGTTCGTGGTGATGATGATGGAACCGCCCGCGATGGGCGGCAGGGGAAGCCCCCAAGGGGACGCATGGGGATTGCCCAAGGTGAGCCGGATGGTTCGCCCATGCGTCCGCCGAGCGGCTTCGCTATGGTTTGCCGGATTGGTCTATCTCGTACCGGGGAAACGCCTTGATCGCATCGGCCAGTTCTTCGATGTCCGGTATCTCATAGATGCGCCCGACCTTCGGGTCGGTATGACCACAGAAGGCGTCCCGGATGCGTTCCTCGATCTTCGCCTTTGCAGCCCGCCGTTTGAAAGTATGCCGCCAGCCGTGGTTCGGGCTGACACCCTTGTCGGTAACTCCCAAGTCCCGAACCCAATCCCCGAGCTTCTGCCTCATCAGCACGTAGGGCGGTCGGGTCGGGTTGAGCGGGTCGTCGCTTCCCGTTTTCCTCTTGGCTTTCGGGTCGTAGAACAGCGGCCCGTCCTTTGCCTTCCTTACGAATTCGATGAACCCTTGCTCAATGAGATGGTCGTGAAGGGGGACCGTGCGCGGCATGGCTCCCTTCACCGCTCCGGCTTCCGGCGTGATGTGCAGCGTCCAGAAGCCGTCCGGGTGCCGCTCGATGTCCTGCTTGCGTAGCTGCGTGATCTCGCCTACCCGCGCCCCGGTGTACCCGCACAACCACGGTACCCACCGAATGGCTGCGCGGAAGTGCGGCGATACACGCGGGCCTTGGGGTTGCACGGTCTCTGTCAGGATGGTTTTTACGTCTTCGGGTTTGAAGGCTCCCTTCGTAGGTGTCTTCCTGCCGGTGGCTACCTTCACCCCGTCGAATGGATTGGCCGCGATTTTCTTCTGCCGCTTCGCCCAATTGAAGACCGTTCGGGCGCTTGTCAGCCAAACCTCGTTGATGGTGCGCGCGCCCATGTCGCCCTTGGCGACTAGCTTGTCCTTCCAGCCAACGGCGTCATCCTCCGTCATCAGCGCGATGTCCCGTCGATCCAGAAAATCGTTGAGGTCGAGGAAGACCACGCGCCAGCGATTGACGGTCGAGGGTTGGGGTTGCCGCTCCCTGACATACGCCTCGAAAGTCTCCTGAACGTTCCAGCCGGCCAGCTTCACGCTGGCGGGGACGATGGGCATGGATTGCGGGAAGCGTTCCCGATGGGTGTCGGGCCGATAGTCGCCGCCTGCCCGCCTCCGAAGCAACGCCATAGCGGCCACAAGGTCCGCCTCCAGGGTATCCACAAGGCGGTCGAGGGTGTCGGAAGATAGGCTGATGCCTTCGCTGGCGAGGAACGTTTGAAGGCGAGACAGTTCCAGCACCACGGCCCTGACCTTGGCGGCGTGTCGTGGGCTACGTTCCCAATCTTCATCGTCATCGGGGCGGTCACCACCGAACGCTTCTACGGCGTCCTGATACCGCTCATATCGAAAATCCCACGCCTCAACCGGCTCCTGATCGTCTGCGTACTGGACGACAAACCAGTCATACCAGCGGCCCACAAGATCGTGGAGTTGGCGGTGCGATAGTTCGAGCGCCTTGCCAGCGACAGCAGCACGAAGCGCACTGATGCGACCTTCTATGTCCGCCAGCCATTCCGCAAAGGCTGCCTTCGCTTCGCCGGGGGACTTGTCTGTGGATAGCCGGAAGCGTTCCTCACGGCGAATACCGTAGGCGGTCTGGTAGGCGTCTCGCACATCATCGGGAATCGCCTTCCGGGAAAACCAATCGCCGTTCTTAGCTCGTCTCAAGCCAGTCATCGTGACAGTCATTTGTAGCGCCTTTTGTAGCAGGGAGGCGACTACAAGCTACTGAAATCAAACAACTATCTGAACCGAAAGGCATTTCGGGTATCGATGGTGCGGTCGAGAAGACTCGAACTTCCACGGGTTGCCCCACAGCGACCTCAACGCTGCGCGTCTACCAATTCCGCCACGACCGCCCGTGGTAGGAGCCGAACTCCGTCGGCGAGTGGGCATTTAGCAAATCACCTTGGGGTGCACAAGCCCCATATGCATCTTCCGGCAATCTTTTTGAAAAAGAATGTAAAAATGCGGATGCCCAATCATGCGCGGCAAGGTCAAAACCCCGATTTTCCGGGCTTTTTCAAAGACTTCCACAAATCAGAAAAATTTCTGAAAAACGTCATTGAAGGGGATGTATGGCACCAAGAAAGAACTCGGGGGAGCAATAAGAAGCGAATCCGGCGAATCCGATTCATTCGGATTCGTTTTGACTGCCGAAAGGCTCAGCCAGCGATACCCTGCAACCGCCTGATATCCTCCAGGCGTTTTAATGTTTCAGTATAGCCGGCGTCGATTGCCTCGGATGCGCGGTGGAAATCGGCAAGCCCGATCTGTCCTACAACCGGCATAAGGGTGACGTCCGGCGGGTCGCCTGCCATGCGAGCGCGCGATATACGATCCTGAATGATGTTGAAGGCTTCCATCATCACGCCGGTTATGCCTAGGCGCGTTTCCTTCTCGCCATGAACCGCGTCAATGAGACTGTCCTGCCGGGTCTGCGCATGTTTGATGACTGCGGCGCGGCCATACTGGTCATAATGGAGATTGACCGCCAGAACGAGGCGCTGCTCATAGGCGCGGCATACGGATACAGGCACCGGGTTGACCAATGCGCCGTCAACCAGCACGCGCTCTTGCCAGCGCACAGGCTCGAAAGCGCCGGGCAGGGCGTAGGAGGCACGCATAGCCTCCACCAGAGGGCCAGAGGACAGCCAGATTTCGTGACCGGTACGTAACTCGGTGCAGATCGCGACAAAGGGGCGGTCGAGTTCCTCGATGCGCAAGCCATCCAGATGTTCGCGCAGACGTCCGTCCAGCTTCATGCCGCCAAACAATCCGCTACCGCGAAATGTAATGTCGAGAAGGTTGAACATGCGTCGCCGGGTGAGGCTGCGGGCGAACTCTTCCAGTTCGTCCAGCTTTCCGGCCAGATAACAGCCCCCAACAAGCGCACCGATGGAGGTTCCGGCGATCATCTCGATATCGATATTGGCTTCGTCCAGCGCGCGCAGCACGCCGATATGCGCCCAGCCGCGTGCAGCCCCTCCGCCCAGCGCCAGGGCAATGCGGCGCGGCTCACGCTTGGTTTCAGGCTTCTCAACGGTTTCTTCTGCGGGCGGTGCAAGGTCGCTATTCGCAGCCTTCCGCTTCTGCCCCCACGCGAGCATCACGATAGACACCTCTTCGTTTCCGCCTGAATCACTTCCGGTCCGTCCGGAAATGCACAGGCAAACAGCTAAAACGATTCCGACGGTTCCGTCTGGCAGGAACAGCTTCAGCCTAATGAAACATGGTATCCAAAGAATAAATGCTGCGAATTGATGGCGCGACTCATATTCGCGCCATCACTTCCTTTTGACCGAAGTTAGTGTGCGTGATCGCAGGGGTCTTCGACAGTCAGGGAAATATCGCCATTTCGGGCGATAACCTGCCGATAAAAGCAGGAACGGCGGCCCGTATGGCAGGTCGGCCCGTCGCCAGCGACGCGCACTTTCAGCCAGAGCGCATCCTGATCGCAATCCGTGCGCAACTCGACCACGCTTTGCAGATTGCCCGACGTCTCGCCTTTCTTCCAGAGCGTGCCCCGCGAGCGGGACCAGTAATGCGCTATTCCCGTTTCAAGCGTAAGGCGCAACGCTTCCTCGTTCATATGGGCGACCATCAGCAATTCGCCGTCGCGCGCATCGGTAACGACAGCGGTGATGAGGCCCGATGCGTCGAAGCGCGGCATGAAAGCCGCGCCTTCTTCTACGGCCTTCTTGTCGGAAGGCTGGGTGGGAAAGAAGCTCATTCTCAGCCGTTTATCTGCGGGTCAGGGTCATGAAGCGGACCTGCTCCTCCGCATTAACCTGCATTTCGCCGGTAAATGTGGTGGTGATGGTCGTCGAACCTTGCTTGCGGATGCCGCGCATGGCCATGCACATATGCTCGGCCTCGATCATGACGGCAACGCCGCGAGGCTTGAGAATACGCTGAATGCTGTCGGCGATTTGGGCGGTTATGCTTTCCTGTGTCTGCAGGCGGCGCGCGAAAATATCCACGACGCGAGCGATCTTGGAAAGGCCAACCACCTTGTGATCGGGCAGATAGGCGACATGCGCCTTGCCGATGATCGGCACCATATGATGCTCGCAATGCGAATGGAACGAAATGTCCTTGACGAGAACAAGGTCGTTATAGCCGCCGACTTCCTCAAACACCGTGCCGAGGACTTCTTCCGGGCTTTCAGTATAGCCTGCGAACAGTTCCTTATAGGCCTTGGCCACGCGCTTCGGCGTTTCCAGAAGACCTTCGCGCTCCGGGTCGTCGCCGGCCCAAAGCAAAAGCGTGCGTACGGCGGCTTCTGCATCAGCCTGCGTCGGCTTGCCATGCAAAAGAGTTACGTCTGCCTGCTTGTTCGGCAGGCCGGATTCGTCATCTTCTTTGAGGATGCGAGCGTCCATCAGTATTCTCCAGTAGTCTCCTTCGAGGAGGAGACGAGTTAAACGGACAATACAACGATACGCTTTGCGAGCGGGCGATGTATTGATCCGGCGCTTAAGATCACCGGACAGGTTTTCGTGCGACTGCCCCCGGGGTCCGTGCTATTGTTACCCATGGCGCAGACGCTACTTGCCTATTATATAGACAATAAATTGCAACTTCAAACCGCAGTCGGACGACAAAATTATGTTTTTCTCCGGCATCGCGGAAGGTTCGCCCATGATCGATGACATTTATAACAAACGTATCCTGGAATTTGCCGGAAACATGGAGCGCCTGGGGCGTCTGCCGGAGCCGGACGCGGTTGCCAAAGTGCACTCCAAACTGTGCGGCTCGACCGTTACCGTCTATCTGAAAATGACCGATGGCGTCGTGACGGATTTCGCGCATGAGGTGAAGGCCTGCGCGCTTGGACAGGCATCATCCTCCGTCATGGCACGCAATATCATCGGCGCCTCCGCAGAGGAGCTGAAGGCCCTCCGCGATGAAATGTACAAGATGCTCAAGGAAGAAGGCCCGGCGCCGGAGGGGCGCTTTGCCGATCTGAAGTATTTTGAGCCGGTGCGCGAATACAAGGCGCGTCATGCCTCCACGCTGCTGACCTTCGATGCGGTTGTCGATTGCATCCGGCAGATAGAGGAAAAGGCCAAAGCTGCCTGATGTGTGTCTGCGGCAAGGACCATGCGGGTGAGGGCGCGCCGAAACGCTATAGCCGGAACTTTACCGATCGCTGGCGCAAGACGCCCGGAAGACTGGTCGGCACGGCGTTCGTGCGATTCTATCAATTGACCTTATCGTCGCTCATCGGCAATTCCTGCCGGCATCTGCCAACCTGTTCCGAATATGCCTACGAAGCTATCGCCCGTCACGGATTGTGGAGCGGCGGCTGGATGGGGCTTTTTCGCATCATGCGCTGCGGACCGTTCGGCACACATGGATTCGATCCCGTACCGCGAGTACTGCCGTCCGACCTGAAATGGTATCTGCCCTGGCGTTACTGGCGATGCTCGTCGCCCCGCGATTTCTAACAGTTTTTTGTTAGCTGAATATAATTCATTAAGGATATCAACGTTTCATTGAGAATTGGAATTTAAGGCGGTGCTGTGGTCTTTTTCGGGCCGCAATTTGCCTGCATGTCCCACTCGGCGTTCATATTCCTGCGAGCTAATATGCTGAAATCTTCATCCCGCCTATCGCGTCTCATCGCATCCTTCGCGCTTGGTGCAAGTGTGCTTTGTACGTCCGCATCGATGGCGAGCACCTCCTGGGTGGTTTTCGATGCCGATAGCGGGCGGATTCTCGGTCAAGACGATGCGAATATCCAGCACGCGCCAGCGTCGCTGGCCAAAATGATGACGCTTTACCTCGCTTTTGAGGCGCTCAAGACCGGCAGGCTGCATTGGGACGATGCGATGCCCGTATCGAAGAACGCCGCTTCAAAGGTACGCATGAAGCTGTGGCTGAAGCCCGGCGAAACAATCACCGTGCACGACGCCATCTACGGCATGATCGTGGTGTCCGCCAATGATGCGGCAACGGTGATGGGTGAATATCTGGCCGGATCAGAAGCCGCTTTCGGCCGGTTGATGACGCAGCGCGCACGCCAGATCGGCATGAAGAGCACCTTCTTCGTCAATCCGTCGGGGCTGACGGCAAAGGCCACCCAGCTTACCACCGCCCGCGACATGGCGATCCTCGGCATGAGCCTTCGCCGCGACTTTCCGGAACAGTATGCGCTTTTTTCGACGCGCTCCTTCACCTTCCGCGACCGCGTGCTGAACGGCCACAATAACCTGATGTACCGTTATCAGGGCGTGGATGGTATCAAAACCGGCTATACAGATGTATCCGGTTACAATCTCGTTTCGTCGGCCATTATCAACGACAAGCATCTGGTCGGCGTTGTTCTCGGTGCCGGATCGGCGCGGCAGCGCGACGACCAGATGGCGAAGCTGCTGACGCGTTTCAGCAAGGACGGCGCGGATACCGAGGAGCAACTCGTTGCAATGGCCAAGCCGCAGCCTGTCGCGAAGCGAGCAACCGCCGTCCAGCCGAAAGCTGATGCTGTCGCCGACCTGATCGATGATTCCCGCATCGAGCAAGGCGATGGCGGTTTCCTGATCGCCTCTGCGGCCGGCGCTTCGGCATGGACAATCCAGCTTGGCGCTCCTCCGACCCTTGCCGGAGCGAAGGAACTGCTGGCCAAGTATCGTCCGGCGGTCGACAAGATTGCGCCGGGTCTGAAAGCTGAAATTTCTCCGGCGGAAAAGCGACGCAAGGTCTATCGCGCACGTTTCTCAGGTTTCAAGGATTCTGCGTCCGCTGAAAAGGCATGCGTTCAGTTGAAACGGCAGAACATAGCTTGCCTTCCGATCCGTAGCTGATCTCGTTTCCTTTGCTCAGACAGCGCGGCCTGACGCAGTCAGCGTGTCGCGCTTTACTGGCTGGACGAAAAAGTCTAGAAACCAACCTTCATTTCATACGCATGAACCCCACCCGCAATCGTTGGCGGGACTGGATAAGGAATGATTAGAATGTCCAATACTGTTTCCATGCAATTTCCCGATGGCTCTGTGCGTGAATACGATGCGTCAATGACTGGCGCGGGCCTCGCGGAATCGATTTCCAAATCTCTCGCCAAAAAAGCTGTTGCCTATGCCGTTGACGGCACCGTGCGCGATCTTTCCGATCCGCTGGGCGCTTCCGGCAAGGTGGAGATTTTGACCCGCGAAGATCCGCGCGCGCTGGAGCTGATTCGCCACGACACGGCGCACGTGCTGGCCGAAGCGGTGCAGGAGCTTTTTCCGGGCACGCAGGTTACGATCGGTCCCGTCATCGAAAACGGCTTCTATTACGATTTTGCCCGCAACGAACCGTTCACGCCCGACGATCTCCCGGTGATCGAGAAGAAGATGCGCGAGATTATCCAGCGCAACAAGCCTTTCACCAAGGAAATCTGGTCGCGCGAAAAGGCCAAACAGGTTTTTGCCGATAAGGGCGAGAGCTACAAGGTCGAGCTGGTTGATGCCATTCCTGCCGGGCAGGACCTCAAGATTTATTATCAGGGCGACTGGTTCGATCTTTGCCGCGGCCCGCATATGGCCTCGACCGGCCAGATCGGCAATTCGTTCAAGCTGATGAAGGTGGCCGGCGCCTACTGGCGCGGCGATGCCAACAATCCGATGCTGACCCGCATCTACGGCACCGCCTTTGCGAACGACAACGATCTTCAGGCCTATCTCCATATGCTTGAAGAAGCCGAAAAACGCGATCACCGCCGCCTTGGCCGCGAAATGGACCTGTTCCATTTCCAGGAAGAAGGGCCGGGCGTCGTCTTCTGGCATGCCAAGGGCTGGAAGATGTTCCAGAATCTGGTGAGCTATATGCGTCGCCGCCTCGACAGCCATGGCTATCAGGAAGTGAACGCGCCGCAGGTGCTCGACAAGTCGCTCTGGGAAACCTCGGGACACTGGGGCTGGTATCGCGACAACATGTTCAAGGTGACCGTCGCCGGGGATGAAACCGACGATGATCGCGTGTTCGCGTTGAAGCCAATGAACTGTCCCGGCCACGTGCAGATATTCAAGCACGGTCTGAAATCTTATCGCGACCTGCCGATCAAGCTGGCGGAATTCGGCAATGTGCATCGCTACGAACCGTCGGGCGCATTGCATGGACTGATGCGCGTGCGCGGCTTTACCCAGGACGATGCCCATATCTTCTGCACCGAAGAGCAGATGGCTGCGGAGTGCCTGCGCATCAACGATCTCATCCTGTCGGTCTACAAGGATTTCGGCTTCGAGGAGATCACCATCAAGCTGTCGACCCGTCCTGAAAAGCGCGTCGGCTCGGACGAACTCTGGGACCGTGCAGAAAGCGTGATGATGTCGGTGCTGGATCAGATCCAGCAGCAGTCCAACAACATCAAGACCGGCGTCCTGCCGGGCGAGGGCGCGTTCTACGGGCCGAAGTTCGAATATACGCTGAAGGACGCTATCGGCCGCGAGTGGCAGTGCGGCACCACGCAGGTCGATTTCAACCTGCCGGAACGCTTCGGCGCTTTCTATATCGACAAGGATTCCGAGAAGCGCCAGCCGGTGATGATCCATCGCGCGATCTGCGGTTCGATGGAACGCTTCTTGGGCATTCTGATCGAGAATTTCGCCGGTCACATGCCGCTTTGGTTTGCTCCGGTGCAGGTTGTCGTTGCCACCATTACCTCGGACGCCGACGAATATGCCGCCCAGGCTGCTGCCAAGCTGAAAGCCGCCGGATTGCAGGTTGCAACCGATCTTCGCAATGAGAAGATCAACTACAAGGTCCGTGAGCACTCGTTGCAGAAGGTTCCGGTGATCCTGGTTTGCGGCAAGCGCGAGGCGGAGGAAAACACCGTGAATATGCGCCGTCTCGGTTCACGCGATCAGGAATCGATGACGCTGGACGAAGCCATTGCGCGCCTTGTGGAAGAGGCGACACCGCCCGATCTGCTCCGTCTGAAGAACGGCAATTGATAATAAAGGGGCCGCGCACTGCGCGGCCCTTTGCTTTGCGGATGGCTATAACTCAATCTACGCTGTCTGAAACAGACTCGGATTCGCCGTTGGCCACGACCTCGACTTCTTCATTCTTGCCCGAGGAAACCTTGAAATCCCGCTGGTAAATGCGGTCCTTGTTCTTGGCGACCGCAACATAATCGCCCTCAATGAGAACCATTGACGAATAAGCGCCCGCACTTTCGCGCACTACGTCACCGGAAGCGTTCAGGACCGACCATGACGTATCGGCGAGCGCTTCGCCGCCGCGCTCGCGCACAAGCTTCAACGTCACTTCCGCGGCGCGATGCTGAACGGTCGCCTCTGTCAGTTTTCCAGCTTCCACCCGAATATCCGCACGGATGATGGCGTTCGCCGAGCCATAGTTGGAAACAACGTGATAGGTGCCACTGTTGAGGCGGATAATCGTATTCGGCTTGACATCGGGGACGATCAGCGAACGGTCACTATTGTCCTCGTCGGCATAAATCGAGAAACGCAGGAGATCGTTGTTGATCTTGCCGCCATCGGGCAGGATAGCGCTAAGCTTCATCCCCCCGGCATCCAGCATCATCACTTCGTGGCGCGTCGCATTTCCAACCGTGATCCGCTTTGTGGCGCCCGCGCGCCCATAGGCGACATGCACGAGATAGCTGCCTTCGGGCAGGTTGAAAACTGCCCCGCCGCCCTGTGCGCTCGCGATAAGCGGCAGCTGCCCGTCAGGTCCGACATCGGGCGAGAACACGCGCCATACAAGCCCCGCCGGAATGTCTCCGCCACCTTCGCTCAACCGCGCCTTGAGATCGAGTTCACGCGTCTGGACGAGCGGATTGTTCTCGGGACTTGAGGGAGAGGCGTAGTTGTTCAGTGTCGGAAGCTTGAGCGCCGGTTGCGGCAAGTCGGGCAGGCCGGTCGTCGTGGTCTGCAACTGCGGAATATGTGTCTGCGGATCGAGGCCCTGAGCCACCGATGGCACCGCACTGACGGCAAGCATGATCGCTATTAAAAACGATCCTCCGCCCAGGGCGAGATTTCTCTTTGAATAAAGCAGGTTCAAGCATTCCGACATGCTGTATTTTTGAGCCCATGCGGGTGGCGAATTCAAGGCCAAATCGCTTGAGGGGCCCGCATTTTTCCAAATTCCCGCAATTGTTCCATTCCTGAATTTTGACTTTACAGTTTGGGTGCAACGGGCGAGAAGAGGCAGCCCCAATAAGTGGAGCACTATACGCAGCATTTTTAGTGATGAGGTTATCCGTGGCCCACCCGGTGTTCGATTTTCTGGCACAGCGCAGTTCCACCCCGATTTCGGCTATTTCCGAACCGGCACCCGAGGGCGAGGAACTTGCAGCCCTGCTGAAAGTCGCCGCGCGCGTGCCCGACCATGGACGCCTGACACCCTGGCGCTTCATTCTCTATCGGGGCGATGCACGCATTCAGGTTGGCGAATATCTGGCGAGACGCGCCGAAGAGCTTGAAGGGGCACTGCCGGAAGGCCGGAAAGAAAAAGAGCTGACGCGCTTTTCCCGCGCGCCGCTCGTCGTTGGCGTCGTGTCTTCGCCCGTCGCCCACGAGCGCATTCCGGAATGGGAACAATTCCTGTCCGCCGGGGCCGTAGCGATGAACCTTTGCACCGCCGCCAACGCGCTCGGATATGCTACCAACTGGATTACCAACTGGTATGCCGACGACGCGCCCGCCCGCGCTTTTCTGGGGCTGGCACCCAATGAACGTGTTGCCGGTTTCGTTCATATCGGAACCGCGGCCAACAAGATGCCGGAACGCCCGAGAGCCGATATGGAGAAGATCGTATCGGAATATTCCGGCCCATGGACACAAGCCTAGATTCAGCTTTAACAATCCTTGCTAATTAACGGATAGGCATATGTTTTATGAACCGAGGGAAGGGCATCCGCTGCCCCATAATCCGTTCAAGGCAATCGTGACCCCGCGCCCCATTGGCTGGATAGGAACGCAATCGAAAGAGGGGACGGTCAATCTCGCACCCTACTCCTTCTTCAACGCGATCTGCGACACGCCGCCCATGGTCATGTTTTCGTCGAGCGGCGCGAAGGACAGCGTTTCGTTCATCGAGCAAACCGGCGAATTCACCGCAAATCTGGTGAGCGATCATTTGAGAACGCAGATGAATGCATCATCCGTCAACGCGCCGCGGGGCGTCAGCGAGTTTGAATATGCGGGTCTCACCAGGGCGGCTAGCAGGCTTATCGCAGCGCCTCGCGTCAAGGAAGCCTATGCCGCGCTTGAGTGCATCGCTGTAGAGATCAAGCGTTTGCAGGACAAGGAGGGTAGGCTGACCGACAATTACATGGTGATTGGAGAAGTGGTCGGCGTCCATATCGATGAACAGGTTTTGACAGACGGTCTCATCGATATTTCCAAATCCAGACCCGTCAGCAGGCTTGGCTATATGGATTTCGCCACGACGGACAGCGTCTATCAGATGTTCCGCCCAAAATGGGAAGACAAAAAATGAGGGCCTGACTACAGTCCCTTTTTCTTGGCATCCCCCCAAATGGCTTCCATCTCATCGAGGGTCGCGGAATTCAGATCGCTTCCAGTTTCACCGAGCCTCTTTTCGATGAAATGGAACCGCCGCCTGAACTTTTCATTGGCGGCGACAAGCGCGGTTTCCGCATCGATTTCGAGATGCCGGCCAAGATTGACCATGGCAAACAGCAGGTCGCCATATTCCTCTTCGATATCCGCACGTTCTTTCGCCGCCATGGCTTCCTTCAGCTCTGCAGTTTCTTCGGCGATCTTGTCGAGAATCGGTGCCGCTTCGGACCAGTCGAAGCCGACTTTCGCTGCTTTCTGCTGAAGTTTCAGCGCGCGCAGCAGGGCAGGGAAGGCCTGCGGAATATCATCCAGGAAACCATTCTTCTCGGTCGTTTCCAGCCCGAGTTTCGAGCGGCGCTCGGCCCGTTCGGCTTTTTCTTCTGCCTTGATGCGATTCCACGATCCCTTGGCCATGCCGGCACCTCTGGCTTCCGCGTCGCCAAAAACATGCGGATGCCGCCGGATCATCTTGCGCGTGATGGCTTCGACGACATCGCCGAATGCGAAGCTGCCCTGTTCCTCGGCCATCCTGGAATGGAACACCACCTGTAACAGCAGATCGCCGAGCTCTTCGCGCAGATCGTCCATATCGTTACGCTCTATGGCGTCGAGGACTTCATATGTTTCCTCAAGCGTATAGGGCACAATTGACTGGAAATTCTGTTCCACATCCCACGGACAGCCGGTTTCAGGGTCGCGGAGCGCTGCCATGATTTCCAGAAGACGATCGATATTGCGGGATGGTTTCATCATCGCTCCGTCAAACTTGGCTGATCTACTGCAACCATTCAAGAGAATCGTACGGGATGGCTTGAAGTCTGTTACTGATTTTGCATAGTCAGCCGGGGATCGCACATCGGGGCGGTATGTTCAACAAGCGGATACATAAACGATGACAATTCTTGTGACTGGCGGTGCTGGCTATATCGGTTCGCACACCTGCGTTCAGCTCATCGAGGCGGGCCACGACGTGGTTGTGGTCGACAATTTTGACAACAGCCACCCGGAAGCACTGCATCGCATCGAACAGATTACGGGGCGCACGCCGCGCCGCGAAGCAGGCGATATCCGTGATCGCGCTTTTCTGGAACAGGTTATCCGGCATCACAAATGCACCGCCGTCATTCACTTCGCCGGTCTGAAGGCCGTGGGCGAATCGAGCGAAAAGCCGATGCTCTATTATGATTGCAACGTGGTCGGAACACTTCGCCTGCTGCAAGCCATGGAGGCAACGGGTGTCAAAACTCTGGTTTTCAGTTCGTCGGCCACGGTCTACGGCGATCCGCAGAAATTACCGATCACGGAAGATCAGCCGCTAACGGCGACCAATCCCTACGGTCGTACCAAGCTTGTCATCGAAGACATGCTTCGCGACATCTATAATGGCGACAATAGCTGGAAGATCGCCATCCTTCGCTATTTCAACCCGGTTGGCGCCCATGAGAGCGGCCTGATCGGTGAGGATCCGAAAGGCATTCCCAACAACCTGATGCCGATCATCGCGCAAGTCGCGACCGGTCGTCGCGAGAAGCTGAATGTCTGGGGCAATGACTATCCGACACCTGACGGCACCGGCGTTCGCGACTATATCCACGTGGTCGATCTGGCTGCAGGTCACCTGAAAGCGCTCAAAAAGCTGGATAAGCCGCAGTGTTTCTCGGTGAATCTGGGAACAGGGCAGGGGTATAGCGTTCTCGAGGTCGTGAAGGCTTTCGAGCATGTTTCCAACCGCGAGATCAAATATGAGATTGCACCGCGCCGTCCGGGTGACGTGGCGGAATGCTATGCCGATCCAACCTTTGCCCGCGACTTCCTCGGCTGGTCGGCGGAAAAGAACCTGCGCGAAATGTGCCAGGACATGTGGCATTGGCAGTCAAAGAATCCCAACGGCTACGAATGAACCGGAATGGGCCGAAATGGTTGAAAATTCGAGCCCTCTCTTGAAAGTGCGCGCTGTTTCCGGGCTCCGGAAGGACTAAAAGGCCTTCCGAGATTTTTGAAATGCCCGCTAGATTGGACGATATGATGCGTTTCCTGCCTGACAAATTCACCAGCATGCTGATCGTGACCATTCTGTTTGCGTCCGTGCTGCCAGTGCATGGTGAATTTGCGGAATGGTTTGCATTGGCGACGAAATTCGCGGTCGGGCTTCTGTTCTTCCTGCATGGCGCCCGGCTGTCGCGTGAGGCTGTCATTGCAGGCATAACGCACTGGAGACTGCATCTGGCGGTCCTCTCGTCAACCTTCATCCTGTTTCCAATCCTTGGTTTGGCGGCGGGATGGACCATTCCGGGATTATCGCAGTCAGCCTTTTATACGGGCATCCTCTATCTCTGCGTCCTGCCTTCGACGGTTCAGTCGTCCATCGCCTTCACATCAATTGCGGGCGGTAATGTTTCGGCTGCCATCGTGTCCGCGTCAGCGTCAAACATTTTCGGCATGTTTCTCACGCCATTGCTGGTGGGCCTGCTGTTCGCGGTCAAAGGGGGTGGCGGAATATCGGTCGATGCGCTTGAATCCATCTTGCTGCAACTGCTGGCGCCATTCGTGCTTGGGCAAATTCTGCAACCCTGGATCGGGAGTTTCATGCGGCGCCATGGCAAGGCGCTCGGTTTCGTCGACCGCGGCTCCATCCTGATGGTGGTCTATCTGGCTTTCAGCGAGGCTGTGGTCGAAGGTCTGTGGCGTACCGTTTCCTGGAACGATCTCGGCATGATGGTGGGCGTCAATATTGTTCTGCTCGTCGCAGTGCTGCTTGCGACCTGGTACGGAAGCAGATGGCTGGGCTTCAACCGTCCCGACCGCATTACAATCATGTTCTGCGGCTCGAAGAAGAGCCTCGCCAGCGGTGCGCCGATGGCCAGCGCCATTTTCGCTGGCGCAAATGTCGGCAGCATCGTTTTGCCCCTGATGCTCTTCCACCAAATCCAGTTGATGGCCTGTGCCGTGATCGCCCGAAAGCTTGCCGATCATAAAGATCATGGCGAACGTGTCACGGCAGCCGCGGAGTAGGGCGCTCTCCTATTTCTCCGGAAATAGAAACGTCGTTACAAAGCGGGCGCCCCATTTGGGTCCGTCCGACGGCGCTTTGGCATAATAGCGTGCCAAAACTCCGATACTGACTCGCTGTTCTCCGAACTTGAAGACTTTTGATATGCCCGCGTTAATCGGCACGGTCCACTGCTCCGAGGTCCAGTCATAGGATGATTCCGACAATAGGTTCAGCGCTGTCGTGTCGGGGAACGTGTAGGAGATAAACGGCTGGACGAAGCTCTGGCTCACGGCCTCGCGGTCGCTGTGTCCGGCATAGGACCATATGTGGTTGGCGAGTGCGCCGTAGGTCCAGCCGCCATGCTGCTTGAGGATGACGCCTGTCGGACCCGCTCCCCATTTTCCCGTGCCAAGCTCGCTATTGGTAGCAGTGGGCCAGAGAAACACGGGACCAACGCCCCAGGTTAAGCCATCTACCGATTGCGCCGGTGAGAGGAAGAAACTTTGCTCCGTGTCACTCAAACCGAAACGGCTGTCGAAACCGGCCGCTGGAGCCTCCTGATAGATGACTGGCACAATGGTGCGGACGATAAGGTTCCAGTCCTCATTCAGCGAAAACGGGATGACCGGCTGAAGGTTGAGTGAATACCGGTAGGCATCCTTGGGGCCGAAGCAGCAGTCGTAATTGTGCTGAAAAGGAACACTAATGAGGTTGGAAATTGGTTTTGCGAGCTTTTTGGCAAGTTCCTGTTCCGCATCGGCGTGAGCAATATTGACGCTGGCGATAGACGCTGCCCAAAAGGCCAATAGTTTTAAAATTGAACTGCGCATCTGAACCCCACTGCAGTCAAGAAATGTGAAAACGTAAATGGCCGTGAATAATTGTCACGCTATCATCAGGATTTTATATTTCCATTTTTTAGTTTTGCGGATCGGAAATTATAAACAATATTATATTCGTCTATTTTATTGATAACAGAAATGAATATTCCCACGTGGCGCTTGCGGGGCAAACTGGATCGGCGTAGGAGGACGGGCAGGGCCTGGTCCGCGATTGCGGACTTCGGCCTTCAAATGTTCCAACGAGATTTGCGCAGTTGTTGCGCTGTCTTCACACAGGCGCCGGCGAAAGACGGAAAGGCAGAAATCAATGGCTAAGAACGATGCCCCGGCTTTTGATCAGGATGCGCTTGCAGAAGCCTATAACCGGGCGCTCGCTCTGGAAAAGGCTGGTGATTTCGATGCTGCTGCCAAAGCATATGAAGATGTGCTGCGCATTGATCCCGAGGACCATGGCGGCGCTGCCGTGCGTCTTGCGAGCATGGGACGCGGCGCTGTGCCGCTAAAGGCACCGGACGCTTATGTTGCAACGCTTTTCGATCAACACGCCGAAATGTTCGATACGATCCTTGTCGACCAGCTCGGCTATGACGTTCCACTGCAACTGCGTGAAATGCTTCTTGAAGTGAACGAAGAGTTTTTCGCCGAACGCATGCTTGACCTCGGCTGTGGCACCGGTCTGTCCGCCGACGCGCTCGACGACATGGCCGGACATAAGACCGGTGTCGACATATCTGAAAACATGATCGAAGTCGCTTACGAGAAAGGCGACTATCAGGCGCTGTTTGTCGGCGAAGCCGTGCGCTTTCTCGAAACGACCACCGAACCCAAATGGGATTTGATCGTCGCTACCGATGTCTTGCCTTACATGGGGGAACTCGACAAATTCTTCGCGGGCGTTGCCGCGCATCTGTCGCCGGGCGGACATTTCGGTTTTTCCAGCGAGACGCTGGACGATGCGCGGCTTGCCGGCCGTGCATTCATGGTCGGAGATTATCAGCGTTTCGCACATGCACAATCCTATGTGCGGGCGATGCTCGACAACCACGAAATGGATTGTGTGCGTTGCGAAGATATTATCGTTCGCAGTGAACAAGGAGCGCCAGTGCCAGGGCATCTCTATATCGCGCGGCGCCGTTGATATTCATGTGGTGGAATATGCATCAAGCAAGTTCGGCCCTGACAACCGCAGCGTTTTCCAGGCCGACTTTATAACAACCTCCATACACGAAAGTTCCATAATCTATCTTATGCGATCAATGTATATAACAGGGGTGGGTTCTAGTTTGAAGTGCGACTTGCAAGCGATAACAATGAGTTATCCTAAGCAAGGAACCCGTCATGGAACGCACCTACGCGCATATTGATCTGGATGAACGCCGCAAGATCGCCCGCTGGCGCGCTGCAAACCTCTCCGTTGATATTATTGCCGAGAAACTTGGACGACATCGCTCAACCATTTTTCGCGAGTTGAAACGCAATCGATTTGTCGACGATCAGATCACGGACCTGACTGGCTATTACTGCACGGTTGCCGATCAGAAAGCACGTGAACGTCGCTCGAAACGACGCAAGCTCATCCGGTTTGATCATTTGCGTCAATCAGTGATCAAGCACATCAGCGATGGATGGTCGCCGCAGCAAATTGCCGGGAGAATGCAACTGGAGCGCCACCCCATCTCTGTCAGTCATGAAACGATCTATCAGTTTGTTTATTCCGACGACGGTCGAAAAGAAGGGCTTTGGAAATATCTGCCTGAACGTCGTGCCAGACGACGTCCACGTCATGCCCGGCGCCGTCATGGACGTCGATTTCCACCGGAACTGAGCATCTTACATCGCCCGGACATGGTCGCCAGGCGCAAGCAGTTTGGACATTGGGAATGCGACACGATCCAGTTTCGCAAGACGTTCGGCAAAGCCAATGTGACGTCTCTGGTCGAGCGGGTAAGCCGTTTCACAGTTTTGTTGCGCAACAATGATCGTCGGTCACGTGCGGTGATGGATGGTGTGATTAGGGTACTGCAACCCCTGCCCCAAATGGCGCGGCGCTCGATCACCTTTGATCGCGGCACTGAATTCACGGAATGGGCTTACCTGCAGGCCGGGATCGGATCACAAGCGTGGTTCTGTGATCCGCAGTCCCCCTGGCAAAAGGGAACGGTCGAAAACACCAACAGGCGAACAAGACGATGGCTCCCCAGAGACCTTGATCCACTAACGTTGAGTGACCGAGATCTCGTATTCATCTGTCATCGCCTCAACAATACGCCGCGCAAATGTTTGGGGTACAAAACGCCAGCAGAAGTCTTCCGACAAAAACTCATCGCAAACAGACATCGTTCTACGTAAACTCAAACTGTAAAAGTCGCGCTTCGGCATGAACTCACACAGCAATATACAGATGCGACGCTTGGACAAATTAGAACTGCGACATTTTTAGATCGCTGCCCTATTGCCTCCCGTTCCTTTTTAGATGCCAGGATTCTTGTGATGATCGACTGTGCACGCGGCCACGCTGTGTCGTTGATTTGGATCATTCCGTAGAAGCGCGAGCCGTGGAAAGAACGGTTTGAGTCGTAGCCATCTGTTTTGCATCTAAGACCAAAGCATGCGTGTACTGCCCCTCCATATGCGCTAATACGCGGACGGTGCCGTGACCCGCTAATGGAACGGTGGCAGTATCCGGCTCTGGACGCAGCGAGCACCATTTCCGGTTCGAGCCTGGATGGTAAGGAAGGTAGATTTACGATGTTGGAAGCACGCATTCGCAACACTTCGCTTCGGGACAAGATCATTACCGCGGAGCAGGCCGCGAGCCTGATTCAGGACGGCATGATCGTGGGTATGAGCGGTTTCACCCGCGCTGGCGACGCCAAGGCTGTGCCGGTCGCCATGGCGGCGCGTGCTGCGACAGATCCTTTCAAGATCACGCTGATTACCGGCGCATCGCTCGGCCATGACGTCGACAAGCTGCTTACAGAAGCTCATGTACTTTCCCGGCGCATGCCGTTTCAGGTCGACAAAACTCTGCGTGCCGCCATCAATCGCGGCGAGGTGATGTTCATCGACCAGCATCTTTCCGAAACCGTCGAGCAATTGCGCTCGAACCAGATCGGCGCCATTGACTATGCGGTCGTTGAAGCACTTGCCATAACCGAGAGCGGCGGGATCATTCCCACAACATCGATCGGCAATTCGGCGAGCTTTGCCATTCTGGCCGACAAGGTCATCGTGGAAGTGAACCTCAATCAGCCTATGGCGCTTGAAGGTCTGCATGACGTCTATATCCCGACGAAGCGCCCTTCCCGTGACCCTATACCGGTCATGGCGTGCGATAGCCGCGTCGGCCTGCCCTATATTCCGATCCCGCCGGAAAAGATTGCGGGAATCGTCATCACGAAAGAGAATGACAGCGCGTCGACCGTGGAACCGGCCGACAATGAAACCATTGCCATCGCCGGCCATCTCATCGAGTTTCTAATGCAGGAAGTGGCTGCCGGGCGTCTGGACCTCACACTTAATCCGCTTCAGGCCGGTATAGGCACTATTGCCAATGCTGTATTGAATGGTTTTGCCGACAGCCCGTTCCATAATCTGCGTATGTATAGCGAAGTGCTGCAGGACAGCACCTTTGATCTCTTCGACGCCGGAAAGCTGGACTTTGCATCCGGATCGTCCATCACGCTCAGCCCTGCTTGCGGAGAGCGCGTCTTCAACAATATCGATCGTTACCGCGACAAACTCATTCTGCGTCCGCAAGAAATCAGCAATCACCCGGAAGTCATCCGGCGTCTTGGCATCATCGGCATCAATACCGCGCTAGAATTCGACATATACGGCAATGTGAACTCCACACATGTCGACGGCACCCATATGATGAATGGCATCGGCGGTTCGGGCGACTTTGCCCGCAACGCCTTTATTTCGATCTTCGTGACCAAATCCGAAGCCAAGAATGGCGCCATATCATCTGTCGTACCAATGGTAACCCATGTCGATCATACCGAACATGACGTGGACATTCTCGTGACGGAACAGGGCCTTGCCGACCTGCGCGGCCTTGCTCCCCGCGAACGGGCGCGGACGATCATAGACAATTGCGCGCATCCCGACTATCGCGATCAGCTCAATGATTATTTCAGCCGGGCCTGTGCGCGTGGCGGGCATACCCCTCACCTGATCGAAGAAGCTTTCAGCTGGCATCAGCGCCGTCGCGAAACGGGCAGCATGCGCAAATGACGATCGGGAAGTTCCAGAACTGAACAGCACGCCATGTTTTAAGTTCTTGCTTATAAAGCGGAACCTTCTTTTTCTTGGAACGTTAACCGGCACATTGTTTTTGGATTGGAAACGATGTGCCGGCAGCAGGGCCCCTGCTCTTCCTGCCGACTCGAACGGGCTCAACCGGATGGCTCGAAGGAACGGTCGTCCGGTGAGCGACGCAACCCCAAGTTCCGGGAAGGATCAGGCCGCCTATGTCCATCCTTATCAGTCTCCTGATAACAATTCTCGTTATCTTTCTCATACTTTATCTCATCAACATGCTGCCGTTGGATGCTAAGGTCAAACAGATCGCTCAAGTTATCGTGATCATTATCGGCATCATTTCTCTTCTGAAATATCTGGCGGTCTTCTGATCGAAAGCCTTCAGCAGCTTCAATCCCGGAGTTTCCGGCCTCGCGGCTGCTCCGGGATTTTTCAGAATACCTTGCTGGCAATGTCTCATACTTATATTAGCTACTTGCGATTTATGTCCTGACGGGATCGTTCTTTTAAACATAGTTGTGCTTATTCACATTTCTTCGTAATATATAACCATCATGCTACCTGTGATTGTGTCATTAATGGCACTCTTAACCGGAAAATTGTAGGGCGTGCATGATGATACCTTTCCCCTATCCGGCGTTCCTTTTATAAGGCCCGCAAATATAGCCCGTTCATTTCGGGTTAAGGCGGGGTCGTTGATCATCCTCACTCAGGGTTGGGAGTGCGAGGGAATGAAGAAGACTGCTCTTGTGAAAGCAGCACTGATAACGCTGTCTGTCGTTGCGTTCTCCCTGGCGGTGACATCGATAGTGGCCTTTTCTGCCGGCGCCACTCCAGGCATCATCGCGCTCAGCCTCAGCGCGGGCATCCCCGCTGCAACGGCCTTCCCTTCCCTCGCCTATATTTTCCACCAGCACGGCAAACTCAAAGATGCCTATCTGCAGCTGGAAAAAGCTCATGTAGAACTGCAGGCACGGTCGCGGATCGACCACATGACCGGTCTTCTCAACCGTGAGGCGCTGTTCGAGGCCATGAAGATCAGCCGCTCGCGTATCGAAACCGGCACCTTGCTGGTTATTGATGCCGACCACTTCAAGGCGATCAATGATACATTCGGCCACGGCGTGGGCGACCGCGCTTTGAAGCTGATCGCCTTCGCGCTTCAGAATGTCACGCGGAAGGGTGATCTGGTTGGACGGATCGGCGGAGAGGAGTTTTGTGTGTTTTTGCCGGGGGCGAGCGGCGAAACCGGCATGCGCGTTGCGCAGCGCATACGCGCAGAAGTGGAAAACACCCCGTTTCACACGACCGAATATCAGGTTTATCCGCTGACGATCAGTATCGGCGTTGCCTCTGCGCCGAAAAACGAAACCAACTCGCAGGTGTTAAGCCGCGCGGACCGCTGCCTCTATCTTGCAAAGCAACGCGGACGTAATTGTGTGGTCTTCGATGAGGAAAGCGGGCGTTTGGCCAGCGCGTCTGTTGTTTCCATCGCGAGTGTTCGCGAAGTGGCGCGCGGGTAGCGTCTTATTCCCAAGGTTCCACGACCTCTTCGGACCACCCGACCGGAACGAATCCCATCTTCTGATAAAGTTGCAATGCGCGCGGGCTGTCGAGCGTATTGGTGTGGATCGTCACCTTTTCCGGTCCATGCGCCCAAGCGGCTGAAATAGCCTCGCTTAGAAAGAACTTGCCCAGTCCCCGCCCCTGAAAATCGTCAATGAGACCGAAATAGAGGATTTCCGCGTTGGCGGGCAACGCCGACAGGTCCAATTCGACGAAACCCGCCGGGCACCCTTCCGCGTAAAGGACGTGAATCTCGGTTGTTTCGGCGTGAATTGCAGCCGCAACCTCTGCGTCTGTCTGGATACGACGCATCATCCAGTGATGCTTTCGTCCCACCCGTTCGTAGAGATAGCGATAATAATGAACAGGCATGTTGCCCGCGCGCATGATTGCCAGCCGGATACCGGAAGGTACAGGCACCGGGACAGCCTGACGGGCAGACATTTCCAGATGAGTGATGCGGGCAACCAGTTTTTCTGACATGCTTATTCGGCTTCACCGGTCACGACAGGCGTATCCTGCCTGCCGCCCCATTCGCTCCAGGAGCCATCGTAAAGACGGTTATCCGTATGACCGAGCGACGTCAGGGCCAGCGTAATGACCGCAGCCGTCACGCCTGATCCACAACTCGTCACAACCGGCCTGGAAAGATCGATCCCGGCCTCATCGAAAATCTTGCGCAGGCTGTCGAGATCCTTCAGCGCACCGTTTTCAGATAGAGTACCGACGGGAACGTTGCGTGCGCCCGGCATATGACCTGATCGCATACCGGCGCGGGGTTCCGCATCGCGGCCCGTGAAACGCCCGGCAGCACGCGCATCGGCGATCTGTGCACGACGTTCGCTCACAATGTCGCGCATTTCGGTGAAATCGACCACGGCTGCTTCGTTGAAAGATGGTGTGAAAAGCGTCGATGCAATCTTGGTGACTTCACCGGTAACCGGATAACCAGCCTTTTTCCAGCCATCAAAGCCGCCATCGAGCACGAATACATTCTTCACGCCCATGACACGGAACATCCACCAGACCCGCGGCGCAGAAAACATGCCCGGCCCGTCGTAGACCACGACTGTCTCGTCAGCCGTGATTCCCATGGCACCGACATGCTGCGCGAAAAGCTCAGGTGACGGCAGCGTGTGCGGCAAACCGGATTCCTTGTCGGCAATCTTATCCTGATCGAAGAAAACCGCGCCCGGAATATGAGCAGCGTTGTATTCGCCCTCACCATTGCGCCCAGCCGCGGGAAGATACCAGGATGCATCGACAATCGCGATGCCCGGCTTATCGAGCCGTTCTTTCAACCAGTCGCGCGAAACGACGAAAGCGCTTTTCTCAGCCATGACAATCACTCCAGTACGGCTCAAGATTCCGGCAAAGCGCCGAAACGAATGCGGAAACGGCGGTTTTCCTTGCCCTTCTTTTCGATCTTGCCGATGTGAATTTCACCCACTTCCTGCGTTTCGGAAACGTGCGTGCCGCCGCAAGGTTGCGAATCCACCGCACCATTTTCTCCGATGAGAACAAGGCGTATACGACCGAGCCCTATCGGGGGACGCACATTCTTTGATTTCACAATATCAGGATTTGCAAGGAACTCCTCATCGCTGATCCAGCGGATGGAGACAGCATCATTTGCGTTCACCCGCTCCATGAGCTTTTCCGTTACAAATTCCTTGGTGTAGGTCGGATCGGGAAGATCGAAATCCACGCGGCTTTCATCCTCGCCGACAGCAGCGCCGGTAATCGGGAAAGGGCAGACGACGGACAAGAGGTGGCAGGCTGTATGCATGCGCATCAACTTGTAGCGGCGCGGCCAGTCAACATGCAGAACCAGTTTTTCGCCAATTGCGGGCGACGTCTGTCCTTCTGCGGGAACGTGAATGATTTCGTTCTTGTTTTCGCCGGTAACGGTCGCCGCGATCTCTATACGGGTGCCGTCAGCGCGTTCAAAGAAGCCGATATCCCCCGGCTGGCCGCCGGAGGTCGCATAGAAATTGGTCTGGTCGAGAATAATCCCGCCGCTCTCGGTAATGGCGAGCACCGTGCCCTCCGCCGTTGAAAGATAGGAATCTTCGCGGAAAAGCGCTTCGGTCTCGTATGCCATGATTATCCCTCGAACGGTATGTCTATCTCGGTTTTCTTCTCCAGCCATCCGGGCACAGGCAAGTTCTTGCCGCGCAGGAAAGCAGGATTGAACAGCTTGGACTGATAGCGATTACCATAGTCGCAAAGCACCGTCACAATTGTGTGGCCCGGCCCGAAATCTTTTGCAAGCCGGATTGCGCCCGCAATGTTGATGCCCGACGATCCACCGAGGCAAAGCCCCTCGTTTTCCACGAGGTCGAATACGATATCGAGCGCCTCCGCATCGGAAAGGCGGTAGGAGAAGTCAGGGGTAAAACCCTCAAGATTGGCAGTAATACGTCCCTGCCCGATGCCTTCGGTAATCGAGTCGCCTTCCGCTTTCAGCTCTCCCGTTGTATAGAAGGAATGGAGCGCGGCTCCATACGGATCGGCAAGCGCGATCTTGATATCGGCATTACGATCCTTCAGGCCGAATGCTGTACCAACAAGCGTTCCACCCGACCCGACCGCGGCGACAAAACCATCAACCTTGCCATTGGTATCGCGCCAGATTTCCTGCGCGGTGGTTTCGATATGGGCTTGCCGATTGATCGGATTATCGAACTGGTTGGCCCAGACAGCACCATTCGGCTCGCTTTTGGCGAGTTGTTCGGCCAGCCGTCCAGAGAGGCGCACATAATTGTTCGGATTGCGATAGGGCGCCGCCGGAACTTCGATCAGTTCAGCGCCAAGCAGACGCAAGGCATCCTTCTTTTCCTGGCTCTGCGTTTCGGGAATAACGATGACGGTGCGATAGCCAAGCGCTTTCGCAACCATGGTGAGACCAATGCCGGTATTGCCAGCCGTGCCTTCAACGATGACGCCGCCGGGCTTCAGGAGACCGCGCTTTTCCGCATCGCGAATAATATAGAGCGCCGCCCGATCCTTCACCGACTGACCGGGATTGAGAAACTCGGCCTTGCCGTAAATGGCGCAGCCGGTCAGTTCGGAAGCCTTCTTCAAATGGATCAATGGCGTATTGCCGATTGCGTCGAGCACCGATTGGAACATGGCATCCGTCCTTCCTGTTTCGCTGAGGAAACTATGAGGAACAGCCCTGCCCTTCAAGCAAGCGTGGAATATTTTTCCAGCCCAACGCGCAAAGCAAAACCTGTATCATTGATATAAATAGAAAAGCCGCCCGGAATGAGCGGCTTTATGGAAAAATGTTTGAGGACCGAAGTTAAGCCGCGCGCTGACCGCCATTGCCATTGGCATTGCGGCGCTTTCGGCGGAACGGGCGCTTCGCTTTAGGCGCGGCGTCCGCCGTTGCGTGGGCGGCTCCGCGATGATCGCCAGCTTTCGGGGCTGCGCGACGCGGCTTCTGCGGTGTCGTGCCTTTGCGATGGGTCTTCTGCGGGCGTTCGCCCGGAGTTGCCGCGCGGGGTGCCGGAGCTGGTGCAAGTTCCACAGGCGCATCCTTGATCGGAAGCTTGCTGCGCGTCACACGTTCAACCGCCCTCAGCTTGGATTCCTCCGCCGCCGGATCGTAGAGCGTGATCGATGCGCCGCTGGCGCCGTTGCGGCCAGTACGGCCGATGCGGTGCACATAGGTTTCCGGTTCATCCGGCAGATCGTAGTTCACGACGTGGCTGATACCCGGAACGTCGATGCCGCGCGCGGCAATGTCGGTTGCGATCAAAATCCGCAGCGATCCGTCGCGGAAACCATTCAGCGCACGCTGGCGCGCGTTCTGCGACTTGTTGCCGTGTATGGCGGCGACTTCGTAGCCGTCGCGCTCCAGATGCCGGACAACCGCATCGGCACCGTGCTTCGTACGGGTGAAGACGATGACCGAGCGCATGGCCTTGTCGCCGAGCAGCGCCGACAGAAGGCGACGCTTCTCCTTGGTGTGCACGGGGTGCACAACCTGCGTGATTTCAGCAGCCGTCGTTCCCTGCGGAGCAACTTCAACGCGAACCGGGTCACGCAGCAGACTTCCCGCAAGCGCAGCGATTTCCTTCGGCATGGTTGCCGAAAACAGCGCGGTCTGACGGTCAGTATGGGTTGCCTTCGCGATGCGCTTCACATCGTTGATAAACCCCATATCCAGCATGCGGTCCGCTTCGTCGAGAACCAGCCAGCGCGTCTGCGAAAGGTCCACCAGACCCTCACGCATCAGATCGGTCAGGCGACCCGGCGTGGCGATCAAAACGTCGATGCCCGGTGCGATACGCTTGATCTGCGAAAGCTTGGAAACGCCGCCAAGAACAAGCGCCGTCGAGATATGCGCGTGTTTGGAAACATTGCGGATCGTCTGCTCGATCTGCACAGCGAGCTCGCGCGTCGGTGCCAGGATCAGTGCCCGCGCGGTCTTCGGACGGCGCTTGTCGCCGAGGCCGATGATCTTCTGCAGAATAGGCAGGCTGAAAGCTGCGGTCTTGCCGGAGCCCGTCTGCGCAATGCCCAGAATATCACGGCCTTCAAGCTGTTGCGGGATCGCCTGCAACTGGATCGGCTTCGGCTCGGTCATGCCAGCGGCTTCAACGCCCTTGAGCAGAACGCCGGTAACGCCAAGAGCAGCAAAGCCGCCCGTAATTTCTTTTGTCAATTCAATCTCTCTCGGTGGCACCATGTTGTCATGGTCCACATCCAATGCCGGTCAAGCGCAACTTGCCGAACTCTAACTGTTCAATGATAACGACGGGACGCCGGAACTTTTAACTCCTGGCGACTTGCGCTGCCGTGCCCGAACATTTCTCGGGTCTCCCCGCCTTCGGACCATTCCGAAAGACAGAGGCGAGACGCAACAAGTCCAATGCCGGGAAAACTGACGAAACACGTCGGCCCATGCGCCTGATGCGGCATATGGGGTGTTTTCGCCGAAAAAGCAACCGATTTTGCTTAAACCAACAAAATCAGATGATGAAGTCAGCAAGCACCTGATTGTCCGTGATGTCCTGATAGGCCCAGCCCGCTTCTGCGAACTTCTTCTCCAGAATCTTGAAATTCGACGCATCTTTCGTTTCGATGCCGATCAGCACCGAGCCAAAATTGCGCGCCGATTTCTTCAGATATTCGAAACGCGCAATATCGTCCTCGGGCCCCAGAAGATCGAGGAAGGAACGAAGCGCACCGGGTCTCTGCGGGAAGCGGAAGATGAAATACTTCTTCAAGCCTTCAAATCGAAGTGCACGCTCGCGCACATCCGGCAGGCGTTCGAAATCGAAATTGCCGCCTGAAACGACGATGACGATCCGCTTGCCCTTGAGTTCGCTTTTCTTGAAATCCTTCAACGCATCAATGCCAAGCGCGCCAGCCGGTTCAAGCACAACGCCCTCTATGTTGAGCATTTCGATGATCGTCGCACAAAGCCGGTTTTCCGGAACTGTTATGACAGTTTTTGGATCAAACCCTTTGAGAAGCTTGAAGTTTTCCTTGCCGATTTCGGCGACAGCCGCCCCATCGACGAAATTGTCGACATGGGTAAGTTTGATACGCTTGCCTGCCTCAAGGCTTCCTTTCAGGCTGGCCGCGCCCTGCGGCTCGACAAAACGGAAACTGGTCTTCCAGCCTTGGTCGGAAACATACTGTGTAACGCCGCCGGAAAGTCCTCCGCCTCCGACAGGCAACAGGATAAAGTCGGGCTTGTTTTCGTCGGGCAATTGCCGTTCGATCTCCAGCGCGACAGTGGCCTGCCCTTCCACGATGCCGGCATGATCGAAAGGCGGCACCATCACGCCCTTATTGCTTGCTGCAAATTCTTGCGAAGCGGCATAGCAAACGTCGAAAATATCACCCACCAGCTTGATTTCGATGAATTCGCCGCCAAAAGCACGCGTCTTGTCGATCTTCTGCTGCGGTGTCGTAACCGGCATAAACACAACGCCCTTGCGGCCAAAATGGCGGCAGACAAAGGCAAAGCCCTGCGCATGATTGCCAGCGGAAGCGCATACAAACACCGCATTCTTGTCGGTAGTTTCGACAGCCTTGGAAATAAAATTGAAGGCCCCGCGAATCTTGTAGGAACGGACGGGCGTCAGGTCCTCGCGCTTGAGCCAAATCTCCGCGCCGTACTTCCGCGACAGGTAATCGTTAAGCTGCAGCGGCGTTTCAGGAAACAGCGCGCGCATGGCCTTTTCGGCCTCGGATACGGACTTGACGAAGGCGGACATTATTCGACTTTCTGTATTTCCAACGGAATTTCGCCCATCGCTACATGGCTTTGACATCGCAGACAAGGTTGAAGCCTGACGGATGCCAAATCAACGATCTGGACCAGGCATATATTCGGCAGTTCTAACTGTTGATGTTAACAGGCTTTGTGGCTTGAAATCGTGATACAAATCATGACATAGACAATGGCAATTGCTGCGGTCGTGGCGAAATTGGTATACGCAACGGACTTAAAATCCGTCGCCTTTTAGGCTTGCGGGTTCAAGTCCCGCCGACCGCACCACCCTTCCTTTTCCCCTGTTCATGAAAAAGCCGCAGGCTTGAACTGCGGCTTTTCAAATATTCCTCACAAGCTTAGCCGTGCAGCTTGGCGGTGATTTCAGCAACGCGCTTCCCCTGGAAGCGGGCTCCGTCCAGTTCCTGTTCCGAAGGCTGGCGTGAACCGTCACCATCAGCAGTCGTCGTCATCCCGTAGGGAGCACCGCCACGCACCACATCGTTGCCCATCTGCCCCTGATAGGCATAGGAAAGCGGGACGATGATCATGCCGTGATGCTGCATCTGCCACTGAGTGGAAATCAGCGCCAGTTCCGCACCGCCATGTTGCGTGGCTGTGGAAACCATCACGGACCCGACCTTATTGACGAGAGCGCCCTTCGCCCAAAGCCCACCGGTCTGATCGAGAAAATTTTTCATCTGCGCGGCCATCATGCCGTAGCGGGTGGCGGTGGCGATGATGATGGCGTCGTACTCTGCGAGTTCCGCAGGCGTAGCAATCGGCGCGTCCTGGTCGACTTTGTAGTGCGAGGCTTTCGCCACATCGGGCGGCACCAGTTCAGGCACCCGCTTGAGAGTGACCTCCGCACCACCTTCCCGCGCCCCTTCGGCAGCAGCCTTGGCCATTTTCTCCGTATGACCATAGGCCGAATAATACAACACCAGCACTTTCACCATGTCACTCTCCCTATCCCGATTTGCGAGGGCCAACCTCGACAGCTTCAATTAGGGGAGCGACCTTGTTTGGAAAGACGCAACTTCCCCAAAGGAATGAAATGCTGAAACAAAGCAGTTGCAGCCTCGCCCCGCTGACGCTTAACTGAAGTCAGAAATGGAGTCTTGGATATGACCGAAAATCCGCAGCAAGCCGTCAAAGCCGCAATGCTGGCAATTGGCGACGAGCTTCTCTCTGGCCGCACCAAGGACAAGAATATCGGACATCTTGCCGATGTGCTGACAGCGGCTGGCATCGACTTGAAGGAAGTGCGGATTGTTCCGGACGAGGAAGCTGCCATTGTAGCCGCTCTCAATGCACTGCGACCGCATTTTGATTATGTATTCACATCCGGCGGGATAGGTCCGACCCATGACGACATCACCGCGGATGCTGTTTCCACGGCTTTCGGCGTGCCTTGCATTTATGACGAGAAAGCCATGAAGTTGCTCGGCGACAATTATGCGAAACGCGGGCTGGAGTTCACCGAGTCGCGCAAACGCATGGCGCGCATGCCACAAGGGTCGGAGCATATCGAAAACCCGATTTCGGCGGCGCCCGGCTTTCATATCGGAAATGTCTATGTGATGGCTGGCGTGCCATCCGTGTTTCAGGCGATGCTCGACAATGTGCTGCCGACGCTGAAGACCGGACGGAAGCTTCTATCCAGATCGGTGTTTTGTCCCTTCGGCGAAGGGGTGATCGGCGCGCCGCTCACGGAAATCCAGAAAGAAAACCCGGATACGATCATCGGTTCCTACCCGAAATTCGAGAATGGGCGCTTCAGCACCGAGCTTGTCGTGCGGGGCAGCGATCCTGTGAAAGTTGATGTGGCGATCGGTGCGATCGAGAAAATGATCTCGTCACTCGAGAAGATGGGCGCTGCTTGAACTCTGCAACCTTTTGCCCACGCAACTCGTTGCATTATATGCTAAAATAGAAACACAGCCGGAAGGAGTTCTGTCATGTCCTACAAGACGGTGGTTGCCTATTCTCGCAGTGAATCCGAGTTGAAGCGGGTTTTGTCCGCCGTTGGACTTTTGAAGCAGAAGTTCCCCGATATTCACGTCATCGGGCTGTACTCCATCCCTTCCCCCATCGTCTATGCCGACCCAAACGGCTTTATCGACCCCGGAATGTTCGAACTGCATGACAAGCAGCACAAGGAGCTTTCCGAACGATTGAAACATGTCTTCGAAGAGGAAATGCGCCGCCAGGGAGCCAATTATGAGTATCGCATCACGCGTTCGGAGACGGGCACAGCCGCGGACGGCGTGCTGACCGCTTGCCTTGGCGCAGAATTGCTGATTGCCGGGCAGCCGGACCCGGACGATCCGGCGGCCAACGACGAGACTGCCGATACGATCGTTTTCAATTCCAGTTGCCCTGTTCTGCTGGTTCCCTACGCGCCGGTATTGCCGATGGTTTCGCTGGATCGCATCGTTGTCGCCTTCAACGGCAAGCGGGAAGCCGCCCGCGCTGCGTTCGACGCCCTGCCCTTGATGAAACATGCGGACAAAACCGAAATCGTTTGGGTCGATCCGCCGGAAATTGAGGGGGAGGATCGGGCATTGGCCAGCCACGATATTGCAGAATCAATATCGCGCCACGGTATCGAAGTAACCCCAACGGCAATCGCCTCCAACGGGCGCTACGCTCAGGATGCTTTGCGGGAGCACATCATCGCGCAACGGTCCGATCTTCTGGTGATGGGCGCCTACAGTCACTCGCGGTTGCGGGAACTGGTCTTCGGCGGCGTGACGCGTTCCATGTTGAACGAGTTGCCAATCCTCACGCTTTTCTCACGCTAGGACCCGGTTTCCCTCAACAACCGGCGCGTAATCGCACGACACGCTTGCAAGAACGACATTTTTGCGGTTATCAGCATCACCCGGCGCTGACTGTGCCGGGCGGAGAGCCTTTTCCTTCCCCGCTGCCTGCCGGAATGGGCGCGGGTGGAAAAGCCGCAGATCCTGACAGTTACAGCGCTTGGCAATCCGTCACAGCGCATTTTTGGTTTTAAAAGGTCCGGAGCATGAACTCCGGATCGTTCCATGGAGCGTTTCGATGTCCTTGCCAGATAAAGCCTTTCCCGTTTCCTGGGATCAGTTCCACCGCGATGCCCGCGCCCTCGCCTGGCGTATTGCCGGCATGAACCGCGATTGGCATGCAATTGTCGCCATCACACGCGGCGGTCTGGTTCCTGCTGCCATCGTTTGCCGCGAACTTGGCATTCGCCTTATCGAAACCGTCTGCATCGCCTCCTATCATGACTACACGTCGCAAGGGGACATGCAGATTCTCAAGGGTGTAAGCGAAACGCTTCTGGAAAATGGCGGCGAAGGCGTCATTGTCGTCGATGATCTGACCGACACCGGCAAGACCGCAGCCATCGTTCGCGAAATGATGCCGAAAGCCCATTTTGCGACCGTTTATGCCAAGCCGAAGGGCCGCCCGCTGATCGATACTTTTGTGACCGAAGTATCGCAGGACACCTGGATCTACTTCCCTTGGGATATGGGCTTCACCTATCAGGAGCCGATTGCTGGCGGAAAGCGCGGCTAGAGTATTTTTAGCAAATGTGTGAAACGCCTGCGCGGGAGATCCGTCCACAGGACTGTTTTTTGTCTCGGTTCAATACGTGGACAATGTGGCAAACATAATTGATTAGAAAGCGGTTCCGACGTTTCCGCCGAAGCAGGAACCGCTCCAAAACCCGCACGAACCGACTTTAAATCCTCTGGATCGGAACGCTACAAAACGAAAATAAACGAACGTGATTGCGGTGATATTTTCGCCGCAATCGCACCTTATGGAAAGCGCATCAAGATAACGCCGCTCAAGGCCGCAGTACCTTTCCAGACTGCTAAACCTGTCCTGCGATTTCAGTAATACCTTTAAAATAAAAGATTTTTTGGAACATTTTCGAAGGTTCGCAGTCTAACTAAACAGTTGTTATTTTGACGAATCGGACCATGCTGTAAAGAAAGAGGGGATTTTCGCGGTGAAGTCGCAGGCAAGCCAACTTATTGCAACCGAAAAGCGTATTCTTACGCCTTCGGGTCGTTTGCAACAGGTGGCCGCGCTTGTTCATCGGCGCGACATGGGTGCACTCAAGGTTCTCGTCATCACGAGCCGTGGCACGGGACGCTGGATCATTCCCAAGGGCTGGCCGCAAGTGGGTCGTACCCTTGCCGAAACCGCTCTTTGTGAAGCCTACGAAGAAGCCGGTATTCGGGGTGAAGTCTCCCCGACACCGATCGGCACCTTCTGCTACTGCAAGACGGATTTGCCGCCAGAGCGTATAAACCAGTTCATAGCGGCAGTATTCACGGTGCAATTCACACGCCAGGAAAAAGACTGGCCTGAACGGGCCCAGCGCATCTGCGAGTGGGTATCGCCGCAGGAAGCAGCATGCCGGGTCGAAGAAACTGAACTGAAGCAGATACTGAACCAGTTTGGTGATTCGGGAATCGCAGCGGCCGCCGAGTAGGCGGCACAGCGTCCTTCCTTCCCGGCAAGTTCTGCCGGGATGCGATCCATTCACAGGGATTTTCGCTGTCAATGGAGAACGTTACCGAAATTGTTCCTTTAGCTGCTCCTCAAAAGGGGCATTATTGGCTCCCAAAATCTTGAAGCCGGCTTTATTCGCATAAGTATCGCTTCTCCCCGTTATCCACATTTGCCCCAAGGGGTTACGCACAATATCTAGATGCTGGAGCATTGCGCCAAACCATTGCTTGACGCTCGTAGCCGAGTCGTTTTTTATGGGGCTATCGTTGCGTAAGTAGCGTGGTCGGGCGTTGTAAATCCGTCGATCTTTTTTCGGTCAAGTTGAGTATCGAACGAGCGTCGCGCTTTGGAAGTGCGTTTTTCGCTCGGTGCTTTCTTGCGCTCTTATTCGGGCATTCCGGGCTCTGGAGAAGCAGATGCAGCATCAGAAAGAAACAGCGTTAACACTAGATTTAGTATTTGCGCTCATGCTTCTTACAAGATAAGGTATTTCTCGTTCCGCTGATTTTTGATCGCGATAGCGTCAGCAAGGTTGCAATTATGCTCCCCTGAGGCGTTTTTTCGCGGGCTTTGATGAGACGGAAGCGGGTTTCCGGGAGTTTTCTCCCCAACAAGACGCTCCTCCCTGCAGAAGAGCTGTTTTGACAGAGACGCGATACAGACAGGCCGTGGCTGAAAACCGTCACTAAAGCTACTATATATAGAACGTTTGGATGGGACAGATGAAGATCGAACGCCGTTTCACGAAAGAGAATCAGTCGGCCTATGCGGACATCGCGTTCCGGACTGCGACCAGCGAGATCAAGAATCCCGATGGGTCAATCGTATTCCGTCTCGAGAACATCAATGTGCCCGCGCAGTTCAGCCAGGTGGCCGCTGACATTCTCGCCCAGAAATATTTTCGCAAGGCTGGCGTCCCCGCGCAACTGAAGAAGGTCGAGGAGAATGATGTTCCCTCTTGGCTGTGGCGTTCGGTTGCCGACGAGGAAGCGCTCGCCAAGCTGCCGGAAAACGAACGCTACGGCTCCGAGATGGATGCCTGCCAGGTTTTCGACCGTCTCGCAGGCACCTGGACTTATTGGGGCTGGAAGGGCGGTTATTTCGATTCGGAGGAAGACGCCCTCGCCTTCCGTGACGAGCTTGCTTATATGCTTGCAACGCAGCGCGTGGCGCCGAACAGCCCGCAATGGTTCAACACCGGCCTGCATTGGGCCTATGGCATCGATGGTCCCGGCCAGGGCCATTTCTACGTCGACTGGCAGACCGGCAAGCTGACCAAGTCCAAGTCGGCCTACGAACATCCGCAGCCGCATGCCTGCTTCATCCAGTCCGTGGGCGACGACCTCGTCAATGAAGGTGGTATCATGGACCTGTGGGTCCGTGAGGCGCGCCTGTTCAAATATGGTTCGGGCACCGGTTCCAACTTCTCCTATCTGCGCGGCGAAGGTGAAAAGCTTTCCGGCGGCGGCAAGTCGTCCGGGCTCATGAGCTTCTTGAAGATCGGCGACCGCG
This sequence comes from Brucella pseudintermedia, assembly GCF_008932435.1. Classification (GTDB taxonomy): domain Bacteria; phylum Pseudomonadota; class Alphaproteobacteria; order Rhizobiales; family Rhizobiaceae; genus Brucella; species Brucella pseudintermedia. Next base: position 209,659 of record NZ_WBWE01000003.1, on the reverse strand, counting down.
CTGCGGGCGCCATCAAGTCCGGCGGCACGACCCGCCGTGCCGCCAAGATGGTCGTTGTCGATATCGATCACCCGGATATCGAGGAATATATCGACTGGAAGGTCAAGGAAGAGCAGAAGGTTGCCTCGCTCGTCACCGGCTCCAAGATCGTCAAGCAGCATCTGACGGCCATCATGAAGGCGTGCGTCAACTGCGAAGCCGGCTCCGAAGCCACTCGGGACGATTGCTTCGATCCGGCGAAGAACCCTGCCCTGAAGCGCGAAATCAAGGCCGCGAAGAAGAATCAGGTCCCGGAAAACTACGTCAAGCGCGTGATCCAGTTCGCGCGTCAGGGCTATACCGACATCCAGTTCAAGACCTACGATACGGATTGGGATTCGGAAGCTTATCTCACCGTTTCCGGCCAGAATTCCAATAACTCCGTCTCGCTAAAGGACGAATTCCTGCGTGCCGTCGAAAATGATGGCGACTGGAACCTGACGGCGCGTCGCGACGGTCGTGTCATGAAGACGCTGAAGGCGCGCGATCTGTGGGAAAAGATCGGCTATGCCGCATGGGCTTCCGCCGATCCGGGCCTGCATTACAACACGACCATGAACGATTGGCACACCTGCCCGACGGCTGGTCCGATCCGCGCCTCGAATCCGTGCTCGGAATATATGTTCCTTGACGATACGGCCTGCAATCTGGCGTCGATCAACCTGCTCACCTACCGCAACAAGGATGGGTCATTCGATATCGCGGCTTACGAGCACACGGCGCGCCTGTGGACCATCGTTCTCGAAATCTCGGTGATGATGGCGCAGTTCCCGTCGAAGGAAATCGCCCGCCTCTCCTATGAATACCGCACGCTCGGCCTCGGCTATGCCAATATTGGCGGCCTGCTGATGACTTCCGGCATTCCTTATGACTCCGACGAAGGTCGCGCTATTTGCGGCGCGCTGACGGCGATCATGACCGGCGTGGCCTATGCCACCTCCGCCGAAATGGCGAAGGAACTCGGCACCTTCCCGAGCTACGAGCCGAACGCCCAGCACATGCTGCGCGTTATCCGCAACCATCGCCGCGCCGCACATGGTGAAACGCAGGGTTATGAAGGCCTTGCCGTCAACCCGGTCGCGCTGATTGCTGAGGACTGCCCGGATCAGGACCTGATCACCCATGCCCGCGCGGCTTGGGACAAGGCGCTGGAACTGGGTGAAAAGCACGGCTATCGCAATGCACAAGCAACCGTTATCGCGCCGACCGGCACGATCGGCCTTGTCATGGACTGCGACACGACCGGCATCGAACCGGACTTCGCTCTGGTAAAGTTCAAGAAGCTCGCCGGTGGCGGCTACTTCAAGATCATCAACCGCGCCGTGCCGGAAGCGCTCCGTACGCTCGGTTATTCGGAAAGCCAGATCGCCGAAATCGAGGCTTATGCTGTCGGTCACGGCAACATCAATCAGGCTCCGAGCATCAATCCGTCCTCCCTGAAGTCCAAGGGCTTCACCGATGAGAAGATCGAGGCCCTGAATGCCGCTCTCAAGAGCGCGTTCGACATCAAGTTCGCTTTCAACAAGTGGACGCTGGGCGAAGATTTCTGCAAGGATGTGCTGAAGCTCACCGACGAGCAACTCAACGATTTCTCGTTCGAGATGCTGCCTGCTCTCGGGTTCACCCGCAAGGAAATCGAAGCTGCCAACATCCATGTGTGCGGCGCGATGACCCTCGAAGGTGCTCCGTTCCTGAAAGAAGAGCATTACGCCGTGTTCGATTGCGCCAATCCTTGCGGCAAGATCGGCAAGCGCTACCTGTCGGTGGAGAGCCATATCCGCATGATGGCTGCCGCGCAGCCATTCATTTCGGGCGCGATTTCCAAGACGATCAACATGCCAAACGACGCAACCGTCGAGGACTGCAAGGACGCATACATGCTGTCCTGGAAGCTGGCGCTCAAGGCCAACGCGCTCTACCGGGACGGTTCCAAGCTTTCGCAGCCGCTCAACGCTTCGCTGATTGCAGACGACGAGGATGAAGACGACGCAATCGAGGCACTGATCGAAGCACCGGCGGCGGCCCGCGCCGTTCAGGTGACCGAGCGGATCGTCGAGAAGGTTGTCGAAAAGATCGTCCATGAACGTGAAAAGCTTCCGAACCGCCGTCAGGGTTATACCCAGAAGGCAGTCGTTGGCGGACACAAGGTCTATCTGCGCACTGGTGAATTCGGCGACGGACGCCTCGGCGAGATCTTCATCGACATGCACAAGGAAGGCGCCGCTTTCCGTGCGATGATGAATAACTTTGCCATCGCCGTGTCGCTCGGCCTGCAATATGGCGTGCCGCTTGAAGAATATGTGGAGGCTTTCACCTTCACGAAGTTCGAGCCGGCCGGCATGGTCATCGGCAACGATGCCATCAAGACCGCGACGTCGATCATCGATTATGTCTTCCGGGAATTGGCTGTGTCCTATCTGGGTCGCAACGACCTCGCCCATGTCGATACCAGCGATTTCGGCAATACGGCGCTCGGCAAGGGCATCAAGGAAGGCAAGACCAATCTGGTTTCCACCGGGTGGACGCGCGGTTACAAGCCCACTTTGGTGACGAACACCGGTAACGAAGCCAAGGGATCTACGAGTTCTACGCCGCAGGCCTCCAATGTCACGACCTTGAAGTCAACCGCTCCGACAGGCAATCGCCCGGCAACAATCGGTCTGGTGACGGATGGTGCCACGGCATTCAAGCGCGATTTCGAGGAACAGCCTGCACCGGCGCAACAGCAAGAGAGCGCATCTGCGACCGAACTGTTCTCGGACAAGGCCGCCGCAGACGCAGCCTCGGCTCGCGCGGAAAGCGCAAGTGCCGCCAAGAAGCTGGAGGCCGATCGCCGCATCAAGTCGATGATGCAGGGCTATACGGGCGATAGCTGCACCGAGTGCCAGAACTTCACCATGGTTCGCAATGGCACCTGTCTGAAATGTGACACTTGTGGTGCAACAAGCGGCTGTAGCTAAAGCCAGGCTTGGCATCGAAATAGCAAGCACGAAAGCCCGCCTTGCGCGGGCTTTCTTATCTCCAACAATGTCTAAAGGACACCTGTCTCGAGCCGTCCATGACCGCAGGGATTTGAATGAATTTTGGAACGAAGTGACTATTTCCGCGTTCGGTTCACATAACCGGAACGCATCAAGGAGATAGTTATGTTCAAAACTACACTTGTGACGACGACCTGTGCGTTGCTGATCGGTGGATCGGCTTTGGCTCAAACAGCGCCTTCTTCGTCTACTCCAGCGCAAGCGCCGGTAGAGACGCAGGACATGCCGGTTTCATCCAAGGATATGTTTGGCAAGCCCCTGACTGGAGAGGCTGGCAAGGTCGGCTTCGTGGAACCCAAGGAAGGCCAACTCCTTGTCTCCTCTTTCATCGGGCAAAGCGTTTATGAAAGCGATGCACCCGACGCCCAATCGGTCGGCAAGCTGAACGACCTGATCGCCAGCCCAGATGGGCAGATCGAAGCAGCCGTCATCGGCGTGGGCGGTTTCCTCGGCGTCGGTGAGAAAGACGTGGCGGTCAGCCCCGACCAGCTTCAGCTCGCCACGCGCAGTGACGGAAAAACATGGCTGGTCATCAAGGCCAACAAGCAGCAATTGAATGACGCACCGGCCTTTGACCGCTCGAAATTCTTTGCTGATGGAGTGGCCAACCCGTCTGCTGCAACCGAGACGAACGCTCCTGCTACGGATGCGCCTGCAAATGGCACAACGCCCGCGCCAGCATCACCACCGCCTGCACAGTAGTAAGAAGCTGCAAATTCTGCCGCAACAGGCGCAAACCAGAATCCCCCGGCACTCCAGCCGGGGTTTTCGCATGAGCAAAAACGCACCCCTGCGGTTGAATTAAACGCACAACCACGCTACGCAGCAATAAGTCTGCATCGAAAACATTTAACGGGAAAGAATATTGTCAGAATTCCTGATCGCATATCCTTGGGCAGAAACGCTCGCTGCTCTTGGTGGATTATTCCTTTCAGCATTTATTGCAAACTTTCTCATCAAAGCGATCTTGTTGAAACTTCTGGATCGCGTTGTTCAGAAAACATCTTTCGGACAGGACGAAGAGCTCAAGAGGCATGGCGTCATCAGCCGCCTTGCCAATATTGTTCCCGCCTTGATCATTTCATCCGGAATCTTGGCTGTGCCAGGATTGCCGGAAGGTGCAATCACCGTCATTCGAAATGTCGCGATAGCATTCATCATCTTGACATTGGCGCTGGCGATTAATTCGGTGTTCGGGCTTGTCGATACGCTCTATCACCGTCGCCCGGAGGCGCGATACCGCCCCATGAAAGGCTATATTCAGGTCGCCAAGTTGGCGGTCTATATAGTCGCGACGGTACTCATCATTGCGACATTGCTGGACAAATCGCCGGTTATCCTTCTTTCGGGCGTCGGCGCCATGGCGGCGGTGCTGATCCTCGTTTTTCAAGATACGTTGCTATCGCTCGTCGCCAGCATGCAGATCGCTTCCTCCAACATGGTCCGTGTCGGTGACTGGATCGAGATGAAAAACCTCGATGCAAATGGAGATGTCACGGAGATTGCGCTCTATACCGTCAAGGTGCAGAATTTCGACAAAACAATCACCACTATTCCTATCCGCAAGCTTATCACCGAACCGATGAAGAACTATCGCGGAATGCAGGAATCCGGTGGGCGGCGGATCAAGAGAGCGCTCTATATCGACCAGAACACGATCCGCTTTCTATCGAACGAGGAACAGACGAAACTCGCCTCGGTCGATTGGCTCGCCGATTACCTGCCCAAGAAGGCAAAGGAAATCGCAGAATGGAACCAGAAGCTCGGTGACCGCGCAAACAATCCGGTCAACCGGCGTCAGTTCACGAATATCGGCACGTTCCGCGCCTATGTGGACAATTATCTGCGTAACCATTCTGGCGTGCACAAGGGTATGACACTGCTCGTGCGTCAGATGGACCCTACGCCCGAAGGTTTGCCGCTCGAAATCTATTGTTTCGCCAACACAACGGTTTGGGCATCCTTCGAACAGATCCAGTCTGACATTTTCGATCACCTCTATGCCGTATTGCCCGAATTTGGCTTGAGGGCTTTCCAAAATCCCAGTGGTAATGATTTTCGCAAACTGACGGTCAGTGCCCTCTCCGGATAGCTTCGATGATTCTGGCGTTCAGCAATTGAACGTTGTAGCCCGTTCGAGATGGCGTCAAGCCGAGACGAACCACGGCAAGATGCATTGACGGAACGACCATGACGCTTTGCCCGTCATGTCCCGACATCCAAAATGTATCTTCCGGAATGCCGTCCTCACCCGCTTTCACGCCGCCGAGTTGCAGCCAGACCTGCGCAGAACCATAACGCCCTTCCGATTCTGGCGTGGGCTTACGCATGAACGAAATATAGTCGGCTGGCAGAACCTGCCTTCCGTAAAGCTTTCCGCCATCCGCCAGAAACGCACCAAGACGCGCCCAATCGCGCGCCGTCGCGTACATGTAGGACGAACCGGCAAAGACGCCTGAAGCGTCCGTCTCCAGAATGGTCCTGTTCATGCCAAGCGGGCCGAACAGCGCAAGCCGGGGATAGGCCAATGCCTCCTCACGGCTGTTGAAACTGTCCATGAACAGTTTCGACAGAATGTTAGCCGTTCCACTTGAATAGTTGAACTTCGTGCCGGGCGCTGTCTCCAGCGGCAACGATGCGGCGAATCCGGCCATGTCCGGCTCCAGAAAAAGCATACGCGTGACATCAGTCACGGTGCCGTAATCTTCATCAAAGCGCAGACCACTATTCATCGCCAGAAGGTTTGCGAGGGAAATCTTCGACCGATCGTCATTTCTCCATTCAGACAAAAGCTCCGTGCGTTCCGTCGCCATGCGTCCTTCGGCAATGCGCATGCCGATCAGAGTTGCGATGACGGATTTGGTCATCGACCAACCGAGCAAAGGCGTATCGGTGCCAAAGCCTGGAGCATAAGTCTCCGCGATCAGTTTGCCGTCACGGATAACGGCAATCGCCCGCATGCCGGGTCCAGCCAGTGCTTCATTTTCGATCACAGCCTGTATCGCCGGATCGCTCTCGATTCGGATCGGCTCGGCCGGTACCTGCGGCCCGGTCGGCAAATCGAGCCGCAAATCACTTTCATGGATATTCGCGCAACCAAGCGCGGGGCGGTAAGTGGCCGTACTTGATGCGAAAAAGCCGAAAATGCGCACCGTCACGCTGCCGCCGTTCCTGTCGACGGACGCATTGAGAAATCGGAGCAACGGATTTCCCGGTGCCTGAACATCGTCCGCGAGGACCCTGTCGGCATCACGTCCGGCAATGAAGACGTTCGAACAGATAACCTTGGCGGCATAGCCGGTGCCGACACGCAAAAGTTCGGGCGGTTTGACAGCCAGCCAGACGATGGCTCCAAGCAAGATGGCAAGCAGAACACCACCTGCAAACTTCAGAATTCGCCGCATACTGCCCCCTCGCAAATTTGGTTGCATCCGATCATATCAGGCCAGGTCGGAACCGCTGCAATGCACACCAGACGTATTGCCCGCATTGATCCAGGCATCGATCCCACTGGCTGCCGCACGGCCCATCGCGAAACAGGCTGTCAAAAGATAACCGCCGGTTGGCGCTTCCCAATCGATCATTTCCCCGGCAACGAAAACACCGGGAAGCTTCCGCAGCATGTAGTTTCCATCCACTTCATGCCACCGAATACCGCCAGCCGAAGAAATCGCTTCGTCCAGCGGGCGCGGGCGAATAAGTGGAATGGAGAGCGCCTTGATCGCGGTCGCGAGCGCTTTCGGGTTTCTGTCACGTGTAAACTCGGTCACGAGCGCGGCTTTTACACCCGTAAGTCCTGCTGCCTTGCGCAGCAGGTTTCCAAAGCTCAGCTTTGCGTCCTGCCTGGCAATATCGCTTTCCAACCGCTCGAGAGTTCGTCCCGGAACAAGATCAAGCATCAAGAACGTTTTCGCGTTTGTTTGCAGACTGTCGCGCAAGGCTGCGGCATGCGCATAAATGAGGCTTCCCTCCACACCGTCGCGTGTTATCACAAACTCGCCTTGTATCGTGCCAGCATCAGAAGTTGCCGTAACAGACTTGACCGGCGCACCGGCGAAACGCTGGACAAAGAAATCACTCCAGGCAACATCGAAACCACAATTGGCGGGACGGAACGGCGCGATGTCGATCGATTTGCACCGAAATGCATCCATCCAACGTCCATTCGAACCGAGCTTCGGCCAGCTTCCGCCGCCAAAGGCAAACAGCGCAGCGTCGGAGGTTATCACTTCAACCCCGTTCGGGTTTTCAATGCGCAGGCTGTTCCCCTCGAAACCAAGCCAGCGATGCCGGGTAAGAATCCGAACGCCCTGACCTTCCAGACGTTTTACCCAAGCGCGTAAAAGCGGCGACGCCTTCATCGCTTTTGGAAACACACGGCCCGATGAGCCGACAAATGTTTCGGCACCCAATTCATCTGCCCACTTGCGCAACTCAGCCGGCTTGAAGGCCGTCAAAGCTGGCAAAACATGGTCGCTGCTGGCACCGAAGCGTTTCGAGAAGGCGGCGAAATCTTCCGAATGCGTAATGTTCAAACCGGACTTTCCGGCAAGCAGGAACTTGCGGCCAATTGTGGGCATCTGCTCGTAAACCGTCACGCGGTGTCCGAGAGCCGACAGTCTTTCCGCAGCCATCAAACCGGATGGACCGCCTCCGAGAATGGCGATATCGCCCTTCATGTTCTGAGCCAACGGAGCATCAATCCTGCTTCTCCAGCATTTCCTTAACTGTCGTCGCCAATTGTTTGAGCGAGAACGGTTTTGGCAAGAAACCGAACTTGGCATCGGCTGGAAGATTGCGCGCAAAGGCGTCCTCTGCATAACCCGAGACGAAGATGAACTTTATGTCCGGATGCGTCTTGCGCAGTTCACGCAGCAGTGTCGGGCCATCCATTTCAGGCATGACCACATCCGATACGACAATATCGACCTCGCCGCCAAGCTCTTCCATGATTTCGAGCGCTTCGACACCGGACGCCGCTTCATGCACCGTATAGCCGCGCGACTGAAGCGCACGCACACCACCCATGCGGACTGCATCCTCGTCCTCGACCAGAAGAACCGTCGCTGATCCGGAAAGATCGGTGGCTTTCTCCACCTTCTTTTCCTTCACGACGACAGGCGCGTCGTCCGCACGTTTTTCCTCAATGTGACGCGGCAGGAAGATTTTGAACGTGGTGCCCTTTCCGACTTCGGAATCACAATAGATGAAGCCTCCGGTCTGCTTGATGATGCCATAGACCATCGACAGACCGAGGCCGGTGCCCTTACCCACTTCCTTCGTGGTAAAGAACGGTTCAAAAATCTTTTCAAGCACATCCGTCGGTATGCCTGTCCCGGTGTCTTCGACCTCGAAGACCACATAATCGGCCTCCGGCAAGTCGCGATATTGAAGCTTCGCGGCTTCCTGCATCGGCACGTTGCGGGTACGCAGCGTGATCTCGCCGCCTTCAGGCATGGCATCGCGTGCATTTACCGCCAGATTGACCGCGACCTGCTCGAACTGCCCGAGATCGGCCTTGACTGGCCATAGATCGCGACCATGATCGATTTTCAGTTCGATGTCCTTGCCGACAAGGCGGGCCAGAAGCATGCGCAAGTCCGCCAGAACGTCGGTCAGGTCTAGGACTTCGGGACGGAGTGTCTGACGGCGTGAGAACGCCAGCAATTGGCGCACAAGCGAAGCAGCCCGATTGGCGTTCTGCTTGATGTTCATGATGTCCGGGAAAGATGGATCGGACGCGCGATGATTGGTCAGCAGCAAATCCGACGACATGATGATTGCTGTCAGAACGTTATTGAAGTCGTGCGCGATACCGCCTGCAAGCTGGCCGACAGCCTGCATCTTCTGGCTTTGCGCCATCTGGTTTTCAAGGGCCTTCTGCTCGGTCGTCTCGACGGCGGAAATAATCGCGGCTTCTTCGGCGCGCTCGCCACCCAAGTCTGTGACAGGGCTCATATAGAAACGAATGTGCCGCTCCTCGTTGCCCGGAAGCACCGTGTCGACGGGAGAAATGCTCGCCTGTCCAGCGAAAGCAGCGGCAAGCGCCCTGTTGAAAGTCTCGCGGTCGCGCTCATGCACGACGATCTCAAGCTTCGCATTTCCGTCAATCGCATCGCGATCAACCACGGGAGCAAAAATATCCAGGAAACGCGCATTGGTGCGCAATATATGCCCGCCGGAATCAACCGCCGCGATAGCCATCGGAGCCGAATTGAAGAACCGCGTGAAGCGCACTTCGGCAGAGCGCAGCGCCATTGAGGAATCTTCACCCTCCGCACGATCCAGAACGATGGTGCGGCTCGTGCCGCGCGTGCCGTCACGCGCAGCCTGAACCCGGTGGTAGAACCGGACGGCAAGGCTCTGCCCGTTGCGCTTGATGAGATCCAGATCAATGACGGTGTTACGGCTTGTACCGGGTTCGGCTTTCACCGCCTTGATGAGCGCCATTCCACTGCCAGCCACAATATCATTGAGCGTCAACGATCCGGGCGTGAATTGGGTCAGGTCGACGCCGAGCCATTCGGCAAGCGTCGCATTGAGATAGATGATCCGGCCTGAAGGATCAGCCGAGAAGAAGCCGGCCGGAGCATGGTCAAGGTGGTTGATAGCCTCCTGCAGTTCCTGAAAGAAACGCTCCTGCTCGGCACGCTCATCGGAAATATCGGCAATCTGCCACGCGACGAGCGGACTTTTGAATTCCTGCCCCGCTTCGATAGGGCGCGCCTTGATACGATACCAGACTGGCGCCAGCGAACCATGCCCCTCGCGGGAAAGGCCGCCCGAGAGACGCACTTCCTCCTGCGCCGACAGGCCATCGCGCACGGCATTCGTCAGACGGTAAATAGCATCGGATGCAGCTGGTTCCGCCGTCAGCACATTATCGAGCGAGCGAACGCCTTCTGCATTCGCAACGCCGGTCATCATGGCATAAGCCTGATTGGCATAGACGATCTGACCGCGCGCATCTGAAATGACTGTCCCTTCCGGTTGCGAATCCATGAAGGAATGGGCGAGGTCCTGCTCGCCGTTCTTCTGACTGAATTGAATGAGGCCGGTCGCCGCTCCGAAAAGATAGAACACGCCGACCATCGACAGAATGCCCATGAGAACAAGGGCAAATCCATCTCCCAACTGGTCCCGAAACACAAAATAGACGATGGCTGCGACCGTCAGCAATATGCCGACAATCAGCAGGCGAAGGGCGCCGCTGCGATTGCGCTTGGGCATGACGAGCGGTTTCGGGTAGGCGTTGTCCGTCTGTCGCGACATCAAGCCAGTTGCCCTTTCATCTTGCATGGCTGAACCTCAACGGGCATCAAGGTGCCGTGCATCTTTTCGATCAGCCAAGACGTCATTTCAATCATCTGCATATCCGATTTTCTCGAATGCACTTTTCCGCGCGGTTCGGCTATTGCGTGAGATCGCGCAGCCAATGTGTCAGGGTATACCCGATTCGCAGAATGCTTTAATCGGCGAGCAGTACAAGCATTGCTGCACTGAAACGGTGCAAATTGGACTTTTTTGCACTGTTTTGCCTGAGGATCATATATTTCTCGCATTCCCGAGAAACATTCCCAAGGCTTGGAAATTCAACTACTGTATGAACAACGCGATGACGTGGAGCGTCCGGGGAAGCGTAGTCTCCAGTCATCGCAGGTTTTCGCTTATTGTATAAGAGGGTATCCGCATGAAGGAATGGCTGAGCGGCATCGTTGGAGAGAACGCGGCTAATATTGTCGGCTTCGTCCTAATATTTGCGATCATTCTTTGCGGAATTTTCGTTGTTCTCAGTATTATCCGCCGTATCAGCGGCGGTACTTACGTCTCCAACGGGCGTACACGACAACCACGTCTCTCCGTGATGGACGCGGCGGCGGTCGACAGCCGGCGCAAGCTGGTTCTCATTCGCCGCGACGATGTGGAACACCTGCTACTCATCGGCGGACCGACCGACGTGGTGGTGGAGCAGAATATCGTCATGGAAACGCGAGCTCATGCGCGCGTGCAGCCTTCACGGATAGAACCTGAGCACATCGAACGCTTCAAACAGCACGAGGTGCTGGCCAACGAAAAGGCCGAGCGCCCTGCTCTTTCGCTGCAGACACCATCGGCGGACGAAAAGGACGAAGCGATTCAGATCAGTTCCGCAATCGAAGCACCGACTTACCGCAAGCCAGAGCCGGCACGGGAAGAACCGGCCCCACAGGTCGCTACCGCTGTTCGTGTTCCGCCGCAGGCCCCGGCGGTTGCGCCGAACCCGCCGCAACCGCCTGTCGAACCTAAATCTGCTCAACCAGTACCGGCTCGACCGCAACCACGTCCAGCGCCGAATTATCCACCGCAGCCGCGTACGGTGTTGCCGCCCCGCTCCGCGCAGGCACAGCCACAATCGACACGCGCCCACCCAGCCTATCCATTGAGCCAGGTTTCACGCGGCGTGGTGAGCTCAACGTCTTCCGGCGGAGTCGCCGCTGCCGGCGTTGCTGCCACCACGTCCGTTACCTCGGCAAATCTCGGCAGTATCGTTCCCCAGCGTGAAACGACGGTTGCGGATAAATCTCCATCGCTCGACGTAACGGGACCCACGGTGTCCACAACGGCCGCACCGGCGTTCTCCACATCGTCTGAACCGAAGCGTATCGAACCTGAAATTCCGGTAACGGTTTCAAATCCGACGGCGTTAGAAACAATTTCGCCAGAAACGCCCGTGGATGATCTGGCCGACCTCGGCACAGCGTTGCAGGACGCGATCACTGCAGACATCAATTCGCAGAGCTCCCCCCGCGAGGAGAGCAAAGAAGCAGCGCCATTTGATACCGAGTTCTTCGAAAATGAGCTTTTGAGTTCGCTCGATATTTCGGCAACGCACGATACGCCTGAAGACAAGGCAAAGAACGATATCGAGGATGAAATGGAAAAGCTCCTCGGTGAATTGACCAAAGATGGCATTCACAGAAATTGATTTCTGCCGAAGTTGCCGTGATACAAAGAAAATAGGCTGCGGAAACCGCAGCCTATAATTTTCAAACCATTTCAGATCTGGAGCATGTCGAGCAGATCGAATTGGCGCGACGCTCTGTTTTCCAGATGCGCCTTAGTCGTCGCGATAAACTTTCTCTCGACGCTCATGACGCTCTTGCGCTTCGATTGAAAGCGTAGCGATCGGACGCGCATCAAGCCGCTTCAAGCTGATAGGTTCTCCCGTTTCTTCGCAGAAACCGTACGTTCCTTCATCAATACGGCTCAAGGCCGCGTCGATTTTTGAGATCAGTTTGCGCTGTCTGTCGCGAGCTCGCAACTCGATTGCCCGATCCGTTTCGGAGGATGCCCTGTCCGCCAGGTCGGGATGGTTGGCATTTTCCTGCTGCAGCGCCTCAAGCGTTTCGCGCGCTTCTCGCAGAATATCGTTCTTCCACGCGATCAGTTTCGCTCGGAAGTAAGACTTCTGCCGCTCATTCATGAACGGCTCGTCTTCAGTGGGCCTATAGTCAAGGTCAATCAATTCACTCATTCTGAATTACCCCACATCTAGGAGACGCGAGCGGTTATATAGTTCCATAGCAACAAGGACACAACATCAAACAAGCGTACTTCACTACTTTTTAGCGCATCAATTTTGTATGATTATGCATAAAAATAATGCAATACAAACCTCGCCGCGAAAAATTGCTCTTGTCACTTTCAGAATAACTTCAATCCATTGTGGAAAATATCGGTATATTTTCAGTCAAAACCCGTCTCCCCTCGGAAGGGGTTGCCGGAGCTCAAAAATTAGGCAAATGACACCTGTAAATATTGCTGACAGGCCTCAAAAAATCGGGAGAATAGGCAACCAGAGCGTTCATTCCCGCGCAAATTATGGCGAAAAATGGAGGAGAAACAGAGTTTGGAACGTTACAAATGAGTCGGCTACTTCTCCTAAGACACGCAAAAGCTGTGTGGGCCAGACCTGGAATGAAGGACTTCGATCGTCCTCTTGATCCGGAAGGCAAAGCTGAACTCGATCGTCTTTCAAGGATCATGAAGCCAATGGGGCTTTCTCCCGATCTCGTGGTGCTTTCTGGTTCGCGCAGAACGAGAGAAACTGCGCTCGGCATTATCGATCGTCTGGATATCGAGGTCGATACCATTGTCGATGACGCGATCTACAGCGGTGGGCCGGCCGACTATATGCAAGCCATACGCAAACATGGCGATACAGCGACACTGATGCTTGTGGGGCACAATCCCAGCATTGAAGACCTGGCGCTCGCTTTATGTGGCGATGGCAACAAGGATAGCCTCCTGAAACTACGTGCAGGTTTTCCAACCGCCGCAATAGCCAATATCACCTGTCCGGCCCCACTCAGCGAGCTTGAGCGTGGCTCTGCTTATCTGGAAAGCTTCATACTGCCCCGGTAGATTTTCTGCGAAGGCCCCCTCATTCCTTGCCAAGGCCGCTGGGACCACCCTATCTATACGGCTGACAGATCAGTGAAAGCGGCGAGGATTAATTGGCTAAGCTGACAAGTATTGGCGACGAAGCGAAGATCGCACTGGATACGTTAGCAGATCGTGCGACCGGGCTTTTGTCTCCCTCGTTGCGGCTCGGCGTGACCGGTCTGTCGCGAGCCGGAAAGACGGTCTTCATTACGGCTTTCGTCCACAACATGCTGCATGGCGGCAGGCTCCCGATGTTCCAGGCCTATAAGTCGGGCCGTATTTCACGAGCGCTGCTCGAACCGCAGCCGGACGATGCTGTTCCCCGCTTTCAATATGAAGAACATCTGTCGGCATTGATCGATGAGCGTATCTGGCCTGACTCCACCCGCGCTATCTCGCAATTGCGCCTGACTATCGAATATGAATCCGCATCTGCCTGGGGTCGCTGGCTCTCTCCGGGCAAGCTCTCGGTCGACATTGTCGATTATCCGGGCGAATGGCTGCTCGATTTGCCTCTGCTTGGTAAATCCTATGCGCAATTTAGCGCGGACTCCTTTGCTCTGGCTCATGAGCCCACGCACAAGGATCTGGCTCAGGAGTGGATCGCGGAAGCTTCCCTCGCGAAAGCTTCTGAAAAGGCAGATGAACTGACCGCGCAGCGCCTCGCCAGAAGTTTCACCGCCTATTTGCGTGCAGGCAAAGCCGATGAGCGCGCATTATCCACCCTCCCGCCCGGGCGTTTCCTGATGCCAGGGGACCTTGAGGGGTCGCCAGCGCTGACATTCGCGCCGCTTCCCAAACTCAAACCGGACGATCTGAAGACAGGTTCTCTGGGCGCCATGATGGAACGGCGCTATGAAGCTTATAAAACCTACGTAATCAAGCCCTTCTTTCGCGAACATATTGCGCGGCTCGACCGGCAGATCGTGCTTATCGACGCCATGCAGGCGATGAACGCAGGCGGTGCCGTCGTTGCCGATCTGGAACGTGCGCTTACCGACATTCTGTCCTGCTTCCGTCCGGGACGGACAAACCTGCTGACCGGCCTGATCCAGCGCCGTATCGGGCGTATCCTTGTTGCAGCAACCAAGGCCGATCATCTGCACCATGAAAGTCATGACCGTCTGCAAGCCATTGTGCGGCGTCTTGTGGAGCGGGCCATGGAGCGGGCTGATTTTTCCGGCGCGGATATTGATGTTCTCGCAATGGCCGCGGTTCGCGCAACACGGGAGGCGACGGTAGCCCAGGGCAAGGAAACACTTCCAGTCATCGTCGGTACGCCTCTAAAGGGCGAGAAGATCGACGGGGAAGTGTTCGACGGGAAAACAGAAACCGCTATATTTCCCGGAGACTTGCCGAAGAATCCCAATGCGATCTTTGACGAAACTTTTGTGCAGGATGACCCCGCTATCCGGTTCGTCCGTTTTCGTCCGCCTCGACTTGAGCGCACCGCCGAGGGCCTGACGCTTTCTCTGCCTCACATACGGCTGGATCGCGCCTTGCAGTTTTTGATTGGGGATCGTCTCACATGATCGAGAAGACACCGCGTAAACCGGCTTCATTCACTGTGGGCCAACCTGCAAGTCACTCCGAAACAGTCGATGAGGCGCCTCGTCGTCCGCGCGCGGTCCGTAATCTCGAAACAGTTGTCGCACAGCCCGACATTTTCGCTTTGAGCGATGAAGAAGCAGCCGAGCTTGAAATCCTCGACCCGTTATTTGAAGCTCCCGAACGCAAGGGCTGGTCGCTCAGCAAAATATTGTTCGGTGCGCTCGGCATACTTGTTTCATTCGCCGTCGGCATCTGGACCGAAGACCTCATTCGGGCACTCTTTTCACGCGCTGACTGGCTGGGCTGGACCGCCTTGGGCGTCGCAACAATCGCCCTCGCCGCCTTCATTGCCATCGTCGTTCGTGAACTGATTGCATTGCGTCGTCTCGCATCCGTGCAGCATCTCCGCAAGGACGCGGCTGATGCGGCGGAACGTGACGATATGGCGGCAGCCAGAAAAGCTGTCGACGCGCTGCGCTCGATTGCGGCGAGCCTGCCGGAAACTGCGCGGGGACGACAGCTTCTGGACGGTCTGACTGACGATATTATAGACGGGCGGAACCTGATCCAGCTTACTGAAACGGAAATTCTCCGCCCTCTCGACCGCGAGGCGCGCGCACTCATTTTGAATGCGTCCAAACGCGTTTCGATTGTCACAGCCATCAGCCCGCGCGCGCTGGTCGATATTGGATATGTCATTTTTGAATCCGCCCGCCTGATACGCCGGCTTTCACAACTCTACGGCGGTCGTCCCGGGACATTGGGCTTCCTGAAACTCGCCCGGAGGGTCATCGCCCATCTTGCAGTAACAGGAACGCTGGCCATGGGGGACAGCGTGATCCAGCAACTTGTCGGTCATGGCTTAGCCTCCCGCCTGTCGGCCAAGCTCGGCGAAGGAGTGGTCAACGGGCTCATGACGGCGCGCATTGGAATTGCAGCTATGGATGTGGTGCGTCCCTTCCCGTTCAATGCGGAAAAACGGCCCGGTATCGGCGATTTTATTGGCGATCTTGCGAGGATCAGCGGCGATCGGACCAATAAGAAGCAATCTGAAAAATAGCAGTTTATTTCCGAAGCATTAACCATTCGCGGTGATTATGACGGAAAGAAATCTGCGCCAGAATCGAGCGATCCGGTGTATCGGCACACTCCCCTTCAAACTGTGCCCATTCCATCAATCGGCTTTTGGCGGACCTCGGAATATCCGAAGGTTTGCGGGTGCGACCAGTTTGGTCGTGACATGCTGGAAAACAACGATTAGGAATGACGTCCAATCAAGGCCGTGAATCCGGGACAGAGCTGAATATGAAGAATTGCATCGCCGCCTGCCTGACGCTGCTGCCCGTGTCATTTTCTGCCGCGCCGGTTCTGGCCGCTGACAAAGACAAGCAGTTCTTTCAATCAATCGAAGGCCAATGGTCAGGCCCGGGCGAAATCGTCGCTGGAAAATACAAAGGCACGAAATTTGTCTGTAACCTCGCTGGTTCCACACCGGACGAAAACGTTGGAATGACGCTGGACGGCACATGCCGCGTCGGCGTCTTCTCGCAGCCGATGAAGGCTACCGTCACACGTGTTGGCTCAGCTTATTCCGGCAAGTTCAATGACGGCGCCGAAGGCAAGGGACTCGACGTTACATCGGGTTCGGTCAGCGGGAATAAAGTCGTCTTCGGACTGAACCGCAAACAGCTCAATGGCGCAATGCTGGCGCGCATCTCCGATCCGAACACGATGAACGTCACGGTTTCTGTTCGCGTTGACAAGGAGCTGGTTCCGGTCATCGGCATGAATCTGAAGCGCGTCGATAATATCGCTGTCGGCAGCATCGCCAAGAACTGAGCTGAACCTATTCGCGCCACCAGCCCGCATCCGTGCGGGCTTTTTCAATTCCGGATTGTTCGATCCCGGCATTCCAGTCCGCAACCGTCTTGCCTGCGATTTCAAGGGACGGCGCGATATCGTTCAGCGGCACGAGAACGAAAGCCCGCTCGTGCATACGTGGATGCGGCAGCTCCAAAGCAGCATCCGACATAATGACAGCGCGTCCCGCCTCATCCTGCATGGTCAATATATCGATATCGATAATGCGCGGTCCCCACCTCTCCAGCCTGACGCGTTTTAACGAGCGTTCAACATCGAGACAGACTGCGATCAACTCCAAAGGCTGCAATGAAGTTTCAACTTCAGCGCAGGCATTGTGAAACCATGCCTGGTCCGTCTTGCCCCATGGCGGCGTGCGATAAACCGCAGAAACGGCGATGACATGCGTGTCGGCCCGTTCGTCCAGTGTGCGCAAAGCTTTGCCCATCGAAGCGACTGGATCGTCGATATTTCCACCAAGCCCCAGCCAGGCGCGATAAGATTCGTCCGTGTTCACTCCGGGTAAACCACAGTCACTTCAACATGGTCCAGCACGCCCGGTACAGGCGCGTTCGGCTTGCGTACCGTGATTTCCGCACGCTTGACCTGGGGAAACCTGGCGGCCAGTGCTTTTGCAACGTCGAGAGCAAGTGTTTCGATCAGATAACGCTGCCGTCCCGTGATAATGTCCTGAATGACGGCGAATGCGATGCCGTAATGCACCGTGCCGTCGATATCGTCGTTCTCCAGCGCCGTGCCCGGATCGACATCAAGAATGGCATCGACATAAAATCGCTGGCCGAGCTTGTGCTCTTCATCGAAAACGCCGTGGTGCGCGAAAAACGCGCAATTCATCATTCGGATCGTATACACGGCTTCACTTTCTATTTTCGCTGCGTCTCGATTGCAGGATATCATCTGCAACGGCAAGTGCGTCTCTATTAAAAGCGACATTGTGAACACGGAAGATGTCGGCACCTGCCAAACGCAGTGCAACCGACGTTGCCGCAGTTCCTATATCCCGGTCAAGCGGATTATCCCTTCCCGTCATACCGCCAATAAAACGTTTGCGCGATGTGCCGACCAGCAACGGAAACCCAAGTTTCTGCAGTTCATCCGCTCTGGCCAACAGCGCGATATCCTCATCCTTGTTCTTGCCGAAGCCAAACCCTGGATCGAGCACGATGCGGGATTCTTCAATGCCTGCGTCTTTCGCTATACCCAGAGAGACATTTAGAAACGAGAACTGATCTTCGATGACATCGGGAAGAACGGATCGATCCCTGCTGGTGTGCATGATGACCAAACCTGCGCCGCTCTTTTTGGCGACATGAGCAATTTCCGGTTCGCGCTGGAGTCCCCATACGTCATTGACGATATGTGCTCCGGTATCGACTGCGGCCTGCGCCGTCGCCGCACGGTACGTATCGACGGAGATGATGCAATCGTATTTCTTCACCAGCGCCTCGATCACAGGAACCACGCGTGCAATTTCCGTTTCGGCATCGACGGCAGCGGCTCCGGGACGGGTTGATTCTCCTCCTACATCGATGATGGTCGCTCCATCAGCGAGCATCTGACCTGCCACCTCGACGGCCCTTTCCAACGCGTCGTGTCGGCCGCCATCGGAAAAAGAGTCAGGCGTAACATTCAGTATGCCCATGATAACGGCCTCCTTCCCCACACGGACGCTTCTTCCATGAGCAAGGTGCCATTCTTTCGTCATAGCGAAATGTTCCTGTACCATTCTCCATGCCACTTTTCATTGCAGCGAGGTTGCAACCAACCTCGCCTGAAGTCATTTTGTGAGGGGCGTTATAGTTCTCTTGACGATTGCGTGCCATGCTTGTGGCAGCAAAAAGCGAATTTCTTACTGGTTTTAGAAAGAGGTGCCAGGACATGAATTTGAGAAAGAAGGTTCTGGCTCTCAGCGCAGTTCTTGCCATGGTCGCCCCTCAGGCTGAAGCCGCGTCGATCTTTCGCGAATTCAGCTATTATACCGTAAGCGGCAAAACGGCAGCGGATCTCGATAAGGCTCTTTCTCGCAGTGGCCCTTTCCTCAAGAAAACGGGTCGGCATCACCCGGGCGCCGCTGAAATCCGTTTCGATGCCAAAGTGCGCTACGGACGTGCGCCCGGAAAGGACTGCAAGGTGCAGGATGTCTATGTGAATGTTCACGCGAAAGTCTCCCTGCCCCGCTGGAAGCAACGCCGCAAGGCTACGCCGGAACTCGCGCTAATCTGGGATACGCTGGTGCAGGATATTCGCCGCCATGAAGAAAGCCACATTGTGATCGCCCGAAGCTTTGCCAGCCGCATGGAGCGGGAGATACGCGGCCTGCGCAGCCGTGCTGATTGTGTTGTGCTTCGCGCGGACATAGACAAGGTAACAGCACGTCTCATGGAAGCACATGACAAGGAGCAGCAGCGGTTCGACCGGGTTGAAACCATCAATTTCGAGGATCGTTTCGCGCGCTTGCTGACCTACCGCATGGAGCGCGCCCAGCAGGCTTCCAAATAGCGAACCGAAACTAGCCCAATTCGCGCCGTATGGCTTGCGTCATCAAGGCGGCTTCATGAAATCCTGACAGGATCAGTTTCAGTTTGCCCGGATAATGACAGGCATCCCCGATAGCGTAGACCTTCGGACTTGAAGTTCTGAACGTCTCGGGACTTACAACCAGCATGTTGCCTGTTCTCGATAGCGAGAGCTTTGCAAGCGGGTCAGGACGGATAACTTGCCCATCGCCGGTAAACGCGCCGAGACCCGACGCAATCACCGTGGCACGACCATTGTACTTGTTACCATCACCGGTGGCGACAACCACGCCATTGTCGCCGACCGAGATGCTCTTCGCAGTCTTCTTGAAGTGAAAAACCGGACTGAATGGCTCAATCTGCCTGAGAAGCCGTTCGACAAGCTCCGCGCCCATGATTTCGGGAAAGCCCGGTACATCGTAAATCGGCTTGTCCGCATAAAGCGCCGCGCACTGACCGCCGGGCCGATCACAGGCTTCTATGAGATGGCACTTGAAACCGAAAAGCCCAAGCTGAAAGACGGAAAAGAGTGCGACGGGTCCGCTGCCGATAATGACAATATCATTTTGCGGCTCGCCTCCCATCGCATCCCCATTTCTTTAAAAGCCTAGTTCTGGCGTTCGGGCACCTGCACGACTAGCCCCTCAAGGTCGTCCGACACACGGATCTGACAGGAGAGGCGGGAGGTCGGGCGAACTTCATAGGCGAAGTCCAGCATATCTTCCTCCATCGCGTCCGGCCCGCCAACGGTATCCGCCCAGTCCTCATCAACATAGACATGACAGGTCGCGCAGGCGCAAGCGCCGCCACATTCCGCATCGATGCCGGGAATGCCATTGCGAATGGCAGCCTCCATCACGCTGGACCCGTTGTCCGCCTCGACTTCTGTACGGGTCGCGCCGTCAGCAGATACGAATACGATCTTCGTCATTTTAATTCCTTGAAACGCGTAAATTCGACGCGATCTTTGTCTTTGGCGTTCCCCGCCATTCCGGCATAAAACGCAAATAACCCGAAATCGCAGATACGGCGTTCTGCAAACAGTTTCAACCTTGGTCGCACACTTGTCCGCAACTGCGCCAATATGCCGTGCGCCGATCGAAGATTCTTGCCTGACAAACCTGACAGTCGAGTTCACGAGCGCAAAACTCTCCTTGCCGTCAGCTCAAAGTGCATCATATGATAAAATGCAATAGTGGAGAGGAACAACGGATAGAATCCCGCGTGGACACCACTCAATCACAAGGCGCACTGCGAAAAACCCTACTCGCAAAGCGGGTAATTTTGTTAATAATTTTGCAGTGCTTCTTCGGACAGTCCCAACGGCCCGGATCGATTTCCACAACTTGCTGGTAAATGCCAGAAGCCCGGAAATGTCGAATTTTCACGAATTGAGCCGGTTTCCGTTAACCTTGTATTTAAAGTTTTAGGGATCGGCAAAAGACGCCTATTTCCTTAACAGGCACGAGCCGATACGATGCAAAATGGCGGAGAAAGTTTTGTAACGGCTCTTTCGTGGTCCGGCCGTCACAGTAATGAGTACGAGGTAGGCAAACAATGGCTTCCAAATCCAAGGCACAGAAGCTCGACCTTGAGGTTGAAAAGGCACTGGAACAGGCACTCGATATCGATTTCGGTGACGACCTTGATATCGACATGGAGTTGAGTGCATTCGATGAAGGCTTCTCGGTCGATGATCTGGAGGAGCAGATCTCGCGCGCTGCTGAAGAACTGGTTGCCGAACAGAAGACCAAAACGGCTGAACCGGCGGCTGTGTCCCCGGTGGAAACGGCTGCGAAAGCCGCCACCATCACGACAGCCTCAGTGATCGCAACGCCTGCCGCGCCGCCGGTTCCACCGGTCGTAAAAGCTGCAGGACCAGTTGCGCAAACTGTGGCCAATGCCCAGCCCAAGCCCGCCAACACCTCGAAGACGGCAGAGCCGACGCCCGAACCGGTCAGCAAGCCAGTTTCCGCTGCGACTGTCGCGACCGCCGCCAACGTCGCCTCCTCTACCTTCACGCCGGCAAACGACGATTCCCGCACTGAAAAAGCAATAATCGCAGCTCCGCGCCGCGCGACCGAAAACTCGTCAAAGCTGTTCTGGACCACCACGGCGATCAGTGTGCTTTGGGCTGCTGGCGGCGTCGCGCTGAGCAAGGCCATCAATCCTGATGTCTTCTCGAATATGCAGGCCACCAAGGACTTCTTCACCTCGCCCGCCGGTCTCGGCGTCGTTGCGGGTGTCGCCTTGCCGGTAGCCATGTTCTGGGGATTTGCGCAGCTCGTGAAGCGTGCGCAGGAAATGCATCTGGCTGCACGCAGCATGTCGGAAGCTGCCATGCGGTTGCTCCAGCCGGAAGCGGTTTCCGGCGACCGCGTTTCGACCCTTGGACAGGCTGTGCGTCGCGAAGTCGCCGCCATGAATGAAGGCATCGAGCGCACCCTGGCGCGGGCCGTCGAACTGGAAACGCTTGTTCAGTCGGAAGTCAACCAGCTGGAACGCGCCTATAGCGACAATGAAGTTCGCATTCGTTCGTTGGTGAGCGATCTTGGCAATGAGCGTGAAGCTGTTGTCAGTCATGCCGAGCGCGTGCGTTCTTCGATCTCCGGTGCGCACGAACAGCTCAAGGAAGAACTATCGAGCGCTTCCAACATCATCCGCGACAACGTTCTTTCCGCCTCGCAACAGCTAAGCACCCTGCTCACCGAATCCGGCGAACGCCTGATCGGCAGCATCAATGAAAGCGGCGGCGCCATTGCCGAAGCCATTGAAACCCGGACGGGTGACATTGGCACACGCATCACGACTTCCGGTGAAGCTTTTGCCAACCTGCTCGACACGCGTATCGCGACGCTTGATGAGCAATCCCGCACAGTATCGGACCGTCTGGCCGAAGCGCTGGACGAACGGACGACCGGTATCGCCAATCTGCTCGGCGGCGCAACGCAGTCCATGGTCAGCGAATTCGACACTCGCCTTGCCAACCTCGAAAGCACGCTTTCCGAGCGCGGCCGGTCGCTTCTGTCCGAATTTGAAGCCCGCGCGCACGCCCTTGACAGCAGCACTGAAAAACTCAATGCGGCGCTTGAAACCCGTTCTCGCCAGATTAACGAAAATCTCATCGCACGCACCCGCGAAATCGCAGAGACCTTCTCCAGCGGTCGCGCTTCGCTGAGCACGATGATCGACGAAACCAAGACCAAGATCGGCGAAGATCTGACATCTATCGGCGATAGCGTCGGCAACATTCTTAGCGAAAAGGCTGACGCCTTTGCGGGCAAGCTTGCTGAAAGCCGCGATGTTCTCGCTGCGTCGCTGGAAGGTGAAACTGAACGCGTTTCAGCCGTTATCCGCGGTCACGCGGACACGCTTGCGGCACGTACGAGTGACATCGAAAACGCCGTCAACGCCAGTGCCTCGGCGCTCAATTCTGTTGCCGACAATCACGCCGCAATTCTGGATGAGAGAACCCGCGCGCTACGCCAGTCGATGGAAAGTCACTCTGCGCTGCTCGATGCGAGCTTTGCAGATCACAGCCGCTCGCTCGAAGAACGCGCCACCGCGCTCCATGGCATTATCGCGGGCAACCAGGCAATGCTTGCTCAATTGATGGACGAGCGCGCAGCCGCAATGCGGGATAACTTCAATGAAAATCGCGAAGTTCTCGCCCGTACCTTCGACGAACGCGTAAACTCGCTTCAGGCACTTATCGCAGACAATCAGGACACGCTCGCGCGTATGCTTGATGAGCGTGCCAGCAGCATGAACGCGTCCATTGGCGCCAGCCGCGACACGTTCGTCGCTGCATTGGGCGAGCATATCCGCCTGGTCGAAGAACGCACCAGCGGCCTGCATACCGTCCTGAATGATCACAACAATGCCCTGTCCGGCATTCTTGACGGTCATGAGCGCACGATTGAAACCCGTGCCGCCGAAATCCGCTCGACGCTGAGCGAAAGCACCGCCTCCCTAAGCCAGACCCTTCAGGATCACAGCGATATTCTGGAACAGCGCACGGCCAATCTGCACAATGCAATTGCCGACAGCAGCTCCGCTATCAGCCGCGCTTTTGAAGGCCAGACCGGCATTATCGAAGAACGTACCCAGACGATGGAAAAGGCGCTCACGATCGGCGTCGACAATGTCCGTCGGGCACTGGAACAAAGCGCGGGCATCGTTGCAGGCACACTGCGTGAGAAGATCGGTGAAGCGGCAAGCACGCTTTCGGCGGAAGCCGCCAAGGCCGGTGAAGCTCTGGATGGCTTCGGCGAAGCATTCAGCGCTCGCCTGATCGACAACCTGTCCGGCACGGAAGCCCGTCTCGGTGACCGCGCCGACGCGATTGCCGGTCGTCTTGGAGAGATCGAAAGCCGTCTGACCGGTGAGCTTGGCTCTATCGAGGCCCGCATTGCCAACACGGCCAGCAGAACAAGCGAAACGCTTGCCGGCCATAGCGAAGCCTTTGCCGCCAGCGTCGCCGACAATCTGGCCGGGACGGAGAGCCGTCTGAACGAACGCGCTAATGCTATCGCGAGCGGTCTTGAAGCGATCGAAAACCGCCTCACCAGCGAGCTCGGCGCGATTGAGGCCCGTATCGCAGACACGGCGTCCAAAACAAGCGAAACGCTCGCAGGTCACAGCGAATCCTTCTCGGCCAGCGTCGCCGATAATCTCGCCGGCACCGAAACCCGTCTTGCGGAACGCGCCGATGCAATCGCTACCCGTCTGGGTGACATCGGCTCGCGTATCACGATGGAACTCGGCTCCGTCGAGGCACGAATCGCACAGGTGACCGATACAACTGCGGTTACGCTGGAGGAACGCACACGCGAGCTCAATGCCGTTCTTGCTGCCCGTTCGCAGGAAATCACTAAAATCCTCAACGATACAGCAGAGCCGCTTGTACAGCGACTGGCCGATAGCGGTCGCGGGCTGGCGCAACAGCTTGAAGAAGCTACCCATGCCGCAACCGACAGACTTCGTTCGGAAAATGCCGCTCTGGTCAATGCACTTGCAAGCCGGACTGCGGAAACGATTGCGGCTGTCCAGCAAGCCAAAACCGGGCTTTCCGATAATGTCAGCGAGCTGATCGACCGTCTTGCCGCATCGAACGGCGAATTGGGCAAACTGATCGACGCGGCAACGCGCAATCTTACCGACATCGATGGTCGCCTTGTCGACACAACATCGAGCTTTGTTGAGAACACCAACCGCGCCGCGCAGATGTTCCAGGCTTCCACGGGCCTGATCGACGGCAATATCGGTACTTTGCGGGCAATATCCGACAGTACATTGTCGCAGATTGCAGACATCGCCGACCGCTTCGAAGAGCATGGAAAAGTTCTCTCCTCAGCTTCCGAAATGATCAGTTCGGCTCAGAACGGTCTCGTCAGCACGCTTGAAGATCGCCATCAGGCACTCGACAAGCTGGCATCCGGCCTGGTCGAGAAGTCAGAAGGCGTGGAAAAGCTCATGCACTCCTTTGAAGAGCTGGTGACCTCTGCATTCCAGCGCGCCGAGGGCCAGACCCGCTCTTCTGCCGAAAAGATGCGCGAAAGCGTTTCGGAAATTGTCGAACAGGCTGCACAGAAATTCTCCGCAGCAACCGACGATATCCGTCGCACCGCAAGCGAAATCCGCAGCGAGCTCAACATGACCCGTGGCGAACTGAAGCGTGGTGTTCTGGACATGCCTGCTGAGGCAAAGGAAACAACGACAGCAATGCGCAAGGCCGTGAGCGAGCAGATCAATGCGCTCAAGGAACTGGCCGAAATCGTCAACAAGTCCGGTCGCCTGGTAGATGTCGGTGAAAGCCGCGCGGACCGTCCGGTCGTGCGCCCTGCTCCGTCCGCAACTCGTCCGGCTCCCGTTCAGGCGCCGGTGGCTCAGGCTGACATTGCTGTCCGCCAACGCGTCGCCGACGCGCCAAAGGCACAGCCCGCATCACCGGTAGCTGCGCAACCAGAAAAGCCGCGTGGCTGGGTATCCGATCTTCTTGCTCGCGCATCCCGTGAGGAAGAAGAAGCCGCGCAGCCCAAGGCACAGCCCACCGCAACGCCTCGTTCGCCAAGTCATGTCGTTGAATCACTGAACTCGCTGTCGGTGGACATTGCCCGCGCTATCGACCATGAAGCTTCTGTGGAACTGTGGGACCGCTACCGCCGCGGCGAACGGAACGTCTTCACCCGTCGCCTTTATACGCTGAAAGGTCAGCAGACCTTTGACGATATCAAGCGCAAATACCAGACGGACGGCGAATTCCGTCGCGCTGTGGATCGCTATATGGACGACTTCCAGCGTCTTCTCGAAGATGTCGCCCGCAACGACCGTGACAATATGGTAACGCGGACCTATCTCACATCGGATACCGGCAAGGTCTACACCATGCTTGCCCATGCTAGCGGACGCCTCCGCTAAAACAGCAATCAGGAAAACGCGGCTTTCGGGCCGCGTTTTTGTTTGTGTGCCATAAACCGATAAGCAGGCTACGCCAATTAATAGAAGAGAGCCGGCGCTTGCCGCCGGCCCTCCTATGAAACAAATTTCTTGGCTTCAGAGCGTCGTTACCGTCCAGGTCACGATTTCGCTGGCGATCCGTTCGAAGGCCGCATCAAGCGCCTTCACATAGGCCGCATTCGTCGCCCCGCCGACGGGAATGACCGTACGGAAAACACGGGTTGCACGAACTTCACCGTTCTTATCGTTCATCAGCCTCACGGCCAGCTCGACAACTGCTAGCTTCGGCGAGGCATAGGCCTGAATGCCGAACATTCGAAGGTCAGTCAGTATCTGATAGTTGATCGCCAGCCCGTCTCCTGGACGGCCAATTCCGCCGAACGCGCCCGTATTCTCATAGGCTTGCACCAGCCGGGACTGCACGATGTTTGTCAGCCTGTCTCCCCATTGTGCTCCCTTCAGATACTCTATGGAACCCGGTGCAGAACTGACAACGATATTCTCGCTATCAAGTGCCTTGAGCGCTGTTGGGGTCGGAACCAGCAATTGGATGTTCTTGCGGCTCGGCGAAGTCACATTGGGTTGGGGTGCCGACAGATTGAACGTGTCGAGCGGCGTTGTCGTTCCGCAGCCGGAAAGCAGCAAACCGAAAAGGATAGACACTGAAGCTGTACGACGAAGAGCACGACGTGATTTCATATCAATAAGACCGGCTTTGGAAATCAATGACGCGTCCTCCCGTCATACCGAGGTACATTTCCCTGACCGCCAAAGATAAGACGCTGAGGATTGCGCTCAAGATCGGTGATGGCTTGTTCTATGCGCTGAATGGAACGGCGGCTGTCCACGACGACCGATTGCACGTCACGCAGTCCCTGTCCGGAAAAACGTTGAAGGTTGTCCGCGATAGGTCCCAGCCGTTTGTCCAGATTGTCCGAGGTCTGTCGGATGGATTCCAGCGTTGCCTTCGCTTGTGCGACGACACCATCCTTGTCGTCGCTCGACAAAAGCTTGTCAGTCTTGGCCAGAATGGCGTCGACGCGCACAGACGCAGCGTTCAAGCGAGCCATCATGTCCTTGGCGTCTGTAACGATCTGACTGATATTTCCCGTATTCTCACCAAGCTCCTGAATGATATCCGCATTCTTCGCCAGAGCGTCGGTGAATGTCTTCGTGTTGTTGATCGTATCCGTAAGCGGCCCGCGGGCATCCTTCACAAAACCTTCCAACTGTCCCAACACGGAATTCGCTCTTGCCGCGATGTCCTGTGCCGTGGCGAGAAGATTATTGATCGAGGATGGATCGGCGTCGATACGGGCAACCGTCTCGCCCTTCTCGGCTTCTGTCAGCAGATTGGGTTCATCGAGACGACCGCCCTTCAACTCGATATAAGCCAGTCCCGTCAGCCCCTGGAACCCAAGGGTAGCCGTAGTCGAGCGGGTAATCGGCGTTGTCGCGTTGACCCGCGTTTTAACAATCACCATTTCGGGATTGGTGGGATCGAGATGCAGTGCCCGAACATCACCAACCTTGATACCGTTGAACAGGACCTGACTTCCAATTGAAAGGCCGGTAACGGAGCCCGGAATACGAACATCGAGTTCCAGAGAATCGCGTGCTTCTCCGAAACGGGCAATCCAGAACACGAAAGCGAAAGCCAATAGGCTGACCATAAGCGTGAACACACCCACCAGTACGTAATTGGCTTTAGTTTCCATATTTTATCCAGTCTGCAAGCGGCTGCCAGGCCGCCGTCTCGTTGGCGCCGACGGATCGATCTGGCGCGCGCGCTTGCCCCGAAAATAGGATTTAACCCACGGATCGTCCACCGTCAGCATGTCTTCAATGGTGCCACTGACGAGCACTTTCTTGCCCCCAAGAACAGCAATCCGGTCGCAAATCGCAAAAAGGCTGTCGAGATCATGGGTGACCATATAAACGGTCAGCCCCATCGTATCCCGCAGATTGGCAATCAGGTCATCGAAATCGGCCGCTCCAATGGGATCGAGTCCGGAGGTCGGTTCATCAAGAAAGAGAATGTCGGGGTCCAAGGCCAGCGCACGTGCCAGCGCAGCGCGTTTGATCATGCCGCCGGAAAGTTCGGACGGAAACTTTTCTGCCGTGTCCGGCTTCAGGCCAACCAAGTCGATCTTCAATCGCGCCAGCTCGTCCATCAGCTTCGGAGAAAGATCGAGATATTCGCGCATCGGAACCTGAATATTTTCAAGAACATTCAATGCGGAAAACAACGCCCCATGCTGAAATAGAACGCCCATACGCATATCAATGGACATCTTTTCCAGCTCGTTCAACTGATCGATATTGCGACCCAATATCTCGATCTCGCCGGATTGCTTTTTATTGAGACCAAGAATGGTTCGCATCAGAACGGACTTACCCGAACCGGAAGGACCGATAAAACCGAGAACCTCCCCCCTGTAAATCTCAAGGGATAATTTATCGAGCACCGTTTGACGTCCGAACGAAACCGTCACGTCGCGCACCGAGATCATCGGCACGGTCGTCTGGCGAATATCTTCATCCTGCGGTTGCGACCCGTGGTCGATGCCGTTCTCCATAATCATCCTTTAGCTGAGCTTGGCTTCAGACAGAACCTTTGAACACGATCGAGGGGTCAATTTTCTGTGCAACTGTGTCCCAAAGAGCCCATTAAAAACAAAGAACAATAAGCTGCATCTAAAAATTAATGGCTGCATAAAACATCGCGAACAAACCATCCACGACAATAACCACGAAAATTGCCTTCACGACCGACGCCGTAACACGACGACCAAGCGATTCCGCACTGCCTCCGACCTTCATTCCTTCTACCGAAGCGAGAATCCCGATAATCATGGCCATGAACGGCGCCTTGATAAGGCCTGCAAAATAAGTGTTCAGCGCGACCGCATCGTGCAACCGGCTGATAAAAGCATCAGGTGAAATATTGGAATAGAACCAGGCGACGCCGCCAGCGCCGATCAGCGCAGCGAGATCGGAAATAATGGTAAGCAATGGCAGGACCAGGACCAACGCCACCAACCGTGGAAAGACCAGAACACCCACCGGATTGAGACCGATAACCGTCAGGGCGTCGGTCTCTTCACGCATCTTCATGGAGCCGATTTCGGCTGTGATGGCGCTTCCTGAGCGCCCCGCAATCATAATCGCCGTCAGAAGCACGCCAAGTTCACGCAATACCAGAATACCGACCAGATCGACGACAAAAATCTCTGCGCCGAAGTACCGCAACTGAAACGCACCCTGCTGGGCAATGATTGCACCAACAATCGTCGACATCAGGATGATGATGGGAATCGCACCGACGCCCATGCGGTCCATCTGCGTGACAATTGCTGCGAAGGGAATGCCGCTGCCGCGCCCATATTTCAACTGGGCTCCCCGGATGGTGGCCCCAAGAATGTGCATCGCCATCTTAAAGTCACTGCCAACGGAAACCACGCCGCCGCCAAGCGCGGCCAGAAATGAAACGAGGAAGAACGGTTTTTTCTGACGAGGAATGTCCAGGGTGCGCTCGACGGCCTGACCTACTTCCTCCATCAAGGGAAGCCAGGATTGTCGCACGCCTTCCAGTTGCACATCCACTTTCTGTGCGACTAGGCGCTGCCGCAGGCGTTCTATCAGCCAAGCACCTGCCGTATCGAGACTGGAAACGGCAGAAATATCAATAATCGTTGTTTCTTTCTGATCCGCCTTCTCAAGGCCACGCATCTTGTCATCGACAAGATTGACGCTTTGCGAAACCCAGCGACCATTCATCTGGATATGGCGCACGCCGTCGCGCTCCACCAGATCAATCTTCGGCGCAGAGTTGTCGGCAGCTCTTGCTTTGTCGGCAGTGTCGGTCAACATGGCCTACCTCATATACGAGTCGCTGAACGACCGAAATACTGCGTCCCAGAGGGCATCTCTATGCACAATACCTTGAATATCACTGTAGAACGCTATCCCATCGCCGGAAAATTCACAATCTCCCGAGGCTCAAAGACGGAGGCCGCGGTTGTTGTGTGTGCGATCAGCAACGGTTCTCATCAAGGACGTGGCGAATGCGTACCTTATGCACGCTACGGCGAAAGCATCGAAAGCGTGAGCGCACAAATCGAGGCCGCCCGCTCCGCAATCGAGAACGGCGCAACGCGCCAGGATATTCAAATACTGATTCCCGCAGGCGCTGCCCGCAATGCAGTCGATTGCGCCCTATGGGATCTCGAAGCAAAGCAATCGGGCAAAAGCGTTGCCGATATGCTCGGCATACCGCCTCGCCCGCTTGAAACGGCAATCACCGTTTCGCTCGGCACGCCTTCCGAAATGGCGGAATCGGCTGCGAAGGTCGCACATTATCCTCTTATCAAAGTGAAAATGGGCGGCGAAAACGATATCGAAAAAATCCGCGCCGTCACAAATGCAGCGCCCAACAGCCGCATTATCATCGACGCGAACGAGGGATGGACAGCAGATAACATTGTCGAGAACATGCGCGCCGCAGCTGACGCGGGCGTCGTTCTCATTGAGCAACCCCTGCCAGCCGATAATGATCACATCCTCAGTCAAATCGATCGCCCCGTCATTATCTGCGCCGATGAGAGCGTTCACACCTCGGTTGGTCTTGAGGAACTGGCCAAGCGCTATGACGCCGTGAATATCAAGCTCGATAAAGCGGGCGGATTGACCGAAGGCCTCATCATGCGGGACAAGGCGATTAACCTCGGGCTTCAGGTCATGGTCGGCTGCATGGTCGGCACGTCGCTCGGCATGGCGCCCGCTGTCCTGCTTGCCCAAAAAGCCAATGTGGTTGATCTCGACGGACCATTGCTTCTGGCCCAGGATCGCAATCCCGGCTTGCGCTATGAAGGCGCTCTGGTCTATCCGCCGGACGCTGCCGTCTGGGGCTGACCTGCGCGTTGATAGCTCTCGCTCCCTGTTCCATTGACCGGAGCGAGCGCACCTTCAAAGATATCGGCGCAGGCATCCCAGGTGAATTGTTTGAGCACTTGTGCAGGTTCAAACGGCTTCATTTCCAGGGCAGCCAGACATGCCTTTCCGAGGTCTTCGGAAAGAACGCCTGCGCCGGTGACGCCGACAACATCTCGTGATCCGGGAACCGGATAGGCTGCGACTGGCAGGCCGGAAGCAATCGCCTCCAGCAAAACGAGGCCGAATGTATCTGTTCGGCTAGGAAAGACAAACACGTCGGCTGCGGCATAAGTCTTGGCCAGCGCTTCACCTTCTCGTTTCCCCACGAACACCGCTTCCGGAAACTGCGCCTTTAGATCATCAAGGGACGGGCCATCTCCGACAATCAGCTTTGTGCCGGGCAGGTCGAGCTCCAGAAACGCAGGCAGGTTCTTTTCGGTGGCGACCCGTCCCACACAGATAAACACCGGCCGCGGCAACTCCTTCGGCACTTCGGATCGAGGGTAGAACAATGTTCGATCGACGCCGCGCGTCCAGAGTTCCAGCTTCGTAAAACCACGGGCCTTGAGGTCATCAAGTATGGATTGGGTGGGCACCAGCGTATTCGCTGCCGCGTTGTGGAAACGCCGAAGAAATGCGTAGGTCCAGCGCGGAGGGACAGGAAAGCGCTCCTGCAGATATTCAGGAAATCGTGTGTGAAAACTGGTCGTGAAGGACCATCCCATCTTCATACAGGCACGCCGCGCCATAAATCCAAGTGGGCCTTCCGTTGCAATATGCACGAAATCTGGCCGCATGGCTTTTAGGCGCTTTTTGAGCGCGCCCGGCGTCGTCATGGCCAGCCGGATTTCGGGGTATGTCGGACAGGGCACGGACCTGTAGTCCAGCGGGGAAATAACTGCAACGTTATATCCCCGCTCGCTCATCAGATCGCGGCACTTGGTCAACGTGCGCACGACGCCGTTGACTTGAGGGTGCCAGGCGTCGGTGACGATGACGATTTTCTTCATCGGCGGAGGTTCGCCAATCCGCGAGCGGGGCGCGGCAGTGGAATGACCCTGCCCTCATCACGCTCTTCGCTGTCGAAATGGACGCGTCCTGTTGTCGGACGGCGGTCACGGCGTTCGGTCCATTCGATGAGTTCCATCCGACCGTCGAAATGTTCGATCACGGCCGTGCAGCTTTCCACCCAGTCGCCGGTATTGATGTATTCGACGCCATTCATGCTTTCGATTGTCGCATGATGAATATGACCGCAGATCACCCCGTCAACACCAATTCGCTGCGCTTCTTCAGAAACCACATTCTCGAACTGGCCGATAAAGTTAACCGCCTTTTTGACCCGGAATTTCGCCCAGGCCGAAAATGACCAGTAGCGTAAGCCGAAAAGCGAGCGGATACGGCTCATGACCGTGTTTATCCAGATCGCGGTGTCGTATGCCCAATCGCCCAAATAAGCGATGAAGCGAGCATTGCGAACAACAACATCGAACTGGTCACCATGGATAACCAGAAACTTGCGACCATCCGCCGTCTCGTGAATGGCGCGGTTCATCACTTCGATGCCGCCGAAATGCGTTCCTTGGAAATTTCGTAGAAATTCGTCGTGATTGCCTGCGATATAGATGATATTCGCACCCTTGCGGCTCTTGCGGAGCAGCTTCTGGACCACATCATTATGTTCCTGCGGCCAATGCCAATTGCGCCGCAGACGCCAACCATCGACGATATCGCCCACAAGGTAGATCGTCTCTGCTTCGTGGTAACGGAGGAAATCCAGAAGCAGTTCGGCCTGTGCGGCTTTTGAACCGAGATGCACATCCGAAATGAAAAGCGTTCGGAGTTTTCTGGGCTGCGGAACATCAGCGCTCATTTGGTTGTCCCCTTCAATGGCAACCTGATCTGAGCGCAGAAAACTCGATTCCTGTCACAGCGATATGACAGTGATGTTTATAGTGCGAAGGACAACTCTTCACACATATTCGAATGCCTGGAGCGCCGATCGATGAAGCATATCCGCGCGCTCCAGACGTTTCATTTTGATCCTTCTGGATTGGTGTTAAGCCACCAGTTCTACCTTCGGACCTATGTACCGCGATTGCGGGCGAATGAGCTTGCTTGTCGCGAGCTGTTCCCGGCAATGAGCGATCCACCCCATGGTTCTGCCCATTGCAAAGACACAAGTGAAAGCCTCACGCGGGAAACCCAGTTGCTCAAGCAAAAGAGCAGTATAGAACTCGACATTGGTTTCGAGAGGCCGATCCGGCTTGTGGCGCTTGAGAACCGCTATGGCTGCCTTCTCTACTGCCTCGGCCAATTCCACCCGATGCTTTCCGCGTGAATGCCCCAGGGCTTCGATGCTCTTTAACGCGGATTTCAGAGCGTCTGCACGCGGATCGCGCACGCGATAAACCCGATGGCCGAACCCCATCAACCTATCTCCATCGGCAATTGCCGATTCAAGCCACCATTCTGCGTTCTCGGGCTTGCCAATAGCATCGAGCATATCGAGTACCGGACCGGGAGCACCACCGTGCAAGGGCCCTTTCAACGCGCTGATTGCAGCGAGCAAAGAAGAGGTCAAACCAGCTCGTGTCGAGGCCACGACGCGTGCGGCGAATGTCGAGGCATTCAATCCATGGTCGCAGACCGTCATGAGATAAGTATCCAGTCCGGCAACTTCCACTTCATCAGGCATTGCCGCATTCATCATGCGAAGTATATCCGCACTATGCGGAAGTGTGGGATCAGGACGGACGGGACTCCGCCCCTTGCGCTCCCGTAAAATGGCAGTCGTGAAAACCGCCGGCGCGGCCATCAGATGCAGCGCGGCGGTGAGATCGTCCAGGTCCGGGATGCGCGCCATCAATGCGCGCAGTGCTTCCAGCGGCGGCAACTCCATCAATGCATCATCAAGAGCATCTGTATGATGAAATACCTGCAAGCGGGCTTCGCCGAGAGCCTTCTGAAGCTCTTTTCCTTTGGGAAGATCTTCGAAAAACCCGTCCCAAAGAAGCTCTATTCCGTCTTCGACGCTGCTATGCGGAACCAGATCGTCCAGCGATCGACCGCGAATAATCAGTCTGCCTGCAAGCCCATCAACGTCAGACAATACCGTTTCGGCAGCAACCACATCCTCAAGACCGCTATTCATGACAATTCTCCTTGTTTGCCTTTCGACTTTCTATCCAAGTATAATTGACGTCAATCTTGACGAAATCGATCAATGTTGGGACCAATAATGAACTGGCTAACAGCGGAAGAAGCACTCGCCATTCTTCAAACGAAGCCGCAAACTCTTTACGCCAATGTCAGCCGTGGCCGCATCCGTTCCAAGCCGCTGCCCGACGACCCAAGACGCAGCCTCTATAGATCCGAGGACGTTCAACGACTGGCAGAACGGCGTCCCGGGCGTAAAAGGGATAGCGTTGTTGCCGCCGACACCATTCGGTGGGGGCTTCCTATTATGCGTTCGGGCATCTCGACCATCGTCGATGGACGCCTGCTCTATCGCGGTTGCGATGCGGCTGAGCTGTCGGAAACTGCAACGTTGGAAGAAGTAGCCGCCCTGCTTTGGCAGATGAATTTCGACTATAGCGGCAGCACCCTTGCAGAGACGCGGCCAGCCAGACCTCAGCCATGTCCCGCACCGTTGGAACGGTTGTTTACTACCTTTGCCATTCGAGCGGCGAACGATCTGCCCAGTTCCGGACGTTCCACAGCAATTCTGCGGCAAGAGGCTTTCGGTCTCCTGCAATTGTTCCACAACACCGTTCTTGACGTTTCTTCATCCAATGTACCGATGCATCAACGCATTGCGTCGGCTTGGCAAAAACCGCAGGCAAGCGATGTGATCCGACGTGTATTGGTGCTTCTGGCCGATCATGAACTCAACGCGTCGGCATTCGGCACTCGCGTTGCCGCATCGACCGGGGCGCCGCTTTCCGCGGCAATTCTCGCCGGGTTATCAACCTTGATCGGCCCGCGGCATGGACGCGCCGCAACTGTCGCAACTGCAATCATCGCGCAAGCGCGGCAGATAGGCGCGGAGGCGACGATCAAGGACCTGCTCATGCAAGGCACGCAGTTTCATTTGTTCGGCCATCCGCTATACCGCGAAACGGGTGACGTCCGCGCTTCCGCCCTCCTGAAACATCTGGACCTGCCCGCGCCTTATCGCGATCTGGAACAAAGCGCTGCAGACATTCTCGGTGAGAAACCGAATGTCGATTTCGCACTCGCCGCAGTGACGGAAATCTATGGCCTGCCGCCAGATGCGCCGCTGTTTCTGTTTGCGCTCGGGCGTATCGCGGGCTGGCTCGCTCATGCGCTCGAACAGGTGGAGAGTGGATCTCTCATACGGCCAAGAGCAGAGTTTACACCTCCGCTGGAATAGCGAAACTCACCAAGTTTTGTTCTCTAGAAATGCAATTTCTCCCCTAAAAGGTGGACACATGATCCGATGAACCAGAATCCGGTTGATCAGACTGCTTGCTTGGTGGCATGACTTGAAAACTGAATGAAATGCGAGGGTGAAGCCGTGGACTTGGGCCTGAAAGGTCGAAAAGCAATTGTGTGCGCTTCTAGCAAGGGGCTCGGACGAGCCTGTGCAGAAGCACTCGCCGAAGCCGGGTGTGATCTGGTTATCAACGGGCGGAATGAACAAATCCTCGCAGAAACCGCGAAAGCAATCCGGCAAGCGTTTGACGTGAGAGTTGATGCCGTTGCCGCCGATGTATCCACCGCTGAAGGGCAGGCTGAACTGCTTTCCGCCTGCCCTGCGCCAGATATTCTCGTAAACAATAATGGCGGACCGGCCTTCAAGGATTTCCGCCTTCTCGACCGCGATGCGATCCTTCAAGGCGTTACCCAGAATATGGTCACCCCTCTGGAGCTGATCAAAGCCGTGATCGACGGAATGGTCGAGCGCCGGTTCGGCCGCATCGTCAACATAACATCGACATCTGTATACGCGCCTATCCCTGGCCTCGATCTCTCATCGGGAGCTCGCGCCGGGCTGACCGCGTTTCTTGCTGGCGTCGCCCGGACGGTCGCGGCCTCCAACGTCACGATCAACAATATTCTCCCGGGCGCATTCGACACGGATCGGCTTCGCAGCGGCTTCGCGTTTTCCGCCCAGAAGAATGGCACGACACCCGATGCGGAAGCCGCGAAACGAGCGTCGGCGATTCCTGCCGGGCGAATTGGCCAGCCGAAGGAATTTGGACAGGCATGCGCGTTCCTTTGCTCGGAACATTCCGGATTCATTTCCGGGCAGAATCTCGTTATCGACGGCGGCGCTTATCAGAGTGCGTTTTAACAGCACCAAACGATAGAGCTGCAAATTTGGAAAAACTCATTCTCGAAAACGGGCCTACTGAGATTTGAGCCGATAGACTAAGAACAATAATGGCCCAGTGTGCGGAAGTTATGAGCGAAAGCTGCGTGCAGAAGCGGGATGTCACCGTTTCCTGCACGTGCGAACAGGCTTTTGCCCTGCACAAAAGATTTTGGAAAGCGATGCGACCATGACCAAGAAAACCCCTTCCACTTCCCGTTCGGATTTCGATGAAGCAGCTTTGTTCTTTCACCGTTATCCGAAGCCCGGAAAGCTGGAAATTCAGGCGACAAAGCCCCTTGGCAACCAGCGAGATCTGGCGCTCGCCTATTCGCCAGGTGTAGCTGCTCCTTGCCTCGCGATCCATGAAGACCCCGCGACAGCTGCCGAATACACCGCCCGGGGAAATCTCGTCGCGGTCGTATCGAACGGTACTGCAGTTCTCGGCCTCGGCAATATCGGCGCGCTTGCTTCCAAACCGGTCATGGAAGGCAAGGCCGTCCTTTTCAAAAAGTTTGCCGATATCGACGTGTTCGATATCGAAATTGATGCGCATGAAATCGATCGCATTGTCGATGTGGTCGCTGCCTTGGAACCAACTTTTGGCGGTATCAATCTTGAGGATATCAAGGCGCCTGAGTGCTTCGAAGTTGAAGAACAGCTTCGTGAAAAAATGAACATACCCGTCTTCCATGACGACCAGCACGGCACGGCAATTATCGTTGCCTCCGCAGTGCTGAACGGCTTGGAACTGGCCGGCAAGAAAATCAGCGACGCCAAGATCGTTACATCCGGCGCAGGCGCTGCGGCGCTTGCCTGCCTCAATCTTCTGGTCAATCTGGGCGCGAAACGCGAAAACATCTGGGTTTGCGATCTCGAAGGCGTTGTCTACGAAGGCCGCAACACGCTAATGGATCGCTGGAAGGAAGTTTACGCCCAAAAGACCGACGCGCGTATTCTGGCCGATGTTATTGGCGGAGCAGACGTTTTCCTCGGCCTTTCGGCCGCTGGCGTGCTGAAGCCCGAACTGCTGCAGCAGATGGCTGAAAAGCCGCTCATCATGGCACTCGCCAACCCGAAGCCGGAAATCATGCCGGAAGAGGCCCGCGCGGCCCGCGCCGATGCCATGATCTGCACCGGACGTTCGGATTACCCCAACCAGGTCAACAACGTTCTCTGCTTCCCCTATATCTTCCGAGGCGCGCTTGATGTCGGCGCCACTGCAATCAATGAAGAAATGAAGCTTGCTGCGGTTCGCGCAATTGCCGCGCTCGCCCGCGAAGAACCTTCTGATGTCGCTGCGCGCGCCTATTCTGGCGATACGCCCACTTTCGGGCCTGACTATATCATTCCGTCGCCATTCGATCAGCGCCTGATTCTCCGCATCGCTCCCGCGGTGGCCAAGGCCGCGATGGAAACGGGCGTGGCGACGCGCCCAATTGAAGACATGGAGGCCTATCTCGACCGTCTCAATCGCTTCGTCTTCCGGTCTGGCCTCATCATGAAGCCGGTCTTTGCCGCGGCCCGCGCACAGGAAAAACCGAAGCGCGTTATTTATGCCGACGGTGAAGATGAACGCGTGTTGCGCGCAGCTCAGGTCGTAATTGAGGAGCGTATTGCCGCCCCGATTCTGGTCGGACGCCCGCAGGTTATCGAAACGCGTCTGCGTCGCTATGGTTTGAAAATCCGGCCGGGAACGGATTTCGAACTCATCAACCCCGAA
The DNA here is from genome assembly GCF_008932435.1 of Brucella pseudintermedia. GTDB lineage: Bacteria > Pseudomonadota > Alphaproteobacteria > Rhizobiales > Rhizobiaceae > Brucella > Brucella pseudintermedia. The sequence goes on along the minus strand of NZ_WBWE01000003.1, from coordinate 171,751 downwards.
GACGACCCGCGCTATCGCGACTATGTCGACCTTTACTTATCCTATACCGGCAGACAGGGCGTGACGCCCGAAGCCGCGCGTACCATCGTGCGCACCAACTCAACCGCGATTGCCGCCCTGGCCGTTATGCGTGACGAAGCGGACGCCATGATCTGTGGTCTTGAAGGTCGCTTCGAACGCCATCTTCGTGTGGTGCGCCAGATTATTGGCAAGGTTCCCGGCATCCGTGACTACTCGGCTTTGAGCCTGCTGATCTCGCAGCGTGGCGCCCTCTTCCTCACGGACACTTATGTCAACGTGGAACCGAGCGCAAATGAAGTCGCCGAAATGGCAATTCTTGCAGCAAAGGAAATCAGCCGCTTCGGTATCGAACCGAAAGCGGCGCTGGTGTCGCATTCGAATTTCGGGTCGAAAGAATCAGCCAGTGCGGAGAAAATGCGAGAAGCAGCGGCAATTCTCGCCGAAAAAGCGCCGGAACTGGAATCCGACGGTGAAATGCATGGTGATTCCGCGCTCTCCCAGGCGCTTCGCGACCGTGTGTTCCCGAATTCTCGCCTGAAAGGTGAAGCCAATCTTCTTGTCTTCCCTAACCTCGACGCCGCGAACATTACGCTGAATGTAGTCAAGATGGTTACAGACGCACTGCATGTGGGGCCAATTCTACTCGGAGCGGCGCGACCAGCCCACATTTTGACGCCTTCCGTCACCTCGCGTGGTGTCGTCAACATGACTGCGCTGGCAGTGGTTGAATCATTGCAGAAATCGGGCGAAACTCTCCGCAAAAAGAAGATAGGTAACAGAAACTAAATTAGTGATTTTTAATATAACAACAATATACGGCGAGTATATCTTCATATACTCGCCGTTAATTTTTATTTTACTGCGTTCTTGATACATGATTACATCGCTGACATATACGAGAAAATCATGTCTATTATTTCAACATACTCTAATAGAATTTTGTTTTACTCACTATTTTCGATAGTTTCAGGATCATTGGCTGGCTGTACGACCGTGCCGCCCGCAGAATTGTGTTCCCCCGCCGAACAGAAGCAGCTTAGAAAGCACCTTCTTGCTACCGAGTCTCTTCTTGATCGAAAAGAAGCTGACCTTGCTGTTTTACGAAAGAAAGCGATTCAGGATCGTTGTTCCGGAGGTTTGTTTACCCCCGTTGCCAAATCAGCCCAGTGTACCAAACTGCAGACCAAGACGGATCGACTGACAGCGGAAACACAAACCTTACGGGAGCGCGTTCACGAACTGAACATGACCCTCGCCGGGCGTCCATCAGCGTCTAAACATATCAAATCATGCAAGGCATCATGGGTTGTCATTCCCAAGAAAATCCAGTCGAAACCTATCCGCATTCCGGCGAAAAAGACCGAAACCACAGCCGGACCGAGCACCGAAATGGTCGCCACGGGTGCGTTACCTGTCTATACGACACCCGCTCCTGTCGCCGCCGATGAGGTGAACGATAAGCCCACTTCGACAGTGCTGACTCCAAATGGCTCGACTTATGTTGCACCCGTCACAACCACGCCGCCTGCGGAGCGCACCTATACTCCAAACACAAAAGTCAGGGTCGTCGGCTCAGAGTTCTTTCCAGACCAATCAGGACTAACAAGTCAGCCAACTCCGGCCCATGCGCCTGCCCCGTAAGCGCCAGACGCATGGGCATGAAAAGATTCTTGCCCTTGCGTCCTGTTGCTGCCTTCACGGCCTCTGTCCAGATTTTCCATGTTTGATGATCCCAAGGGGCCGGCGGCAGAAGGCTGAAAGCCTCCCTCAGGAAAGCGCGATCCTCATCGGAAAAAGCTGGCGTTTCGGGCAATTCGCCATCGACGATAGACCACCAGTGAGCAGAATCCTTGAAGCGGTCGAGATTTCCTCGTACCGCTAGCCAGAAGGGTTCCGCCTTGTCGCCGGAAATACCCAGCGCCGCCAAGCGTGGCTCAGCTTCTGGAAATGGCATCTCATGCAACAGGACGCGATTGAGCGTATCCAGTTCCGCGGGATCAAATTTCGCCGATGACTTCGATATCGAAGCCAGATCGAACCGCTCCGCCAGACTTTCCATATTGGGGGCAGCCGAGACACTTTCCGATGTACCGATCAGAACGGCCAGCGACGCTACTGCCATGGGCTCGAAGCCGCCTTCACGCAACGATCCGACAGAGAGAGCGCCAGTTCTCTTTGAAAGCCCCTCACCTGAAATTGTGGTCAGCAGATTGTGGTGGCCAAAAACCGGCGCTTTGGCACCCAGAGCTTCAAAAATCGCGATTTGCACACCCGTATTGGTCACGTGATCGTCCCCACGAATAATGTGCGTGATGCCGAGATCAATATCATCGACCACAGACGGCAGAGTGTAGAGATAGGTGCCATCCTCGCGTACCAGCACCGGATCGGACATTGAGGCCAGATCCACCGTCTGCGGGCCACGGACCAGATCGTCCCAATGTACATCGGTACGTCTGGTATTAAATGGATCAGTATCGAAATTTGGCAGCAGGAAACGCCAATGCGGCTTGCGCCCCTCGGCTTCGAAAGCTGCTTTATCTTCGTCGGTAAGTTTCAGTCCTTCACGGCCATATACGGGCGGCAAGCGACGGGCGAGGCGCAGCTTGCGGCGACGCTCCAGCTCATCCGCCGTTTCATAGCAGGCATAAAGCAGCCCAGCCTGCTTGAGCTTTTCGACTGCCTTGCCGTAAACATCGAAACGTTTTGACTGATATTCCACACGATCGGGTGTGATCCCCAGCCAATCGAGATCGACCGCAATTGCCTGCGCATACTCCTCTTTGGAACGTTCGACATCGGTGTCGTCGTAGCGCAGAATGAACTTGCCGCCATTCTTCTGTGCGAACAGCCAGTTTGAAAGCGCGGTGCGCGTGTTGCCAATATGAATATAGCCCGTCGGTGACGGAGCAAAACGAACGGTCACAGTCATCTTATTGTCTTTCAGCGGTCGCGGAAGCGGTTCGTTATAGGGTAGCGGCGATCGCGTCCGAAATTCTTCTTGGTAATTTTAACACCCGGCGCCGATTGGCGGCGCTTATATTCAGCCAGATAGAGCAAATGTTCGATCCGTTGGACGGTTTCAAGCGGATGCCCCCGTGCAGCAATCTCCGCGTTGCTCATTTCGTTTTCGACAAGACACTCAAGGATATCGTCCAGAACCGGATAAGGCGGCAAACTGTCCTGATCGGTCTGGTTTTCGCGCAGTTCGGCAGAGGGGGCCTTGGAAATGATATTCTGCGGAATCACTTCTCCTGACGGCCCAAGCGCGCCATGCGGCACATGGCTGTTACGCCATTCCGACATCGCATAGACCTGCATCTTGTACACGTCCTTGATCGGGTTGAACCCGCCGTTCATGTCGCCATAAAGTGTGGCATAGCCCACCGACATCTCAGACTTATTGCCTGTGGTGACGACCATTGAACCGAACTTGTTCGAAACCGCCATCAGAATGGTCCCGCGCGCGCGGCTTTGCAGGTTTTCTTCGGTGACACCGCTCTCGGTTCCTGAGAACAGCGGATGCAGCGCTTCAAGGAAGCCTTCGACCGGCGCAGCGATCGGCACGACATCGTATCGAACACCGAGCGCCTTTGCACAGTCGGCAGCGTCCTTCAGCGATTCGTCGGATGTGTAACGGTAAGGCAGCATGATGCAGCGCACGCGGTCCTTGCCCAAGGCGTCTACGCCCAGTGCCGCGCAGATTGCCGAGTCGATACCGCCCGAAAGCCCCAGCACGACGTCCTTGAAACCGTTCTTGTTCACATAATCCCGAAGACCCAGCATGCAGGCGGAATAGTCAGCCTCAAGTCCTTCTGGAAGAACCGCCTTCTCGCCCTCTTCGCAGCGCCAGCCATCATTTTCCCTGTGCCATACGGTGAGTGCGATCTGCTCCGCAAATTGCGGCATTTGCAAACAGAGCGACCGGTCGGCATTGAACGCAAACGATCCACCGTCGAAAACCAGCTCATCCTGTCCACCGACTTGATTGGCATAGACCATCGGTAGCTCTGTTTCTATCACTTGCTTCAGAACGACCTGATGACGTCGGTCCATCTTGGCTCGATGATACGGCGAGCCATTGGGAACGAGCAGAATTTCTGCACCACTCTCAGCCAGCGTTTCGGCAACACCGAGTTCGCCCCAAATATCTTCACAGATTGGTATTCCGATGCGAACACCGCGGAAATTGACCGGGCCGGGCATGGGGCCAGACTGAAATACGCGCTTCTCATCGAACTCGCCATAATTCGGCAGATCGACCTTGAACCGCTCGGCTAGGATCTCACCACCATCCAGCACAGCGATGGAATTGTGAAGGCCGCTCGCACGGCTGAGCGGCGTGCCAATAATGACGCCCGGCCCTCCGTCAGCGGTGTCATTCGCCAAATCACGGACAGCCTTTTCACACGCAGCAAGAAAGGATGGCTTCAGAACGAGATCTTCCGGCGGATATCCGGAGATAAATAATTCCGTAAACAGAATGAGATCGGCTTTCATTCTGGCCGCCTCGGCGCGAGCGGCGCGAGCCTTGGCCAGGTTTCCGGCGATATCGCCCATGACGGGATTGAGTTGCGCAACGGCAATACGAAGCATGGCGAGATTCTCGTGAGAGGCTAACATGTCCAAGCTTTAGCGCGCTTGGGCAAGCAAATGCAACGGATGCAATCAATCGGCGCGTTCTTTGTCAGGCGAGATACGTAGTGGCTAGAATATAACCCCAGACAACAACGACGAACAAAATGGAAATCAGGACAGCGAGCGACCCGCAGTCCTTTGCAATCTGAATTTCCTTATGAAAATCCCGGGAAACGGCATCACACGTCGCCTCGATGCCGGTGTTCAGCACTTCCACAAGGATAAGGAACAGGATCGAGCCGGTCATGAAAAGGAAAGCAAGCCAGGTCGGCGCAAGAAGGTACGCCACTGGCAGAGATAGAAGAAACAGCACCAGTTCCTGTTGGACGGCCTTTTCATGTCCGGCGAGATATTTCAGCGCCCGCATGGAATTAAGAAAAGCCAGAAAAATGCGCTGCATCGTTGCCCCTCAATCAAATTGGCTACAGTATCCGCCGGAGAACCGGAAACGACCATCAGAAAGCACACAAGCGCCCCGTGTGCGTTTTCGAATATACGGCGCTTGGCGGCAATCAATATGTAAGTTTTCCTGAAATGCAACAGGGCGGAGATTTGGAAATCTCCGCCCTTGCAGACTTTAGGACATACGAAACAGATCAGGCGCTCGCGACCTGCTTGTCAACGCCAGCATCGCGCTCCTTCTTGAGCAATTCAGCCAACAGGAACGCCAGTTCCAGAGCCTGATCGGCATTGAGACGCGGATCGCAATGCGTGTGGTAGCGATCGTGCAAGTCCTCAGCCGAAATCGCACGCGCGCCGCCAGTGCATTCCGTCACATTCTTGCCTGTCATTTCGACATGAATGCCGCCCGGATGCGTGCCTTCAGCACGATGGATCGCGAAGAAGGATTCCACTTCCTTAAGGATACGGTCGAACGGACGTGTCTTGTAGCCGCCGGCTGTGATCGTGTTGCCATGCATCGGATCGCAGGACCACACCACCTTGCGGCCTTCTTTCTCGACAGCACGAATAAGCTGAGGCAGATGATCGCCAACCTTATCGTAGCCGAAGCGTGCAATCAGCGTCAGACGACCAGCTTCATTATCCGGGTTCAGAAGATCAATCAGGCGAATGAGATCATCCGGCTGCAAAGACGGACCGCATTTGAGACCGAGCGGATTCTTGATGCCGCGGCAGTATTCGATATGCGCATGATCGGCCTGCCGGGTACGATCGCCGATCCAGATCATATGGCCAGACGTGCCGTACCAATCGCCAGAGGTGGAGTCTATACGGGTCAGCGCTTCTTCGTATCCAAGAAGCAGCGCTTCATGGCTGGTATAGAAATCGGTTTCGCGCAGCGAATGATTGCTGTCAGCCGTAATCCCGATTGCGCGCATGAAGTTCATGGTCTCGGAAATACGCTGGGCCAAAGCCGCATAGCGCTCCGCCTGTGGGCTTTTGCCGACAAACCCGAGCATCCACTGGTGAACGTTTTCCAGATTTGCGTAGCCGCCTTGAGCGAAAGCACGCAGCAGATTAAGCGTCGCCGCCGATTGACGATATGCCATGTCCTGACGCTGGGGATCGGGCGTGCGTGAGGCTGCATCAAATTCTATGCCGTTGATAATGTCACCACGATAGGACGGCAGCTCCACACCATTGAGCGTTTCCATGTCGGAGGAGCGCGGCTTGGCGAATTGACCGGCGATACGGCCAACTTTCACGACAGGCTTCGATGCGCCGAAAGTAAGCACGACGGCCATCTGGAGGAACACGCGGAAAAAGTCACGGATATTGTCTGCACCGTGTTCCGCAAAACTCTCGGCGCAATCGCCGCCCTGAAGCAGAAAGGCCTTACCTTCCGCGACCTCGGCCAGCTGCTGCTTAAGCTTGCGTGCTTCACCTGCAAAAACCAGCGGCGGATAGGTGCGAAGACGGGCCTCGACATCGTTCAGAGCCTTTGCGTCCGGATAAAACGGCACTTGCTTGATCGGTTTGCTTCTCCAGGAATGCGGGGTCCAGTTCTTCGTCATTTGAGCACCTGCTTGCTTCTATCCGCTCGATTTCTCTCGGATTGTATCCTCCTTACACGAAAGCCGGTATCCCTTAACGAACAGCCACATCTGATAAAGATGACAGCATGTCCCGGAAAACCGGCGCGCGTGGTCGCGCTGATATAATGCAGGCTGAGATTTTATGCCAGCAATATTCGTTAACCGAAGAAAGCGGTTGCGAAAGATTTATCCGTCGACTTTCTCACCATTCACAACACGATAGGTCGGCTTGTACATGGTGACCAGCTCCTCAGCCGCTGTCGGGTGAACCGCCATCGTGCGGTCGAAGTCGTCCTTGGTCGCTCCAGCCTTGAGCGAAATGCCCAGAAGCTGGGCCATTTCACCGGCGTCTGGCCCCATGATATGGGCGCCGATCACGCGGCGGCTTGCCGCATCCACAATGAGCTTCATCAGCATTTTCTCATTGCGACCGGACAGCGTGTTCTTCATCGGACGGAACAGTGCTCTGTAAACCTCAAGTTCCAGATACTTCTTCGCAGCTTCGTCTTCCGGCAAGCCAACAGTGCCGATTTCAGGTTGCGAGAATACGGCCGTCGCGATCAGCTCATGGTCCGGTTTCGTCGGATTATCCTTGAAGGCGGTCTCAAGGAAACACATCGCTTCATGGATTGCCACCGGCGTCAATTGGACACGGTTCGTGACGTCACCCACTGCCCAGATATTCGCGACATTGGTGCGTGAGTAATCGTCCACAAGAATGGCGCCAAGCTCATCCGTCTTCACACCGGCTCTCTCCAGACCAAGACCGGTCGTGTTGGCCTTGCGCCCGATAGCCATCATTGCCTGATCGACTTCCAGCGTGTCACCATTGTTCAGCGATATTTTCAGCTTGCCATCGGACTGTTTCTCGATTTTCTCGAAAACCGCTTCGCAAATGATCCGGATGCCCTTTGCTTCCATGGTTTCGTGCAAGAGATGGCGCAGATCGGGATCGAAACGGGAGAGAATTTCCTTGCCGCGGTAGACCAGCGTGGTCTCGACGCCAAGACCGTGGAATATGTTCGCGAACTCAACAGCGATATATCCGCCGCCTGCTATGGCGATCGCTTTCGGCAGTTCAGCAAGATGGAACGCTTCGTTGGAGCTGATGCAATATTCACGTCCCGGCATGGATTCCGGCATCGTCGGATGACCGCCCGTAGCGATCAATATTTGATCGGCTGTAATGCGGCGGCCATCGACCTTCAGTTCGATGGTGTGATCATCGATCAGTTCGGCACGGCTGGCAAAAATTTCAACGTCAGAATTCTGGAGACCCTTGGTGTAAAGTCCCTCCAGCCGTGCAATCTCCTTATCCTTTGCTGCGACCAACTTAGTCCAGTCGAAGTTCGATGCACCCACGTCCCAACCGTAGCCAGCAGCATCCTCAAAATGTTCTGGAAACTGCGAAGCATAGACGAAGAGCTTCTTCGGGACACAACCACGGATAACGCAGGTTCCACCCATGCGATATTCTTCAGCAAGAGCAACTTTCTTCCCCATCGCTCCGGCAAGACGTGCCGCCCGGACCCCGCCGGACCCGCCACCGATAACAAAAAGATCATAATCGAAGCCGGACATGGGATTCTCCAAAAAACATTAGGTTGGCCGATATGTAGGCAAAAGAAAAAGCCCGGCCAAGTGACCGGGCTTTCAAATCACACGTTACCGCTGGAAATTACTGCTGTGCTGGCTGTGCCGGAGCGGCAGCAGCCCCAGCCTGAGCAGCCAGAACTTCCGCCACACTGGTAGCCAGATCGCGGGCAATTCCGTTCTGCCAGATATTTGCAGCCTTGACGACTTCACGTGTCACGATTGGGCCTTCCGACAAGAGCTTCTTGCCTGCAGGCGACGTATAGAATGCTGCGATAGCCTTTAGTTCGTCTTCCGAAAAAGCCTTCGCGTAAGCACGGGCAGATTCGGTCTCGAGATCTGCGCGACGGGAAGCAAGAGCGAGAGCCTTGTCATCGACCGTCTTGGTGATGAGGGCTTCAAGATTCGGATCTTTCTGGATCAGTTCGCCCTTCAGGGAGCGCGCCGCATTCGGAAGAATTTCGTCGAACTGCTCGGTAGCATTAATTGCAGAAATAGCAGCGCGGGCAGCTTCCAAGTGAGCTTCAGAGATTTCCTGTGCCGATGCTGCGTGAATGCCCGACATCAGTACGAGCGCGGAAAACGGTGCAATCAGACGGCGAAAGCCAGTTGCCGGGATCATAAGTCAGTACTCCGTTCAATCAGTTCAAGACCGGTTCATGGTGCGGATGCCGTCGTTACCGGCAATCACTGCCGCACGCGCGAGTCCGATGAAAAGTCCGTGCTCGACAACGCCTGGAATTGCGAAGAGAGCGTCAGATAGCGTCTTTGGATCGGGAATGCGGCCAAAAGATGCATCCACGATATAATGCCCACCGTCTGTTACGAAGGGTGAGCCATCTTTTAAACGCAGTGCCAGCGGGCCTGCAAGACCACACTTTGCAGCTGCTTCCTCAATAGCGCGAATGGTCGCGCCAAGACCGAAACGATTGACTTCCACTGGCAGAGGAAAACGTCCAAGCGTTTCGACCACCTTGGAACTGTCAGCAATGACAATCATTGCATCAGAAGCGGCAGCAACGATCTTTTCCCGAAGAAGCGCACCGCCACCGCCCTTGATGAGCGAGAGATTGGTATCGACTTCATCTGCACCGTCAATCGTGAGATCGAGATGGGGTGTTTCTTCAAGCGTTGTAAGCGGAACTCCGAGTTCCTCGCAAAGCTTCGCGGTACGCTCGGAAGTGGGCACGCCAATGATGTTGAAACCGCTGTTTACCTTTTCAGCAAGCAATCGCACGAATTCCTCGGCAGTTGAACCGGTACCGATTCCCAGACGCATTCCGTCCCTGACGTGTGTAAGTGCTTCTGCGGCTGCTGCAATTTTCAGTTTGCGAGCTTCATCCATACCCAAGTTCCCCGAAATCCCGGTGGATTCTCATTATCATCCGGTTCGCCTCTAGCATGCGGGCGCGGCGCAACAAAGCTTCTATTCGAACTATGACGCAGAATTTCGGATTTTAGGCAAATCTGATCATGAGGTTGAGCCGGCGACGACAATCAGATAGGAGTTTTCTATTCCTCTTTTTCACACACGAGAAGCTAATGTCTGCTGCTAATCTCAAGCCCATCATCGTTTTCGATCTCGACGGAACCCTTGTCGATACAGCGCCTGATCTTCTCGATAGCCTTAATCACTGCCTGGCAATATCTGGACTGAAAACGGCAGATCGTGAATCACTGCGGAAATTTGTGGGGCAAGGCGGGCGCGTCATGATCGAACGCGCGTTCGCTGCGCAACAGAAACAGGCAGATGAGGCACAGCTCGATAATCTCGTAGAAGAGTTCCGCGAGCATTACGCGAATAATATGCCAGGGCATTCTACCTTCTTTCCAGGCGTACTAGAAGCAATGGACCGCTTCTCCGCAAGTGGTTATGAACTGGCGGTCTGCACGAACAAGTTCGAGGCCCTGTCGGTAAAACTCCTGACTTCCATGGGCGAAGCCGCACGATTTGCTGCGATCTGCGGGGCCGATACGTTTGCTTATCGCAAACCCGATCCACGTCATCTTATCGACACCATCACACGGGCCGGCGGCAATCGCGAACGGGCCATCATGGTAGGGGATAGCCGAACCGACATTGACACTGCGAAGGCGGCTGGAATTCCCGTTGTTGCGGTCGATTTCGGATATACCGATCTGCCCGTGCAGCATTATGGTCCGAGCCGCGTCATCTCGCATTTCGATGAGTTTACGCTCGAAATGGCAGACGAACTTATCGCTGCCGTAACCGATCCGGTGTAGGGAAACGGTAATGTCTGCACAGCATTGTCTCGTATTGGGCACGATTTTCCTGGCCGCAATATCACCGGCCACCGCGAATGACGGATCACCGGGCTTGCCGGGCGTACAAGCTCCAAAACCCATCGTGTCCGCTCCGCCCCCCGCCCCAGAACCGGATCAGGCGCCAACCGGCAACTGGAAGAATTTCCGTGTCGGCAACACCGATGTATCGATCTCGGGCAGCATAACCGTTGATGTCGGCACCGGGAACAGCCGCACATCCCGCCGCTAATTTCGGGAGACACGGGCCAGCGTGGATAAGACGGCGGGCAATTGGGCTTGCAAATCTTCAGCGATAAGTCCGTGACCGAAACGCCGGGCGGCATCCGCATGCATCCACACGGACGCACAGGCGGCCGCGAATGCGGGCATGCCCTGCGCAAGCAAGCCGCAAACAATTCCGGTCAGAACATCGCCTGATCCTGCCGTTGCCAGCAAAGGAGTTCCATTGGCGTTGACCACGGCCAGCCCTCCCGGTTCCGCAATCACGCTATCAGGCCCCTTATATATAATGACCGCATTGGCGCGCTTTGCAGCCTCGCGGGCCTTTTCAATCTTCGAGACCGTCGCCTTTGCAATATCCGGAAAAAGCCGTCGAAACTCGCCTTCATGCGGCGTCAGCACGAGTGCAGACCGTGCGTCCCGTCGACAATCGAAAAGCTCGTCTGGATTGTGTTCAAAAGCAGTAATCCCATCGGCATCGAGAACGAGACCGTGAAATCCCTCAAGTCCGCTATTAGCAAGAAATAGCGCATGTTCACGAGCGAATGCGGGATTTCCGTAGCCCGGACCGAGCACCGCTGCACCAACCTTGCGCTCAGCGAAAAACTGCCGAACATCCTTCAGGCAACGGGTTTCGCGAACCATGATGCTGGTCAGGTTAGCAGCATTAATCGCCATCGCATCGGGCGGAGACAGAAGCGTAACGGCCCCTGCCCCAACGCGAGCCGTGGCGAGAGCCGAAAGACGCGCGGCTCCGGTCGAATGAGCGCCGCCTGAAAACACCGCGGCATGGCCGCGACTATACTTATAGGCTTCCACTCCGAGCACAGGTAGGGCACCTTCCCAAAGCTCGGGAGCATTTTCAAACGTCTTGGGTTCGATGGCTGCAAGTATGTGGTCGGGAATACCGATATCTGCGACATGAAGAACGCCGCAATGGGCCCTTCCCGGCTGTAGCAGATGGCCGGGTTTCTTGCGAAAAAACGTGACTGTGGCGCGCGCTCGGATCGCGGTGCCCAGAACGTCCCCTCCCTCGCCGGAAATGCCGCTTGGCAGATCAACCGCCACCACCGGCACGCCCGAGCTGTTCACCGTGTCGATCGCAACGGCTTCGGCTCCATGAATATCGCGGACGAGCCCCGCACCGAATAAAGCATCAATCACGCCCCCGAAACTAACGACCGAAAACTCACTCAGATTCGAGACCGGTCCCTTGTAAAAAAGCGATGCGCGCATGGCATCCGAACCCTTTCGCGGGGGAGCTGATGCGAAACATACGACCTCCAGACCGGCTTCCAGCAAATACTGCGCCGCGACATAGCCATCGCCACCGTTATTGCCAGGTCCACACAAAACCGCGACCGGCGAATTGCCGGGGAACATACCCTGCGCGACATCCGCAACGGCACGCCCTGCCGCCAGCATCAAGGAAAAGCCATCCTTGATACCGGTCTTGATCGTCCGGCGGTCCGCTTCTGCCATTTCCTGCGGGGTCAGCAACTCGTACATCGCGTACCTTTTAAACACGGGTGGCGTGGCTGGAGTGATTAAATACGCGGCACCGGGCTTTATGCAAGTTTGCCTGTATTTAAGGCACGACGCCTAGTTTTTAACCAGAAAGCCATATTGATGGAATCCCTTTCTTGCTTGTCGCCGGAGTAGCGCTTGCACAAGCATCACGATTAGTGCCAATCTCCCTCAGGATGAGGAACGTGGAAGAAAATTTTCGCCCCGCATTCAAACTGGCACAGTTCATGCTTCTCTATTGGTGAAGCGGGCACAATGCTCATTTCCGAAGAAGAGCGGAGACCATTCTCTGATGAAAAAGATCGAAGCCATCATAAAGCCCTTCAAGCTGGATGAAGTGAAGGAAGCCCTTCAGGAAGTCGGTTTGCAGGGGATTACTGTCATCGAAGCCAAGGGCTTTGGACGACAGAAAGGTCATACCGAGCTTTACCGCGGCGCCGAATATGTCGTCGACTTTCTTCCCAAAGTGAAAGTTGAAGTCATCGTCGCAGACGAAACCGTGGACAGCGCTATTGAAGCCATCCGCAAGGCTGCCCAGACGGGACGCATCGGCGATGGCAAGATTTTCGTCTCCAACATCGAAGAAGTTATCCGTATCCGTACCGGTGAATCCGGCGTGGATGCCATCTAACAATACCTGCATACAATCCATCGTCGTGCAAACAGGGAATTAATATGACGACTGCCAACGATATTCTCAAACAAATCAAAGACAACGACATCAAGTTTGTCGACCTTCGCTTCACCGATCCGAAGGGTAAGCTGCAGCACGTCACGATGGATATCGGCCTCGTCGACGAAGACATGTTTGTCGACGGCGTGATGTTCGACGGCTCTTCCATCGCCGGCTGGAAGGCAATCAACGAATCCGACATGGTTCTGATGCCGGATCCGACGACCGCCCATATCGATCCGTTCTTCGCTCAGTCCACGCTCGTCATCCTTTGCGATATTCTGGATCCCATTTCGGGCGAAGCCTATGGCCGCGATCCGCGCACGACAGCAAAGAAGGCCGAAGCCTACATGAAATCGCTCGGTATCGGCGATACCGTCTATGTTGGCCCGGAGGCTGAATTCTTTGTCTTCGATGACGTGAAGTACAAGGCCGACCCATACAATACTGGTTTCAAGCTTGATTCGACCGAACTTCCGTCGAATGACGACACCGACTATGAAACAGGCAACCTTGGCCACCGCCCGCGCGTGAAGGGCGGTTATTTCCCGGTTCCGCCGATCGACAGCGCGCAGGACATGCGCTCGGAAATGCTCACCGTGCTCACCGAAATGGGTGTCACCGTCGAAAAGCACCACCACGAAGTGGCATCCGCCCAGCACGAACTCGGCGTCAAATTCGACACGCTGGTCCGCAACGCGGACAAGATGCAGATCTACAAGTATGTCGTGCATCAGGTAGCCAACGCTTATGGCAAGACCGCAACCTTCATGCCGAAGCCGATCTTCGGCGACAACGGCTCGGGCATGCACGTCCACTTCTCGATCTGGAAAGAAGGCAAACCGACTTTCGCTGGCAATGAATATGCCGGACTGTCGGAAAACTGCCTGTATTTCATCGGCGGCGTCATCAAGCACGCAAAGGCCGTGAATGCCTTCACCAATCCGTCGACGAACTCCTACAAGCGCCTGGTTCCTGGTTACGAAGCTCCGGTTCTGCTTGCCTATTCGGCGCGCAATCGTTCCGCTTCCTGCCGCATTCCGTTCGGTAATTCGCCGAAGTCCAAGCGTCTGGAAGTTCGCTTCCCTGACCCGGCGGCCAACCCCTATCTGTGCTTTGCTGCCCTGCTGATGGCTGGTCTTGACGGCATCAAAAACAAGATTCACCCGGGACAGGCCATGGATAAGGATCTTTACGATCTGCCTGCCAAGGAACTGAAGAAGATTCCAACCGTCTGCGGTTCGCTGCGCGAAGCCCTGCAGTCGCTCGACAAGGATCGTGAATTCCTCAAGGCCGGCGGTGTGTTCGACGACGATCAGATCGACAGCTTCATCGAACTCAAGATGGCCGAAGTGATGCGCTATGAAACGACGCCGCACCCGGTCGAGTACGACATGTATTACTCGGTTTAAAAAAGTACGCGGACGCCGTTTACGCTATCCGCGCGTTTTTTACTTTTCCACCGAGGGGAACGACGTGCAACATTTGATGATTGCACGCAAAAAGAAACCCCGGCATTGCCGGGGTTTCTTTATCAGATCAATATAATAGACCTCTTATTTAAAGTGCTGCGAGCATGCGGGCAGCCATCATCATTTCGATTTCCCGATTCCTGCGGCGCTCTACTGCTTCCGCATCGGTTCCCCAATGCTCCACGGTCCAATCCTCATCGATGTGGGCCAGCTGCCAGCCATGTTCTGCGGACACTTCGCCTTTGGCGATAGCCAGTGCAATAATCGCCGACCCCGTCAGCGTCGTCATCGTGTGCAGAGATGCCAGCGCGATCGGATCTTTAAAAGCAGATAGATGGACGCCAAAGGCCGCTATGGCTTCACGTGGCTGCTCTATATGCATCACACCTTCGGCGAGCGAAAACCGCGCCCCAAGCCCTTCCATCCAGTCGATCAACGGGTCCCATTGCTGGGTCTGACGAGAAACGAGTTCTTGCGGACTGTCGGCGCGATAGCAAAGCATATCCGTGCCTGCGAACCGTAGAATATCCTCGAAAACCGCTTGAGGGTCCTGCGTAATCCCATCGATTGCCGTGTTGACCAAACGCGTTGCAGGCATTTTGCCGGGATCGATGACCTTTTCCTGAGCGGCAAACTCGTCCGCCACGATCTGAGCAGCCGTTTTGGTCGGTAACAGCAGCAGGCTGCGCGCTGGCGTCTTTACCGGACGGCCGTCCAGATGGACAGCAAAACCGCCTTCAACTTCCGCTACTTGCGCTTTTTCATAAAAGCGTTTGGGCAGCTGTGCCAGCATCTGCTTTTGCGCACGCACGATAGGGTTCTCGTCGGAAAGCTGCTTTCCTGCTTCAAGATCGCTCAAAATATTACGCATAGATTTGTCCAGTTCTGTGTCGCTAACTCGGTGCAAGGCTCGACAACTAGACGACCTGTGCGTCCATAGTCCGCAGCAATGCATAGAGTTCGGATGGCGCTTCCAGAATGTGATGGGCGCCAGCTTCTATCAGTCCCTGCCTATTATGATAACCCCAGGAGACACCTGCCGCCATAGCGCCTGCCGAACGGGCCATCTGCATATCATAAACGGCATCGCCGATAACGATTGTTCGATTGGGTTCTATTCCCATTTCCGCGCAGGATTCAAGCACCATGGCCGGATGCGGCTTTGACGGGCAATCGTCAGCGGTACGTGTCACCACGAAATGATGGCCGATGCCATGACGTTCGAAAACAGAGCGGACACCGCGCTGGGATTTTCCCGTTACGATGCCCAGCAGGAGATCGTTCCTCGCCCCGAGTTCGGTCAGAAGAGGCAGGATTCCATCATAGAGGGGCTCTACGAAGTCCGGAGCCTGACGCAGTTTCACAAAGTTTTCCTTGTAGCGTTGCGTCAGCCAGTGGACCTGCTCGTCCGGTTCGCGGTTCAACAGCTTCGCAATAGCCAAATGCAACGACAGGCCAATGATCGAATGCGTTTCCTCAATTGCGGGAGGTTCCAGACCAGCGTCGGAAAAACTGGTCGCCATACATCTGTGAATGAAATCACCGCTATCGACCAGCGTTCCGTCGCAATCGAAGAGTACAAGTTTCATCGGGCGTTGGATACCTTTGCCGGCTTGTTGATAATCATCAGTCCGCAACCGATCAGCGCAAGAGCTGCAAAGATTTTCCAGCTCAAAGGCTCGCTCAGAATGAGGCCGCTCAATAACACGCCAAAAGCGGGCGTGAGGAAGGCAAAATTAGAAAGTTTCGACGCGGGGTATCGACGTACCATCCAGAACCAGAGCGGATAGGTAAATGCCACCACGAATACGGCCTGAAACAGGAAGGCTGATGTGGACAGGGCATCCGGGTTACGAAGCAGAGGACCGCTCAACGAAATGAATGGCAGCGGCACCAGCGTTGCGATCACCAACTGGTAAAGAAGCGTCTTTTCCGGCGCTGTGTAGGCAAGTCGGGTCCGCTTGATGACCAGCGTGGTCAAGCCCCACAACACACCCGATACCAGCGCTAGCATATCGCCGTAGACAGCGTGGGGTCCCGGACGACTGACATGATCGGAAAAGACCAGAAACACGCCCAGAAAGGCTATACACATGCCGATAAAAGCACGAACCGACATTCGTTCGCCCAAAAGAAAATGACTGCCGATAGCGACCCAGAACGGCATGACATTCATCATGAGCGTTACACGTCCCACGCTCGTCAGCTCCATCGCCAGAAAAATCAGGACGAACTCGGTACCGAACAGCAATCCGGCAGCTATCCCGGCGGCGAGCGTACCATCACGCTTGAAAAGCGGGATGCGACGCCAACGGCACCAGAGAAAGACGCACATGCCGCCCAGCGCGGAGCGCCCTGCTGCCATGAGCATGGGATTGAATCCTTGATTGCCGATCTTGATGGCAACCTGATTCAGCCCCCAACTGAACATAATGAACATGACCAGCATGATGGCCAGCCCATCGAACGAAACTCGTCCTTCGGACGATCCCCCCGCTTCGCCTGACATTTTTTAATCTTCCGCGCTTTCCTCATCGAAGCCGAGCAGATTCCATGATTGCACCATGTGTGGCGGCAATGGCGCCGTCACATCGATAATGCCGCCCGACGGGTTCGGGATGCGAATACGGCGCGCATGAAGATGCAGCCGTTTTTGTATCCCGCCCGGAAACTCCCAATTCTGGTCCGCTTCAAAATATTTGGGGTCACCGATAATTGGATGACCGATATAGGCCGCATGAACACGCAACTGATGAGTCCTGCCCGTATATGGTTCCATCTCAAGCCAGGTCAGGTTGTTGCCTGCCTTCTCGATGATGCGATAATATGAGACCGCATGGTCGGAATCCGGCTCGCCATGCTGGCAGACACGCATCTTGTCACCGTCCGGTGTCTGATCCTTGACCAGCCACGTGGAAATCTTGTCCTCACGCCTGCGTGGAACACCTTTTACCAAGGCCCAATAGGTTTTCTTGGTGTCGCGCTCGCGAAAAGCGGCGGTTAGTGCCTGTGCCGCGCCGCGTGTACGCGCCACAACGAGCACGCCCGACGTATCACGGTCGATACGGTGCACTAGGCGCGGCTTTTCGCCCTTCTTGTTGCGCCATGCCTCCAGCATACCGTCGATATGCCGCGAGACGCCGGACCCGCCCTGCACAGCGAGCCCTGCTGGCTTGTTGAAAACGAACACTTTCGGGTCTTCGTAAAGAAGCATCTGCGAAAGCACGTCACCGTCCTGCTGGCTACGGATTGTTCGCGCCGTAACCGGTCCGGTGGATTTGTCATCGACGCCCAGGGGCGGAATGCGAACAGTCTGCCCGGCTTGAACACGTGTGTCGGCCTTCGCGCGGGAACCGTCGACACGGATCTGCCCCGACCGCAGAAGTTTTTGCAGGTGGCCGAAACCAAGTCCCGGATAGTGGACCTTGAACCAGCGATCCAGCCGCATACCCGCCTCGCCTGCATCCACAATTTTCTGTTCAACGACTGCCATGGAGAAACCCGATCAACTCTTGCTGACGCAGCGCGTACGCGGTCGCCGCTCATTTAGTCATCTCAATAGACGCGAGTTTCGCGGATTGCTAGGCTGAATTCCCCAAAACCGAAATTTGGCTGCTCGCAACGAAAACAGCAGCGTTCTTTCTCCAAAGAATTCGATTTTTACCGGCTATTCTTCACACTCGGTTACATGCGTTTTTAATTTATGGTCGATCTTGACACCCAATCGCCACTTCTTGCCGCCATCTGATATTGATAGAACAAGTGGGCTATACCATTTAGCCCCGTGAATAGACGAGCGGGAGTCCGAAAGTGTCATTGCTCAAAATCTACTGGCGAGCCATGGAGTATCTTGCGGTCGAGAAGGCTGCAACGATAACCATGTGCGTAGCCAGCGTCCTGGTTGCCCTGGTCACGCTTGCTGAACCAATTCTGTTCGGTCGGGTCATACAGGCTATCTCCGACAGGGGCGACATTTTCTCGCCTCTGGCCATGTGGGCTGCACTTGGCGGCTTCAACATTGTTGCAGCGGTCTTTGTCGCCCGCGGAGCTGACCGTCTCGCGCACCGCCGCCGTCTGGGCGTGATGATCGATTCCTATGAGCGCCTCATCACGATGCCGCTTTCGTGGCACCAGAAGCGCGGCACATCGAACGCGCTTCATACGCTGATCCGCGCAACCGACTCGCTCTTCACTCTCTGGCTCGAATTCATGCGCCAGCATCTGACGACAATCGTTGCCCTGGCAACGCTCATTCCTGTCGCAATGAACATGGACATGCGCATGTCGCTGGTGCTCATCGTGCTCGGCGTCATCTATGTGATGATCGGCCAGCTTGTGATGCGCAAGACAAAGGACGGCCAGACGGCTGTCGAAAAGCACCACCACAAGCTGTTCGAGCATGTCAGCGATACGATCAGCAACGTCTCGGTCGTGCAGAGCTACAACCGTATCGCGTCGGAAACGCAGTCTCTGCGGGATTACGCCAAAAATCTGGAGAAGGCACAGTTTCCAGTTCTCAATTGGTGGGCGCTCGCCAGCGGCCTGAATCGAATGGCCTCCACCTTCTCAATGGTGGTTGTTCTGGTTCTCGGCGCCTATTTCGTCACTAAGGGCCAGATGCGCGTCGGCGATGTGATTGCCTTTATCGGTTTTGCGCAGCTGATGATCGGCCGTCTCGATCAGATTAGCGCATTCATCAATCAGACTGTCACCGCACGCGCCAAGCTGGAAGAATTCTTCCAGATGGAAGATGCTACTGCTGACCGTCAGGAACCGCAGGACGTTTCGGATCTCACCGACGTTAAAGGCGACATCGTTTTCGACAATGTCACCTTTGAGTTCCCGAACTCTGGCCAAGGCGTCTATGACGTGTCCTTCGAGATCAAGCCGGGGCAGACAGTGGCTATTGTCGGTCCGACCGGGGCGGGCAAGACCACGCTCATCAATCTGCTGCAACGGGTATTCGATCCCGCAGCTGGCCGCATCACTATCGACGGGACCGATACGCGTACCGTCAGCCGCCGCTCCTTGCGTCATGCTATCGCAACTGTCTTTCAGGATGCCGGGCTATTCAATCGCTCTGTGGAAGAGAATATTCGTGTTGGCCGCGAAGACGCCACATCTGAAGAAGTGCACGCCGCTGCTCGCGCTGCAGCCGCCCACGACTTCATTCTAGCCAAAAGCGACGGCTACGATACTGTTGTCGGCGAACGCGGCTCGCAGCTTTCCGGTGGTGAACGCCAGCGCCTTGCAATCGCGCGTGCGATTTTGAAGGATTCGCCCATCCTCGTTCTTGACGAAGCCACAAGTGCGCTCGACGTTGAAACAGAAGAGAAGGTGAAGCAGGCTGTTGACGATCTGAGCCACAACCGCACCACCTTCATCATTGCGCACCGTCTTTCGACGGTTCGCTCGGCCGATCTGGTTCTGTTCATGGATAAGGGACATCTGGTCGAAAGCGGCAGCTTCGACGAGCTTGCCGCACGCGGCGGGCGTTTTACAGACCTTCTGCGCGCCGGTGGCCTCAAACTGGAAGATAAGGCAACCAAAGCCGTAGAGGGCAGTAATGTCATGCCCTTCCCGACCAAAGGCGCGGTTGGCTAAATCATAGACCATTGTAACCGAAAAGCCCGCGGTGACTCATCGCGGGCTTTTCATTTTAAACTCGAAACTTAAAGCGGCATCTCGAAGCGGAGCCCGTCATATCCGGGTTCAACATTGTCGGGCGTTTCACGCATGACAGTCTCATAATCAAGCGGGACATGCATATGCGTGAGAATGGCGCGTTTGGGCGCCAGTTTTTCTATCCATTCAAGCGCCTCACCGAGCGAGAAATGGCTGGGATGCGGGCAATATTGCAACGCATCGATGATAAGCACATCGGCACCGCCCAAATATTTGAGACTTTGCTCAGGAAAAGCGCTCACGTCCGTGCAGTACACGACGGAACCAATGCGAAAGCCCAACGACTCAATGTCGCCATGCACCTGACTGAATGGCTCGAAACGGATTTCTCCTCCTGCTCCCGATATGGAAAACGGCGTTTCGGGAGCAATGTCGTGCATGCTGAGGATCGGCGGATAGCTCGATCCAGCTGGCGTTTCAAAACAATAGCCGAATGCCTCGAAGAGGCGGTTACGCGTTAGTCGATTGGCGTAAACATCCATCAGACGACGGTTTTCGACAACATAGGTTCGAAGATCGTCAATTCCATGAATATGGTCCGCGTGCGGATGGGTGTAGACGGCTGCATCAAGGCTGCGCGCGCCAGCGTCAATCATCTGGGCGCGGAAATCCGGTCCCGTATCAATCACAACCGATGTGCTATTACCGTCTGGGTCAAATCGCTCAACCAGAAGCGAGGCACGACGACGCCGATTCTTCGGATTCTCGGGATCGCAACTCCCCCAATCGCCATTGATGCGCGGCACGCCGGGCGACGAACCGCAGCCCAAAATCGTGAAACGCAGGCAATTTCGGGGGGATATCACGCGCTGGCACTTTCTGACGGACGCGGCATTTTGGAAAACAGCCTGAACACGTTATCGCTCGTGATACGTGCGACTTCATCATTGCTCACGCCGATCGTTTCAGCCAACATGGCCGCCGTATGCTGCACAAAAGACGGCTCGTTGCGCTTGCCGCGATGCGGAAGCGGCGCGAGAAATGGCGCATCCGTTTCCACCAACAGACGATCACGCGGAACAATGCCCGCTATTTCTCGAATTTCCGGTGAGTTCTTGAAGGTCAGAATGCCCGAAAAGGAAATATAACCACCCAGTTCAATGCCCTTTTCCGCCAATGCTCGTCCAGAAGAAAAGCAGTGGAGGATAAATGGGAATGCACCCTTCTCGGTCTCACGTTCGAGAATATCGGCCATATCGTCGTCTGCACTGCGCGCATGGATGACCAGCGGCAGTTGGGTCCGACGCGCGGCTTCGATGTGAATGAGAAAACCCTGACGCTGCGCTTCCGGCGGAGCGTAGTCGTAGTGATAATCGAGACCCGCTTCGCCTATGGCCACAACTTTCGGGTGCTCGGCCAGACGCACGAGATCGTCGGCAGTCACATCGAGTTCTTCATGCGCGTTGTTCGGATGAGTTCCAACCGAACAATAAACGCAATCATAGGCTTCAGCGAGCGCCCGGATCGTATCGAATTTTCTGACCCGCGTGGAAATCGTCACCATGCGCTTCACTCCGGCATCCAGAGCCCGCTGCACAACAGCATCGCGCTCCGGTTCGAAGTCAGAAAAATCAAGATGACAATGACTGTCGACAAGCATAATCGAACTCAATTCTGCTCTTCTGTTTCCACATAGCGCGGGAATACCGGCTGCGGGGCTGGCAAGTCGGCGCCTCCGACCAGATGGCTTGCCGTAACGTCAGAGAACTGACGCTTGTCGGCAGGAATTGCCAATATGTCGAGAAGCTTTTCCGCCGACTGCGGAATGAAAGGCTGCACCATGATACCGACACGGCGAATGACCTCAGCCGTCACATAAAGAACGGTGCCCATGCGTGCAGGATCGGTCTTGCGCAACGCCCAAGGCTCCTGACCCGCAAAATAACGGTTGGCTTCGGCAACAACAGCAAAAATCGCTCCCAGCGCAAGATGCAGCGCCTGATCGTCCATTGCCTTGCGCGCAGTATCAAGCGCCGCATCGGCCTGATCGAGAATAGCCTTGTCCGCGTCCGAAAACTCGCCCGGAACCGGGACCTTGCCTTCGCAATTCTTGGCGATCATCGACAATGAGCGCTGGGCAAGATTGCCGAGATCGTTCGCCAGATCGGCGTTGGTGCGGTTGACGATAGCGTCATGGCTATAGCTGCCATCCTGACCGAATGGCACTTCGCGCATCAGGAAGTAGCGCAACTGATCGAGTCCATAGCGCTCAACGAGACCGAACGGATCAATCACGTTGCCAAGCGATTTCGACATTTTCTCGCCGCGGTTGAACAGAAAGCCGTGTGCGAAAACCCGCTTCGGCAGCGGAATACCAGCCGACATCAGAAATGCGGGCCAGTAGACAGCGTGGAAGCGCGAGATATCCTTGCCGATGATATGCGCATCGGCGGGCCAATAGCTCCATTTCTCATCCGAAGTGTCGGGATAGCCGAGAGCGGTAATGTAGTTGGTCAGGGCGTCGACCCAGACATACATGACATGCTTTTCGTCACCGGGCACCGGAATGCCCCAGTCGAAGGTCGTGCGCGAAATCGACAGGTCCTTCAGACCGGACTTGACGAAGCTCACGATCTCGTTGCGGCGTTCCGCGGGCATGATGAAGCCCGGATTTTTCTCGTAAAGATCGAGCAGCTTGTCCTGATAGGCCGAGAGACGGAAGAAATAGCTTTCCTCCTCGACCCATTCGACAGGCGTACCCTGCGGGCCGTAGCGGACGCCGTCCTCGCGGACTTCCGTTTCCTCTTCACCGTAATAGGCTTCGTCGCGCACGGAGTACCAACCAGCATATCCACCCTTGTAGATATCGCCGTTGTCAGCCATCGCTTTCCAGATAGCCTGGCTCGCCTTGTAGTGGCGCTCTTCCGAGGTGCGAATATAGTCGTCGTTGGAGCTGTTCAGCACATCGGCCATCTGCCGGAACGCGGCCGTATTGCGGTCCGCAAGCTCGCGCGGCGTAATGCCTTCCTTGCGCGCGCTCTGCAACATCTTGATGCCGTGTTCGTCCGTACCGGTCAGAAAGAAAACATCCTTGCCGTTCAGTCGCTGAAAACGTGCCATCGCATCGGTCGCGATCAGTTCATACGCATGACCGATGTGCGGCTTTCCGTTCGGATAAGCAATCGCGGTGGTGATGTAATATTTTTCGCGGCTCATTAGGGACCCGGTCTTTCGAAGTTTGAAAGCGCGCCTGAATGACTAGCAGACACACGAGGAGAAAATTATCAGCGGTGACATAACGCATGTCAGCGGCCATGTCACGCAAGCGGAGGCTGACCGGACCGAAAAGCGCGATGCGTTTTTTCCAAAAGGATTATCACAGCTTGCCGACGGTCGAGATTGTAGGTTTCGGCATCCACGGTTTCGCGTGAAAGATCGCTCCAGAAACGCGACCAGCGGTCGGCATCGTGCAGTTGGCCGGCCTCGGCTCGACGTCGAGCTTCCGTTGCAACCCGCCCCAGCAGATGATCGCGGAACAGCTCATACTGAATCTCCGACTCACGCCCGTTCAATATGCCGCCGAGCGCCTGTGCCTTCGGCAAATCGAAATTTTGTCCTTCGAGAAGGGAATCTACCGTGTCGGAAATTTCGATGCCGCCATTCGCCACCAGCAGAAGCGCCTTGCGCACACTGCCTTCCGAACGTTTGAGCAGCGCTTCCGTTATCGCATCGGTTCCCATTCCGATACGAGCGCCGACATGAGACAAGGCGTCCGTAAGTGCTCGATCGTCAAGCGGCTTGAATCCGATGCTCTGGCAGCGAGACCGAATTGTCGGGAGCAAGCGTCCCGACGAGTGGGAAATAAGGATAAATAGCGCCCGGACTGGAGGCTCTTCCAGCGTTTTCAACAATGCATTGGCAGCGTTGCGGTTCATGTCGTCGGCAGGGTCGACAATAACGATGCGCCAGGCATGATCCGATGCGGTTCGGGTCAGAAAATGCGTAACACGCCGGATTTCCTCCACGGGAATGCCCGTCTTGAACTTGCCGGTCTTCTGATCGAACGGGCGATTGATATGCAGGACAGCTGGATGCATGCCGCCCGCAATCTGTCGCCAGAGCGATTTCGCGAAATCCGGAGCGGCAATATGTTCCGGCGCTTCACCGTTGTTGCCATGCGCCAGCATATGGCCAGCTAAATGAAAGGCGAGTGTTGCCTTGCCGATTCCCTGCGCACCTTCAAAAAGCAACGCATGATGCATGCGTCCCTCGCGATAGGCTTGCGCCAGAAAATTACTGATCTCCCGGTGTCCGGCGATATAATCGCTTGCCGATGGTTCTGGCACACCTTCAATGGAATCGTGTGCCTTGGGGACGTCGAGTTCTTCAATCACAACAGCCCCCTTTTCATCAGGACACTATTGATCTCTTTTGCGATATCACTTGCAATCATGTCTTGCGGGCGGTCGGCATCGATCACCTTGCAGCGCCGGGTCTCTGTCTCGGCGATCGCGAGAAAGGCCTGACGTCGTGCCTCATGCACCGCAATATCTTCTTTCTCGAACCGGTCCGCAGTTCCGCTGCCGCGCCGTTTTCCTGCACGTGACAACCCCTTTTCTGCCGAAATATCGAGAATGATCGTCAAATCAGGCATGATACCATCGATAGCAATGCGCTCGACCGCCGACATATAGGCACTGTCGAGATTGCCGGTAACGCCCTGATAAGCCCGGCTGGAGTCGATAAAACGGTCACATAGAACCACACGCCCCTCTTCTAGCGCAGGCCGGATAAGCTGGTCTACATGGTCTGCCCTTGCAGCGGCAAACAATAGGGCTTCCATCGCCGGCCCATAGGTCTCCGCATTGCCGCTCAATATGACGTGGCGAACTGCCTCCGCGCCAGGTGAACCGCCGGGTTCTCGCGTGATCACCGGGTCGAAGCCGATTCCTCTCAGATGCTTGGCCAGCAACGCAATTTGCGTTGATTTGCCCGCTCCCTCGCCGCCTTCAAATGTGATGAACAATCCCGACAAACCAACTTCCAAATGTTTGAATCTATGTCCGAATGGACTTCTGTGAAAGTTATTATCGGTCTTTGGCTATCAGGTCGAGCCTGCATTACGCGTCGCGCAAAATCTAAAGATACTTCCTCAGCCAGCCGGTGGAAAGCTCCATCGCAGCACCCAGGGCACGCTTTGAAAGACTTCCCTCATCAACAGATTGGGCTGTGAAAACAGGGACATCGCGAAGAATACTGCCATTAAGCTCTAACTGAAGAACACCGACCTTTTGGTTGTCGACGACAGGGGCATCAAGCGGTCCATTATAGATAATGCGAGCTTTCAGCTTGTCGCGACCGTCCTTTGGCAGCAACAACTCGACACGGTCCTTGACCTTCAACGGTACATGCGTGAGCGCACCGCCGAAAACTTGCGCCTCACCCACGATTTCGTCTGCGGGATAAAGCTGCACATCGTCGAACGTCGTCATCCCCCATTGCAGAAGACGCTTTGCTTCCTCTTCGCGCTCCTTGATACTGGCAAGGCCACTCATAGCCAGATAAAGCCTGCGGCCATTCTGTTCGGCCGATCCGACCAGGGCAAAACCGGATGCCTCCGTAAATCCGGTTCCCATGCCGTCAGCTCCCACATCAAGCCGCAGCAACGGATTGCGGTTGCGTTGCATGATATTGTTCCAGGTGAAGGCTGGCTGAGCATAATACTTATAGTATTCAGGATGGGCGGTTCGGATATGTTGCGCCAGTTTCACCAGATCCTGTAAAGAAACCCTCTGTCCTTCAGCGGGTAACCCTGTGGAGTTGGCGAATCTGGAGGCCGCTAAGCCTAGCTCCCGCGCTCGGTCATTCATGCGCTCTGCAAAAGCCTGTTCGCTACCCGCCAGCCCCTCCGCCAGCACGATCGCTCCATCATTCGCGGATTGAACGATCATCCCCTGCAAGAGATCAGCGACCGTCGGCGACGATTTGATGCGCGCGAACATCGTAGACGTTCCCGATGGAGCGCCACCTGTGCGCCAGGCATTCTCGCTGACCAGATAAGCGGTATCGAGGCTGATAAGCCCCTTTTCAAGGGCTTCAAACACCACTTCGGCCGTCATCAGCTTCGCGAGAGAAGCAGGAGGAATCGGAAGATCGGCGTTCTTGGAGAGGAGCACTGTTCCGCTCCGGTCGTCCACAAGCAAAACCTGAGGAGCTTTGGTAACGAATACTGCCTCGACAGGTGCCGCCAAACAAATAACGGGCATAAAAACTGCCACCGAAATGCCGAGGGCAGCGGCGCGCACGAGTACCAGTGTTTTTGATAACAGCCCCATAGATACCCCGTTACGTGAGCGATGTCTTTTAGCTTACGCAACGAATTTGACCAAAATCAATATGGTAACTCTTATCACCGTATCGTGAGTTCAATCGAGACGAACAACAAACGCATTTACTGCACCTGCTTTCCAGGCCTCGCGCAACAAGGCATCGTTTCCTCCCTTCGTCGCCACAGCCGTCAACTCGTAGGTT
The DNA here is from genome assembly GCF_008932435.1 of Brucella pseudintermedia. Classification (GTDB taxonomy): domain Bacteria; phylum Pseudomonadota; class Alphaproteobacteria; order Rhizobiales; family Rhizobiaceae; genus Brucella; species Brucella pseudintermedia. The sequence continues at coordinate 145,169 of NZ_WBWE01000003.1, read as the reverse complement.
GCGCCCGTTTCGGTCGGAAGCGTGGTCAGCGTAAATCGGGTCGAGCGAGGCAGCGATGCCTGAATCCGTTTTGCCTCTTCCAGTGTGCCAAACGAACCAAGCTCGACATATTCGCCATGTTCCTCGACCTGGCGGCGTTTCCACGCGCTGGAGATCGCATCCCTGGACAGGATGCTGCCATAGGCACGCTCCTCGGCATATGCCGTGGCAGCAAGCCGATCGGTAGCGTAACCGGCAAGGCCGCTCACACCGGCGGCATTCGCCACCCCGAAGCTGGCTCCAGGACGATGTGAAGGTACGGGAACATTTGCCGGCAGCAACGGGGCTGCTCCACCAGGCGATTCACCATAGGAAGGATCGACGGCAAAAGGTGAATTTTCGGGCATGGGCGCAGAAACCGGAACAGCGTCCATCACAGGCATTGGAACACGAGACTTCGGCGAGGTCGGTGTCGGTCCGTTCATCGCCATCATGACACCGGTTGCTGGCTGGCCGATCGCATCACCGCCACCCGGACGGTAAGACGCCATCAGGAATGCGTCGTCATTGCCATCGAGAGGAGCCCTTCCAATATACTCGACCTTCACATTCGCTGTGCCGTGGTGCTGGTAATCGAGCATTTCGGCAGCTTTCTGTGAAAGATCGATGACGCGGTCGAATTCATACGGCCCACGATCATTCACGCGCACGATGACCGAGCTGCCATTCGCAAGATTGGTGACGCGAGCATAACTTGGCAAAGGCATGGTCGGATGCGCAGCCGTCAGATGCGCCATGTCATAGACTTCGCCGTTGGCAGTCAAACGTCCGTGGAAGGCTTCGCCATACCAAGAGGCATGGCCTACCTTGACGTAATTCTTATCTTCCTTGGGATAATACCAGCGTCCCTTTACCTTGTAAGGCTGTCCGGTCTGATCTCGCCCGCCGCCACGCGGCAAGGGTTTCCCTTTGGAAAAAGCCACACGAGGACTAGCCTTCACGCCATACTTGGATTCAGCGAAATATTCCTTGGATCGCTTGCTCTTCGATTTCGGCTGCGGTGCGGACGCGCAACCCGCCAAGGCAACGGCAATAGCCATGAAAGACAGTACGGCGACTGAACCGCGCTTGTCTCGCAGCTTAGCCGCCTTTCCGTTGACCGAATATTTCAGCCCTCGTTTCGAATCCATACGCCACACGCCCGTTACACACCAAACACAACCGGAAACGCTGGTTGCGCCTTTTAGAATTCAGTGATGTCACCGATTCATTGACGGATCATTAAAGCTTTTGGAATTCCGCGCATTTGAGTCGCATTGGACACGTGCTGCTCTACGTTGGCCGATTGCGATCGCGCTTAACTGTGGAACAATCGTTGGCTAGAGACGTTGGATTTTCAACAGGAAGGAGAAAGCAATGTTGAGAGCAATGATCCTTTGGCTGATGGGTGTTCCGCTCATTGTCGTGTTGCTTATCTGGTATTTTTTCTTTTGACCGGGAACGTTCGGTCCTTTCAGCCGTTATTTATACGGCTCAAATGACCTCCGAGCCAGTCACCTAACGTCATGGAATTAGGCCCGCCCAGAAGGCGGGCCGTTTTTTTGCCCCCATCATGGCCTTGTCGCCGGGTCGGGCATATAGACTTTTATTGCGTTTCGTAGCAGGCGGAAATGGGCCGGCGTCCAGGTTGACAACTCGCCATCGGTATTGACGGCGCGGGGTTTCTTCGTGCGAACGATCACCTCTGTGGTCGGGAAAGCCCGCACGTCATCCCATTTCGAATGAGTGCCGCGGCGGAGACTTGGCAGCAGACGCAAAAGTTTCCACCAGTGATCAACCTCCAGACTGTAGAAATCCAGTTTCCCGTCATCTACGGTCGCATCCTTCTCGACCGCCATGCCGCCGCCGTAGAATTTCCCATTCCCCACAGAGACCTGCAACGTGCGGATTTTTTCCGTCATGCCGTCATGTTCCAGATAGGCCGTGAAAAGCTCCGAACGCATCAGAATGCGCGCCGCGACAATCGCATAGCCAAGCTTTCCCCACTTCTTCTTCGCGGCAGAACTCAGTTGCTGCGCCAGTTCGGCACTGAAACCGATGCTCGCGACATTGAAGTAAAGATGACCATTGACCTCGCCAAGATCGATGGCGCGCGCCTCATAGGAGGCAATTCGTCGTGCCGCCTCAACGGGATCGGCAGGAATGCCGACGGTTCGCGCAAAATCGTTTGCGGTTCCAAGCGGAAGAATTGCAAGCGGCAATCCCGTTTCCATCAATCCTTTGGCCGCCGCATTCAACGATCCGTCACCACCGCCGACAATGACAAGATCGCAATCCCTTTCACGAAGGATCACATCTGAGATAGTCTCGCCGTCTTGCGGATTTCGCTCAATGAGTTGAAGTCCGCCGCGCTCCAATGCAGACCGAATATCCGCGCTGTATCCCCTGCCATTCCGGGCATGTGGATTTACAATAAGCAGTGCCCGGCGCTTTGTGGTCTTGCCCATGGATTTCCTGTCATCTGCAACAGCCTGCAAATCGGCTGCATTCGTTGGAGCGTCATCTGCAGATGGCCTCTCAAACTCAGATATCAATGGAACGGATCATGAAAAATTTGTCACGATGCTTTAGCGTTTCGTGAGGCAACTAGACCAACGGAACGGTACGCGGAGCCCGTGAACAAACAGTTTGACGAGCGCGAAAAGAGAACATAGTTTGACAAAAGTGATTGGAATATTTCTAAAGCGATCTCATCTAACTTCTCGCTAACCTATTGAAATATATACATTCGCGGGTATGATGTAATGGTAGCCTGTCAGCTTCCCAAGCTGAACGAGCGGGTTCGATTCCCGCTACCCGCTCCAGCAGGCCTTCACTCAAGAACCTGATCTATCGAACATTCTGTCCGGTCTTCGGATCGACTTTAACCTCGACTTTCGCGCCAGACTTGGTGAAATACTCGATTTCATAATAGCCGCGATCATTCCAGTCGACCTCATCGATAAAAGCCGTATCCGCTTTCTGTTCGATTTTCGCGATAATGTCCGAAAGCTTCGCGCCTTCCGGTGGTGCGGCAAAAGCGGCAACGGTGGATAAACCAAGAAACAAGGTCGTAGCAACAAGACGCATGATTATCTCCTTTATCTATATTGATAGATAAGGGTCCGGCTACCGTCTTCAAGCCCAACGGACAATTACTTGATGATAGGGCTGATCGAACCCGTAAAGGTCTGATCAATCATCGCCGAGAGTTTTGGCTCTGCTCCAGACAAGACAACAACGATTGCAAGCATCAATATCAATGGCGCGGCAAGAATGCCGCTCCTTACTGCCGGTTCGAGAATGCGCCGGGTCTTGTTGTTTCGCGTTGATTGCCGATTTTTCATGCAACCAACAGTAGACGGATAGACTTAATCGCCCGTTAAATAATGTAGTTAATGCTTTTTTGTAATTGATAGCCGCTAGACGGCTCCTGTTTTAACGGGATCGTTGAAACCGCTCTGTCTATTGGCTTCTTCGCATGGAACGTAAAACCGTTTCACACTTTTGCTGGGAATGCTCTAATTTCCCTTGTTTCCGCGATATATATTGACGCCGAGTTCGCGAATTTTCTTGCGCAGCGTATTTCGGTTTAGCCCCAGAAGATCGGCAGCCTTGATCTGATTTCCACGTGTTGCCGTAAGACATGCGAGGATAAGGGGATATTCCAGTTCAGCCAGCACCCGATGGTAAAGCCCGGGCGGCGGCAAGTCGGAACCGAAAGAGGCAAAATAACGCTGCATGTTCTGCTCAACGGCCTGCGAAATGGAGATGTTTTCCATATCGCCACCGCCAGCGGGAACAATCTCCGGCTTGGTGAGCTCTGCTCGCAACTCCGTTTCGATAATTTCCGGCGAAATCTCTTCTTGCGGGTAAAGCGCCGCGAGCCTTCGCACGAGATTTTCCAGTTCGCGCACATTGCCTGGCCATGGATACCGGCGCATCATTTCCAGGCCAGCGGTGCTGATACGCTTCTCCGGCAGTCCCTCTTCGGCGGCTCGTTTGAAAAAATGGCGCACAAGATCAGCAACGTCCTCGCTGCGCTCGCGTAGCGGCGGCAGACGCAAAGGCACGACATTGAGCCGGTAATAAAGATCCTCGCGGAAGAGGCCCTGCGCTATCAGTTGCCGCAAATCCTTGTTGGTCGCTGCAACGATACGCACGTCGGTCTTGATCGGCGTGCGTCCGCCGACTGTCATATATTCGCCTTGCTGTAACACGCGCAGAAGGCGGGTTTGTGCTTCCATGGGCATATCGCCGATCTCATCGAGAAACAGCGTACCGCCATTTGCCTGCTCGAAGCGCCCGCTAGAGCGGTTTTGCGCGCCGGTAAAAGCGCCCTTTTCATGCCCGAACAGTTCAGACTCGATCAGATCGCGCGGGATTGCCGCCATATTGATCGCAACAAACGGTCCTTTTCGGCGGCGCCCATATTCGTGCAGGGCGCGCGCAACCAGTTCCTTGCCTGTACCGGATTCACCCGTAACCATGACGGTCAAATCCGTCTGCATCATACGCGCCAGCAAACGGTAGATTTCCTGCATCGCAGGCGAGCGGCCAACCAGCGGCATATTTTCTGCCTGCTCATCGGAAAGAGCCGCGATCGGTTTATTCTTGGGTTCTGACAGCGCTCGACCGACTATGTTGATCAATTCCGTCAGATCGAATGGCTTCGGCAGATATTCGTAGGCTCCAGCCTCTGACGCCCGGATTGCCGTCATGAATGTGTTCTGCGCGCTCATCACCACAATCGGAAGGTCCGGGCGCATCTTCTTGATACGCGGCAGAAGATCAAAGGCGTTCTCATCCGGCATATTGACGTCAGTAATAACGAGGTCGCCGTCGCCTGCCGCCACCCACCGCCAGAGCGAGGCAGCATTGGAAGTCACGCGCACATCATAGCCCGCCCGCGATAGGGCCTGGTTCAACACTGTCCGAATGGCTGCATCGTCATCCGCCACCAATATGGTTCCAGTCGGACGTCCTGCGATCATGCGTTATCTCCAGTATTTCCAGCCATATTTTTCCAGGCCGGCATTAGAACGCGAAAAGTCGTGCGGGAAGGATGGCTGTCGCATTCAATGATGCCGCCGTGATCGCCAATGATCTTCGCAACCAGCGCCAAACCGAGTCCGGAACCGTTGGTCTTCGTCGTCACGAAGGGATCGAACAGATGCGGGAGCATATCCTGTGGCACGCCGGGTCCGTTATCATGCACGCAGAACTCGAGAGGCAGGGCCACCCTGTCCCGCGCGCCCGGCACCTGCAGACGGATGCCCGGACGATAAGCCGTGGACAGGACAATCTCGCCGCCCTCACGATCACCTATGGCTTCCGAGGCATTCTTCAGCAGATTGAGGAAAACCTGCACAAGCTGGTCCCGATTGGCGAAAACCGGCGGGAGAGAAGGATCATAATCTTCAACGAAACGAATCTTCCGCGCAAACCCGTTCTTCGCAATCGCCTTCACATGATCCAGAACCGCATGAATATTGACCGCAGATCGCTCAATGGGGCGTTCGTCTGAAAAAACCTCCATGCGGTCAACCAGTGAAACGATCCGATCTGTTTCATCGGTAATAAGCCGTGCCAGCGCACGATCCTCGTCGCCGACAACCTGCTCGAGCAATTGCGCAGCACCGCGGATACCAGATAGAGGGTTCTTGATTTCGTGGGCCAGCATCGATGCAAGCCCTGTCACTGATCGCGCCGCGCCACGGTGCGTCATCTGCCGGTCGATCTTTTCGGCCATCGTCTTTTCCTTGAAGAGGATGACCACAGCGCCGGGCAACTCTGCGACGGGCGCCACGTAAATATCAACGATACGTTCCGCTCCCAGACGAGGCGATGAAACATCGACGCGATATTCATTTACCGGCATCTGGCTGGTGCGCACCTGATCGACCAGCGCTAGCAGCGGACTGCCGAAAGGCAGAAAGGATTCCAGCCGGTTGCGCGCCAGAATAGACGAGCCGGAACGAAAGAACTGTTCCGCGTCCAGATTGGCATAGGCGATATAGTTTTCAGCGCTGACCATGATAACCGGCTGGCTGATGGCGTCGAGCACGACAGAGGGAATGCCGTTCGTATCTGTTCTTTCGCGCATCAGGCAACCTCTTTGAGCGCGACTTCGCGAATTTCTCGCGTGAAGATGCGACCCAAAGCGTCGATAACGGCTCGCCGGTCGGTTTGGGTCATAACTTCCGCTTTCTCGGCAGGCATACATGCCTCACCCGCATGACGATCAAGATACCAGCCAAGGTGTTTACGGGAATGACGAATGCCCGTTGTGCTTCCATAGTGGTCGAGCATATCTTCGTAATGCTTTATAATATAATCGAGAATTTCACTTCGCGACTTTGGGACAAAGTCGCTTCCTGCGATTAGGCCGGCCAACCAAGGCTGGCCGTAAGAGGCACGTCCGACCATCACCGCATCAGCTCCGGAACGGCGCAGAATTTCCTCGGCATCGCCACGACACACCACATCTCCGTTGGCGACCAGAGGAATCCTGATTACGTCGCGAACCGCGCGAATTGCATCCCAGTCGGCCTTGCCTTCATAAAACTGGCACCGAGTACGTCCGTGGACAGTCACCATGGCGACACCGACGCTTTCGGCACGTCTAGCCAGTTCGGGCGCATTGATGCTTTTCTCGTCCCATCCCAGCCGCATCTTGAGCGTAACCGGAACATTGACTGCATTGACGGTAGCCTCAATGAGGGTCATTGCATGATCGAGATCGCGCATCAAAGCAGATCCTGAATAACCGCCTGTCACCTTCTTGGCTGGACAGCCCATATTGATATCGATGATATCGGCACCTTCTCCTTCGGCGATCTTGGCCGCCTCGCCCATCCAATGCGCTTCGCGTCCCGCGAGTTGCACGACATGCGTTCCAAGCCCTTCACCCGAAAGGCGCAGAAGGCTCTCCCTGTGACGATTGCAGAGTTCGGCGCTGGCGACCATTTCAGACACGACCATACCCGCGCCAGCTTCTGCTGCCCGCCTGCGAAAAGGAAGATCCGAAACGCCCGACATCGGCGCGAGAAAGACACGGTTGGCAAGCGCCACACCGCCAATGCTCAAAGGTTGATCGAGAAAACTCACCAATAATGCCTATTTGATGTGCACAGCGCGATTAGCACATACATTAATCAGCTTCCCTTTTCAACGCAAGGAAAAGCGCTCGGGTAATTACGATAAATCAATTGTCGTCTGGCATTTATCCGCGCAAGGCATTATTCGGCTTGGGAACACAACCTTTGACCGAGGCAACAACCATTTCAAAAATAGCAGCAGTCATTGTGGCAGCCGGTCGCGGTGAGCGAGCCGGGCAGAGCGTCGAAGGGCCGAAACAATATCGGCGCATCGGCGGCGAAGCCGTGCTTGCCCGTACGTTGCGCGCCTTTATTGACTGCTCGCTGATTGATAGCATCGTTGTCGTCATTCATCCTGACGATCACACGCTTTTCGAACGCGCCATTCCAGAAAACTGCTGCAATATTCTGGTTGTGAACGGCGGCCCTACCCGGCAAGAATCAACGCGTCTTGGTCTCGTTGCATTGCAAGACTTTGCGCCGCAATATGTGATGATCCATGACGGTGTGAGACCATTCATCAGTCAGGACCTACTGAAGCGCATCGTTGAAAACCTGGTGCCGGAGGAAGGTGTTCTGCCCGCTTTGGCTGTCTCAGACACGCTCAAGCAGTCCGCCGCGGATGGCACGGTTAGAACGACCGTACCCCGCGCGGGCCTTTTCGCCGCACAGACGCCGCAGGCATTTCCCTATGCACCTATCCTCAATGCGCATGAAAAGGCCTTCGCGATCAATCGCTCTGATTTCACAGACGATGCCGCCATTGCCGAATGGCAAGGCATCGCTGTACGGATTATCGAAGGATCGGCGGACAATACAAAGCTTACCTGGGCAAAGGATATTGAAATGGCAGACAGACGCCTGCGGCAAGATCATGTTTCGTTTCCCGATATTCGCACCGGCAATGGCTACGATGTCCATTCTTTTGAGCCCGGCGATCATGTCACCCTGTGCGGTGTGAAAATCCCTCATGAAGCAAAACTCAACGGCCATTCAGACGCCGACGTCGGGCTTCATGCGCTAACCGACGCCCTGCTTGCGACACGGGGAGCAGGTGATATTGGCACGCATTTCCCGCCTTCCGATCCACAGTGGAAAGGGGCGGCCTCCCGCATTTTTATCGAACGTGCGGTCAGTATCGTTCGTGAAGCAGGCGGTCGCATCGCCAATGTCGACGTTACCTTTATCAGCGAAGCGCCGAAAATCGGCCCGCATCGCACGGCCATGACAGAAGCGCTTTGCGACATGCTGGGCATCGCAGCGGACCGCGTCTCTGTCAAAGCGACGACCAATGAGAAACTCGGCTTTGTCGGTCGCCGTGAAGGTATCGCGGCAATCGCGACGGCAACCGTCATCTATCCCGGCGAAGTTCCGGAATGAGCGCGTTCATCGCAGAAGAAAAGGCCATTGCCGTACTGGCAGCCTGCCGGAAGGCCGGTGTAATGATCGCCACAGCAGAATCCTGCACGGGTGGATTGATAGCCGGAGCGCTGACTGACATTGCCGGATCGTCCGATGTCGTGGATCGCGGTTTTGTCACCTATTCCAATGAAGCAAAAAGCGAAATGATCGGCGTTCCGATGGAACTGATTGATCGCTTCGGCGCGGTCTCAAAGGAAGTAGCGCTATCCATGGCTGAAGGCGCACTTGCACGTTCCCGCACCGGAGTAACTATAGCCGTTACAGGTGTTGCCGGACCGGGCGGCGGTTCCGATGCAAAACCTGTCGGTCTTGTCCACATCGCCTCGGCGCGAAGGGATCACCCGACCCTCCATCGCGAATATCGTTTCGGTCCAAAAACCAGAGCTGAAATCCGCCACGAAACGGTTCTCGCCGCATTGGACCTCGTTCTGGAGAATCTTCGAGAGCCTTGAGGCGTACACTTTTATCTGCCGTGCCCTACCTTTTTTCTTGCATAGGAAAAGGAGAACATGGCGATGCGTTTTGATGGCAAGGTGGCAATCGTTACAGGTGGGGCAAGCGGCATCGGTGAAGCGACCGTTCGTGCTTTCATTCGCGAGGGAGCGAATGTTGTTATCGCCGATTATTCCGAGCACGGCCAGCAACTGGTCAACGAGCTTGCAGGCGGCAGCGAGCGGGCATTATTCGTCAAAACCGATGTAACCGACACCAAGGCCGTGCAGGCATTGATTGCGAAAACCGTCGAAACCTATGGCCGTCTCGACATCATGTTTGCCAATGCAGGCATCGCCGCAGACGGCCCGATAGACGAGCTGGACGAGGCTGCTTGGCAGAAAACTATCGATATCAACCTGACCGGCGTCTATCTTTGCGATAAATACGCCATCGATCAGATGCGCTCGCAGGGCGGCGGCGTGATTGTGAATTGCGGCTCAATCCACAGTCATGTCGGAAAATCAGGTGTCACCGCCTATGCCGCAGCCAAAGGTGGCGTGAAACTCCTGACGCAAACGCTTGCAATTGACTATGGAGCGCAAAACATTCGGGTGAATGCGGTCTGCCCGGGATATATCGACACGCCGCTGCTCAAGGATATACCTGAAGATCAGAAAGAAGCTCTGGTAGCCTTGCATCCCATTGGCCGGCTCGGCCGCGCCGAAGAAGTCGCCAGCGTCGTGCTTTTCCTGGCGAGCGACGAAGCTTCATTCGTCACCGGCGCGTCCATATTGGTCGATGGCGGTTATACAGCGCAATAAAAAGAGAGCCCGAAAATCGGGGACTAATTCAGGCCGTTCCGTAAATCTGATCGGCCCGTTTCTCGAAAGCTTCGGAAAATTTTTTGAAAGCAAGATCGAACATGGTTCCCATGAGAAGGCCGAGTGTCCGGCTCTTGAACTCATAATCGATGAAGAACTCGACATCGCATTCGCTCCCGTCTCCCACGGGTTTAAAGGTCCAGCGATTGTCGAGATAGCGAAACGGCCCGTCGAGATATTTCACATCGATGATATTCTCCGCGGGCTTCAGCAGCACCTGGCTGGTGAACGTCTCGCGTATAAGCTTGTAACCAACCGTCATGTCGGCAATGAGAAGAGCCTTGCCGTCACGCTCCTTGCGAGAGCGAACCGACAAAGCCTCACACATCGGCAGAAAATCCGGGTATTTCTCAACATCCGCGACAAGGCCAAACATTTGCTCTGCCCGGTGATGCACCCGCCTGACGGTGGTAAACTGCGGCATGTCTGATCTCAGGCCTTTGCCGCGATCTGCGCCTCGCGCGCTGCCCTCAGCTTGGCAAAATCATCGCCAGCATGATGCGACGAACGGGTCAGCGGGCTGGATGCGACTAGCAGGAAGCCCTTGGTCCGGCCAATCGTTTCGAACGACTTGAACTCGTCCGGCGTCACGAAGCGAATGACAGGATGGTGCTTGCGCGTCGGCTGTAGATATTGGCCGATGGTCATGAAATCCACATCCGCCGAACGCAGATCGTCCATCAACTGAAGGATTTCATTCCGCTCTTCGCCAAGACCAACCATGATGCCGGACTTGGTGAAAATGGTCGGATCCAGTTCCTTGACGCGCTGCAGCAGGCGGATGGAATGGAAGTAACGGGCGCCGGGACGAACCTTGAGATACTTCGAGGGAACGGTTTCCAGATTGTGATTGAACACATCCGGGCGTGCCCTAACGACGACTTCAAGAGCACCTTCCTTGCGCAGGAAATCCGGTGTGAGGATTTCAATCGTGGTCGCGGGGGCGGCTTCACGAATGGCCTGAATGACCTCGGCAAAATGCTGCGCACCACCATCGGCAAGATCGTCGCGATCAACCGATGTAATGACCACATGCGTCAGGCCCATCTGCTTGACAGCCTTGGCGACATTCTCGGGTTCATTTGGATCAAGCGCGGTCGGGATACCGGTCGAGACATTGCAGAACGCGCAGGCACGCGTGCATATCTCGCCCATAATCATGAAAGTCGCGTGCTTCTTTTCCCAGCACTCGCCAATGTTCGGGCAGCCCGCTTCCTCGCAAACCGTAACCAGCTTGTTGGAACGAACGATATCGCGCGTTTCACTATAGCCACGCGAGACAGGAGCCTTGACGCGAATCCAGTCGGGCTTCTTCAGGACAGCATTGTCCGGACGATGCGCCTTTTCGGGATGCCGTTCGCGCTTGCCTTGGTTCACCAGATCAAGAACTGTAACCATGCTTTTCCCTGCCTATCCGGGCCATTTTCAAGAATGGACCTGAAATGCTTTCAAAATCGGGTTTGGTCCTAATCCCTGCCCTCTACCCTGTCAACTTGAGCGATTTGCTACTCATCGCCGCGTCGCCAGGCCGAGAGCACGAAAGACCAGCGCCCATATGAGGCCAAACACCAGACCCGCAGCCCCCAGCGCCAAGGCGAGCACCCACACGCCGTACCAGCCAGCCATGGCCATCCCGTTGACCGATATGGTGTTGCCGCCGAGAACACTCAAGGTGCCGGCTGCAAACCCCAGCACCAGACCTCCCACGGTACACCATTTGATGATGGGCCAGGCGGCACGCCGCCAAGGCCCTCCGTTCTCGATCAGCGGAATGAGCGTCTCTCCGTCTTATGCGTTTAGTGCGCGGCCATACGCATCCAGAACGCTTTCCTTCATCATTTCCGAAAGGGTTGGATGCGGGAAGACCGAATGCATCAGTTCTTCCTCGGTCGTTTCGAGGTTCATGGCAACCACGAACCCCTGGATGAGTTCGGTCACTTCTGCACCGACCATATGGGCGCCAAGCAGCTGTCCCGTCTTCTTGTTGAAGATGGTCTTGACCAGTCCCTGATCTTCACCGAGCGCAATCGCCTTGCCGTTTGCGGCAAACGAATAGCGGCCGACCCGGATGTCGTAACCGTTTTCCTTAGCCTTCGCTTCAGTCAGCCCAACGGAAGCGACCTGCGGATTGCAATAGGTGCAGCCCGGAATCATGTTCTTTTCGAGCGGATGCACGTTCGGGAGACCGGCGATTTTCTCAATGCAGATAACGCCTTCGTGCTCGGCCTTGTGCGCCAGCATGGGCGGACCTGCAACGTCGCCGATAGCATAGATGCCTGCAACATTGGTCTTGCCATAACTGTCGATAACAACGCATCCCCGGTCGGTTTTCACGCCGAGAGCTTCGAGGCCGAGATTTTCGATATTACCCTGAACGCCAACCGCCGAAATCATGCGGTCAACCGTTAACGGCTGTGTCTTGCCGTCCTTGGTCTCGATATGGGCGGTCACATTGTTTGTGCCCTTCTCGACCTTCGTAACCTTGGCATCGGTGATGATTTTCAGGCCGCGCTTTTCGAGTTGCTTGCGCGCAAGCGCAGAAATTTCTGCGTCCTCAACCGGCATGATCTGCGGCATAAGTTCCACGACCGTCACGTCGACGCCCATGTCGTTGTAGAAAGAAGCGAACTCGATACCGATTGCGCCCGACCCCATGACAAGCATGGATTTCGGCAGTTCTTGCGGAACCATTGCTTCAAAATAGGTCCAGATCAGCTTGCTATCCGGCTCGATGCCCGGCAGCGAGCGCGGACGTGCGCCGGTGGCGACAATGACGTGCTTCGCCTTGTAGGTGCCCTCGCCCAGAACGCCCTTGGGAACAGGGTTTTGCGGCTGCATCGGCTGCTTTGAGGACTTGCCGACCGAAATTTCTACCGGATTAGAACCAGAAGCGGCTTTGGTGAGCTTCGCTTCCCCCCAGATCACGTCGATCTTGTTCTTCTTCATCAGGAAGCCGACGCCGCCGTTAAGACGTGCCGACACACCGCGCGAGCGCTGCACCACAGCCTTCACATCAGGCGTAATTGTGCCTTCCAGCTTGAGGCCGTAATCCTTGGCATGCTCACCGAAATGCAGGATTTCAGCCGAGCGCAACAGCGCCTTGGTTGGTATGCAACCCCAGTTGAGGCAAATGCCGCCCAGATGTTCACGCTCAACGATAGCCGTCTTGAGGCCAAGCTGCGCAGCGCGGATTGCGGTGACATAACCACCCGGGCCCGAGCCGATAACAATAACGTCGTAAATGTCGGCCATATTGTCCTGCCTTTGCTCAGTTCACTTCTCGGGTGAGCAGCACCCAGTCGTGTCTTTTGTCCTGCCCAATGCGTTCGATCGCTTCGAGCCGCTCAATTTCCTTGAAACCATGGGCGCCGTAAAGGGAGAGCGCCACATCGTTGTGGCTTTCAGTTATGAGGCTGATCGCCGGATTACCGTTTCGCCGCGCTGTCTCTATCTCCTTCGCGACGAGCGCGCGGCCAATACCCTTGCCGCGAAACTCCCGATAAACGCCAACGCTGTCTATGAAACGGTTGCCTATCACCTTGCGCTGCAGATCGATCAATTGATCGAGAACCGGATGCTGCGAGGGTGTTTCGTTCAAACTGTCATCGAGTGTGAAGCCGATGGAGAGTCCAGCAATGTCGCCAGCCCATTCGGCAATCGTCGTGCTCTGCCAGCCTTCGGAACCGTCGGCGCGCATATACTGCCGGCCACGTTCCATGGCCGTTTCGGTTCGTCCGTCAAGAACCGCACCATACCAGAGCCATGATGCAAAGCCATGCGAAGAGATATCGACCAGAATCGCTATCTCTGCGGCTTCACGGCGTTCAGCCGGGCGTAGATTCAGTTGTCCAGCCATCCAAAAACCTCAGGCGTCGCGCTTGAAAAAACGCGACGCCCCTGAAGTTGATCAATCAGACCAGCATACCCATCGGGTTTTCGATGTGGCGTTTGAAGGCCTGTGCAAGTTCAGCAGCCAATGCGCCATCGACCGCACGGTGATCGGTTGAAAGGGTCACGGACATAACGGTCGCGACCTTGATTTCACCGTTCTTGACCACTGCACGCTGTTCACCTGCACCGATTGCGAAAATGGTCGCATGCGGCGGATTGATGATCGCGGCAAAGTCCTTCACGCCGAACATGCCAAGGTTGGACACGGAGGTCGAACCGCCCTGATATTCTTCAGGCTTCAACTTGCGATCACGCGCACGCTTGGCAAGATCCTTCATCTCGTTGGAAATCGTAGACAATGTCTTCGAGTCCGACTGACGAACGATAGGCGTAATCAAACCGCCCGGAATGGAGACTGCAACCCCCACATCGGCGCGCTTGTGCTTGACCATGCCGCCTTCGGTCCACGACACGTTGGCGTCCGGAACATCGCGCAGCGCCAGAGCCGTTGCCTTGATGACCATATCGTTGACCGAAAGCTTGTAGGCCGGAACCTCTCCCTTTTCGGTCTTGATCATCGGCGATGCGGCATTGATCTGCGACCGCAGGGCGAGAAGCGCATCCAATTCGCAATCGATCGTCAGATAGAAATGCGGAACAGTCTGCTTCGATTCCACCAGACGACGAGCAATCGTCTTGCGCATGCCATCGTGTGGAACGATCTCGTAACTGCCTTCTTCAAAGAGCTTGAGAACGGCATCGTCCGACATCGGCTTCGGCGCGACGGCAGAGGCAGCTTCCGCCTTCGGCTGAGCAGCCTTCGCGCCGCCGGAAGCCAGAGCGGCTTCCACATCGCGCTGAACGACGCGACCATGCGGGCCGGTGCCCTTCACAGCAGCAATATCGACACCGGATTCCTTGGCGATGCGACGCGCGAGCGGTGAGGCGAACACGCGGTCGCCCTTCTGGGTGGCTGCACTCGCAGCAGCAGGCTGCTCTGCCTTGGCCGGTGCAGGTGCAGTGGCCGGCTTCGGCTCTTCCTTCGGAGTTTCAGCTTTTGCCTCGGCTTTCGGAGCAGACGCTGCGCCCTTGGCCGCAGCCGCCACATCCTCGCCTTCTTCGGCGAGGATAGCGATCAGCGCATTGACCTTGACGCCTTCGGAACCGGCGGGAACCACGATCTTGGCAATCGTGCCTTCATCCACAGCTTCAACTTCCATCGTGGCCTTGTCGGTCTCGATTTCAGCGATGACATCGCCAGGAGCGATCTTGTCGCCTTCCTTGACCAGCCATTTCGACAGGTTGCCTTCTTCCATCGTCGGAGAAAGCGCTGGCATGGTGATATTGATCGGCATGTCCAGACCCTTTCTGTTTAAGCGGTATAGGTAACGGCTTTCACCGCTTCGACCACTTCGGCGACAGTCGGCAGCGCCAGCTTTTCCAGATTTGCCGCATAAGGCATCGGAACATCCTTGCCAGCAATGGTCAGGATCGGCGCATCGAGATAGTCAAAAGCCTGCTGCATGACGCGGGTAGCAATTTCCGTACCCACCGACGACTGCGGGAAACCTTCTTCCACGGTCACCAGTCGACCGGTCTTCTTGACCGATTCGACGACGGTCGGAATATCCATCGGGCGGATGGTGCGCAGATCGATGATTTCAACATCGATGCCCTGCTCGGCCAGCTCTTCCGCCGCCTTGACGGCGTAGGTCATGCCGATGCCGAACGAAACGATGGTTGCATCCTTGCCCTGCTTGTGGATACGGGCCTTGCCGATCGGCAGAACGAAATCATCAAGCTTCGGCACATCGAAATGATGACCATAAAGAATTTCGTTTTCGAGGAAGATCACCGGATTCGGATCGCGGATAGCTGCCTTCAGCAAGCCCTTGGCGTCGGCTGCCGTGTACGGCATGACGACTTTCAGACCCGGAATATGACTGTACCAGGCGGCGTAGCACTGCGAATGCTGGGCAGCAACGCGCGCAGCCGCACCGGACGGACCGCGGAAGACCATAGGAGCGCCCATCTGTCCACCGGACATATAAAGCGTCTTGGCAGCAGAGTTCACGATCTGGTCAATTGCCTGCATGGCAAAATTGAAGGTCATGAATTCAACGATTGGGCGCAAGCCTGCGAAAGCAGCGCCAACGCCGACACCGGCAAAACCGTGTTCGGTAATCGGTGTGTCGACAACGCGCTTCGGGCCGAACTCGTCAAGAAGCCCCTGCGTTACCTTGTAAGCACCCTGATATTCGGCAACTTCTTCGCCCATCACGAAAACGTTCGGGTCGCGGCGCATTTCTTCGGCCATCGCATCGCGAAGCGCTTCACGAACGGCCGTGGAAACCATTTCAGTGCCAGCCGGAATGTCCGGATCAGATGCAACTTCGAGGGCTGGAGCCTTGGGGGCAGCCGGAACAGCGTCAGCCTTCTTTTCTTCCGCCTTGGGTTCTTCCTGGGCTTCGGTCTTCGGTGCTTCAGCCTTTGCAGCCGGAGCAGCGCCAATATCGGAAGCACTTTCACCGTCACCAAGAAGCACGGCAATCGGCGTATTGACCTTTACGCCTTCGGTGCCTTCGTCGACAAGAATCTTGCCGATTGTACCTTCATCGACAGCTTCGACTTCCATCGTCGCCTTGTCGGTTTCAATTTCGGCAATCACATCGCCGGACGTAACCTTGTCGCCTTCTTTCTTCAGCCATTTAGAGAGTTTACCCTCTTCCATGGTTGGGGAAAGTGCGGGCATGAGAATTTCTACGGGCATGACAACACCTTCCTGGAA
This sequence comes from Brucella pseudintermedia, assembly GCF_008932435.1. Classification (GTDB taxonomy): domain Bacteria; phylum Pseudomonadota; class Alphaproteobacteria; order Rhizobiales; family Rhizobiaceae; genus Brucella; species Brucella pseudintermedia. The sequence continues at coordinate 128,634 of NZ_WBWE01000003.1, read as the reverse complement.
TTAGAGCAGAATATCCGTGTAGAGCTCGGATGCATCCGGCTCTGGATCGTTTTGAGCGAAATCAGCAGAATCAGCGACAATATCGCGGACTTCCTTGTCGATTTCCTTCAGCTCTTCCTCGGTTGCCCAACCCTTTTCGATCAAGCGCTGCTTGACCTGCTCAATCGGATCATGCTCGGAGCGCATCTTCTGCACTTCTTCCTTCGAGCGGTACTTCGCCGGGTCCGACATGGAGTGACCGCGGTAGCGATAGGTCTGCATGTCGAGAATAATCGGCCCCTTGCCGGAACGCGTCCATTCCACAGCGAGATCGCCAGCCGCCTTGACTGCACGAACGTCCATGCCGTCCACCTGGATGCCAGGAATATTGAAAGAAAGACCACGCTTCGAGAAATCCGTTTCCGCCGACGAGCGCGAAACGGACGTACCCATCGCATAACGATTGTTCTCGATGATGTAGACCACGGGCAGCTTCCACAGCGATGCCATGTTGAAGCTTTCGTAGACCTGCCCCTGATTGGAGGCGCCATCACCGAAATACGTCAGCGTTACGTTATCATTATCGCGATAGCGATTCGCGAACGCCAGACCTGTGCCGAGCGAAACCTGCGCACCGACGATACCGTGACCGCCATAAAAGTTCTTCTCTTTGGAGAACATGTGCATGGAGCCGCCCTTGCCTTTGGAAAGGCCGCTGCGACGTCCGGTCAGTTCAGCCATGACGCCGCGCGCGCTCATGCCCGCCGCAAGCATATGGCCGTGGTCACGATAGGCGGTGATGACCTGATCACCTTCCTTCAGCGCCATCTGCATGCCAACCACCACGGCCTCCTGGCCGATGTAAAGGTGGCAGAAACCGCCAATGAAGCCCATGCCATAAAGCTGGCCGGCCTTTTCTTCGAAACGCCGGATCAACAGCATTTCCCGATAAGCGTCCAGCTCCTGCTTCTTGTCGAAGTTTGCAGGCGCGGGTGCCTTGGGTGCATTTACAGAAGACGCCTGCGTTTTGCTTGCAGGCGTCTTTTTAGCCCTCGGTGCCATATCTCGCTCCCTAAATTGTCGTTCTATTGTGACGTTATACAGGCATATCACAAGATACAATATGCGCCCAGAGCATAGCTGCTATGTCGCCAAGCTCTTAAAAACATATCACAAAAAGACAATTAACCGGATTTCAGTTAATTCGATCGATCTTCCCGTGATGTGATTATCGTCACTTCATCGGGATGGGAGAGATTAAGCGCCCTGCGCGCCTGCTCGTCAAGCATATCCTTCTCGATGGAACCGTCACGTAAAAGTGTGACTCGTTTTTCCAGCGCGTTGCGATCAGCAGTCACCTGTTCGAGCTGTTTGGCCAGCAGGCTTTTCTGCTCTTCCAGTTGGATACGCGAATAGAGACCATATTCGCCGTGATAGGCGTGGAAGCCGAAATAGCTGAGAAACGCAGCCGTCAGAATGGGCAATACAAAACGCCCACGGATCGATTTACGTTTCTGCTTGGTCCACATTTCGACTCCCTTCCCGGACATCCGGAGCCGCTACGAATCCTGCGGGCGGCATCGTTCCGAATTCCACCATCAAGCATTATTTTGCTTAACAGAGATTTACCAAGATCACGTGTCGAAAGTCGTCGGGCAGCGTTTTTGCTGAAATGTTGAAGGGACGCACCCTGGAGCGAGCGATCTAAACCCAGTCAAGAATCGAGAACGGCTTGCCACTCCAGCAAGCCGCCCCCCCCTGCCACCAAAACGGTTGATCGGATCAGACATCTATAATGGTGGAGAAGCCGCCGAAGATCATGCGCTTGCCGTCAAATGGCATCTGATCGCCCATTGTCTTCATGCGCGGATCGCTCATCATCTTGCTATTTGCAGCATCTCGCGTTGCCTTGTCAGGATATTCGAACCAGGAAAACACCACCTCCTCGTCCGCCTCTGCTTTGACCGCGCGGCGAAAATCTGTGATCTTGCCTTCTGGCACATCATCTCCCCACGCTTCGACCATCCGCGTAACGCCAAACTCTTTGAATAACACCGCCGCCTCTGCAGCATGTTTGCGATAGAGTTCTTTGTTCGCCCTTGGTACGGCGACAACAAATCCTTCGATATAAGCCATTTCTCTCTCCCGATTGACATCTCCGCCCAAAGTTTCGAGCACTCCTGCTAATGCAAGTACCAAGCTCGCATGCGGTGTATTTATATTGATATCAATACAAATACGGTTCGTCAAATCCTCCGTCCAATCGAAATGCGATACTTTCAACTGCAGAGCTCGTCCCTCAACTGGACCGAGCCAGACCGACTGCATCTAAACAATGAGAGTAGTTTAAAAATTCCCCTCGAACGACAGTCACATATTAGAATAAATACAAATAAAAAATAACATAACTGTCAAAAAAAATTAAACTAAATATTCCATACTCGATCCTTAGTGCTATAATTGAATTATATTTTTAGCGAATATCAATTTTAAATTTAAAGGACAATGAAATGGATGAAATAATAATAAAGCGTTTTCCATGCATTATCATGTCATTATTTCCCGCTCTCTGGGGTATATTCAGCCTTCTTAATAATACAGCTGATTTTTCAGGAACTGCCGAAAATGCAATCCGGCCACTTTTAGCTATGTCCGACACTTATGGTATTCCTGGTCAGACATGGCGTGCGATTACCGCAAGTTGGGTCCCCTATGCAGGTCTTGCTGTGATCACAGCCATGGAAACGTTAGCGGGCGTGCTCGCCACTATCGGATTTGTAAAAATGGTCGTCAATCTTCGTGGCAGCTACGCGAAATTTTCGTCGGGCAAAAACTGGACAATTCTTGGTGCATGCTGCGCTGTTGCCGTGTGGGGCATTGGCTTCATGGTTATCGCTGGGGATTGGTTCATGGCATGGGAAACAAAAGAAAACTCCCTCAACACACAGTTGGGCGCCCTCCTTTATGCGCTTCCATCGATGATGTGCATCGTTATCATGTTCTCCCACAGAGAAAGCGACGCCTGAAGTAAATGGAACGATACGCTCCATAAACTGGAAACGGCAGCCATCAGGCTGCCGTTTCCTCATCCTCTTGCGATAGAAATTAAAGGAATTTCAGTGCGCTGCGGCCTGCATAGCGAGCCTGCTTGCCAAGTTCTTCTTCGATACGGATGAGCTGGTTGTACTTCGCCGTACGGTCAGATCGGGCCAGCGAGCCGGTCTTGATCTGGCCGCAGTTGGTAGCAACGGCGAGATCGGCAATCGTCGAATCCTCGGTTTCACCCGAACGATGCGACATGACAGCCGTGTAGCCGGCCTTGTGCGCTGTTTCGACAGCATCGAGCGTTTCCGAGAGCGATCCGATCTGGTTAACCTTGACGAGAATCGAATTGGCAACGCCCATGCGGATACCATCGCGCAAGCGGGCCGAGTTGGTAACAAACAGATCGTCGCCGACAAGCTGGCATTTGTTGCCGATAAGATCGGTCAGATATTTCCAGCCTTCCCAATCGTCTTCAGCCATGCCGTCTTCGATCGTGACGATAGGATAATCGCTGGCGAGCTTGGCAAGATACTTGGCCTGCGCCTTTGGATCGCGCGTCTTGCGTTCACCTTCATAAACGTAGTTTCCGTCCTTGAAGAACTCGGTTGCAGCGCAATCGAGGCCAAGAGCGATATCTTCACCCGGCTTGAAGCCAGCCTTCTCGATCGATTCCATGATGAAATCGAGCGCGGCCTGGGCGTTCTTCAGGTTCGGGGCAAAACCACCTTCATCACCCACATTGGTGTTATGACCGGCATCCTTCAGACGCTTCTTGAGCGTGTGGAAAACTTCCGAACCGTAACGAACAGCCTCACGAACGGATGAAGCGCCAACCGGAAGAATCATGAATTCCTGGAAGTCGATCGGATTGTCGGCATGTGCGCCACCATTGATGATGTTCATCATGGGAACCGGCAGAACATGAGCGTTTGCGCCACCGACGTAGCGGTAAAGCGGAAGGCCGGCCGCCTGAGCTGCAGCCTTGGCAACGGCAAGCGACACGCCCAGAATTGCGTTGGCGCCGAGATTGCCCTTGTTGGCTGAACCGTCGAGCTCGATCATCGTCTGGTCGATAAGCAGCTGGCTTTCTGCATCCAATCCGGCAATAGCATTGAAAATCTTGCCGTTGACGGCTTCAACAGCCTTTTCCACGCCTTTGCCAAGATAGCGGCCGCCGCCGTCGCGCAACTCCACGGCCTCATGTGCGCCAGTCGATGCGCCGGACGGAACGGCAGCGCGTCCGAAAGAGCCATCTTCAAGTACGACGTCTACTTCGACGGTCGGGTTGCCGCGGCTGTCGAGAATTTCGCGGCCGACGATGTCGATGATTGCAGTCATAGGAACCAGTCCTTCCCTATAGATTGCCCCGCCATATCCGCGAGGCGCTTAACAAATCCGATGCGGCCATTTCTTAGCGCATAATCCTGAAGCTTTGCAGAAAAGATTATGCACCGAGCCAGTTTTTAAGCCTTAGCGAAACAAAAGGCGGAGGAAAATCCCCCGCCTTTTTAAATTCTCCGAGAACTGTTTAAAGCCCCTTGGCGATACGATCGAAAGCCATGAGCTTTTCAAGAAGTGCAGGCATCTTATCTACCGGCACCATATTTGGGCCATCGGACGGGGCGTTATCCGGATCCTGATGCGTTTCGATGAAGAGCCCCGCAACACCGACAGCCACAGCTGCCCGAGCCAGCGTTTCTACAAACTCGCGCTGCCCGCCTGACGAACCGCCCTGCCCGCCCGGTTGTTGTACGGAATGGGTCGCATCAAACACAACCGGCGCGCCAAGACCAGCCATGATCGGCAGCGAGCGCATATCTGAAACGAGCGTATTATAGCCGAAAGATACGCCACGTTCGGTCGCCAGAACATTCGGATTGCCGCTTTCCGTGATTTTGGAAAGGACATTCTTCATGTCCCATGGCGCCAGAAACTGACCCTTCTTGACGTTCACAGCACGCCCGGTCTTGGCGGCAGCGATCAGCAGATCGGTCTGACGGCAGAGGAATGCGGGGATTTGCAGGACATCGACCACAGGAGCAACTTCGGCGCACTGCTCTTCCGTATGAATATCCGTCAGCACGGGAAAACCGAACTCTTTCTTGAGGTCGGCAAACACTTCCATCGCCTTTTCGAGGCCGATACCGCGCTGCGCCTTCAACGAGGTGCGATTGGCCTTGTCGAAGCTGGACTTGTAGACCAGGCCAATGCCGAGCTTGTCGGTCATTTCCTTGAGGCGACCTGCCATGTCGAAAGCGTGTTCGCGTGTTTCCATCTGGCACGGGCCCGCAATCAGGGCAAATGGCGCACTGTTTGAAAAGGTAACGTTTCCGATTTTTACGGATGAATTGGCAGCCGCCATGACATGAACCTCGATACTGAATGCCTTTCAGGCACCTTATCTGGCGTAAAGGCGGGTCGAAAACAAGACCGTATCCTGAAAGCCGAAATGAAAACGCGCCCCGAGAGGCGCGTTCAGATTTTAGACCAGACGACTCTGCTCTATCGCCGCTTCAATAAATGAAGCGAAGAGCGGATGCGGTTCGAACGGACGGGATTTCAGTTCCGGATGGTACTGAACGCCTATAAACCAGGGATGGTCAGGATATTCGACGGTTTCCGGCAAAACACCATCCGGTGACATGCCTGCAAAGTTCAGTCCGGCTGTTTCCAGACGTTCCTTGTAGTCGATATTGACTTCGTAGCGGTGACGATGGCGCTCGGAAATGTCCGTCGAACCATAGATTTCCGCGATCTTCGACCCCGGTTTCAGCGCCGCTTCATATGCGCCGAGACGCATCGTGCCGCCAAGGTCGCCTGCTGCAGCACGCTTTTCGAGCATATTGCCCTTCAGCCACTCGGTCATCAGGCCGACAACTGGCTCTTTGGTCGGACCGAACTCGGTTGAAGACGCATTCTGGATCCCGACCAGATTACGCGCTGCCTCGATGCATGCCATCTGCATGCCGAAGCAGATACCGAAATACGGAACCTTGCGTTCACGGGCGAATTTCGCGGCAAGGATCTTGCCTTCCGCACCACGCTCACCGAAACCGCCCGGCACCAGAATGCCGTGTACCTTTTCCAAATAGGGAGCCGGATCTTCGCTTTCAAAGACTTCTGCTTCAATCCAATCGAGATTGACCTTCACCTTATTGGCAAGGCCGCCGTGATAAAGCGCTTCGATCAGAGACTTATAGGCGTCCTTGAGGCCGGTATATTTGCCGACAATGGCAATGGTCACTTCGCCTTCTGGGTTGTGGAGACGGTGGGAAACTTCTTCCCAGCGATCCATTCGCGGCTTTGGAGCCGGATCAATACCGAACGCCGACAGGACTTCCGAATCGAGTCCTTCCTTATGGTAGGCAATCGGAACATCGTAGATCGTGGCCACGTCGAGCGCCTGAATGACCGCGCTTTCGCGGACGTTACAGAACAAGGAAAGCTTGCGCCGCTCCGATTCCGGAATCTCGCGGTCGGCGCGAACCAGAAGGATATCTGGAGCAATGCCGATAGAGCGCAGCTCCTTCACCGAATGCTGGGTAGGCTTCGTCTTCAATTCGCCCGCCGCCGGGATATACGGCATCAGGGTCAGATGGATGTAAACCGCCGTACCGCGCGGCAGTTCATTGCCAAGCTGTCGAATGGCTTCGAGGAACGGCATGGCTTCGATATCGCCAACCGTGCCGCCGATTTCGCAAAGCACGAAATCGTAATCTTCGTTGCCTTCCAGGACGAAATTCTTGATCTCGTCGGTCACGTGCGGAATGACCTGAACCGTCGCACCGAGATAATCGCCGCGGCGTTCCTTTTCGATGATGTTGCGGTAGATGCGACCGGTGGTAATGTTGTCCTGCTGGTTGGCGGGACGACCGGTGAACCGCTCGTAATGGCCCAAATCAAGGTCAGTTTCAGCACCATCGTCAGTGACGAACACCTCACCATGCTGGTAAGGCGACATCGTGCCGGGATCGACATTCAGATAGGGGTCGAGTTTACGGATACGCACGCGGTAACCACGTGCCTGAAGGAGTGCAGCCAGTGCTGCGGCAGCTATGCCTTTTCCAAGGGAAGAAACCACGCCGCCAGTGATGAATACATATCGCGCCATGGGCTTATCTCGTTAGACTTTCTTGATTGATTCCGCCACAAGAAAATGCATCCCGGCGGTCGTTTTCCACCGGAGCCAGGCGGTAATCGTCATTGCACAAAGAAAAACCGGAGCCAAAACCCCGGAGCGAATACTCTGTTCTCTAGCGCTCCTGTTCGCATAAAGCCATGCCGAAGCTCGAAATCCACAGCTTCCCAAAGGCTCGTGAGCGCAAAAGAAAAGGCCGGACCCGAAGCCCGGCCACATTCACTTAGTCATTTGCAGATCACAGAACAACCACTTCAGTGCCAAGACCGACGCGATCGTAAAGATCCATCACATCCTCATTGATCATGCGGAAGCAGCCGTTGGAAGCCGAGCTACCGATGGTCCAAGGCTGGACGGTACCATGAATGCGGATGTAGGTATCCTTGTTCCCCTGGAACAGATAGAGGGCGCGAGAACCAAGCGGGTTGCCCGGACCGCCATCCATACCGTTCTTGAAGCGTCCATAATGAGCGGGATCGCGCTCGATCATTTCCTTGGTCGGAATCCAGCGCGGCCACTCGCGCTTCGCATTGATTGTTCCGGTGCCCTTGAACTCCAACCCCTGCTTGCCGACAGCAATGCCATAGCGGCGAGCAGTCGACGATGTTTCTACGAGGTAGAGGAAACGCTGTTTCGGGTCGATCACGATCGTGCCAGGCTTATAGCCGCTAAACGCTACCTCCTGCGCCCGGAATTTCGGATCGATATTGTACTTGCTGGCTTTTACCGCATTGCCGCCCTTGGAAGCCTTTTTCTTCTTCGGCTTTTCCGGGTTGGCCTTGGTATCGCTTGAAAGAGCGACCTGCTGAACGGATGCGGCAGCTTCGTTGAGCTGCGCTTCGGCGCTTACCGGCGAAGCTGCAAATGCCGGAGCAGTCGCCCCAATGCAGAGACTTGCAATACCTGCCATCAGAATACGGCGTGAAAACATGTTCGGTTCCCGAAAAATCAAGCACAAGGGAGAAACGCCTGCCGCATTGATTGCGACCAGACTTTCGCCCTGCTTACTGCAAAGCGATCCGGTTCTCAATTCAGCGCCGCTGTTCTGCAATGCGATTCGGCGACGCCTATTGCCTACCTGCAACACTTTGCAGCCCGATAGTTAACAAAAAGAAAACCGGCCACAAGGACCGGTTTTCGCATTGGTTTCATACTGCGCTTTTTTACTGCGAGCTTGGAACCGGATTGGCCGGGGTTTCCGGTACAGCCGGCGCCTGTGGCTGCGCAGCATCCGGCTGCGTTGTCGGGGTGCCTGCGCCTGGAGCGGCAGGTGCTGACTGATTTGCGTCTGGACGCGAAGACTCGCCACCCAACTGGTTAAGAATACCACCGCCGTTTCCACCAGCCGGGGCTGTCTGGCTCCCGGTTGCCGCCGGGATACGGTTGAGGATGTCGGTCGGCTTTTCGCCGTAGCGCGCCATGATGCCAAGGATAAGCGATGTCGCAAAGAAGCCGATCGCAAGAATGGCCGTCGTGCGGGTCAGCGCATTCGCAGCACCGCGAGCCGTCATGAACCCCGAGCCACCGCCAATGCCAAGGCCGCCGCCTTCCGAACGCTGGATAAGCACAACGCCGACAAGCGCCAGCACGATCAACAAGTGAATGACAATGAGTACGGTCTGCATGGGTTACGGTCTTTACATCCCTAAAACTAGAGCGGCTCTTTACACGCTATTGTCCGATAATCCAAGCCCCGAGACCAAGATAGACAGACGTGAAGCGCCGGTTACAAATTACGATAGGTTTCGCATATGGCGAGAAAATCATTCGCCTTCAAGCTCGCACCGCCGACAAGCGCACCGTCCACATCCGCGACGCCAAGCAATTCCAATGCGTTAGCGGGCTTGACCGAACCGCCATAGAGCAGCCGAAGGTGCGCACCTTTCGTGCCGAAACGTTCAATCAATTGCTCACGCATGAAGGCATGTGCGGCGCGCACATCCTGCACCGTCGGCGTCAAACCCGTACCGATCGCCCAAACCGGCTCATAAGCGATGATCGTATTCTCCGCATCTACACCATCGGGCAAGGAACCGGCGATCTGCGAGCCGATAACGTCCAGCGTGCGCTCCGCCTTGCGCTCATCGGCTGTCTCGCCGACGCAAACGATTGCGATCAAACCTGCGGCCCAGGCGGCTTCGGTCTTGGCGCGAACAATCTCATTGCTTTCATGATGATCGGTGCGGCGCTCGGAATGTCCGACAATAACATGCGTCGCGCCTGCTTCCTTGAGCATCTCGGCAGAGACATCGCCTGTATGCGCGCCAGATACTTTATGGTGAGCGTCCTGCCCACCGAGACCGACGGTCTCGCCTTCCAGCGTTTCCGCCGCACGAGAAAGGAGCGTGGCAGGAACGCAGATGACTGCATCCAGCTTGCGGCCGAGATCGGAACTCAAGCCCGCAGCAATCGCACGCAGTTCGGTCAGGGATTCTCCCGTTCCATTCATCTTCCAGTTGCCAGCAACCAGCGGACGGATTCCCGGAGTCATTTCACTCTCCTCGCCTGTTCGAAACAGCAGGCGTGACCACACATTGAAAGCGGGCCAACGCCAAAATTTGCCACTGACTAAGCGTATTCGTGCCGCAATGCAAATGTTCTTAGGTTCCCACATGCAATGAGACCTTGCATAGAGGGCTGGCTTAAGGTTATCCCCTGACTGGCTCTATCTATAAAAGCCGAGCTTCGTTTTGTTCTTGAAGGGTTTCCAATGCTCGACAGCCTGCGTTCCGCCGCTCAATCCTGGGTCGCCAAACTTCTGCTTGGCCTGCTTGTACTGAGCTTTGCGATCTGGGGCATCTCCGATGTCTTTCGCGGGGGGCTGTCAGGCAATGCCGCTTTGACGGCTGGCGGGTCAGAAGTCAGCGCCTCTGATTATCGTTTCGCTTACGAACAACAGATGATGCGCCTGTCGCAGCAGTTTCGCCAGCGTTTGACGCGAGAACAGGCAAAAACGCTCGGCGTCGAAAATCAGGTACTTGCCCAGCTTGCGGCCGGCGTTGTTCTGGATGAAGGCGCGCGCAACATGCAGCTTGGTCTTTCCAAGGACGGAATTGCGCGGCTGACGGGCGAAGATCCGTCATTCCATGATGCAAGCGGTAACTTCAGCCGCGCCCAGTTCGATGCGGTCCTTCGTCAATCCGGCATTCGTGCGCAGGACTATCTCGACAATCGCGCCAAAGTCGCCCGCCGCCAGCAGATCGTGGAAGCCGCAACGGATGGCATCAAGCTTCCGGACGCAGCGTTGAAGGCATTGGCTCTCTATCAGGGTGAAACCCGCAGCGTCGACTATGTAACCATTCAGGCTGAAAAGGCCGATGTCATCCCCGCTCCATCCGAAGATGCGCTCAAGACCTATTTCGAAGCGCACAAGGACGAGTACAAGGCGCCGGAATACCGGAAGATCAGCTACGTGAAGCTGGAACCGGCTGACATTGCCGATCCGTCTGCTGTCACGCAGGACGAAATCAACGAATATTACGAAAAGAACAAGGACCGCTTCAGCACGGTCGAAAAGCGTGCCATCGAGCAGTTGAACTTTGCCGATGACGCTGCAGCTGAAGCAGCTCAACAGAAAATCGCCGCTGGAACGAGCTTCGCCGATATCGGCAAGGAACAGGGCAAAACCGAAGACGACCTGAAGCTCGGTACGTTTGAGAAGTCCGCTATACCCGACCAGGCGGTTGCAGATGCAGCTTTTGCTTTGGCGGAGAATGGTGTCAGCCCGGTCGTAAAGGGCAGCTTCGGTCCGGTCATTCTGCGCGTGACGCAGATCGAACCGGCTCATGTGAAGCCGCTCACCGAAGTTGAAGGCGAAATTCGTACCACCCTAGCGAATAATATCGCAGCAAGCAGCATCAGCGGCATTCATGATTCCTATGAACAGGAACGCTCTGACGGCGCATCCATGGCCGATGTCGCAAAGAAGCTGAGCCTGAAATCTGTTACCGTGGAAGCAGTCGATGCCGAAGGAAACGATCCTGCCGGTAATCCTGTCGAGCTACCGAACTCGGAAGCACTTCTTGCCGCTGCTTTCCAGGCCGACCAGGGTTTTGACAACGACGCCCTGACGATGGGTAATGTCGGTTATCTCTGGTATCAGGTTGACGGCATCACCCCGGCACGTGACCGCACGCTCGATGAAGTCAAGGATAAGGCTGTGGCTGCGTGGAAGGGCGAAGAGGCTGTCAAGCGCCTCAACCAGCGTGTGGACGAACTGAAGAAGCGGCTGGATGGCGGCGCGACACTCGACACAATTGCCGCGGAGCTGGGTGTCGAAAAGCAGACCAAGCGCGGCATCATCCGTACGACCAACGATGCTGATATCGGAACGGCTGCTGCGGCCCAGATTTTCCGCGGGACGAACGGTTTTACCGGCAGCGCCGCTGCCCCTTCTGATGATGCACAGATTCTGTTCAAGGTTGTTGAAGTAACCGAACCTGCCGCCGCCGGACCGGAAGCCATTCCGGAACAGCAGCAGAAATATCTGGCAACTTCGCTGTCGGACGACGTCCTTGAACAGCTCGTGGGTGAATTGCAGAAGCAGTACCCTGTTAGGATAAACCAGACCGTCATCAACAACGCTCTGGCGTTTTAAGGACGGTGGGCATCCAAATGGCTGATCTAAAACCCTATATTGCGAAAGCCGCTGCCGGAGAGCCGCTTTCGCTGGAAGATTCCAAAGCCGCTTTCGACATCATGATGTCTGGCCAGGCAACCCCATCGCAGATAGGTGGATTGCTGATGGCGTTGCGTGTACGCGGTGAAACCGTACCGGAAATCGCCGGTGCCGTTGCCTCCATGCGCTCGCGCATGCTGGAGGTTTCCGCTCCCGACAACGCAATCGATATAGTCGGAACCGGCGGCGACCAGTCCGGCTCCTACAATGTTTCAAGCTGCTCCGCATTTGTTGTAGCCGGGGCCGGCGTGCCCGTCGCCAAGCATGGCAACCGCGCGCTTTCCTCTCGCTCAGGTGCGGCGGACGCGCTTGCCGCGCTCGGCATCAATATCGAAGCTGATGCAAACACGATTGGCCGCAGCATTAAGGAAGCCGGTCTTGGCTTCATGTTCGCGCCGATGCACCATTCCGCCATGCGCCATGTCGGCCCATCTCGCGTCGAACTGGGCACACGCACCATCTTCAATCTGCTTGGTCCCCTTTCCAATCCGGCTAGCGTCAAGCGTCAGCTCGTTGGAGTATTTGCGCCCCAATGGCTGGTACCATTGGCCGAAGTGCTCAAAGAGCTGGGCTCCGAAGCGGCTTGGGTTGTCTATGGGGATGGTCTCGATGAAATGACCACCGCAGGCACAACGCAGGTTGCGGCCCTCGAAAACGGTCAAATCCGCACGTTTGAAATAGCGCCGGAAGATGTCGGGCTTCGTCGTTGCGATCCGGTGGAACTGAAAGGCGGCGAAGCTTCTGCCAACGCCAAGGCTCTGCTGGGCGTGCTCGAAGGCGACAAAAACGCCTATCGAGACATCGTGTTGCTCAATTCAGGCGCCGCACTCGTCATCGCCGGCAAGGCGAAAGACCTGAAAGAAGGCATCGAGCAAGCGTCACATTCCATCGATAGCGGAGCAGCACTTGCTGTTTTGCAGAAGGTGATTGCCGTGTCGAACGACAACACCGCCTGACGGAAGGATCAAACTATGTCCACCGATATTTTGCGCAAGATCGAGGCCTATAAGCGCGACGAAATCGCCGCTGCCAAGGCCGAGCGCAGTGTGGCCGATCTGAAAGCGCGTGCCAAGGATCAGGAAGCACCGCGCGGTTTTCTCAAGGCACTGGAGGCGAAACGCGCTGCCGGTGAATTCGCGTTGATCGCCGAAATCAAGAAGGCAAGCCCGTCGAAAGGCCTTATCCGTCCTGATTTCGATCCGCCTGTACTTGCGCAAGCTTACGAGACGGGTGGTGCGGCATGTCTCTCCGTGCTGACCGACGCGCCATCTTTTCAAGGAGCGCCAGAATTTCTGACCGCGTCCCGCAACGCATGTGGTCTCCCGGCACTTCGCAAAGACTTTTTGTTCGATACCTATCAGGTGCATGAAGCGCGCAGTTGGGGAGCCGACTGCATTCTGATCATTCTCGCAAGCGTCGACGATGATCTTGCAAAAGCGCTGGAAGAAACCGCTTTTGAACTCGGTATGGACGCTCTCATCGAAGTACACGATGAGACCGAGATGGAACGCGCATTAAAGCTTTCCTCGCGTCTGCTGGGTGTCAACAACCGCAATTTGCGTACCTTTGAGGTTGATCTCGCAGTTTCCGAACGTTTGTCGAAAATGGCTCCGCCCGACCGTTTGCTGGTAGGGGAAAGTGGCATTTTCACCCACGAAGATTGCCTGCGTCTGGAAAAGTCGGGAATTGGGACGTTCCTCATCGGAGAGAGCCTGATGCGAAAGGCAGATGTGGCAGCGGCGACCCGTGAACTCCTGACCGGCAGGGCTTGACTGATGGTCTCCAAACTCACTCATATCGACCAGAGCGGCGCTGCCAATATGGTGGATGTTGGAGCGAAGAACGAAACCGAACGTCAGGCTGTGGCCGTGGGAACGGTCACAATGAAGCCGGAAACGCTGGCGCTCATTGTGGAAGGCAACGCCGCAAAAGGTGACGTTATAGGTACAGCGCGTCTAGCCGGCATCATGGCAGCAAAAAAGACCGCCGATCTGATTCCTCTCTGCCACCCGTTGATGCTGACCAAGGTTTCGGTCGAAATCGAGCCCGATCATACTCTGCCAGGCCTGCGCGTTCGTGCCCTCGCCAAGCTCACAGGGCGCACCGGTGTGGAAATGGAAGCGCTCACCGCCGTTTCAGTAACCTGCCTCACTATCTACGATATGGCCAAAGCGGTCGATAAGCATATGGAGATCGGCGGCATTCGCGTTATCGAAAAGAGCGGCGGCAAATCAGGTGACTGGACCGCATAAACTGCTTTTGGAGATTGCTGCAGACTTTGCTTTGGATCAATTGTTCCGGCCGGTTTTTATGGTTTAGACAGTCAGCAAACCAGTTTGAGAGGAAACGCCATGTCCCTTCTCCCGGTCGATGAAGCACTGGCCCGCATTCTGAAGTCGGCGGAGCCGCGTGGCATTGAGGAAGTTGAATTGTCCAATGCGGGTGGGCGTGTCGTTGCAACGCCCGTGCTGGCGCATCTTCTACAACCACCTTTTGACGGTTCGGCGATGGATGGATATGCCCTGATCGCACCCGACAACATCTCCTATCCTGTTCAGTTTGATATCATTGGTGAATCGGCAGCGGGCAACCGCTTCGAGGGCGAATTAGGAATCGGACAGGCAGTCCGCATTTTCACAGGTGCGCCGTTGCCCAAGGGCACGGATGCAATCGTCATTCAGGAGCACACCGAGCGTTCGAGCAACCGGTTGACTGTCCACGAAGGTATAGAGCCGGGGCGGCATATACGCCGCGCGGGTCTCGATTTTTCGCCGGGCGACATTGTAATTCCAACAGGGCGCGAACTGGATGCTGCCGCCTTATCGCTGGCAGCCGCCAGCGGTAATGCGAAAATCGATGTATTCAAAAAGCCCAAAGTGGCAATTATTGCCACCGGGGATGAACTAGTGCTTCCGGGCGAAATACCCGGAAAGGATCAGATCGTTGCGTCGAACAGCGTTGGAATTGCCGAAATCGTGAGGCGAGCCGGCGGGACTCCGCAAGATAAGGGGATCATTCCCGATGATCCCGCGAAAATCGAGCAAGCAATAGAAGACAGCCTGCAAAGCGATATCGACATTCTGGTTACAATTGGCGGTGCTTCCGTCGGCGACCGGGACTTCGTGCATGGCGCGCTGCGAAAACTTGGAGTCGAGCTCGATTTCTGGAAGATCGCCATGCGGCCAGGCAAGCCGCTGATGTACGGACGCGTCGAGGTAAACGGCAAGATCGTCCATGTCATCGGACTTCCGGGCAATCCTGTTTCGAGCCTGGTGTGCAGCCTTGTGTTTCTCAGGCCGCTTGTCGCCAGACTTGCCGGAACCAACTCTGAGGCCGACATCCGTCCGGCCAAGCTGGGCATCGCCCTGCCCGCTAACGATCATCGTCGCGATTATATCCGGGCGACAGTCGAATCACGTACCGACGGAACATTGGTCGCATCGCCTTTCCCCGTGCAGGATTCGTCCATGCTGTCGGCGCTTGTCCGCTCAAGAGCGCTTCTCATCAGGGAGGAGAATGCTCCCGCAGCCGCTATCGGCGATGACTGCCGAATCCTCATGTTATAATGCGACCTTCTTCATCTGAACATGAGGAAACCATCCTAAACCGTAGTGCGGTATATATTATTCAGAACGTCGCCTGACCTGTTTGGTGGCAACAGCCTGGCGTCAGAACATGCTGTCTTTCCTCTTATTCAACGTTAACGGTTTTAAAACCATTGCAGAACAAGACTGGAACATATAGTGTTCGTTCTGGTTTTGTTTTTCTCGATTCTTGGCCGGGAGGGTGTCGCGCATGTTGACCCGTAAGCAGCACGAGCTTCTGCTGTTCATTCACGAACGTCTGAAAGAAACGGGCATCCCACCATCTTTCGATGAGATGAAAGAAGCGCTCGATCTGGCTTCAAAATCGGGTATCCATCGCCTGATCACAGCCTTGGAAGAGCGTGGTTTTATCCGTCGCCTGCCAAACAGAGCGCGCGCGCTTGAGGTGTTGCGCCTGCCTGATTCCATCGCTCCTGGGCTCAATGCGCAAAAGAAGTTTGCTCCAAGCGTTATAGAAGGCAGTCTGGGCAAAGCGCCACCCCCTCCGCCAGCCCGCCCTGCCCCCATAGCGACCAATGACGACACATCATCCGCCACTGTCTCCGTACCGGTCATGGGGCGAATAGCTGCGGGTGTACCAATCTCCGCCATCCAGAATCAGACCCATTCCCTCAGCCTTCCGCCGGAAATGATCGGCGCGGGAGAGCATTACGCGCTTGAGGTGAAAGGAGATTCGATGATCGATGCCGGAATTTTCGACGGGGACACAGTGATTATCAAACGCGGAGATTCCGCCAACCCCGGTGAAATCGTAGTGGCATTGGTCGATGACGAGGAGGCAACCCTGAAGCGCTTTCGCCGCAAAGGTGCCTCCATCGCTCTCGAAGCGGCTAATCCCGCTTATGAAACGAGGATATTTGGTCCTGATCGTGTGCGCGTGCAGGGCAAGCTTGTCGGTCTGATCCGCCGTTACTAGAGCATTTCCAGCAAAAATGCGAAGCGGCTTTGATGAAGATGAGACATGACAGGATTGAACGGTGGGATTGAAACGCGAACCTAATACCGCTCACAATCAATCGCAGCGTGTTGGGTTATCGCCCGTGTCTGACGCACAGTCCGCTACGTTTTGAATGGAAGCGGATTTGGGTTTGTACTCTCTTTCGGGCAAGCCGCGTGCTGCGCGCGAATGGATGCGGTGCAAATGCCAGGGACGGCTTGGCGCCTCAACGGCATAGGTAATTCGGTCTTCCGGCCGGAAGTCAGGCCCCGGCTGGCTTGTTTTGGGCTTTCCAGCTTCGGGTGTTTTCTCCGTCGTCGTCAGAGAGCGATTTTCATCGCGTTGTTGTCCGAGCCTGATTTCCACGGCGCCTTTGAGCGCAAGATCGCGTTTACTAATGCTGGTAATCGTTGAACGATGACATGCCGCATCCTTACCTGGAACAGCGAGAATAACCACATTTCCGATATTGCAGGCGATCTCCTGCATTGTGGTTTCTCCGGTATAGGCAAGGGTGCGACCATCACGCAAATTGATCGTGCACACTCCCTCATCACACTCGAAACCATGGGACGCGGACTGCTTTTCCTTTTTTACCGCAACCGGGGGAATTATTTCGTCGATCAAATAAGCGGTTTTCCAATTATTGATTGTGAATTGTGATGGTCGATTTCGATTAACCGCGAGCCTTCCATCCGCCAATCGTACACCCACTAGTTTGGCATCTTCGGATATGACGATATCTGGAAAAGGCTCTTTCATAAAAACACCCAATCCTAAAACGATAAATGGGAGTGCCAACAACTTTAGCCTGGTGGAAAGCACCACAGCCAGAACCAGCGCAATGGTCCAATATACGAGCGTGAGCGAGGGCATCGGTCCGGGATTCCCGTCTGGCGACCATGCCGCAACGAATGCAGCAATGTGCCTGACCGCGAAAATCCCCCAACCCATTATCTGCAAAGGCACCCAGTCCAGCTGCAAAGGCATCAGCAGAAGCCCGAAAACAGCAAAGGGCATGACAAGGAGCGCGATTACGGGTTCAGCGAGGACATTTCCCACCAGCCCCAAAGGCGCTGTATTGTTAAAATGATAAGCGGCAAAAATTCCACTCGCCAGCCCGGCAATGAGCGAGGTGCCTGCCGCTGCCGTGACCGGCTTCAATATCCGTCGGGCGACGCCATACGTGGCCTTGCCACGCTTCTCCGCACCAATATGCCTGTTCGCATTGCGTTCGCTCCACCAAGCATAACCGGCGATCAACGCGGCAGTGGCAGAAAATGACATTTGAAAACTCGGCCCCAAGATTTCATGCGGTGAAAGCGCTATCATGGCAAGCGCCGCGACGGCCAGATTGCGCATGCTGATGGCAGCGCGATCAATCAGCAGTGCCCCAAGCATAACCGCGATCATCACGTAGCTTCGTTGCGCAGCGACGTCCGCACCGGACATGGCAAGATAGAAGGTACAGCTTAACAGGGAGAGAAACGCCGCATATTTCTTCACCGGATGTCGTACGCTGAAAGCGGGGAATAGCGCGAAGGCGGATCGTAGTGTCAACATGACAACGCCAGCAGCGAGCGCCATATGCAAACCCGAAATCGACAGAATATGCGCCAGCCCTGCCTTGCGCAGATCCTCATTGGTTTGCTCGCTGATCCCCGCACGGGTGCCTGCCACAAGCGCCGAAGCGACGCTACCGTCCTCTCCTCCGATCACCTCCTCAATGCGCTCGGAAACCCGGACCCGCAGCATGGCAATCCACTGGGACATTTCCGCCGTCAATTCGTCTGGTGGAGGAACAGCCGTTTCTTTGGGCGTTCCGAGAAAGAACCCGTTGGCGCCAATGCCGTTGAAATAAGCGTGAAAAGAGAAATCGTAGTTTCCGGGCCGGACAGGGCCCGACGGAATACGCAGTCGGGCGAAACCAGACAGTCCGCTGCCAATCGCAGTTGTCGCCGGTATGTCTCTGGCATTGATGCGAACGCGCTTCGGCGGAAATCGAAGTTTCGGGCGTTCTGTCTGGAGTAGCTCAAGCGTTATCCGCCAGCTGTCATTATCCTGATATTCAAGTGCAACAACCCGGCCTGTCACACGCGTCGCCACGTCGGAGCCCAACATCGGTGTGGCCCGACGTTCCGTCTCCCATTTGCCCACAACAAGCCCCGCGACCAGAGCGACGGCCAAGGTCCCGCCTTGGGCCACCGCGAAATGCCTGCGCGTCGCAATTCGCAAGATGATGCCAATCGCCAGCATGGACAGAATTGGCGTCCATGCAGGTTCGAACGAAAGCGTGAAATAGATTATCGCGCCAATACCGGCAAAAACCGGAAGCAAAAGAAAGGTTATGCCTCGTCCGGCTTCCGTTTCGGCTGCGGCTTTGACCTGCCTGCCCGTGAGCGACGGTATAGACAGAATCCGTTCACGGAAACTCGGCGCGGGAAGCTTGACGGGCGTTGTGTTTACTTCGGGTTCACTTAGAGGCCATGCTTCCGGAAATAAGGTGCGCATCGAACCATCAGGCAAACTTCTGACAAGCGCCCGTTCGTCTATATCGCTCGCTTCCCTAATGCCTGTCATGCCCCCGCCTGACCGCAAAAGTTCGCCCACGCCGTCAAGCTAGCCCGAAAGAACGACGGCACATCAGTGCGAAAGGGGTGTGAAGCCCTTGCGCACATTGCTGCCTATGCTACATGAACCGCAGCCAAAATCGAGTGAGTTCGTTTAACGAACCGCGATTACCTGCCGGGTTGTCTCGTGCAGGCATTAGAATTCAAGTTCGCGCCTGTCTCTCCGGCATTTGCCGCTGCTTTGGAATGGCGCACGACATAGTGGAGCTATCATGTCGAAACCGGTCGTTACCCGTTTTGCCCCTTCGCCCACGGGCTATCTGCACATTGGCGGCGCGCGCACCGCTTTGTTCAACTGGCTATATGCCAAGCACAATGGCGGCAAGATGCTGCTGCGTATCGAAGACACGGACCGGGAACGTTCCACTGACGCCGCGACGGCTGCCATTCTCGATGGGCTCACATGGCTGGGTCTGGATTGGGACGGCGAAGCCATCTCGCAATTCGAGCGCGCGCCTCGCCATCGCGAAGTGGCAGAAGAACTCGTTGCTCTCGGCAAGGCGTATTACTGCTATGCAACGCCGGAAGAACTGGAAGAAATGCGCGAAAAAGCGCGGGCCGAAGGTCGTCCGCCACGCTATGACGGGCGCTGGCGTGATCGCGATCCGTCGGAAGCACCTACTGGCGTGAAGCCGGTCATCCGCATCAAGGCACCGCAGCAAGGTGAAACACTCGTGCAGGATGCGGTACAGGGTGACGTACGCTTCCCTAACAAAGATCTCGATGATTTCATCATCCTGCGTTCCGATGGAACGCCCACCTACATGCACGCAGTTGTTGTCGATGATCACGATATGGGTGTGACTCATATCATTCGTGGCGACGATCATCTGACCAATGCCGCACGGCAGACCGTCATCTACAACGCGATGGGCTGGGATGTACCGCAAATGTCGCATATCCCGCTTATTCATGGAGCAGACGGTGCAAAACTCTCCAAGCGCCATGGCGCTTTGGGTGTCGATGCCTACCGTGCGATGGGCTATCTGCCTGCGGCCCTGCGCAACTATCTCGTGCGCCTCGGTTGGAGCCACGGCGACGACGAAATCATGTCGACCGAACAGATGATCGAATGGTTCGATGTGAAGGACATCAATAAGGGTGCGGCCCGCTTCGATTTTCAGAAACTGGAAGCGATCAATGGCGTCTATATGCGAGCCAGCGATGACCGGGCGCTTTATGATGCGCTTATAGCTGTTCTTCCCGAAATCGAAGGCGGCAAGGAAATCGCGGGCGCATTGGACGAGAAGCGACGCGCACAACTGCTCGCCGCCATGCCGGGCCTGAAGGATCGCGCCAAAACTCTCGTGGAGCTGGCCGATGGATCGAAGTTTATCTTCGCTGCTCGTCCCCTTGATCTTGACGAGAAGGCAGCCTCCCTCCTGAATGAAGAGGGCCGCGCCGTACTCAAGTCTGTTCTGCCTGATCTGGAAGCTACGGCGGAATGGACTGTCGAGTCTCTCGACGCCGCTGTGCGGACTCACGCAGAAAAAACCGGGATGAAACTCGGCAAGATTGCGCAACCATTACGAGCAGCGCTCACAGGCCGCGCCACCTCTCCGGGCGTGTTCGATGTGCTTTTCGTCCTTGGTCGTGAAGAGTCGCTGGGACGCATTCGCGATCAAATCGGTTAAGGTGGGAACATTCACGCTGACGTGACAAAACCGGCGTAAATAGTTCAAATTACGCATTGCATCGCGAACTGTTTGGGATAGTTTGACGGGCAAAATCGTTAGGATAATGCGTGAATGGTTCCCGCGGGGGCGAGACCATTCCAAGACATAAAAGACAAATCATAACGACGATTTCAATTCTGCCGTCGTGCGGGCGGCAAAGTGGACATGAAAGGAAACACGATGTCAGATAGGACAGCCAGCTTTACACTAGAAGGCAAAACATTCGACCTGCCTGTGCGACAAGGCACTGTCGGACCAGACGTCGTCGATATCGGTCCACTCTACAAGAACTCCCAGATGTTCACCTACGATCCTGGCTTCACGTCCACGGCATCGTGCGAATCCAAAATCACCTACATCGATGGTGATGAAGGCACCCTGCTCTATCGCGGCTACCCGATCGATCAGCTTGCCGAACACGGTGATTTTCTGGAAACCTGCTACCTGCTTCTTTACGGTGAACTGCCCACGGCAACCCAGAAGGCTGACTTCGATTATCGTGTGACGCGCCACACGATGATCCACGAGCAGATGACAAAGTTCTTCACGGGCTTCCGCCGTGATGCCCATCCTATGGCAGTGATGGTCGGTTGCGTGGGCGCGATGTCAGCATTCTATCACGATTCCACGGATATCACTGACCCGCATCAACGTATGGTTGCCTCCATTCGCCTGATCGCCAAGGTCCCAACGCTCGCTGCCATGGCCTACAAATACCATATCGGCCAGCCGTTCATGTATCCGAAGAACGATCTCGATTTCGCATCGAACTTCCTGCACATGTGCTTCGGAGTTCCTTGCGAGGATTATAAGGTCAATCCGGTTCTGGCGCGTGCGATGGACCGCATCTTCATTCTCCACGCAGATCATGAGCAGAACGCCTCGACCTCGACCGTGCGCCTTGCCGGTTCGTCGGGCGCCAATCCCTTTGCATGTATTGCTGCCGGTGTTGCCTGCCTCTGGGGTCCTGCCCATGGCGGCGCAAATGAAGCCGCGCTTAACATGCTGGCTGAAATCGGTTCTGTCGACCGTATTCCTGAATATATCGCGCGTGCAAAAGACAAGAACGATCCGTTCCGTCTGATGGGCTTCGGCCACCGCGTTTATAAGAACTACGATCCGCGTGCCAAAATCATGCAGAAAACCTGCCATGAAGTTCTGGGCGAACTCGGCATCAAGGACGATCCGCTGCTCGACGTTGCAATGGAGCTGGAAAAGATCGCCCTGACGGATGAATACTTCATCGAGAAGAAGCTTTATCCGAACATCGACTTCTATTCCGGCATCACGCTGAAGGCCCTCGGCTTCCCGACCGAAATGTTCACGGTTCTTTTTGCACTCGCTCGCACCGTCGGCTGGGTTGCACAGTGGAAGGAAATGATCGAAGACCCGCAGCAGAAGATCGGTCGTCCGCGCCAGCTCTACACGGGTGCTGCCGAACGCGATTACGTGCCGCTCGCAAAGCGTAAATAAGCATCAGCCCGCAAAAACCCGGTTGTCTAACAACCGGGTTTTTTTTATGCCTGCTCGCAAGCAGTCAACTCTTGGGCTTAAGCATTTCCGGCAAAAGTACGGTCCTGCACTCAGTGCGTAAAACAAAGAGACCGTACACTCTCCAGCGATTCAACTGAAACTGGGAGCACTATTGCCTGCCAGTTCGAGAACGACCCGCGCCCCGATCTCACCAGACGGCTGCTCCGTCTCCATAATCGAAGCGACCTTATCGAATCCGTCTAGCTGCGCCTGCCGCGCCGATCCGGGCCGCATCAGGCGCTCAAGATTACGTGCAAGCATTCCGGGGCGAACGAACTCATTGAAATACTCAGGAACAACCGGCTCATCGGCGATGATATTGGGCAGCGCCGCGCTCCAGATCGTGATTTTAGGCATCAGAAACTTGCGAGCAAACCAGTCCGCCTTATAGGAAAGCACGCTTGGAATGCGTGACAGGGCGAGCTCCAGCGAAACCGTTCCGGAAGCGGCGAGCGCCGCGTCAGCCTTGGAAAACGCTTTCCACTTTTCTTCATCCCCGAGCACAATGAGCGGCTTGACGGCCCAATTCTTTGAAAGATCCCGCACCATTTCCTCAATGCGCGGCAATGTCGGCAAAACGACATCGAGCTTTTCGATTCTGGCAGCAAGTTCGCCCACAGCCTGGCCAAACGGTTCCATCAACAACTGGATTTCAGTACGACGAGATCCGGGGAGAACAAGCAGCGTTTTCCGGGTTTCATCAGTCCGTTGCAATTCCAGTATTTTTTGTTCAGCCCTTGCCTTCAATATTGGCTCATAGCTGGAAAGACGGTGCCCCACATAGGTGGCGCTCGGTCCGCTCAACTGCTGCATGACCTCTACCTCGAATGGGAGAATGGTCAGCACATGGTCAAAATAGGCTTTCATCGCCCGGGCACGCTGCGGCCGCCATGCCCACACACTCGGCGCTATATATTTCACAATGGGAATTGTAGGTTTCGCGGCTCTTATCTTTTGAGCGACACGGTGAGTGAACTCGGGACTGTCGATGAGAAGAACGCAATCCGGTTTTTCCGCAATTATGCGCTGCGCGGTCTGTCCAATGCGCCGCATCAACCCCGGCAAATTCTTCAGAATTGCGCCCAGCCCCATGAGGGCGATCTCGTGCGGATCGAAGAAAGACTTCATGCCCCGCGCCGCGAGGTGATCGCCTCCGACGCCGACTATATCGACAAGCCGGTCTGTCTGGCTCCGCAGCGCATCGATCAGATCGGCACCAAGAAGATCACCGGATTCTTCACCGGCCACGATTGCTATTTTCAGAGGCCGGCTTTGGGTGCTCACTTCCTGGCGTCCTTTCTCACGCGACTGACTGTCTCTATGAAGAGACCCCTGTCGTTTGCTGCAGCGATGGTTTCACCGAAACCTAGAATGAATGTCCTGCCAGCCTCAACCGCTATTCCCGATAATCCCGCTTTCGCAGAATTCTCAACTGTCGAAATCCCGATGGTCGGAAGGTCGGCTCTTTCATCCTGCTGTGGCTTTGCCATCTTGACGAGAACACCGCCCCGACGAGGTATGCGGCCAGCTGCACGCAATTCGCGCACACGTTCAATCATTTGATCTGTGCCTTCCGCCCCCTCGAGGGCCACGACACGTCCGCCGACCGCCACCGCGCCCTGCCCGACATCGAGATCACCCAAGCGAAGCGCTGACTCCATCGCAAGTTCAAGATTATGGCGTTCTTGGACGTCCGGCGCCGATCGTGTCAGAATTTGAGCCGGTGATGGGGAAAGCAGATTCGGGACAACTTCGTGCGCCCCGACAACCTTGAAACCAAAAGATTCGAGCAGACTTATGAATGCGCGCAATAGCGCATCGTCACCTTGTCCCAGTGCCCGCAGAACGTAAGGCACCGCCCGCAGCGTCGGCCAGTCAAGCTTCAGATCGCTGACATGGGGGCGGCTTGTCACGCCTCCGGCAAGGACAACGCGGTCCACGCCCGCAGCTTTCATAGAGCGCACAAGCTTTGCAAACTCTACGATCGAAATTTCTTGATGCTCATACGTATAGAGCAGCGGATCGGCTTCCCCGCGCAGCGGCACGAGGAAGGGAACGTTTCCCGCTGCCACAAGAGCCTCTGCAACATTGATCGGCAGCAGGCCGTTCCCTGCGACAATGGCAACGCGTCCCGCATGGTCTGCGAGACGCTGCGTTGTCTCAATCTTCGCCGCTGTCATGTCCGGCCCCGCCATGCACCGCATCCAGCGGAGGTGTACAGTAGGCACGCTTGGTGTCGACTTTGATGAAGTCGATCATATCAACAACAGCCGGTGAATCCGGTATCGCAATCAGTACGTCCTTTGCACGGTCCCGGATCGGTTTTGTGCGGTCGAACAACATCCGAACGGCATGACGAAGATTATGGATTTCTTTGCGTTCCATGCCGGAGCGCTTCATACCGATGATATTCAAGCCACCGAGATGCGCATGCACGCCGATTGCCATGCCATATGGAATGAGATCGCTCACGACCGCAGCCATGCCGCCCACGAAGGCATGATGGCCGATGCGCACAAACTGATGTATCGCAGCGCCACCGCCGAGAATGGCGTGATGACCAATAGTCGTATGACCGCCAATCATCACATTATTGGAGAAGGTAACATAATCGCCAATATCGCAATCGTGCGCCACGTGAGCGTACGCCAGAAACGAACAATTGTCGCCGATCGAAGTGTAACCGCGCGCGTTGTCTGACCCTTTGTGCATGGTCACGCCTTCGCGGATAATGCAGTTTACACCGATATTAAGCCTCGTAGGACCGCCCTTATGCTTATTGTTCTGCGGATCGCACCCCAGAACAGCATGTGGGTAGACCTTGCCACCCGCACCAAGTGTGGTAGCTCCGGTTACGACTACGTGGCTCATCAACTCCGAATTGTCGCCAATGACGGCGCCAGACTGAATGTGACAAAAGGGGCCGACAGACACACCCTGGCCCAGTTCCACGCCCTGCTCTACGAGAGCGGTGGGGTGAATGATTGTTTCTTTCATTGATATGCTCACTGGTTTTCTTCAGCTGTGCTGATCATGGCAGCGACTTCAGCTTCCGCAACCTTTACACCATCAACTTCCGCAACGCATTCATATTTGGAGATATTTGCACGTTGTTTGATTTTCTTAACATGAAGTAAAAGCCTGTCTCCCGGTATGACGGGACGACGAAACTTCGCATTGTCGATGGTCATGAAATAGACCACACCCGGACGCCCGGTCTTGCGCTGAAGCAAGGAAATAGCGCCCGCCGTTTGCGCCATGGCCTCGACAATCAGAACGCCCGGCATGATCGGCTTTTCAGGAAAATGACCTGTGAAATGCGGCTCGTTGATCGTCACATTCTTGATGCCGGTCGCAGAGACGTCACCATCAATATCGACGATCCGGTCAATCAGCAAAAACGGATAGCGATGCGGCAGCACTGCCAGAAGGTCCTGGATATCTGCTGCTTCCAGCTTGGTCTGATTTGCATCACTCATCAGAGGATTGCTCCTTTCTCGATTGCCCGATGCTGCGAATGTTCGCAATATCGCGGAACCACTGCTTGATAGGCCGCGCGGGAATACCACCCCAGCGCTCCCCATCGGGTATGTCATTCATAACGCCGCTTGCCGCAGCAACCTGTACGCGTGAGCCTATGATCAAATGATCGGCAAGTCCCACACGTCCGCCCAGCATTGTCTGGTCACCAATAACGCAACTGCCAGAGATGCCGCAATGCGCGGCAATGATACAAAAACGGCCGATCCGCACGTTGTGCGCAATCTGGACAAGATTATCGACCTTGGTACCTTCACCGATAACGGTGTCATTCAAAGAACCGCGATCCACCGTTGTATTGGCGCCAATCTCGACATTGTCCTGAATAATGACCCTGCCGAGTTGGGGAACTTTTTCCAGACCCGCCGGGCCTGGAACGTAGCCGAACCCATCTTGCCCAATCCGAACGCCTGGATGGAGCGCAACCTGGTTGCCGATGAAGGCACACTGCACGGTAACGCCCGGCGCGATATAGCTGTTGCGGCCGATCTGGCAACCTTCGCCGACGACAGCAGTCGAAGCGATCAAAGTGCCGCTACCGACGGTAACGCCCCTGCCGATCACGGCTCCCGCTTCGATGGTCGCCCCATCCTCAATATGTGCTGTCGGGTGAATGATCGCCGCTGCAGAGATACCTGTTTCACCAAACCAGCTGACCGGTCTGACCGATGCAGGAAACAGCATCCGGCCCACGGATGCAAAGTCTCGCTGGGGATTGCGGGTAACGAGTGCTGCTATGTGCGACGGTACGCTGTCCGCGACGGTTTCCGTACACAGAACCCCGGCCGCACTGATTGAAGAAAGTCCGTCAGCGTTCTTTTTGCCCTCAACGAAGACGAGAGAACCTTCAGTCGCATCTTTAAGGGAAGAGAGGCGCGCAACAGAACGCGGCGCAAGCTTCGGGTCGCGAAGTCTTGCACCGGTAAAATCTGCTATATCGCCAATCGTGAGTTCACGCGAAGGCGCGAAAAAAACAGGATCTGCCATCAAAACACTTTCTTTCCCGGGGTTGTTATACCCCGGGAAAAGGCAAATCTATTAGAACTTGGTCGAAACACCGAAGTTGAAGTTCTGAACCTTGTCGGTATCAGCCTTCGCGATCGGGAACGCATAGTCAAAGCGTAGCGGACCGAATGGAGAAGCCCACATCAAGCTGACACCTGCCGAAGCGCGAAGCTTCTTGTCATCGCCATAGATCGGCGAGCCGCCCTGCGAGGATTCGTTGCCATAAAGCGTCGCGGCATCAGCAAATACGGCACCACGGATACCCAAGCTCTCAGGAACCAGTGGCATCGGGAACTGAACTTCAGCCGTACCGTTGATATAGGTCGTGCCACCCATCCAGTAACGCTTGCCGTTCGCAGCATCCTGATAAGGACCGATACCATTGAACTTGAAGCCACGAATGATGTCCGAATTGTTTTTGAACAAGTCGAAGATACGGACGCCATCATTACCAAATTCATGGATGTAACCACCACCGACGCTCAGCAAACCGACGATATCGGCTTCCTGAGATAGCGTCTTGTAGTAGTCAGCCTTGGCAGTCGTCTTGATATACTTCGCATCGCCACCGAGACCCGCAAATTCCTGCGTGAATTTGGCATAAATACCGTCATGCGGATTCTTCATGTCATCGATGGAGTTATAGGTCAGCGAGTAACTGATCGACGAACGGAGCCAAGGGCTGTAGTCGGCAGCCTCAAGCAAGGCTGGAGCATAGTAACTTTCCGCATCGGGGCGGAAGAGGTCGTACTTTTCTTGAACCAGATTGTACGCGATACCTGCCGAGAAGTTATCCGTGATCGGCAGGCCGAAACGGATCGTACCACCGGTCTGCTCGACGTCGTAATCGTCATTTACGCGGTACGTACGACGGAAGACGTCAAAGCCAGCCGACAAACGGTAGCCGAGGAAATAGGGCTCGGTAAACGATAGGCCGTAATTGCGCATATCGTCCTGACCGGCACCTGCACTAATGCGGATATACTGGCCACGTCCGAGGAAGTTACGCTCGGTGATAGCGGCTTCAACCTGCGCACCCGGTGATTCACCACCAGTCGTATAACCACCACCGATCGAGAATTCGCCCGTCGACTTTTCAACGACATCGACAACCAGAATGACCTGATCCGGCTCGGAGCCAGGTGCTGTCGAGATATTGACCGTCTGGAAGAAATCAAGCGCTTCAAGGCGACGCTTCGCACGCTGCACCATGACCTGATTGAAGGCATCACCTTCATTCAGATCAAATTCGCGACGAATCACGAAATCACGGGTCTTATCATTGCCGCGAATTTCAATACGCTGAATGTAAGCACGCGGACCTTCGTCGACGCTGTAGACAACCGAGATTGTGTGGTTTTCGAAATCACGATCACCACGTGGCTCGACCTTCGCAAAAGCGTAACCGCTTCCAGCCACATTTTCGGTAACTGCGAGAACAGAATCCTCGATTTCCTTGGCGCTGTAAGGCTTACCCGAACGCGTTTTGACCAGATGATCCAGAGCATGCCCGTCAACACCAGCGACGTTGCTCTCGACGCTCACATTGCCAAACGTATAGCGCTGACCTTCATCGACCGTGATGGTGATCGTGTATTCGTTCGTCGAAGGATCGAGAACAGCATTAGACGAAATCACGCGGAAATCCGCATAGCCGCGATTATAATAGAAACGGCGGAGCGTTTCCTCGTCAGCCTGAAGACGCCCCTCGTCATAGACGTCGTTACGCGTCAACCACGATAGCGGATTCGAACGCTTGGTCGAAATCACATCACGCAGACGACGGGAACTGAAAGCCTGATTGCCAACAAAATCCACATTCGCAATCTTCGTGCGCGAGCCTTCGTTGATTTCATAGACAACGTTTACACGACCCTGGCCGAGATCAACGGTACGCGCATTCACGGTCGCATCGCTGCGCCCGATATGTGCATAGGCCCCCTTGATTGCCTCGACATCGGCCTCCATCGTCGCAGCATCGTAAGGCGAACGAGCCTTGAGCTGCACGGCGCGAGCAAGGTCAGGGTCCTTGATCTTCTTATTGCCCTGGAAAAGGACGTTATTGACCACCGAACGTTCGGTAACATTCACGACGAGCGTGCTGCCGGACTGATTGATGCGAACATCCGAGAACAACCCCATCGCGAACAGACGCTTCACCGCAGCATCAATATCGGCGCTGGTGAAGGCTTTGCCCGGACGAATATCAATATTGTCACGGATGGACTGCGCGTCGACGCGTGTATTACCGCGCACCTCGATACGGCTAACGACAGCAGCCTCGGCAACATTGACCGAAGCCAGCGAGAGTGCAGCAGTACCCGAAGCCACAAGAGCCACTGACATGGCGAGCGCAGAAGCGGCGCCAAAGAATTTAGAACTTGCCGTCATAGGCTTTCCGAACCTTCGTTTCTTTCTGTCCCCGGGGCGATTAACCCAGAAAAGCACGTACAGATACAACCGTCATACCCGGTTTTTCCATACAAGCAAGCGTCACGGTTAAATTCTGTTTACTTAAGCAACCAGCGTGACATCCGCGCCACGCGATTTAGGTGTTATGGTAAACAAATCGCTTAGCTTTTCCAGCAGTCACTCCCAATTTTCATTTCTGTTTAACACCTCCTCCGGTCCTCGCCGGAGAAGAAACGCATCGTAGCGGTTTGCTGACCGGAACCTCCAGCCTGCACCGATCCCCAAGATCACCACCTGAGCCAGCCGTAGAGTCATCTAGCAGGCAAACAGGTCGTTGAAAAGTACGAACCCCATGAATCCCATAACAAGTAGAAAACCGACACGATAGAAAATATCCTGCGCAGCGGCAGACACCGGACTGCCCTTTATGGCCTCCACCGCATAGAAAACCAGATGACCGCCATCCAGCGGAGGCAGCGGAAACAGGTTCAGAAGTCCTATGCCGACCGATAACATCGCCATCAATTGGATAAGCCAGTCAAATCCCTGGCTTGCCGCCTTACCAGCCATATTGGCAATCTTGACCGGACCACCAAGCTGGCATTTATCCTCACGACCGACCGCAAAGCGCTGAAAAAACTCTCCCGTGCGACCGATAATATAGCCCGTTTCCATGACAGCTTGTGCCACTGATTCGAGGGGGCCATATTCAATCCGCCGAAAATTACCTACAGCTTCAGTGGTTTCCACACCGATAGCACCAAGCTTGATCTTGTTTCCAAGCGGATCGGTGCGCTCGACAGTTGCCGGAACGGCTTGAAGATCAACCATCTTGCCATCACGCTCGACAGTGAAATTCAGCTTGTCCCCGGCTCGTCCGGATACGATGCGCTGTACGTCGGAAAAAGTGGTTATCTTTTCGCCGTCAACGCTGACAAAGCGATCTCCGGCCTCGAAACCAGCCTCAGCAGCCGGACTGCTCGGCTGAACACCTGCAATAAGCGGATCGGAAATCTGGCGTCCATAAAGCGCGAAGAAAACGCTGAAGATGACGACCGTCAGAATGATATTGAAAGCAGGCCCGGCAAAAACCGTTGCCGCGCGCTTCCACACCGGCTGGGTATGAAACGCCCTTCGCTGCTCATCCGCGCTCAAATCTGCATTATTAACGTCCACAGGAGAACTCGTGGCGCTCTCGTCACCGATGAATTTGACATAGCCGCCAAGCGGAATGGCCGAAATCTTCCATCTTGTTCCATGCTTATCCGTGAATCCGATCAACTCCGGCCCAAAGCCGATGGAAAAAGCCTGTGAACCGATGCCGCACCAACGCGCAACCAGATAGTGGCCCATTTCATGAACAAAGACCACAACGGTCAAAACAAAGAGAAATGGAATGATGGTCCCGACAAGCAGGCTTTCGCCACTGAGAAAAAAGGCCAACGCCTCCTGCAAATCACTGCTCCTTACAAAACACTAGCGGGCTGTCGAAAAACCAAATGAATCGAACAATTCCCTTGCGCCTTAGAAACTGAAGAAAATCGCAGACGGCACGTCTGGCTCAGCGAAAATTGCACCGAACAGGTACAAAAGTGCGGCAGCCGCTACAAGCCCGTCGACACGGTCCAGAACCCCGCCATGTCCCGGTAGCAGACGCCCCGAATCCTTTGCGCCGAACTGACGCTTCACCCATGATTCTGCAAGATCGCCGATCTGCGAAACGATAGACAGTAGCAATGCGAGCAGCGGCACCAGCCAACCGCCTGGCGCCGCCACCAAAGATGCAACCAGAATGCCGCCCGCCACCGCAGCAGCAGCACCGCCAATAGCGCCGGACCATGTTTTGTTTGGCGAAAAGCGCGGTGCGAGTTTCGGTCCGCCCAATGCCCGGCCGTTAAAGTAGGCAGCAATATCGGTGGACCATACGACTGCGAAAAGAAAAACAATGGCCGTAAAGCCGAAAGGTTCGTCACCGCGCAGGAGCGAAAGCGAAACGGCGGAGAAACCCGCATAAAATAGCCCCGCCGCGGGCCAGCCCCGCCCTGTCCGCCATTGGGTAAGAAAAAGTGTGAGAGTGCCCGCTATCAGGACGCCAATCGTCAAGAACGCGCTTTTGTCCATAACGAGCAGAATACTGGTAAGCACCAGCCATCCCCAGCCGAACATCCGCGAAAACAGCGTCTGCTTGGGTGCGGTCAAGCTGGCCCATTCGTGGAACATGGCCAATCCGATCGCGATTGAAAACAGCGTGAAACCCAAACCGCCTATCCAGGTCAGCCACAAAGCAGCTGCACCGAGAACAATAGCAGTAATAATACGGGTTTGAAGATTGGACATTGAGACCTTTCGACGGACCGGCTTGCGCCAAATTAGAGCATTTTCAGTGGTTCCGATTCTCGGGAACCACTTTAGACTGCCGCCCCCTTGGTCGAAGGGCATGCGATTTCATTTTCCAGTTCCTCGATTCCTGCGCGCACTTCAACACCGCCGAATCGACGCTCGCGTTGTTGAAACGCCTCATAAGCGGCATCAAGGTCTGATGCGCGGAAATCCGGCCAATGAATGGGCAGAAACAGAAACTCTGAATATGCCGCCTGCCAGAGCAGAAAATTCGACAACCGCATTTCCCCGCTCGTGCGGATGATAAGATCCGGGTCGGGTATCCCTGCCGTATCAAGATTTGCAGAAATCAGCTCAGCGGAAATAGACGCCGGATCAAGCAGGCCAGCCGCGACATCGCGCGCCAGGCTGCGCACGGCACGAACGATCTCGTCGCGGGAGCCGTAATTGAACGCTATGATCAGATTGAGGCCGGAATTTCGATGAGTCAGCGTTTCCGCTTCGGCCAACAGTGTTCGGATATCGGCGGCAAGCTTTTCGCGCTCACCGATAATGCTGACCCGCACATTATTGCGATGCAGCTCCGCGAGATCGCGACGGATAAAAATCTTCAGCAACCCCAGGAGATCATTCACCTCTCCGCTCGGGCGCGACCAGTTTTCTGAAGAGAATGCAAACAAGGTAAGGTAGCCGAGGCCACGATCCCCGGCTGCCCGTACAGTCTCGCGAAGAGCTTCGACACCTGCCCGATGTCCCGCGCTGCGGGGCAAGTTGCGTGCCTTCGCCCAACGGCCATTGCCATCCATGATAATGGCGATGTGGCGCGGTTCGGACATGGCGAAGCTCTCCTTCAACGGAAACCATACAGGTCCTAGACCTGCATGATCTCCCCTTCTTTCACTGCAACGATCTTATCCATCTCTGCAATGGTTTCGTCCGTCAGCTTCTGCACTTTTTCCGACAGAACACGGCCATCATCCTGACTGATGAGGCTGTCTTTCTCCATCTTTTTCAGCGTGTCCATACCATCGCGGCGGACATGGCGAGCAGCGATGCGGCCCTGCTCGGCATATTGATGTGCAATCTTGACCAGTTCCTTGCGGCGCTGTTCGTTCAACTCCGGAAGCGGAATGCGCAGCGTCGTACCGTCGGTGATGGGATTGAGACCGAGACCTGAATCGCGAATTGCGCGTTCCACGGCCCCCACCATGCTCTTGTCCCAGACGGACACCGAAAGCATGCGCGATTCGGGAACGGTAATGTTTGCGACCTGATTGATTGGCATAGTCGAGCCATAGGCCTCAATGACAATCGGTTCCAGCAAACTTGCGGAAGCACGGCCTGTACGCAGGCCTCCAAGATCGTGCTTCAAAGAATTGATAGCGCCTTCCATGCGGCGTTTCAGGTCGTTGATGTCAAAAGCATCACTCATGCATTTTCTCCTTCGATACGCAGCAAGGGTCGATCAATTATCGGAAACGATCGTGCAGCGCCCCTTGCCTTGCAGAATTTCGGCCAAGCCGCCGTTTTCATGGATGGAATAGACTATTATCGGAATGTTGTTCTCACGCGCAAGGGCAACGGCGGCTGTATCCATGACCGCAAGCCCGCGATCGAGAACTTCTTTGTGCGTCAAACGATCGAAACGCGTTGCGTTCGGATCTTTTTTCGGATCAGCGGAATAAATTCCGTCAACCTGCGTACCTTTCAAAAGTGCATCCGCCTCGATTTCGGCAGCGCGAAGAGCCGCTGCCGAATCCGTCGTAAAGAAAGGATTTCCCGTGCCACCAGCAAAGATCACCACCTTGCCCTCATCCATGTAGGCCGTAGCCTGTCTCTGCGAGAAGCTCTCACAGATTTCAGGCATGGCGATGGCCGAGAGCACAACGGAATCCACACCGATCTTGTGCAGGGACGTACGAAGCGCCAGCGAGTTGATGACAGTGGCCAGCATTCCCATGTGATCGCCGGTTACGCGGTCGCCACCTTTGGAGGCCACGGCCACGCCACGGAAAATATTACCGCCGCCAATGACGACGCCGACTTCCACGCCCAGCGATCGTGCCTGTTTGATATCGCTCGCAATACGGTCTGCTACGGAAACATCGATGCCAAAGCCCTGGCTGCCCATCAATGCCTCACCTGAGGCTTTCAAAAGGACGCGTTTGTAGGCGGGTTGACCTGGCATTGGATGCTCTCCGCAGATGGTGATCAAGTGGATGTGTTCGGGTTCCGATACACGAAGGGCACCGCGTTGTCACGCGATGCCCTTCGTAATCAAAAGCCTTTTCATGCAATCAGCGCATCCCGAAAAAGGGAAAACCTATTTTCGGAGATGATGCGCTGAAAAACAGACCGGCTTAGCCCTTGGCTGCAGCCGCTACTTCAGCAGCGAAGTCGGTTTCTTCCTTTTCGATGCCTTCACCGAGAGCGATACGGACAAAGCCGGTGATCTTGGCTGGCGCACCGATGGTCTTTTCAGCTTCCTTGAGGGCAGCTGCAACCGTCAGGTCAGGATTGATAACGAAAGCCTGCGAGAGAAGAACGACTTCTTCGTAGAACTTGCGCATGCGGCCTTCAATCATCTTTTCGATGATATTGTCCGGCTTGCCGGATTCGCGAGCCTGCTCGATGAAGATCGCCTTTTCGCGCTCGGCAGCGGCCGGATCGACGTCTTCGGCGGTCAGAGCCAGCGGATTGATTGCAGCGACGTGCATGGCAACCTGACGGCCGAATGCGTTTGCAGCTTCTGCATCGCCAGCGGTTTCGATTGCAACGAGAACGCCGAGCTTGCCGAGGCCATCAGCAACACCGTTGTGGATGTAGGTCGCGACAACGCCCTGCGGGACGGTCAGCGCAGCCGAACGACGGAAGCCGATGTTTTCACCGATGGTGGCAACAGCGTCCTTTGCCGTTTCGGTAACGGTCTTCCCGTCAACCTTGGCGTCGGCAACAGCTTCGGTCGAACCATCGGTCGACAGGGCAGCCTGGGCGATCTTGCGGACCAGATCCTGGAAAGCATCGTTGCGGGCAACGAAGTCGGTTTCGGAGTTGACTTCAACGACAACAGCCTTGTTGCCGGAAGCTGCAACGCCGACCAGACCTTCGGCAGCCGTACGGCCAGCCTTCTTGTCAGCCTTTGCAATACCCTTGGCGCGCAGCCAGTCAACGGCAGCGTCGATGTCGCCATTGGTTTCGGCAAGTGCTGCCTTGCAGTCCATCATGCCGGCGCCGGTGAGGTCGCGGAGTTCTTTGACGAGAGATGCGGAAATGCTCATGATGTCGCCTTTCATGAAAGCGAAGGCACACCGGATGGGTGTGCCAACTTTTAACCGGCGCTTGGTTTCTGGATCGCGACCTGACCTGAGCGTTGCACTTCAGGAATCACAATCTCGCACCGGGATGAAACGAGATTATCCACCCGCCCTATCACAGATATGACGGATGGATGAAATCATACGCTGATTAAGCGCCTTCAGCCGGAGCTTCGAGGGCTGGCTCTACCGGAGCTTCAGCCTGCGCACCGATGTCGATGCCCATCGCGCCCTGCTGACGCGCAATGCCGTCGAGAGCAGCGCGGGCAATCAGATCGCAATAGAGAGCGATAGCGCGCGCGGCATCATCGTTACCCGGGATCGGGTAATCGATCTGGTCCGGATCGCAATTCGAATCGATCACGGCTACGACCGGAATACCAAGACGCTTGGCTTCCTGAATAGCGATCGCTTCCTTGTTGGTGTCGATGATGAACATCAGGTCTGGAACCGAGCCCATGTCCTTGATACCGCCAAGTGCGCGGTCGAGCTTTTCACGCTCGCGCTCGAGGTTGAGGCGTTCCTTCTTGGTGAAGCCCTGAGCTTCGCCAGCCAGCAGTTCATCGAGCTTGCGCAGACGCTGGATCGAGTTGGAGATCGTCTTCCAGTTGGTCATCATGCCGCCGAGCCAGCGTGCATTGACGTAATACTGTGCCGAACGGTTGGCAGCATCGGCAATGATGTCCGAAGCCTGACGCTTCGTGCCGACGAACAGAACGCGACCGCCGCGAGCAACCGTGTCCGAAACGATCTTCAGCGCGTTGTGCAGCAGAGGAACGGTCTGGGACAGATCGAGAATGTGGATATTGTTGCGATCACCATAGATGTATGGTGCCATTTTCGGGTTCCAGCGGTGGGTCTGGTGGCCGAAGTGAACACCAGCTTCCAGAAGCTGGCGCATGCTGAAATCAGGCAATGCCATCTTTATTTTCCTTTTCCGGTTTAACCTCCACGGGCTGAGGCGATTTCTCGCCACCGGAGGTTTTTGCCGGATTTTTCCCGACAAAAGCCCAATCCCGTGTGTGGAATAGGCGCGCTGTTAACTGATCGCGCCGCAAAATGCAAGCCATCCGCACAATATAGCATCGAACATGCGAACAAACACGCCGTTCAGCGCCTATTTGCAGGTTTCGGCCTGCTTTGCCATATCATAGACATCGAGTTTCACCAGCTTCCCGCGCATGGAGAAATCTCCATAATCCATCGTCAGGTCGCGGGTAATCCCGTTGCGATAAAGCTTGAAATTGATGCGGTAGATAGGCAGGCCGTCCTGCTTTTCCTTATCGTCGAAATAGGCAATCGTTACCGGCCAGACCTGTTCCTTGGAAAACTTGCCCATGACCTTGGTCTCATCGTCCGGCAAAGCCTGCTGCTTGCCGACAACGACGGTGGTAGCGACTACGCGGTCAGCATCTTCGGAAGCATCGAAAAGCGACGTCTGGTAGAATTTCTGCCCCGCTTCCGCTTTGCCGATCAGTTCTTCCATATGGCCCGTGGGAAATTGCGTTCCCTTGAGGTCAAGCTTGTATTCCTTCGGCTTGCTCAGCTCGACGACCGTCTTGCCGCCCTCAAGCTTCGCGTCGCCGCGCACTTCCTTGACCAGCTCCTTGTCCACAAAGGTCTTGTTGACGAAGCGGAAGTTCTTTCCGTCCGCGCCTTCGAATGTCGTCGTCTGCTGGTCGGTCACGCGCTGCGGCTGCTCCTCCATATCAATTCGGGTCACAAAACGGAAATTGGTGGTGTAGCCTTCACATGCCGATCCGTTAAATTCATAGACCATGCGGCCTGTCAAACCGCTGATCCCCGATTTTTCATCGGCACGGTCAAGCGTCAGGTCGTAAACGGCGCGGTGCGGCACCAGCGTTACTGTCGAAGCCGCATGGGCCACGCTCGCAAGTCCAGCCCACACACAGGCAGCGGTTCCGCTTGCAGCTACAGCCACCTTAAAACCCGGCTTCAAAAAACGCATACATGAATCTCCCGATGAGTTGACGAGCATGATAAAAAAACTCGTGGCGGAAGCGAGGCAAAAAAAGCACCCTTCCCCAAAGCTTCACCGATTCTGCTTATAGGTAGATCGCGAAGTACCTTTGCAAGCAAGGATTAATATAATGACCGACACGATCGACAGCCGCCTTAAAAATCTGGGTATATCCATCCCGGAAGCCGCGGCACCTGCCGCAAACTACGTTCCTTTTGCCCAGAGCGGTTCTTTGCTCCTGACCTCTGGCCAGCTTCCGCTAGAAGGTGGCAAGCTGGTGCACACTGGCCAGATTGGAGACGAACTGACAGTTGCGCACGGACAAGCGGCAGCACGCGCCTGCGCTATCAACATACTTGCCCAGGCAAAGGCAGCACTTGGCGACCTCGGCCGCATCAAGCGGGTTGTGAAAATCACCACATTCGTGGCCTCCACCCCCGACTTTGTGGAACAGCATCTGGTTGCCAACGGCGCATCGGATCTCCTCGTGGCAGTTCTCGGCGACGCCGGCAAACATGCCCGCTCGGCTGTCGGCGTTGCCAGCCTGCCCCTGAACGCACCTGTCGAAATAGAAGCAATCATCGAGGTTGCCTGACATGACGTCCATCGACTGGATCAAGAAGCGCCCTGTCGCCCATCGTGGATTGCACGACCTTAACAAGGAACGCTGGGAAAACACCCTTTCAGCGTTTGAGGCAGCAGCCAAAGCGGGCTTTGCCATCGAATGCGATGTTCACCTCACCCGTGATGGCGGCGTGGTGGTCTTTCATGACGACGAGTTGAAGCGTCTCTCCGGTCGCGAAGGATACATTAGCGATTTGACACTCGCCGAAGCGACCGCCCTCAAGATCGGCGGCACTGCCGATCACGTGCCGACGCTTCGCCAGATGCTTGAACTGGTCGATGGCCGCGTTCCCCTCGTTATCGAGCTGAAGGGCATCGAGGGCAAGGATGACGGCCTGGTTGCCGCTGTCGCCAGAGAACTGTCGTCCTATAAGGGCCAAGCCGCGATCATGTCTTTCGACCATCACCTGATCCGCCGCTTCGCGGCAGATGCGCCGGGAATACCAGGAGGACTTACTGCCGAAGGCACGCGTACGGAAGATTTTGAACGACATTTCTCCATGCTCGCGCACGGCATTTCCTTTGTGTCCTATAATGTGCATCATCTGCCTAACCCGTTCATCACCTTCGTTCGGGAGAAGCTGCAAATGCCGGTGATCAGCTGGACGGTCCGGGATCGCGAAATGCAGAAACATAGCGATCTCAATGTCGATCAGATCACGTTCGAAGGCTTTGATCCGCGCGCCCTCGTGGCTTGACGAGAACGCGCCGAGCGCCGCAAAATATAAGCGGTAACGGCAAAGGAATAGCGGTGAACGACGAAGATCCGCAGAATGAGCAAAGCTTCGTTCTCCGTGTCGTTGAAAATATCAGCGAATTCACGGCAGACGAATGGAACAGTCTTGTCGGGGCCTCCCGGCAGGACCCGCATTACAATCCCTTCATCAGTCGCAACTTCCTGCTGGCCCTGGAAGAATCGGGATCGGTTGCACGGGAAGCGGGCTGGCTTCCGCGTCATTTGCGCCTTGAAGACGATCAGGGCCGTCTCATCGGAGCCGTACCGAACTATCTCAAAGGACACAGTCAGGGAGAATATGTCTTCGACCATGGTTGGGCCGACGCTTTCGAGCGCGCTGGAGGACAATATTACCCGAAATTTCAGGCTGCGGTGCCTTTCACCCCGGTCGCCGGCCCACGCCTGCTCAATCACATCGCCTATGAAAGCGAAGCGGTTCGACTGGCGCTGGCTGGCGGACTGCGTGAACTGGCAGATCAGACCGGCGTTTCGTCAGCGCATGTTACATTTACGCTGCCGGATGAGATCGCGGCATTGGAACGCGCAGGTTTTCTCCATCGCACCGATCAGCAATTTCACTTTAAAAACAATAACTTTAAAAGTTACGATCACTTCTTGAGCGAACTGGTATCCCGAAAACGCAAGGCGTTAAAAAAAGAACGGCGTGAGGCTGTGTCGGATGGCATCCAAATCGACTGGCTGACCGGCAGTGACCTTACGGAATCTGTGTGGGACGATTTCTTTGCATTTTATATGGATACGGGCAGCCGCAAATGGGGACGCCCCTATCTGAACAGGCAGTTCTTTTCGCTCATCGGCGAAAGCATGCCCGATGACATCCTGCTCGTTATGGCCAAACGCAACGGGCACTATATCGCTGGTGCGATCAATTTCATCGGCGGGGACACTCTCTTCGGCCGCCACTGGGGCTGCATCGAAGATCATCCCTACCTGCATTTCGAGGTTTGCTATCATCAGGCAATCGATTTTGCCATTGAGCGCAAGCTCAGCGTCGTCGAAGCTGGCGCACAGGGCGAGCATAAGATTGCACGCGGCTACGTTCCGGTCACAACCCATTCGGCGCATTATATTGTCCATGAAGGTTTTCGGAATGCAGTGCGCGACTATCTCGATCATGAACGCCGTGAAGTCGAACAAATTCAAAGCGCCCTGGAAGAACACACGCCGTTCAGGGATGCATAAGCCTATCCACCTTGCCTAACGCGACTTGATACGGTCTGATCCTGCCAAACATTTCGCATTGGAGAATCGCATGTCCGCCACCTATGATAACAACAATATCTTCGCCAAAATCCTGCGCGGCGAAATCCCTTCGACCCGCGTCTATGAAACGGATGATGTCGTTGCATTCATGGATGTGATGCCGCAAGGCATGGGCCACACACTGGTTGTGCCAAAGGCACCGTCCCGCAATCTGCTCGACGCCCAGCCGGAAACACTCGCCAACCTTATTCAAGCTGTGCAGAAGATCGCGCAGGCCGTAAAGAAGGCTTTCAATGCCGATGGCGTAACCGTCATGCAGTTCAACGAACCGGCCTCGGGACAGACCGTCTATCATCTGCACTTCCACGTAATCCCGCGCTTTGAGGGCGTGGCGCTCAAGCCTCATACTGGACAAATGGAAGACGCCGCGGTTCTTTCAGCAAATGCTGAAAAGATTCGTGCAGCACTCTGATATGACTCACACTTTCAAAGAGTAAACAGGCCGATCACCAGCAGGATTTCCGCAACCAGAACACCGACGAGCAATCGCTTGCCGGTCATGAGGAAAGCGGCGAATCCTGCCACGGCGGAACCAGCCCGCAACCAAAGAGGCGAATTGGCCAGTTCCCCATTGGGATAAAGAATAAGCTGCGCGATAACGCCTGCAACCAACGCGGTTGCGATACACCTCACGAGGACAAGAACCTCCGAATCTTCTTGTACGCGTCCGCCAATCAGCACTCCCATCACACGGAACAGATAAGTTGGAAGCGCCCCCGCCAGCAGGATAAACAGGAACGGCCACCACCAGTTTGAAAAACTGTCCCAGTTCATTCACCTGCTCCTGTCGCCGTGTGGCGCATCCTATGAAAAGCGAAGGCGATCAACCCGCCGAGAATGCCGGTGATCAATAGGTCGTAGCCGGGAGCCAGATGATGGAATATTGGAAACAGAACGATCCCGGAAATCATCGCAACCTGCCCTGCCCGCTCCCTGGCTGAGCGCCAGAGCGAGGTCAGGAAATACATGGGCGTCAGCATGAAAAGTGCAGCAAAAACAATGGGCGGAAAAGACGTCGATAACGAATAGACGATAGCGACGATAACCGCATTGGTTCCCACCAGAACCATCCCTATTCCCGCAAAATAACTGGTTCGCATCTCCCGGGGAATCTTGCGCAGTTCTTCCATCGCCATGACCCACGCGGTGACGGCGACGAAATGACATAGCACCGCGAGCGTGAGCTTTCGCGTTTTCGGGCCCTGCAATTCGGGAAGTAGCGCAACCACCATCGGCATCAAGCGCACCGACGACAACCCAACAGCGAGAGCTGCAGCAGGCAAAGCCACGCCCGCGCTGATTGCGCCGATCAGAACAACCTTCGCCGGAAGCGCCCATATGGTCAGTGTCATGAAAACGGCCTGAACAACGGTAATCCCGCTTTCGATTGCCAGCCCCGCAAAACCGATGAACGAACTCATCAATAGTAGAGCTGGAATGCTGCAAATGCGCATGCAACCACGCAAAAACCATCGTATGTGGCGATGATCTTCTGGACTATGTTCAGGATGATCGAAGTGAATCGGTGACATGGAGCCAAGTTAGAGCAACGTCACAGCAAGTTGCACCCGGTATCTTCCCCCTGATTGGGAAAACCTCAGTTTTCGTCCACGTTAGGCGCATATCCAGAAAAAACGGCCCTCGAGGGGCCGTTTCGATGTCCGACTATTTCTTGCGTGGCACCTTCGGCACCGAGGATTTAACCGCTGGCGACTTCGAGGACGATTTTGGAGCCGCTTCGTCCTTGCCTGCCAGCACTTTTTCTTTTTCTGTTTTCTTCGGAGCAGCCTTCTTGCGTTGCAGCTGCTTCTTTTCAGCCGGAATGTCTTTTTTCGGGCTGATCGGCTTGTCGGCGACGCTCTCCAACGACAGCTCGGTTTTCCCGTCCGGTTTGGTTACGACATCAACACGGACAGTGCCGCCGTGCTTGAGTTTTCCGAACAGGACCTCATCGGCCAACGGCTTCTTGATGTGCTCCTGGATGACCCGGCCAAGCGGACGCGCACCCATGCGCTCGTCGTAACCCTTGTCAGCCAGCCAGGCGATTGCTCCCTCGGTCAGCTCGAAAGTCACGCCGCGTTCAGCAAGCTGTGCTTCAAGCTGAAGCACGAACTTTTGCACGACCTGATGGATGACCGGAACCGGCAGCGGGCCGAACGGAATGATCGCATCCAGTCGGTTACGGAATTCCGGCGTAAACAGGCGGTTGATCGCTTCCATGTCATCGCCTTCGCGACGCGTGGAGCCGAAGCCGATAGCTGCCTTGGCCATATCCGATGCACCGGCATTGGTGGTCATGATCAGGATCACGTTGCGGAAGTCGATCTTCTTGCCGTTGTGATCGGTCAGCGAGCCATGATCCATCACCTGCAACAGGATATTGAACAGGTCCGGATGCGCCTTCTCGATTTCATCGAGCAGCAGCACGCAATGCGGATGCTGATCTACGCCATCCGTCAGAAGACCGCCTTGATCGAAGCCGACATAGCCGGGAGGTGCACCGATAAGCCGCGATACGGTGTGACGCTCCATATATTCCGACATATCGAAACGCAGGAGTTCGACACCAAGCGAACTTGCCAGTTGCTTGGCGACTTCCGTCTTGCCGACGCCCGTAGGGCCGGAGAACAGATAGG
This sequence comes from Brucella pseudintermedia, assembly GCF_008932435.1. GTDB lineage: Bacteria > Pseudomonadota > Alphaproteobacteria > Rhizobiales > Rhizobiaceae > Brucella > Brucella pseudintermedia. Next base: position 86,541 of record NZ_WBWE01000003.1, on the reverse strand, counting down.
AGCCGATCGGCTTGTCCGGTTCGCGCAACCCCGCACGGGCAAGCTTGATCGAGGCCGACAGCGCTTCGATTGCCAGATCCTGGCCATAGACGACCCGCTTCAGCTCGGCATCCAGATGCGACAGAACCTGTTCGTCATCTTTCGACACAGACTTCGGCGGGATACGGGCCATCGTGGCGATTGTCGCTTCGATTTCCTTCACGCCGATGGTCTTCTTGCGCTTGTTCTCGGGCAAGAGCATCTGGCTCGCGCCTGTTTCATCAATCACATCGATTGCCTTGTCGGGCAATTTGCGATCCGAAATATAACGCGCAGACAATTCCACAGCCGTTTTGATGGCATCGACCGTGTATTTGACCTTGTGGAAATCCTCGAAGTAAGGCTTCAGCCCCTTCATGATCTCGATCGCATCCGGGATCGACGGCTCATTGACATCGATCTTCTGGAAACGACGCACCAAGGCCCGGTCTTTCTCGAAGAACTGACGATACTCCTTATAGGTTGTCGATCCGATGCAGCGGATAGCGCCCGATGAAAGCGCAGGCTTCAACAGGTTAGACGCGTCCATTGCGCCTCCCGAAGTAGCGCCAGCGCCAATGACCGTATGAATCTCATCGATGAACAGGACCGCACCCGGATATTCTTCGAGCTCCTTCACGACCTGCTTCAGGCGCTCTTCAAAGTCACCACGATAGCGGGTGCCAGCCAGAAGCGTGCCCATGTCGAGCGAGAAGATCGTCGCGTCGGCAAGCGCTTCCGGTACCTGCCCTTCCACGATCCGCTTGGCGAGACCCTCCGCGATCGCGGTTTTGCCTACACCCGGATCACCCACATAAAGCGGGTTGTTCTTCGAACGGCGGCAAAGGACCTGAATGGTGCGGCTGATTTCGCTGTCGCGCCCAATCAACGGATCGATGCGTCCAGCCTTGGCTTTTTCATTCAGATTGATGCAATAGGCCGACAGTGCGTCCTGCTTCTTCTTGGCGCTTTCTTCCTGCTCGGTGCTCGTCCGTTCTTCGCTCGGGCTCTCGGCGCCGCGCGGCGGACGGGTTTCGCTGCTCTGCGGACGCTTCGAAATGCCGTGCGAAATATAGTTCACCGCATCGTAACGGGTCATCTGCTGTTCCTGGAGGAAATAGGCAGCATGGCTTTCCCGTTCCGCAAAGATGGCAACCAGCACATTGGCGCCAGTTACTTCCTCGCGGTTCGACGACTGCACATGAATGACCGCACGCTGAATAACACGCTGAAACGCAGCGGTTGGTTTGGAATCTTCATCATAACCTGTGACGAGATTATCAAGTTCGCGATCAATATAATCGGTAACGATACGCTTGAGATGCTCAAGGTCGACGCTGCAGGCACGCATCACTGCGCCCGCATCCTGATCGTCGATCAAGGCAAGCAAAAGGTGTTCGAGCGTCGCATATTCGTGATGCCGCTCGTTTGCTATTGTGAGGGCTTGATGCAGGGCCCTTTCAAGGCTGGGGGAGAACGATGGCATATGACCTCACTTTTTCTCCATCACGCATTGCAGCGGATGCTGGTTTTGGCGGGCGAAATCCATGACCTGGCTGACCTTGGTTTCGGCGACTTCGTATGTAAATACGCCGCACTCGCCGACCCCGTGATTGTGAACATGCAGCATAATGCGCGTTGCATCATCCCGGTTCTTCTGGAAAAACCGCTGCAGGACATGAACGACGAACTCCATGGGGGTGTAGTCGTCGTTGAGGAGCAGGACACGATAAAGGCTGGGTTTCTTGGTTTTCGGTTGCGTGCGCGTGACCACAACGGTGCCGTTTTCCGGACCATTTCCGCCGTCGGTCTTGCTTTGCATAACTGTATCGAGATGCCTCATGAAACCTATTACCCGAATGCCCATCTGTCTGACCCAACTTGCCCTATTATGTAGGTCGTCATGTGGTGATTTTAAGCCCTTCAGTGGCACTTGCAACCGGGACTTATTGCAATAACGCGGCTTGACACAATTATATGGCATCTCGAATTGGAGAGCATTCGCTTCGCATTCTCAATAGAATAATGGATCAGATGCAACGTTCATAAATCAGCCACCACGCCAGCTGATCGCAAAAACTGCCGCTAAAGAAAGCGATACACAAAATATCCAGCCCCAGCCGTGGAAAAAAATACTAATTCGAAGGAACTGCCGAAACGCAAATAGTTGCCTGTTACATAAAATTAGAAAGCGGCTGCTTAAAACGCATATATTCAACCCGCCCCTTCCTGATCGATAAGGGCAACAGCCGAAATTAAATTTGTGAAGGCAAGTTTTCTGGTGCAGTCGGACCTTATCCGCAAAGACGCTCATCGTCATCCAATGACACATCTGCGTGAATGCAGAAACGGGCCTTATTGATAGCCATAACTGGCCCGATCGCTGCCCCCACATTTTTCCAAAAATTATGAATAATGCGGTTACCATAAACGGATTGGTAACGCTGATGACAGTAGGATCGCGGAATTAGACGCTGTGTGCCTTTTGTGCCGCAGTTTAAAAAATCCGGGATACAGGTAGGTCATCATCGTGCGTACCGCATTTAGTAAAGTCGCATATGCCTTGAAAAGAGCGGCACAAGCCACCCTTCTTCTTGCAGTTGTAACGGGATGTTCGACAGCTTCGACAACAATACCGGCAATAGCGGCGGGCGACCGATACGCAGCTATCGTGATTGATGCTAACACTGGCAAAACCCTGTTCGCCTCGAATGCGGATGCAAAGCGCTATCCTGCATCTCTCACCAAGATGATGACCCTCTACATGCTGTTCGAGGCCATGCAGGCAGGTCGCATGAGCAAGGATACGCGCATCCCGGTTTCCGCTTATGCGGCAGCGCGTCCGCCTACGAAAATCGGTTTCCGCCCAGGACAGACTATCCGTGCCGAAGATGCAGCACTGGCCATGATTACGAAATCAGCCAACGACGTGGCGACAGCCGTCGGCGAATATCTTGGGGGCTCGGAAGAACGCTTTGCCCAGATGATGACTGCAAAGGCACGTCGCCTTGGCATGCGCAGCACGACTTTCCGCAACGCATCGGGCCTGCCGAACATGGCGCAGCATACAACCGCACGCGACATGGCAATCCTCAGCATTGCGCTTCGCCAGCATTTCCCGAATGAATTTTCCTATTTCTCGCGCCGTAGCTTCGTTTTCCGCGGCCAAACCATTAATGGCCACAACCGTTTGCTCGGTCGCGTTGAAGGCGTGGACGGCATCAAGACCGGCTATACCAATGCATCCGGCTACAATCTCGCTTCTTCAGTGAGCCTCGATGGCCGCCGGCTCGTGGCCGTCGTGATGGGTGGCAATACCGGAGCAAGCCGCGACGCACATATGGCGCAGCTCATTCGCAAGTATCTTCCGATGGCAACACGTAGCCGTAACGCTGCGCCGCTCGTCGCCATGCGTAACGATGCTCCGCAGGTCGTCGCTTCGATTGATCTTCCAAAGGCGAAAAACGCGCCTGTTCCGGTGACCCGCGAAGCCGTCGCTGTGGAGGATGTCATCAACAATGAAAGCGGTGAAGGCGACAGCGATCAGCCGCAGGTTCTCGCGCTCGCAGCTCCGACGGCACGTCCGGCGGCGCTCGCTGCACAAGCTGCAATTCGCCCCACCCCGAAGGCAGCCGTTCGATCAGCACAGGCTCAGGATGTCGATCCGGTAACAACCGCATCTGCACCCGCTTCTGGTGGCTGGGCCATCCAGATCGGCTCGCTGCCGAGCGAAGGCCAGGCACGCGATATGTTGGCCAAGGCTTCTGCTACGGCAGGCGGCACACTGCGTGCGGCATCTCCCTATACCGAGACGTTCAACAAGGGTAGCGCAACTTTCTACCGCGCTCGCTTTGTCGGTTTTCCTTCCAAGCAGGCCGCATGGGACGCATGTGCTTCGCTCAAGAAGAAGAATTTCGGCTGCTATGCGGTCGCAAACTAATCGATTGCGAGGAGGGATGCCTCCTCGTTGCCAGCTTCAAACCCGAATTTGTAGTGCGTAGAGGGTTTCGAGATGTCAAATATGAGAGAAACTTTCGGTCAGCCTCCCTTCAAAACGGTCGACTGGGCACCGGATGAAGGCAAGACATCAGCGTTCGGCGCGCTGTTTTCTGTGCAGGGCCTTAAGCAGGCCGCATTGCGAATCGCGGATGTGAGGCGCGGCACCGGTTTTCAGACCCGCGATCTGGTCGGTCTGCTCGTCTGCCATGCAGCACGCAACAAGCGCCTGGTTCAACCGCGGGCGTCCATGCGCATGACCTTGCCGGTGAATTTCGATAGGGTCTCAGTTCGCCTGACGATAGAAAACTGAACATCACAGATAAACGAAAAGGCACTGCCGATCACTTGAGCGGGCCTTTTTCGCCAATACGTCGTTCTCTTTATTTTTACGCATTATCCTGCGCAAAACCGCTTCGTACTTTCGCTGGAAATGCTCTAAAGCAACCCCAGCGCCGCCAGCTCTTGCCGCAATTCCGCTGGCAAGGCAGCCCTGCCCGCTTTACCGGCAGCTTCATCACGCGGGACTTCATTTTCGTTAAGATAGCGCCACCCCTGAAACGCGCGACGGGGCTGCCACTCGGTCGGAATGACCTTCGGCTCCAGAACGAGATGACAACGATTGACGCCCTGTTCATCTGTAAACGGGCGCACGTCCAGCAAGCGCTGACGGCACTGGACATTACCTTTGATAACCCAGTAGAGCGAACCGCCTTCCAGTAGTTCATCGATCCGTTTCGGCACCATTCTCGTTGTATGGAACTGTTCCGGCACCAGTCCGGCAGCACGCTGTTCCGCGAGGCGGAAATCGATCCAGGCCGCGAGGTCTTCTATACTGTCGCAACCGACGCAAAGTTTGACGAGATTGAGAGCCATGCCGCTGGTTTAGCCAAGACGAATACGAGCTTCAAGCATGATGCGTAGCATTATGTGCAGAATTGTCTGTCAGCAGGCGACCACATTCACCGCGAGACCACCCTGGCTGGTCTCCTTGTAACGCTCACTCATATCGTGCCCGGTTTGGCGCATTGTCTCGATACAAGCGTCAAGCGGCACAAAATGCTTGCCGTCGCCTTTTACGGCGAGCGAAGCCGCAGTAACGGCCTTTACAGCGCCGAGCGCGTTGCGCTCAATACACGGCACCTGGACAAGCCCGGCGACCGGGTCGCAGGTCATGCCCAAATGGTGTTCCAAAGCGATTTCAGCGGCGTTTTCAATCTGCTCGGGCGACCCGCCAAGCACGGCTGCAAGCCCTGCCGCAGCCATCGCCGATGCGGAACCCACCTCGCCCTGGCAGCCGACTTCCGCGCCGGAAATCGACGCATTGTGCTTGATAACCCCGCCAATCGCGGCAGAGGTAAGGAGGAAGTCCCTTATGCCTTTCTGATCGGCATCGTCGTGAAAATGCAGGTAATAGCGCAGAACTGCGGGCACGACGCCAGCGGCACCGTTGGTCGGCGCGGTCACCACCCGACCGCCCGATGCGTTTTCCTCATTGACGGCCATGGCATAAACGGAAAGCCAGTCATTGGCCAGAAGCGGATTGCTGCGGTTATTGCGCCAGTCGTCCTGTAGCTTGTCGTGAAGTTGGCGTGCACGACGGCGAACATTCAAGCCACCTGGCATGACGCCATCGCGGCTCAATCCACGCTCGATACAGCCGCGCATGGCGCTCCAAATACGATCAAGACCGTCATCCAGATCGCCGCGCGCCATATGCTTTTCTTCGTTGGCCCGCTTCATTTCAGCAATCGACAGCCCGCTATCATGAGCCATCTCGAGCATTTCGGCGGCGCTGCGGAATGGAAATGGCACGTCGGCCTTGTCGTCCTGCTTCGCCCCGCTGCGCTGGACGCGGCTCAACTCTTCTTCCGTGACGACAAAGCCGCCGCCAATGGAAAAATATGCGCGACGCAGCAAGAGATTGTCATCGGCATCGAATGCGGAAAAGGCCATGCCGTTGGCATGCCCCGGCAACGGCGTCTTCCGATCCAGCACCAGATCGACTTTCGGATCGAAGTGGTAAGCCGGATGCCCTTCTGGGTTCACCTTTTTCTGGGCAAAGACCTTTTCGACTTCGACATCCATGACGTCAGGGTCGATCGTATCGGGCAGATGACCACACAGCCCTAGAATAACAGCGCGGTCTGTTGCATGTCCGACGCCCGTATAAGCAAGAGAGCCGTGCAGGCTTGCTTTCAGACGGTGGATTTTGGAATGCGCCGGCCTAGGCCAGTTTCCCCCGACTATCTCGTTGAGAAACATGTGCGCAGCCGTCATCGGGCCCATCGTATGCGAACTGGAAGGCCCAATGCCAATCTTGTAAAGATCGAAAACCGACAGAAACATTCCACACCTTCTGCAGCCGTCACAAGGCTGATTGATTCCTGATCGCAGCACCACCGCGATTTGCCTGATCGTCCATATTAGACAAAAACGGGCAAAAAGTCGCTAACGCGCAATCCGCGCATTCCTATCAGATAGTTGTAGGAAAGGATCAACGCAAACGGAATGCCGAAATGCGGCATCAAGTTTCCGGAATACGTAACGCCGCCTGACTTCTAGACGGAGAACAGATAGGCCATGAGAATGACAGCAGCGAGACCAATGACTGCCCAGAGCGTAACACCCCAGCAGGATTTTTGAACGGTTTCGTCCATGGAAATTTTGGCAACCTTGTTGTGCAACTTTTTAGACAGCGCCCTTCACAACGCTGTTACCGATCATATAGCTTCGTGATCAGCGGAACGCAACGGTGAAAAACGGCTGAATTGCGGCAGCGAATTTCACGAGTCAGGCTTACAATTCCACAACACTTTTATAATCAATGCGTTACCAATCCGTAACGTTAATAAAAGCTTTAAAGTCACGGCGGAAATGCGGCATCAGGGTTGAGGCAAAAGCATATCTGTCTTGCCTGCCAGCCAATAAGCGGCCAGCCCGACCCACTCACGCATGGCTACGCTGAACCGCGAAAGCGCTTCATTCGGGGATTCGAGATAAAGGGCCAAGCGCTCGCTGGCGCGCGTCTTGAAGTCTACCGGCCAGGCCACAACATCGAAACCCGCCTTGCGGAAACAGCCGATGGACCGCGGCATGTGATAGGCCGAAGTTACCAGAAGCCACACCTCGCCCGGCTTCGGCTGAGCAAGTTCCTTCGAAAAGGCCGCATTCTCAACTGTATTGCGGGAACTGTTTTCAAAAATATAGCGTTCACCGGAGAAGCCAAGATCGGCCAGCATTTGCCGGGTACTGTCCGCTTCCTTGGCAGATTCTTCAAAAAAGGCGCCCTCACCGCCAGAGATAATGATTTTGGCGTCGGGATATAGTTTTGCCAGCCGCATTGCTTCGAAAATGCGATCAGCCGCGCTATTTAACTCAAAACCCTTGCGACCCGCATTGATCTCGCCATTCATATAGCCGCCCAGCACGACGATCCCGTCAACATGCTGCGGCATCGCATCCGGTTTTACGAAACGGTCTTCCAAAGGAGCCAGCAGGACCGCGCCCAACGTCGTGTAGGCAGCAAGGAACAACGTCACCAATGACAGCGCCAGCAGCCCCATGCTGAAACCGCGCATACCTCGCCAGATGGCGAGAAAAGCAATAAGAACGAGAGCAAATATTATTGTAACGGGTTGAAAAAACAGCCAAAAAATTTTCGACAGACTATAAAACAACCAAACTCTCCAATATCCGCCATTTACCTGCGCCAATGCCAGCACGAATCCGTGTGCTCCGGCATACTATAGAGTTGCAGATGGCTGTGTTAGAGATTTACCGGGAATCAAAAACGCCGGACTTTGCTATCCAGCCAGAAGGAACCATGTCGAACATCGCCCACCAGGATACCGCGCCGTCGCCCCGCATTCGCCTTGGGCGCATCGACATTGCGCGCGGAATTGCGCTGATCGCCATGGCGATCTATCATTTTGGCTGGGACCTCGAGTTTTTCGGCTATATGGCGCCGGCCACAACCGCTCACGGCGGCTGGAAACTTTTCGCACGCTGTATCGCGTCAAGTTTCCTGTTTCTGGTCGGCTTCAGCCTTGTTCTGGCGCATGGCAACGGAATCCGCTGGAAGCCGATGGCGAAACGGCTGGCTCAGATCGTTGCCGCGGCGGCGGCTATTTCAGCCGTCACGTGGTACATCTCCCCGGACAGCTTCATTTTCTTTGGCATCCTGCACCAGATCGCGCTGGCAAGCGTGCTCGGTCTTCTGTTTCTGCGCCTGCCAGCCATTGCAACCCTGCTCGTCGCGCTATTCGTGATCAGCGCTCCGCTTTTTGCCCGGGCCGATATTTTCAATCATCCAGCGTTGGGTTGGGTGGGGCTTTCGACCGTAACACTGCGTTCCAACGATTATGTACCGCTGTTTCCATGGTTCGGCGCAGTCCTAGTTGGAATTGCTGCCGCACGAGTTTTCCAGCGCTTCGGCTGGCTACAGCTGTTGGCTGGCGGCATCGAGCCGCAATTTCTCGAAAAGCCGCTGACCTTCATAGGCAGACATAGCCTGGCCTTCTATCTCATTCATCAGCCGGTGCTGATCGCGACGGTGTATGTATTCGCACAACTGATACCCTCCACACAGCCGACACCGCGAGAAGCCTTCACGCAATCCTGCGTGGCTGCATGTCTGCAAAATGGCAGCGAACAGCTATGTCAGCAGTTTTGCGGCTGCGTTGTGACGGAACTGGACAAGGCAAAACTGTTCGATGATGTCTTCACCGGCAAGATCGATCAGGAAAACAACAGCACGGTTCAGGGCATCGCACAAATGTGTTCGCCGGTGCCCGACGTTCAGTAGAACAGTCAGGTATTGACGCCCAGTTCGGCGAGACGCTCAATGCAGGACTCTTCGATCTGGTCGAGTTCACCCAGTGTTTCCTCAATGTCTCGCCGCTTCTGCCGAAGATCGGCGCGTTTTTCCTCGACGCGCTTCATGAGCAGCTTCAACTGCCCTGTTTCGCCGGGAGGCTCACGGTACATCTGGATGATCTCGTGGATTTCCGCGATGGAAAAACCGAGCCGCTTGCCGCGCAGGATCTGCTTTACCAGATGGCGATCGGCCGGACGGAACAATCGCGTGCGACCGCGTCTTACAGGAGCGATCAAGCCTTCGTCTTCGTAGAAACGCAGAGTACGGGTTGAAATACCGAACTCGCGCGTCAGCTCCGTGATCGTATAATATTCGCGCACCAAAACATTTCTGCCTTATACCAAGCGGACCAGGCTCCAACCAAATTGGATTCACAGTTCAAGTTGTGCTCCCGCATTTACGTAAAAGTCAACATGAAACCGATGTAAACTAAAATATGGCTAGCTGTAATTTGGTCGAAAGTCGGAATAATCGCTGCGATGCATCGTCCGGGGCTTTGAGCGCGGCTTGGACCAGGATTCTCGTAGAATCCCAGAATTGCGTTGGTTCTATAGCTTTCCCGCTTGCCATCATATTGCCGCTCATGCGTTATGAACTGGCGGAAACCAGCTACTAACGGCGATTCATGCGGCGCTCTATAAAATTGACTTTGATCGGACTTGTCGTCATCGCCGTGATAGGCGCAAGCCCCTTTGCCATCGAACCGATCGTGGTCAAGATTGGTGAGGGTTCGATTCGTCAGCTCGCCAAGGATGGTAATTTCTGCAAGACCGACCAATGCGACGAGGGCATGAATTACGCACTGGGTTTTCTCGAAACCAATTATGGCCTGTCGCCTCATGACGTTAAATGGTGTATGGGCGTCGACGTCATTTCGCATTATGAGTTACCGTTCGGTAACGCACTGAAAACATCAATAACCGACCGAATGTACCAACGGTGTGGCGACCCGAAACAGGACGAGCCACCCGGCGATTACTCGGATGAATAAGGGCGCTCTTCATGAAGCGATTTTTGCGCATCGGCGCCTGGACGATACTTCTGGCGATTCTCGCGGTTACGATCAGCCCGATAAAATTTCGGCCCGTCACCGGCGAACCTGTCGATCTCGAACGGTTTGGAGCGTTCTTTCTGGTAGGCGCCTTGTTTGCGCTGGCATATCCACGCCGCTGGATGGGCGTGCTTTTGCTAACCGTCGGCTGCGCTGCGGTTTTTGAACTCATGCAACGTCTTGCGCCCGGGCGGCATGGGGAATTCGTAGATTTCGTTTTCAAGGCGGCTGGAGCCGTCTTCGGCATTGCCGTTGGCTATGGCCTCAGCCTCGTCCGCCCCTTTCGGCAGAAAGCCTGATCAGGCGGAAATAGCCTCCAGCCTGTCCCGCGCGGACTCACGCATAAATTCCAGATGGATGGAACGCAGAAGTGCCGCCAGATCGTCATTGGCGGCGGCGTATCGGTTGGCGCGTGTGGCCTCGCACATAAGGGCTGATATTTCCGCGGCCCCCATCCGCTTCCGCCCGGCGGCAACGGCTCGCCACGCCTCAATGGCGACAATCAAAGGGGCGTGCGTGGCATCGCTCAATCCGGCAGAGCGCAACAGGGCAGCAAGAGCCGCGGGACGGCCTCGGGAAATAATCGCACAAATCCGCGCGTCATCGAGATCGGAAAGCGCTACCAGCAAGCTCGCGAAAAAATCTATGCGTCCGCCTGCAACGGCACGAATGACAAAGCTGGTTGTAATCTCTCCGCGCAAACGCAGATGCTCGACCAGCGCGGGGAGTTCTTCCTGCGAACAGGTTTCCGCCAGATGCATCGATGCGCGAACGGTTGCATCTCCCACGACTTTATCTGCGCGACGTGCGCCCAACAGCATCTTCACCAACGGAAGGGATTGCAGAACCTCCCCCACCTTCACAGCTAGAAGGTGACGGCATTCCGCCGGAAGATGCGGATGAGACAGCAAAGCCTCGCGCACCAGGGCGTCATGACCACAGCGTTCGCATATGCGGCGGAATGAAACGGAAGTGATCCGAGCGCAGCTGTTAGCGAGCATTTCAGCAACCGCCTCATTACTTCCAACTTCGGCGATTGCTGCCGAAACCGCGAATGAAACATGAGGCCGCGCGGCAATCAGAACTTGCATTGTCGGCGCACCATAGGCCACACGATCAACCAGATCTGCGTCACTGAGAAGCGTCGAGCGCGCAAGAATATACCCGGCAACATCCGGCTGATCGGCGGCAAGCGCCGTTACAATATGCAGGGGCGAATGCACACTGGTGGAGAGCACGTCTGCCATCGCCACACGAACTTTCGGAGAAGGATCATCAAGCAAAAGCGTCAAAGTCGCTTCTGCCTGCGCGCGCAGGTGGTCGGGCAGGTTCTGGTCGACGCATTGTCTGGCCAAATGCGCCGCACGGACAACACGCGCGGCTACCGGTTCACAACACCCCGCAAGCGCATCTTTTTCGATATACATTCTGGCCCCGCTCCAGATCGTTCTTGTATTCGAAAAGACTAAGTTAAAATGGTTTACGAGCGGTTTACCATATTTGTTAACCGCAGGCGCCGCATGGAACCGAACCCATCTTTGCTCGTTGTACCGTCATAAACGCAACGGAGACTTCAAATGGCTGACGAAAAGATCACCAACGACATCCAGCAGGCTCTCGAAAAGCAGATCGCCGACATGCGCAGTGAACTGAAACGTCTTTCAAAATCACTGGCGTCCCAATCCGGTGACTTGAGGGAACGTGCGGAGGATGCTCTGGATGATGCATCCGGTCGTTTCCGTAACGCGGCGCAAGCGGTGCGCGAACGCGGTCAGGTGGTAGCCGAAACGGTTCGTGAGAATCCGGGTACGGCTACAACGCTCTTCGGAACCGCCGGCATTATCGGCATCCTCGTGGGGATCGCGATCGGTTGCGCCATTTCCGATAGACGGTAACCCCGAGAATTATTCGATATATGTGCCCGCGCTCTTCTGCGCGGGCTTTTGTTTGTACTCTTTACGGAACTATTCCGGTCTGATAGCTCCGTGCCATTGGCAATCTGCCACCGGTCGCAGCCTACCCGGTCAAAACAAGGACAAGCGCTGTCATGCGCTGCACGACTGCGACGTGGCTTGAAACAAAGGCACGTAAATGTCTGAAAAGACCATATATTCCGACCTCAAACAGCTCGGCTCCAATGCTTCTGTGCCGCAAAGGCCGGAAGACGCCATCCTCGAACGGGTTGCAAATCCGCAAGCAGGAACGCCTTATTGCGTCCGCTTCACCGCGCCCGAATTCACTTCGCTTTGCCCGATGACAGGTCAGCCCGATTTTGCACATCTGGTGATCGACTATGTTCCCGGACAGTGGCTGGTAGAAAGCAAATCCCTGAAACTGTTCCTGTTTTCCTTCCGCAATCACGGCGCGTTCCACGAAGATTGCACCGTGACCATCGGCAAGCGTCTTGTCGAGTTGCTGGAGCCGGAATGGCTCAGGATTGGCGGCTACTGGTATCCACGCGGCGGCATTCCAATCGACGTCTTCTTCCAGACCGGAGCAGCGCCGCAGAATGTCTGGATACCGGAACAGGGCGTACCCAACTATCGCGGCAGAGGTTGATCGGCCTGTATCGGTTGCCGCCGAGGGTCGCCGTCCCTATTATAGAAGCTGGCAACGTGGCTCCTGAAAACCTATGCAAGCCGCATGAAAGGACCTCCATGAAAAACTTCGCCATCCTGATTTCTCTGGCGGTTCTTGCCGGATGCGGGGGAGCCGGCAAGGCTGCGATGGACACCGGCAAGAGTTTTGATCGATTCGCCTGCATGTCGCGCAATTTCAAGGGCGAACCGCCCTGCCCGCAGCAGGAAGGTGCAAGCCAGCCAACACAATAAAAGCCAGAGAGGAGGCCTGTTATGGCTATCGAACCCAAGGATGTTCTCGATTTCTGGTTTTCGCCCCGGATGCGGGAAAACTGGTTTAGCAAAATTGACGAGATAGACGCCGAAATTCGTGAGAAGTTTCTAGCAGCCTATGAAGATGCGCGTGCCGACAAGCTGGAGCGGTGGAAACAGCAACCAGAAAGCGCTCTGGCGCTTACCATTCTGTTCGACCAGTTTCCGCGCAATATGTTCCGCGGCTCACCTCGCTCTTTCGAAAGCGACGGGCTGGCTCGAGACGTAGCGGCACAGGCGCTCGATCATGATTTCGACCGGAAGCTGTCGCCCGACCAGCGCCAGTTCTTCTATCTTCCGTTCATGCATAGCGAACATCTGGGCGACCAGAAGCGCTGTGTCGACCTTTATGAAAAGCTTGGCGACGAGTTTTCGCTCGGCTTTGCCCGCCAGCATCATGATATCATTGAACGCTTCGGGCGCTTCCCGCATCGCAACAAGGTGCTGGGGCGCGACACGACCCACGAAGAGGCGGAATTCCTCAAGGAACATGCTGGCTTCTGATTACAACAACCGATAAGGCAGAATTCCGCGGCGGTCGTGATCGACCGCCAATCTGCTTTTAAGCGGTGGAACGGCGCGCTGCACACATTCAGCACGTTCACAAATGCGGCATGAAACACCGATCGGATCGAAGGCAGAACGCGCCGCTATATCGAGACCATCCGCATAGACAAAATCCTGCGCATAGGCCACCTCGCAGCCGAGAGCGATGGCATAGCGGCGCTGTGGCGCGTTGAAGCCCCCTTCACTCTTGGTCAGTTCTGTCGCAATGCAAAGGTAGCGTGCGCCATCCGGCGTTTCAGCCAGTTGGCGAATGATCCGCCCCGGCGTTTCAAACGCCTGATGCACATTCCAAAGCGGGCATGCAGCACCATAGCGGGCAAACTGCAGCTTGGCTGCGCTATGCCGCTTCGTGATATTCCCGGCACGGTCTATGCGGGCAAAAAACACCGGCACGCCCCGCTGGCCGGAGCGCTGCAACGTGCTCAGACGATGCGCGACCTGTTCCAGACTGGCCCCGAACCGTGATGCCAGCAGTTCCAGGTCGTGGCGCAGTTCCTTTGCCGCTGACAGAAAGGTTTGATAGGGCAGAATGAGCGCCCCGGCGAAATAATTGCGCAAGCCGATCTTGCAAATTTCGACCGCCTCTGCGGAGCGAAAATCCGCCCGCCTTGCGATCGTGCTTACAAGCTCTTCCATTTCCAGTTCGGCGATCTGGAACGCTATCTGGAAATTGCGGGTGGAAGTCGGCGAATAGGGATTGAGATAAAGGACTCGCGCCGCAGGATCGAACCGCCGCAGAAGCGCTTCTTCCGGTCCGGCCCGCGCAATATGCACCCGATGCCGCTCCCCCATATATTGCGGCAAGGCCACACCGATGTCTCGCCCCGGAATGCTCAGTTCGCCCGCAAGCTTTTCCGCCGCAATATCAATCTCATGCACATAATTGTCGATGAAATGGAAAAAGTCGCGGACTTCTTCATAAGGTGCAGGCTCGGCAGCCGATGGAGCACGACCCAACTGGTTATCGAGGCTTGCAAGCTGTTCACTGTTGCGGCGGTAAGCCTGATGACAGGCGATCAGCGCATGTGCCAGCCCCGGGGCGTTTTGCGTGATCAACTTCAGCTCTTGCAAGTTCGGTTTATAATTGTCGAAGACCGGATCGGCCAGAGCTTCGGAAACCGCAGACAGCAAACGGTCATCATCTCCCAGCGAAATGGCGCCAATGTCGATCTGGTAATTTTCGGCTAGCGCCAACAAAACAGCTGCCGAAACAGGCCGCTGGTTATTCTCAATCTGGTTAAGATAACTTGTTGAAATACCAAGCCGCTCCGCAAAGCCCGACTGTGTCGCGCGATGCTGCTCCCGGATTTCACGTATCTTTCTTCCGATATAAAGTTTTCTCGGCGCCATTTGCAAATTCGCATTTCGCTATTTGCAAATTTATAACTTACACAATCGCACCTTTTCAAGCTTTTCCAGAACATCTTCGGATTTTAAGCAGAAAGGAGAAAAAGACTATTTTTCAGTTTCATAACCCGCCTTCCGAAGGCACCCAAAAGTGGGGACTTTATGCAGGAACTTCTTGAACAGCTCGAAGCCCGCCGGGCGGAAGCCCGCCTTGGTGGCGGCCAGCGCCGCATCGACGCGCAGCACGCCAAAGGCAAGCTCACTGCCCGTGAAAGGATCGAAGTGCTTCTCGACGAAGGGTCGTTCGAGGAGTTCGACATGTATGTCACTCATCGCTGCGTCGATTTCGGCATGGAAAAGCAGAAAGTCGCTGGCGACGGCGTGGTGACAGGCTGGGGAACGATCAACGGCCGACAGGTTTACGTGTTCAGCCAGGATTTCACCGTTCTTGGCGGTTCATTGTCTGAAACCCATGCGCAGAAAATCTGCAAGATCATGGATATGGCCATGAAGAACGGCGCGCCTGTCATCGGGCTCAACGATTCCGGTGGCGCGCGCATTCAGGAAGGCGTCGCGTCGCTCGCGGGCTATGCCGATGTCTTCAAGCGCAACGTGGACGCGTCCGGCGTGGTACCGCAGATTTCCGTCATCATGGGGCCTTGCGCGGGCGGCGCGGTTTATTCACCCGCCATGACCGACTTCATATTCATGGTGCGAGATAGTTCCTACATGTTCGTGACCGGGCCGGACGTGGTGAAAACCGTCACAAATGAAATTGTCACCGCTGAGGAACTGGGCGGCGCCTCGACCCACACCAGAAAATCATCGGTCGCAGACGGGGCTTACGAGAACGACATCGAAGCACTGGAACAGGTCCGCATTCTGTTCGACTTCCTGCCGCTCAACAATCGGGAGAAGCCGCCCGTGCGCCCGGTTTTCGATGACCCTGCGCGGCTTGAAATGCGGCTCGACACGCTGATCCCAGATAGCGCCACCAAGCCTTACGATATGAAAGAGCTTATCCACGCGCTGGCCGACGAAAACGACTTCTTTGAAATTCAGGAAGCTTTTGCGAGAAACATCATCACCGGCTTTATCCGGATGGACGGTCAGACCATCGGTGTCGTTGCAAACCAGCCCATGGTGCTCGCCGGCTGCCTCGACATCGATTCATCGCGCAAGGCTGCTCGCTTCGTTCGCTTTTGTGATGCCTTCAACATCCCGATCCTGACGCTTGTGGATGTTCCGGGCTTCCTGCCGGGAACAGCGCAGGAATATGGCGGGGTCATCAAGCACGGCGCAAAACTGCTCTTTGCCTATTCCCAGGCCACCGTTCCCATGGTCACGCTCATTACCCGCAAGGCCTATGGCGGTGCCTATGACGTGATGGCGTCGAAACATATCGGCGCTGACATCAATTACGCATGGCCGACGGCAGAAATTGCTGTGATGGGTGCCAAAGGCGCAACGGAAATCCTCTATCGTTCCGAATTGGGCGATGTGGAAAAAATCGCCGCGCGCACGAAGGAGTACGAGGAGCGTTTCGCCAATCCGTTTGTCGCTGCTGAACGCGGCTTCATAGATGAAGTCATCATGCCGCATTCCTCGCGCCGCCGCATTGCCCGCGCTTTTGCCAGCCTGCGCAACAAGAGCCAAAGCACGCCGTGGAAGAAGCACGACACCATTCCGCTTTGAGTAGATGTCCCCAGGTACAAATAAGATGATCAAGAAAATTCTCATTGCCAATCGCGGCGAAATCGCGTGCCGGGTCATCAAAACGGCGAAGAAAATGGGTATCGCGACGGTTGCCGTCTATTCTGACGCGGACCGTAATGCGCTCCATGTCAAAATGGCCGATGAAGCGATCCACATCGGACCAGCGCCATCCAATCAATCCTATATCGTCATCGACAAAATCCTCGCGGCAATCAAGGAAACCGGCGCGGATGCCGTGCATCCCGGCTACGGCTTCCTGTCGGAAAACCCGCGTTTTGCCGAAGCGCTGAAAGCAGCCAACGTCACCTTCATCGGACCGCCGGTGAACGCAATTGACGCCATGGGTGACAAGATCACCTCGAAGAAGCTCGCAGCCGAAGCCGGTGTTTCCACCGTCCCCGGTCATATGGGCTTGATCGAGGATGCTGACGAGGCGGTCAAAATCGCTGGCAGCATTGGCTATCCAGTGATGATCAAGGCGTCCGCTGGCGGCGGCGGCAAGGGCATGCGCATCGCATGGAATGACGAAGAGGCCCGCGAAGGTTTTCAGCTTTCACGCAATGAGGCCAAATCCTCCTTCGGCGACGACCGCATATTTATCGAAAAATTCGTTACCCAGCCGCGCCATATCGAAATTCAGGTTCTGGGTGACCAGCATGGTAACGTCGTCTATCTCGGCGAGCGTGAATGCTCCATCCAGCGCCGCAACCAGAAAGTCATCGAAGAGGCGCCTTCGCCATTCCTTGATGAAGCCACCCGCAAAGCAATGGGCGAACAGGCCGTGGCTCTCGCAAAGGCCGTTGGCTATTTTTCCGCAGGCACGGTGGAATTCATCGTCGATGGCAGTCGCAACTTCTATTTCCTTGAAATGAATACAAGATTGCAGGTCGAGCATCCGGTGACGGAACTCATCACCGGCATCGATCTTGTAGAAGAAATGATCCGTGTGGCATCCGGTGAAAAGCTCCGCTTCGGCCAAAGCGACGTGAAGTTGAACGGCTGGGCGATTGAAAGCCGTCTTTATGCGGAAGACCCCTATCGCAACTTCCTGCCGTCTATCGGCAGGCTGACCCGCTACCGTCCGCCGGTCGAAGGCCGTAACCCGGATGGCACAATCGTACGCAACGACACGGGCGTGTTCGAGGGCGGCGAGATTTCAATGTATTATGATCCGATGATCGCCAAGCTTTGCACCTGGGGTCCGGATCGCGCCAGCGCCGTCGCCGCAATGGGTGATGCTTTGGACGCATTCGAAGTTGAAGGCATTGGCCACAACCTGCCCTTCCTGTCTGCTGTGATGGACCATTCACGCTTCCGCGAGGGGGCACTCACCACCGCGTTCATTGCCGAGGAATATCCGGAAGGCTTCGCCGGAGTGCCCGTGTCGGAAGACGATGCGCGGGTGCTTGCCGCGGTTGCCGCGCAGATCAATCTGGCGATTGAGCGGCGCAACGCGCAGATTTCCGGACGGCTTTCCAGCGAACAGCACGCGGTTGCGACCGATTGGGTGGCGACGCTCGGGGGCTTCGCCTTGCCGGTTCGAATTGCAGAGAGTGAAGGTGGCACCACGATCAATTTCGTGGATGGCGGCTGCTTGCCGGTTGCCAGCGACTGGCATCCCGGCAGTCATCTGGGCTCATTCACCGTGGCTGGCAAGCCTATTGCGGTAAAGGTTTCGCGCGCCGGCACCGGCTGGCGTCTGCGCTGGCGCAGCATGGACGTGGTGGCCCACATTCGCAAGCCGCGTATCGCAGAACTTGCGAAACTCATGCCGGTGAAGCTGCCGCCGGACACATCGAAGATGCTGCTCTGCCCGATGCCGGGCGTCATCACCTCCATTCTCGTGAAGAATGGCGAGACGGTGGAAGCAGGCCAGCCGCTGGCCACGGTAGAGGCCATGAAGATGGAAAACGTGCTGCGTGCCGAACGCCGTGCTACCGTAAAGCGCATCACGGCGGACGCGGGCGCAAGCCTCGCTGTCGATGAACTGATCATGGAATTCGAGTGAGGTTCGATATGAGCGAGCGCCCCACCACCCGTGCAGACTGGGAAACGTTGGCCGAAAAGGAATTGAAGCGCCCAGCCGATAGCCTGATCTGGCACACGCCGGAAGGCATCGACGTAAAACCGCTTTACACGGAAGATGACCTGAAAGGGATTGATCACCTGGGCACCCTGCCCGGTTTCGAGCCGTTCGTTCGCGGTCCGCGTGCTACCATGTATGCGGGTCGTCCATGGACAATCCGCCAATATGCCGGATTCTCGACGGCAGAAGAATCGAACGCATTCTATCGCAAGGCTCTCGCCGCCGGCCAGCAAGGCGTATCGGTGGCTTTCGATCTTGCCACGCATCGCGGCTATGACAGTGATCACCCGCGCGTGGAAGGCGATGTCGGCAAGGCTGGCGTGGCGATCGATTCCGTCGAGGATATGAAGATCCTTTTCGACGGCATTCCGCTGGAAAAGATTTCTGTCTCCATGACGATGAATGGTGCCGTGATCCCGATCCTCGCCAATTTCATTGTTGCGGGCGAAGAACAGGGCGTGCCCCGCGCGCAGCTTTCCGGCACGATCCAGAACGACATCCTCAAGGAGTTCATGGTCCGCAACACCTATATCTATCCGCCAGAGCCATCCATGCGGATTATTGCGGACATTATCGCCTATACGGCAACCGAAATGCCGAAATTCAACTCCATTTCCATTTCCGGCTATCACATGCAGGAGGCAGGCGCGACGCTGATGCAGGAACTGGCCTTCACGCTTGCTGACGGGCGCGAATATGTACGCGCCGCGCTCAACAAGGGGCTGAATGTCGATGAATTTGCGGGACGTCTATCCTTCTTCTTCGCAATCGGCATGAATTTCTTCATGGAGATCGCCAAGCTGCGCGCTGCACGCCTGCTCTGGTCGCGCATCATGAAGGAATTCAATCCGAAGAAACCGGGCTCGCTGATGCTGCGCACGCATTGCCAGACTTCCGGCGTCTCCTTGCAGGAACAGGATCCTTATAACAACATCGTCCGTACGGCTTTCGAGGCCATGTCGGCGGCTCTTGGCGGCACGCAATCGCTTCACACCAATTCTTTCGACGAAGCCATTGCTTTGCCAACAGAATTCTCCGCACGCATTGCCCGCAACACGCAACTTATCCTGCAAAATGAAACCGGCGTGACCAAAGTGGTCGATCCGCTGGCGGGTTCCTATTACATCGAAAGCCTGACCAACGAATTGGCGGAAAAGGCGTGGGCGCTGATTGAGGAAGTCGAAAAGCTCGGCGGCATGACAAAGGCCGTCGAAAGCGGCCTTCCGAAACGCCTTATCGAAGAAGCTGCCACCAAGCGGCAGGCGGCAGTCGATAAAGGCGAGGAAGTTATCGTCGGCGTCAACAAGTTCCGGCTGGAACAGGAAGACGAAATCGACATTCTGGAGATCGACAATTCGGCCGTTCGCCAATCGCAAATTGCCCGTCTCAACCGTATCAGGGAAACGCGCAACAAGGCAAAGGTTGAAGCCGCGCTTGCGGAGTTGGAAAAGGTCGCGACGACGGGCGAAGGCAACCTTCTGGCCGCTGCTGTCGAAGCGTCGCGTGCCCGCGCCAGCGTCGGTGAAATTTCCGATGCCATGCGCCGCGCATTCGGTGATCACGCGGCGGTTCCCAAGGTCGTAAAAAAAGTCTACGGCGCGGCCTATAAGGACGAACCCGAATATCAGACGCTGGTGGACCGGCTTGGCGATTTCTCCAGACAGACTGGCGAAACGCCGAAGGTGATGGTAGCAAAGCTCGGTCAGGACGGACATGATCGTGGCGCCAAAATCATTGCCTCCGCATTCGGTGATATTGGCTTTGAGGTGCTAGCCGGACCACTATTTCAGACGCCGGATGAAGCCGCCGACATGGCTATCACGGCAAAGGTGCATGTGCTTGGCGTGTCATCACTCGCAGCCGGTCACAAGACACTCCTGCCTCAGCTTGTGGACACGCTGCGCAAAAAAGGCGCCGAAAACATCATCGTGGTCTGCGGCGGTGTCGTTCCGCGTCAGGATTATCAGTATCTGTTCGATCATGGAGTAGCGGCAGTGTTCGGACCAGGATCGAATGTGCTCGACTGCGCCCGCGCGGTACTTGATCTGATGGAAGGCAAACGCCGCAATCTTTGAATATTATCAGTTAGATACGTTCAGTACAGGATTCTATTTCTGAACGACTTCAGAAGCCGGACGAACAGCCCGGCTTCTTGCTAGCAGTCATCGTTCAATCTTTCGGCCCGGTAAAACCGGCGATCGTAGAACCCGTCACAGAGACTGGATCGCTGGCGGGAAACGTGTCTTCCAATCCCTCATCGAGCTGGCGCTCAAGTTCCGCCCGATCGCCGGAACGACGTGCGCTTGGACGCGTCACAAAACTGCCCGGCTCAATACCGCATTCCGTACATGCAACCCCAAGAGCCTCACCCAGTTTCATAGCAGCGCGCCGCAGGACTTCATCGCGCGCCAATTCTGCATCTGTCTCGTTCTCCACCTTCACGGTTATCTTCTCTTCGCCCTCGGTGATAAATTCCACCATGTAGAGCTTGAAGCCCCCCACCGAGCTGATGCGGGTTTCAACAATGTCCATCGACTAACCTCCGCGTTTCTATCCAGAACAAACGTCGACCAGCGCGTGAAAGTTCCCGCCTTCATGTCGGGTGCGGAACCGCGTCCCTCCATCGAGCGTTTCATGTCAGCCATTTTGGAGGTTTTTGATGTCACAGTTCTTCACAAAGCTCAGCGAGAAATCTGCCGAACTTGCAGGGCATTATCTGGCATTTGTCTTGGCGAGCTTGTTCATCATCATATGGGGCGTCACCGGGCCCTTGTTTAACTTCTCGGACACATGGCAACTTGTCGTGAATACATCGACCACCATAATCACCTTTCTGATGGTCTTCCTTATCCAGAATGCACAGAACCGCGAAGCGAGTGCGACGCAGGCCAAACTTGATGAAATTCTGACCATCGTTTCGACGACGAAGATCGAAACCATTGGCGCAGAGCACCTGCCGCTCAACGAATTGAAGCTGCTTTTGCAACGGTTTGAAGAGCAAAGCGAAGTCATCCACGCGGATGAGCCGAAATGAGGAGCCTATCTTTCCATGCGGGCGACCGCGCCTATATTCCACCGGGAATTTTATCGCCAGCAGAAAGGTTATCCAATGGCCGTCACCAGAAAGCAGGAAGCGCGTGCTCTGAATACCGACGAAAAGGAACTGGTCGAAAAATCGCACCATCCTTTTTTGCAGAACGTTCCCGATGAAGAGCTTGACCATCTGGCGAAACTGATCCGCGAACGCCGCAAGAAGGCGCGAGATCAGGCCCATCAGCGCAGACGCGAAATGCGCGGCAAGGCGGCGGCTCGCGGGGCTACGCCCTCCAAGGCGGACGAAGGTTCACATCTGAAAGTATCCGTCTTGGCCATGGCACTGCGTCGTATCAACACGGAAGTTGAACGCCGGCGCCGCATGGCGGCCAGTGCTCAGTTGATTGCCAATGCCCGCAAAGCGCTCGCGGCCAAGGAAGCAAGCGAAAAGAAAAGCAAGGATTTCAATACCCGCCATGCACTGGAGGGCATGCGCAATATTCCCAATGAAAAATATGGCAGTCTTATCCGCCCCGCAGAACGTGGACGGTTGCGGAAGGCCGCAAGCGTAGCGCAGGCCAAGAAGGATTCCCGCCAGAAGGAAACAGGTTAGAGCATTTCCAGCGCCATTTTTCGGGACGGCGGCGGGAAAACCTGATCCAGACGTTTCAACTGATCGTCGGAAAGCCGCAACTCGGCGGCTTTTCTGTTGTCCCGGACATGATGCAGGTTGGACGACTTTGGAATTGCGATGACATTGCCGTTGCGCATCGCCCAGGCAAGCGCGACCGAAGCTGGCGTTCCGCCAGTTTCATCCGCAATTTCCGCTAATACGGGACTACCCAGCAACCGTCCCTGTTCAATTGGGGAATAAGCCATCAGGGGAATTTTTCGCTCGGCACACCAAGGCAGCAGGTCGAATTCGGGCCCGCGCCGCGTCAGATTATAGAGTATCTGGTTCGTCGCAACATCCATGCCGTTCGCTACGTCGGCGAGTTCTTTCATGTCGTCCGTATCGAAATTGCTGACACCCCAGCTCGCGATCTTGCCCGCATGCTTCAGGTCTTCAAAAGCCGCAACGGTCTCTTCAAGCGGATATTGCCCACGCCAGTGCAGGAGATAGAGATCGATACGTTCGGTGCGAAGCCGCTTCAAGCTTCTCTCGCAGGCCTCGATTGTGCCGTTCCTCGACGCATTGAACGGCAGCACCTTGCTGACGAGGAACACATCGTCCCGTCGGCCTGAGACAGCTTCACCGACCACGTCCTCCGCCTCGCCGTCCGCATACATTTCCGCCGTATCGATCAGTGTCATCCCCAGATCGATACCGCTCCTCAGCGCTTCGATTTCATGGCGGCGTTGTGCGCTGTCCTCGCCCATATACCAGGTGCCCTGCCCGAGCGCCGGAACTGTCTGTCCCGATGGAAGAGTAATCCGTGGTATAGTTCCGGTCATCGCATTTCCCCTCTGAAACGATCATAGCCATGATCGCCACTTGGCCGCAAAATTCAAGACCTTGGGAGGGATCAGGCGAAATGCAAACCGAAACCCTGCATGAGCCTGCGGATGGCGTAGTCCGGATTCCGGGATGTGACGACTGCCAGATCGTTATGATGGTGCAATTCCTCATCATCGCGGCGTGGTTTCAACAGCGAAACGGTGCGGCGGGCAATCGCTTCGGCAGGGTCGAGCCAGTCAACCGGCCAGGGCGCCAGCCGACGGAAAACATTGGCGAGAAACGGATAGTGTGTGCAGGCCAGAACGACGATGTCGGTACGATTGCCATCCTGTTCGATGAAACAGGGAGCAATCTGTTCCACAACCAGCGCCTCGTCGATCTTCTCGCCACGAATATGCGCTTCCGCCACTGCCGCAAGTTGGTCAGCACCGACGAGACGAACATGGCACTGCGTAGCAAAGGATTGAATAAGGTCTCGCGTATAGGCCCGCTTGACAGTGCCGGGGGTAGCCAGCACGGAAACAAGGCCTGACGAGGTTCTTTCGGCGGCGGGCTTGATCGCCGGTACGGTTCCCACGAATGGCACCGCAGGATAGGCATTCCGTAAGTCGTCCAGCACCAGCGTGGAGGCGGTATTGCAGGCGATGACCGCAATTTCAGGATCATGGTCGGCAATGAGCTTGCCGAACAGCTCTACGATCCTCCCCCTCAATGCATCCTCTTCCCACCCGCCATAGGGAAATCCGGCATCGTCGGCAACATAGACGAAACGGCGATCCGGCATAAGCACCCGCGCTTCCCGCAAGACCGTCAGTCCGCCGATGCCGCTGTCAAAAACCAGAATGGGTCTTTCGGCGCCGGCAGGGGATTTGGCGGAGAAACTCACAGCGGGCGCGTTTTTCATTCGTCCTTGTCCTTTGTTGCCGGAGCCTCGGTGGCCGGCTTTCGCGCACGCCCGTCGGGAGCACCGGAGCCGCGCGGCTTCTTCGGCGTGAAAACATCAAGCGACGTGATGACGCCGCGCAGTAGCTTCAGCTCTGCCGATGCGAAACCCGCACGCGTCAGCACGGCGCGCAGATTATTGACCATGATTTCCTTGCGGGCTTCAGGGCGGAAATAACCGCGCACATCAAGAGCTTCTTCCAGATGGTTGAAGAGCCCCTGCAGTTCCTTCTTCGGCGCCAGTTCAAGTTCCGGGCCACGGAATACGGTCTCTGTTTCTTTTTCAAGGCCCGACTTCATCCATTCATAAGACATGAGCAGGACAGCTTGCGCGATATTCAGCGATGCGAAGGCTGGGTTGACGGGGAATGTGACCAACTCGTCCGCAAGCCCCACTTCTTCATTGCTGAGGCCGAAGCGTTCGCGGCCAAACAGGATGCCTGTCTTTTCGCCAGTTCTAAAACGACGGCGCAGCTCACCACCGGCTTCCACGGCACTGCGAACTTGCTTGAAACCATCGCGTTCGCGAGCCGTCGTCGCATAGACGAAATTGAGGTCAGCGATAGCGGAAGGCAGGTCGTCATAAACCACCGCATTGTCGATCACATGATCGGCCTTGCTTGCTGCTGCCCTCGCCTTTTCGCTTGGAAACTCCTCGCGCGGGTTGACCAGACGCAGTTCAGCCAAACCGAAATTGGCCATGGCGCGCGCCACCATGCCGATGTTCTCGGGCAATTGCGGCTCCACCAGCACGATTGCCGGTCCTTCCGCGAGTATGGGGCGCTGCTTATCTGTTCCTGCCATGATGTTTTCCGCTGTGCTATAAAATCGTGGCGCTTCCCTGACATAATTGACGCTGAATCGCAAAGATTCCCCTTACGCACTTGGATGAAAAGCCCATGTAGTAGCCCGATAACACCTGCGCACCGGTCATTCGTGCCAGACTGGTGCCCCAGATGCAGGATCAAGGGAGGAAAACCATGTCCGGTAAGAAAATTCTGATGCTTTGCGGCGACTTTGGCGAGGACTACGAAACCATGGTCCCGTTCCAGACGTTGCTGACGGTTGGCCATACGGTTCATGCGGTCTGCCCTGGCAAGAAAGCCGGCGATCATATCGCGACAGCCATTCACGACTTCGAGGGTCATCAGACCTATACGGAAAAGCCCGGCCATAACTTCACTCTCAATGCAACATTCGCCGACGTGAAGTCGGAAAGCTATGACGCACTTGTCATTCCCGGTGGCCGGGCGCCGGAATATCTGCGTCTCGACGACAATGTTATCGCCGTGGTGAAGCACTTCTTCGAGGCGAACAAGCCCGTTGCCGCCGTCTGCCACGGCGCGCAATTGCTGGCCGCTGCGCGCGTTCTGGAGGGCCGCACCTGTTCGGCTTATCCGGCGTGCCGCCCCGAAGTTGAACTTGCTGGCGGCACCTATGCCGATATTCCGGTCGATCAGGCCGTGACGGATGGCAATCTCGTGACCTCGCCTGCATGGCCAGCCCATCCCGCTTGGCTGGCACAGTTCCTCACAGTCCTCGGCACAAGGATCACCCACAGCTGATCGCAACACCCGCCTGTGACCATCAAGGTTGCAGGTGGGGCAAAACTGCGCGACAGTAAGTTTGGGAGAACGATCCGGAGGAAACCATGTGCAGGCTGTTCATCGGCGCCAATCCTGAGCTCTGGCAGAGCGTGACGCGTTCGCTGCGCATAGACGGCGTTGTAACAAGCGTGCGGCTTGAAAATTTCTTCTGGTGGGCTCTCGAAGATATTGCCGCGCGCGATGATCTCACTGTCAACCGCCTCATAGGCAAACTTTATAATGAATCCCGGAATGAAGGCCACGACCTCGACAATTTCGCCTCGTTCCTGCGGGTCTGCTGCGGACGCTATCTTTCGCTGCAGTTGAATGGTCTTGTCCCGATGGACCAGTCGACAGCCATTTCCACGCTCGACGCTGACGCCATTCTGGCGAGCGAAGAGAAAAACTATCGTCAGCGGCCATCCTCATGGGAAAAATCGCGCAACAGCGATCATGCGGCACACCGCGCCGCATGATTGGCTCTCTCCCGAATTTTTGACCATTCAGCCGGTTTATAGGCCAAAGAATAAGCCTCTTACGCTTTGCCTTATTCGCCGTGAGTGCTATACGGGCGCGACGCATTGAAAAAGAGGCTTCATCCATGGCAAAAATCAAGGTTGCGAACCCGGTCGTTGAACTCGACGGCGACGAGATGACCCGCATTATCTGGCAGTTCATCAAGGACAAGCTTATCCATCCTTACCTCGACATTGATCTGAAATATTACGATCTGTCGGTTGAGAACCGCGATGCGACCAACGACCAGGTCACCATCGATGCAGCCAATGCCATCAAGGAACATGGCGTCGGCGTGAAGTGCGCAACCATCACGCCCGACGAAGCGCGCGTTGAAGAATTCAAGCTCAAGAAAATGTGGAAGTCGCCAAACGGCACCATCCGCAACATTCTTGGCGGCGTGATCTTCCGCGAGCCGATCATCTGCAAGAACGTTCCGCGCCTCGTTCCAGGCTGGACCCAGCCGATTATCGTCGGCCGCCATGCTTTCGGCGACCAATATCGCGCGACCGATTTCAAGTTCCCCGGCAAGGGTACGCTGACGATCAAATTCGTCGGTGAAGATGGCGAGACCATCGAACACGAGGTCTATCAGGCTCCTTCGGCTGGCGTGGCTCTTGCCATGTACAACCTTGACGAATCGATCCGTGAATTCGCCCGCGCTTCCTTCAACTACGGCTTGCAGCGCGGCTATCCGGTCTATCTCTCCACCAAAAACACCATCCTGAAAGCCTATGACGGTCGCTTCAAGGATATCTTCCAGGAAGTCTTCGACGCTGAATTCAAGTCGAAGTTTGAGGAAAAGAAGATCTGGTACGAACATCGCCTCATCGACGACATGGTTGCTTCGGCGCTCAAGTGGTCGGGCGGCTATGTCTGGGCCTGCAAGAACTATGACGGCGACGTGCAGTCGGACATCGTGGCGCAGGGCTTCGGCTCGCTCGGCCTGATGACCTCGGTTCTGATGACGCCGGATGGCAAGACCGTTGAAGCTGAAGCTGCCCACGGCACCGTGACCCGTCACTATCGCCAGCATCAGAAGGGCGAGGAAACCTCGACCAACTCGATCGCTTCGATCTTCGCATGGACCCGCGGTCTCGCCCACCGTGCCAAGCTTGACGACAATGCCGAGCTGAAGCGTTTTGCCGACACGCTGGAAAAGGTCTGCGTGGACACCGTTGAAAGCGGCTTCATGACCAAGGATCTAGCGCTGCTCATCGGTCCGGATCAGCCTTGGCTTTCCACTACGGGTTTCCTCGACAAGATCGACGAAAACCTCAAGAAGGCCATGGCCGCCTGATCGGGTATTCGACCCATTCTCGATATAGAGAACCCGGCAGCAATGCTGCCGGGTTTTTTCATTTCCTTTTCAAGGGAAAAAGCGCATCCTGCCACCTCTTACAGGGAGGATGAAATGGCTGAGTTGAAGCTCTATACCAACCCGATGTCGCGCGGACGTATCGCGCGCTGGATGCTGGAAGAGATCGGCAAACCCTATGATGTGGAAATATTGGATTTCGGCCCTCCGATGAAGGGACCGGATTACTGTACGATCAACCCGATGGGAAAAGTTCCAGCGCTCCGCCACGGCGAGGCGGTGGTGACGGAGGTGGCCGCCATTTGCGCTTATCTGGCAACGACGTTTCCCGAAGCCGGTCTGGCGCCGCACCCCGATGAGCGCGCGGATTTCTTCCGCTGGCTGTTCTTTACATCCGGTCCCGTCGAGGCTGCGCTTTCCAACCATGCGCTTGGCTTTGAAATCCCCGCGGACAAGCAGGGAATGGTCGGCTACGGCAACTACGACATGGTGGTCAACACTTTGGAAAAAGCGGTGTCCCAGCATCCCTACATCACCGGCGACCGTTTCACAGCGGCTGACGTTTATGTCGGTTCTCACATTGGCTGGGGTCTGCGCTTTGGCACCTTGCCTGCTCGTGGCGCATTCGTCGCCTATTGGGATCGCCTGAAGGATCGCCCCGCGATGAAACGGGCCACGGAGTTGGACGATGGGGCCGCGGCCGCCACACAACATTGATACAGGCATTGCTGGCTGTTCAGGTCACGTAATCTGGCCAGCCAGTTCAAACGTCCGCGAGAAAGCCTGCGCCCCCTTGGGCGAGAACGCGATGACGCGCCCCTCTTCCCGGCGTGCCCAGCCTTGCGAAATAAAATGGTTCAAAAGCGCGGCACCAAGTGCACCACCCAGATGGTTGCGGCGTTCGCTCCAGTCGAGACAGTGACGGCAGACCGGGCGCTTGCCCTGCTCCAAATGGGTCACATCCACGCCAAGGCAAGTGAAAAAGGATTTGCCTTTTTCTGTCAGTACCGGCTCCTCGCCATCGGCGATCAGCCCCAGCCGATGCGAGGCATCGAGCATCTCGACACCGCGTTCGCCGGCCAGATGATCATAGCAAATCCGCGCCTTGCGTAGCGCCTGATCTTTCGGACCAGTCCGCACCCGCACAGCGCCGGTGCGTTGCGCAAGCCCCATCAGTCCTTCCAGAACCTGTGCCACATCTGTTCCTGAAAGACGGAAATAACGATGCCGACCCTGCTTCTCCGCAACCAGCAGATTGGCTGCACCGAGCTTTGCAAGATGTCCGCTTGCCGTTTGCAGCGTCACGCCTGCCGCCGACGCAAGTTCGCTGACCGTCAGCGCGCGGCCATCCATCAACGCCGTGAGCATGTTTGCGCGCGCAGGATCGCCAAGAAGTGCGGCAACGGAAGCTATGATCGGACCATCTTTCATACTTCGATGCTAACCGAACTATAGAGATGTTTCAATTGCTACATTGTCACCATCGAAGACAGGCATTTGAAGGAGACATGCATGATTACCTGTTTCATCCGCTATCAGATCGACCCGTTCAAGGCGGATGCATTTGCCGAATATGCCCGCAATTGGGGACAGGCCATTCCGCGATGTGGCGCCAATCTCATTGGCTATTTCGGACCGCATGAAGGATCGTCGACAACGGCCTATGGCGTCTACTCTATCGAAAACCTTGCTGCTTACGAGGCATACCGGGCCCGGCTCGCCGGCGATCCACTGGGACGCGAAAACTATGAATTTGCAAGGCGGGAACAGTTCATCCGGTCAGAGGATCGCATCTTCCTGAAACTTCAATCCGCACCGCATGGGGAGTTCATCAAGCCATGATTGCAGTCATATTCGAAGTCTGGCCGGCTGATGACGACAGGCGCGGCCAATATCTCGACATTGCCGCGAGCCTGCGCGGCGATCTTTCCAAAATCGAGGGCTTCCTCTCGATAGAGCGCTTTCAGAGCCTCGCCGATCCCGGCAAGCTGCTCTCGCTTTCGTTCTGGCGCGACGAAGAAGCCGTGCGCGAATGGCGCAATCTGCCCTCTCATCGGGTGGCACAGGGACAGGGTCGCAAGGGCGTATTCGAGAATTATCGTTTACGAGTGGTCAGCATCATGCGCGACTATGGCCTCGATGATCGTATTGAGGCCCCCGAAGACAGCCGTTCAGCGCACGCTGTATAATGAATAGCCGGGCACTGCCCGGCGATTTCTGTTTTCGACCTTAACCGATCAGCGCCTTGACCGCGGCGATTGCATCAGCCGCTTTTGCACCATCCGGGCCACCTGCCTGGGCCATATCCGGGCGACCGCCTCCACCAGCGCCACCAAGCGCCGCCGAAGCTGCGCGGACCAGATCGACCGCGCTGAAACGGCTCACCAGATCTTCCGTGACCGCCGCGACTGCGCTCGCCTTGTCGTCTTCGCCGACACCAATAAACAGCACGACGCCGGAACCGACCTGCTTCTTGCCTTCATCTGCAAGCGGCTTCAGGTCACGCGGAGAAACGCCTGTTACGATCTTGCCGAGGAAATTGACGCCATTCACGGCTTCAACGGCGCTGCCGCCCTCTGCCGAACCGCCGCCAAGCGCAAGCTTCTTGCGGGCCTCGGCGAGTTCACGCTCCAGCTTCTTGCGTTCATCCAGAAGCGCATTGACGCGTTCCAGCGCTTCGGACGGCGTCGTCTTCAACGCACCGGCGATAGCCTTTACACGTTCATCCTGCTCTTCGAGATAGAGGCGAGCGGCCTCACCCGTCAGCGCTTCCATACGGCGAACACCGGCGGCAACCGCCCCTTCCGAAACGATGCGGACAAGGCCGATATCGCCCGTCTGGCGCACATGCGTGCCGCCGCAAAGCTCGACCGAATAGGCTTTGCCTGCCTTCGGGCCGTGTTTCGCGGTGCCCATGGAAACAACGCGAACTTCATCGCCGTATTTCTCGCCGAACAGTGCCATGGCGCCTTCGGCAATGGCATCGTCTACGGCCATCAGGCGCGTGCTGACGGGCGCGTTTTGCAAAATGATTTCATTGGCAAGGTTTTCCACCTGCGCCAGCTCTTCTGCCGAAATCGGCTTCGGATGCGAGAAGTCGAAGCGCAAACGGTCGGGTGCTACGAGCGAACCTTTCTGGGCGACATGGCTTCCGAGCGTTTCACGCAGAGCCTCATGCAGAAGATGCGTCGCCGAATGGTTGGAACGAATGCGCGTGCGGCGCACCGAATCCACTTTCAACTCAACCGCATCGCCGGTCTTGGCCGCACCCTTGGCAACTTCGCCGATATGAACGAAGACGCCCTCGCCCTTCTTCTGCGTATCCTTGATGGTGATGACAAAACCTTCACCGGAAATCGTACCCGTATCGCCTTGCTGGCCACCGGATTCTCCGTAGAACGGCGTCTGGTTGACCACGACCGAAACAGCTTCACCCTCGGCAACGGACTGTACTTCTGCGCCATCGCGAACAAGTGCTGTGATAACACCTTCCGCGCTTTCGGTTTCATAACCAAGGAACTCAGTCGCGCCGACCTTGTCCTTTACGCCGAACCAGATGGTTTCTGTCGCAGCCTCGCCAGAACCGGCCCAATTGGCGCGCGCTTCGGCCTTCTGGCGTTCCATAGCGGCACTGAACCCTTCCGTATCAACGGCAATGCCACGCTGGCGCAACGCATCCTGCGTCAGATCGAGCGGGAAGCCATAGGTGTCGTAAAGCTTGAAAGCGGTTTCACCATCGAGACGATCACCTTCAACGAGGTTTTCCGTTGCGTCCGACAGGAGACCAAGCCCACGATCGAGCGTCTTGCGGAAACGGGTCTCCTCGAGCTTGAGCGTTTCCGAAATCAACGCGTCTGCGCGGATCAGTTCCGGATAAGCCTGTCCCATTTCGCGGATCAGGGCTGGCAGCAGGCGCCACATCAGCGGCTCTTTCGCGCCCAACAACTGTGCGTGGCGCATTGCGCGGCGCATGATGCGGCGCAGCACATAGCCGCGACCTTCGTTGGACGGCAGCACTCCGTCGGCGATCAGGAAGCTTGAAGCACGCAGATGATCGGCAATCACCCGGTGGCTGGCGCGGAACTCGCCCTCGGCCTTCACCCCCGTCGCTTCTTCCGAAGCGCGGATCAACGCCTTGAAGAGATCTATATCGTAATTGTCATGCACGCCCTGCAACACCGCTGCGACGCGCTCCAATCCCATGCCGGTGTCGATGGACGGACGCGGCAAATCAATGCGCTGTTCGGGCGTGATCTGCTCGAACTGCATGAATACGAGGTTCCAGATTTCGATGAAACGATCGCCGTCTTCGTCAGCCGATCCGGGAGGGCCGCCCCAGATATGGTCGCCGTGGTCGAAGAAGATTTCCGAGCATGGGCCGCATGGGCCGGTGTCACCCATGGCCCAGAAATTGTCGCTTGTAGCAATGCGGATAATACGGTCGTCGGAAAGACCGGCGATCTTCTTCCAGTAATTCGCTGCGTCGTCGTCCGTATGATATACGGTGACAAGCAGTTTATCCTTGGGAAGGCCGAATTCCTTGGTGATCAGGTTCCAGGCGAAACTGATGGCGTCTTCCTTGAAATAGTCGCCGAACGAGAAATTGCCCAGCATCTCAAAGAAAGTATGGTGACGTGCGGTATAGCCGACATTGTCCAGATCGTTGTGCTTGCCGCCGGCGCGAACGCATTTCTGCGAGGTGGTCGCACGATTATAAGAACGATGTTCTAGACCCGTGAAAACGTTTTTGAACTGTACCATGCCCGCATTGGTGAACATGAGCGTCGGATCGTTACGCGGAACAAGCGGGCTCGATGGAACGACCTCATGCCCGTTCTTGCGGAAATAATCGAGGAATGTGGACCTAATCTCGTTGACGTCAGCCATAAGTCACCTTTGGGCTTTACTGCCCTGCACGGACGCAGCTTTTGAAAAAGCCGCATCAATTATCCTGTTCAAACTCCCACAGCCGCCAACCGTTATCGAAGGCCGAGGCTCTCTCACACAGCCAGAACGTGAAGTGGAGTTTTCGGTTGACCGCTTTTAGCGGTGCCTTGCTTTTCTGTCCAGATAAGTACGCTGCGCCATAAAAGCAATTTCTGCTGAAAGACGATTAAGCAGGCACTTTTCACGCCGCAAGAATTCATCCCTCCAAAACGAAGCCCCGCGCTAATGCACGGGGCCTCGAAAATTTGTCTAATGCTGGCGACCTTACATTTCCGCAGCGTCGCTTGCGTCGTCTTCCGGTCCGCCATCCTCAAGGAACTGCTCGGCGATCAGCCCGGCATTCTGACGAAGGGTCGTTTCAATCTCGCGAGCCACTTCCGGGTTATCCTTAAGATACTGCTTGGCGTTCTCACGGCCCTGTCCCAGCCGCTGGGAATTATAGGAGAACCACGCACCCGACTTCTCGACAACGCCAGCCTTCACGCCAAGATCGACCAGCTCGCCGGTCTTGGAAACGCCGGCGCCATACATGATATCGAATTCGACCTGCTTGAAGGGCGGAGCAAGCTTGTTCTTGACGACCTTGACACGGGTCTGGTTGCCGACGACTTCATCACGCTCCTTGATCGAGCCGATACGGCGAATATCGAGACGAACCGAAGCATAGAACTTGAGAGCATTACCTCCAGTCGTCGTTTCCGGCGAACCGAACATCACGCCGATCTTCATACGGATCTGGTTGATGAAGATCACCATACAGTTCGAGCGCGAGATTGATGCGGTAAGCTTGCGGAGCGCCTGGCTCATGAGACGTGCCTGCAGACCAGGCAGGGAGTCGCCCATCTCACCTTCGATTTCAGCGCGCGGCGTCAGGGCAGCGACAGAGTCGACGACGAGAACGTCGATGGCACCTGAGCGCACAAGCGTATCGGTAATCTCAAGCGCCTGCTCGCCCGTATCCGGCTGCGAAATCAGCAGGTTCTCAAGATCGACACCCAGCTTGCGCGCATAGACCGGATCAAGCGCATGTTCCGCATCGACGAATGCACAGATACCGCCCTTCTTCTGTGCTTCCGCGATCGTGTGCAACGCCAGCGTCGTCTTACCGGAACTCTCCGGTCCGTAAATCTCGACAATACGTCCTTTGGGCAAGCCACCAACGCCGAGCGCGATGTCCAGCGAGAGCGACCCGGTCGATACGGTTTCGATCTCCACGACCTGATCGTTCTGGCCAAGGCGCATGATCGAGCCCTTGCCGAACGCCCTTTCAATCTGCGACAATGCCGCATCGAGAGCCTTAGTCTTGTCCACTGAATTTTCCTCAACAAGTCGCAATGAATTCTGAGACATCTTACACCATCCTCTTGTCTCGCTAGAAGCCCGGCAGGCTCGTTGCCACGATCTATTTGTATCCGTTTTGTTCTCATTTGGCAATGGAACTAACTAATTGATTATAAAAGATTTCGAAATTTTGTTCTTTAATCGTTCTCTAACATCAGAGATTACGAAAATAATAAAGCTATTCCCCATTTAACTTATTTCAAATCAATCCGTGGGGCTGGCGATTCGCGAGAGCCAACAAAAACGCAGCCCTTCTTCCGAAGGACTGCGTGATGGTAGCGGCTGAAACTGCAAACGGAATCAGCTGGCGGCGCGAAGCGGCGAAATCTGGATTTCCACGCGGCGATTCTGCGCGCGCCCGTCCGGCGTAGCATTGGTGGCAACCGGCTGGCTGGCTCCGTAGCCGATAACGGCAAAACGACGTGGGTCGATCCCCTGCGAACCGAGATAGCTGGCAACCGAAGCGGCGCGGCGCTGCGAGAGACCCTGATTATAGCTGGCGCTGCCTGTCGAATCGGTATGGCCATAGACATCCACAAGCGTCTGATTGAACTTGCGCAGCACGATCGCAACCGAATTGAGCGTCGGGTAGAACTGGCTTTTCACCTGATCCTGATCGGTATCAAACGTGATGCTCGAAGGCATATTCAGGATGATCTGGTCGCCATTACGCGTCACGGACACGCCGGTACCCTGCAGCTGTGCGCGAAGCTCGTTTTCCTGACGATCCATGTAATTGCCGATCGCACCGCCGCCAAGCGCACCGATACCCGCGCCGATCAGCACTGCATTGCGCTGGGCGCGGCTGGAACCGCCAACCATCAGGCCGCCGAGCGCACCCACAGCCGCGCCAATTGCAGCACCGCCGGCAGTATTCGACATTTTCTGTTCCCCGGTATAAGGATCGGTGGTGCAGCCCGCGAGAAATGTGGCGGCGAAAAGGGCGATACCGGTCTTTTTCAGCATGAAATGGTCATCCTCAATTAGCGAATCCGCTCGCATGATAGTAGCGATTAAGGCCGGATGGTGTTTTGGATGCGAAATTGAATCCGGCCAGTCGCTTTTTAACTGAAGCCTCCGCAATTGCGCAACTGCGCGGCATAACGATTGGCCATGGATTGGGCCCGTTTTGCCCCGTTGAGCGCCGTCGCATTCCCGCGCCAGGCGCCGCGTGCATAGCCGCCATGGCCTGAATAGTAAGCGAGATAAAGGCTGTAGGCATCGGCACGATTGATGCCGTTCTTCAGGTGGCTCTGATAGTGATACCAGCCGATAAAGTGGACCGCGTCCGCAAAATTGGTGCGCGATGCCGTCCAGCGACCCGTTTCCCGCTTGTAACGATCCCACGTGCCGTTCAACGCCTGCGAATAGCCATAGGCGCTGGACGACCGCTTCCACGGAATGATCCAGAGTATCTTGGTGCGCGGCGGGCGCGCATAGGGCCGGAAGCCCGATTCTGTATAGATCGTGGCCATCAGAACCGGAACCGGAACACCGAACTCGCGCGAAACCCGCGTGGCAGCCGTCTGCCAGTTATTGAACCAACCGTCGCGTTGATCGAAGACCGCGCACACATTGGTGACCTGCCGTGGGGCGGTCGCGCAGCCTCCAAGGATCACGAGCGCGACGAGAAACAAAACGCGCATCATGGAAAACCTCGTCTCTTTGCAAAGATTGATAAAATGTAAAGATTAAGAAGACCTTTCTAATGACAGGTCGGTCCTCTCAGACGACTACAACCTCTTGTGAAGAAGCAAATTAAAAGCCGCGGCGAATATGGCCGCGACTTGGACTGTGGACGAATGTGGATAACTATGGGGATAGCGCATATCCAGATGAAAAGAGCGGTTCTGTTGAAACAGAACCGCTCCTGCCATCATCTGCGTCCCTGACGCTCCTGCCGCAAGCGAGCCCAGTATTCCAGGCGCTTGCGAATATCCCGCTCGAAGCCCCGCTCCGGTGGGTCGTAGAATTTCTGTCTGCCCATGCTCTCGGGAAAATAATCCTGCCCTGAAAAAGCATCCGGCTGATCATGGTCGTAAGCATAGCCCTCGCCATATCCCTCGTTCTTCATGAGCTTGGTCGGCGCATTGAGAATATGCTTCGGCGGCAGCAGCGAACCGTTTTCCTTGGCCGCACGCATAGAGGCTTTATAGGCCATATAAACCGCATTCGATTTTGGCGCGGTCGCAAGATAAACGCAGGCCTGTGCCAAGGCCAGTTCGCCCTCCGGCGACCCCAGATAGTCATAGGCATCCTTGGCTGCATTGCAGATAACAAGGGCCTGTGGATCGGCAAGGCCAATGTCCTCTACCGCCATGCGCACAAGCCGCCGACCGAGATATAAGGGGTCCTCGCCCGCATCGAACATACGCGAAAGATAATAGAGCGCCGCATCCGGATCTGATCCGCGAACGGATTTATGCAACGCGGAAATCAGATTGTAATGCCCGTCCTGCCCCTTGTCATAGACGGGAGCGCGGCGCTGTACCACGTCCTGTAGTTTTTCTGCCGTGAACACCTCATCCGGGCGCGCAGCGCGCCAGACTTCCTCGGCAAGCGTCAGCGCAGCACGCCCATCCCCATCGGCCATGCGAATGAGACTGGCGCGTGCTTCCTCGTCCAGCGGCAACGGGCGCTCTTCCTGCTCCTCAGCGCGGGTCAGAAGCGTCGCGATGCTCTCGCCATCATGAGGGTGAAAAGTCAGCACCCTCGCCCGGGACAAAAGAGCGGCGTTGAGTTCGAAAGACGGATTCTCCGTGGTGGCGCCAATCAGGATGACGGTGCCGTCTTCCATGACCGGCAGAAAACTGTCCTGCTGCGCGCGATTGAAGCGATGGATTTCGTCCACGAAAAGCAAGGTCTGCCGACCGGACATGCGTCTGGCGCGCGCAGCTTCAAAAACCTTCTTGAGATCAGCAACACCCGAGAAAATCGCCGAAATCTGCTCGAACGCCAGATCGGTCTCTCCCGCAAGCAGGCGGGCG
This sequence comes from Brucella pseudintermedia, assembly GCF_008932435.1. GTDB lineage: Bacteria > Pseudomonadota > Alphaproteobacteria > Rhizobiales > Rhizobiaceae > Brucella > Brucella pseudintermedia. The sequence continues at coordinate 49,861 of NZ_WBWE01000003.1, read as the reverse complement.
ACCGTCGTCTTGCCGGTTCCGGGAGGCCCCCAGAAGATCATGGAGCCGAGAGAGCCGGATGCGATCATGCGCGTCAGTACACCTTCGGGTCCGGTCAAGTGCTCCTGACCGGTCACTTCCGACAGATGCTTTGGTCGCAGGCGGTCAGCAAGCGGCCGGTTGCGGTCCGCGTTCGGGTCTGCCGCTGCTGAAAAAAGGTCGCTCATTCAATTGCTCTATCAAAGACTATACCGCTTCAGGCATAATGCGGCCCGAAGCGGCATGCAACTTTTAGCGATCTGCCAGCATCGGCTTAGCGCACAAACTGGCGCAACAGCATTCCGTTGCGCTCCACCTCAAGCCGCCATGCGAGACCGCGCCCCGCTTCCAGAATCGCAGTCAGATCGCCCACGGTGCGAATGGAATTTCCGTTGATGCTGCGAACGATATCGCCGGGGCGCAAGCCCAGTCGGGCTGCCGGCGAACCGGAATAAATGTCAATGATAGCGACCCCCTGACTGTCGCGCTTGAGGCGCAGTTTTGCAGCCGCGGAGGGCGTGAGCTCAAGCACGGATGCTCCCGCAAAGGGATTATCGCCTTCAATAACCTGCGGTTCCGTTTCCTTGACAGCCGGCGCTTTGGACAGTTTCACCGGGATGGTCTGGTTCTTGCCATTACGCATGATTTCAACCGACACGGTGTTGCCAATGCCCGCCGTCGAAAGACGATAGCCAAGAACGTCCTGATTATCGACGCGAACTCCCTGAACGGACAAAACCACATCGCCGATTTTCAGCCCTGCGGTTTCAGCCGGTCCACCCTTTGCGATCGCGGTGATCAAGGCGCCGTACGGCTTGTCCATGCCGAGACCTTCGGCCAGATCGGCGGTCACACCCTGGAAAGTCGCGCCGATATAAGGGCGCTCGAAACTCGTGCTGCCCTTTTGAGCGGCTTCAACAACGGCGCGAACCATGTTTGAAGGAATCGCGAATCCGATCCCCACCGAGCCGCCGGAACGCGAATAGATTGCGGTGTTGATGCCGATCAGGCGCCCGCGCATGTCAATCAGCGCACCGCCCGAATTTCCGGGATTGATGGCGGCATCAGTCTGGATAAAGAAATCGAAATCGGAAATGCCAACCTGTGTGCGCGATTGGGCGGACACGATACCGCTCGTCACAGTTTGGCCAACGCCAAATGGATTTCCGATCGCCAGCACCAGATCGCCAACTTCCACATCATCGGAATTGCCGAGGCCGAGCACCGGAAACTTGTCCTTCGCTTCGATCTTCAGCACAGCGAGATCAGTGGTTTCATCGCGCAGAAGCAATTTGCTTTCAAACTCGCGACCATCTGACAAGGCGACCTTGATTTCATCGGCATCCTTGATGACGTGATTGTTCGTCACCACGATGCCCGAACTGTCAACGATCACACCGGAACCGAGCGATTGCTGGATGCGCGGCTTGCTTTCACCGAACTGTCGTCCGAAGAATTGTTCAAAAAAAGGATCGCCAGCGAAGGGCGAACGCGCCTGCACCTGACGCGCGGCATAGACATTTACAACAGCCGGAGTTGTTTCCTTCACAAGCGGAGCGAAGGACAACTGCATATCGGCACGATTGAGCGGTATCTGTTTTTGAGGCGTCGCAGGCGCGTCCTGCGCCACAGCTGGCGGCACAGCCAATCCGATGGATGTCAGTACAAGCCCCAATATACCTAGACGTCGCCAATTCATGCACATACTCCGCGCTTATCAAGCCTACTGCCGCTTCTGTGAAAGCGGACATGAAATCAATCTTGAATGTAGTCAACTGAGGACAAGGATAAAGGGCTACATTGTGACGTTGGATGAAAGCCGTGCAATTTTCCGTCAAATGCGCAAACAAAAAGGGCCGCGCAAGGCGACCCTTTTTTAGCAATCGAAAATCAGCGCAGATTACGCTGCATCTGCTTCCGCAGCCTGTTCGGCTTCGACGCGGGCGCGGTCAGCCTTGCCCTTTGCATCGACGTCGCGTTCCACGAATTCGACAACGGCCAGCGGCGCGTTGTCGCCAGCGCGGAAGCCGGCCTTCATGATGCGGATGTAGCCGCCATTGCGGGTTGCATAGCGAGCAGCCAGCGTATCGAACAGCTTGGCGACGAGCTTGACGTCGCGAATAGCCGAGATAGCCTGACGGCGGGCATGCAGATCGCCGCGCTTGCCGAGCGTGACAAGCTTTTCAACGATCGGGCGAATTTCCTTAGCTTTTGGAAGCGTCGTCACAATCTGCTCGTGTTCGATAAGCGAAGCAGCCATGTTGGCGAACATCGCCTTGCGGTGCGAGGCAGTGCGGTTCAGCTTACGGTATCCGTTACCGTGACGCATGAGCCTTCTCCTTAATTAGTTCTAGCCGGATTGCCGGTCTTAATATTGGTCTTCGTAGCGCTTTGCGAGATCTTCGATGTTTTCCGGCGGCCAGGACGGGATTTCCATACCGAGATGGAGACCCATCGATGCCAGAACTTCCTTGATCTCGTTGAGCGACTTGCGGCCGAAATTCGGAGTCCGCAGCATCTCGGCTTCCGTCTTCTGGATCAGATCGCCGATGTAGACGATGTTGTCGTTCTTCAGGCAGTTTGCCGAACGGACCGACAGTTCGAGTTCGTCCACCTTCTTGAGCAGAGCCGGGTTGAAGGCCAGTTCCGCAACTTGTTCCTGCGGAGCTTCCTTCTGAGGCTCTTCGAAGTTGACGAAGATCGCCAGCTGGTCCTGGAGAATACGAGCAGCGTAAGCCACTGCGTCTTCACCGCTAACCGAGCCGTTTGTCTCGATGTTCAGCGTCAGCTTGTCATAATCGAGAACCTGACCTTCACGGGTGTTCTCGATCTTGTACGACACCTTGCGAACCGGCGAATACAGGCTGTCGACCGGGATAAGCCCGATCGGAGCGTCTTCCGCGCGGTTGCGGTCGGCAGGCACATAGCCCTTGCCGGTGTTGACGGTGAATTCCATGCGGATTTCAGCGCCTTCGTCCAGCGTGCAGATGACGTGATCCGGATTGAGGATCTCGACATCGCCGACGGTCTGAATGTCGCCAGCCGTAACGACGCCTGGGCCTTCCTTGCGGACGACCATGCGCTTCGGGCCCTCGCCTTCCATGCGGATGGCGATTTCCTTGACGTTCAGAACGATATCCGTAACGTCTTCGCGGACGCCCGGGATCGAAGAGAATTCATGCAGAACGCCATCGATCTGAATGGCGGTCACGGCAGCGCCGCGAAGCGACGACAGAAGCACGCGACGCAGGGCATTGCCGAGCGTCAGACCGAAGCCGCGTTCCAGCGGTTCAGCAACGACGGTTGCATGCGTGCGGGAGCCGTTGGTGATGAAATCCACCTTGTTCGGCTTGATGAGTTCCTGCCAGTTCTTCTGGATCATGTGAGTATCCCTCTATCAATCGTCGCTACCATCCTATCGTAGCGATCAAGTGAAGAAACCGCAGAGGAGCCCCGAACTTGAAAAGCCCGAGGCTCGTACGGCATGTGAACGAGGATTAGACCCGGCGCTTCTTGCGCGGACGGCAACCGTTGTGCGGGATCGGCGTAACATCGCGGATCGACGTGATCACAAAGCCGGCAGCCTGAAGGGCGCGCAGCGCGGATTCACGGCCAGAGCCCGGTCCGCAAACCTCGACTTCGAGGGAACGCATGCCGTGTTCCTGCGCCTTCTTGGCGCAATCTTCGGCAGCGATCTGAGCGGCGAACGGGGTCGACTTACGCGAACCCTTGAAACCCTGAGCACCGGCAGACGACCAGGCAATCGCATTGCCCTGAGCATCCGTGATGGTGATCATGGTGTTGTTGAACGTCGAATTTACGTGGGCAACGCCCGACGAGATGTTTTTACGCTCGCGACGGCGAACGCGCGTGGCTTCCTTGGCCATGATAGTCCTTTCAATCGATCTCTACACCGCCGTAATTCCAGCGGCTACACCGGTCCTCGAGAAAGGACCAGCATCAAACCCAACCGGCGCACCGGAAAGGCTCGACGGAACATGCGTCCCGTCGAAATTACTTCTTCTTGCCTGCGATTGCCTTCGCCGGACCCTTGCGGGTGCGTGCGTTGGTGTGCGTGCGCTGGCCGCGAACCGGCAGCGAACGGCGATGACGCAGGCCGCGGTAGCAACCCAGGTCCATCAGGCGCTTGATGTTCATCGAAACTTCACGACGCAGGTCACCTTCGACCTGGTAGTCAGCATCGATTGCTTCGCGGATCTGAAGGACTTCAGCATCCGACAGCTGGTTAACGCGACGATCGTCAGCAATGCCAACCTTCGTTACGATTTCCCGCGCAAATTTCGGTCCAATCCCGTGGATGTATTGAAGCGCAATAACAACGCGCTTGTTCGTCGGGATGTTGACGCCAGCGATACGTGCCACGTCTGTTCTCCTTGAGTTATAAAGTTTCCATCTGGCAGATGCGATCAACCAGACAGCATTAAACGACCGGTATCGGCCTCTTTCGATTTCCGCCGCTACCCGCCGTTCAAAACCAGTTGAAGTGGCGCAGTCTTTGACGGAATCGTCCGAAAAAGTCAACTCTTAAACGTCGGTAAAGCCCTGAAACCGGGCTCACAGACGATTCAATCAACTTTTGGAAGCAATAAACGGGCAGAAAACGCTTCACGCATTCCCTGCCCGCATGGAACAAGGCTTCTTCAAGCCTCTTAATTCTATGCCGGAACCAGAATCCTCTCGATCTCGGCAGTAACTTCTTCAACCGGCGCCATGCCATTGATGACGCGTAACTCACCGGTACCCGCATAATAGCTGGAAAGCGGCGCAGTCTTTTCGCGGTACTCCACGAGACGCTTCCGGAAAGCTTCCGGATTGTCGTCGGAGCGAACCTGACCACCCTTGGCAATCGTGTCAGCCACACGGCTTTCCATCCGCTTGACGAGTGCATTCTCGTCAACCTTCAACTCGATCACTGCGTCGAGCTTGAGGCCCTTGCCCGCCAACATGGTTCCCAGAGCCTGCGCTTGCGGCACTGTGCGCGGGTAACCGTCAAGGATGAAACCGTTCGCGCAATCAGGAGCATCGATACGCTCCGACACGATCTGGTTCACGATCTCGTCGGAAACCAGTTGCCCGGCATCCATCACGGCCTTGGCGCGCTTCCCGATCTCACTCTGCTGGGCGACTGCCGCACGCAGCATATCGCCAGTCGAGAGCTGAGGAATTCCATGCTTCTTGGTAAGAAGTCCAGCCTGCGTCCCCTTACCTGCTCCGGGCGGCCCAAGAAGTATCAGTCTCATTTATTGCGTTTCCCACCTCTGAGTTTGGACTTCTTGATCAACCCTTCGTACTGATGGGCGATCAGATGCCCCTGAATTTGCGCAACCGTATCGAGCGTCACGCTCACAACGATCAGCAGCGAGGTGCCACCGAGATAGAACGGCACACCGGTTGCGGAAATCAGGAATTCCGGCAGGAGACAGACAAGCACGATATAGATGGCGCCGACAACAGTGATGCGTGTCAGCACATAGTCTATATATTCGGCCGTGCGCTCACCCGGACGGATGCCCGGAATAAAGCCGGAATGCTTCTTGAGCTGGTCAGCGGTGTCCTTGGGATTGAACACAATGGCCGTATAAAAGAAGCAGAAGAATGCCATCAATGCAGCGTAGAACAGCATGTAAAGCGGCTGCCCGTGACCGAGCGCATTGAGAATGGTCGTCGCCCAAGCAGGCATTTCCGTCGTATTGGCAAAGCCTGCAATCGTTGCGGGCAGAAGCAGCAGCGACGAGGCGAAAATCGGAGGAATAACGCCTGCTGTATTGAGCTTCAACGGCAGGTGCGACGTGTCGCCCTGGAACATGCGGTTGCCGACCTGACGCTTCGGATACTGGATCAGAAGGCGACGCTGTGCGCGTTCAACAAAAACGATGACCGCGATCAGCACAACGGCCAGGATGATGACACCCAGAATAAGGCCCGTCGACAGCGCACCGGTACGGCCCAGTTCCAGCGTGCCGGATATGGCGTGCGGCAGGTTGGCCACGATGCCGGAGAAGATAATCAGCGAAATGCCGTTACCGATACCGCGCGCAGTAATCTGCTCGCCGAGCCACATCAGGAACATCGTGCCGCCGACAAGGGTAATCACCGATGAAACGATGAAGAACGGCCCCGGATTGGTGACAATGCCATTGCCCGACTGCAAGCCGACCGAAATCGCGTAGGCCTGCACAAGCGCCAGAAGCACCGTGCCGTAACGCGTGTATTGATTGATGATCTTGCGACCCGCCTCGCCTTCCTTCTTCAGCGCTTCAAGCGACGGAACGACCGACGTCATGAGCTGCACGATAATGGAGGCAGAGATATAGGGCATGATGCCGAGCGCAAAAATGGCCATTCGGCCCACGGCGCCACCGGCGAACATGTTGAAGAGCCCGAGCACACCCTGGCTATGCTGCTGGAATGCCTGCGCTAGTGCGTCAGGATTGATGCCGGGAAGCGGAATATAGGTGCCGAACCGGTATACGAGCAAAGCACCCAGCGTGAACCAGATGCGCTTCTTGAGTTCTTCTGCCTTCGAGAAAGCCGAAAAATTGAGATTGGAAACTAGCTGTTCAGCAGCCGATGCCATTAAATTTCTCCGGTGAAAAGTCTCCGGTCCTCCGCCCCCGTCAGCGCAATCTACAGCGGTCGCGCCTCGAGACTAAAAAGACCCTACCCAGATATGCGCATTGGCATAAATGTGCAAGCGGCGGCACTAAGGCCGCCGCTTTTTATTTTTGTATCGAAGCCTTATTCGGCAGCGGCTTCCGGAAGCTTGATGCTACCGCCGGCCTTTTCGATCTTTTCGACTGCAGCCTTGGAAGCACCGGCTACCTCGAAGGCAACCTTTGCCTTCAACTCGCCGTCCGAAAGGATGCGAACGCCGTCCTTGGCGCGACGAATCACGCCAGCAGCCTTCAGCGAATCGAGGTTCACAACAGCCTTGGCGTCGAGCTTGCCTGCATCGATAGCGGCCTGAATACGGCCAAGCGATACAACATTGAAGCTCTTTGCGAAGATGTTGGTGAAGCCGCGCTTCGGCAGGCGGCGGTAGATTGGCATCTGGCCGCCTTCGAAGCCATTGATCGAAACGCCCGAACGGGATTTCTGACCCTTGACGCCGCGACCGCCGGTCTTGCCGGTGCCCGAACCGATACCGCGACCAACACGCTTGCGCGCCTTGACCGAACCTGGCTTATCACGCAGATCGTTGAGTTTCATATCTCTATCTCCCTGCGCTATCACGCCTCGTCCACAACGCGAACGAGGTGTGGAATCTTGGCGATCATGCCGCGGACTGCCGGAGTATCTTCCAGCGTGCTGCGGCGGTGCATTTTATTAAGACCCAGACCGATCAGCGTTGCGCGCTGCTCGGCTGGACGACGGATGGGGCTTCCGATCTGCTCGACCGTAACCGTCTTGCCCTTCTTCTCAGCCATCACTCAAATCCTTGTCTATGGCGTATCCGGTGGCCATTTACTCGCAATTCTAAGGCAAAACCGCTTTACACTTTTGCTGGAACTGCGTGGCCCCGGACTAACACAAACTATCGGCTATTCTTCCGAACCGACCACATCATGGCGGCGAGCCTGAAGGGTCGAGTACTTGATGCCGCGCTGTGCAGCGATGTCCTTCGGATGCATCTGATGCTTCAGAGCATCGAACGTCGCACGAACCATGTTGTAAGGGTTCGACGAACCGAGCGACTTGGCGACAACGTCCTGAACGCCAAGCGTTTCGAACACTGCACGCATTGGACCACCGGCGATGATACCTTTACCGGCAGGAGCCGCGCGAAGCAGAACCTTGCCAGCGCCGTGACGGCCTTCGACATCGTGATGCAACGTACGGCCCGAACGCAGCGGTACGAAGATCATGTCGCGCTTGGCGGCTTCCGTAGCCTTACGGATAGCTTCCGGCACTTCACGTGCCTTGCCATGACCGAAGCCTACGCGGCCCTTCTGATCGCCAACGACGACGAGCGCAGCAAAACCGAAGCGACGGCCGCCCTTGACGACCTTGGCAACACGGTTGATGTGAACGAGCTTATCGACGAATTCGCTGTCGCGCTCCTCACGGCCGCGATCCTCGCGGTTACGTTCTCTCTGTGCCATATCCTGATTTCCTTTTTCTTTTCCGGAAGCACAAATGCTAATTAGAAGCTGAGGCCGCCTTCGCGGGCAGCTTCGGCGAGAGCCTTCACACGGCCGTGGTAAATGAATGCACCACGGTCGAACACTACGTCCTTGACGCCAGCCTTGACGGCGCGCTCAGCAACCAGCTTGCCAACGGCAGCAGCTGCTGCGGAGTCGGCGCCGGTCTTGAGCTTGCCCTTGAGGTCGCCATCGAGAGTCGAAGCGGCCGCGAGCGTAACGCCGCGAACGTCGTCGATGATCTGGGCGTAGATGTTCTTGGAAGAACGGTGCACGCTGAGACGCGGACGGCCATTGGCCACAGCCTTGATCTGGCGGCGTACACGAGCAGCGCGACGCTGCAAAGTTTCTTTTGGCGATGCCATGACGCGCTTCCCTTACTTCTTCTTGCCTTCTTTGCGGACGATCTTCTCGCCAGCATACTTGACGCCCTTGCCCTTGTAAGGCTCGGGGCCGCGATATTCGCGGATCTCAGCCGCGACCTGACCGACCTGCTGCTTGTCGATGCCCGAAACGACGATTTCCGTCGGCTTGGGAACAGCAACCGTGATACCGGCAGGCACGTCATAGATCACTTCGTGGCTGAAGCCGAGCGAAAGCTGCAGGTTCTTGCCCTGCATGGCGGCGCGGTAACCAACGCCGCTGATTTCGAGCTTCTTCTCAAAGCCGTCCTTCACGCCAACGAAAATGTTGGAGATCATCGTGCGGGACATGCCCCACTTCGAACGAGCTTCCTTCGACTGATCGCGCGGATCGACGCTTACAGCGCCGTCTTCCATCTTGACCAGAACTTCATCGTGCACGACGAAGGAGAGTTCACCCTTCGCGCCCTTTGCCTTGACGATCTGCCCATCAACACTGGCGGTCACGCCTGCCGGGACCGGCACGGGTTTCTTACCGATACGAGACATTTTGATACCTGTCTTTTATCTGTTCGCTGTCAACCGCATCAGAAGACGCGGCAGAGCAGCTCACCACCAACGTTTTGTTCACGGGCTTCATGATCCGCCATCACGCCCTTCGGCGTGGAGAGGATCGAGATGCCGAGGCCGTTCGCGACCTGCGGGATCGACTTGACTGACACGTAAACGCGACGGCCAGGCTTCGATACGCGGCTGATCTCACGGATAACCGGAACACCTTCATAGTACTTCAGTTCGATTTCGATCTCGGCCTTGCCGTTCACGAACTCACTCTGCGTGTATCCGCGGATGTAGCCTTCGGATTGAAGGACATCGAGAACGCGAGCGCGCAGCTTGGAAGCCGGGGTCGTAACCTTGGTCTTCTTGCGGCCTACTGCGTTGCGGATACGGGTCAGCATATCGCCGATAGGATCTGACACAGACATATGCTACTCCTTACCAGCTCGACTTGACGATGCCCGGTACCTGACCGAGCGAACCCAACTGACGGAGCGCAATACGCGACATCTTCAGTTTACGGTAGTAACCACGCGGACGGCCCGAAACTTCGCAACGATTGCGAATACGAACCTTCGATGAATTGCGCGGCAGTTCGGCAAGCCGGATGGTGGCGCGGAAGCGCTCTTCCAGCGGAAGGCCCTGATCCATTACGATCGCCTTCAGACGTGCACGCTTGCCAGCGTGACGCTTAACCAACTTTTCGCGGCGCTTGTTTTTTTCGACTGCGCTAGTCTTGGCCATATTAATATACCTCGCTACGCTTGCCGTTACTGCCGGAAGGGGAAGTTGAATGCACGCAGAAGAGCGCGCGCTTCATCATCCGTCTTGGCGGTCGTGCAAACGATGATGTCCATGCCCCAGATCTGATCAACCTTATCGTAGTTGATTTCCGGAAACACGATGTGCTCCTTGATGCCCATGGCATAGTTGCCGCGGCCGTCAAAGCTCTTCGGGTTCAGGCCGCGGAAGTCGCGGACGCGAGGAAGAGCGATCGTGACAAGACGATCAAGGAATTCATACATGCGGTCCTGGCGAAGGGTAACCTTCGTGCCGATTGGCATGCCTTCACGCAACTTGAAGGTTGCGATCGAGTTACGGGCGCGGGTCACGACAGCCTTCTGGCCGGCGATCTGGCTGAGATCTTCAGCAGCAACCGCAGGCTTCTTGGAATCGCCCGTGGCTTCGCCAACGCCCATATTGAGGACAACCTTGGTGATGCGCGGAATCTGCATCTCGTTGTCGTATTTGAATTCTTCAAGCAGGGCCTTACGAATGTTTTCGTTGTAAAGCTTCTTGAAGCGGGGAAGTGCCTTAGCTTCAGCCATCGATCAGCGCTCCAGAACGTTTTGCGACACGAACCTTCTTGCCGTCCTCGACGCGGAAACCGACGCGGGTCGGCTTGCCGTCCTTGGGATCAGCAATTGCCAGGTTGGACAGGTGGATCGGCGCTTCCTTGGAGATAATGCCGGCTTCCTGAGTCTGGGTCTGACGCTGATGGCGCTTTACAATGTTGATGCCGCGAACGAGCGCCTGCTCATCCTTCGGCATAACCTTGAGAACTTCGCCCTTACGGCCCTTGTCCTTACCGGACAGCACGACAACGCTGTCGCCTTTGCGAATCTTCTGCATCGTCTTGCTTCCTTACAGAACTTCCGGAGCCAGCGAGATGATCTTCATGTGGTTCTTTGCGCGGAGTTCGCGCGGAACCGGTCCGAAGATACGCGTGCCGATTGGCTCTTTCTTGTTATCGATGAGAACAGCTGCATTGTTATCGAAACGAATAACGCTGCCGTCCGGACGACGGATGTCCTTGGCGGTGCGTACAACAACCGCCTTCATCACGTCACCCTTTTTGACGCGGCCGCGCGGAATAGCTTCCTTGATCGACACCACAATGATGTCGCCAACAGAAGCATAACGCCGCTTCGAGCCGCCCAGCACCTTGATGCACATGACACGACGTGCGCCGGAATTATCCGCCACGTCGAGGTTTGTTTGCATCTGAATCATGACTGGCCGCCTTCTTTCCTCTCAGCTGGTTAAGGGCTCCTGCCCTACCTAAGCTGCGTGTTTATAATTTAGCCTGCTGCTTCGTTCGTCAGAACGACCCAGCGTTTGTCCTTCGAGATCGGAGCCGATTCCTGGATGGAAACGAAATCGCCGACCTTGAACTGGTTGTTTTCGTCATGCGCCTTGTACTTCTTAGACTGACGCACGGTCTTCTGGAGGAGCGGATGCGAATAGCGGCGCTCAACCTTGACCACAACAGTCTTGTCATTCTTGTCGCTGACGACAACGCCCTGCAGAACGCGTTTAGGCATTATATTCTTCCTTATGCCTTGCTTGCGGCCGCCTTCTGGCGGGCAATAGTCTTGATACGCGCGATGTCGCGGCGAACCTGCTTCACGCGCGCGGTTTTTTCGAGCTGGCCGGTTGCCTTCTGAAAGCGCAGGTTGAACTGCTCTTTCTTCAGGGTGCCCAGCTCGTCATTCAGTTGATCGAGGCTCTTCGCCCGAACGTCTGCGGCTTTCATAGTTGCCTCTCTCTTATTCAGCAATGCGCTGGATAAAGCGCGTCTTGATCGGCAACTTTGCGGCGCCGAGTCTGAGGGCTTCGCGTGCCACATCTTCGGGTACGCCGTCAAGCTCAAACATCACGCGACCTGGTGCCACACGGCACGCCCAGTAGTCAACCGAACCCTTACCTTTACCCATACGGACTTCGGTTGGCTTCGAAGTTACCGGCAGGTCAGGGAAGATGCGGATCCACACGCGACCGGCACGCTTCATGTGACGGGTGATCGCGCGGCGGGCCGCTTCGATCTGACGTGCAGTGACGCGTTCCGGCTCAACCGCCTTCAAACCGAATGCACCGAAATTCAGATCCGTGCCGCCTTTCGAGTTGCCGTGGATACGGCCCTTGAACTGCTTGCGGAACTTGGTGCGCTTAGGCTGCATCATTGTTCTCTACTCCAAATTTCTCGCCCGCGGCCCGCTTTTTAAGCGTTTTCGCGGCGGCGGTTCGACGAGGAACCCTGATTGTCACCCTCGACCGCACGACGCTCGGAAGCCATCGGATCGTGTTCAAGGATCTCGCCCTTGAAGACCCAGACCTTCACGCCGCAGATACCATAAGCGGTCTTCGCTTCTGCCGTGCCGTAGTCAATATCGGCGCGAAGCGTGTGAAGCGGAACGCGACCTTCACGGTACCATTCCATGCGAGCGATTTCCGCGCCACCCAGACGACCCGAGCAGTTGATACGGATACCTTCGGCTCCAAGACGCATTGCCGACTGAACGGCACGCTTCATGGCGCGACGGAATGCCACACGGCGTTCGAGCTGCTGAGCGATCGATTGGGCGATCAGCGTAGCGTCGATTTCCGGCTTGCGAACTTCAACGATGTTGAGCGACGTGTCGGCATTGGTCATCTCGGAAAGCTTCTTGCGGAGCTTTTCGATGTCTGCACCCTTCTTGCCGATGATGATGCCCGGACGAGCCGAATGGATCGTCACGCGGCACTTCTTGTGCGGACGCTCAATCACGATCTTAGAGATCGCAGCCTGCTTGAGTTCCTCGGTGAGGAATTCGCGGATCTTGACATCTTCATGCAGCAGCTTGCCGTACTCACCGGTATTCGCGTACCAACGCGAATCCCAGGTGCGGTTGATGCCGAGACGAAGACCGATCGGATTAATCTTCTGACCCATTATGCGGCCTCCCCTTTTTCCGCGACTTCGCGGACAACAATGGTGAGATGCGAAAACGGCTTCTCGATCCGGCTTGCACGGCCACGCCCACGGACGTGGAAGCGCTTCATGACGATCGACTTGCCGACATAAGCTTCGGCGACGATCAGAGCATCGACGTCGAGGTCATGGTTGTTTTCAGCGTTCGCAATTGCGGACTGAAGCGTCTTCTTGACCGTATCGGCGATCCGCTTGCGCGAGAACGTCAGATCGGCAAGTGCCGCATTCACCTTCTTGCCGCGGATCATGCTCGCAACAAGGTTCAGCTTCTGCGGGCTGACGCGCAGCGTGCGGGCAACGGCTTGCGCTTCGTTGTCCTTGAGCTGACGGGGAGCTTTAGCCTTGCCCATCGTTACTTCCTCTTCGACTTCTTGTCCGCGCCGTGACCGTAATAGGTACGCGTAGGCGCGAATTCACCGAACTTGTGTCCGACCATTTCTTCCGAAACCGACACCGGCACATGCTTGTTGCCGTTGTAGACGCCGAAAGTCAGGCCGACAAACTGCGGCAGGATGGTGGAGCGGCGGCTCCACATCTTGATAACTTCATTACGACCGCCTTCGCGTACCTTCTCAGCCTTCTTGAGAAGATAGCCGTCGACAAACGGACCTTTCCAAACTGAACGAGCCACTTCAGACTACCTCTCTTACTTCTTGCGCTGATGGCGCGAACGCATGATGAACTTGTCGGTCGCCTTGTTCGAGCGCGTCTTCTTGCCCTTCGTAGGCTTGCCCCACGGAGTGACAGGGTGACGACCACCCGAGGTACGACCTTCACCACCACCATGCGGGTGATCGACCGGGTTCATTGCAACGCCGCGAACGTGCGGACGCTTGCCACGCCATACCGAACGACCGGCCTTGCCGTCGTTGATGTTGCCGTGGTCCGGGTTGGACACTGCACCGACCGAAGCGAAGCAGGCACCTGGAACCAGACGCTGTTCACCCGAGTTGAGGCGCAGAATAGCCATGCCCTGATCGCGGCCGACGAGCTGCGCGTAGGTGCCAGCCGAACGAGCGATCTGACCGCCCTTGCCCGGCTTCAGCTCGACGTTGTGGATGATCGTGCCAACCGGCATCGAAGCGAGCGGCATTGCGTTGCCCGGCTTCACGTCGACGGAGTTGCCTGCAACGACCTTGTCGCCGACAGCCAGACGCTGCGGAGCCAGGATGTAGGCCAGTTCACCGTCTTCATAACGGATCAGCGCGATGAACGCGGTGCGGTTCGGATCGTATTCCAGGCGTTCCACGGTGCCGACGACGTCAAGCTTGCGGCGCTTGAAGTCGATGAAACGGTACGAACGCTTGTGACCGCCGCCCTGAAAGCGGACAGTGATACGACCGGTGTTGTTGCGGCCACCCTTCTTGGACAGACCTTCGGTCAGGGACTTGACCGGCTTGCCCTTGTAGAGTTCCGAACGGTCCACGATGACCAGCTGACGCTGGCCTGGCGTGATCGGATTAAAATGCTTGAGTGCCATTGTCTCTTACTCCATGGCCTCTCAGAGACCGGTCGAAACGTCGATGCTCTGGCCTTCGGCCAAAGTAACGATCGCTTTCTTGACGTCGCTCTGGCGCCCGATAAGGCCGCGGAAACGCTTGACCTTACCCTTGCGCACTGCAGTGTTGACTGCGGTAACCTTGACGCCGAACAGCGCTTCGACTGCAGCCTTGATTTCCGGCTTCGTTGCCTTGCGGGCTACGTTGAAGACGACCTGGTTGTGTTCGGAAACCATGGTGGACTTCTCGGTGATAACCGGGCTGACGATCACGTCGTAATGGCGAAGATCAGTCATTTGAAACGCTCCTCGAGGGCTTCGACAGCCGCCTTGGAAAGAACGAGCTTGCCGCGGCGAAGGATGTCGTAAACATTGATGCCCTGCACTGGCAGAACGTCGATGTTCGGGATGTTCGAAGCCGCGCGCTGGAAGTTCACGTCGATCTCTGCACCGCCGATGAGGAGTGCATTTTCAAGACCGAGCTTGGCGAACTGCGAAACAAGCTGCTTCGTCTTGGCTTCCGTTGCAGCCAGATCATCGATGATGATCAGGTCAGATGCCTTTGCCTTTGCAGACAGGGCATGACGCAGGCCAAGAGCGCGAACCTTCTTCGGCAGATCGTGATCGTGCGAACGGACAACCGGTCCGTGAGCCTGACCACCGCCGCGGAACTGCGGTGCGCGAGCCGAATGGTGACGAGCGCGGCCCGTACCCTTCTGCTTGTACATCTTGGCGCCGGTGCGGCTTACGTCGCCACGGCCCTGAGCCTTATGGGAGCCCTGCTGGCGGCGAGCCAGCTGCCAGCGCACGACGCGCTGAAGAATGTCGTCACGCGGGTCGAGGCCGAAGATTTCTTCGTTCAGCTTGACCTTGCCGGCATCCTTGCCTTCAAGAGTGGTAATCGTGAGATCCATTATTCGGCTCCCTCAGTCGCGGCAGCTTCGGCCTTCGCGGCACCTGCACGCAGAGCGGCCGGCTTTGGCGCGTTCTCAGGCAGCGAGACCTTTACCGCGTCGCGCACGAGAATCCAGGCACCCTTGGAGCCCGGAACCGCACCGCGAACCAGGATCAGGCCGCGATCGCTGTCCGTCGAGACAACTTCAATATTCTGCGTGGTTACGCGGGTCTGGCCCATGTGACCAGCCATCTTCTTGCCCTTGAACACCTTACCCGGGTCCTGACGCTGACCGGTCGAGCCGTGAGCGCGGTGAGTAATGGAGTTACCGTGCGAAGCACGATGGCCACCGAAGTTATGACGCTTCATAACACCGGCAAAGCCCTTACCGATCGAAGTACCCGTCACGTCGACCTTCTGGCCGGCGACGAAGTGTTCGGCGGTGATTTCAGCGCCGACTTCGAGGAGGTTATCCGGCGAAACGCGGAATTCCGCGAGCTTCGCCTTCGGCTCGACCTCGGCCTTCGCGAAATGACCGCGCATAGCCTTGGACGTGTTCTTTACCTTGGCGATACCAACGCCAAGCTGAACAGCCGTGTAACCGTTCTTTTCAACTGTACGCTGAGCTACCACGTGGCAGTTCTCCATGCGGAGAACCGTCACCGGCACATGCTCGCCGGCGTCGTTATAGACGCGGGTCATGCCCAGCTTCTGTGCAATAACACCTGAACGCATCGGGTTCGTTCCTTCCGTCCTCAAGCCGATTAAAGCTTGATCTCGACATCGACACCAGCGGACAGATCGAGCTTCATCAGCGCGTCCACCGTCTGCGGGGTCGGGTCAACGATATCGAGAAGACGCTTGTGCGTGCGCATCTCGAACTGCTCGCGGCTCTTCTTGTCGATGTGCGGCGACCGGTTAACCGTGAACTTCTCGATCCGTGTTGGAAGCGGGATCGGTCCGCGCACATTTGCACCGGTACGCTTGGCAGTCGACACGATTTCCCGCGTCGAAGCGTCAAGGATCCGATGATCAAACGCCTTCAGGCGAATGCGGATGTTTTGACCGTTCATTTCATCTGTTCCTTGTTACGCGGAAACGCTCGCTCCAGAGCGAGCGTTCCTGCACAAACCTTCATTACTCGATGATCGAGGAGACGATGCCTGCACCGACGGTGCGGCCGCCTTCACGGATAGCGAAGCGGAGCTTCTCTTCCATGGCGATCGGCACGATCAGCTGCACGTCCATGGCGACGTTATCGCCAGGCATGACCATTTCCGTGCCGGCCGGCAGCGTGACAACGCCCGTCACGTCCGTCGTGCGGAAGTAGAACTGCGGACGGTAGTTCGTGAAGAACGGCGTATGACGGCCACCTTCATCCTTGGTCAGAATATAGGCTTCTGCCTTGAACTTGGTGTGCGGCTTCACCGAACCCGGCTTGCAGAGAACCTGGCCGCGCTCAACGTCTTCACGGCCAACGCCGCGGATCAGCGCGCCGATGTTGTCGCCAGCCTGCCCCTGGTCGAGCAGCTTGCGGAACATTTCAACGCCGGTAACCGTCGTCTTCGTCGTCGCCTTGATGCCGACGATTTCAACTTCTTCACCAACCTTGACGATACCGCGCTCAACGCGACCCGTCACAACCGTACCGCGGCCCGAGATCGAGAACACGTCTTCGATCGGCATCAGGAACGGCTGGTCGATCGGACGTTCCGGGGTCGGAATGTAGTCGTCAACCGCAGCCATCAGCGAGCGAACGGCGTCTTCGCCCAGTTCCTTCGAGGAATCTTCCAAAGCAGCAAGAGCCGAGCCCTTGATGATCGGGATTTCGTCGCCAGGGAATTCGTACTTCGACAGAAGTTCGCGAACTTCCAGTTCAACCAGTTCGAGCAGTTCTGCGTCGTCAACCTGGTCGCACTTGTTGAGGAACACGACGATTGCCGGAACGCCAACCTGACGGGCGAGCAGGATGTGCTCGCGGGTCTGCGGCATCGGGCCGTCAGCAGCCGAAACCACCAGGATCGCGCCGTCCATCTGGGCAGCGCCGGTGATCATGTTCTTCACATAGTCGGCGTGGCCGGGGCAGTCGACGTGGGCATAGTGACGGTTTGCGGTTTCGTACTCGACGTGCGCCGTCGAGATCGTGATGCCGCGGGCGCGCTCTTCAGGAGCCGCGTCGATCTGGTCATATGCCTTGAACTCACCAAAGAACTTGGTGATCGCTGCCGTCAGCGACGTCTTGCCATGGTCAACGTGACCAATCGTGCCGATGTTAACGTGGGGCTTCGTACGTTCAAACTTACTCTTTGCCATTTGAGCTCTCCGTAAATTTAGCCTGCTCAGGCATTCTTTTAATTGGGAGCGTGACCCTTAGATCACGCAAACTTCTTCTGGATTTCCTGTGCGACCGCCGTCGGAACCGGCTCATAATGGTCGAACTGCATCGTGTACTGTGCACGGCCCTGGGACATCGAACGCAAGCTGTTTACGTAGCCAAACATGTTGGCCAGCGGAACCATCGCATTGACGACCGTGGCGATGCCGCGGGCTTCGGTGCCGGAAATCTGACCGCGACGCGAATTCAGATCGCCGATAACGTCACCAACGTAATCTTCCGGCGTGACAACCTCGACCTTCATGATCGGTTCGAGGAGCTGAGCGCCAGCCTTCTGCGCACCTTCACGGAACGCTGCACGGGACGCGATTTCGAAGGCGAGAACAGACGAGTCAACGTCATGGTACGCGCCGTCGATCAGAGTGGCCTTCACGCCGAGCATCGGGAAGCCAGCCAGTGGGCCTGCACCCATGACGCTTTCGATACCCTTCTGGACACCCGGAATGTATTCCTTCGGAACCGAGCCGCCGACAATCTTCGATTCGAAGATGAAATCGTCGCCGTCATGCGGTTCGAAGATGATCTTCACGCGAGCGAACTGACCCGAACCACCCGACTGCTTCTTGTGGGTGTAATCGACTTCAGCCTGACGGGTGATCGATTCACGGTAAGCAACCTGCGGAGCACCGACGTTGGCTTCAACCTTGAATTCGCGCTTCATGCGATCGACGAGAATGTCGAGGTGAAGTTCGCCCATGCCGGCGATGATGGTCTGCCCGGACTCTTCATCCGACTTGACACGGAAAGAAGGATCTTCAGCAGCCAGACGATTGAGCGCGATGCCCATCTTTTCCTGGTCGGCCTTGGTCTTCGGCTCGATAGCGATTTCGATAACCGGATCCGGGAATTCCATGCGCTCGAGGATAACCGGCTTCAGCGGATCGCAAAGCGTATCGCCAGTCGTGGTTTCCTTGAGGCCAGCCAGAGCAACGATGTCGCCTGCGAAGGCTTCTTCGATGTCTTCACGGCTGTTGGAGTGCATCTGCAGCATACGGCCGATACGCTCACGCTTGCCCTTGACGGTGTTTTCGAGCGAAACGCCCTTGGTCAGCTTGCCCGAATAGATGCGGGCGAAGGTCAGCGAACCAACGAACGGATCGTTCATGATCTTGAATGCGAGCATCGAAAGCGGTGCTTCATCCGAAGATTCACGGGTGGTTTCAGCTTCCGTCTTGACATCAATGCCCTTGATGGCAGGCACGTCGGTCGGAGCAGGAAGGAATTCCACAACAGCGTCGAGAAGCGGCTGAACGCCACGGTTCTTGAACGCGGTACCGCAAAGGATCGGATGGAACTTGACGTCGATGGTACCCTTACGGATCAGAGCGCGCAGCTCGTCATTCGTGGGCATGGTACCTTCGAGGTAAGCTTCCATTGCAGCTTCATCGATTTCCACGGCCAGCTCGATGAGCTTTTCGCGGTATTCTTCAGCCTTGTCCTTCAGATGGGCAGGAACTTCACCAACCGTCGCAGCCGCGCCGATTGTGCCGTCCCAGGTCAGGGCCTTCATTTCGATCAGATCGATGACGCCTTCGAACTCGTTTTCAGCGCCGATCGGCAGCTGAACCGGGAGTGCGACTGCGCCAAGACGCGAGCCAACCATTTCCACGCAACGGTAGAAATCGGCACCGATCTTGTCCATCTTGTTGACGAAGACCATGCGCGGGACGTGGTACTTTTCAGCCTGACGCCACACGGTTTCGGTCTGAGGCTCAACGCCAGCATTGGCGTCGAGCAGCGCGATTGCGCCGTCGAGAACGCGCAGGCTACGCTCAACTTCAATCGTGAAGTCAACGTGACCGGGCGTGTCGATGATGTTGAAGCGGCGCTTCTTACCGTCACGGCCCTGCCAGAACGTAGTCGTAGCAGCGGAAGTGATCGTGATACCGCGTTCCTGCTCCTGCTCCATCCAGTCCATGGTCGACGCACCATCGTGGGTTTCGCCGATCTTGTGGTTCTTGCCGGTGTAGAACAGAATGCGCTCGGTCATCGTCGTCTTGCCGGCGTCGATGTGAGCCATGATACCGAAATTGCGGTAGTCTTCGATTTTATATTCGCGGGCCATGATAGTCGCTCTTTGAATAGGTTTCGACGATTACCAGCGGTAATGCGAGAAGGCGCGGTTGGCTTCAGCCATGCGATGCGTGTCTTCACGCTTCTTCACAGCAGAACCACGGTTGTTGGCAGCATCAAGCAGCTCACCGGAAAGACGATCGATCATCGTCGTCTCGTTGCGGCCACGAGCAGCATTGATGAGCCAACGGATGGCAAGTGCCTGGCGGCGTTCTGGACGCACATCGACCGGAACCTGATAGGTTGCACCACCAACGCGGCGCGAACGGACTTCGATGTGCGGAGCTACGTTGTCGAGCGCCTGATGGAACAGCGCGACCGGCTCGGACTTTGCCTTGGCTTCGATTGCATCGAGCGCACCGTAAACGATGCTTTCGGCAACCGACTTCTTGCCATGAAGCATGACTGCATTCATGAACTTCGTGATAACGAGATCGCCGAACTTCGGATCCGGATTGATCTCACGCTTCTCAGCCTTATGGCGTCTGGACATTTCGTCTCTTCTTTCAATTACATCGGGCTCAGCTCGCCTTCCGGCGGCCGGTATCCCCGGAAAATCTTACTTCGGACGCTTTGCACCGTACTTGGAACGGCGCTGCTTGCGGTTCTTGACGCCCTGGGTGTCGAGAACGCCGCGGATGATGTGGTAACGCACACCCGGCAAGTCCTTTACACGACCGCCGCGGATCATGACGACGGAATGCTCCTGCAGGTTATGCCCTTCACCAGGGATATAACCGATGACTTCGAAGCCGTTCGTCAGACGAACCTTGGCAACCTTACGCAGAGCCGAGTTCGGCTTCTTTGGGGTCGTCGTGTAAACGCGGGTGCAAACGCCGCGCTTCTGAGGGTTTGCCTGCAGTGCAGGAACCTTATTACGCTTTACCGGCGCAATGCGCGGCTTGCGGATAAGCTGGTTTACGGTTGGCATACAACCTTCCTCTTTAAAAAATCTCGTATCCACGCCCCAAAGGGCCGTTTCACCGGCATGCTCATGCACGAATTCGGAGTCAGCCCTCGTCAACCGGTGGCCACCCCGAACAAAAGCAGAGGAAGCTGACGCTTCATGCGAACGGCAAGTTGCATTTCGATCGTAAAACGAACCCTGTTTGAGATGAACTTCAGGACGCGTCGTCCCGAAAAAGCCTGTCTCACATCGGCTCAGATGGGCTGCTGATACGTCTTTAGCGACGTTTCGTCAAGGGCAACGGCCCAAGTTTCTTCACTGAAAGACCTGAAACCGGCGTTTTGACGCTAGCCGGACAGGTTATTGCGCCGCATTTGACGCCGGTTCGCTAATATTACGCGATCAAAACCGTCATTTTCCTATGCAAGCATGGCGCAGCCGCTCAGGTCAGGCTATTGAAGCACATCCGAGTCGAAACGCAACCGAATATTAAGGGTTTCTCAATGTCTTCCACATCCACAAATGATTCCACACCTGCGGGCGACGATTCGCCGATCGTCCATCTCGTTATCGCTGATGTCTGGAACGAAGGCGAAGAATCCCCCGTCGAAGTGCACCTGCTTTTGAAATCGGACGAGAATGAAGATCTGGTTCAGACCGTTCTCAGCATTCTCGCTGAAGAAGGCTACCATGAAGCCGAACTCCTGGAGATGGGTACACTGACCGAAGAGCCGGAAGAAGAACCACACAAGAGCGCCTGGGCAACGGCGCTGAGTGGCGAAGTCGCGCTGATCGAATTCGACGGTGATGAAGACGAAGAATAAAAGCGAACGCGGGGCCACCACCCCGCGTTTTTTCTGTCAGGCCCCGAGATTGCAGTAGCTTGTTGGCTGCCCTGCCCCAAACCGCCCGGCCGTTTTGCTGTTCGGCGCTGCTATTGGCGAAGTGTTTGTTTCCAGACCCCTTGCCCTCAAACCGCTCGAATTTGATGATACTCTTCGATAATTGCTGAACTTTCATACGTTTAATTTCATACCTCATTGTCGACAGTGGTTCCGACAACCGATATTTTTTGGAGATAATGATGAAAACCGCCTTCGGCTCCGCGCTTCTCGGTATTCTGCTTTCTTCTGTTATCCTTCCAGCTCACGCTCAAGGCGTCGGACAGGAACAAGGGGCCCTCGCCCAATGTAACGCGCAGATCGGCTCGCAGCCGCGAACCGAACTCGCACCTTGCCTGGACAAGCTCGAAAAACAGGCGAAAAGTGAATTGGCGGCGAAGCTGAAAAAGCTTCGCAAGGACATCACGGATACCGGTTCTTCGGCGAGCGAAGCCGCACTGAAATCGCTGGCGGCATCCGAACGTCAGTTCGAACTATTCAGAAAAGCCGAATGTCGTCGTGTCGCCGATGCCGCAATGGGCGGCAGCGGTGCTGGAGATTTTGAACGCGCCTGCAAAGCCGACCTCCTGCGCTGGCGCATATCCCGTCTCGATCAATAATGTAAGGAGCGGTTCGGCACAGTTCGTTAGACACCGACCGCTCCGATCCAGATCATTTCCAGATCGACGTTCAAGAAAAAGGCCGCCTTTCGGGGCGGCCTTTTTCAGTTTCACATCTGCCTATCTTTATTCGGCAGCGTTGTTGGTCATGTCCACCAGCATCGCATTGGCTTCCGCAGAACCGGAAGACTTGCGGCGCTCGTCGATGATCAGATCGTCGCGAGCGGTTGCGATGCGGCGGATCTGGTTGGTCATGCCGCCAGTACCAGCCGGGATGAGGCGGCCAACGATGACGTTTTCCTTGAGACCCTGCAGCGTGTCCATCTTGCCTGCCACCGCAGCCTCGGTGAGAACGCGGGTCGTTTCCTGGAACGACGCAGCCGAGATGAACGAAGGCGTCTGCAGCGAAGCCTTGGTGATACCGAGAAGAACAGGATTGCCAGAGCCCGGCTTCTTGCCTTCTTCGATAAGACGCTCGTTGATCTCTTCCAGCTCGATGCGGTCGACGTGGTCGCCCGGAATGTAGCCGGTATCGCCGGATTCCGTGATTTCCACCTTCTGCAGCATCTGACGGACAATCACTTCGATGTGCTTGTCGTTGATCAAAACGCCCTGCAAGCGATAGACTTCCTGGATTTCATTCACGAGGTACGAAGCCAGAGCTTCGACGCCCTTGATCGCCAGAATGTCATGCGGCGCCGGGTTGCCGTCGAGGATGTACTCACCCTTTTCGATGACGTCGCCGTCCTGAAGATGGAACGGCTTGCCCTTCGGAATGAGATACTCGACCGGCTCGATCGTGTCGTCGTTCGGCTCGATGATGATGCGGCGCTTGTTCTTGTAGTCGCGGCCGAAGCGGACGGTACCATCGATCTCGGCGATAATGGCATGGTCCTTCGGACGACGTGCTTCGAACAGTTCGGCCACGCGCGGCAGACCACCGGTAATGTCCTTGGTCTTGGCGCTTTCCATCGGCAGACGGGCAATAACGTCACCAGCCTTCACATGCGCGCCGGGCTCGACCGACAAGATCGATTCCACAGAGAGCAGGAAGCGGGCTTCGCCGCCCTTCGACAGTTTCAGGATCTTGCCGGCCTTGTCCTTGATGACCATGGCAGGCTTGAGGTCCGAACCGCGCGGCGTCGAACGCCAGTCGATGACGACGCGCTTCGTGATACCGGTCGACTCGTCAGCCGTTTCCGAAACCGACAGACCATCGACAAGATCTTCGAACTCAACGTAGCCCTCGACTTCGGTCATGATCGGACGGGTATACGGGTCCCACTCGGCAATGCGCTGACCGCGCTTGACCGTATCGCCCTCGTCCACGAACAGACGCGAACCGTAGGTCACGCGATGGACCGCACGTTCCTTGCCCGTTGCGTCGAGGATCAGGACAGCCATGTTACGGCCCATCACCACGAGGTTGCCATCAGAGTTGCGAACCACGTTGCGGTTACGCAGCTTGACGGTGCCTTCATACGAAGCTTCGAGATACGAACTGTCGACAACCTGTGCTGTCCCGCCCAAGTGGAAGGTACGCATGGTGAGCTGGGTGCCCGGCTCGCCGATCGACTGTGCAGCGATAACGCCGACCGCTTCGCCCTGGTTGACCGGAGTACCGCGTGCGAGGTCGCGACCATAGCACTTGGCGCAAACGCCATTGCGGGTTTCGCAGGTCAGGGCCGAACGGATGCGGATCGACTGGATACCAGCCTTTTCGATGATCTCGACGTCCTTCTCCTCAATCATGCGGCCAGCTTCGACGATAACTTCGCCGGTTGCCGGATGCAGGATCGGATCGAGAGCCGTACGGCCCAGAACGCGCTGGCCGATCGAGGCAACGATCTGGCCGGCATCGACGATCGGCTGCATGGTGAGACCGACTTCGGCGCCGCAATCGACTTCCGAAATGATCGCATCCTGTGCAACGTCAACGAGACGGCGGGTCAGGTAGCCCGAGTTTGCCGTCTTCAAGGCGGTGTCTGCCAGACCCTTACGGGCACCGTGGGTCGAGTTGAAGTACTCGTTAACGGTCAGGCCTTCCTTGAAGTTCGAGATGATCGGGGTTTCGATGATTTCACCCGACGGCTTGGCCATGAGGCCGCGCATGCCGCCAAGCTGACGCATCTGGTTGACCGAACCGCGGGCACCGGAATGCGACATCATGTAGACCGAGTTCATCTGCTTCTGGCGACCGGTCACCGGATCAAATTCGACGGCCTTCAGGCGCGCCATCATCTCTTCGGTGATCTTGTCGGTAGCCTTGCCCCAGGCGTCAACGACCTTGTTGTACTTTTCGCCCTGAGTGATCAGGCCGTCATTGTACTGCTGTTCGTATTCGGTCGTCAGCGCTTCGGTGTCGGCAACGATCTTCGCCTTCGTGTCCGGAATGACCATGTCATCCTTGCCGAAGGAAATACCTGCACGGCATGCATGGGCAAAGCCGAGCTGCATGATGCGATCGCAGAAGATAACCGTCTCTTTCTGACCGCAATGGCGGTAGACGTGGTCGATCATCTTGGAGATGTTCTTCTTGGTCATCTCCTGATTGCAGATGTCGAACGGCACATTGACGTTCTTCGGCAGCAGCTCGCCAATGATCATGCGGCCAGGCGTCGTGTCGTAGATCTTCGACACTGGCTTGCCTTCGGCGTCGACCGTCTTGAAGCGGCCCTTGATCTTGGTGTGCAGCGTGACGACCTTATTTTCAAGCGCATGCTGCAGCTCGCCCATATCGGCGAACACCATGCCCTCGCCCGGCTCCTTCTCCGCCACGATGGACAGATAATAGAGGCCGAGAACCATGTCCTGCGACGGAACGATGATCGGTGCGCCGTTGGCCGGATGCAGGATGTTGTTGGTCGACATCATCAGCACGCGGGCTTCAAGCTGGGCTTCAAGCGACAGCGGAACGTGAACAGCCATCTGGTCACCGTCGAAGTCGGCGTTGAACGCCGTGCAGACGAGCGGATGCAGCTGGATTGCCTTGCCTTCGATCAGGGTGGGTTCGAATGCCTGAATACCGAGACGGTGCAGCGTCGGCGCGCGGTTCAGGAGAACCGGATGCTCGCGGATCACTTCATCAAGGATATCCCAGACTTCCGGACGTTCCTTTTCAACCAGCTTCTTTGCCTGCTTGACGGTCGAGGAATAACCCTTCGCGTCAAGGCGCGCATAAATGAACGGCTTGAACAGTTCGAGCGCCATCTTCTTCGGCAGGCCGCACTGGTGCAGCTTCAGTTCCGGACCGGTCACGATAACCGAACGGCCTGAATAGTCGACGCGCTTGCCGAGCAGGTTCTGGCGGAAGCGGCCCTGCTTGCCCTTGAGCATGTCGGAGAGCGACTTCAGCGGACGCTTGTTGGCGCCGGTGATGACGCGGCCACGACGGCCGTTGTCGAACAGCGCGTCCACAGCTTCCTGCAGCATGCGCTTTTCGTTGCGAATGATGATGCCCGGTGCGCGCAGTTCGATCAGGCGCTTCAGACGGTTGTTACGGTTGATGACGCGGCGATAGAGATCGTTCAGATCCGACGTCGCGAAGCGGCCACCATCCAGCGGCACGAGCGGACGCAGGTCCGGCGGAATGACCGGAACGATCTTCATGATCATCCATTCCGGACGGTTTCCCGACTCCAGGAAATTTTCGACTATCTTCAGACGCTTCATCAGCTTCTTCTGCTTCAGGTCCGAGGTGGTCTCGGCAAGCTCGACGCGCAGATCGGCGGCGATCTTTTCGAGTTCCATCGAAGCCAGAAGCTCATAGATAGCTTCCGCGCCAATGAGGGCCGTGAACTGATCTTCGCCGAATTCATCGACGGCAATCATATATTCCTCTTCCGAAAGAAGCTGATGCTCCTTCAGCGAGGTCAGGCCCGGCTCGGTAACAATGTAGTTCTCGAAGTACAGGACGCGCTCGATATCCTTGAGCGTCATGTCCAGCAGCGTACCGATACGGCTCGGCAGCGACTTCAGGAACCAGATGTGGGCAACCGGGGCTGCGAGTTCGATGTGGCCCATGCGCTCGCGGCGAACGCGCGAGAGCGTGACTTCCACGCCGCACTTTTCGCAGATGATGCCCTTGTATTTCATGCGCTTGTACTTGCCGCACAAGCATTCATAGTCCTTGATCGGGCCAAAGATGCGCGCGCAGAAGAGACCATCGCGTTCAGGCTTGAACGTACGGTAGTTGATCGTCTCCGGCTTCTTGATCTCGCCGTATGACCAGGACAGAATCTTCTCAGGGCTGGCAATCGAGATTCTGATGGAATCGAACGTCTGTGCCGGAGCCTGAGGATTGAAAAGATTCATGACCTCTTGGTTCATGCCGTTCTCCTTGAGGGCGATCCGTCGCCCTGTGTCGTCGATGACAAGCTGAAAATCCTTGCCATCCTGAAAAGAAATCGCGGTGCTACGCAGTTATGAACTGGCTTGCCGTAGTCTCGTTTCCTCTTGCGGAAAAAACCCGCCGTCATCGAAAACGAGTTTACCGGCGCGCCACGGCAATACCATGGCGCGCCTTGAAGTTTATTCCGCCGCGTCCGGCAGGGCCGGCTGTTCAGCGTCACGCGTGTCGTCGAGTTCGACATTGAGGCCGAGCGAGCGCATTTCCTTGACGAGAACGTTGAAGCTCTCCGGAATGCCTGCCTCGAACGTGTCGTCGCCGCGCACGATGGCTTCGTAGACCTTGGTACGGCCTGCAACGTCGTCCGACTTGACGGTAAGCATTTCCTGCAGCGTGTATGCTGCACCGTATGCTTCCAGTGCCCAGACCTCCATTTCGCCGAAGCGCTGGCCGCCGAACTGGGCCTTGCCGCCCAGAGGCTGCTGCGTGACGAGCGAGTAAGGTCCGATCGAACGCGCGTGGATCTTGTCGTCGACCAGGTGGTGGAGCTTCAGCATATAGATGTAGCCCATGGTCACCTGACGGTCGAACGGCTCACCCGTACGGCCATCGTAAAGCGTCGACTGACCAGACGTTGCAAGTCCGGCATCCGTCAGCATCGCATTGATGTCGGCTTCAACCGCACCGTCGAAGACCGGCGTTGCGATCGACACGCCGCGCTTCACCTGGTTGGCCAGCATGAGGACGGAATCGTCGTCATAAGACCGGACCGGTTCGTTGCGGTCGTTGTCCGGATAGATGTGCTCCAGCGTTTCACGCAGCGGCTGAATATTGGCCGTCTTGCGATAAACGTCGATGAGCTCACCGATCTTCTTGCCCATGCCGGCACATGCCCAGCCAAGGTGGGTTTCCAGAATCTGGCCCACATTCATTCGGCTTGGAACGCCAAGCGGGTTCAACACGATGTCGGCATGCGTACCGTCTTCCAGGAACGGCATGTCTTCCACCGGCAGAATGCGCGAAACCACACCCTTGTTGCCGTGACGGCCAGCCATCTTGTCGCCTGGCTGGATCTTGCGCTTCACAGCGACAAAGACCTTGACCATCTTCATGACGCCCGGAGGCATCTCGTCGCCACGCTGGACCTTTTCGACCTTGTCCATGAAGCGTGCTTCGAGCAGCTTCTTGGAGTCGTCATACTGGCTGCGCAGAGCTTCCAGCTCGCCCTGAAGCTTTTCGTCTTCAACGGCAAACTGCCACCATTGCGACCGCGGATACTCCGTCATGAGATCGCGGCTGATCGTCGTGCCCTTCTTGAAGCCCTTCGGCCCGGCAGCGGCGACCTTACCGTCGATCATGTCGGCGAGACGGCCATAGACGTTGCGATCCAGGATCGCCTGTTCGTCGTCACGGTCCTTGGCAAGACGCTCGATTTCCTCGCGCTCGATAGCCATGGCGCGTTCGTCCTTTTCAACGCCGTGGCGATTGAAAACGCGAACTTCCACAACCGTACCGTAGGTTCCGGGCGGCATACGCATGGAGGTGTCACGAACGTCCGATGCCTTTTCACCGAAGATAGCGCGCAGAAGCTTTTCTTCCGGCGTCATCGGGCTTTCGCCCTTCGGCGTGATCTTGCCGACGAGAATGTCGCCAGGATGCACTTCCGCACCGATGTAGACGATACCGGCTTCGTCGAGGTTCTTCAGCGCTTCTTCCGAAACGTTCGGAATATCGCGGGTGATTTCCTCAGGTCCAAGCTTGGTGTCGCGGGCGGCAACTTCGAATTCCTCGATATGGATCGAGGTGAACACGTCTTCCGAAACGATCTTCTCGGAAAGCAGGATCGAGTCTTCGTAGTTGTAGCCGTTCCACGGCATGAACGCGACGAGCACGTTGCGGCCAAGAGCCAGATCGCCCAGATCCGTGGACGGACCGTCAGCAATGATGTCGCCCTTGCCGATGCGGTCGCCAACGCGAACGAGCGGACGCTGGTTGATGCAGGTCGACTGGTTCGAACGCTGGAACTTCTGCAGACGATAGATATCGACGCCCGACTTGGACGGATCGAGATCTTCCGTGGCGCGGATAACGATACGGGTCGCATCGACCTGATCGACCACACCGCCGCGGCGGGCAGCGATTGCTGCACCGGAGTCGCGAGCAACGATCGGCTCCATGCCGGTGCCGACGAACGGCGCTTCGGCGCGGACGAGCGGCACAGCCTGACGCTGCATGTTCGAGCCCATGAGCGCGCGGTTGGCGTCGTCGTTTTCCAGGAACGGGATCAGAGCCGCTGCAACCGAAACGAGCTGTTTCGGCGAGACGTCCATCAGGTCCACGTTTTCACGCGGAGCCATCATCACTTCGCCTGCATGACGGCAGATGACGAATTCGTCGACGAAACCGCCCTGCTCGTCCAGCTCAACGTTAGCCTGTGCCACCGAGTGCTTGGCTTCTTCCATGGCCGACAGATAGACGACCTCGTTCGTTACCTTGCCGTCGATCAC
Organism: Brucella pseudintermedia; assembly: GCF_008932435.1. Lineage (GTDB taxonomy): Bacteria > Pseudomonadota > Alphaproteobacteria > Rhizobiales > Rhizobiaceae > Brucella > Brucella pseudintermedia. The sequence continues at coordinate 20,886 of NZ_WBWE01000003.1, read as the reverse complement.
CTTGCGGTACGGGCTTTCAATAAAGCCGTACTTGTTGACGCGGGCAAAGGTTGCGAGCGAGTTGATCAGACCGATATTCGGGCCTTCCGGCGTTTCAATCGGGCAGATACGGCCATAGTGGGTCGGATGCACGTCGCGGACTTCGAAGCCGGCGCGTTCGCGGGTCAGACCGCCCGGTCCAAGTGCCGACAGACGGCGCTTGTGGGTGATTTCCGAAAGCGGGTTGGTCTGGTCCATGAACTGCGACAGCTGCGAGGAACCGAAGAACTCGCGAACGGCTGCGGCAGCCGGCTTCGCGTTGATCAGGTCCTGCGGCATGACCGTGTCGATTTCGATCGAGGACATGCGTTCCTTGATCGCGCGCTCCATGCGGAGCAGACCGACGCGGTACTGATTTTCCATCAGTTCGCCGACCGAACGCACGCGGCGGTTGCCGAGATTGTCGATGTCGTCGATTTCGCCGCGGCCATCGCGCAGTTCCACCAGCATCTTGACCACGGCCAGGATGTCTTCCTTGCGCAGCACGCGCACGGTGTCTTCCGCGTCGAGGTCGAGACGCATGTTCATCTTGACGCGACCGACGGCCGAAAGGTCGTAACGCTCTGCATCGAAGAACAGCGAGTTGAACATCGCTTCGGCGGAATCCATCGTGGGCGGTTCGCCCGGACGCATGACGCGATAGATGTCGAACAGCGCTTCCTGACGGCTTTCGTTCTTGTCGACTGCCAGCGTATTGCGGATATAGGCGCCGATATTGACATGGTCGATATCGAGAACCTTGATTTCCGTCTCGCCGGTGTCAAGCAGCGTCTTGAGAACCTTCTCGTCGATTTCGTCACCGGCTTCGAGATAGATCTCGCCGGTTGCGTAATTGACGACGTCTTCCGCAAGATACGAACCGAACAGGTCGTCTTCCGTCGCCTTGATGGCCTTGAGGCCCTTTTCGGCAAGCTGCTTGGCCGAGCGTGCGGTCAGCTTCTTGCCAGCTTCGAGAACGACTTCACCGGTGTCCGCATCGATGAGATCGGAAATGATCTTCATGCCCTTGAAGCGGTCAGCCGAATACGGGATGCGCCAGTTGTCGCCGTCGCGCGTATAGGTGACGGTCTTGTAGAACGTCGACAGAATGTCTTCGCCGTCCATGCCAAGCGCCATCAGCAGCGTGGTGGCAGGCAGCTTGCGGCGGCGGTCGATACGCGCGTAGACGATGTCCTTGGAATCGAATTCGATATCGAGCCAGGAACCGCGATAAGGAATGACGCGAGCCGCGAACAGGAGCTTGCCCGACGAATGGGTCTTGCCCTTGTCATGATCGAAGAAGACGCCCGGCGAGCGGTGCATCTGCGAAACGATCACGCGCTCGGTGCCGTTGACGATAAAGGTGCCGTTGTCGGTCATGAGCGGCATGTCGCCCATGTAGACATCCTGCTCCTTGATGTCCTTGATCGACTTCGCGCCGGTATCTTCGTCAATATCGAACACGATGAGACGCAGCGTCACCTTGAGTGGCGCCGAATACGTCAGATCGCGCTGACGGCATTCGTCAACGTCGAATTTTGGTGCATCGAACTCGTAGCGAACGAATTCGAGCATTGAAGCGCCGGAGAAATCCTGAATTGGGAAAACAGACTTGAAAACCGCCTGCAAACCCTCGTCAGGACGCCCGCCGGATGGTTCTTCAACCATAAGGAACTGGTCGTAAGATGCCTTCTGAACCTCAATAAGGTTCGGCATCTCGGCGACCTCTGGGATCTTGCCGAAAAATTTGCGTACGCGCTTGCGACCATTGAAAGAATGGGTCTGAGCCATCGTCGCTCCTCGTTCTATAGCCTTGCGGCTTGCTCACGCCTTGCGGCCTTTATCATCGCCGCCTTTCAGCGGTCCTTCTAACGGGCTAAAACCCGTTTCCTGAAAGCCGTTCCGGCGCTCAGGAAAAGGGTTCCAGTCATCCGATCCACCGGAAGTCCGGCGGAACTGGCGGATGGATAACCATCCGCCAGAATAGTCCGAACTTACTTGAGTTCGACCTTGGCGCCAGCAGCTTCGAGCTGTGCCTTGATCTTCTCAGCTTCGTCCTTCGAAGCGCCTTCCTTGACAGCCTTCGGAGCGCCTTCGACCAGGTCCTTGGCTTCCTTGAGGCCGAGACCGGTGATTGCGCGCACTTCCTTGATCACGTTGATCTTGTTAGCGCCGCCGTCAGCGAGAACGACGTCGAATTCGGTCTTTTCTTCTGCAGCAGCAGCAGGGGCAGCGCCACCAGCAGCAGCAACAGCGACCGGAGCAGCAGCCGAAACGCCCCACTTCTCTTCGAGAAGCTTGGACAGCTCAGCGGCTTCCAGAACGGTCAGGGCCGAAAGGTCTTCAACGATCTTTGCGAGATCAGCCATTTTTGTACTTCCTATTATAAAGGTTTGAACTGTTGACAGCGAGAAACGGCCTTAAGCCGCCTCGTTCTTCCGGGCGTGCGCGCCGATAACGCGGGCGATCTGGCCCGCCGGAGCGCTGGTAAGTACTGCAAGACGCTGGGCCGGGGTCTGGATCATACCAACCAGCTTTGCGCGCAGTTCGTCGAGCGACGGGAGCGAAGCAAGCGACTTGACGCCATCGGCGTTAAGCGTCGTTGCACCCATTGCACCGCCGAGGATAACGAGCTTGTCGTTAGCCTTGGCGAATTCGACGGCTACTTTCGGAGCGGCGATCGGATCGTTTGCGTAAGCAACGACCGTCTGACCCGTAAACAGGTCAGCAATACCTTCCGATTCCGTGCCCTGAAGAGCGATTTTGGCAAGGCGGTTTTTCGCGACTTTAACGGACCCACCTGCATCACGCATCTTCGAGCGAAGATCGCTCATCTGCGCAACGGTGAGACCGGTATAGTGGGCCACGACGACCGAACCGGACTCTTTGAAAGCGCCGTTCAGCCACGCGACAAATTCGCGCTTTTCCGCTCTATCCACTGTCTCTCTCCAGTTGACAGGACAACACATGCCCTGCCGGGTTGCCTTTGCCGGACAAACTTCACAGTCAGCCCGACGTTCGAGGATCCTGTCCCCTTCAGCTCCACCTGCAAGCAGGCTTCACCCAAAGGCAACTACGGTTCAAACCTTGCATGCACATTCGTGCGAAACAGGGTTATTCCACGTCTCATGCAGGCTTTGTTTTTAAGGCAATCACTTTAACAGTGATTATCCGCCTGCAATCTCGGACAGGATAACCGGATTTTCATCCGGCTATCCGGATCTTGCGATCCGGAATTCTTGCCTTTCGCCCCTCGAGGCAGGCTGGCGGCCTTGCGCCTCCCCTTTCAGGAAAGGCTTAGGCCCCGGCGAACCGGAGCCCGAAAAACTCAAGCCACGACCTTGACGGTTGCCGGGTCGACCTTGACGCCAACGCCCATGGTCGAGGAAATCGACACGCGCTTGACATATTCACCCTTGGCAGCCGACGGCTTTGCCTTGATAACGGCGTCAGCGAAAGCCTTGATGTTTTCTTCGAGCTTCGCATTGTCGAAGGAAACCTTGCCGATACCGGCATGGATGATACCAGCCTTCTCGACGCGGAATTCGACTGCACCGCCCTTGGAAGCAGCAACAGCGGCTGCAACGTCGGTGGTGACGGTGCCGACCTTCGGGTTCGGCATCATGCCACGGGGGCCGAGAACCTTACCGAGACGACCGACGAGCGGCATCATGTCCGGGGTTGCAATGCAGCGATCGAATTCGATCTTGCCGCCATTGACGGTTTCGAACAGATCTTCCGCACCAACGATGTCAGCACCAGCCTTCTTGGCTTCTTCAGCCTTGTCGCCGCGAGCGAAAACAGCAACGCGAACCGTGCGGCCCGTGCCATTCGGCAGGTTGACGACGCCGCGGACCATCTGGTCGGCGTGACGCGGATCGACGCCGAGGTTCATCGCGATTTCGATGGTTTCATCGAACTTGGCGACAGCACGTTCCTTGACGAGACCGATAGCAGCCGACAGATCGTACAGCTTGTTGCGATCGACGCCTTCACGGATCTTGTTAATGCGCTTGGAAATCTTCGCCATCGTCTCAGCCCACCACTTCCAGGCCCATCGAACGGGCAGAACCTTCGATCATGCGCATCGCTGCTTCGATGTCAGCGGCGTTCAGATCCTTCATCTTCGCTTCAGCGATCGTGCGAACCTTGTCGCGGGTGATCGTGCCGGCGCTTGCCTTGCCCGGGGTCTTCGAACCGGACTTGAGGTTGGCGGCCTTCTTGAGGAAGTAGGTCACCGGAGGGGTCTTCATCACAAAAGTGAAAGACTTGTCCTGGTAATAGGTGATCACGACCGGAATCGGAGAACCCTTTTCCATTTCCTGCGAGGCAGCGTTGAACGCCTTGCAGAATTCCATGATGTTGATGCCGCGCTGACCCAGGGCCGGACCGATCGGGGGCGACGGATTGGCCGCACCTGCCGCTACCTGGAGCTTCAGCTGGCCTGCAATTTTCTTAGCCATTGCTTTCTGCCTTTTTTACTTTGCCGGAAATCCGGCTTTCTCGATTAATGCCGGAAAATCCGGCTCTCGACTGACGCCAGTTCGACTGGCGGGCAGTTCGGTGGTCCGGAGACCGGCGACCGGCTAAGCCGCCTTCCCTTCCACCTTTTCACTCCAGCCGGGATCCGTCCGGAGTGAATGCCCTTCACGGGCAAACGATCAGAGCTTGTCGACCTGACCGTATTCCAGATCCACAGGCGTTGCGCGCCCGAAGATGGAAACCTCGACCTTGAGACGCGCACGTTCTTCGTCGACTTCCTGAACGATACCGTTGAACGAAGCAAACGGACCATCGGAAACGCGAACGTTTTCGCCAATCTCGAAGGATACCGAAGTCTTCGGACGCTCCACGCCATCCTGAACCTGATTCAGAATCTGGTCGACTTCCTTCTGGGAAACCGGAACCGGCTTGGAATCGCCAAGGAAACCAGTGACTTTCGGGGTATTCTTGATCAGCGAGAACACGGCGTCCGTAAGGGTTGCGCGCACCAGCACGTAGCCCGGAAAGAACTTGCGCTCTGCGTCTACCTTGCGGCCGCGACGCACTTCAACGATCTTCTCGGTCGGCACGACGATCTGCTCGATAAGCTCGGACAGACCCTTCTGCTTTGCCTTGGCCTCGATGTCCTCGGCGACCTTCTTTTCGAAATTGGAATAGGCGTGAACGATGTACCAGCGCGCCGTCATCTAGAAACTCCCCAATCCTAACTTATCGACCAAGGCCGAGAATAAATTCTACGCCATAGGCCATAAGCTGGTCGGCAAGAAAAAAGAACGCAGCAGCCAGAAACGCCATGATCACCACCATAATGGTGGAGATGACCGTTTCACGCCGGGTAGGCCAGGTCACCTTCGCCGTTTCGGCGCGAACCTGCTGAAAAAAGGTGATCGGATTCGTCTTGGATGCCATCTGCCGCTCTGTCATTGATCCGGCGCTACCTCCAAACCCTCGCCCGTCGAAACGAATCAAAAGCCCGAAGTCACGCGTATACGGCACGCAAAGCTGAAAATTCAGCCCCACGCGCCGCGTGTCTGTTGACGCTACATAGAATCGATTCCCGAAAAAGACAAGCCCAAAGGTTAAAAGAATACCATACAGGCTTATCGGAGATCCGATCCTTGCGAACATCGCTCGACGCACCATCCAATCGTGCGACGACAATCCTCCCCTGCCCGGCCAACAAATCCTGCAGGGAATTATCATTTTCAACCACGTCGCCCGGACCGAAGCCAGCGCCGTCATCGAAAAGGCAAGGCGGCAGATTGCCGCCCAAACTATCATATAGAAAACGGGCGCCCATAGTCAAGCCATGAGCACCCGTTATGAAATGGCAGGGGCAGCAGGGTTCGAACCCGCGACCTACGGTTTTGGAGACCGTCGCTCTACCAACTGAGCTATACCCCTATGCGGCATTCACAATGCCAGACTGGCGGCGTGACCGCCAGTCAAATTCATTACTCGATGATCGAGGAGACGATGCCTGCACCGACGGTGCGGCCGCCTTCACGGATAGCGAAGCGGAGCTTCTCTTCCATGGCGATCGGCACGATCAGCTGCACGTCCATGGCGACGTTATCGCCAGGCATGACCATTTCCGTGCCGGCCGGCAGCGTGACAACGCCCGTCACGTCCGTCGTACGGAAGTAGAACTGCGGACGGTAGTTCGTGAAGAACGGCGTATGACGGCCACCTTCGTCCTTGGTCAGAATGTAGGCTTCTGCCTTGAACTTGGTGTGCGGCTTCACCGAACCCGGCTTGCAGAGAACCTGGCCGCGTTCAACGTCTTCACGGCCAACGCCGCGGATCAGCGCGCCGATATTGTCGCCAGCCTGGCCCTGGTCGAGCAGCTTGCGGAACATTTCAACGCCGGTAACCGTCGTCTTCGTCGTCGCCTTGATGCCGACGATTTCAACTTCTTCACCAACCTTGACGATACCGCGCTCAACGCGACCCGTCACAACCGTACCGCGACCCGAGATCGAGAACACGTCTTCGATCGGCATCAGGAACGGCTGGTCGATCGGACGTTCCGGGGTCGGAATGTAGTCGTCAACCGCAGCCATCAGCGAACGAACGGCGTCTTCGCCCAGTTCCTTCGAGGAATCTTCCAGAGCAGCAAGAGCCGAGCCCTTGATGATCGGGATTTCGTCGCCAGGGAATTCGTACTTCGACAGAAGTTCGCGAACTTCCAGTTCAACCAGTTCGAGCAGTTCTGCGTCGTCAACCTGGTCGCACTTGTTGAGGAACACGACGATTGCCGGAACGCCAACCTGACGGGCGAGCAGGATGTGCTCGCGGGTCTGCGGCATCGGGCCGTCAGCAGCCGAAACCACCAGGATCGCGCCGTCCATCTGGGCAGCGCCGGTGATCATGTTCTTCACATAGTCGGCGTGGCCGGGGCAGTCGACGTGGGCATAGTGACGGTTTGCGGTTTCGTACTCGACGTGCGCCGTCGAGATCGTGATGCCGCGGGCGCGCTCTTCAGGAGCCGCGTCGATCTGGTCATATGCCTTGAACTCACCAAAGAACTTGGTGATCGCTGCCGTCAGCGACGTCTTGCCATGGTCAACGTGACCAATCGTGCCGATGTTAACGTGGGGCTTCGTACGTTCGAATTTGCTCTTTGCCATCGCCGTTGTTCTCTTTGTTCTAGAACCGCTCAAGCGCCAGCACAAAAGCCTCTTGGCTTCCGGGCCAGCATTTATGCCAAAACGGAACGGCGAACCGCCCGTCGATGATTCCTTACACGCCAGACCGCTCGGAAAAATTTGGAGCGGGTAGCGGGAATCGAACCCGCGTATTCAGCTTGGAAGGCTGCTGCTCTACCATTGAGCTATACCCGCGCACTCATAACTCTGATCCGACAGTGGTGGAGGGAGTTGGATTTGAACCAACGTAGGCATAGCCAACGGATTTACAGTCCGTCCCCTTTAACCACTCGGGCATCCCTCCAGATATCACTATCAGCAGAGTCGAGCGACTAGGCATTTTCGCGGGGCTTCTGGCTGACTGTTGGGCCAGCCGTCGATCCGCGAGGGGCCTTATGACGATAAGCTTATCCCCTGTCAACAGGGTAAAAGCGAAAAGAATGCATGTCTGTTCACTACGTCGTGGAAACATTGCCTTTTCATGCCCGCTCATGCGGGGAGAAAGCCCGGTTTCACGGGCTTTTGCAAATTATTCTGCAATCAGAACAGCCTGATAGCATTTGCAGGGCTGGCCGCTATCTTCCGCACCGCTAAAGAGCTATAAGCACGCCATGACCGATCAAAATCCACCTCGCACACCCAAAGATTCTCATTATGCGCGCCTGCGCCGCCAGCATCGCGACCAGAAGGCCGGAGCGGAAGGCAAATCACAGCGCAAGCCGCAGCGCGCCTCTATATCGGCAAGCGCCGTCAGCGAAGGAACCGTTCGCCTTTATGGGCTGCATACGGTCCGCGCCGCCGTGGAAAACCCCGAGCGCAAGATATTGCGCATGCTGGCGACACGAAACGGATTCGCACGGCTGGAAATCGGTGACGCCGAATCTCTCCCCTTCCCGGTCGAGATCGTCGATCCCCGCGATATAGACAAGGAAACCGGTTCGGAAGCGGTCCATCAGGGCGTCATGATCGAGGCCGAGCCGCTGCGCGCCAGAAAACTGTCCGAGTTGAAGGACAGCCCCCTGCTTCTCGTTCTCGATCAGGTGACGGACCCGCACAATGTCGGCGCCATCATGCGTTCAGCCGTCGCCTTCGGTGCTGGCGCGCTGATCACGACAAGCCGCCACAGCCCGCAGGAAACCGGCGTTCTGGCCAAAGCTGCCTCCGGTGCCCTTGAAATGATCTCCCATATCGAGGTGCGCAACCTGGCCGAAGCAATCGAAGAACTCCATGGCCTCGGATTCCAGACCATCGGACTTGATTCGGAAGGGCCGCTGGAGATGGAAGCCACCTTGTCCGGCGCACGAATCGCTTTGGTGCTCGGTGCGGAAGGCAAAGGTTTGCGTCAGAAGACACGCGAAACGGTCACCGCACTTGCCCGCCTCGACATGCCGGGCGAAATCAAGTCGCTCAATGTCTCGAATGCGGCTGCGATCTCGCTTTACGCTGCGGAGCGATATCTGCGCGCGCGTTGATTCGACAGGGAGCCTCTCCCGGTTGGTTTCCCACCGGGAGATAAAAGCGCATCTATGCAGTGGCGATATAGGTGCGGATATCTTCCGCCTCGCGTTCGACATCCTCGATACGCCGCTTCACGACGTCGCCGATTGAAACGATCCCCACCAGCTTGCCGCCTTCTTCCACCGGCATATGGCGGAATCGGCTTCGCGTCATTACTTCCATGACCTGATTGATCGTATGATGTTCGCGGCAGACCTGCACCTTGGCGGTCATGACTTCGGCGACCGGCATGCTCATGGCCTTGGTCTCCTGCGCAGCAACAGCGCGCACGACATCGCGTTCGGACAGGATGCCCTTGATTCGACCGGCCTCGTCGCATACCACCAACGCGCCGATCTTGTATTTATTCAGCATGGCGACAGCGTGGGATAGGGTATCAGCAGGTGCGATAACCACCACATCCCTGCCCTTTGTCTCGAGAATCGATCTTACGGTCATGCCAAAGTCCCTCCAAGATTTAGCACTCGCTGCTTCGGGCGCTCCCGCGCCGTATGAAGCAGAACGCAGCTCCTCCCACCACGTTCCATGATGGTGCGCTTCGAATGTCAGATTGGCAAGTGGCATCAAATGGGGATACGGGAATCTATCGCTTCAGCACGGCGTCATAACTGCGCGGACGATCCATCAGAGAAATGCCGAAAAAGCCGGCGATGAAGCCGCCTATATGTGCTTCCCAGGCAATGCTGGAAAAATCGGCGCCGCCAGTCGAGTAAAGACCGGTAATGATATTGATCAGGAACCAGACACCGACAAAGGTCAGGACGGGCTTCAGCGTCAGGGTGAGCCCCACCGGAAGCACGGGGCCTGCAAATTCCGATCGGCGTCCATGGCCGATGCGCCGGAAACCATAGCGAGCCGCGGCACCCATCATGCCCGAGATCGCTCCCGAAGCACCCACCAGCGGTGAGATGCTGTCCGGATAGATCGCATAATGGGTCAAACCGGCGATTACCGAGGTGAATATCCAGAAGACAATCATCCGCCCCGTACCGATACGGCCCGCAAGCGGAGAACCGAAGGCAGCCAGCCAGATCATGTTGACGACAATGTGTGCAATGCCGCCATGCATGAAGGAATAGCTGATGAGCGTAAAAAGCGCGGTCGGGTCCGCAAAGCCGCCTGCCAGTGAGAAACGCGCTGGAATGAGCGCGAAGTTCAGCATGAACGCATAGTTCTGCTGCTCGCTGATGAGATAATTCTCATAGACATAGACCGCAACGGACAGGCCAATCAGCGCTAGAACGACGCCGGGGATGTTGAAGATCGGCTCGCTGCCGCCTGTCGGGCGGTTACTGCCGTTCATTTCCGGCTGGGGGACGCTCATGAACTGCTGCTTTCTATTGATGCGAAGCGCCGCAACTGGCCCGATCTGGCGTTTGCGCCGCGCGTAAGCATCTAGATAGGCCAGAATCTGTTAAAAATAAAGGCCGACGGAGGTTCCCGACCGGCCCTGACGCGAACAGATATCATTCGCGAAATTCAAATCTGGAGCTCAGAAAACCTCAACCAAGTCAAAGGCTTCGTCTGATGGCTTATCAAAGCGCCTCTTTCAGTGCCGCGCAACCATTACTTCTTGTTAACCTTAACGCACAAGCCCGGTGGATGAACAAAGGGTTAAACTGGCATCCTCGCCGTTAATACTATTTTAATGCGTTCACCAGCGGAGCCGGTCTCCGCGTGCAACGAACAAATCAACGGCGCAAGATGAAACACCGCAGTACGATCGCGATTTTCAGCGAATGGCAGCGACTGGCCCGCACGGAACGCGGCACCTTTTGCGCGCCGGCGCGTGAACGGATCGAGCCGCGCAAGCTCGGGCGTCATCTGTCCGATCTCTTCTTCCTGGAAGCTGAACAGCACGGCGATCTGTCGTTCCGTCTGGCTGGCACCCGGGTCTGCACCCTTTTCGGACGTGAATTGAAGAACACGCGGTTCCTCTCACTCTGGTCCGAACGCGACCGTGCGGCACTTCGCGAAACCTCGCAAAACGTCAGCGGCCTCGCGATTCCCGCCCTCGTTTCATACGCGGGAATCAGCATGTCGGGACGCAGCCTCGGGCTGGAAATGTTCCTCGCCCCGCTTGAAGCGACCGACGGGCAGATCAGCATTCTCGGCAGCATCGCTGTGCTTGATTCGGTGACGTGGGTTGGGGCCGATCCCATTGTGCTCGGCCATTTGAACGAAATCGAGCCGGTAGCGCCGGATCTGATTCTCGCGGACGCCGTGCGGCGATCGGCAGCCGTAACCGTAAACGCACCTCGAACAGGCCGGCAGTGGTCAGATATTCGCCTGACAGAGCCGCAGGCCGCGCCGAAATTGCGTGTCATCAAGGGTGGCAAGGCCTGAAGCGGCCGCAATCGCGATTTCTCTTTATAAGCCCGTGTTGTAATGTGCCCGGCAGCGAGGCGGACAAAATTCGGAACGGATCGGCTTTGATGAACAAATTTGCTGCGGCCACCACTGCGAGCAATGTGCGGCAGGAAAACTTCAACACCGTGAATGTCGATCTCAACGGTCGTTACATGCTGGAAGATCGCAGCGAATTTCCTTGCGTCATCAAGCGCATGTCGCCGGGCACAGCCCTGATGAGCGGCATAGCAACGCCGCGCAACGGCGAACGGATCATTGCCTATATAGACCATGTAGGGCGGATCGAAGGAATCGCCCACGAGGTCACGTCCGAGGGCTTCCATATTCTTCTGGCAACGTCCGAACAGAAGAAAGACAAGCTTTCTGCACAGCTGACCTGGCTTGCCAACAAGCACGAGCTCGCCCTGCCCGAAGACCGCCGTCATGAACGTGTCGTTCCGCACAAGAACCGGCAGAACGTTACCTTTGCCGATGGTACGCAAAGGCTGTGCCGCATCGCCGACCTTTCGCTTTCCGGCGCGGCAATCGAAAGCGAATTCAAGCCCCCGATCAAGAGCGGCGTCATGCTCGGGCCGATCCGGGGAATTGTCGTCCGCCATTTCCAGGGTGGTTTCGCAATCGAATTCGCCACCATCCAGACCAGCACGACACTGGACAATCTTTTCGGCTGAAAGCATCCTTCGGAAAGATGAACGCGCGTCAAGGTTACGGAATGGCAAACCGCGAAAAGACCAAAATCACAAAAAAGCCACAGAATCGGCCCGATTTGCCCTGAATTTGTCCGTTCGTTGACAAAAAGTTTCAGCGTTATTTGCACTTTTAATCGAATTTGACTCGCATTTTCGCGCGTAAATTTGCGTGCCTTCAAATTGTCTAAGTCATCTTGGTCCCCAACAGGGAGACAAAGAATGACGAAGCAGACCATTATCGCAGCCATCCTGATGCTGCTCGGAATCGCACTCGCAGAGGCCGCGAGCCCCGCTTCCAATTCCCCATGGATGACCACCGGCGAGCGCACCTCGCAGCCGATCGGCCATTATGAATTCTGCGAACGCTACAAGTCCGAGTGCAACATCACCAGCCGCAACAGCAACATGCTGAAGCTGACCCCGGAAATCTGGAAGCAGATCATCACGGTCAATGCGAGCGTCAATGAAAAGATCGCGCCGATGACCGACATGGAAGCCTGGGGCCGCGAGGAATATTGGGAATATCCGACGACGGTCGGCGATTGCGACGACTATATGCTTTTGAAGCGTCGCGAGCTGATGGCGCTCGGCATCCCGGCAAACACGCTGCTTTTCACGGTTGTCCGCCAGCCGAATGGCGAAGGCCATGCGGTTCTGACTGTCCGCACCGACCGTGGCGATTTCATTCTCGACAATCTCGACACCCGCGTCCTTGCCTGGAACAAGACGGACTATACCTATCTCAAGCGCCAGTCGACCACGAACACCGGCAGCTGGGTCTCGATCAAGAGCGACCGCGAACTTCTCGTCGGCAGCATCAAGAACTGATCAAAAAGCCAAATGGAAAGGACGGGTCGCCAGCCTCCCTCTGGCCCCCGTCCTTTTCATTTCAGGCAGGCTCCAGGCCGCGCATGAAGGACCGCGCCTTCTCGACATAATGCTCTGCCGATAGTTTGAGTTTTTCGACCGCTGCCTCATCCAGTTCCCGGAGAACTCTCGCAGGAGAACCGACCACCAACGAATTATCCGGTATTACCTTGCCCTCGGTCACAAGAGCCCCTGCCCCGATCAGGCAGTTCTTTCCGATCTTCGCGCCATTGAGAATGATCGCGCCCATGCCGATCAAGGTATTCTCGCCCACGGTGCAACCATGAAGAATGGCCCGATGCCCGATGGTGCAGCCCTTCCCCACCGTGAGCGGAAAGCCGATATCGGTATGCATTATGGTGTGTTCCTGAACATTGGTGTCGTCGCCAATGGTGATCGGCTCGTTATCGCCCCGCAAAACAACACCGAACCAGAAACCGGCATTCTCACCCACAATGATCTTGCCGATCAGGGTCGCATCGGGCGCGATCCAGTTGCTGCTGCGGTCCGTGAATTGCGGCCTGTGACCGTTATAAGCATAGATCGGCATAATTCTTCCTCCATCTGCAAACGCGATATTTAAATCGCTAAGCCGTTTCAGGCGGCCAGACAAGCGCGGTTTCACGCTCTGTTAACCATAGAAGACAGATATTCTGGCCAAATGGAAACAGCGCCCGATTACACCGCCTCGAAAATGAGCAACCGGCTCTTCGGCTGGCTGCTGCTGGTCGTTGTCGCGCTGGTTCTCCTTTCGGTCGCCGTCAATGTAGGCGGGCGCCTGCTCGGCCCGCTGATTGCCCGCGGCGGACATTCCGACAGCACGCAGGCTTATGAGATCATCATCGGCAATAACGTCCTCTCGATCCCCGCCAATATGATCCGCTTCTCGAATCAGCGGCGCGATGGGGTAACGGGTCGCCTTGATCTTTACGTTCGCTGGCCGGGGCTTACCGGTTATACGGAACGCGACCGCGCCATCTTCAACCTCCTGACCCCGAAACGGCACCTGATTTTCATGTCTATCGAGCAACGCACAATGTCCCGCGATATGAGCGGGCGTTACCTGCCGATCTACGCCGAGCTGATAGAACCAGACGGAGAAGCCGCCCCCGGAAAGCTGACGGCGCACCGGTTTCTGGAAAACAGCGGCTACAAGGGCGAGGAACTGCTCCTGTCCGACACGAGCAGCGGCAAGCCGGAATTTGTCGCACGATGCCTCGCCGACAGCGCGGCGGAAAGCTTCAATTCATGCGAACGCGACGTCCAGTTCGGACGCGACTTGCAGATACTCTATCGTTTCCCCCGCTCCATGCTGGGCGACTGGAAGTCACTGGACAAGGCGGTCGTCGATTTCGCGAACACTCATCTTCTTGACGGCAAACGCGCCGGCTGATTCCGGACGAGCATCATTGACGGAACAGCCAGCAGATAGACGGCTGGCCCCACCAGCCATACCCATCCATTCCAACTGGCGGCTGTCATTGAATAAAGGGCCGTGAAAACGACCGGCCCGACAACGGCACTGATATTGGTAAGGCTCGCGAGAGTTCCCTGAAGCGCACCTTGCCGGTCATGGCTGGTCCGATCCGACAGTACTGATTGCAAGGCAGGCATCGCTATCCCGCCAAAGGCCAGCAGGATGAGAATCGGTGCGACCATCCAGTCTTGCGTAGCGATGGCGAGGGATACCATGCCCAACCCGTCAGCGATGATCCCGATCATTATCGTGCATCCGGCTCCAATCGCCGCGACGAGACGGCCCGTGCCTAACCATTGAAACAGGGCATGCAACAGACCGAAGGCCGCAAGCGACAGGCCGACATAGGTCGTATCCCAATGGAAGCGGTCTTCGGTGAAGATCACCCACAAGGCAGCAGGAACCTGCCCCACCAGTTGCAGAATGAAAAACAGCCACAGCAACGGCCTCAGACCCTTCTGCACACCGGACGGCAGAAAGGCTTTCAGCAATCCTTCTGCCTGCGGCTCCTGTTGGGCTTCCGGGCGGAGCCGAGGCATAAGCAGGTAAACCGCCAAAGCCATGCAGCCACTGACAAAGGCTGCCGCCGCGAAGGGTGCTGTCGGCGACACCTCGCCCAATGCGCCGCCGATAACTGGCCCGAGAATCATGCCGCCGCCATAACACGCCCCCAGCCAGCCGAATGCTCTGGCGCGCGTTCCCTCCTCCATCGTGTCGGCTACGCAGGCACCGCCCACCGCCATCGTTGCCCCCATCACGCCCGACAGAATGCGGCCGACATAGAGAACCCAGAGATGAGGCGCGGCAGACATAATCGCATAATCAATCGTTGCCCCGATCAGCGACCCAAGCAAGACGGGCTTGCGGCCAAAACGGTCAGACATTCGCCCGAGTACAGGCGCGAAGAAAACCTGCATCAGCGCATAGAGCGACAACAATATTCCATAGTGCCCCGCCACATCGTCCGTATGGGTCACATCGCGCAGCAAGCTCGGGAGAACAGGCATCACCAGGCCGATGCCAGCCGCATCCAGAGCCGCAACAGCCAGAACAATCATCAATGTGCGGTTCATGCCAGCCTCATAATTTATCACTGATAAGTCGCTGGACTTAAAATTTATCGATGATAAATTGTCAAGAGGCAACAGAATGGATGAACCCCATTGGCAAAACTGCACCGCGATGCCGTGATACGCACGGCACTGGAATTACTGAATGAAGTTGGAGAAGAAGGCCTGACGACACGCCGTCTGGCGGAACGGCTGGGCGTGCAGCAGCCCGCGCTCTACTGGCATTTCAAGAATAAGCGTGTCTTGCTCGATGCTCTGGCCGAAACAATTCTGGCCGAACATCACGACCGCGCCCTGCCGCGCACCGGAGAGAACTGGCGTCAGTTCCTGATTGAAAATGCACGCAGTTTCAGGCGAGCCTTGCTGACCTACCGCGACGGAGCGCGCATTCATGCCGGAACGCGTCCGACCAACGATCAAATGGGACAGGCGGAAGCCCAGATCGGGTTTCTGGTTCAGGCGGGATTTACGCCCGCAGATGCGGCGCGCGCGCTGATCGCCATCAGCCATTACGTTGTCGGTTCGGCGCTGGAGCAACAGGCTGACATGCACGAAAGCAAGGCTTCCGATGCGGCAAACATAGCCACGACGCCAGAAATCGCCGAAGCTATCGCCGTGTTGGATGCCGACGGCCTGGAGAACCTGTTCGATTTTGGCTTGCTGGCGTTAATCGATGGATTGGAGCGGCATCGGCGGCCCTGAGTTCTCCAGCTTGCCCGACAATTCCTCAAAAGCTCTTTGTCCGTCTTCCCGGAACCTGACCTTGTTCAGCGGAACGCCGCTCACGACATGTTCCCCGGTGGCGCTCAGCACGATTTCCAGCTTCAGCATTTCCGCCGATCCGAGCAGCTTCCAGCATCCTTTTCCCGCAGCCAGCGAAAAGTCGCGCTCCGCAACATAAGCTGCGGCGGCATAGGCGCCGTCGCATTTGCCGACGCTTTGAGGTTCATCCAGAATTTCGACCACCGACCGGGAACCATCGTCCTGCCCGGTTTCGATGGTGCCGAGAACCTCTGCGCGCGCAGCAAAGGGAAGAGCCAAGGGGAACATGACCACAACGGCAGCAATGACCTTCATGAATCCTCGCAAGCATGTTGCAACAACAAAACGCCCTCTCCAGGGGAAAGGGCGTCAAGAGCATTCCCGCATGGGCATATGCGCCATCAGCGACGAATATACCGCTGCCGATCAAAGATCGACGTCGAGGATGGCCATCGAGAAGTTGTAGGAGAGTTCGCCCTCGTCCTCATCCTTGTAGATCAGGCCCAGAAATTCGTCTCCGAGATAAAGCTCGGCGGAGTCGTTCTTGCGCGGGCGTGCCTTTACCTGCAGGCCGGGATTGTTGAAGGTCCGTTTGAAATAGGCGTCCAGTTTTTTGAGTTCTTCGGGTTTCAACCGGCTTCTCCTGATATTGATTTGAGCCGGTTTATTGCACCCGGCATTTTCTTATGTAAACCCCCGACATCGACTATCCCAAGGGGCGTGGCCAGCTAATCGCCGCTTGCATCACAATATAGGCCGCTTGCTGGAGAAAACCAGCAAGCGGCCCGATTTCCTGGTATCGGTCGATCTCAAGGATGCAAAATGGCCTAGATACCGTCGCCCAGCATCTGGTCCATGACGCGGGAAGGCTCGGCGCAGCCCGTGTCGCCCATGATCCGGGCAGGCACGCCGGCAACCGTGACATTGTTGGGAACCGGTTTCAGAACCACCGAACCGGCTGCGATCTTCGAGCAGTGACCGACTTCGATATTGCCGAGAATTTTTGCGCCCGCGCCGATCAGCACGCCATGGCGGATTTTCGGATGACGGTCGCCGCCCGATTTGCCCGTTCCGCCAAGCGTAACGCCATGGAGGATCGAAACATTGTCTTCGATGACTGCCGTTTCGCCCACGACAAGGCCAGTTGCATGATCGAGGAACAGGCCGCTGCCAAGCCGAGCCGCCGGATGAATATCGGTCTGAAAGATCGATGATGAACGGCTTTGCAGGTAATAGGCGAAATCCTTGCGGCCTTCTTGGTAAAGCCAATGGGCCAGACGATGGGTCTGGATCGCATGGAACCCCTTCAGATAAAGGATCGGGTCCATGAAGCGGCTATAGGCCGGATCGCGATCGTACACCGCCTGAATATCGACGCGCACGATCTGCGACCATTCCGGATTGGCATCCAGCATCGCATCGAAGGTCTGGCGCAGAATATCGGCGCTCAGGTCGGCGTGGCCGAGGCGCTCGGAAATGCGATGCGTGACCGCGTCTTCCAGACTTGGCTGATTGAGGATCGTTGCATAAAGGAACGTGCCCAGAACGGGATCATTCTTGGCCGCTTCCTCCGCTTCGGCACGGACGGAATGCCAGATGGGATCGACCTGCCCCAGACCGGGGGATGCTTTCGCTGATGTGCGAACGGACATATGCATACTCCAGTTTTGCACCGTGCGAGGTGAAACGAAAACCGTACTTCGCTCAACCCTCACACCGCAATACGAGTTCGGCGCGCAGCATAGCTTAAAAAGACTTGCCTTGACACAGCCGAATTTGACGCGGCTGCAACGCGCAGGCTTTGCTAAAGATCAAACTTCCGTCAGAGCCGGTTTTCTTTCAAGAACTCCAACACGGCCTGCTTGTAGACCTTGTCACCGACCGCCAGCATATGGTCGCGGCCCGGAATGTCGACGGCCTGCCCGTTTGGCAGCAGATCGGCCAGTTCCTGCGCGCTGCCGGCAATATCGTCGCTCGTGCCGACGGCAACCAGAACCGGCTGCATGATGCGCGCTATCGCAGCAGCGGGAACAAGTTCCTTGGAGGTGATCACGCAGGCCGCAAGGGCGATGCGGTCGCTCTTGGTCTGGTCGGCAAATTTGCGGAACATCTGCCCGCGTGGATGCGTGATCGTCGCCGGGTCTTCGGCAAGCAGCGCCTCGCCAATCGGCTCCCAGTCGCCCGCGCCCGTGACCATGCCGATGCCAAGGCCGCCAAAAACGGCGCTATGAACGCGCTCGGCATGTTCAAGAGCCAGAAATGCCGAAATGCGCGCGCCCATGGAATAGCCCATGACATGCGCCTTTTCGATGCCGAGATGATCGAGCAGGGCCGCCGCGTCCGCCGCCATCTTGGTCGGCGTATATTCATCCGCATCATGGGGCTTCGCCGAAAGCCCATGTCCGCGATTATCGATGGCAATGACACGATATCCGGCTTCGGTCAGCGTCCGGAACCAGCCGGGCGAAACCCAGTTGACCAGACTTGACGAAGCAAAGCCGTGAATGAGCAGGATCGGGTCGCCTTCGCCGTCCTGACGATAAGCCAGACGCAAGCCGTCATGTTCGAAATATTCGATATCGAGGGCACTCACCTGATGTTTCCTTTTGATTGCATTTTCTTGCGATCAGGACTTGCACGCACCACAGATCACGCGATGGATGGCCTTGTCGCCAAGCTTTATGCCGGTTCGCTTGACCGTACCGGCCAGAAGTTCCACGACATACGCCGCCGGAACCTCGGATGAAATGATATTTTCGGAGAAAGGCACCGCATTTTCATGAATGGCCGATACGCGCCCCTTGTCGTCAAGGAAAACCATATCGAGCGGCGACGGCGTATTCTGCATCCACATCATGACGCGGCGCATCTCGCCAAACACGAAAATCATCGCCCGGTCGCTGGGAAAATCCGTGCGCCACATCAGGCCACGAACGCGAGCATCGTCCGTATCCGCGACTTCAAGCGCGAAATTCACCTTATTGCCATTGGCGGTGACGAATGTCAGCGGCTCCTTGTCTACCGGCAGTCTCATCGGCTGTGCTTCATCGGCATGAGCGGTGAACGCAAGGAAAACAAATGCAAGAGCAAGAAAAATACGGCCCATAACCTGCCTGTTCAAACAAGGAAACCAGGCCGAAACCTATCAACGGGATGGGACGACCACAAGGCCGCGCGAGAACCCGCACCGCGCTCTCACCTGCTTGTTACCGCAATATTCAACGCATCGAAGCCGAACAGGAAATCGGCTCCCTGAACTGGTTTCCCCGCCCGGGCGTTTCACACTTCTGGCTCGGAATGCTTAGTGAGAAACCGGGATCGCCGTTCCGAGATCGGGATGAATTTCAGCAGCCATCAGGCCCTTGTCGCCTTCACCGAAGCGGATGAGCACCACCTGGCCCGGACGCAGCTCCATCATGCCGAAACGACGCAGCGTTTCCATGTGGATGAAAATATCTTCCGTCCCCTCGCCGCGCGTCAGGAAGCCGAAACCCTTGGTGCGGTTGAACCACTTCACGATCACACGCTCAAGCCCGCTCGACGGCGTAACGGTGACATGGGTGCGCTGCGGCGGCATCTGCGCTGGATGAACGGCGGTCGACGTATCCATCGACAGCACGCGGAAACATTGCAGGCCGCGCTCGCCTTGCCTGACTTCACAAACGATGCGCGCCCCTTCCAGAGCGGTCTGGAAGCCATCACGACGCAGTGAGGTCACATGAAGAAGAATATCATTAAGGCCCGGCTGGTCCGGAACAATGAAGCCGTAGCCCTTGGCTACGTCGAACCATTTGATATGGCCCGAAACTTCGATGATATCGCCCAGCTCTTCCGAGGCGTGCTGGCTGCGAAACTGGTCATTTGACACAGACTTGTCCGCCATGCGTTCGCCCCTCCTCTGTTCTTCCATTGCGATTCCGACCTGATTCTTGTCCAAAGAATAACACTTCCTTAACCGGAGGCGGCAAGTCCAAACTTATGTCCGTCCCCATGAAGACCACAGACTTCACAACTTCATGGTTACTTTCCCGCGCGCGGCAGCCCTCGCAACCGGCCAACCACTTCAAATATGGCCGGTCGCCGATTTGGCAATGAGGCTGCGGGGACATTTCCGGTCACATCAGCGGCTCAAAAATCTTGAACCCTGTTCTTTGGATGATAGCTTGATGTCCGGCCTTAGACATCGGATTCGACAGCTCGCCGAACCAATCGGCATTCCATGCGTTTCCCGAGCGTCAGCCCCATGAATTACAACAGCCGAGGAAAAAACTATGCGCTATCTGCACACGATGGTCCGAATTCGCGACATCGATGAATCTCTCGATTTTTATGTAAACAAACTCGGCCTCGAAGAAATCCGCCGCACTGAAAATGAGAAGGGCCGTTTCACGCTGATCTTTCTCGCAGCACCTTCCGATACGGACCGGGCGAAGGCGGAACGCGCACCGGAACTGGAACTGACCTACAATTGGGACCCGGAAACCTACACGGGCGGGCGCAATTTCGGCCATCTGGCCTATATGGTCGACGACATCTATGCGACCTGCCAGAAGCTGCAGGACCAAGGCGTCACCATCAACCGTCCGCCGCGTGACGGCCATATGGCCTTCATCAAGTCGCCCGACGGCATTTCCATTGAGCTGATCCAGAAAGGCGAACGGCTCGCCCCGCAAGAACCATGGGCTTCCGCCGAAAATATCGGCAGCTGGTAACAAAAAGCCCGGTCGCGAGACCGGGCTCAGACTGCTGACAAACCCCTGGCCTTGTTGAGGGGTTTGTGATTCATTGGGCCATGTTGAAGAAACCCGCTCCGTCGCAGACAGCTCTCGAGATGGTAACGCTCGACAGTCTGGTTCCGAAGGATCACCTGCTTCGCAAGATCGATGCTGTGATCGACTTCTCCTTCATCCACGACCGCGTTGCCGGACTTTACTGCGCCGACAACGGCCGCCCGGCGCTCGATC
>NZ_WBWE01000039.1 GCF_008932435.1 Brucella pseudintermedia | reverse complement strand
GAATCGGAGATTTCAGAAATAGTATAATTATTTCAATTATTTGCTTTTTTCGCGGGTTCACGATGCAAAAAGTCACGAAATCGGAAGCTGGCGCGCAAACAGGCAGAATCGCACGCCGTACGTCAGTCAATGATCAAAATCTGTGAGGAAATGTGCGTGAAGCAACTGGCGGAGAGGATGGGATTCGAACCCACGAGACCCTTATGAGGTCTACTCCCTTAGCAGGGGAGCGCCTTCGACCACTCGGCCACCTCTCCAGTAAGGGCGAGATAGCCGGTACGCTTTGTCATTTCAAGCGAATTGCGCGCCAACTGGTAAAATTTCCTGCGAATTATCGCACTTTATATATGCACGCTCCGGAATGAGACGTGGAATCAGAGCCTTCATCAGGGACAAGGGTGCTGTTTTGCGGATGCGCAGAAGGAAGAAGGATTCGCCCTAGTTTAGGCCAATGTGGCAAACGATGGCGATAGTCAGGCATATTTTCCACCTGAAACGAGGGCAGTCGCGGATTCGCTTAACCGGAGCGGGTCCGATGCCTAATGTTGCATGTTTTCAAGCGTTAAGACCGGTTAATTCGAATTTACTTCTGTTAATAAAGTCTGAATATCCAATTTAGAAACGGGCAATTTCGTGTCTTTTCTGCAACAGAGCTCCCTCATAGAGGCACCAGAAAGGTTGGGAGAGTGCATTCGATGTTGAAACGAGAAAGCGGGCGAGTATCTTCACATCCAGAAGAAGGAGCGCTTCGGGGTGACTTTTTCAAAAGGGGATGGGGACAGGTTGTCCTTCAGCCAAATCAGAATGCCCAGACCCATTTTTAACT
>NZ_WBWE01000038.1 GCF_008932435.1 Brucella pseudintermedia | reverse complement strand
CTTATACATTTGAGGCCGGAACGGTAAACTTCGTTCCGGCCTCGTTTGTCATTGGGGTGAATGCAACACCGCACTGACGGCTGCAAAGAGGTTGGGTCATGCCCGGCAGGAACTTTCGTTCGTAAAAAAGCAGAACCCTTTGCAGCTTTTGAGGTCTTGTCGCACCGTTGAGAGAGCTTCGCGCTCGCGTATAAGGGAGACCAGCCTCATGTCTTATACTAGTCGTTTTGTCGGCATCGACATATCAAAATCATCTTTGGATGTCTGCGTTCTGCCCGATGGCCAGATGGCCGCCTATCAAAACACCCCGGCAGGTATTGCTGATTTTCTCACCTTTGTGGTCTCTCTGGAGGGGATCGAAAGGCTGGTCCTTGAGCCGACCGGCGGTTACGAACGCCATGTCGTTGCCGCCTTGCAGGCCGCACGACTGCCCGTTGCCAAGGTCAATGCGAAGCAGGTCCGACAGTTTGCACGTGCCGGTGGCCAGCTCTCCAAGACCGACAGGATCGACGCCTTCATTCTTGCCGATTATGCAAGGCGCATGGAAACAAGAATTCTGCTTCAACGCTCCTCCCGGGAACGGGTTCTGGCGGATTTTGTTAGCCGTTACAGACAATTGTCGCACATGATCGTGCAGGAGAAAAATCGCCGGGAAAAGGCGAGCGGGCAAACGAAAGACTGGGTCGAGGAAAGCCTGAATTTCTTGCTCGATCAGCGCCAGACTATTGTGGACGCAATGACGGCTTGCCTGAAAGCTGATGCGGACCTTGGCCGGAAGGCTGAGGTTTTGATGTCACTCAAAGGAATCGGCCTGCGAACGGCATGCTTCATTCTGGCCGACCTGCCGGAGCTGGGGCATATGGACAAAGGAAAGATTGCCAAGCTGGTTGGCGTTGCGCCGCTTAATCGCGATAGCGGACTGATGCGCGGCAAACGCATGATTGCAGGCGGTCGAAGACAGCTGCGCGACGCGCTTTACGTCGCGGCGCTGCCCGCCATTCGTTTCGATCCGGACATGAAGGCGTTCTTCCAGCGCCTCAAGCAAAAGGGAAAGCCGAGCAAAGTCGCACTCGTCGCCGTCATGCGAAAAATGATCATTATCCTCAACGCGAGAATCCGGGACGCAAACGCAACGGTGCTTGACACCTAACACCGTTGCTTTTT
>NZ_WBWE01000037.1 GCF_008932435.1 Brucella pseudintermedia | reverse complement strand
TGATCGGCCCCCACGGACGGGTCCAATTTGATTGTTAGTGCAATGATGGTCGTGGCGCCAGCGCGGGCGGCATCGCTGGTTGGGGTTGCAGGGCCGCCCGCGCGAATGCCGGAATGAAGACCTCAGGTGCCGGCGGCTTGTAGCCGAGCGATCCATGCGGACGCACGGTGTTGTAATGCCGACGCCAGCTTTCCACGATGATCCTGGCCTCTTTGAGCGTGTAGAAGATCTCGCCGTCGAGGAGTTCGTCGCGCAGGCGAGCATTGAAGCTCTCGATGTAGCCATTCTCCCATGGGCTTCCGGGTGCGATGTAGGCAGTCTTCGCCCCGACGGCGGTGATCCAGTCCTGCACGGCCGTGGCGATGAACTCCGGGCCGTTGTCGGAACGGATGTGCTCAGGCACGCCGCGCAGGATGAACAGGTCGGACAGGACGTCGATGACGTCGGTGGAGTTGAGCTTGCGATCGATGCGGATCGCCAGCGCCTCATGCGTGAACTCGTCGATCACGTTAAGCATGCGGTACTTCCTTCCGTCATGAGTGCGGTCCTCGACGAAGTCGTAGGACCAGACATGGTTGGGCCGCTCGGCGCGCAGGCGGATGCATGATCCGTCGCCGAGCCAGAGCCGGCCTTTCTTCGGTTGTTTGGCTGGAACCTTCAGCCCCTCTTGCCGCCAGATGCGCTCGACCCGCTTGTCGTTGACCACCCAGCCCATCTGGCTGCGCAGAAGCTCGGCGATCTTGCGATAGCCGTAGCGGCCATAGCGGCGGGCCAGTGCAACGATGTCCTCGGTCAGTTGCTGCTCGTCGTCCCGGCCGCGAGGAATATGCCGCTGCGTGGAGCGATGCTGCCCAAGCACGAGGCATACCCGGCGCTCCGACACGCGCTTCGGCAGAACCGAGCGAACATGGTCGATGCAGGCACGGCGACGCGAGGGGCTCAGAAGTTTCCCCGCGCAGCCTCCGTCAGGATCAGCTTGTCCAGCGTCAGATCGGCCACCGCCTTGCGAAGCCGTTCGTTCTCCTTCTGGAGATCCTTCAACTGCCGAAGCTGGTCACGGCTCATGCCGCCATATTGCTTGCGCCACCGGTAGAACGTCAGTTCGGAAACGCCGATCTGGCGAACGGCATCCGCCATCGCCATGCCTTGGCCGCGCAAAACCTCAACCTGCCGAAGCTTCGTGACGATCTCGTCGGGCTTGTGTCGCTTGTTTGCCATTGTGGTCCTCCTTCATGGTCAAAACCATACTTCAAGGTGGACCCGTTCAATGGGGGTGGATCA
>NZ_WBWE01000036.1 GCF_008932435.1 Brucella pseudintermedia | reverse complement strand
GATAGTCAGAAGATGATAGCCAGTTCCCGGGCGGTTTGTCTCAAACACCGATCGATCGCTTGGTAGGCTGGCGCTGCAAGGCGTCCAGGTGTGGCTTGACCCACACTCCGATCGACCAGCGTGTCTTTCCCTGGACCTGTCAGCCGCCCGGGAGCGCCTTGCGGTGAGGCTTTGCCTCGGCGTTTGCTTGTGACCCAAGAAGGGCCTGACCGCGTTGGTCACATGACTGTCCTGTCCATGCATATGCCCGTGGTTGAGCCGTGCGATAGCGGTCAAACTCCAGAGGTTACGGCATGGAACAGAAGAACAAGCCAGCGCGTCATGTTGTCGGCGGCGTCGATACCCATAAGGATTTACATGTCGCAGCGGTCGTCGATGATTACGACCGCGTTCTTGAGACGCGCAGTTTCCCGACGACCCGTAACGGCTATCGGTTGATGCTTGCCTGGATGCGGACATTCGGAGAGTTGCAGCGCGTTGGTGTCGAGTGCACAGGCAGTTATGGTGCTGGGCTGCTGCGATATATGCAGGCCGCGGGCGTGGAGGTCCTTGAAGTTACCACACCAGATCGTCACGACCGTCGAAGACGGGGTAAGAATGATGATCTCGATGCCCAGGCTGCGGCACATGCCGCCTTTGCCGAACGGCGAACCGTCACACCTCGAAGCCGGGACGGCATGGTGGAATCTCTCAGAGTTTTAAAGGCTTGCCGAAAGACGGCAGTCAACGCTCGGCGCATAGCCTTGCAATTAATCCAGAATACGATCATCGCAGCGCCCGACGTCGACGTGTTGCGGGATCAGCTGCGTCGCATGACCCGCATGCAACTGGTTCGATTGCTTGCCGCCTGGCGTCCGGACTTGACAGCCTATCGCGATGTGGAAGCGGCGTATCGGATTACCCTGAAGTCGCTTGGTCGCAGATACCTCGAACTGCATGATGAGATTGCCGATCTCGACATGATGATCGCTGCAATCGTCGAAGACCTGGCTCCGGACCTTGTCGAACGTAATTCAATTGGACACAACAGCGCCGCGCAGCTTTTGCTCACCGCCGGCGACAATCCCGAGCGATTGAAGTCAGAAGCAAGTTTCGCGGCGCTCTGCGGCGTCAGCCCTGTGCCAGCATCCTCAGGAAAGACCACAAGACATCGTCTGAACCGGGGCGGCGACCGGCTTGCCAATAGCGCCCTCCATATCATTGCAATTGGCCGCCTCAGGACCGATGACAAGACAAAGCAGTATGTCGCTCGCCGTATGGCTGCGGGCCACTCCAAGCTCGATGCAATCCGGGCATTGAAACGTTACATCGCTCGGGAAGTCTTCGGCATCATCATGCGTCGCCAGAAGCAGATCAATCAAACCAGGATCGTCGCTTGACAAACAGAAGGGCGTCCAGGG
>NZ_WBWE01000035.1 GCF_008932435.1 Brucella pseudintermedia | reverse complement strand
GTAACCGCCCGATTGTTACCGTGGAGAATATGTCTTGACGCGGGCGACGATTTCTTCGTCATCGACAAAGCATTCGAGGAATTCTTGCCATTTTTCGGCTGATTGACGCGCGTCGACCAGCATCTGTCTGAGTTCATCGATGCCGTCGTCCGTCAAAGCGGAAGTGGTTTGATCGTCGCCGGTTACGACAGTGACTATGTTTCCATAGGTCAGGTTATCGTCATTGCGGATGATCGCATACAGAAGGTCAGCATCCTCGTTGAGCATTTCGGCGACATAGTCGAGCGTGAAGACAAATCTGACCGTCGCCATCAGGCTGCCTCAGCATGTTCTGCTGTGAGAGGCTTCCAGTTCCAAGGGAGCAACTCATCGAGCCGATTGATTTTGTGATCATGAATGCGGTCGAGCACATCGGCCAGATAGGCTTGCGGGTTGATGCCGTTCATCTTCGCCGTTTCAATGATCGTCATGGCGCGTGCCAGAGTTTCCGCGCCAGTATCCGCGCCTGCGAATAACCAATTCCGGCGCCCTACTCCTATCGGCCTCAGGGCTCGCTCCGCAGCATTGTTGTCCATGGCCACACGCCCGTCCTCCAGGAACAGGGATAATGACGGCCATCTGCTCAGCCCATAGCGCAAAGCCTTCGCCAGTTCGCTTTTGCCCGGAATGCGAAGCAACTGCTTTTCCGCCCACGCGCGCAGTTCCTCGACCTTTGGCTTGCTGTGCTTTTGACGCGTGACAAGCCGTACATCGGCGGGCCGACCTGCAATATCCCGCTCGATATCATACAGCGCGCCGATCCGATCGAGAGCCTCGCGCGCAATCCCGGATTTGTTCGCGGTCCAGATGTCATGAAAGTCACGCCGCCAATGTGCCCAGCAGGAAGCTTCGCGGAAGCGGCGCTTCCCGTCCGATCCCGGCTCATATAACTTCGCATAGCCTTTATAGCCATCAGCCTGAAGGATGCCGCTCGCCTCTCGCAGATGATGGTGGACGTGCTCTTCCTTCCAGTCGGGAGCGAAGTAATAAACCGCACCCGGCGGTGCGCCGCCTGCCCATGGACGCTGATCGCGGACATACGTCCAAATCCTGCCCTTCTTCACACCTTTGCCCAGTCCCTTGTCGCGCAATGAGCGATCCAGCACCCGGATCGGCGTATCGTCAGCATGGAGGAGATCGCTTTTCATGATCTCGGTCTCAATACGCTCGATCAGTGGCCGAAGCACTTGCATGGCACGACCGCACCAGTCCACCAGTGTGCTGTCAGGTATATCGACACCCATCCGCGCGAAGATCTCGTTGAGGCGATAGAGCGGCAGATGATCGTCGAACTTCGAGACCAGAATATAGGCCACAAGGCCCGCACCAGCCATGCTACCCGGTATCGGGCGGCTGGGCGCAGGAACCTGCACCATCTTCTCGCAACAACGGCACGACTTCTTTGGCCGGGCGATCTCGATAACCTTCATCGTCGCTGCGACCATGTCGAGGATTTCGCTGACATCCTCTCCGACAAGGCGTAATTCTCCACCGCAGGCAGGGCAGCAATGACCGGGATCCAGTTCCCGGCGTTCGCGAACCGCATTTTCCGACACGCGCGGACGCCGGCGCAGCGGTCTGGTTTGTGATGTCTCATCCGGGACGCAAGCCGGATCGTCTTCAAGCTCCTCGACGGTCGCGGTCTCGTGTTCGGCACTGGCAATCAACAGATCCTCAAGCGCCAGTTCCAGTTGCGCAATTTCCCGCTCGATCTTTTCAGAAGACTTGCCGAAGACCTGTTTCTTCAGCCGGGCAATGCGTAGCCTCAGACCCTGGATCAGGTGATCATGCGCTTTCAAAGCCGCCGACATCTTCGCATTCTCCGCCTGCAAGGCGGTGATCATCGCCTTCAGAAAGGCTGGATCATCAGGAAGATTTGAGCTCGCATTCGACATGATCCTGACTAGCACAAATCAGGACAGGACGCCATAAAAACAAGTAGTTTCAGTAAGATAAAATCAACCGACACGTGCCGGCGGAGCACCCCAGTCCGGGCGTCTCCAGTCTATTCCTTCCCATAACATCGCCAGTTGGGCTGCTGTCAGCCGAGCTGTCCCATCCGCCGCTGAGGGCCAGGGGAAACGGCCTTTCTGCAGAATTTTATAATAAAGGCAAAATCCCTGGCCATCAAAATACAGCAGCTTCACCCGATCGCCACGCCGCCCGCGAAAGGCGAAGACAGCTCCCCCAGTTGGCTTCTGACGCAAGACATCCTGTGCCAACATCGAAAGGCCCTCAATACCCTTCCTCATGTCTGTGACGCCGCAGGCAAGATAAACCCGAACGCCGGTGCCCGGTCCAATCATGCCTGTTCCACCGCCCGGATGAGCCGCGTCAGCACCGTGCCTTCCACTTGGCTGCCAAAACAAAGTCGACGGCCGCAGCGCAATTGCAATTCAACCATTGAGGATGAAGCATCGACGGAACTGTTCGCCTCAGAACCGAGTGGAGCGTCAGTCATGTCAACGGGAAGAAACAAGGGCTCCGGCGAGGGAGGCAGAAGCCCCTTCCTCTTCAACTCGCTACGCCACATATAAATCTGCTGCCGCGATACATCGTGACGTAGCGAAACTTCTGTTACTGTCGCGCCATCAACCCCAACCGAACTGACTATCGCAAGCTTCTCTTCGACCCGCCACCGACGGCGGCGTTCGTGACCCAGTATCTCCATCCGCATCGTCTACCTCAATCTCAAGACACGTCATTAACGTCGTCGCTAAAGACGTGTCTTACGTCACGAGGCTTTGCTTCAACAGGCGGTAGCAATCGGGCCGTTAC
>NZ_WBWE01000034.1 GCF_008932435.1 Brucella pseudintermedia | reverse complement strand
ACGCAAGGAGACGGTGGAGCGTTCCTTTGCCGATGCCAAGCAGTTGCATGGACATCGCTATGCCAGGTTCCGTGGCCTCCTCAAGGTCAGATGGCAATGCCTGCTGGCCGCGAGTGCCCAGAACATCAAGAAGATCGCAATGGCGCTCACCAAAGGGCCAAAACCGGCCAGCGCGTGAGCCGGATACACCCTTCTCAATCTGCGTCAAAACTCTGCCGCCCAAAACAGCATACTTTCCAGAACAAAACCCGCCGAAAATATCGGCGGGTTTGTCAGCGGTCTGAGGGGCCCGCAGGGCCCCTTCAGATTCACGTGCGTCAGGCAAATCAAGAGTTGCCCTTCAGACGCGCATTGCAAAGGCTGTAATAACCACCGCCCTTCTGCACCCACTTCAGGCCACCCAGCGCATTGGCGTCCTTCAAAGCGTGGTATTGATCGAGACAGGTGTGCATGCGAGCCTTGCCGGCGGATTCACTGGAATACTTCGCCGACACGGCGGTCGGGAACTTCACACCCTTCGGCGCGGCAATCGTCGGAGCAGCAGGTTCGGAATTGCCGTCCGTGCTGAGCGCAACCGGATCTGCGCCCGGACCACACTCAGCCTTGCGGAAATCGTTCCACTTCGCGCCATTGTCCGTACCGGCGTCCTTCGCTGCCTGATACTTCGCACTGCACTGTTTCATCGTCAGGCCCTTGGCGCTGTCGTCCGCTGCTGGAGCAGCGGTCTTCTTGGCTGGGGCAGCAGCTGCGGGCGCAGCCGGGGTTGTAGCAGCGGCTGCGTCGTCACCGCACTGAGCTTTGCGGAAATCGTTCCACTTCATGTTGCCAAGCGTGCCGGCATCCTTGGCCGATTGATACTTTGCGCTACATTCTTTCATCGTCAGCGCATTGGCAGGCGATGAAAAAGCGAACGCGGCGGCACTCATGATAATGGCTGTGCCGGCCATGGTTGTGATGGATCGAATAGACATCTTGTCACTCCTGTCGAATGCAGCTCTTGCAATCACCCGGCATGTTTCATGCCTTGCGATCTTGCTAATATAGAAGAACGGCAGACGTAATCGTTGCTCCAACCCGTTCCGCTTATACGTCAACATTGCGCCTCGCGAAGTTGACTGTCAATCATCTTCGCAATATTAACCTCGGCTCCAATACAAATTTTCTAACGAACTTTCTTTGCTCGTTATGGTCATGCGGACGTCGTGAAGTAAAATTATAGTACTTCGCACCTCATGTCCGATTTTTATTCGAACAGAGTTAAAATCCGGAAACGAGGCAGGTGATGAAGCGGATCATGATCATTGGTGGCGCCGGTTCCGGAAAATCGAGCCTCGCGCGTGCGCTCGGCGGCATTACCGGATTACCGGTCGTTCATATCGATACCCTCTATTGGCAGCCTGGCTGGGTCATGCGGCCACGCGATGAGATCGGCCGCCTCACCGTCGAAGCGGCAGATCAGGATGCATGGATATTCGAGGGCAATCATAGCGAAACTATGAATTATCGAGCCTCTCGCGCGGATATGCTCATTTTTCTCGATATATCAACCGGGCGGCGACTATGGCGGGTCCTGAAAAGAACCGCAAAGCATTATGGCTGCTCTCGTCCGGATATGGCGAAAGGCTGCGTGGAGCGCTTCGACTGGGACTTCCTGAAATGGGTGGCGGGCTATCGCAAGAACGGTCGTATTCGCGCGCTCGCCTTCCTGGACAAGGCACCTCGACATCTCGTCAAGCACCATTTGCGCAGTCAGCGTGACGTGGAGCGCTTTTTCTCGCAAATGAGGCGCGAAATAAAATAAAACAATCGCCCTCTCCGGTTGCGATAAATCCACAAAGCGGACCGCGAAATAACAATATTTCAAGCGGTGCGGAGGACCAAAGCGGCTGTTATATTAGCTCGTCTCCCAAGACTTTACGCTGCGTGCTCTGGCCTCCCCATCTGCACAGCGCGAACGCATGCACGCCGGATTTCTTTCCGGCATAGTAATCTTCTTGCCGGTCCGCCGGCTTTTCGCTGTTCTGGAGCTTACCCGTGGCCGATATCGCTGATAACGCCGCCCCACTCATCGATGCGTCAAAATCCGCCGCGCTCGACCGTCACCACCTCTATGAAGATGCGATGGCGATGCTGATCGGCACATCGTTCATCGCTCTGGGCATTACGCTTTACAGCCAAGCCGTACTGATGACGGGCAGTACTGCGGGTATTGCCCTGCTCATCCAATATGCGACGGGCACGGAATTCGGTTTGCTCTATTTCCTGATCAATCTGCCGTTCTACTACTTCGCGGTGCGTCGAATGGGCTGGGCATTCACAATCAGAACCTTTGTCGCAGTGGCGATGATGTCCGGTTTTGCGCGATTGATGCCACTGAGTGTTGATTTCTCAAGCGTCCATCCGCTTTTCGCCGCACTGATGGGCGGCACATTGATGGGTATGGGCGTGCTGGCGCTCTTCAGACATCGTTCCGGTGTCGGCGGCGTCAACATTCTGGCGCTCTATCTACAGGACACCTATGGGATAAGAGCCGGCTGGTTTCAGCTCGGCCTTGATGGACTGATCATGCTGGCCTCGCTGTTCTTTATTCCGTGGGAAAATATGGCGCTTTCCCTGATCGGCGCGATTGCGATGAATCTGATAATCGCGATCAACCACAAGCCCGGTCGCTATCTCGGCATAAGCTGAACAACAAAAAGCCGCCCGACGGCGGCTCAGACCGCTGACAAACCCATCGATATTTTCGACGGGTTTTGTTCTGGGAAGTATGCTGGTTTGGGCGGCAGAGTTTTGACGCAGATTGAGAAGGGTGTATCCGGCTCATGCGCTGACCGGTTTTGGCCCTTTGGTGAGCGCCATTGCGATCTTCTTGATGTTCTGGGCACTCGCGGCTAGCAGGCATTGCCATCTGACCTTGATGAGGCCACGGAACCTGGCATAGCGATGTCCATGCAACTGCTTGGCATCGGCAAAGGAACGCTCCACCGTCTCCTTGCGT
>NZ_WBWE01000033.1 GCF_008932435.1 Brucella pseudintermedia | reverse complement strand
AAGATTTCGGCCTTCGCCCGTCTTGGTATCGGTGACGCTTGGAAGCAGGCAGGCTGGTTCGTGAATGTCACGCCGACTGGCGGCCAGTTTGTTGTTGTATCTAACCAGTTTGCTATCGCTAATCCCAACGACGACGGCACGTACACATACCCATTCGTGGCCCAAAATGGCGAGGTGGTTATGCAGAATGTGCGGTTAGGCACGCTGCGGTTCGATAGGCTCCTGTCGAACAATGGCAAACTTGATATTCGTGGTTACGACAACTTTGCCGACATAAGGATTTCGTTCTGATGGGCTTGTTCTTCATGGGCTGGAAAGCCGGTGTCGGGTCGGTACTTAAGGTATTGAAATACGACGGTGACGATCCGCTGACGCTCGCAAACTCGGCTTACAATCGCTTCTACTTCAACTCGGAGACACAGAACTTGTCCTACATCTGGGACAAGTTCAACTTCGCAACAGGTTCAAATCCAGCCGTGTATCCTGGCTCGACCGGCGTGAACGGCAATCTTTATGTGATTGAAGGATCATATCCGTCACAGGCGCGTCGTGCATTAGCGGTCCAAACGGTGAGCGGCACAGATCATTTTCTGTTTTATGAGATATTCGCCCGCTTCCCTGATATGCCGATCGTGCCGATTTATGAAGCGAAGCTCATGGACAGCGCGGGCAGGGTTCGGGTTGGTTATATCAACAGCCCATCGGGGAACCGTGACCGCGTTCAAACGGTTCGCGCCTATAATTCTGACATCTGCTACGCAACTCCTGGCGCAACCGGGCCAGGAGGGAACAATATCCGAGGTTTTCGCAGCATCCATCCTGACCTCGGTTATACCGGATGGGTAGGGCGCATTAACAATAACGAAAGCCCTTATTTTAGTGGTCTGACAAACACCGACAGCGGCGGCTACTACAGGGCGCTGACCTGTCAATGGGACTTGCCTGCAAACAACGCTGCTATCCCCACGCCAGACGCAACGCCAGTTGCTGGGCAGGATATGCTTCGGATCAATCCGTCGGTAGCGATCCTCACACGCCGAGGGTTCACGGTCGATGCGGCAACACCCCGCCAGTGCATATTCACAAGCACGCGCGTTCCGAATATGTGCGTAATGATGGGGCAAACGCCGCTGATTGCCGCGAATTCATCAATCTATGTGCCACGAACAACGGATTTCCCGCTTCATGAAACGATGTTCGTTGACACGATAATCGCTCTGCAAGGACTGGATTTCACAATTCCGGCTGTTGACAAAACCGCCAACAAGACCGGCAGGCAAATGCGGGTCTATTACAAAATTGATCCCAACGGCATTACCTTCAGTGTGGAAGGCGATTATGCAGTTTATGTTCGCTACATGGTCTATGCGACCAATACAGACGGGTTCTCGTCCGGAAACGGCAACACAATACGCGAGTTGCCGAATGGCGGGGTTCAGATAAAACGACCGGGATCAAGCGATACGAACCCGAAAGGAAATGACATTCTCGTAGACACTCGCTTTCCGTCGGTGCGGGTTATGCAAGAAGGCTGGATACCAGCATCGTCTTTTTCGACAGGCAATGTGGTGGATGGCCAGTACGGTTCCCATGCAGCAATCGTGAATTTCGATGGCTCTGGCCAGTTCGTCTTTCCCAAGGTCATGTGCAATTGGCCCGAAAGGATAACGCAAGGGTTCCATCAGTATCTGAGGCCGCCAGCTACAAACGCGTGGTCGCCGTCTAATCAGTCGTGCGTGACGGTTGTGGAAGCTAACCGGATCGTCATTCATATTAGTCCCGGCGCTCATTCCGACATAGATACAAGCACAGGTGGGTTTCTGGATAATCTGCCCGACCCTATCGGCGTGCGTTACTACATTCTTAGCGCCACGACGCTTTAAGCTCTCAGGAGAAAAATCTATGGCTGTTTTGTCCGACTACACGTCGGGAACGATATCGCTCGCCAATGGCTCAGCGACAGTTACCGGCACCGGGACGCTTTTCGAAGTCACGCGGTTTCGGGAAGGCGACACGCTTCAAATCCAGAACCTGACGGCGGTCATTGCCAGTGTGGACAGCGACACACAGTTGACACTCACTGAACCGTGGACTGGAACGAGCATTGTTGATGGTCCGTACCGCGCCAGACAGCTTGCCGACGGCACCCGCGTGGGTACGCAGGCAGCAACGCTCATTGAGCTTCTGGGTGATGGAACTTTGGCTGGTATTGCGGCGCTCGGCGTCGAGGAGGGGAAGGCGCTCGTCGGTGGTCCTGCTGGTCAATACGTGTTGGCCGACATGGTAACAGACCCGAACGGCAGCCTTGGCAAGCTGGCGGCGCTGACGCTGGCGGCAAACAAGTTCCTGCGAACAGACGGGAACGCAGACATTCAGCTATCCGACATCACTGCCGCAGCGACCGCACTTCTGAACCTGTCAGGCACCGCCGCCGCCGACCAGCTGCCGTATTTAACCGGGGCGAACGGGGCTGGTCTTACTGCGCTGACTTCTTTCGCCCGGACCATTTTGGATGACGCCACCGGCGCTGCGGTGTGGGCAACTCTTGGGTCGTCGGGGTCCTGGTCGGAAAATGGTTATCGCCGTCTGCCAGACGGCACCATGATCCAGTGGGGTAGGCGCTATAATGTTACGGGTGATTTTGACGTAACCTTACCAATAGCTTTCCCTTCCGCCCACTATATTTCGGTGGCAACTGTCGAAATGGGGACATATCGGGCAGATTTTACCGGATGTCAGGTTGGTAATGTGACTAATCTTGCGGCGTTCTCCGTGTACGTAAGGCGTATATCTACAACGGGGGCCGTAACGGTTCCAGGTGACCCTACTGTGTCTTGGATCAGCATTGGACGGTGAGACCATGAGGTACGCAATCTTTAATAACCAAGGGTTACCTACAGCGTTTTATTGCTTGGATGTCCACGGAGACAAAATTCCTCCTGATGCGATTAAGATCACGGAAGAACAGTGGCTTGAGTTCATTGAAAATCAGGGGGCAAGGCAGTGGGTGAACGGGCAAGTTGTGGAATATTCACCGCCAGTTATCGAACAGCCAGAACCCGTTATCATCGTTCCTGCCGTCGCACTCTGGGAGCGCCTGACTGATGCCGAAGCCGAGCAGGTCGAAGCGGCGATGGCAACCAAGCCGTTCCGCACCCGCCAAATTTTCCTGACTGCGAACACCTTCCGCTCCGATCACGAGCTTTGGCCGCTGCTTGAGCAGATGGCGACCGATCTGTTCGGAGAGGAAAGGGCGGCTGAGCTTCTGTCACCTGAGTAACCGATACCGCTTACTCGACAAACCGCACCGCCCATGAGGCGGTTTTTTATTGCGAGTTTCCGCTTCCATCGTAGAAGAAATAAGCTGTTACGATAGCGGCTGCTATCGCCATGAAAGACCAGAAAATCCATTCAAAATGTGAGTAGACCAGTGATCCCATGAACTCCTCCCAACGCACAAACGTTGGAAGGCTGAGAAAGTTCACTCAATGGAATGAAAAGCCCCGGCAAGGTTTCGTTAACCGGGGCAGGCGCCTTGGGAAATC
>NZ_WBWE01000032.1 GCF_008932435.1 Brucella pseudintermedia | reverse complement strand
CCCATCGCCGTTCCGTCCCGTCCAGTAGCGCTCGCCAACACGTTCCTGCAAGGTCGGCAGCTTGTTGAGCGCCTGCATGTTCTGCAGATAGCCTTCATAAACCGGAACCGACGGGCTGTAACGTGGAGCAGGCGGCACAGGTTGTGGACAAGTATTTGTCAGATGGCAATCCTGATCAACAAATTGACTGGTCAGATACCAGTTGCCATCGTTGCCGCCGGTACCGGGGCCCTGTTGCAGCGTGTAGGCATACGCCCCACCCCGAACCGCCTGCTTGCCGTCCTTGGTGACAAAGTCACCCAGCAGCGAGAAGGTGCCGTTCGACTGGCCACCGACATCGACCACTTCGATGCCATTGACGGTCTGAGCCCCAAGTCCACCGCGATTGACGACTTTCAGATTGGTGTTGCCGGACGTATCGCCACCGACCTTCAGCATGTCGGTCTTGGAATCATCCCCATTCAGCACACTGTTGATGACGAACATGCCGCCATTGCCAACATAGTTGCCGGCAACGTTCAGCGTGGTGCCGCCCGAACCGCCGAAATTGACTGTGCCGGAATTGGAGAGCCCGGCCATGTCGGTGTCATGGCCGCCAAGATCGATCAGGGCATTGTTTGCAACCAAATAGGTGGAAGCGCTGGAGAAAGCGCCTGCGGCACCTTGCACCAGAGCGCCGCCATTGACGTTGGTCTCGCCCGCATAGCTGCCAGTGCCGGAAAGCGTCAGCGTGCCATTGCCATTCTTGTTAAGGCCTCCGGCCCCGTCCATCATGCCGGAAAAGGTCGTATTGATGTTCTGCTCAAGCGTCAGCGTGCCGGAGCCAAGCGCTACATAGCCGCCTCCCGTAAGGCCGCCAACTGTTTCATTTAAATTTGCCAGATCGGCAGTGCCGTCTTTCTCGACCGTCAGCAGGCCAGAACCAAAGGCGTGATCCTGAATGCCGGCCTTCGCCGTGCCCTTCTCGACCGTCAGACCGCCGGTGAACGTGTTGTTGCCTTCAAACACCGTCGTGCCGCTGCCGCGCTGCACGACAATGCCGTTTCCGCTGATCGCACCGGAAAATGCATATTCATCCGAACGGTTGAAGGCCAGCGTGCCACGACCATATAGATCGCCGTCCACCACCACATCGCCCAAAATGCTGCCGCTATTGCCGCCGTCTCCGAGCTGAAGCGTTCCATGGCTGACCGTCGTGACACCAGTATAGGTGTTGGTGCCGGTCAGAACCAGTGTGCCGAAATCGACTTTTTTGAAACCTTGTTCACCGCGCAGTTCCGTCTCAATGGTCGCGGTCATGGCTGCTCCGGCGGAAGAACCGTCACCAACACGGATCGTCGGCACGCCGTCAACAGGGTCAAAGAGAACAATATGGCCACCCGTCAGCCGATAACCATCGATCGAAAATACAAGACCACTCGCCCTGATCGGGAACGTACTGTCATCGACTGTGACGGTCCCTGCCCTCACACCGAACTGGGCGACTTCATCATCACTCCATATGCTGTTGTGCGCGCCGTCAAAGGTTGTCCAGTTATTATTGGAACCATCCCATACGCCATCTCCACCGTCCACGGCGCCATTGTCGTGCCGCGTAATATCGCCGCCGTCCCACATATTAAAGCCAGGTTCAGACGTATAGTAGAGATCGTATTGGTTTGGTATATCGGTGATAAACTGCAACCGGGTGGGGTCCGTTCCAATTGGGACAGTCCCCAGTGTCAGTCCGCCAGACCTGGTCCCGCCAAAATCGAACAGACGATACAGGCCCGGTCCGAAATCGCCGATGTCCAGTATGTTCAATGTGCCATTCAGGGCCAAATCCCCCTGAACATTAAACAAACCCGGCGCATTAGGCGCACGGCCGAGGCTTACGCTTACAATACTGCCGCTGTATAGAGACAGGTTATTCTGAAAGGTCAGGACATGGCCTTGTTGACCGATAAGCGTCGCTCCGTCCGCGATCGTCGTATTGCCGCCGATTGTACCTGTTCCCGCAAGAGTGGTTCCTGTATTGACAGCCAGGGTGCCCCCCAAAACGCCGCTTACAAACAGTCCTCCGGCGTCCACGGATGTAGATCCCGCGAATGCACCGCTATCGCCAGACAGCTCCAGAATGCCGCCGCCAAGCTTCTGAACGCTGCCCGCACCGCTTATCGCTCCTGCATAAGTCGGATTATCTGATCGATTGAAAATCAAATGGCCGTCGACTGCAGCGTCGCCCGCAATGCTGCCGGTCATACCGGCTGCGCCGAGCTGCAACGTCGCTCCCGCCGCGACGGTACTCAAGCCTGTATAGGTATTGTCACCGGTAAAGATTGCCGTGCCCATATCAATCTGAATGCCGCCGCCGGTTCCTGAGGCGGTGCCGGCAAAAGTTTGCGGCTGGGTGTTTTTCAGCACAAGCGTCTTGCTTCCCAGATTGATCGTGCTGCCGGAAGAGCCAGAAAAGTCTTTCATTGCGGTCGCGCTGGTAACGCCGGAAATATCGAGATTGGCATTCAGTGTCACACTCCTATGCGACTCAAGACTGCCATCATCAATCAGCGCCAGCGTACCCTCGTCGATTGTCCAGGGGCCGGTTGCCTGAGACACGCCTCCGCCAGTCCAGGTGCCCACCCCGTTCTTTGTGAAATCAGCAAAACCCATATAGCCCGTTCTCTGGCTGCGGGAATCCCCAGGATCGATATGATCCAGGGTGCCGAAGTTGAACGTACCTGGATTCGTCCCACCGAGAACGAGATGGTTTCCTGTGCCGTTGGTAATATTAACGACGCCGCGCATATTTTGCCCGCCCCAGAGCTCCAGGGTGTTTTGATTGCCTTCGAACTCGATCGCGTATGCACTCGACCCACCAGGACTGTCAGCCGTTGTGTAGTTGCCCAGGATGAGTTTCGAATTTATAACTTTGTTGTTGTTGCCCAAAACATATATTGCGGGGACACTTTCAGCATCCGTGTTTTGTAGGCTGCTATCAAAAGCTCTGAAAATACTGCCCTGATTGTCGATAATACTGCCGTCTCCCTCGAGAATGAGAGCAGGAGGAGCTTTGTGCTTCGCGTAGGTAACCATACCCGTGGCAATGAAGCCCGTGGAATAAACATTAACCGTTGTGCCGCCCTTCATATATAGGCCCCCGCCCGGGGAACCTTCGTACACTGCCTGTCCCGTGTAGTCTCCACCCCTTAACGTGTTGCCGCTAGCCCCTCCGCGGACCTCCGCGTAAATCTCCAACCTGCCCTGGTTCAGAATTATACTCAACCCGCCGCCGCCGCCATATTCATCCGTTAGAGGATTGAAGTTCGGCCTTTCTTTCGCTCCTCCTTGACCACCCAAAACACGGCTACCAGCTCCAACGGTAAAAACGCTCCCGTTGAGGATAAGCGCCACCCCGCCACCCCTTGCCATATTATTTGTCTGAAGGTCGCTTCCTTCGCCGCCGACGCCGCCCATTATCACGCCATTCACAGTATATTCCTGCGCATTGATAATCGCCAGCGCGCCGCCGCCGCCGCCGCCCGCATCCTGTGAAAGCCCCCCGTCTTCCCCTGCGGCTTTCTGGAAATTGGGTAAGGGTTCTGTAGAATCGTTAATAGTGGCCCCAAGGACCCCGCCCTTTCCTCCCC
>NZ_WBWE01000031.1 GCF_008932435.1 Brucella pseudintermedia | reverse complement strand
GATCGAGCGCCGGGCGGCCGTTGTCGGCGCAGTAAAGTCCGGCAACGCGGTCGTGGATGAAGGAAAAGTCGATCACAGCATCGATCTTGCGAAGCAGGTGATCCTTCGGAACCAGACTGTCGAGCGTCACCATCTCGAGTGCCGTCTGCGACGGAGCGGGTTTCTTCAACATGGCCAATGAATCACAACCCCCTGAACAAGGCCAGGGGTTTGTCAGCAGTCTGAAGGGACCTGCGGGCCCCTTTTTATTTGGTCCTGAAGAACCAACCCGCAACTGCGACGACAAGCCAGCCAAGAATCATCAATGATCCGCCGGTCGGCGCAGCCATCGGAAAGAGCCGGTCGGCCGTCATGTCTCGCATGAAGAGATCGCCGCAGAACAAGGCGAGGCCGATTATGAGCAATGCTCCACCCAGATAAGCGACGCGGCTGCCCGGTACGATCAGCGATAGCACGAGAAATGCAGGCGCGTGGCCGAGAAGCAGCGGGGCAATACTCCCCAGATGATTCTCTCCGCCGTGGGCAGCACCTGCATAAGCGGCAATCGCAAGCGCGCCGCACAATCCGGCGAGCGTGCTGAAAAGAATATTCTGAGGTCGGCTATCGGGACGAATCTGCATATTGGATCTCCACCATTCAGACAGTTTCGCGGGTGTCTGCGTTCTTGCGGGCATCCGCCAAAGCTGCGGGAAGGGCAGCCTCAAAAAGATCGAGCTGTTCATCAATGCCGACACTCACACGAATGCAGCGATCCAGCACCGGAGCTCCGGGTTTGCGGACGAAAATGTCGCGCGCAATCAGCCCGTTGAGAACTGCTGCGGCGAACGCTCCGTCCCTGCCGCAATCGATGGCGACAAAATTCGTGGCGGATGGAATGGGTTTAAGGCCATTCGCCTCAGCGATTGCAGCGATACGGTCCCGACCGGCCTTTATTTTCATAACAACGTCGTTCAGGTAGGCCTGATCCTTGAGCGCTGCTACTGCTGCTGCCTGCGCAAGCCGGTTCACTGCGAAATGATCCCGAACCTTATCGAAGGATTTGATGGCTTCGGCAGCGCCTACAACATAGCCGCACCGGATTCCGGCAAGACCATAGGCTTTCGAGAAAGTACGCATCCGCAGGATATTCGGGCGTTCAGTCTCAAAGGGAGGAAAGGCCGAAGCGGGCCCTGTTTCGCAATAAGCTTCATCGAGAATGAGCAGCGTGTTTTCCGGCACGCGTTCCATGAAGGACTGGATATCCGAACCCTCATGCCAGGTTCCCATCGGATTATCCGGG
Source organism: Brucella pseudintermedia (assembly GCF_008932435.1). Classification (GTDB taxonomy): domain Bacteria; phylum Pseudomonadota; class Alphaproteobacteria; order Rhizobiales; family Rhizobiaceae; genus Brucella; species Brucella pseudintermedia. Next base: position 3,347 of record NZ_WBWE01000031.1, on the reverse strand, counting down.
TTGGCGAGATACAAAATTGCTGCATCTTGCTTGTGCGCCGCGTCAAGCAGGCCATCAAGGTCAGACTTGTCGTCGATATAGGGGACAGTGACCAGTTTGCCGCCATAGCCGGCCACGTGGTAGTTGAAAGTCGGATAGCCACCAAGTGAGTTGATGACCCTGTCGCCTTCCTGAACATATTGCCGGACAACAAGCCCAAGCAAAGCATCGACGCCAGCTTCCGGCATGATATTTTCCGGCTTCACACCATGATGCGCTGCAATTGCCTGACGCAATTCATAATTTTCGGGATCGCCATACTTCCAGATTTCACGTGCTTCGGCGCGAATAGCCTCGAGGACGGAGGGCGCCGGACCAAAGCTGCTCTCATTCGCGCCGATTCGGGCTTTGAAAGGCTTCCCCCGCTGCAACTCCAGCGTCTCGGGACCGGTAAAAGGAACGGTAGAGGGCAGGTTTGCAACAAGCGGCGTAAGGCGAGGCGATCCCATGACGATTTCCAGTCGATTCTCGGTCCTGTAGATGCGGACAGGTCCAGCGACCGATGATAGTGTCAGTCGCCTCTGCTGTCCTGATGAGGAAGGCATAGCAACTTGTACTGGCCGGTTCCATCCCAATGATTCTGTGTCGGCTCAATAATGCGAGCGGAGATCGGGTTAGCTGCCGGTCAATTGAGGCAAACGACAATCCAGCTGGGCTGGATTGATCCGCATGCAAGAACGAATATCAAAATCGCTCATATTAAAGCCACACAACCGAAATTGGCGATCAAATCTTGGGCGTGTTGAGTTGCTTTGGACGCATTTCGACAGACGAACGCTTTTCCGACCGCTTGCCTCGCACAGCTACCGTTTGCAGGTTTCGGGACGTGTTTTAGAGCAGTTCCAGCAAAAGTGTGGAATGGTTTTACCTTGGAAAATGCGACAAAACAAATAGTTAGAGCGGTTCCGGCGATTCCGTTAAACAGGAACCGCTCTAGTGACCTTCGAGCACCTTTACGCATGAATCGAGGTCGTGTGTCGCCAAATGCGCATAACGCATGGTCATCTGCAGGGTCTGGTGACCCAGCCACATTTGAACACGACGAATATCGATTCCGCCCCGGACGAGACGAGATGCGCAGGTATGACGCAGAATATGCGGCACGACCTGATCGTCCGTGCCGAGCCCCACTTCCATCTTTGCTTCATTCCAGATCTGTCGAAACCGGACTTGATTGAGCATCGAGAAGGGGCCCTTGAGCTTCTCATGCGGGATGTGTGCTGCTTTTCGCGCGCGCTGGGTGAGGGGAACAGTCCGGCTGCGATTCGATTTGGTGAGCCAGAATGTAACCCGTTGATCTTGAATGTCATTCCAGGTAACGCCAATTGCCTCGCCGAGACGGCAGCCTGTGTCGACAAGGAACAGGGAAAGCCGGTAGCTATCTTCACAGCGTGACTTGATCGCAGCGAACAACCGCTTTTCTTCCTCATATTCGAGGAAACGAATGCGTCCGACTCGCTCTTTCTGCCGGATGAATTCCGGTAAATTGAAGATATCCCCCATCTTGTGCGCCTTTCGCAGCAGCTTGCTCAGCGCAGCCATCTTTCTATTGATGGTTGCATTGCTGTTGCCGCGCTCACGAAGCGAACCGATGACGGAGTCGAGCATTTCCTGATCGAAACCTGAAAAGCGCTCGCCTTTCAGAATCTCGTCAATTTCTCCGAGAAACGACCTCACATTATACTTGTGTGACCCATCATCCCACAGGATGTTGATGTATTTCCCCGCCAGCTCCGCCACCGAAAATTGCTCAACGAGTCGGTGGTTCGGACTTTTGCTGGATGTGTATTTTAAGTTGTAGTCGACTATAGGCGCAAACTTTTCGCCCATGTCGATCTTCGTTTCCCCAACGACGATCATTGCACGCCCCCCATAGCTATATGAGACGCACAACTAATGAAATAATTCTCGGAACACAAGATAAGTGAGCTAACTTTATGCGGAGACATCTTTAGATCCTTCTAAAAGACCGTGTTTGCCCCCAGCTTTCTGTCGTCCCCCGCTACTCCCCTCGGTTTTCGATCCTCTTCGAAATCCCCATTTCTGAAGGATCAAAATCACGCATTTGTGAGCACTGTTCTAAATGGATGTGCGCCAACGGTTTCCCGTTGGCGCATTCTTGCTCAAGCGTCGATCTGATTAGAACGAGCGCTGGAAGCGGATCATGCCCTGCCAGGCGTCCTCACCCTTGAGGACCGATTTGCTATCGTTCCACTTGGTGTAGGAAACTTCCGGGGTGATGGTGAAGCCAGGCACCAGTTCGTAAGCAACGTTTGCAGTTGCCGCGAAGGTTTCTGCAGCTTCGTAAGCGAGCTGAACGTTGAAGGTAGCCTTGTCGGTTGCCTTGAACGCTGCGCCGCCCCAAACGGCCCAATCGCCGCCCCAGGTACCGTAGAAGGAGTCAATAGCGCGAATGCCACGGAAATTACCGTCTGCATCCGTATAGCCATAGTAGGTATCGTCGTTGGACTTGTAGCCACCCATTGCCCAGACCGAGAAACGGTCGGTGACGTTCACGTCGGCGCGAACCTTACCAGCCCACTCTTCATTAACAGCATCATAAGCGGCAACAGCTGCGATCGAACCCCAGCCGCCAGCATACTTCAGGCCACCTACAACATGCGGCATGTAGTCGTCGATGACACCGTTGTAGTCCACATCAACGCTGTTGCCTTGTTCGAGCGACAGGATGGCCGAGAAGCCGTTGCCGCCGGTGAAGGTGTAGCTGATCAAGCCGGTGCGATAACCGCCTGCGAGGATCACGTCGTCATTCATGACATTGCCGAGGTATCCCGGGAAGGTCACGAAGGCCGATTCATCGAGGCCGACGCGCAAGCCGCCGAGCTGGATATAGCCGAAGCGCAGCGTGCCTGTCGAACCGGAGTCGGCACCGTCGGACCACTGGAAGCGTGTTTCTACGTAGGTCTTCAGAGTACCGAGTTCCGTTTCCGAAGCGGTCGAGAAGCGAAGAGTTGCACGAGCGGTTTTGGCATAAGTGTCGCGATCTTTTCCACCGAGAACGAGTGAATATCCGGTTTCAGGGTCACGAGAAAGATTGCCGCCGCGTGCATAAACATCATCTCCGCCGGTAACGTCGTAACGAACGTAGCCATGGATGCGCAGGCAGGTTTCGGTGCCTGGGATGTAGAAGTAGCCAGCGCCGTAAGCATCGCAGACGCGGACATATTCAACGGCTTCTGGCTCTGGCGCGACGATTGCGTCGGCAGCCTGAGCGCCGGAAGCTGCAACCAGAGCTGCAGCGGAGCCAAGGAGAAGGCTCTTGATGTTCATTTCTGACCTCCAGTCAA
>NZ_WBWE01000030.1 GCF_008932435.1 Brucella pseudintermedia | reverse complement strand
ACAGATGCTGGTCGACGCGCGTCAATCAGCCGAAAAATGGCAAGAATTCCTCGAATGCTTTGTCGATGACGAAGAAATCGTCGCCCGCGTCAAGACATATTCTCCACGGTAACAATCGGGCGGTTACGATATACCCGGTCTGAGAAGCGGGCGGCCCTGCCATGCGCAGGCGGCGTTTGAGGGGAGAAAGGGGCAACGCCCCTTGGTTTCCCCTCACGATCGGCAAGGCGCCAGCCGCAGCTGATCAGGACAACGCACGCGGAGCGCTCAGCCTGAACTTATTATAAAAATGTCGTATATGGGGCCGACAGGAGACGGTCTGCTTTTGCTTTCAGGTCATCGATAGCCATCGTCCAAGCCTGAGCGCAAAAATCCTCGGAACGCCCATTTTTTAGTGTCAATATCGTCGGCGTACAGACAGGCGCCAATTTCCAACGCTGCGTGGCTCCGTTAGCTTAGTCAGCACCCGGAACCAGGTCCACGAATTCCGCCGTTTCGCTTTTGGGCCGCAAAAGATCATCGAGCGGCTTCACTGCCAGCTTGAGTGGCATTTGCCCTGCCATGCCGCTAAATATGCATGTGCCGGTCGGTAGCGTTGGAATGGATTCCTCGGTGAGCTTATCGATGTAGGACACAGCACTTGCGATCGATTGCAAATCCTTTTGATTGATCAGTCGGTGGATAAAATAGTTATGAGCCTGAGAGGTGATGGTATGGGAGATATCATTCGGTCTTTGACTTGAAATTGTGACGAACACGCCGAACTTGCGCCCTTCCTTGATGATCTCCTCGAACGTCTCCAAGCGGTAGTCCTTCCAGCTCTCTGATTCCCTGAAAGATTCCCGCGACAGAATATTGTGGGCTTCGTCAATCACTATATTCAACGAACGAGCACCGCCAATCCGCTTATGATCTTCATAGATTTTCTTTGCGACCAACAATGGAACTGTCTTCTTCATCTCTAGATTGATGTCGCTTAGTGCGAACACGAGGACATTCGACGTGAAAAGGTTGGCGTTCGGTACGGGATCAAATATTTTCCGAATGTCGCCTTGTTTACTTTTGAGCTTGTTGATGGCCGGTGCGATGTGCTCGTTCTGGGCGCGGTTTGCCAAGACGTCTGAAATCAACTGGACGTAGCAAAGAGTTATCAAATTCTTGATGTCATCTTCCGCGAGTTCAAGCAGATCTACGGCATTATAGGCGATCGTTTCTGTGATCCGATCTGGGGTCGACCTGAGATAAACCTGCTGCCCACGAAGGCGGAACTCCGACTGGACGTTATGCCATTCTAGATCCTCGGCGAGCTCGATGACCTCACCATCTGCATTGCTCTCGGGCAGCACCTGTCTGAGATAGTCGAGTAGCAGATCCGCCCGGATCTTATCCGACATCTGTAAAACCTGGGTCACTTGCCGCTGAACGATGGCGCGAAGGTAATGGGCTGGAACATCTGCCTCGTTTACCTGCTGCTGGAGCTTGAGAGCTCGCTTTAAAAACGGCTTCTGCGTCTTTTCGGTCGCGTCCGCGAGGATGCTGACAATCTCAATGTCGTTGAAGCCCCCTGCTCCGAGCGGGATTTTATCTCCGTTGTCATTTCTGGTGCTCAAATTGAACACCCGCTTATGCTGGGTGAGGCAATTGTCCCTGATATACTCATTGTTGAAATCGAACAGGACAACGCGACAGTTCGCTTCGAATGCAGCGGCGTTACGAACTCGCATTTTTGCGATGAACTCCTGATAAATCATCGCGAGCGTGTTCGACTTGCCGCTACCGGTGTTTCCAAAGATGGCGATGTGACTGTTCATCAGCCCGTCGACGGGGAGGGAGATGTCAAATCCCTCGTACTCTGACCGCGCGATGTCCAGCGCGATCCCGCCATTTTTTAAGAGATTATGGACTTGGTGGACCTTCTCTTTGGTAAGAAGGAATGCCTCATTTCCGACGAGTGGTAGCTCTTTTGTGCCTCCAAAGAACTCGCCCTTTCGGTCGAGGAAGCCTACCAGCGAGACGGACAGGAACCGTCGGCCGTTCATGTATGCCAATTGGCTGGGCCGCTTGTCGTCTGTCTGGGCGTTCTCGCCCTCAACCTTCCCAATGAGGCTGAGGAAACCCTTTCGAATATCGACATAGCTCCCGACGCCGATGTTTCTGATCACATCGCCGTCATAAAACAGCTCCGAGAGATTTTTGTCCCGGTCAACGGAGATGAAAACTTTGCGTCCCGTCACAGCAGAGACTTCACCTACGCGAAGTACGGCCTCTTTCTGAAGGCGATCCGGCCGATCAGCCATTCTTGATCTCCGGCAAGACCGCGGCGAGGATGTTGTTCAGACGCAGGAAGTCGATATTGGTTCCCGCAGGCGGCCCGATCACGCTAACGTTTCGATGCTTGGCGAACTTAGCTTGATAAAGATCAATGTCGTCGTGGCTGTAAGCGAAGATGATTAGCTGCGACGTCGGATTTCTGAGCGCTCTTTTCGTTATGTCCAGGATGTGCTCGTCACTAAATGAGAACCCGAACGCCATCAGAGCAGCATTCTCCTGCTCCATCGACTTCGAGAAAAGCCGCAGCAGGTCATAGTACACCCTTTCCATAAGGGTCTCATGAAATTTTCTAAAGTTCGGCATAATCAGAAAATGCTTGCTGAGGTACTCAGAAACCTTAGCTGGATTTGCCTTTTCGGCCGGCGTCAGAGGCTGAACAGCGCTTGCGTTGTATACGAGATTCGAGCCCCTCTTCGTCCAGTTTAGCGACCCATGAGGCTTAATGAGGTTAATGGTCGGGATCTCGACCCGTCGAGCATAGAGTGAGCTTGCCCGATAGGTTCTGTCGAAATATTTTTCCGGCGCGAACGCAAAATTCTCAGACTGTCCGGAAGATCGGTCGAAACCATCATTGATAATGATACTAGGTAAATTGCTCGCCGCAAATTCGACAAACATATCGTAATTGGTCGAGAATATAGTGGCTTGCCGAGGCAATATCTCGTTTTTTCGATAGAATAAAATCTGATCTATTGTTGAAATAAATCTACGATAGTTATTTAAAGTCTCATCTAGATCTGCCGGGTAAACTACCTCTTCGTTCAGCTGCTTATAAGTCTTTCCGATTGTCTCAATGAAGTCAATCATCTCGCAATCTGCTTCCGCTGTCTTGCCGTCCTTAATCAGCTTGTCTAGTTTCTTTTCGATGTCACCAGCAGTCTTGATCGCTGGCAGGGAAGCTCCGGAGCCGATGAGGAAGTTAAGATTGCCGGATTGGATGTAAGGTGCCAAGACCTTCACCGTTTCATCATCGTTATTGATTATGTGGGATTGCACCATAGCAAAGTATCTCTAAGGTCAAAAGAATCGACAATCGTAGGTACATTAGATGGCCCGCAGCCAAAGCGATAGGCCTCGACCACTTGATCGATCCTTTGCCAGAGAGAGGCGGCAAAATGCCCCATCCCGTCGCTCGTGAATGCCGATCTCAGACGGCCATCAAGTGGGTTCATGCGCGTCGACGACTGACAGGGATCGCCAAGCAATGTCGGCTTTCGGGAATTAGCAAGTGTCAGTCGAACGGCAAAATGGGAGGCGCAAACCAGCCATTATCGCTGACAGGCATCCAAATTGCGTGATCGGCCCGGAATATCGGCCGAGGCGTTCATCCGCCCACGCTGTGTCAAGTTGCAGCGTGAAGTTAAAGGTTCCTTTCACCGATTGCGTGCCTGGAAAACGCAATATTATTCCAATTTTGGGGGATTCGCCCGCCGCAAAATTCAAGTATTCTTACGCCGACGCCCTCTTTTCCCGCCGCATGATCTACGCTTGATTACGAAGCGGCGCGATGAGGGACGGCGCTCTATGACGGAGTACGCTGCAATGCCCGCGATTTCGCATTCACATTGGCTAGCTTCCGGCCCAGTCTTTGCCCGGAGCGGAATGGTCCGCTCACCGGCGGAGATCAGGTTGTGGCAAAGCGGAAAGGGACAACGGCAAGCACTGTACGGGTGGTTCTCATGCCGTCCGACACCATGCCGACCTACGATCCCTCGAACCCCGATCCGCGCCTTCGGGAATTCGTCCGAATGCTTGCCCGGCAGGCTGCCCGCCAATTCGTTGAAGCCGAACAGGAGCGCGCTGCCCGCGAACGCCTCCGCAAATAGGGAGGCCGTCTCATGAGAGTTGCGCTCTATGCCCGCTACTCCTCCGACAATCAGCGCGACGCTTCCATCGAGGACCAGCTTCGCATTTGCCGTGCCCGCGCAGAGCGCGAAGGCTGGACCATCGTTGACAGCTATACCGACCGGGCGATCTCCGGTTCGTCGCTTCTGCGGCCGGGTGTACAGGAATTGATAGCCGACGGATTGAAGCGCCGCTTCGACGTCATCCTGACGGAATCGCTCGACAGACTTTCCCGCGATCAGGAAGACATTGCCGGCCTCTACAAGCGGATGCGCTTCGCCGGCGTCAGCATCGTCACGCTCTCGGAAGGCGAAGTGAGCGAACTGCATATCGGCCTCAAAGGCACGATGGGCGCACTCTACATCAAAGACCTTGCCGACAAGACGCGGCGCGGCCTGCGCGGCCGGATCGAAGATGGCAAGTCGGGCGGTGGGCTTTGCTACGGCTATAAGGTCGTGCGCCAGTTCGGTCAGGGCGGAGAAGCCAGCCGCGGCGAGCGTACCATCAACGAGGCCGAGGCAAATGTCGTGCGCCGCATCTTCAGGGACTATCTGGAAGGGAAGTCGTCTCGCGCCATTGCCATGGCGCTGAACAGCGAAGGCGTTCCTGGACCGCAAGGCAGCGAATGGGGACCGTCCACCATTCATGGCAATCCGAAGCGCGGAACCGGCATCCTCAACAACGAGCTTTATATCGGCAAGCTCGTCTGGAACCGGCTGCGCTATATCAAGGACCCGGATACGGGCAAGCGCGTCTCGCGGCCGAACCCGGAAAGCGAATGGGTCATTCAGGACGTTCCCGAACTGCGCATTGTCGATCGATACATCTGGGATGCCGTGAGAGAGCGGCAAAACAAACTAGCGAACGATCCCGCAGCCGGGACGTCTGCGAACTTCCTGTGCGACAGACGCCGGCCAAAACACCTCTTCACAGGTCTCATCAAATGCGGCTGCTGCGGTGGCGGCTATTCGATGATCTCCAAACACCTGCTTGGCTGTACCAATGCTCGCAACAAAGGCACCTGCGACAACTGGATCAATATCCGGCGCGACACACTCGAAGCCTCAGTGCTCAACGGCCTCGACAGACATTTGATGGAGCCGGAACTGTTCAAAGATTTCTGCGAGGAATTTACGCGGGAGGTGAACAAAGCCCGGATGGCCGCACGCACCTCAATTGAGGCGGCTGAGGCCGAGATCAAGAAGATCGACCGCGAACTTGAACGGATCCTCGATCTTTACCTCAAAGAGGCGCTGACGGTGGAAATGGTAAAAGAACGCGGCACTAAACTGGAAACGCGCAAGAAGGAACTCAAAGCCCTTCTCGACGGCGCGGAAGAGCCCCCTGCCCTTCTCCATCCGAACATGGCCAAAATCTATCACGAACAAATCGCGGCGCTCCACGATCAGCTCCATAATGAGGCCACGCGGGCCAAGGCAGCCGACCGCCTGCGTTCGCTTGTTAGCCGCATCGAACTGGTTCCAAACAATGATGAACTGGTGATTGTGCTGCGTGGCGACCTTGCCGCGATCCTGACGTTTGCGTCTGGCAAGAAGAACCCGGCCTTCCTTGAAGAAAAGGCGCTTCTGGACGAACTTTTGGGCCGTGCACAAGAGGGACAGAACGCAAAAAAGCCCTTCGGAAAGAAGGGCTTGAGCGGATCACAGGGATCGTTGGTTGCGGGGGCAGGATTTGAACCTGCGGCCTTCAGGTTATGAGCCTGACGAGCTACCGGGCTGCTCCACCCCGCGCCAGGGTGTTTGTTTTAGAACCGGTTGGGTATTTTTTGCGTTTAGCGCT
>NZ_WBWE01000002.1 GCF_008932435.1 Brucella pseudintermedia | reverse complement strand
TCAAGCAAAAGGGAAAGCCGAGCAAAGTCGCACTCGTCGCCGTCATGCGAAAAATGATCATTATCCTCAACGCGAGAATCCGGGACGCAAACGCAACGGTGCTTGACACCTAACACCGTTGCTTTTTTGTTGTTTGCGGTTTTCGGAGAAAATGACAAACGGCCTGCTTGAGGATCGAGCAGGCCGTTTGTCCAAAAATCAGGCAGCGAGTGCTTCGTCTTCCGAAGTCGGAACTTCTGAAATCGTCTTCAGGACCTGCGAAGCGATCTGGTACGGGCAACCCTGCGAGTTCGGGCGGCGATCTTCCAGATAGCCGCGATAGCCATCCCTGACGAACGAGTGCGGAACGCGGATTGAAGCGCCGCGGTCGGCAACACCGTAGGAGAACTTGTTCCACGGCGCGGTTTCATGCTTGCCGGTCAGGCGCATGTGGTTGTCCGGGCCGTAAACGTCGATATGGTCCTGCAAATTCTTCTCGAACTGCGCCATGAGGGCCTCGAAATAATCCTTGCCTCCCACTTCACGCATGTATTTGGTCGAGAAATTGCAGTGCATGCCCGAGCCGTTCCAGTCGGTGTCGCCGAGCGGCTTGCAGTGGAATTCAATGTCGATCTCGTACTGCTCGCAAAGACGAAGCAGGAGATAGCGGGCGATCCACATCTGGTCGGCGGCGTTCTTTGAGCCCTTGCCGAAAATCTGGAACTCCCACTGGCCCTTGGCCACTTCCGCATTGATGCCTTCGTGATTAATGCCGGCATCAAGGCAGAGATCGAGATGTTCCTCGACGATCTTGCGGGCGATGGAACCGACATTCTTGTAGCCGACGCCCGTGTAATAAGGACCCTGCGGCGCAGGGAAGCCCTGTTCCGGGAAGCCGAGCGGACGGCCATCCTTGTAGAAGAAGTATTCCTGCTCGAAGCCGAACCATGCATCGTCGTCTTCGAGGACAGTTGCGCGGCTGTTGGACGGATGCGGGGTGACGCCGTCCGGCATCATGACTTCGCACATCACGAGCGCGCCGTTCTTGCGCGCCGGATCGGGATAGATCGCGACCGGCTTCAACACGCAATCGGAGCTGCGGCCTTCGGCCTGCATCGTCGAGGAACCATCGAAACCCCAGAGCGGCAGTTGTTCAAGCGTCGGGAAGGCGTCGAATTCCTTGATCTGCGTCTTGCCGCGCAGGTTCGCAGCCGGCTTGCATCCATCGAGCCAAATGTATTCGAGCTTGTACTTGGTCATCGCTAGTCTCTCTGTGTCATCCTCGGTTGATCGACCACCACAAGTCATGCGGTGTCGCGCGGCTCGGTGTTCGATTTAAGAGAGGCAAGGATCGTGCCAGTTTTGAATCGGCTGCATTTTCAGGGCGGAAATGGCAAGCGCGACCGGGCGGACAGGATTCGCGCAATGTAAGCTAAGATTATCTGCTCAAAAAACAGGCAAAGGATTACAATTTCATCACGCCGGTTATTCAATTTGCATCATCCCGATCCCGCTACATGTCATATGGAAGGAGAAAACCGGGAAACTCAAAGGGATAAAGCAAAATCGAACAGGCGGACAGAATAAGTCGTTGGACGCTCCAGCCACCATTCTTCACCTTATCCTCAAACAAAAGGGGAGTGACTGATGGCTCGTTCGATCAACAGAAAATCGGCTTTTCTGGCAAGTTTAGCGTTGAGTGTTTCGGCAATGACTGTTTTTACGGCCAATGCTGCGGAAATTACCGTGATGGGGTATCGCGGCGCTTTCCAGGACAATTACGTCAAGGCCGTCATCGAACCGTTCCAGAAGGAGCATCCCGACATCAAGGTCATTTACTACGGTGTGCAGAATGCAGCGACATCGCTCGGCAACATGCGCGCCCAGAAATCCTCACCCCAGACGGATGCGGTGATTTACGATCTTTCGGTCGCCAAGATTGCCGATGAGGAGGGACTGGTCGAAAAGCTCGACCCGGCATCGCTCAAAAATTACGCGGATGTGGCCGATCTCGGCAAGGAACTCGCTGGTTCGGCAATTCCGATCACATATGACACGCTTTCGCTCCTTTATAATCACGATGCATTTGCCAAGGGTCCACCGGATAGCTGGGAAGCGCTTTGGGACAAGCAGCAAAGCGGCAAGGTCATCATCCCGGCACAGGGTGGCGGCGATATTCAGGCCATCCTGCTGACGATCATTGCGAACCGCCTCGCCGGTGAAGACGATTATACGAAGACCGTGGACCCCGGCGTCGACAAGCTGGTGGAACTGGCGCCGGCCGTGCAGACATGGGAACCGAAGCCCGATGCCTATACGCTGGTTGCAAACGGCACGGCGACCTTGTCCATCGGTTATAATGCGCGTGCCCAGTTCTATTTCGACCAGACCGGCGGAAAACTTCAGTCGGTCGGGCCCAAGGAAGGAACAGCCGCGCAAGTGAACGTCATCAGTGCGATTGCCAACGGCAAGAACCTCGATGCAACCAGGACTTTCATCGATTATGCGATAAGCCCCGAGGCACAGGCCCGGTTCGCCGAGATCATGTTCTATGCGCCATCGAACACGAAGGCGGACGTGAACGGTGAAACGAAAAAGCGTATTCCATTCATGGACCCGGCCCAGCGTGAAAAGCTGATCCCCGTCAACTGGATGACCATTGGCGATATGCGCGACAAGCTGCTCAATCCCTGGCGTCGCCAGATCATTCCGGCTGGTCGTTAAATCCCTACCTCACCCTGAAATTCACGCTTCCGCCTCGTTTCGCCGGGGCGGCAACGATCCCTTACAGGTTTCGATATGGTAGCAGAAAGCTCATTTCTACAGTTGAAGGCCCTCACAAAGCTTTACGGTAACAACTACCGGGCTGTAGACGATCTTCATCTCGATCTGCCGCGCGGAAAACTGCTGGGCCTCCTCGGTCCATCCGGTTGTGGCAAGACCACGACATTGCGTATGATTGCCGGTCTCGCCTCGATTTCTGACGGCAACATCCTGATCGACGGCAACGATATCTCGCACAAGCCGCCTCATCAGCGCGATATCGGTCTGGTTTTCCAGAACTATGCCCTGTTCCCGCATATGACGGTGGCCGAGAATGTCGCTTTCGGTCTCGATATGCGCAAGGTCGCCAAGGCTGAGGCGAAGAAGCGGGTCGAAGAAGCACTCGAAATGGTCCGGCTTCCCGGCTATGGCTCGCGCAAGCCCAAGGAAATGTCCGGCGGCCAGCAGCAGCGCGTGGCGCTGGCGCGCGCGCTGGTCATCCGCCCGCGCATTCTTCTGCTTGATGAGCCCCTGTCCAATCTGGACGCGAAGCTGCGTGACGATATGCGGATTGAAATCCGCGAGATTCAGAAACGCCTCGACATCACGACCGTTTTCGTCACGCATGACCAGGTAGAAGCACTGACAATGTGTGACGTCGTCGGCGTGATGGATAGCGGCAAGCTGGCACAGCTCGGTTCGCCGGAAGAAATCTATGAAAAGCCGTCCTCCCTGTTTGTCGCCAAATTTGTCGGTCGCGCCAATGTCCATGATTGCGAGATCGTAGACGAAAATGTCTGTCGTCTTGGCAGCGCCACCTATCGCTGCAACACGCATGGAAAGTCGCGCGGGGCAGGGCAGATTGCCATTCGTCCGCATCGCATCAATCTCACGCCTAACCGCGATCGCAATCTTGTTAGCGTCGTAACCAACAGCGCGCACGGTGTGGTCGAGCGCACGACCTATATTGGTGACATCGTTCAATATGACATCGAGATCGAAGGCGCTTGCCTGAAAGTGGAGGTGCCCACCGCGAGCGCGGGACATGCATTCCATACCGGCGACCGGCTGCTGTGCGAATGGAAACCGGAAGACATGCTGGTTTTCGGGAGCTGATGTCATGACAGCGATCACATCGACCGACATCATCCCGGCAAAGTCATCGAGGCGCAGGCGCTACAGTCTTGTGGCCGTTGCACTTCTTCTGCCGATGGCCTTGATCAACCTCATCGCATTCATCGCGCCGGTTGCGCATCTGGCGCAGATATCCTTCCTGCAGAGCGAAAGCGGCGGTGTTCTGACGGACCGCTACACGTTCGAAAACTACATTAATTTCTTCACCGACAGCTTCAATTGGGGTCTGGTGTTCAACTCGCTCTGGCTGAGCGCGTTCATCACGCTGGCAACCCTCATCTGCGCCTATCCAATTGCGCTTTTCCTGCACCGCGTTTCGCCGGTCTGGCGCAACTTTCTTTTCGTGGTGACGGTCTCGCCGCTGCTCGTCAGCAGTGTGGTGCGCACCTATGGCTGGATGGTGCTTCTGGGCGATCAGGGGCTCGTCAATGGAGCCTTGATGAACCTCGGCATCATTTCCTCTCCCATCAGGCTCGTCAATAATACGCTCGGCGTATTCATCGGCATGGTGGAAATCCTGATCCCCTATATGGCGCTGTCGCTGATTGCCGGTTTCGGACGCCTGAACGCCTCGCTTGAGGAGGCCGCTGCATCGCTTGGCGCCAATGCCTTCACGCGGTTTCGCCGGATCATCCTGCCGCTCACCTTGCCGGGTATCGCGCTTGGCTGCCTGCTTTGCTTTGTGCTGGCGATCAGTTCCTTCATCACGCCGAAATTGCTTGGCGGCGGGCGCGTGTTCCTGCTGGCGACGGAAATCTACGATCAGGCCGTGATCCAGCTTGAATGGCCGCGCGCTGCCGCAACCTCCGTCATTGTCCTGATCATCTTCGGTCTCGCCTTGATGGTCTATTCCCGCATCGCACGTCGCATCGACTGACCGGCAAGGAGAAACGAGATGATTGGTTCAACTTCATTGCCATTTCGCCTTTTGGTCGGCCTGCTCTATCTGTTTCTGCTGGCCCCCATTCTGGTCGTCGTGCCGCTGTCGTTCAGCAACGACAACTATCTCACTTTCCCGCCGCAGAGCTGGGGCGTGCGCTGGTATGCGGAAATGCTGCAGCACGAAACGCTTATCCAGGCGTTCTGGATCAGCCTCGGCATTGCATCGGTCGTGACCGTCCTGTCGCTTCTGGCGGGTATTCCCGCGGCCTATGCGATCCGCCGTTACCAGTTCCGTGGACGCGAAGCGGTGCTGAACCTTTTCACTGCGCCGCTGCTTCTGCCGTCCATCGTGCTTGGCCTCGCCATACTGCTGGTCTTCGTGAGACTGGAACTGCTTGGAACGTTCACCGGTCTGGTGATCGCCCATCTGATCGTGACAACGCCTTACGTCATCCGCATCATGATAACGGCGTTCTCGACCTTGCCGCCATCGGTGGAGGAGGCGGCTACGATGCTGGGCGCATCGCCGTTCACCGTGTTTCGTCGCATCACCTTGCCGTTGATGATGCCGGGCTTGGTGGCAAGTGCGGCTTTGTCCTTCCTCCTGTCCTTCGATGAGGTGGTGATCTCGCTCTTCATCACCGGACCGCGCATGACGACGCTGCCGGTCGAAATCTTCAACTATGTCGAAAGCCGCACCGACCCGATGACCGCTTCCATCTCGGTCGTTCTGATCGCGGCGACGCTGCTCATCATCTTCGTCATCGAGCGCACACTCGGATTGTCACGCACAATCGGCAAATAACCTCCCAACTGAAAGTGACTGCAAGCATGGAAAATATCGCCCTCTGGATGTCGCAACCGCATTTCAGCTATCTCGAAATTGCCCGGACCTGCGGCTTCTCATCCTTCGTTCTCGAACTCGAACACGGTACCTTCGACCTGTCGACGCTGGACCAGTTTCTGGCTTTCACCAAGGCACAGGATCTCTCCACCCTGACCAAGGTGCTGGCACCGACGCCAGAAGCCATCCAGCAGGCGCTGGACTTCGGATCGGATGGCGTCATCGTTCCGCATATTCTTGGCGTGGAACATGCGCATCAGGTGACAAAAGCTGCAAAATATCCGCTCGTTGGCACTCGCTCTTATACCGGTGGTCGCATTTTCGGCTACGCCCGCCCGGCAACCGATGCTTTCGAAAAAGAGAACAAGCGCACCAAATGCTTCGCCATGATCGAGACGGCGGAAAGCCTTGCCGATGTCGAGAAGATCATTGCGCTCGATACGGTTGATGGCCTGTTTCCCGGCCCTTCGGATCTAGCGCTTGCGCGGGGGCGGGGAGCCTACGCTTTCAATGATGACGACAAGGCTGACCTGCGCCGGTGTGCCGCCGCTGCACGCGCTGCCGGGAAGCCATGGATCATGCCCGCCTGGACGGAAGCCGAACGGCGCTTCGCGCAGGAAGAGGGTGCCGCGATGCTGGTTGTCGCCACCCAGAACATGACGCTTCGCCAAGGCATGGTTTCAACCGTGAACATGCTGAAAAGCGAAGCCCTCGTTGCTTGACGATCACCTGAACTGAATACGCATTCATTCGCTGGAGGAAAAAATGAAGATTAGCCTGATCCAAACGAGCCCGCAGACCGACAAGGCGGAAAACCTGCGCATTACGCGGGGATTGATGGAAGAAGCCGTGCGCACGGATTCTCCAGACCTGGTCGTGCTTCCCGAATATTTCGAATATTATGGTGGCAGCCCGGAAGAAAAGCTTGCAGCCGCAGAGAGCGTTCCCGGTGGCCCTGCCTACAAGATGGCGCAAGATTTTGCCCGTGAGCATAAGGTCTTCGTTCATGCCGGAACCCTGATGGAAAAGGTTCCGAACGAAAAGCGCATCTACAACTCCACCTTCGTCTTCAACCGCGAGGGCAGGGAGATTGCGCATTATCGCAAGATCCATATGTTCGACATCGTCGGGCCGGACGGCACGGCCTACAAGGAATCCGCCACCGTCAAGCCGGGCGAGAATGTCGTCGTCTATGATCTCGACGGGTTCAAGATCGGCTGCGCGATCTGCTACGATATCCGTTTTGCCGAACTCTATCTGGAACTGGAAAAGGCCGGTGCCGATGTCATCGTGCTTCCCGCCGCATTTACGTTGCAAACCGGCAAAGACCACTGGGAGGTGCTGGCACGTGCCCGTGCCATCGAAACCCAGACCTATTTTGCCGCCTGCGGCCAGACCGGCAGCACGGTATCGAACGGCGAGCGACGTCATACCTATGGCCACTCGCTGGTCTGCGATCCGTGGGGCCATGTCGTGGCGCGCGCGTCCGATGGTATCGGCTTTGTGACGGCGCGTATCGAACGCGCGCAGATTGAACGTGTGCGTTCGCTTATCCCCATGGTCAGCCATCGCCGCATCGGCAAGCAGTTGCAGGCCTGCGCATAGGAGGGACCCATGTATACGATCAATCCCATGCCGGAACAGGTGCCCGAAAGCGATCTCAAGCTCCTGTCAGGCGTCGAAACGGCTACTGTCGGACACTGGCGGTTCTTCGGCTTCATGCACCGCTCTATCCAGCCGCTCCTCCCCAAGCGCCGGGTGGTCGGCACCGCTGTCACCATCGCCATACCGGGTCCCGATTCCACCCTGCTTCACCACGTAACCGGAATGCTCCGTCCCGGCGATATTCTGGTGGTGGACCGGATGGGTGACGACCGCTATGCGTGCTGGGGCGGCGGTGTGACCATCGCGGCAAAGGCCTCCGGCGCTGTAGCAGGCATCGTGGATGGCCCCTGCACGGACCTGACGGAAATTGAGGATTCCGATTTTCCGATGTGGGCAAGGGGCATCTCGCCTATCACCACGCGGCTTTATGATCTGGGCGGCGGTATCAATATTCCTGTCTCCTGCGGCGGTGTCGTCGTCAATCCCGGTGATGCCATTCTGGCCGATGAAAGCGGGGTTCTGGTCCTGCCGCGTGAAGAAGTGAACGCCGTCGCTTCGCGCGCGCTCGACATACAGGACAAGGGCAAGGCACGCGAAGCGTCGGTGAAGACCGGTCTCAAGCTGGGTGATGTTTCTGGCGCCACCAAGAAAGTTCTCGCTCACGCGGGAGGTTGATCTGACGGGGCCGGTTGCGACCGGCCCTATCATTTGTGAGATGGAAGATGACTATTTGCTTATTTTCATCCCGCAAGTGTCTTAGAAGGAAAGGACGAATCTGGTTGCCCGAAGCGCAATAAGGGACTGCAAGAAACACGCGCGGGTGACTGAAATGGGAAGGAACCTGCCCGTCCATGAATATCCGTTTTCTGGAAACGGTGATCTGGCTGTCGGAACTACGCAATTTCCGGGCGACGGCGGCTCGCCTCAACATGACGCCGGCAGCAATATCCAATCGTATTGGCGCCATGGAGCAGGAATTGGGTTTCCGGCTCTTCGATCGCGACGCCCGCGACGTCAACCTGACGGCGGAAGGCGAAGCTTTTGTTGAGGGGGCGCGTGATGTCGTGCGCCGTTACCATGATCTGGTGGAAAGCCTGAGCCCGCAAAACGGGCTCGAAGGAACGCTGAAGATCGGCATCGTTCCAAGCCTCGCCATGACCATATTGCCGGGTATTCTCGATATTGTCCGCCAGCGTTATCCGAAGATACGCATCTCGATCACTACTTCATCTTCGAAGGGGGTCGTGCAGAAACTGGAGCAGCGCGAGCTCGATATCGTTTTTGCCATCAAGCCCGAACCGACACCCAACCTGCGCATTGTCGACATATGTACTTTTGGCATGTTCTGGATAGCGCGCAGCAATCAGTTTCCGGGTGGCGCGGAAGATGTTCTGTCACGCGATGATCTGCTTGGCTGTAATCTCATTTCCTATGAGAGCGGCTCCTATAATTATCAGCAGATCATCAATTATTTCTCGGAAGAACGGCTGAAAGACGCAACCGTTCACTACTCCAACTCGCTCACCACAACGATCAACATGATTTCGGCGGGCGTCGGAATTTCCGTCATTCCGCCGGTGGTTATCCAGAAAGAGCTACGGACCGGCGAGCTCCAAGTGCTGAACACTAACGCTGTTTTCCCCGCAACCAGCTATAGCGCCATCTATCTCGAAAGCGCGGCGACACGTCTGATCACGCTTGTGGCCAATATCGCCCGCGAAGCCGGCCGAAATTTCAGCGGCAATTTCAGCGATAGTCTTGCCTATCAGGATTAATGCGTTTGGATTTCATCCTCGTAGTAGAGGCTGATGCTTTATTCGGCAACCCGATGCGTCGCCTTAGACCCTCGCATTTTTGCGCATGTCATCAAGCTGTCTTAGAGACGAAAACAACGATTCCCGATCGCGGAGATGTTCTTCATAGAGAGACAGGAAAAAGGCGTTCGTCGTTACATGCGGCCCGGGTGCGGACCGGGCGCGGTGCAGGCTGTTATTGGCCTTGCGCTTGGCGTCTTCGACTTTCGCCTGCAATTCCTGAAGCATGCGCGAATTGCCAAACGCATGAAAACCGGCTTCCGGTGCACTCGAGGCGGCGGTATTGGATGTCGAGTGAATCATGGTCTGCATCTCCGATGGCAAGATATAGAGCTGATCGTGACGTCCGTTTATGATATAATCGTGGTGCAAACCGTACGAAATTATACTCTTGTGATGGTATGTTTCGGGCGCCGCTTTCAGGATAATTCCATTTCGTGCTGAAAAAACTTCTAGCACTGCAAGCGCCTTGGAAACGAGGCACTCAATGCCAAAACCTCCAGGAAATAAGGAAAAAACTCATAGCTGAGCAGCGGCCAAACAGATTTCAGGTCATGCAGGGATATCAATCAGCGTCGTGATTTATGAAAGGGAGCATATCGACGGTGTCGATTGGAGGTGACACCCGGTTAGCGGGTTCACTTCTTGTGGGTCTCGATCCAGGTGATGCCGAAGACGACAGCGCTGACGGCCAGGATCGCTACGATCTCAATCCAAAAAATCAACTGCATGGCCATGTCCTCCAGCATGGTTAACAAGAACCTGACGAAAAGGTTTCATTCACGCTGGCTACCGCACTTCACAGGGCGCTTACAGCGTCCGTGATGCTGCCGCAATCGAACTGTCTCGGATATGGGCAGCGTTTCGATATGCGCGCGGAGTGAGCCCCGTTTCCAGCAAGAAATAGCGGTTGAAATTGGAGAGGTTGTTGAAGCCCGCTTCAAAACAAATATCGGTTATTGCAAGATCCGTTTCTACCAGCAAGGTTCGCGCCCGCCACACCCGAACAGAACGGCTGTAAGTCGAGAACGTCATTCCTGTCAGCCGCTTGAAAGCGCGGGAGAAAGACGCTGTGTCGAGGCCGACAGCTTCGGCGACATCCTGCATCTGGCGGTCAGGGTTGGATTGCAGAATCTGGATCGCCTGATCGATACGCCGATGCCGCTTGTCGGAGGCTTCGCTATAGAGCGATACGAAATGCTCGCTCGCAAGGGGGCGCTTTTGCCCAGCGCTATCGATTGCATTCAATATATCAAGAAAAAGGCCCAGGCCCGCTGCATCCGATTGCCGGTGCAATGCCAATATCATTTCCCCGATATCGAGCGCTTCGTGACCTGTGATTTCGATCCCCCGCCGGGATAATTCTTTCAGGCGATGCAGCACTTCGAATTCAGGGCAAACCGACCGAACCTGAATAAGTGCATCGGCATTGAACTGGAGTACGAGATCACGGCCCGGAATGGATGCCGCGCCCGGCGTAATCCAGTTATGGGGCAGGTTCGTCCCGGTCAGGACAAGATGCCCGGGCTGAAATGGCCCCACGTAATCGCCAACATAGGCCAGACCCTGTGCTTGAGGAATATAGTGGATTTCCCACTCAGGATGATAGTTCCAGATGCATATCGGATTGGGATAGTCGTCGCGGCGGATGAGATAGGACTTCCCGCCCGGCAGCGTGATGCGCTCTCGCGTGGCAGCATAGGCGTTCGGCAGGGAGGACGAAATTTCCGATGATAGAACCATGATATCTCACCGCATAAGGCGCTATAATATCAAAATAGTATCAATTATTGACAAAAAGCAAACTAGTCCCTTCTCGCCGTTTTTACAAAATTCAACCCACAGGATGCGGGGAAGAGGAGCATCCGGTGGAACATAATGGGAGGAACGACATGCTACGTACATTTTTGCGTACCGGTTGCGCTGTCATAGCGCTCACTGCCGCATCCAGCGCCATGGCGGCTGCGGTTTGCAGCAAGGATGTAAGAGTTCTGGCGCAACCGCGCGATGGCCTTACTTTGCTTGAAGACTATGTGGACGAGTTTGAGGAACTCTCCGGCGCCGGTTTTGAAATTAGCTATCTGAACGAGAATGACCGCCGCGCCAAGTCACAGGCGGATGCATCGACCGTAGGCAGCTACAATGTCTACTATGTCGATGAAGCCAATCTCGCATTGTTTGCATCGTCGGGCTGGATCGTTCCGCTCGAAGGCTTTTACCCCAAGGAAAATGATTACGACGATTTCGACGCCGGCATGCGTGCGGCTGCCACTTATGACGGCAAGCAGTGGTTTGCACCAGTTCAGGGCGGCGGCGACCTGATGGTCTATCGTACCGATCTGCTCGAAAAAGCTGGCCTCCAGCCGCCAAAGACCTGGGACGAATACAAGGCAGCTGTCGCCAAGTTGCATGATCCGGACAATGGCGTCTATGGGACCGCATTGCGCGGACAGCGCGGCTCGGGCGCCAATGTCTGGCGGTGGATGCCGCTGTTCAAGGCAAATGGCGGCGAATGGTTCAAGGATGGCAAGCCTGCTTTCAACTCGGACGCGGCAGTGAAGGCAACTGAGGAATATCTCGATCTTTTCAAATATTCCGCTCCCGGCACTCAGACGGGTTCGTGGGACGAATCCACCGGTGCTTTCCGGGCAGGCAAGGTAGCAATTATCATTGAATCGGCTCCCCTTGGCGGCATGTCGGTCGATAAGGCACAGAGCCAGGTGGCGGACAAGGTCGCCTTCGCGGTTCCGCCAACGCCTCTTCCGGGAGCTGGCTACGCGCATGGATTTGCAATTGCGTCCAAGGCCAATGCGACGGACGAGGATAAGGCTTGCGCCGGACTGTTCGTGGCATGGGCGACCTCCAAGGAGCAGGAAGCCCGTCGTCTGGCAGCGGGTCAGCCCGGTGAATTGACACGCACCAGCACCTATCAAAGCCCGAAGTATGCCGAGACGTTCGGACAGAACCTTGCAGATGCAATGGCCGCTACCGGCGCTCGCACGACGGTAACTTTCTGGCAGGATGCACGCTGGCAGGAATTGGGCAATCAGTGGGGCATCATGCTGGAAGAACTTATCACCGGCAGCCGCAAGGATGTCAAAGCGACGCTCGACGAGCTTCAGTCATTCGCTGAGAAGCTCTAGGCATCGCGCGTTCGGGGCGGTTTTGCGGCCACATCGGTCGAAACCGCCCCGCCTCCCAAGATGGGTACTGCCCTGAAAGCCACGTGCGCCTCACGCTGCCGGGCCGTCCCAGTCACCGCCTTCAGACAAGGAATGTTCATGCAACGTGGACGCTCGCTCCCATATCTTTTCCTTGGGCCAACCCTGCTCATTCTCGTCATTCTGGCGCTGGTTCCGACTGTTTTTGCGATTGCGATTTCGCTGCAGAACAGGACCTTGTCACAGCCAGCGGCTGAATATGTCTGGTTTGCGAACTATGCCGCTCTGCTCAGCGATCCGCGTTTTCTCAACGCATTGTGGGTTTCGCTGAAATGGGAAGTCCTGACCGTGGCACTTACCATGCTGACCGGCATCGGGCTTGGTATTGCGATGTTCGAAGCCGCCAGCCCGCGCCTGCGAAATATTCTTTGCGTCCTGTTCATTATTCCTGTGTTGTTGCCGCGCGTTTGCGCAGCATTCGTATGGAAGTTTGCTTTCCATCCACTTTACGGCGCCCTGACCTGGCCTGTCCGTGAACTGACCGGGGCCACGCCCGATATACTTTCCACGCCAGCCGGCGCGCTTCTTGCCGTTGCTTTCGTGGACGTCTGGCAATGGGGGCTGTTTTTCGCGGTCATCATCCTGAAACTGCTCGAAGCGTTGCCGGTCCAGCCTTTGGAAGCGGCTCGCATCGATCGCGCCAAAAGGTGGGAAGTCCATCGCTTCATCACCCTTCCGATGCTCAAGACGCCGCTGATCAGCCTTCTGCTCGTCAAGGCCATCGAAAGCCTGCGTTCTTTTGATCTGGTTTATGTCATGACGCGGGGCGGTCCGGGCATTTCGACCGAAACGCTTGATATGTACGCCTATTCGCAAGGCTTCATCGAGTCCGGAAAAATCTCCTACGCCTCGTCGATGGCCGTCATCATGATGCTGCTGACCATCGTCATTTTCACTGTCGCCTGGAAGAGACTGAACCGATGAAGATTTCGACCATCCTTCTGCGCACGGTCCTTGTCTTTGCGGCAGCGCTTGTTGTGTTGCCATTGCTGTGGACTCTGCTCAATGCGTTCAAGACCAACGCCGATCTTCTGGTCAGCACGCCGAAAATTCTCTTTCAGCCCGTATGGGACAATATGAGCTATGTGCTCAATCGTCGTTCGGTTGCGCGTGCGCTTACGAACTCGCTGATCATCTGCTCGGCCGCTGTCGTCATTGGCGCTCTGATTGGCGTACCCGCAGCCTATGTGATCGCGCGATACAAGAACCGGATTACAGCCGAAGCTCAGTTCTTCGTTCTGTCCTTGCGTTTTCTGCCGCCGGTGGCAGTGGCCATTCCGATGCTGGTGATCTGGCTTTCGCTTGATCTCTACGACAGCCGCCTGTCTCTCATCGTAACCTATCTGATCATTACTGCATCGATTACGATCTGGTTGTCGGTTCCCGCGTTCGAGCGCGTGAGCCTCCATGTCGAGGAAGCGGCCCGGGTCGATGGATTGGGACGTTATGGAACTTTTTTCCGAATTGCCCTGCCTATAGCCCGATTTCAGATATTCGGCGCCATCGCTTTTTCCTTCGTACTGGTCTGGAATGAATTCCTGCTGGCAATGATGCTGACGACGTCTCGCGCCAAAACATTGCCGATCATAGCTTCTGAAATGTCACAGCTCGGCATGAATGTGCCATGGGGCATTCTCAATGCCGCTGTCGTTCTTCTCTCCCTTCCGCCTTTAATTCTGCTTGGGCTTCTTGCTGGCGGATTAAATGCCGTCTTCACCAAAAAACAAAATCAGGAATGATCCGATGAAAGCACTTGTTCTGGAACGCATCGGCGAATTGAATCTGCGCGACATTGAATTGCCAACCGACATGGGGCCGGATGACGTTCGCATCAAATTGCACACCGTAGGGGTGTGCGGGAGCGATGTGCATTATTACACGCACGGGCGTATCGGGAATTTTGTGGTCGATCAGCCCATGGTGCTTGGTCACGAGGCGGCAGGCACGGTGGTCGAGGTCGGCGGGAACGTGAGGCATCTCAAGCCGGGAGATCGGGTCTGCATGGAGCCGGGCATTCCAGATCCGCTCTCGCGCGCTTCGAAGCTTGGCCTCTATAATGTCGATCCTGCCGTGCGTTTCTGGGCAACGCCGCCCGTCCACGGAATCCTTTGCCCCGAAACTGTCCATCCTGCAAATTTCACATATAAGTTGCCGGACAATGTCTCCTTTGCAGAAGGCGCGATGGTCGAGCCCTTTGCGGTCGGTATGCAGGCGGCAACGCGGGCGCGCATCAATCCGGGCGATACGGCCGTCGTGACCGGCTGCGGGACTATCGGCATCATGGTTGCGCTTGCGGCCCTGGCAGGAGGCTGTTCTCGCGTTCTGATCTCGGATTTCTCGGAAGCCAAGCTGCAAATTGCAGAATGCTATGACGGCATTACCGGCATCAATCTTGGCGAAACCAACATCGTGGAAGCGGTCAATGATGCTACCGGAAATTGGGGAGCGGATATAGTCTTTGAATGTTCAGGAGCCGCAGCAGCCGTCCGGGACTTGTTCAAGATAGTGCGCCCGGGTGGCGCGGTTGTGCTGGTTGGCCTGCCCCCCGAACCCGTCCCGTTCGACATTTCGGCGGCGACGGCACGGGAATGCCGGATCGAAACGGTCTTCCGCTATGCCAATGTGTTCGATCGCGCTCTCGCACTAATCGCCGCAGGCAAGGTTGACCTCAAACCGCTGATCTCTGGAGTGTTTCCATTCGAGCAATCCATTGCCGCTTTCGATCGCGCGGCAGAGGGTCGTGCGGCAGACATCAAGCTGCAGATCATCCTGGACGGGGAGAAAAACTGATGTCCACCGTGGAATGCCGGTCCATATTGAAGCGATATGGTGCGCAGGAAGTCATCCGCGATTTCAACCTTGAAATCAGCGATCATGAGTTTGTAGTTTTTCTTGGGCCCTCCGGCTGTGGAAAATCCACGATCTTGAGAATGATTGCCGGGCTTGAGGAAATCACAGGCGGCGATCTTCTGATCGGCGGCCAACGGGTGAACGATCGCGATCCGGGCGACCGCGGTATTGCCATGGTGTTCCAGAACTACGCGCTCTATCCGCATATGACTGTTCAGGAGAATATCGTTTTTGGGTTGGAGCGCGCAGGTATACCGAAGCAGACGATAGTTGATAGGCTGAAGCCGGTCGTGGCCGCTCTGGGACTTGAAGTCTATCTGGGACGCAAGCCGTCCGAGCTGTCGGGCGGCCAGCAACAGCGCGTCGCAATCGCCCGCGCGATGATAAAGACGCCTGAAGTATTCCTCTTCGACGAGCCGTTATCCAACCTTGACGCAAAATTGCGCGGAAGCCTTCGGGTCGAGATCGCCAATCTCCATCGCGAACTGAAGACGACCAGTATTTATGTTACTCACGACCAGCTTGAAGCCATGACATTGGCGGACCGGATCGTGCTGATGAAGGATGGGCGCATAGAGCAGATGGGAACGCCCGAGGAAATCTATGAGGCGCCCGCGACGCTTTTTGCCGCCGGATTTATCGGTACGCCCAATATGAATTTCTTCGAGCTGAACGCTGATGAGGAGAAAATTGCCGACGAAACCATAAGCCTGCCGCGTCCTTCCGGCTTGAAGCCGGGTCCGGTAACGGTCGGCATCCGTCCGGGAGCATTCCGACTGAACGAGGCTGGAGGCCAAATTCGCGGCGAGATCGAACGCAACGAATTTCACGGCGAGAACCGTCTGGTTACCATTCGGGCCGGTAAACACATCTTCAGTATCGCCGTACCAACTTCCGTGCGCCTGCGGGAAGGGCACAATATCGGGCTCGATGTAATTCCCAACAGCTTGCATCTGTTCGATACACATACGGGTTTGCGTAGCTCAATATCCGGCGGGTAGCAGGATGGAACTCAATTCTATCCCGGCGCTATTCAGCCAAAAAAGCGACCTTTAGGAACCGCTTTTGTTGATTGCTCCCGCTGGCACGTATTCTTGGCAGTTAGCGCACTTCAAGTACTTCGCCGGTGCGGCGGTCTATGACTACACGCATCTCATCGTCGCGACGGTCTATTCCGCGGACAACATAAACGTTCCTGCGCCTTGAGATGCTTTCGACTTCGTCCATCCCTTCGCTACGCGCGATTCTGGCGGCCCTGCGTTCGCTGATTTCTTCGCGGCCGTAGCGTCGATTCCCATCCGGATTGACCTCTATACCGTTGGGACCGATTTCAATGCTCTGCGCATGTGCTGGAACAGTTGGAATGAGAGCCGAAAATACCAAAGCTGCGATTGCTGGGAACTTGTACATGGCAGTTATCCTTGCTGGTTTCTCGCCCGCCATCGACATCAACCGATAAGTCCGCCGCCGGTTCCCATCGGAGGCGGTCAACTCCTTCTAACACTCCGAAGTTATTGTGATGAGAAGTGTCATCGGTCTTGCTGCGTAAGGTCGGTCTAGGCACCTCAAACCGTCAGCGTTTCCCTCTATCTTGCCGTCTTGACAGTATTACATTCACGGCACTACGCTACAGTAACACGACAGATTTTTACTGAAGTGAGGGGAGGAATTCATGACTAAAAGTTCAATTATTACAGGACTGGGTCGGGTTTCAATTTCACGGCGCCAGTTTATAACATCGAGCGCATTGGGCGCCGGTGCTCTGCTTCTACCGTCCTTTCCGTCTTTCGCGGCGGACAAGCCCAAAGTCGGTCTGGTCATGAAGTCGCTCGCCAATGAGTTCTTCAAGCAGATGCAGGCAGGTGCGGAGGATTACGCTGCCAAAAACACCGACAAGTTCTCTTTTGCCGCCGTCGGCATGAAGGACGAGCGGGATTTCGCTGCCCAGGTGGATGCGGTCGAGAATTTCGTCACGCAGCAGTTCGATGTGATCGTGCTTGCCCCGGCGGATTCCAAGGCCATGGTGACGCCGGTCAAGAAGGCTCTGGAAGCTGGCATCAAGGTCATCAACATTGACGTGGCGCTGGATGAGGAGGCAAAAAAGCAGGCCGGTGTCGATCTTGCCTTTTTCGGTCCCGACAACCGCGAGGGTGCGAAGCTCGCTGGCTTGGCTCTGGCCAAGGAACTGGGCAAGGGCGGCAAGGTGGTTATCCTCGAAGGCAATCCCGAAGCCGACAACGCCAAGGAGCGCAAGAAGGGGTTTGACGATGCCGTGGCCGAGGGCGGCCTGACGCTGCTCGATTCCAAGACCGCGCATTGGGAAACGGAAGAAGCCAACACGCTGATGACCAATTTCCTGACGCAATATCAGGACATTCAAGGCGTGATGGCAGCCAACGACTCCATGGCGCTCGGCGTGGTGAAGGCGCTGGATGCGGCTGGAAAATCGGGGCAGATCAAGGTGGTGGGCTTCGACAATATTCCCGCCGTCCAGCCTTTGATCAAGGATGGCAAGATGCTTGCCACTGTCGATCAGTTCGGTGCGCAGATGGCAGCGATGGGCATTGATTACGGCCTCAAGGAACTGGCGGGCGAGAAATTTTCCGGCTGGGTCAAGACGGATATTAAACTCATCACCGCCCAGGATCTCTAAAAAATTGCCAATCATAGGGCGGCGCGTTAGGCGCCGCTCTTCTCCACCCGGCAGGCAGGAACAGACATGCAGTCAGCCGACGCCATTTTAAGATTGGAAAATGTCGGCAAGACCTTTCCGGGTGTGGTTGCGTTGAATGGTATCACGCTGGAACTGCAGCGTGGCGAGACACATATCATCCTGGGTGAAAACGGCGCCGGCAAGTCGACCCTCATCAAGCTTCTCGCGGGCATATATCAGCCCGATACGGGCGAGATTTTTCTGAACGGCCAGCCTTATAACCCAAAGACCCCGCATGACGCGCAGGTTCAGGGTATCCGCATCGTACATCAGGAACTCAACCTGCTGTCACATCTTTCCATCGCCGAAAATCTGATGCTGGAAAGTCTTCCGAGGCGCTTCGGGATCATGGATCGGGCAACGCTGAACCGCCGCGCCGAAGAGCTTCTGGCTGAGGTCGGTCTGGCGGTCGATCCGCGGATGCCGGTCTCGGAGCTGGGCGTTGCGCAAATGCAGTTGGTGGAGATCGCCAAGGCGCTTGGTTATGACAGCAAACTACTGGTTCTGGACGAGCCGACGGCGACATTGACGCCGCCGGAAATCGAGCGGCTGTTTGCGATCATCAAGCGCCTGAAGGCGAAAGGCGTCACCATCATCTACATCTCTCACCGTCTCCACGAGGTCTTCGAGATCGGTGACCGCGTAACGGTGTTGCGCAACGGGCGGCTGGTGGAGACACGCGACCTGCAGGGGTTGAGCGTGCCGCATCTGGTCCGCATGATGATCGGCCGCGACATCGCGGATGAATACGGCTTCAACGCTGATATCAAGCTGGGTGCCGTCGCCTTGGCAGTGAGGAATGTCAGGCACAACAACGGCGCCCCGCCGGTTTCGTTTTCCGTGCGCCATGGAGAAATTCTCGGTGTAGCCGGTTTGGTCGGGTCAGGCCGCACCGAGGTGATGCGCGCAATCTTCGGCGCCGATCCGAGAGCGGCAGGGGAAATCCATGTTGATGGCAGGCCGGTGAATATTCGTTACCCGCGCGATGCGGTGCGCAACGGTCTCGGTTTCCTGACTGAAGACCGCAAGAGCCAAGGGCTGCTGCTGGATATGCCTGTCTATGTCAACGCCACGATCACCGACCTGAAAAAAATCTCGCATGGTGGTCTGCTGGACGGTC
The DNA here is from genome assembly GCF_008932435.1 of Brucella pseudintermedia. Lineage (GTDB taxonomy): Bacteria > Pseudomonadota > Alphaproteobacteria > Rhizobiales > Rhizobiaceae > Brucella > Brucella pseudintermedia. The sequence goes on along the minus strand of NZ_WBWE01000002.1, from coordinate 374,217 downwards.
GCGTGGAAAAAAGTGCAGTGGCTGAGCTGGTCGAGCGGTTGCGCGTCAAGACGGCATCCGTCGACACGCCGGTGCGCAATCTTTCCGGCGGCAATCAGCAAAAGGTGGTCCTGGCAAAATGGCTGTTTCGTGGGTCGTCCACGCTGATCCTGGATGAACCCACGCGCGGGGTCGATGTTGGTGCCAGACGCGAGATCTATCAACTCTTGTGGATGCTCGCCGCCAACCAAAAGGCAATCATCATGATTTCCTCGGACCTGCCTGAGCTGATCGGCATGTGTCACCGCATTATCGTCTTCTCCAACGGCAAACTGGTGGGAGAACTGGACCGGTTGCAATTCGACCAGGAACGTATTCTTTCGCTCGCTTATCAGGAGCATGTTCACGCATGACGGAACCGACTTCTCCATCTGTCCAACAATCCGATGCTGTCGATCGCCAGAAGTTGAAGCGCTTCCTGTTGCGTGATGCCGGTGTGTTTCTAGCGTTGATCCTGATAACGCTCGTATTTTCCTTCACCGCGCCCTATTTCGCGACGTCGGGCAACGCGCTCAAGATTTTCGTTCAGATCGCGATCAACACGGTTCTTGCCGCGGGTATGACCTTCGTTATTCTGACCGGCGGCATAGACCTTTCCGTTGGCTCGGTGCTTGCCTTATGCACGGTCGTGGGCGCACTTATCATGACTTCCGGTCTGGAACCCGCCTTGTCGATCCCGCTTGCCGTTCTGGCTTGTATTGCCGTTGGCGGGCTTTGCGGGTTCATCAACGGCAAGGTGTCAACCTACTGGAAAATCCCATCGTTTATTGTCACGCTCGGCATGCTTAATATCGCCGCCGGTGCGGCACGCGTGGTCTCGAACAATTCCACCATCACCGGGCTTCCACAGGGGTTTGTCGACTTCGGCAATCTGATAGTCGGGGGCTTCCTGCCCTCGATCTTCCTGATCGCGGTGGCTGTGATCGCCGTCGGCTGGTTCGTCCTCCGCTTTACAGTCTTCGGCCGCATGATCTATGCGGTCGGTGCCAATGATGAGGCGGTGCGCCTTTCCGGACATAATCCCGATGCATACAAGATCGCTGCGTTTGTCATTTCCGGCGTCACTGCCGGTATTGCCGCGATTGTCTATCTCCTGCGCCTGAATATCGGTAGCCCGATTGCGGGCGTCGGCTATGAACTCAACGCGATCGCAGCCGTCATCATCGGCGGAACAAGTCTTTTCGGCGGCAAGGGATCAATCGTAGGTACGCTGGCGGGTGCCTGCATCCTGCAGGTTTTAGCGACCGGCCTGCAATTGCTCGGCATCGGTGACAATTACAAACCGATCATTATCGGCACGGTGATTATCCTCGCGGTGATTGTCGACACCTATCGCGAAAGGTTGTTGCGGCGCATTCGCTGACCGTGCCGTGCACGGCTTCAACCCGGCGCATTCTATTTCGCATCGCGCCGGGTTTGGCTTGGAGCCTATTTTTCTTGTGGCGGTTGTCAGCGGAACGACGATCTTTTTCCACGGCCTCGCTTTCCGCGGAATAAGCGCCCAAAGCTGGCTCGAGGCCTGTTTGGTCAGCCTATCGAGACAAGCTCGCGGGAAAGAGCGTTCATCGTTTCCGCCCCGTCTGCGGTGATGAGGAATTGTTCCTCGATCATCAGAGCCCCAATGCCGTTTGCATAAAACGGGGCTTCCACCGCCAGCACCATGTTCGGTTCAAAGACCATATTGTTGCCGCGCGAGATGAAAGGCCATTCCTCGATCCCGAGCGCGGAGCCGACCGAGTGCCCGAAATGCCCGCGATAATATTCACTAAAACCATGCCGCCGCATGGTGCTGAGCATTGTTTCATGGACCTGTCCGAATGTATTGCCGGGTTTCAGCAAGGCGATACCGGCATGGAACGTTTCGAAAAGCGCGTCGTAAATCTGCCTGGCTAGGGGCGCAGGCTCGCCGTGGACATAGGTGCGCGCGCCGTCTGAAGAATAACCGTTCACCAGTGTACCGACATCGGCCTTGACGAGACCGCCTTCCGCAAGTCGTGCCGCGGGGTTCTGGAGGTTCGGCCCGACCGAAATATAGGCCCAGTGGCCGGACAGGCCTTGGCCCTTCGCCTCGGCGGCACTGGTTGCTCCGGCGAGCCAGGCATCGGAAAGTTCTGTCGCCGTGGCACCGGAACGCGCTTTCGCTGCCATCTCCTGCAAACCGCTTTCCGCATAATGGGCGGCATCGCGCAGAAACTCGATCTCGCGGGCGCTCTTTATCAAGCGCAACTGCTTGACGATGCCGGAAGCATCGCGCCAACGAACTGACGGCACGGCTGCTTTCAGGCGTTCAAAATCGGCGGCCGGTACAAATTCGAGGTCGATCCCTATGCTCGCCCGGGCGAGGCTCCGTTCGGCGATCATGTCTGCAAGCAGTTGAAAGGCTGCTGGCTGGTCGAAGGTTTCCGGGCGCGGGCCGATATTGCCGCTGGCGCGATAGGCTGCATTAATGTCCTCGATCGTGCGCGCGCCATGAACCGTAACGGCGTCGATCCAGATTCTGTGCGAGCGAAAGTCGATGTCATCAGTCGTGGCGCCAGCCGCTGCCAGCGCCTGATCGCTGACGATCGCGCCAAGTTGCGCTGATGCATCCGCCGGAACAAGCGCTATGGCTGATCCGGCGCGCCCCCACATTGTCGCCACGCCTGCGGCGACCCCCGTGACATAGCGAAAGTTTTCAGGCTGAAAAAGCACCAGTGCGTCCAGTCCTTCCGCGGTAAGCAGTTCCTGAACACGGTGCCGATCCATATAGGTCATGGTTGATCTCTTGAGGTTAATCCCTTGCGGGGCGCTTTATATCGGACAGTCTGCGTGGGCGTCCGGATGGTTTGTCCAATAGATTGACTCTTTATGGAATAAATTTCTAATGATTCTCATCATCTCGCGCCGCCGCCGCGTACCGGTACGCTCGTCGTCGCGGTATAAGCGTTGCTGACGGAGAGCCTGACAAGGCACTTTCCACGCAGGAGAATAATATGGCCGGCTTCAACATTCATAATCGCAAACCCGGATTGGCTACCTGGGGGCTGGGCGCGGCATTGGCCGTGGTGCTTGGTACCGGATCGTTCAGCCCGGCGCTGGCGCAGGAAAGCGATCCCGACGCGACAATCAATATTGGCTCGCTCTATGAGCCGCAGAATCTCGATAATACCGCAGGCGCGGGGCAGGGCATCAACGAAGCCTTCAACGGCAACGTCTATGAAGCACTTTTCCGGCTGGCCGATGACGGAAAGGTCGAGCCGGTCCTGTCGAAGGATTATAAAGTCAGCGACGACGGGCTTACCTATACGTTCAAGCTGCAACCGGGCGTGACTTTTCACTCGGGCGCGCCGCTGACTTCCAGGGATGTGAAGTTCTCCATCGAGCGCGTTGCCGCGCCGGAATCGAAAAGCTCGCGCAAAAGCAGCCTCAAATCCATCTCGGCTATCGAGACCCCTGACGACGAGACGGTTGTCGTCAAGCTGTCGTCGCGTTCCATCTCGCTGCCGTATAATCTGAGCTATGTATGGGTGGTGAACGACGAAGCAAAGGACTTGCAGTCGAAGGAAGACGGAACCGGACCTTACGAGCTGGAAGACTGGCGTCGCGCTTCATCGCTGTCGATGAAGCGTTTCGATAAATATTGGGGCGCCAAGCCGAAGAACGGCGAGGTGGTGTTCCAGTATTTCACCGACGCCAGCGCGCTCAACAATGCGCTGCTGACCGGTTCCGTCGATATTATCACGTCGGTTCAAAGCCCGGATTCGCTGGCCCAGTTCAAGGATAATCCAGATTTCACGGTCAGCGAAGGACAGTCCACCACCAAGCTGCTTTTGGCCTATAATGACCGCGTTGCACCCTTCGACAATGTGAAAGTGCGCAAGGCGCTTGCCCGTGCCATCGACGATCAGAAGCTCTTGAAGGCCGTCTGGGGCGATTACGGCACGCTGATCGGTTCCTTCGTGCCGCCGACCGATCCGTGGTATGTCGATCTTACAAAGGTCGACGCCTATGATCCGGAAAGCGCCAAGGAGCTGTTGAAGGAAGCCGGTTATCCGGATGGCTTCACCTTCACCATCGACACACCGAACTACGATCCGCACCCGATTGCCGCGCAGTTCATCCAGAGCGAACTGGCCAAGATCGGCGTGACGGTCAAGATCAACGTCATTACCGCCAATGAGTGGTACACGAAGGTCTACAAGGCGCATGATTTCCAGGCAACCTTGCAGGAACATGTGAACCATCGCGACATCGTGTTCTACGGCAATCCTGATTTCTACTGGGGCTATAACAATCCGAAGGTTGTCGATCTCATCAAGGAAGCGGAAGCGAGCGCGACCACGGACGAACAGACGGCGAAACTGACCGAGGCCAACAAGATCATCGCCGAGGATGCAGCCAGCAACTGGTTCTATCTCTATCCGCAGATTGTCGTTTCAAGGAAATCGGTCAGCGGTTACCCGGTCAACGGCCTGAATTCGCAATTCTTCGCCTATGACATCGTGAAGGCGGAGTAATAACCGCCTGTCGATATCGGGAACATGAACTCGACAGCGCGCGCCGCCTGAATTAGTTTCCGGCGGCGTTGTCGTATTTGCATGAGGGTCTGAGCGCTGCCCCTCACATCGGAGAGGTAAACGCTATTCTCGCCTATATCATACGCCGCTCGGCCATACTGGTCCTGTCGGTTCTCATCGCATCGATCGTGCTGTTTCTGCTGCTACGCCTGTTGCCGGGCGATCCCGCCAACGCGCTTGTTTCTGTCGGCGCGGATGCAGCGCAGATCGAAGCCGCGCGCAAGCAGGTCGGGTCGGACCTGCCGCTCTATGAACAATTCCTGCGCTTTATCGGCAGCCTTTTGCGCTTCGATCTCGGCAATTCCTTTGTGAGCGGAGCGCCGGTTCTGGGCGAAATCGGCAAGCGGCTGATCGTGACCGTGCCGCTGACGCTGATGGCATTTCTCGTTGCTATCATCATCGCGGTGCCACTCGGCATTCTGTCGGTCGTGCGCCAGAACCGCTGGTATGGATCGCTCATATCTGTCGTTTCCCAGTTGGGCATCGCCGTGCCGGTTTTCTGGATCGGCATTCTGCTGGTCTGGGTTTTTGCCGTTAAGTTGCGGCTGTTTCCCTCCGGCGGCTTTCCATCGCGCGGATGGCAGACAGCGCCTGCCGCGTTCCAGTCGCTTGTATTGCCGGTCGCGACCATTGCCATCGTCATGTCGGCATCGTTGATCCGTTATGTTCGTTCCGCAACGCAGGATGTGCTTGGCAGTGATTATCTTCGCACCGCGCGTGCGCTTGGCGCGACATTCTCGCAGGCGCTTGTCCGTCACGGCATCCGCAACGGCGCGGTGCCCGTGATCTCCATTCTAGGAATCGAGCTTGCATCGACATTGCTGGGTGCGGTTGTGGTCGAGCGCGTATTCTCGCTCCCTGGCCTCGGTTCGATGCTCCTGCTCGGCATCGAGCAGCGCGACTATCCCAACGTTCAGGGTGTCCTGTTTGTTTCGACGCTTCTGGTGCTGCTGGTGGGCTTTGCCGCGGACTTGCTGCAACGCCTGATTGACCCACGTCTGCGCCAGCGATCTGCCGGAGACCGAGCATGACGGAGCCTGTGGAAATGGGAATTTCAAAGCCCAAGCCAGCCTGGCGTCTGCCATGGCCGCTGGTCGCGGGAGGGCTGCTGCTCGGAGTGCACCTGGTTGTCGCGCTTCTCACCCTGGTATGGACGCCTTACGGTGTCGGCGAAATGGTGGGCGGGCGGCTGGAAGCGCCTTCATGGCTGCATTGGGCCGGTACGGATCGTCTGGGACGCGATCTGATGACCCAGATCATGGTCGGTTCGCGCATTGCGCTTGTCGTCGGCTGCGGGGCGGTCGCGATCAGCGCGGTGATTGGCGTGACGCTGGGTGTCCTTGCCGCGTTTGCCACACAGACACTCGATGACGTTCTGGCTGCAACGCTCGATATCCTGATAGCCTTCCCCACGCTGCTGCTGGCAATGCTGATTGTCGCTTCCAGCGATGGCGCCAGCCTCACGACAGCGATAGTGGCCATCGGTATTGCCGGTTCGGCCATTGTGGCGCGCCTGACCCGCATTCTTGCCAAGCGGGTTCTGGCGATGGATTACATCACGGCCTCGCGCATTTCCGGCACGTCGTGGCTCGGATTGGTTCGCATCCATGTGCTGCCGAATATCTGGCCGACATTGATCGTGAATTTCGCGCTCCAGTTCGGGCTCGCGGTCATTGCCGAAGCATCGCTTTCCTATCTCGGTCTCGGCGCACCGCCGCCCAACGCATCCTGGGGGCGGCTTCTTCAGGAAGCGCAGGCGTCGGTTTATACGGCGCCCTTTGGCGCCATAGCGCCCGGTCTGGCGCTCGTGTCGCTGGTGATCGGGCTCAATCTGTTCGCAGACGGCCTGAGGGACGTGGCTGACCCGACGCGAAGGAGGCGACGTTGAGCGCTTTGCTGCAAGTAGAGAACCTTCATATCGAAACCGGCGGCAAGCCGCTGGTCTCGGACGTTTCGCTGTCGGTCGGGCAGGGGGAACGGGTCGGACTGATCGGCGAGTCCGGTTCAGGTAAGTCGTTGACGGCGCTTGCGATCATGGGACTGCTGCCGGATGGGATGCGCGCAAGCGGATCGGTCATGCTTGATGGCCATCAGGTCATCGGCGCGCGCGACCGCGATCTGGTGCCGTTGCGCGGCCAGAGCGTGGCAACGGTGTTTCAGGAGCCGATGACGGCGCTCGACCCGCTGATGCGGATCGGCAAGCAGGTTGGTCTGGTCGTCCACCGGCGCGCCGCAAGAGATGGCCGCAGGCTGGGAACGAGTGAAGTGAATGCTCAAGTCCATGCGCTTCTGGAGCGCGTATCGCTGCCAGACCCGGAACGGATAGCCCGATCCTGGCCGCATGAAATATCGGGCGGGCAGCGCCAGCGTGCGGCCATCGCCATGGCTCTCGCCTGCCGCCCCCGGCTTCTGATTGCGGATGAGCCGACAACCGCGCTCGATGTCACCACGCAGGCCGAAATTTTGAAACTGCTGGAGCAACTGGTGCGCGACGAAGGCATGGGGCTTCTGTTCATCAGCCACGATTTGCCGGTGGTCGCTACAGTCACCCAACGCGCGCTGGTTCTGCGGCACGGCCAACTTATAGAAGAAGGGCCGGTCGCAAGGCTCTTCACCGACCCGCAGCAACCCTACACGCAGGGGCTCGTGGCTGCGGCGCGGGCGTTCGATGCTGCGCTGGAGGTTGCGCGATGACGTTGATGGACCTTTCGCGCGTTTCATTCGCCTATCCCGGGGGCAAGACGGTCCTGCATGAGGTGGATCTGAAGCTTGAGACCGGAAGCAATCTCGGCATTGTCGGTGAGTCCGGTTCGGGCAAGACGACCATGTTGAAATTGCTGCTTGGATTGCAGCGCGCCTCTTCAGGAAATGTCTCGTTTCGCGGCAATTCGCTGGACATTCGCAATCGCAGTTTCATGCGCGACTTCCGCCGTTCGGTGCAGGCGGTGTTTCAGGATCCCTATTCATCGCTTGATCCGCGTCAGCGCGTCTTTGATATTATCGCGGAACCGCTGCGGTCCCTGAAAATCCAGACCGATATTGCCCAGGCCGTTGCGCAAGCGCTTGCTTCCGTCGATCTGCCTGCGGACGCGGCTCGCCGCTATCCGCACGAATTTTCCGGCGGTCAGCGCCAGCGCATCGCCATTGCGCGGGCGATCGTCTCGAAGCCCGATCTCATCATCGCCGATGAGGTGGTGAGTGCACTCGACCTGACGACGCGTGCTCGCATCATCGAACTCATGCGCTCACTTTCAGAACGGACCACTTTCGTGGTGGTGTCGCACGACATTGCGCTGGTCGCGCTGCTATGTGAACGGCTGATCGTTCTGGAAAAGGGCCGGATCGTGGAACAGGGTGATACGCGGGATATTCTTTCCGACCCGCAACATAGCTATACGAGGAAGCTTCTGACGAGTTTGCCGAGGATGCCCGAGCAGGCTTCTTCTTGAGCTGAAACGGAGAAGGAGCGGCATGACCGCTCCTTCCTTGCTGTAACCCGCAGACCGTCAAGATATTACTTGCGCAGTTCAGCCTCGATCTGATCGAGAACTTGATCCTTGCCGATGCCGGTGAGGAAGGGCAATCCCTTGATGACAGGCTTGGTCACCGAAGCCGAAATAGGCGTGGTGGAAACAATGAAATCCACGTTGTCGGCCAGTGAAGCGACTTCCGTTGCCTTCGCCTGCTGGGCATTGAAGGTAAGCCCGCGCTTTTTCATTTCTTCGGTAACGGTCGCGTTCACCGCCGTGGATGTCGCCACACCTGTGCCGCAAGCGAAGAGAATTGTTTTTATTCTGGCCATGGGTTCCTCCAGGTTCAATTATTGAGAGCGCGTTTCACTGCAACGCGGATTGGACGTCTTCCAGCGTGCGCGCCGCTTTCAGCCTGTCGAGTGCGTCAGCATCCTGTATGGTCGCCATAATCTGCTGCAGGGTTTCAATCTGTTTGTCCTTGTCATTGATGGCAAGCAAAAAGACGAATCCAACGGGAACAGCTTCTTCAGGGTCTTCCATATTGGCAAATTCAATTGGTGATCTCAGTGTCGCCAAGGCAATTCCGGCCTTGAGGACATGCTCGGGGTCGGTGTGAGGCACGGCGACATTCTCGTCGCGCTCAAGCGGCAGTCCCGTTGGCATCGACAGTTCACGGCTGACAACGGCGTCGGCATAGCTCGCCTTTACATAGCCGAGCTTTTCCAGCTTGCCTGCGAGTATGCGGATGATTTCTTCATTGGTTTTTGCTTCGCTCTGAAGCTCGATTGCTTGCGGGTCGAGAAAATCTATCAGGCCGGCTGCCATTCCATTCTCCGTTATAGAAGGCCGCACGCCGATTGCGACGTGCGACTTTGATTTCTTGCGCCGATCATTGCTGAAATCAGGCAGCAAATTCGTCCGCCGGTTCGTCCTCGGCGCCTGCGGCGCGTTCCCATGCCAGCGTGTTGCGACGATAGAGCATGAAAAGTGCTGCAATAACAACGGCAATCACCGCGATACCGATAGCACCAAGCCACTGGATGGCCGAGATGATGACATATGGCACCCACAGGAAACCATCGACCACGGACGTAATTTGCAGGGCGTTCTCAGGCAGCTTGAAGCCCGACGAAACGGCAGCGCTGGTGAACAGCGGTGCAAGCGCATTGGCTACATAGAAGCCGATGGCCAGCGTAATCGTTCCGACGACGACCATGCGGAACACGTTTCCCTTCAGGAGCGGCGCTGTCATGGCGACAATGAACGGAATGACCGCAAGGTCGGCGAACAGGATCACGCGGTTGCCCGGCAGGATAACTGACAGGACGATCGCAATCGGCACGAGAATGAGCGAAGACGAAATCGCCGCAGGATGTCCGATGAGAATTGCCGAGTCGAGGCCGACGAGGAGCTCGCGGTCACCGGTGCGCTTGCGAACGAATTCCTGCGCGGCATCCGACACCGGCAACAGGCCTTCCATCAGGATTTTGACCATGCGCGGCAGAAGCAGCATGACCGCGGCAAGCGTCATGCCGGTGCCGAGAACCTTGGCGAGAACGGTGCCGAAATCACCGGCATTGTAAAATGCTATGAGCCCCAACACCAAACCGATGATCAGGCCAAGCACGACCGGTTCGCCGAACACGCCGAAGCGGCGTTCGATGGTTTCGGTGCTGATATTGATTTTGTTGATGCCGGGAATGCGGTCCATGATCCAGTTGAGGATGATCGCAATCGGCAGAATCTGCGCGGAAGCCAGATGCGGCACGGAAACGCCCGGCACGCCATAAAATTGCTGGACGGCGCGCGCGGACCAGTCTGCAAACAACAGGGATAGAGCGGCAACGAGTGCTGCAATGATGATGCCGTAGGCGAGGTTGTCCGTTGCAGCGACGACCAGTGAGCCGACAAAGGCAAAATGCCAGAAATTCCACACGTCCACGTTCAGCGTGCGCGTCCAGCGCAGCAGCAGAAGCGCGATGTTGACCAGAATGCCGACCGGAATGACCCACAACCCAACCGACGATCCAAAAGCGATGGCCGCAGCCGACGGCCAGCCGACATCGACAATATCGCGCTTGATGCCGGTATTGGTGACGATTGCCTGCGCCACTTCACCGATGGAGGTGAACATGAGGCCCAGAACCAGATTGATGCCGATGAAAGCCACACCGATGGTCACGGCTGCGCGGAAGGCTTTGCCCACTTTCGCGCCGAGTATGACGGCAATGATGAAAATGACGATGGGCAGCAGAACCGTTGCCCCAAGTGTGTCGATAGCCGACTTCAGCCCGCTCAGAAATGCGTCCATTTATTTCTCCTCCCCCCGGCGCACTTTCCCAAAGTGCACCGAGCTAACAGAACGCCATTATTAGCTCGCACGTATCGACGTTTCAAAATGTGAACGAGGCGAAACGGCAGAACATTTGTATTCTATATCAAACTAAAGTTGAATAACAATATGATATCTGGAGGCGCGCGCCCGCGGCAATCGAATGAACACACGTATTGACTTAAAAACAAATGTTCATTAATCGATAGGTGTCAGAGGAGACTGCGAGAATTTTTGCAGGCAGGTTCAGGAGGAAGCGATGGCAACCAATGTGGCGTTGACAGGTTTGGCGCGTGACATGCAGGCGCGCGCGGATAGCGGGCGGCCGATCCGTATCGGACTGATTGGTTCCGGCGAAATGGGCACCGATATCGTCACGCGCGTTGCGCATATGCCGGGCATCGAGGTTGGCGCCATCTCCGAACTGCGCATTCCCAATGCCCTGAAAGCCGTCGATATTGCTTTTCAGGAAGAAGGCCATGGCCGCGAGGTTTCTACCGCTTCCGATCTGACTGCCGCCATGGAGGCGCACAAGATCGCCGTCACCGACAATGCCGACCTGATCCTCGAAAACGACCTTATCGACGTCGTGATCGATGCGACCGGGGTTCCGGCTGTCGGCGCCGAAATCGGCCTGCGCGCCATGGAGCATGGCAAGCATCTCGTCATGATGAATGTCGAAGCGGACGTGACGATCGGCGCTTACCTGAAAGCGGAAGCCGAACGTCTCGGCGTCACCTATTCGCTGGGGGCTGGCGATGAGCCGTCATCCTGCATGGAACTGATCGAGTTCGTGACCGCCATGGGCCATCCGATTGTGGCGGCGGGCAAGGGCAAGAACAATCCTCTCAACATCGATGCTATTCCCGACCAATATATGGAAGAAGCCACACGCCGTAACATGAATGTCCGCATGTTGGTGGAATTCGTCGATGGTTCGAAAACCATGGTCGAAATGGCCGCCATTGCCAACGCCACGGGTCTTGTCCCGGACAAGGCTGGCATGCACGGCCCCGCCGCAACGCTCGACCAGCTCAACAAGACACTGATCCCCGAAAAGGACGGCGGCGTGCTTTCGAAGGTCGGAGTGGTAGATTATTCCATCGGCAAGGGCGTAGCGCCGGGCGTGTTTGTCGTGGCCGACATGTCGCATCCGCGTATTTCCGAACGCATGGAAGACTTGAAAATGGGCAAGGGTCCATATTTTACATTCCATCGCCCCTATCACCTGACGTCCCTCGAAGTGCCGCTGACCTGCGCCCGCGTGGTGCTCTACGGCAAGCCGGACATGGTGCCGCTTTCAAAGCCGGTCGCGGAAGTGGCTGCGCTTGCAAAAAAGGACATGCAGCCGGGTGAAAAGCTCGATGCCATTGGCGAATATTGCTACCGCGCGTGGATCATGACGTCCGGCGAAGCACGTAGCGCGCACGCGATCCCATGCGGGCTTCTGCAAGGCGGCAGCGTGACCAGGCCGATCAAGAAAGGCGAGCTCATCACCTACGATAATGCGGCTGTGGCTCCCGGTTCCAGGATTGCGGAGCTGCGCGCTCGTCAAGACAAGCTCGTTTACGGGGCGTAAGGACAAACACCATGGTTCAAGCCAAAAAAGTTGAGCCGCAGGATACGGGCGACCGCCACAACCTGCCTTATGCCTTCCGCACCTATTCGCCGGATCAGCTGAAAGAAGCGCTGCACAAGATGTATCTCATCAGGCGCTTTGAAGAGGGGGCGGAGGAAAGCTACACGCGTGGCCTCATTCACGGAACGATGCATCTTTCCATCGGGCAGGAAGCAAGCGCGATGGGCTCCTGTCTGCCGCTCAACGATGACGACATGATCACGTCCACCCATCGCGGTCATGGCCACTGCATCGCCAAGGGCGCGGACGTGAAGCGCATGTTTGCCGAGTTCTTCGGCAAGGAAACCGGCTATTGCAAGGGCCGTGGCGGCTCCATGCATATCGCCGATGTTTCCAAGGGAAACCTTGGCGCGAACGGTATTGTCGGCGGCGGCATTCCGATTGCGGTCGGCGCTGCGCTTTCCGCCAAGAAACAGAAAAACGGCAAGGTTGTCGTGTCGTTTTTCGGGGATGGCGCGAACAATGAGGGGGCTTTCCACGAAGCCCTCAATATGGCGTCGGTCTGGAAGCTTCCGGTCGTTTTCGTGTGCGAAAACAACGGTTACGGCATGTCCACCTCGACCAAGCGCTCGACAGCGGTTGCCAATGTCGCCGACCGTGCATCGGCCTACAACATGCCGGGCGTGATCGTGGACGGCAATAATCTGTCCGAAGTGGCGGAGGCCGTCAGCGAGGCCACCCAACGCGCGCGGCGCGGCGACGGGCCAACGCTGATTGAAAACAAGACTTACCGTATTAGGGGCCATTCCAAGAGCGACCGCAACCGTTATCGCACCAAGGAAGAAATCGAGCATTGGCAGAATGATCGCGATCCGATCGCGCATTTCGAGGCCGATCTGAAAGCCTACGGCTTCATCGACGATGCCGAGATCGAGGCGATACGTGCGGAAGTGGAGAAGGAAATCGCCGAGGCGATTGAATTCGCCAAGAACAGCCCCGCGCCCGACCTGACCAACCTGACCCGCGACGTTTACACGGACGATATTTGAACATGGACGCGACAATCCGTGAGTTGAGCTATTCGCAAGCTATCCAGGAAGCCATGGCGATTGCCATGGAGCGCGACGACCGCGTGTTTCTGATGGGCGAAGATATTGGCGTCTATGGCGGCGCATTTCAGGTGACCGGCGATCTTGTCCATCGTTTCGGTGAAGACCGGGTCATGGATACGCCGATTTCGGAACTGGGCGGCGCTGGCGTGGCTGTCGGCGCAGCGCTGACCGGCATGCGGCCGATTTTCGAGTTCCAGTTTTCCGACTTTGCAGCGCTTGGTATGGAGCAGATCGTCAATCAGGCGGCAAAAATCCGCTACATGCTCGGCGGCGCTGTGTCGGTGCCGCTGGTCATGCGCTTTCCGGCAGGCTCTGGGACGGGCGCCGCAGCGCAGCATAGCCAGAGTCTGGAAGCGTGGCTCGGGCACATTCCGGGTCTCAAGGTCCTGCAGCCTTCGACGCCGCATGACGCCAAGGGCATGTTGCTCGCTGCCGTTGAAGACCCGGACCCCGTGATGATCTTTGAGCACAAGCTGCTCTACAAGATGAAAGGCCCGGTCCCCGAAGGTTTCTACACCGTTCCCATCGGAAGGGCGGAGGTGGTCCGCGAAGGGCGCGACCTGACCATCGTCGCAACCGCCATCATGGTGCACAAGGCGCTTGATGCGGCCGCTGAACTGGCAAAGGAAGGTATCGATGTTGAGGTGATTGATCTGCGCACCGTGCGTCCGATCGATCGCGAAACCATCATCGAAAGCGTCAAGAAGACGTCGAGGCTGCTCTGCGTTTATGAGGCGGTGAAGACGCTTGGCATCGGTGCCGAAATTTCCGCTATCGTAGCGGAAAGCGAAGCTTTCGATTACCTCGATGCGCCAATCGTGCGTCTTGGCGGCGCCGAAACGCCAATTCCTTATAATCCCGACCTCGAACGCGCGACAGTGCCACAGGTGCCCGACATTCTGAAAAGCGCTCGCGATCTGGTTAGGGGAGTGCGCTGACCATGGCCGTGGAAGTCATTCTCCCCAAGGTCGATATGGATATGGAGACGGGCCAGATTTCGCGATGGTACGCCAAGGATGGCGATACGGTCACGAAAGGCCAGCTTCTCTTTGAAATCGAGACCGACAAGGCTGCGATGGAAGTCGAAGCGCCCGCATCGGGCATCATCGCAGACATCAGCGCGGCGGAAGGGACGGTCGTGCCTGTCGGTCAGGCCGTCGCCTGGATTTATGAAGAAGGCGAAGAGCGCAGCGGCAAGCCCGCAGCGGTTGCCGAAGAGCCGATTGCTGCTGCGCCCGTAGATGGGGCAATCGAAACAGCTCCGCCGAGCGATCTCGATTCCAAGTCCTCCCAAGACGATGAACGGCATTCAACCGGGAAGGTGCGGGCGACGCCGCTTGCCCGCCGGCTTGCGCGCGACGCAGGCATTGACCTCGCTGCCGTTCAGGGCTCGGGGCCGAAGGGCCGCGTGCAGAAGAAGGACGTTGAAGGCGGTATTGGCATTGCGAAACCAGCGGTTACGGCCAAATCGTCTGCAAGCAAGGATGCGGAATCGGCCGCGCTCGGCCAGCTCAATGCTGTATGGCTGCGTGAGGGTGAAGCAGGGCGCCTGCCGGTAGTTCTGCTCCACGGTTTTGCAGCCGATCTCAATTCATGGCGCGGATTGTTTGCCGGCGCATCGCTTGGCCGTCCGATTCTGGCGCTCGATCTTCCCGGGCATGGCAATTCGCCCCGTATCGTTCCCGAAAATATCGATGAGATTGCCGTCGCTGTGGAAGCGACGCTGGAATCTCTGGGCGTAAGCGCGTGCCTTCTGGTCGGGCATTCGCTTGGCGGGGCGGTGGCGACCGTCCTTGCGGCGCGCGGTATTGTTGATGTGCGCTCCTTGCTGCTGATTTCGTCGGGCGGCTTAGGACCCCAGATCAACGGTGCCTTTATCAAGGGGCTTGTCGGCGCGAAAAGCGAAGCCAGCATCGTTCCATGGTTGAAGCTGCTCGTCGCCGACGAGAACCATCTGACCAAGCCGTTCATCAATGCAACCGTTGCGCAGGCTGCCGATACAGAATTGCGCAATACACAGGAAGCAATTGGCGCCCGGTTTTTTGCGGATGGCACACAAACCTTTGAGGTTCGCTCATCCATTGCAGCCCTAGCCATGCCCGTTCGGCTTATCTTTGGCGCGGAGGACCGGGTTATTCCCGTTGCTCACGCACATGGATTGCCGGGTAAAGTCGGCGTCCACATCTTCGCCGGTTGCGGACATATGCCGCAAATTGAGGAACGGGCTGCGGTGCTGCAAATCCTGAAAGAATGCGCAGTCGCTGCAGAAACAAGATAATCAAGAGCAGCACATCGCCTTGCGGCGATGTGCTGTCTTTTCATTCCGGTTACGTCCTTTCACGGAGCATCTGTGCCGCGCTTTCTTCATCGGTGATGAGAACAGTGGGCTTCAGGAGCTTTATCGCGCCGAGCAGAGCGGCAATCTTCTCTTTTCCACCTGAGGTGAGGATACGCTGCGGCGTCTTTTGAAGGCTCTCGATTTTCGCCGACATGACACGGTCATGGACCGGATCATCGACGATCTTGCCGTCCTTGTCATAAAAGTGGAACAGCACGTCGCCGACAGCGCCGTTTTCGATGAGCGACAGTTTCTGCGCCTCATCGATCAGACCCACGCGATAAGACGTACTGCTGGCGGTCTGAATATCGCCGACGCTGAGCAGGACCATGTCGAGTTCTTCGGCCATGTCGAGCACTGTGTTCAGGCCACAGCGCTCGATGAGTGCAGTGCGGGTTTCTTTGCTGTCGACCAGAGCCGGGGCGGGGATGAGGTAGCCTTCGCCCTGAAAAATCTGCGCAAACTGCCAGGCAAATTCCGGCGGGTTTGAACGGCGCGGCTGCACGATGCCGCCGAGGAGGGAAATGACTTTCAGATCGTTGAGCGGGCGCGCGCCGATATGTTGCAGAGTGCTGGAAAGAGTCCGTCCCCATCCCACGCCGATGGTCATGCCGTGCTGTACTTTTTCAGAGAGATAGGCGCCGGTGGCGGCGCTGATCGGCGGAATAGGGTCGACCTCGGGCGAGGAGAGGGGAGCGACGATGGCGCGCTCCAGACCGAAGGTTTTCTCAAGTTCGACTTCAAGGGATGTCAGACTTGCCAGCTTGCCTTCGATGGTGATTTTTACTTCATTGCGAGCACGGGCGTCGGCAAGAAGGCGAACGATTGTGACACGTCCGACACCGAGCGCTTCCGCGATATCGTTCTGGGTCATCTGTTCGACGTAATACATCCACGCAGCGCGTGTTCGCAGCCGGCTTGTACGGTTTTCGGCAGCTACACCTTCCGATCCGATGATGAGGTCTGCTGCTTCCGGATTTGTCTGTGTCTTCCTGCCGGCTTTTTTCAAAACTATCCCTCAAATTAACGGCGTAATACTGCATTATAGAAGCGCTGTTTCTACACCGAAACTATTGCTTTTCCATATGAAGGCAAACCATAATTCAAGTGTCTGGTCCATCCTGTTGCGATGGTGCTGCCATAAGGGAAATCGACGATGTTGCGCACTCTTTCGGAAGAAATTGCAGTCAATCTGAAGGACCGCCTGCGCGGGGTTCGATACATGATTCGCCGCAATTGCCATGACGGTTTGCCGGAGGCCGAAAGGCGCAGCGACATTCCGTCTCCTGAACTGCTGCTGGAACATGCGGCAAGCATGGTGGACAAGGCCCTGACGACAGCCGAAACAATTTCCATTTCGCTGATTTCCGCCGACCCGAAAGTCCATAACAACGCACCGCATGTAAAAAGCCTGTCGGTCTATTTCAGTGCTGGCGCGGAAGGAGCGCGGGCTTTCCGAAAGGATATGTATTATCTCACCAAGGAAGTGCTGCGCCGCCACCAGTTGCAGAACGTGCTGATCCATGAAGCCGCGTTCGCAACGGTTCACGCAAGGATGATGCGGAAATATGGCTCGTTGCTGAAGAACGTGTTTTCTGCAGAAGCAGGCGAAACCAAAATTGCGACAACCGCCAAGGCCGTGACAGCTCTTTTTCTGGAACTGCTCGGCGAAAGGCCCGTGCGTTTTATCTCTGCGGAAGGGCATCTTGACCCGCGCGCCTTGCGTAGATTTGAAACGACCTGTTTCGCGGCTGCGGGACTTGCCTGCGGTCTGGCGACGGCGAAAGCGGCCGATCTGGCGGGCGTCGATCCTTTGGAAAGTGCAATTCTGGCGCTGGATGTGCGCCATGATCGTCTCATGCAGGCAGCAGAAGATCGTGATCAGGCGCAGCTCGAGTCATTGTTCCAGACGTTAATTGCTCATCTTCCTTGATCCGGGCCGGATGGCTGAAACATATCCATAATCAGCTTCTTTGCGCGGGGAATTGATGCCGGGCTCATGCTGAGTTCGGTCAGTCCCATTCGCAGGAACGCGCTGATGAGTTCCGGCTTTCCCGCCGCCTCGCCGCACATGCCGACCATGATGCCTGCTTCGGTTCCCGCTTTGGCGGTCATCTCAATTGCCGCCATTACAGCGGGGTGGCTAACATCGTTGAGTTTCGCAACGGTCGGGTTAAGCCGGTCCGCAGCCATCACATATTGCGTCAGATCATTGGTGCCGATGGAGAAGAAAGCCGCTTCTTTTGCAAGCTCCCGCGCGGCGAAAACAGCGGCTGGGGTCTCGATCATGACGCCAAGATCGAACCCGGCAAAAGCCTTGCCTTCGCTTTCAAGCTCGCCGATGCATTCAGCGATGAGGCGTTTGGTTGCACGAATTTCCTCGACATCGGAAACCATGGGCAACATGACCTTGAGATTGCCGCTGACCGCTGCACGCAAAAGCGCCCGCAGTTGCGGCTTGAACACGTCCGGGCGGTCCAGGCACATGCGAATGCCGCGCCAGCCAAGGAAAGGGTTTTCTTCTTCCGGAAACTCGATGCCTGCAATCGGTTTGTCCCCGCCGATATCCAGCGTGCGAACGATGACGGGATTTGGGGCAAAGGCTTTCAGCAGCGCGGAATAGGTTTCGGTCTGCATATCCTCTGAAGGCAGGTGAATATGCTTCATGAAGAGAAGTTCGGTGCGAAAAAGCCCGACACCCATCGCACCGGCTTCAAGCGCGACTTCGATCTCCTCCAGCGCACCCATATTGGCTGCGACTTCTATGACCGTGCCGTCGGCCCTGCGCGGCGTGACGGAGCGATAGGCATCCAGCGCCTGCCTTTCCTGCAATGCATTGGAAATGCGCGCTTCGATTGCGTTGCGGGTTGCCGTGTCAGGATCGGAATGAACGATGCCCGAACTTCCATCCACCGCCACGGTTTTCGCGTTGCGTAGTTGCTGCACGGCGCTCCCGAGGCCAAGAACCGCAGGAATACCGTGTGTGCGCGCAATGATGGCCACATGCGATGTTGCGCCGCCATGCCCGCAGACGACGCCCTTGATCTTCTTGAGCGGCGCTCGTGCCAGATCCCAGGCGCCGATGTCGTCGGCGATGAGTATTGATCCTTCCGGCAACCCTTCCAGATTGACGTCTTCCTTGCCGAGAAGCGCAAGACAGATCTGGCGGCTGACGGCGTGAACATCCTCCGCACGGGCATTGAGATAGGGATCATCAAGGGTCGCAAACTGTGCGGCCACGGTTGAAGCCGCCGCGAGCATGGCTGAGATAGCGTCGAGACCGCCGCGAATAAGCCCGAGCGCTTCGTCCGTCAGGCTGTCATCCGCGGCAATATCCTTCAATGCCGCGATAATACCTCTGTCAGCGTCAGCGAGATCATCGCTGGAAAGGGAAGCACCCATACGCTCTTGGACAGTGGCAATAGCGCCTCTGAAGCGGGTAATCTCGGCGTCTATTTCAGCGGATGCCAGCTTTCGGCCCAAGGGCTGGATTTCTTCGGGAAAGAACGGAAAAGCCGCGCCCAGAGAGATGCCTTCGCTTGCGCCAACACCCTTTATCTGCCCTGCGGGGAGGTTTGGCGTCATCGCGGCTTGCGGCGCGGTTTCGGCTTGAGGCGCAGCCAAAGGTTCAGGTGCAGTCGGCGCAGCGCCCTCTTCCAGCCCCGCCTGTGGATTTTCCAGATAGCCGATCAGGGCTTCAATGGCCTCAATCGCATCTGCACCATCGGCACGAACGGTAACTTCATCAAGCTCTTTTACACCAAGCAGCATCAGCTTGACGGAACTCTTGGCGCTTACGCTTTTTCCCGCCTTGGCGATTTCAATATCGCTTTCAAACCCCTTGGCCAGTTTAACGAAGCGGGTAGCCGGGCGCGCATGCAGCCCCTCACGCACCCGGACGATAGTCGAGCGTTCCATCTATGTAAGCCTCAAGTCGAATGCAATTTCAAATCCGAGGACCGGCAGTTTCAGCCGCCAATAGTGATAATCTGCCCTTCCTTGAGAGCAGCGACAAGCTCTTCGCCTGCTATTTCGCTGGCACAGATTTCACCGGGGCGATCTGTCGAACCCGCACCCGTAAACGAAATAACGACATGCCCGATGTCGCGCACCTTCTGCCAGGCGCTTTCGCCAACGGCGGTGATTTCAGCTTTGAGCGCACCGATTGCGATCTGTGTTCCGACAGCCGGGGCCGATGCTTCAGGACCTTCTTCCACCACATGGAGAACGGATACTTCCGCCAGCTCAGGCGGTGAACCGTCAGCAAACAGGATGAGAACGCCGCCTTCGGCGAGGTCCGCGACTTCCGGGCCGATTGCGGTGATCCGCGTTTTGAGGTGTATCGACATAGAGGCGGTCCTTTCTTCGTCTGGTGTTCGATGCTCGTGAAGCTGATCGGAAACATCGTTATTGTATATGTACGAGAGGTCGCCCGCCGCTGTGCCTGCCGCGGCGGGCCGGATTTTCAGAGCACCGCGAGGCTTGCGACCCATGCGATCAGAACTGAAAGCGGGCCCATGATCTGGCGGCTGATCAGAATCGCGGGCACACCGATCTCGATGGTCTTGGGTTTGGCTTCTCCGAGCGCCAGGCCGACCGGCACGAAGTCGCAACCGACCTGCGTGTTGTAGGCAAACAGGGCGGGAAGGGCCATTGCCGGGGCAATAGTGCCGTTTGCAATCTGCGGTCCGATGATTGCCACGCCGACGACCTGCGCGATAACCGCACCCGGTCCGAGGATCGGCGAGAGGAACGGCAGGCCGCAGATCGCGGAAAGCACCAGCAATCCGATAATGTTGTTGGCAAGCGGGCCGAGCGGCTGGGCGAGAATATCGCCAATGCCGGTATAGAGGATCAAGCCGATGAGCATCGTCACGAACGCCATGAACGGCAGAACGTTGCGGATAACCTGATCGATTGTGCGGCGTCCCGCCTGGAAGAAAATACCGACGACGCGGCCCATGACGCGGCCGATGCTGCTGATAAGTCCGACAAGGCCGCCTTCGCTTGGCTGCTCTACAGGCGCGGGCTCGTCTTCTTCGGTCGTCGCCGCAGCGGGAGCGGCGGCGGTGGAGCCGTCAGCCGGAACAATGTTTTCCGGCTTCACGCCTGACACATAGATGTCTTCGGTAATGAATTGTGCCAACGGCCCCGCCTGTCCGACCGGCGTGATGTTTACGGTCGGGATGCGCTTGCGCGGATAAACGCCGCAACGGGCCGTGCCGCCGCAATCGACGACCACCACAGCCATTTCGCTTTCAATTGGCGGCGAGCGAAAGCCGTCAACGACTTCCGCGCCGGTCAGTTCGGCAATCCGGTGGGCAAGCGGATGGATGCCGCCGCCGGTAACTGAAACCACCTTGTTGCGCTGCTCCGTCGGCTGAATGACAAGCGGGCCGCCCCAGCCATTCGAACCGCGGGAAATCTGAACTGCCTTATAGGTCTTCACCATGTCGTCCTCCCCGTTTCCCGCCTAAAGCTCGATGCCCTGACGCCGCGCCATGATGGCGGTGATGCGTTCTGTGAGGATGCCTTTGAGGAGGATCACCACGAGACCCACGATGGCGTACCAGATTGCGACATTGATGTGATAACCGGTTGAAACCGCGCCTTTTTTCTCAAGCTCAAGAAGGGCAACCAGCACGCCGCCCCAGACAAAATATTCACCCGGATTGATGTGCGGGAAAAGACCCAGCGGCGGGTGGACGTAGGACACGGCCGCATCATAGAAAGCCGGCTTGTGCTTCTCCTCAAGGAATGAACCGAACGTGTAGGCCATCGGGTTGGTCAGAAAGAAGACCGACAGAACCGGCAGAACCGTGTAGCGGGTCAACGCAATGCGCCCCGCGCTGCGTGCGATGCCATGGACGCGCTTTTCGCCGACCAGTTCCGTCACGGCATAAAACGCGGTCATCAGCACCACAAGTGTCGGAATGATGCCGGTGACAAATCCGGCAAAAACCTCGCCGCCTTTCTGGAATACGCCAATGAAGTGCTTGCCGATGGAGGCAAGCCAGCCGAGCTGCTCTTCCTGCTGGACGTTCTGAAGGCGTTCCTTGAACTGATCGACGGTAATTCCGCCGCTGCCAGCGTCGCCCGGTGCAGGGGCAGTTGCTTGCGCAAGCTGCAGAAGATCATTTCCCGCGTGCTCTGCGGCATGTTTGCCGTGCAGCGCGGCATCGGAAATCATGCTGCCAGCCATGTGTATGGACTGCATCGTTGCGTCGGCATGTTGCGCCAACATCGTGACTATCGACATTGCTCCTCCTCGATTGCTTGTTTCAGGCAAGCAACTCCTATGCTCCCACTGCCTTCAGACCTTCGAGTTCGATCCCATCGGACTGGTCTCTTATGCGGCCGATCTGTTCTATCGCCTGTCTGGCGGCAGCCACCATTTCAGGCTTTCCTTCTCCGATCGCGGAATTATCCAGCAATGCGCCAAGGCGCATTCCCTCAAAGCCTTCGCGACGGATGAACTTTGCAAAGACGGTCCGTCCGCTCATCTGGAGGAAGCGGCGCACGACGAGATTGCGATCTACGACGATCAGCACGATGACGCCTTTGCCGAAGCGTCCGCGCACATGCCCGGCGCCAACAAAACCATCCGAATATTTCGAAGTGATGCCCTTCATCACATCGGAATAGTGCTGCATCTGGAACCAGACGCCCAGCGACTGGAAGCCCCACAGCAAGGCGAGCGCCAGCAAAGCCCATTGCCAGATAGCCATTTTGTTCTCCTCCCACGAAGGGCGACCGGGATATTTTCCGGGTTCGCCTTTCGGTAATTAGAGAACATTTGTCTTCTGGAATGTCAATATGTATAATTTTATCGCTGATGCAACGCGAATGAAGACTGACATTTCAATCCACTTCGCTTAATGTCGCTTTGAAACCGGAGGCCGTTCGCACCATGGATTTGCTGCTTAGGGAACAAATGGCATCGATGCCCGACCTGCGTCATCGACTGCGTCAGCTGCGCTGGTTCAGGGCGACGTTCCGCAAGCATGCAAGTTTGCTGCATGAGCTCTACGGCGTTGAATACCACATCGATGAAAAGAAGCTCACCGAGGCGTTTCTGAACTGGGTGGAGCTGGTGGACCAGAACAAGCGTTTTGCCAAGGTGGACCGCAAGGATTTCATCACCTTCGCAGCCGGGCTGGTGCTGCGCGAACTGATCCGTCTGTCTCCGGCGAAGGCTGTTTCGCCGCCAAGTCATGCCGACGGTGACGCGGGTCGTCTGTACGAGATCGTGAGATTTTGGCCCGAGGGTTTTCTCTACACCAACTATTGCATCTGCGCCATTGCGGCTGTGCAGGAACAGGAGTTCGGCACGGTCCCGGATATAGATCAATGCGCCGACGAGTTGCGTACATGGTGGTCATATAAGGAAAATATCGGCGAAATGCCCGGCTACGCGATTGCATTTCTCGACAAGTTTCTTGGCGGAGAGCCCAACTGGGTCATGCCTGATCTGGCATCCGCACGCGCAGCGGTGAAGCGTGCTCTGGGCGCGGATCAGCCGGTCACAAAAATCGAGAAATAGCCGCTGCCTTTCTCTACTGGAGAGGGAAGGCCGTTCAGGTGTCGCGGCTTTTGGTTGGAACAATCCGCCTTTTGGACATAATGTGGACGAAGCATTTTCCATTGCCCGTGAAAAGCGAAAACAGCTCTCACTGGCATGGACGGTTGCCAAAAAACCATATTTAGCCAACAAGGGTTGGAATTAAACGCTCGGCGTCAAGAATGGAACATAACTTGAAACGCATCAAAATCGGCCTGGTTTGTCTCTTTCTGGCAGGTGTTTTGCCCGCGCATGCTCTCGAAGTCGGTCCGCCGGCCGTTTTGAAGCCTTCGCCGGAGCAGGTTCAAGCCGCTCATCTGACGGCAGAATTCCTGACGCGTTTCCATTATCGGCCCGTCCCGCTGGATGATGCCTTGTCGGTCCGGATCATGAACCGGTTCATCGATTCGCTGGACCCGGATCGGCTCATCTTTCTGCAGGCGGATGTCGACAAGTTCCTGACCGGCAGCAAGGAAATCGACGACGCCATCGGCCGTCAGGACCTGACTATTCCTTTTTCCATTTTCAGCGTCTACCAGATGCGCATCATCGAGCGCATGACGTTTGCACGTGGTCTGCTCAAGCAGAATTTCGATTTCAGCAAGCAGGAAGAATTCTCCATCGTGCGCGACAAGGAACCCTGGCCGCGGTCGAACGAGGAAAGCGACGACCTGTGGCGCAAGCGCGTCAAGAACGACTGGCTGCGTCTGAAGCTTGCCGGCAAGGACGATGCGACCATTCGCAAGACGCTCGACAAGCGTTACGAGAACTCCATCGAGCGCACGTATAAATACAAAAGCGACGATGCCTTTCAGTCCTTTATGGCGGCCTATACGACATCGGTCGATCCGCACACCGATTATTTCGGCGTAAAGGCTTCAGCCGAGTTCGATATTTCCATGAAGCTGTCGCTGGTTGGCATCGGCGCGGTGCTTCAGGAAAGGGACGACTATACGACGATCCGCGAACTTGTCGCCGGTGGGCCGGCGCAATCGTCGGGCAAGCTTGCGGTGGGCGACCGTATCATCGGGGTAGGTCAGGGCAAAGACGGCCCGATCAAAGAAGTAATCGGAATGCGGCTCGATGAAGTTGTGCAGATGATCCGTGGTGACAAGGGATCGGTCGTGCGCCTCGACATTCTGCCAGCAGATGCCGGTGCCGATGGCAAGCACCATGTCATCACGCTGGTTCGCGACAAGATCAGTCTCGACAAGCAGGCTGCCAAGAAAACGATCCTTCCCGTGAAGGACGGAAATGTTACCCGCAAGATCGGGGTGATTACCCTCCCGGCGTTCTACGAAGATATTCAAGCGCGGCGGAAGGGCGACAAGAACTACAGGAGCGCCAGCCGCGATGTTGCCAAGCTGATTACCGAGCTGAAGCAGGATAAGGTTGATGGCGTCCTGGTCGATCTCCGCAACAATGGCGGCGGGTCACTGAGCGAGGCGATTGACCTGACTGGTCTGTTCGTGGGCAAGGGTCCGGTGGTCCAGCAACGCAACGCAAACGGCGAGGTCAAGGTCGAAAGCGATAATCTTCCCGCCCCAGCCTGGAAGGGACCGCTGGGCGTGCTTATCAATCGCGGCTCTGCCTCAGCCTCGGAAATCTTCGCTGCGGCAATACAGGATTACGGGCGTGGCGTGGTCATAGGCGAGCCAAGTTTCGGCAAGGGAACCGTGCAGACCGTGGTCGACCTCGACGAAGTGGCCAACAATCCCAAGCCTGAATATGGCGAGCTCAAATTTACAGTTGCCCAGTTCTTCCGTGTCGACGGTGGAACGACGCAGTTGCGCGGCGTGACGCCGGATATCAGCCTGCCTGGGCTCTTCGATCTCAAGCTTGTCGGTGAATCGAGCTTCGACAACGCTTTGCCGTGGACCCAGGTCTCCGCGGCGAAATACAAAGCCTCTGATGCCATAAAGGCATTGTTGCCAAGGCTGCAAAATCTGCATGACGAGCGCGTGCAGAAATCCAGCGAGTTTCAGAACTTTGTGGAAGACGTGGCGGCGCTCAAGGCACAGCGCGAGAAAAAGGTCATTTCTCTCAACGAAACGGTGCGTCGCAATGAGATGACCGCGCAGGAAAATCGAGCCAAGGCGCGTGGAAAATCCAATGATGGTATTGATACGCAGATTGACGATGGTCTGCAGTCAAACGAGCGAAGCCTGAGTGCGGACCTCGCAATCGAAAATAGCCGCAAGAACGCGACGGACGTTCTTCAGAATGAAGCGGCGGCGATTGTCACCGATCTGGCTGTCCTGCAAGAGAAGGTGCCCGAACACGCTGCCAATTGAAAGGCGAACTGCTGGGACCGCTTTCTCCGTTCCAGCATAGTACAAAGCCGATCGCGAATGGTTCGGTAGGTTTCGAGAACTGTTTGGCTTTTTCGGATTTGGATTGAATCTTCGAGAAGATAGTTCGCTTGAGAAACACCGATGGTGAGTGATTTTAAGAACGGTCGTGCGCTTGTCCAGCAGCATCGCGTTGTTGCCCTTGATGCGATGAATGCGCTGGTGGGACGAATGATCGGCCCCCACGGACGGGTCCAATTTGATTGTTAGTGCAATGATGGTCGCGGCGCCAGCGCGGGCGGCATTGCTGGTTGGGGTTGCAGGGCCGCCCGCGCGAATGCCGGGATGAAGACCTCGGGTGCCGGCGGCTTGTAGCCGAGCGATCCATGCGGACGCACGGTGTTGTAATGCCGCCGCCAGCTTTCCACGATGATCCTGGCCTCTTTGAGCGTGTAGAAGATCTCGCCGTCGAGGAGTTCGTCGCGCAGGCGCGCGTTGAAGCTCTCGATGTAGCCGTTCTCCCATGGACTGCCGGGAGCGATGTAGGCGGTCTTCGCCCCGACTGCGGTGATCCAGTCCTGCACGGCCGTGGCGATGAACTCCGGGCCGTTGTCGGAGCGGATGTGCTCAGGCACGCCGCGCAGGATGAAGAGATCGGACAGGACGTCGATGACGTCGGTGGAGTTGAGCTTGCGATCGATGCGGATCGCCAGCGCCTCATGCGTGAACTCGTCGATCACATTGAGCATGCGGTACTTCCTTCCGTCATGGGTTCGGTCCTCGACGAAGTCGTAGGACCAGACATGATTGGGCCGCTCGGCGCGCAGGCGGATGCATGATCCGTCGGCGAGCCAGAGCCGGCCTTTCTTCGGTTGTTTGGCTGGAACCTTCAGCCCCTCTTGCCGCCAGATGCGCTCGACCCGCTTGTCGTTGACCACCCAGCCCATCTGGCTGCGCAGAAGCTCGGCGATCTTGCGATAGCCATAGCGGCCATAGCGGCGGGCCAATGCGACGATGTCCTCGGTCAGTTGCTGCTCGTCGTCCCGGCCGCGAGGAATACGCCGCTGCGTGGAGCGATGCTGCCCAAGCACGAGGCATACCCGGCGCTCCGACACGCGCTTCGGCAGAACCGAGCGAACATGGTCGATGCAGGCACGGCGACGCGAGGGGCTCAGAAGTTTCCCCGCGCAGCCTCCGTCAGGATCAGCTTGTCCAGCGTCAGATCGGCCACCGCCTTGCGAAGCCGTTCGTTCTCCTTCTGGAGATCCTTCAACTGCCGAAGCTGGTCACGGCTCATGCCGCCATATTGCTTACGCCACCGGTAGAACGTCAGCTCGGAAACGCCGATCTGGCGAACAGCATCCGCCATCGCCATGCCTTGGCCGCGCAAAACCTCAACCTGCCGAAGCTTCGTGACGATCTCGTCGGGCTTGTGTCGCTTGTTTGCCATTGTGGTCCTCCTTCATGGTCAAAACCATACTTCAAGGTGGACCCGTTCAATGGGGGTGGATCAGCTGGCATGTTTCGAGAAATGTACGGCCGGAGCAAATATGCCTATGCGCACATCGGCCATTTGCATTCCGACGAAGGGCGCAAGTCCGGACTAATGTATGTCGAGCGCCACGAAACGCTGGCGGCTCCAGACGCATATGCTGCTGGCGGGGGCTGGCTTTCAGGCAGATCGGCGAAGGTTATCACCTACTCGAAGCTACACGGTGAAGTTTCCCGGCTGACGCTACGGCCCGAAATGGTCAAGGGCGCGGCGCGTATGCCGGTGGCCGCAAATGATAACGTAGCGAGAGAGAGGAGGGCGGCATGATTAAAGGTAACAATGCCCCAATCTCAATGTTCCGAGAAGTGGCGCCACCCTGCTAGTTCCGTAAGTATGCCCACGTCGGCTTAAGTCAGATTTGATTTCTGCCAAATTAGTCCAGTCGGCCAATGGCTCAGCAACGAATGAATAGTGCCTCAACAAGTATTTGGGTGGATTTTCATTATCATTTGTTACCACAAATATAAATTCAGAGCGATCATTGGGGTATGTCGAACGATATTGTAACATTTTCTGCATCTCAATTAAATGAGAGGATACTATACAATAGATCGCTCGATTCGACAAATATATAGCCGCGCCGCCCACCAAGCGGCGCTTTCACCACAAACACGAGGAAAGAACATGCTTGAAGAAGCAGAAGACTGCGCGGCGCGAGCGGCTGTTGAAGGGCGGCAGATGAGGTAGGCGGGAAGGATATAAGCCACATGCCAAAACCTTATAACGACAATGTGCCAGTTGCCCAGCAACCGGCACGCAAACCACTTGTCATCATCGAGTCGCCTTTCAGCGGTGACGTTGAGCGCAACAAGGCCTACGCCCGCTCCTGCCTGCTGGATAGCCTGCGGCGAGGCGAAGCACCGATCGCGAGCCACTTGCTGCACACACAAGTGCTGGATGATTTGCGGCCGAATGAACGAGAGTTCGGCATCGAAGCTGGCCTTGCATGGTATCGAGTAGCGGAGAAATGCGTTGTCTATGAAGATTTCGGGATAAGCCGTGGCATGGCGGAAGGTACGGCGCGAGCGCGTAGCCATGGTGTACCGGTTGAATATCGGCGGTTAGAAGCATGGAGGGATGCGGCGTGACCCCCTTCAACGTTGGCGATAAAGTCATCTGCATCGATGCCAAGGTCGGCTTCGAACAGTTCATCGAGATCAAGGAAGGTGAGGTCTACACCATAAGCTGGATCGGCCCCTTCGATCACTACACGCAGGGCAGCTACATCGGCGTTCGTCTGAAAGGCGTCGATCGAGGAATCTGCCCGCAGTTCGGATATGACAACCCGCCGTTCGCGGCGCGTCGGTTTCGTCCGCTTGTTCGCGATAAGCTGTCGGCGCTGCGCGGTCTGCTTGCGGGCGGGCCAGTAACTGAGAAGTTTGAAGAGCCGAAGCGTAAGGTGAGGGAGAGGGTATGAGCGTCATTGACCCGACTGGAAGATACGTAGGGGCAAACAGGCCCGATTGCGATCGACCTCACGCGCCCGTCACCTCCGACGGCGGCAGCACGAGCTATTACGAGCTGCTTCCCCATGCGACCGAGCTAAACGACCTGATCGAGCACAAAGGCATGTCATTCGCGCTCGGCAATATCTTCAAGGCTTGCTATCGGTTCGGAGAGAAAGACGCGGCCAGTCGAATGTACGATCTGAATAAGATCATCTATTTCGCGGAGAGGCTTAAAGCGCTGGAGGAGAGGCGGGCAACATAAACTAAAGAAGGTGATGACGGTTTTTGACCGTATGATAAAAGCCCTCTCTAAAGGGAGGGGAAAATGACCAATAAAAATACAGTCGAAGCTCCGCGTATCTGGGCGATCAGATGGATTGAACAGTTATCGTTGCCGAAGTTTGTGATCTTTGCTGCAATTTGTAGCGCTATCACTTGTCTGATTTTGAGTCGACTGATCTAGAAAATGGGGCTCCGGATCTTTCCGAAGCCCTTCTTGCGTAATGTCGCTGTTACCTGCGATAGACTAGGCCACCCAGATACGTACTTCGTCACGGTGTCTGTTATCCTGATCAATCTTTCGATCGGTCAGGGTAGGGCTCTTTGGGTGCCCGTACATTAGGATTGCCCGGCGCGTTTGTTTGTTCATGCGTGGGTTTCTCCTGATGGTCTCTCGGTTCGACCGGTGACGGGTCGGTTGCGTCCTTTTCCCGTACCAGATCGGGATCTGACCATGGATTTTTCTTCTGGGCCATTTTGCTCGCTCCGAAGCCTATTTCGTCTTGCTGGTTTCTTTCTTCAGAGAATTCCGCAGTGCATCCATGATATTAATGACATTGCCTTTGGCTGGTTCCGCCATGGTTCCGCGAAAACGCAACGAAACTAACGCACTTGCACTGCGACTGCTAATTATTTGATTTTTATGAGGTTTTTTGGTGCCGCTTGCGTGACTCGAACACGCGACCCCATCATTACGAATTAGATCAGGCGAGTTTCCGGATTTTTCCAGTAGTTTCATATCTAGCTGAAAAACAAGGATAAAATTTGTTTGTCGACCTTTCCTGTTTCTTTCTTTTTCAGCCTGTAATAGGCTTCGGTGGCTACTGGGTGGCTACTAGAACGAAATTGATGGGGTCGGCTGATGCCTGTAATAAAAATAAACCAGAAGACGGTGAAAGCAATTATGACGCCGGAAAAGACGACATTCTACTACGATGAAACACTCGCAGGCTTTGGGATGAAAGTAGCACCGACTGGCACAAAATCATGGATCGTGGAATACCGACCAGGCGCTGGTGGACGCTCCGTGACAAAGAAGCGGATGCGCATCGGTGGAATTGAATTGTCGCCAGATCAAGCGCGAACTGCTGCGGAGAAAGTACTGGCATCGGTATCGCTGGGTGGCGATCCGGCTGCTGACCGGGCTGGCGAGCGGGCCGCACTGAGCGTTGCTGAGATTGCCGATCGCTTCATGCGTGATCACGTCAGGAAGAAGCGGAAAGAGAATAGCGTCGAGGGCTATGAGGGGATCATCGAGACCCACATAAAACCGGCCATCGGAAAGAAGGCCGCCGAAAAGGTGACGCGCGCCGATCTAACGAAGCTTCATAACAGGGTTTCGGAGAAGCGGGCCGATGGCACGGGCGGACCGTATGCCGCCAATAAGATGCTATCTGTGCTATCGAAGATGTTCAATTGGGCGGGCGATCTAGGCTTGATCAAGGAGGGGCTAAATCCAACCCAGAAAATAGAGCGCTTTGATGAAACTCCGCGCGAACGTTTTTTGACCGGCGAGGAACTGGAGCGCTTGGGTGCAGCGCTGATCGAGGCTGAGACAACCGGTATCCCATACGATGTAGAAGGCGACGGGGAGAACAGCCGGCATCGCAAGCAGGGGCATCAACGCCATGTCGTCTATGGCCCTCACATAACTGGCGCCATCCGCCTGCTGTTGCTCACAGGCTGCCGACTGCGGGAAATCCTCCACCTGCGCTGGTCAGAGGTGGACTTCGAGCGCGGCCTACTATTCCTGCCTGACTCCAAAACGGGCCGTAAAACGGTCGTGCTGTCTGACGCGGCGATCGAGGTGATAAAGTCGATATCCCAGGTTGGAGAATATGTTGTGGCCAGCGACAGCGCTGGCCTGCCAGACGAAAAACCGCGCCACGATATCAAAAAGCCATGGGCGATGATTTCCGCGCGTGCTGGTTTGAAGGGACTGCGAATCCACGACTTGCGCCACACATACGCTTCAATTGGGGCTGGAGGCGGTTTGGGGCTGCCGGTCATCGGGAAACTGCTTGGTCATTCGCAGGCATCGACGACACAGCGTTACGCGCATCTCGATGTCGATCCGGTGCGGCGGGCTGCTAATATTATTGCTGGGAATATTTCCGGAAAGTTGGGAGGGAAGTGATGGCGCCGTTGCCCAATTCTTTCAGTTTAAAAGCCATCCCGATCCGATCTGCCATATCTGAAGGTAGGGCCGAAGAGGCGATGCAGAAACTTACGCAGATACTGGAAACCGGAAAAGCCGACGCCGCAATCCAGATGTTGGCTGCGGAGTGGATTCTAGCGATCGGGTTGAAACCCGGCGATGCGAAAGCTCTTCGGAAAGGTGCAGCAGCCCTTCCCGACGATTGGTATGACATCTCAGAAATGGTCATGCAGCTTCGTGATCAGGGAATGAAATTTGCCGATGCTATCGCTGAAACGGCAAGGCACTACGACTATTCGGAGCGGTATGTTGAAAGATGCCATTCACTTCGAAACCAAGACCATACCGGAGATTATTAAGTCAACCGCACGACGTTAATAACTCTGTGCGGCTGACTTTCAATGAAACAAGAGCATATTGTTTCATACCAACTGAAAATAACATGCCACGCATTAACAGTCCGCGTCGTGAGGCATGTTAGATTACCACTACCAACCACTGAAACACGAGGAGATATCATGACTACCAATGTACGTGTAAAACAGGCTGCTGCTTACCTCGGCCTGTCAAAGAGCACCATGGACAAGCTTCGCCACTTTGGCGGCGGGCCTAGGTACTTCAAGCTCGGCCGCAGCGTCATCTATGACATTGCCGACCTTGACGCATGGCGCAATGAGCGCTCGGCTACATCGACCTGGCAGGCTGCGAACCAGAACAATACGGCGAGGGCAGCAGCATGACCAGCGCAGCATCCATTTCTTATTTCTTGACCCACGAAGCGTCCCGCATGACCCGTGAAGCCATGCTCGACCTGTTCAACGCAGAATTCCCAGATTACGAGGGTAACGACGAATTCCATCGAGGTCTTCGCGCTGGAGTAGCTCTGTTCCAGCAAGAAGCTGCGATGCGGGGCGAAACCCTAGACATACGCGGCGCCCTGGCGCGGCTAGCCAAGGTTTCCCGGTATGAGATAGAACGGGAGTTTGCAGAGGACGTGGCTGCTTATCCCATGGGGATATCGGCGGCCATCCACTAACCCACTACCACCACACCAAACAGCATGCGCTGACGCCCGCGCCATGGGTCGACGCGCGCCTGAACACGAGGAAAACTGATGAAATCAGCTGCTGATAATTCCGCCACCCGATCGTACTTGAGCACTAAAGCTCGCTTTCAGAATGCCGTCCAGGACCACGCGGCTGTCGCGTTCATTATTGAGGACACATTGGTTGATAAGATCGGAAAAGAAACAATTCTCACACTTTTCTGCGACGGCCGATACGACGAAAGTGAATTCCAAATTGATATCGTTTTGGAAAGCCCAATTTACCGTCGACAAGAACGTGGGCAAAAAGAGCTCGGCCGCCTTTGCGAAAGTGTTGGTTTGCCCGCGATTGAAGATTCTCCGGAGCTGCACGGCAAGGAGGCAGTGTTGCGTCGGGCTGATGATGGCGAACTGTTCTTCACTCCACACAATTTGATCTTTACGGCCTCCTGAGCATGACAATCCGTATTCACAATTTCACCCCCGCGCGATCCGGCGCGGGGAACACCCTCGCTTGGTTCGACGCCGAGTTTTCGAATGGGTTGAAGGTCCAACGACTGAAACTCGTCCAAACCAGAAACGGCTATCGCATCTACGGGCCGCGCGATCATTTGGGGCAACTGATATCTATGCCGATCCCGCTTGCCGATGAAATCGCAGAACTTGTCCTCCCTTATTGGAAAGCAGTCGTAAGCAATGCAGAACACCGTCGCGCAGCAGCCTGACCTTTCTCCCACTGCAATCCGCCACGCGGTTCTTGCGAACGGGTATAAGCCCATTCCGGTTAACGGTAAGCGTCCTCAGCTCAAAGGCTGGCAGCAGCTTTCGCCGACAACCGCATCGATAGATGCGTGGGAACGTGGGCACGCCGACCATGCGAACACCGGCATTTTGACCGGCGAAGTCGTGGCTATCGACATCGACGCGCCTGATCCTATTGCGGCTGAAAAGCTCATTGCGGCTTTAATGCAAACTACCGGCGCCATGCAGGCTCCGTGCCGCACTGGCCGCGCACCAAAGTGTCTTTTCATCTTCCGAGCAACGGAGCCTCGTAAGAAAGCGGCTACGCCGGTTTATCTCGTGAACGGCGAGAAGTGCCAAATCGAGGTGCTGGGCGCTGGTCAGCAATTCGTCGCCTACGGCAGCCACCCGGATACACAACAGCCTTATACCTGGGCCAGTGGTGATCCGATGGCAGTACCCTTCAAGGACCTTCCTGAAATCACGCCGGCGCAGGTTGACGACTATCTGTCAGCGGCAGAAGCCATCTTAGCTGACCTTGGCGAGCTCGAGCGTAAAGCCGCGCCAGTATCTGCGCGTGCGTCGAGCGGTTCGACTTTCTGGACCCGTGTAAATGCTGCTGCGCTCGAAAATACCGACGCTTGGGTTCGGTTGCTTTTCTCAACGGCGCACAAGGAGTCCGGCACTGGCGCTTGGCGTGTCACGTCCAAAGAACTGGGCCGTGGGCTACAGGAAGATATTTCCATTCACGCCGACGGAATTCAGGATTTTGGCGAGGAACGCGGCCTGACGCCTATCGATCTTGTGCGCGAGTATGGCGGTGCAGCATCTGCGAAGGACGCTGCTTTCTGGCTGTGTGAACAGTTAGGCCGTTCGCCTTCTGACTTGGGGTGGGAAGTTACCCAGCCGGTCAAACTTTCTTTCTCAAAGATAGCAGCGCAGGTCGAAGCGGCTAATGACGATGATGAGGAAGCTGAAGTTTCGATCCCGCAGCCAGATGCAGGTGGATTGCCGCTCAGCCTTTGTTATCCACCGGGCGCTGTGGGAGAAATCGCTAAATTCATCGTGTCATGCTCGCGGTTTCCATCGCCACACCTCTCGCTGGCATCTTCACTGGCTTTCGTATCGGCGCTGATCGGTCGCCGGTATAAAGGGCCGACCGGGTTGCGGTCGAACATATACGTTATCGGCTTGGCGGAATCTGGCTTCGGCAAGGACATCACCATTCGTGCGGTGCAGAGCATCGCGTCCAGCACGGTGGCTGGCGATAAGGTAACGAAGTTCGTCTTTTCCGACAAAATCGCCAGCCTGGCGGGGTTGGCGAATAAGCTACGGCGAGCGCCGGCATGCCTTGCGCAACAAGATGAGTTCGGGAAGTTCATTCGGCAGTATATGGGTGAAAAAGCCCCGGCTCACCGTGAGGAAGTTGCAACAGCTTTGCTTGAGCTAACAGGCGCTGCATCCGGGCTTTGGGGCGGACAGGAAAAGGCTGACGGCAATGTTAAAAGCATCCAGAACCCATGCTTTTCGGTTCATGGAGTTTCAACGCCCTCAACCTTCTGGTCCGCGCTTACGGGTGCCAGTATTGATGAAGGTCTGCTTGGTCGATTTGTCCTGATCGACGCTGGCGATAGAGATCCCAAAAAGGTTCGCAGGCCAGAAAATAGCCATGAAAACGTACCCCAACACATCTCTGATGCCGTATGGGAGTTGTTAGGCGGCGTCGGTCGAGGGCAGTCACTTTACCAAGGGCCGTTTTTTGCATTGAATGCCCACAGTGAAACTAAACCTCATCCAATTGTGACGGTTGAATACGCGTCATCTGATGTCGATGATTTCTTTGAGGAATTCGACGACAGTATGCGTGCGATGAAAAAGAAGGTGAAGGTCGAATATGCACCGATATGCAACCGAGTCGGTGAGAATGCGGCCAGACTTGCCCTGATCGTGGCGGTTGGTGCCAATCCCCGCGAGCCGATTATCACGATGGAAATCCAACAGTGGGCGAATGCCGTTGCCGAGCACTCGTTCAAGCTGCTTTTAAAAGGTGCGGACGAGAACGTAGCCGACAATCATCTGTCGGCCGAATATATCCGGGTCCGTAATATGGTCATTCGCAGGGGTAAAGCGGGCTTGCCGCACAGGGAGCTGAAGAAGAACCTACAGGGCGGCATCCGCACTCAGCGCTTGGCCGAAATTCTTGATGATCTGATAGCATCAGGGGATGCAAAGTTTATGAGCGCGCCGGCAAAGAGCGGTCAAACGCAGGTCAGATGGTGGGCAAGAGGCTTTTTCCCCGAGGGTGCGACTGCATTGGAGGTAGGCGCATAGCCAATGGTAAAAGAGCGGTTGGACGGCGCGGGGAAGATAGGGAGAGGGAATTCAATGCCCATCCCTGTTCATTGGTAATTCCACCCCGTCTTTTGACTGCCTTTACCCCACCCTTCCACCCCACCTTTACCTACGTATATATATAGAAAAATATATATATATCATATAGTTATATAAAGATGGGGTGGAGAATACATAGGGTGTCACCCAAAAAGGCAAAAGTAGACGTCATTTTTGCGTGTATTCACGCGCGCGCGAGGAGTTTGACAGAACGCGGCGCAAACGGAGGAATATTTATGGGCGAAGCCAAACGAAAAAAATCTGGTCCGCAGATTGTGTTTCATCACACCAGCATCTTACGAACGAACCTTATCTGGATGTCCGGAAAGATTGAATTGGAAGGACAGGGTAATCCGGCTTTTCACCCTCATATGGGGAAGCACATTTCACAGAGCGTTGAAGCGCGACGGCCCTGTAAGGATTTCCCTCCGCTGGCGTGGTTTACGTCGAGAATTGATGTTCCTCACTGCCTTCGAAAAATTACCTTCTGTGGCAAAAATCAAGAGACGGGAGAGGTTGCGAATATCGTACTTTCAGATCGCGAGGCTTCTGCGATATCGCTCCGCCGGATGGCGCTAGGTTTTCGTGTTGAAGATATTGGCGTCATCCGTTGGACGGATCATTACGGATACTGCACCGCTGAAGGGCGTGACCTGAATGAATCTGCGATTGAGTACGGCGACAACCCAGAAGACTGGTGGGTATCTGAAACTCCAGTCGACGTCGCGCTCGTCCATGAGGCGTGGGTAGCAACCTCATCATGGGGCGTAAAAATGCAGCGCATGCCCGGATATGAAAAAGATATCAGGAGGATGGTAGCCCTTTGCAAAGAGCGTAGAACTTATATCCCCCCGGCATGGCTATCGAGAGATGATGCCCAGGCGCTGGCACAATCTATCGGACTTCCCTGCGTCGATGCGGACGAAGAGGCCGACAGGTTTCTGCAAAGCCATTAACACCGCATTTATCAAACCACCACACCATCACAATAGGCCTCACCAGCCGACACCACAACACGAGGAACTTCATGTCTCATTTGCAGAAGAATATTCACGCTGCCCTTTTTGGCGTTCCAGAGTTAGAGCGCCTGGAACTGCATACGATCGCCGAAAAATGGGCGGCCGACAAAAACCGCCCGACCATCCCGTTTCAGCGATTGGCCGAACTTGCCTTTGTAGAAGGATGGTCGCTATCAGAGCTTCCAGCTAATCCCGTATACACTCAACTCTCGCAATCGAAAGCCTGGGTATCTGCGGCGTTGCTTGGCGCGATCTATCAAATTTCTGCGGCTTACCGCCGTCAGTCCAACGACACGCGCCAGCGGTCTGTTTTGGAGGAACTACAGGCCAAGGTCGCACGGCTTACAGCATCATGTCGGGCAGCTTGGCGAGCGTCAGATTTAAAGGTGCCATTTCGCGAACCTCGGCCCGTTGGCGTCAGGTCGTATTCTCCCGAGCCGATGGACGCAGCTGAGCAACATAATGACGGCGCTTGGCGCGGGAAGCGGATATCGCGGGCCAAACTGTATGCGCAGCGTCCTGACCTTCGCGACGGAGGAGCAGCATGAGCGCCACGTCAGCCGATGCCTCGCTGATGATCGAGCTTGAGCCGGGCCAATACGTAAATTGGCTGACTGTCCTACGGAACGGCCTACTTGGTCGCCGCGACCCTGCAACCAAGCGACAATACCTGCGCCGCGAAATGGGAATTGAGAACGCTGCTACGGATGCGCACGACACTCATCTCGCTCTAAAGGAAAGCCGAGAGGGCGCAATCTTTGGGCGCCCCACGGCACCGGTCAATATTTTTGCGGCTCCAGCCGGACCGGTTCAGAATCCTTACCGGACACGCACCCGCTGGCTGCGAGACCAGTCCGGCGCACTGGTCCGTGACGAACACGGCCTTCCAATGCCTGAGCCGCGCAAGGTGACGCGCCGGTCGTCAGTAACTGACCCGCGTACTGCGGCTTGGCGGAGTATTTCAGGCCAGAAAGTGCGCATCGCCAAAACTTGGACGGAGGGGAAAATGAAGGAAGAACATTCACCGCAAGAACGTGAACTCGGCCGGGCGATTGCTTGGTATCGGCGTGTTGTAGCCGAAGAAGACCTGACCGCGGCACTGGAAAAAGCAAACAGCCGTCACACAGAGCTGCTCGAATCTGCGGCCAATGACAATGAGCCTCAACAGGGTTGGGAACTGTTGCGGCAACTTCGCCGCGATCATCGCCATGACGATATCGAGGTTGTCGAACTGTATCGCGGGTTGTGTGGTCTGATTGCCAGCAATCCGTTGCAAGGTATCGACTATGGATATGATGCCAGCATGGAAAAAGAGTTCACGTCCGATAAGATGACTACTGACGAAATCGACCAAGCGGCAGCCAATGATTGGCCGACGACAGATATTCCCGGTGGCGAAATCAAGTATGGTAGCGTTCGCAAACGCAGCAAGTCGGACCTTGGATGGACGCATCCACAGAAGCAGTATGTAAAAGCTGATGATGATACGAAGGTCAAAGCACGCCCGTTTTCCGTGAAATTCAATGAGAACGTCATGATCGCAAAAATCGATATGCGACCTGTTCTGGAGGAATTGCGTGCGTCTCTCGGCATTGGACTGGATGCCTTTGAGGATGCGGTACTCGCCGGCAAGACACTGACAGAGATCGGCGAGGCCCGAGGCTATAAACATCGCCAAGCATCATCTGTCGGTAAGGAACTTGTTTATGCGTCCATCGGCGCTCTCCGTGTCGCATGGCAAAAGATAAAAACGCGCCAGCGGAAAGAGGCGAAGCAGGCCATTCGGAATGTTCAGCGTGCCCGCGAGCAATTGGAAGCACGGCAATACAAGCGAGCCGCATAGTGATGTGTACGTGAAACCCGCTGCCATCCGTATCAGGGAGACGAGAATTACATACGAAAGCCCGGTCGCAAGCCGGGCTTTTTCTATTTCAGATCAGCGTGGGTTTGCTCCTTTCCCCACGCTGTAGCTGTGAAGACGGTTTCTCCTCCCGTTGTAGCAGCCCTCACCGGGTTGAGCGCTGTCCCCGGCGCTCCCCGGTGTTTTGGTTTCTTCTTACGTGGTCGCGCCACGGACCGCACGCCAGTTGGATAGCGTGGCAAAACAAGCCCACACAGTTTCAGCACCCTTGAGATCGTCGGTGCAAGTCCGACCCCTGCAACCAATCTTCAAGGGCATGGGCCCGCATACAGCCGAACGGATTGATGAACCGCGTCGGCTGCCCAATTCATGAGGTGATACATGACTGACCCACGTTTGGATGATCTGCAGCGCAGGCTCGAGTCCGCGTTCAAGCGAAACAAACTGACGATGCCGCGGATAGCCACGGCGGATGAGCAGGAAGCTGACAGGCAATTCAGGCTTAAGGGCTTGTGTCGACTTCAGCGCGAGATTTCCTTCGCACGTCTCGGCCCGCGCAAAGGTGGTATCAATGACCTTTCGCAATGGGCAGAGTTCGGTGGCCATCTTCCCCGGCCAGCGCCGCCCACGTTTGGCTCGGCACAATGACCGACCCACGCAGCGCTGAGGCGAAGAAATACCGCGCGCTTTATAAGTCAGCCAAGTGGAGACGCATCCGCGAAGCCCAGCTTCGAATGCAGCCTCTCTGCGAATACTGCCTGCAATCGGAGATCGTAGAACCCGCCACAGTCGTGCATCACGGTGACGGTGGGCACAAGGGCGATGAGAAGCGCTTCTGGACCGGACCTTTCGTGTCACTTTGCAAGGAGCATCACGACCGCGACGCCCAGCGCGAAGACCTTGGTCAGACTGTCATCAGATTCGACGCCGAAGGGTGGCCCATCGGGTGATGTGACCGAAAAGACACGCCCCCGGGGGCTATCTCGGTCTCTCCGATCGTCGACAGCGGGGAACCGGCGATGGGCGACAGCACACACGCAACCAATTCAGATGTTGAGATGAGGATTTCATGGCTAGACCTAGAAATCCCCTCGCCAAGGCGGAGGCGGAGGGGAGAAACGTTACGCACCCGACCCGCTTCAAGGGACGGAAAGAACCGAAAGCGGCGACCGATATCGGTAGGGCGCCGAAATGGATGAATGCCGAGCAGGCCAAAGTCTGGAACTTGTTTGCGAAGGAACTGCCTTGGCTGAATGGCTCACATAGATCGCTTCTCGAAATCGCCACTACGATCCGAACGCGCGTTATCGCGAATGAGGAAGTCGGCGTGCAAGCGTTGAACCTCCTGCGGCAGTGTCTCGGTCAAATGGGCGCTACGCCATCCGATGCAACTAAGGTCTCCATGCCAGATAGCGGCGAGGAAAAGGATGATTTGGTAGATGACTAAGACGCCGGCGCTTGATCGCGTGAATGCTTACGCGCGCGCCGTGCTCGATGGTGTTGAAGTTGCGGGGCCGCATGTTCGGAACGCCTGCCAACGCCATTTCGACGATCTGGCACAAGCACATGAACGCGGTTATTTTTGGGATGACGCTAAAGCCAATCGTGCGATGCGGTTCTTCGAAGAGCGACTGAAGCTGAACGACGGTCAGTTCGACGGTAAGCCGTTCAAGCTGCATGCCTCACAGGCTTTCAAGCTGGGCTCGATCTTCGGTTGGGTGGATTCAGACGGCAATCGTCGTTTTCGCCGTGTCTATATCGAGGAAGGCAAAGGTAACGGCAAGTCACCCTTTGCAGGTGGCCTCGGCCTCTATGGGCTGATGTCAGACGGCGAGGCGGGCGCGCAAATTTATGCAGCCGGCGCGAAAAAGGAGCAGGCCCAGATCCTGTTTCAGGATGCCGTTAAAATGGCAAGGGCAGCTCCAAAACTGTCAAAACGCATAACCTTCAGCGGCGGCATTGGACGCGAGTTCAATATCGCCTTTCTTGAGAAAAAGGCATTTTTTCGCCCGATTTCCAAGGATGCAGGCAAAACCGGCAGTGGCCCCAGACCGCACTACGCTTTGTGCGACGAGGTGCACGAGCATCCAGACCGATCGGTCATGGAAATGCTTGAGCGCGGTTTCAAATTTCGACAGCAGCCGCTGCTTTTCATGATCACGAATTCGGGCAGTGACCGAAATAGCGTTTGCTGGGAGGAACATGAGCACGCGGTTCGGGTAGCGGCTGGCACGAAAACGCCTGATGACGACTTCAGTTATGTCGGTGAGGTGATCGACGACACGACATTCGCCTATGTCTGCGCTCTGGACAAGGGTGACGACCCGCTCGAAGATCAGTCTTGCTGGAAGAAGGCTAATCCGCTTCTTGGTGTGATTTTGACCGAGAAGTATCTGGCTGGTGTAGTTGACCAGGCCAAGCAGATACCGGGCAAACTGAACGGCATTCTTCGGCTGCATTTTTGCGTCTGGACCTCTGCCGACAAGGCTTGGATGCCACGCGATACTGTTGAAGCCGTTATGGATGACTTAGACCCGATTGAAGAGCATCGCGGTAAGCAGTTGTTCCTTTCCGTCGACTTGTCCGCCGCGCGCGATATGACGGCCCTTGCCTGCGCTGTGAAAACTGGCACTAAGACCATGGAGCGTGAAGACGGCAGCACAATCGAACTTCCCACCTTCGATGCATGGATCGAAGCATGGACACCAGCGGAAACGCTGAAAGCCAGAGCCCTAGCCGACAAGGCGCCGTATGACGTGTGGGTGGAACAGGGGTTTCTGAACGCCTCACCTGGAAAGCGAATTAGGTTCGACTTCGTCGCGCAGCGGGTCGCGCAATTGTCGCAGGAATTTGACATAGAGGGCATCGCATACGACCGATACGCTTATGACAAGTTCCGCGAGGAACTGGACGCAATCGGCGTTGAAGTCGAGCACATCCCGCATCCACAGGGCGGCAAAGTTCGCGCGAAAGCCAGCGAAAAGAAGATCGAAGCGGCGAAAGCAGCCGGTTTACCCGAGCCTAGAGGCATGTGGATGCCAGGATCTGTCACGGAGCTTGAGAACGCCATTATCGATGGTCGCGTCAGGGTTCGGCGTAATCCAGTGCTCATGACCGCCCTGATGGGCGCCACCTTCGATCGCGATCCGCTCGACAATCGATGGTTCGTGAAAACCAAAGCATCGGTGCGCATCGATGCTGCCGTGGCTCTGGCCATGGTTACGGGTTTTGCAGCCGATACACCTGTCGTGGTCACGACCTCGCTGTCGCCTTGGGATGACCCGGAATTTACTCTAACGAAAGCAGCCTCATGAGGATACTTCAGCGGTTCTCGCGTTCGCGACGAGAAGCCGATATCGAGCAGCGCGCCAGCCCTGAAAACGCGGGTGTACCGGTTAGCGCTGAAAATTTCCTGGCTTACTTTGGCGTCCAACCAGTAAACCTTCCATCTGTCACGATCGAAAGCGCCTTGACCGTTCCTGCGGTTCTTGCTGCGGTTTCGTTTCTATCCCGTACGATGGCCGCTTTGCCTCGTCACGCTTATCGTGATGGCAAAGGCGGTTCTAAACGCCTGGGCGGAAAGCTTGAGACCGTTGTGAACACAGCCCCCAACTCGGATATGGGCGCTTTCAAGTTCTGGCAGTACTTTTGGCAGCAAGTTTTTACCGGCGGCCGTGGTCTGGCTTGGATCGAGCGATCGGGAAAAGAAGTTTTGGCTTTGTGGCCGATGGACCCGACCAAAACCACCGTCAAGCGAAAAGGTCTGGCTGTTGTCTATCGATTTGACAACAAGGAATATCCAGCCGCCGACGTCATAGACGTGCCGTTCATGTTGCGGGCCGATGGAATTCGACATTTCGGCCCTATCGCTCAGGCAGCCAAGGCGATTCAGCTT
Organism: Brucella pseudintermedia; assembly: GCF_008932435.1. Classification (GTDB taxonomy): domain Bacteria; phylum Pseudomonadota; class Alphaproteobacteria; order Rhizobiales; family Rhizobiaceae; genus Brucella; species Brucella pseudintermedia. The sequence continues at coordinate 332,547 of NZ_WBWE01000002.1, read as the reverse complement.
GCCATCGCCATGAATGACTACGGGTCGAACTTCTTCGCCGGCGGCGGCGTTCCTCCTCTAGCTCTAGAAGGCCCTCTGCCGCAAGGCGGGGCGGCCATGCAACGGGCGATGGGCGATATTCATCGCGCAATTGACGAAGCCCGAAAGAGCGAAAAGCCGATCTTTCCAATGCCGCCTGGCCACAAGTTGACCCAGGTTGGCTATGACCCCGCCAAGGGCCAGATGATCGACGCGCGCCGCTTTCAGGTCGAAGAAATCGCCCGCACTTGGCAACTTCCACCTGTATTCTTGCAGGATCTTACGCATGCTAGTTTTTCGAATGCGGAACAGCAGGATCTGCATCTCGTCAAGCACCTGATCATGCAATGGGCCAAGGCTCTCGAAGACGAGATGAACCTGAAGATATTCGAGGTCGCGGGTGGTACGCGTTACATCCGTCACAATCTGGACGGGCTTCTCCGTGGTGACTTCAAGAGCCGCATGGACGGTTATGGGGTGGCAATCCAAAACGGTATCCGGACACCAGATGAAGTGCGTTCTCTGGAAAACTTGCCAGCCAAGGGCGGGGCGGCGGATCAGCTTCATATTCAGGGTGCCACCGTTCCGTTGGGGACGCAACCGGCGATCGCTCAACCCCCTGCCAACGACAATTCTGTTGAGGAAAATGCTGCAGCATGACCGAAATTGAAAAACGTAGCGGGTCTCTCGGCGTAGAGACCCGTGCAGACGACAGTAAACGTGTGCTGACCGGATACGCGGTTATCTGGAATAGCAACACGACCATCGGCGACTATTTTGTCGAGCGAATAGCGCCCGGCGCATTTTCAGGGGCGATCGGTGGCGACATCCTGGCTCTTCTGCACCACGATTCAGGTCGTGTGCTGGGTCGGACCAAAAGCAACACGCTGAGGCTGAAGGAAGATACTCGCGGGCTTCACGTCGAAATCGATGTGCCCAACACCACCGACGGTAACGATCTATGGGAACTGGTAGAGCGCGGTGACATCACGGGCATGTCCTTCGGAATGCGGGTAACTAAGCAGGAATGGGATGATACAGGCGCGATACCTCATCGCACCATTCTTGAGGCGGAGCTTTTCGAAGTCACTGCCACTCCCACCCCCGCTTACGAAGACACTCATCTGGCGAAACGCTCGTTAGATGCGTGGCGAGCCGAGGCTGATGCGACAATAGCGCGGCGCCGAGATGAAAATCGAATGGCGGCGGCCCGCCGTATCGCCGAGAAACGCGCCTCTTTTGAGCAGCGAATTCGCGGCATCGCCTGATGTCGTGACCATTACCCGGCATGCCGGAGGGTCTGCATAGCAGGCCAGAGCAAAACCGTTATCTTCAAGGAAAATCTAATGTCTCTTACCGAACTGCACGAGCAGCGCGGCCGTCTGGTCACGCAGGCTCGCGAAGCCCTCGACGAAATCAAGTCGAACACCGACGAAGCGCGATCCAATGAACTGAACGAACGCCATGATCGCATCATGACGGAATTTGATAAGATCGAAAATCTTATCAAGCGCGAGAAGACGCTCGCTGAAATTGAAGCGCGCGCAGCAGATGAGCGAGCACGACAGCGCCCGATTTCCGATTCCGAAGGTCGCGGTAGCGATGTCGGCGACGAAATCGAATATCGTTCCGTGTTCTATAAATTTCTCGCCAACAATGCCGATATCGGCGAATTGTCGGCAGAAGAGCGTACCGTTCTAAAGCGCGGCGTTCAGCCCGCCGCCGAGACCCGTACCCAGGTAACGGCGACCAACGCCGCTGGCGGTTACACCGTACCGGTCGAGCTCGCCAACGAGATCGTCAAGTCTATGAAGGCTTGGGGCCCGATGTACGATGAGGACATCGCGACCGAGATCGTTACTTCCGCTGGTAATCGTATCAACATTCCGACCGTTGATGATACCGGAGTTGAAGCCGAAAAGCATACCGAAGGAACGCCATTGACCGACGATGGCGGCAAGGACGTGACGTTCGGTCAGAAGAATCTTGACGCGTTCGTTTACGACACTGAGTTCGTCAAGTTCTCCATGGAACTTGCACAGGATTCAATTTTCAGCGTTGAAGCCCTGCTTGGCCAGCTTCTGGGCGAGCGCCTTGGTCGTATTGCAAACAAGCAGCTGACCATCGGCACCGGCACCGACAGCCCGAACGGTCTCGTCACCGCCTCTTCGCTTGGCAAGGAAACGGCTGCCTCGGCGGCGATCACTTCTGACGAACTGATCGACCTGCTGCATTCGGTCGACCCAGCTTATCGCCAGAGCCCGAAAACGCGTTGGATGTTCAACGATCTTACCCTTGGTTCTGTCCGTAAGATCAAGGATAACGAAGGTCGTTACATCTGGTCGATGGGTGACATCACGAAGGGCGAGCCCGGCACCCTGCTTGGCTATCGATACAGCATCAACCAGGCAATGGCTGGCATCGGCGCGGGCAACAAGCCAATCGTGTTCGGTGACTTCGGCAAGTACTTTGTCCGAAAGGTCGGTTCTCCGGTGATTGGCGTTCTTCGCGAGCGCTTCTGGCCGGATCTCGGCATTGCCGGCATCATCCGCTTTGACGGTGAGCTCGGCGATACCGCTGCGGTCAAGCATCTCGTAAACGCTGCAGCTGGCGGCTAATCAATCTTCGGGGCGGTTTATCCGCCCCGTTCCTTTTTGGGGACGCTCATGAAAATTACTATTACGACCAGTCTGTCAGGGCCGACCTACACGCTCGAACCTGGCGCCGTCGCCGACTTTGCCGAGGCCGAAGCGATCCGCCTCATCAACGCTGGTTTTGCTATTCCCGCTACAGATGATGGCGAAGTCGAACGTGCTGTGAAATCCGTTCCCAATGGGGAGAGGCGCGAGAAGCGAGGCCGATCGAATGTGGCATCCGTATAAGGTCGCGCAAGGTCCGACGGGCGATGTCATCGCGCTTGAGGATGTAAAGCGCCATTTGAATGTGATGCACGACGATGATGACGTTTACATCCGATCGCTCATTACGGCCGCATCTGACTTTGTTGAGAAGTATTGCGGGATCGTCGTCGCGGGGCAAAAGATCGAAGCGTCATGCGATGCTTTTTCCGACATGTCTCGTCTCTCGGTTGGTCCGGTATCAGAAGTCGATAAGATCGAATATATCGCTCCCGACGGATCGAAGAACTCGGTAAACGCTGATGCATATGTTTTGAACAGCGATGGTGTCGAGCCGTCGATTGCCTCGGCATATGGAAGCCGTTGGCCGATTGTTCGGCCCGGGGCTCGTATAGCGGTCACCATGAATGCAGGTTTCAATCCACTTCCAGCATCTATTCGTCACGCCATGCTGTTGTGGATTGCCGATGCCTACCTCGTTCGGGCTAACAGTGCGACGGTCGAATGGTCGGCTTTTGACAGCCTGCTTTGCAATTACCGAAGAGGTCGATGATGGCCGACACGAAGTATCGAGCTGATGCAATCGGCCAGTTGAACGCCCGCATTACCTTTGCCAAACGGGTCGAGATTGATGATGGTTTCGGCGGCACCCGCGGAGAATGGGTTGACCAGTTTACCGTACCGGCACGCTTGAAACCGAAGTTTGGCGGCAATGCTGAAAGCCTCGTTGCATCAAGGCTGGTTTCAAAACAGCCCTATAACTTGACGATCTACAGCAGCACAGCAGCGAGACAGGTCACAGCCTCCTGGCGCGCCTATGATGCTCGGGCAGGCAAGACCGGCGAAAACCCAAATCGCGTTTTTGGCATTAAAACCATCGTCAACCCCGACGAAACAAACCGCTTTCTCGAAATGCTGGTTATTGAAAACGAGGTCGCCTGATGGTGGTTCGTGCGAAGCTTAAGCGCACCGATCTGATGAAGAAGATTCAGCAGATCGCGCCGAAGGCGATCGAAAAGATGGCCGAAGCCCAGTTGCAGGTTGCTGAAGAAGTTGCCGAAGCAATCAAGGCGCGCGCTCCAGTTCGCGCCAATGGCGGTGGCGAATACAGAGATAGCATCCACGCCGCCAAGCAAAGCGATAATCCAGGCAAAGAGGTCTTCGGCGCCCGCAAATCGACGGACCCGAATGCTGTCGGCGTCTACGGAAGCTGGATCTGGCGCTTTCTGGAATTCGGCACGAAGGCAAGCGCTGGCACCGCTGCTCGCGTCGATCGTCGGTACAAGTCTGGCACAGTCATGACCAAGGCCAAAGGGCCGCACGCCGCTACACCCGCTATGCCGCACGTTTTCCCAGTCTGGCGCGGCATGCGGAAGAAAGCCGTCAGACGCATTCGTGCGGCTATGAATAAGGCGATCAGAGAGGCCATGCAAAAATGATCGATAGCGAAAGCTTGGAATTACAGGGCGCTGTTGTTTCTCGTTTGAAAGCATGGCCAGACCTGCAAGCTCTCGTCGGTACCAAGATTTACGACATCGTGCCGTCAGACACTACTGCGCCTTACGTCGAGATCGGTGACTTTGATGATCATCGAGACGACAAAACCTGCGTTTCCGGTCGGCTTATTTACGTGACCATTCACGTCTGGACAAAAGCACCGGCTGGTAGCAGCCGTGTGGAGGCCAGCCGGATCGCAAGGGCCGTAGAAGGTGCGCTCACTGAAGCCAGCCTGACGATGCCGTCATATCGGCTCGTTTCTTTGGACCACACCCGAACGCAAGTCTTCAAAGACCTGGATGACGCCCACCTCCATGGTGTCGTCGAGTTTACCGCCAGGACAGAACGTCTGGCCTAGCCCACCTCCCCAAACAATCAGTTCAACCGCAGCCCGCCATTTCGGCGGGCTTTTTTATTGAAAGGCCATAAAATGGCTGATGGACAGCAAATCGGTCGCCTTCTCCTCATTCAGATCGGCGATGGTGAAACTCCCGAAGTTTTCACGAACCTCTGCGGCTTGCAGACCCGTTCGTTCAATATGTCGGCTAACTCCGTCGATACCACTATCCCAGATTGTCAGAATCCCGGTGCAACGCCGCAGAAGACTGGCGTGCCTGGTATCAAGCAGCGCACATTTACCGGCTCCGGTAAGTTCGTGGCGGGTGCGAATTCCGCCTACTTCATCGGCAAGGTGAACGACGCTGCGATTTTCAACGCGATCGTAATTGTTCCTGGCCTTGGCTCATATGAAGGCCCGTGGTTCGTGACGGACTTTGAATTCTCCGGCGAGCAGGAAGGCAATATGGACTTCAGCGCTACCTTCGAAGCAGCAGGTCCGCTGACTTTCGAAGCTGAGGTATAACATGGAGCTTCCGGTTAACGGAGCTCGCGGCGAAGTCGGCGTCACTATCGGTGGCGTCGAAATCGTCCTCGCGGCGACCATGGGCGGACTGGCGGCTGTTTCTGAAGAGCTCGGCTGCAAGTCAATGAACGAGCTGTTCGCACGACTGTCGGACGCCGAGATCAACGCTGCAATTGTCGGCCTTCGACACTTAACGGTGCAGGGCGACGCAGCTGCGGCTATCGAGCGATTGAATTTAAGCCATTTCGCTTCGCTCTCCACTGCATTTCAGGCTGCGCTAGCGCACCATTTTCAGGGCGACTCGGGAAACGGAAAGGCCAAGGGAAAAGCGTAGCTGCCGATTTCCCTTGGCTGGCGTGGCAGCAGGCAGCTTTCGGAATCCTTAGATGGACGCCGAAAACATTCTGGAACTCGTCTCTGACGGAGTTCCTTGCCGCTCTTGATGGCTTCACGGAAGCCCGAGGCGGGAAGAAAAACGCAGAGCCACCGACCGACGCGCAGATGGATGATCTGCTCAAGAAATACGGAAAACCCAAGAAGCCCGCCTAGTGCGGGCTTTTTCTTTTTATGGAGAGCCGCGTGGCCGAAGAAAACACCGATATTATTCTATCCATTTCCTCAGATGTCGCATCGATGCGACGTGCGCAGAAGCGAATGGAAGAAATGCTGAACTCTATGGGCAGGAGTTCCGACAGCGCCTTCAATAAAATAGCAGACCGGGCCAATGCCGATATGCGCCGCATTGAGGAGGGCGCAATCAAGCTGCGCCGGCAGCTCGACGCGACATTTCAGCAGTCATTCGGGAGCAGCTTAAACAAAGGACTGGCTGCGGTTGGTTCCGTTCTCGGAACGAACGAAGTCCGCAAGTACGCAGACCAATGGACGACTGCCGAAAACATGTTGAAGGCAGCGACCGCTGCCACCGGTATGCAGACACGCTCGTTAAAGGAGTTGCGTTCTGGAGCGGACGACGCTCGCGTGTCCGTCGAGGATTACGTCGATCTTTACGCGCGCATGGTGCGCTCGGCATCTGGTGTAGCCAAGTCCGAGAACGAAATTGCGTTGGCGACCAATCTCGTTTCTAAAGCGTTCAAGGCCGGCGGCGCGTCTGCGCAGGAACAGGCGGCTGGTATTCTCCAGCTTGGTCAGGCGCTCGGCAGTGGCGTTTTGCAGGGTGATGAACTGCGATCGCTGCGCGAAAACGCGCCTATCGTCGCCAAGGCTATCGCGGATGAATTCGGCGTGACGGTTGCGAAACTTAAAGATCTCGGCGCCGAAGGCAAGCTCACGTCTGATCGCGTGTTTAGAGCGATCATAAACGCGCAAAAGACGATTGAAGCACAGTTTGCCGCCACGAACGCGACCATTGGCGACGGCATGACCGCCATTAATAATGCCATGCTCCAGTATATTGGCACGGCCGGTGATATGACCGGCATTTCGGCCACCGTATCGCGCGCCTTGATTCTGATTTCGCAGAATTTCGACCAGGTAGCGGATGCAGGCATGCAGCTGGCCGCGGTTCTGGCCGGTGTGCTCGTCGGTCGGTCTTTGGGCGGCATGATCCGGACGCTTGGAACCACGACAGCGGCTCTCGTTAAGTTCCATCAAGCGGCGAAGGCCGCGCAGGGCGCTATGGGCCTTGTGCAGGCTATGGGCGGTCTCGGAGCGGCAGCTGGCCCGCTTGGCGCTATTATCGGTGGTGCGCTTGTGCTGGCCGTTGGTAACTATACCGTCAGCGCCATGGCCGCGCAGAAAAACTCAGACTCTCTTCGCGCTGAGATGGAAAAGCTCGGGCTGGTTGCGCCCAAGGCCGCGGATGGGATCGATAAGGCGGCTGAGTCGCTGGATAATCTGGCCGATCCGGAGAAGGCGAGGAAGCTTAAGAATATCGCCAGTGAGCTTGAGCGGTTGCGGAATGGTGGCGGACGTTGGGGTAGCCTTCTTGGGCAGGGCGACGAACTGGATGTTTTGTCTGCGAATGCTACGGCTCCGCTCAAGAATGTCATGCAGAATCTTGGCATGTCAGATGCAGACAAATCTGCGCGACGTGAAATTGCAAACCTCATCAGCGATTTCCAAAACTTCGCAATTACCGCAGATAAGGCGAAGGAGCGACTTCATGCGATCAATAACACTTACGTCAGTAAGGGGGTCGTTGAACTTACTGAACGGGTTCAGGAATCCATTGACCGCATGTCTGGCCTTCAGGCCATGTCAACGCGCGTCGGCGAAATGCCCGGCATTCAGGAAGCCGAGCAGCGGGTTCTGGAGTTTCGCGATCAACTGGAAAACTTGCGCCAGCAGGAATTCATTGACGATCAGCAGAAGGCGCAACTTCAAGGAATAATCGATAAACTCCTTGAAACCAAAACTGGTGCCGGTGAAGCGGTTACCGCCATCAACAGCCTGTCTAACGCCAACCCCAGCATTGCCGGTTTTCTCTCTACAATGGAGCAGGCCATTGTCACCTTGGGCGGAGTGTATGACGCTGCCGTGAAAGCCCGCAAGGCTATGGCCGCTGCCTACCCGGTAGGCGTCCCTGACGAAGCAAAAGCCACAAGCTCCGCCAACGATCCCTTCATCATTCAGCGGAAAAAAGAAAATGCAGCCGCTGCCGATTTCGAGAAAAACGCCACCCGCCGCGCTGGCTTGACCAAGTCCCAGCTTGAGCTCGAAACTAAGCTGGCTGATGTCCGCAAGCGTCTTCAATCCGAAGGTGTGACGAAGCCAGACGAGGATATGGTGAAGCGCATCGCTGACGCCGAACTGGCTGGCGAAAAAGCTCGATCCAAGGAAGGCAAAAAGCCGAAGGACGTTAAGAAGTCCACCGACCAGAAGATCGACTCCGACATCCAAGCTGTAAAGGACCGCACCGAAGCGTTGCGCCTCGAGGCCGAGATGGTCGGCAAGTCCACGGCCGAGCAGGAAAAGCGCCGCATAGCGATGGATCTCGAGCAGGCCGCGCTGGCGAAGCTCAAGGACGAGGCGATCAAAAAAGGCCAGAAAGATTTGTCGAACATAAAAATTTCGGCGGATCAGCGGGCCCAGATCGACCAAGTTGCTGAGGCCTATGGACGGGAAGCGGCTGCCTTGCAGTTGGTTGAAGACCGGCAGCGACGTTCTGAGCAAGCCGCGAACGACTTTTACGAGTCATTCAAAAGCAGCACGATCGGTGCAATTACTGGCGCAAACAGTCTGGCGGACGCGTTGAAGAACATCGGCAACAGGTTGGCCGAACTGTTCCTGAACGCCGGTTTTGATGCTCTGTTTAAGCCGTCGTCCAACGGCATGAGTGGTGGAGCATTCGGCGGCTTCTTTAACAGCATCGGCAGTTTGATCGGGCTGAAAGACGGCGGCCAGATACCGGGCTATGATAGCGGCGGCCGTATTCGTGGTCCTGGCGGACCACGTGACGATAAGGTGCTTTTGTGGGGTAGCAACGGCGAGTTTATGATGAACGCGGCAGCAACGCAGAAGTGGCTGCCAGTACTTGAAGCCATGAACGCCGGTCGGTTGCCAGAACTGCGCGATGGTGGCGGAGTTGGCTTTTCGGCGCCGCGTATTTCGTCGGCGTCGATTCCTGTTCCTAGCATCCCCAGTGTCGCCCAGCTGTCGGGCAATTCCAGCGTCGATAACTCGCGCACCGATAATTCGGTGAGCGGACCGACCATTAACGTGACGGTCAATGGTGCCACCGGCAATGCCGAAGTATCATCGATGGTGCAGGAAGGGATCGCAAAGAGCATGATGGCCTGGCAGCGATCGCCTCATTTTGCGAATGCAGTTTCGCAGGGTGTCAAACAAGCCAATAGCCGCGGAATGTTGCGGCGCTGAATTAAACATGGACGGCCCAAAGGCCGTCCATTTTCTTTTTGGAGATAAAGATGAACATTTATTTCGTGACGCCAGCACCTGCACAAGGTGGCGACATTCGCGTACTGCAGGACGATGAAAAGACGCCGATCGTCGGGTTCTTGTCACATGAGGAAGCGGAGGACTTCGCACAGCGCATGGCCCGTCGCTATCCCGGTAATCAGTTTTGGGTCATGGAAGGCACGGCCACGAAGGCGTTTATTACCGATCCCTTGCCGGTGCGGGAATGCACTCCGGCCGTCGGGGAGTTCTGAAATGGCCGAAACGCTTCCCGAAGGCCTAAATTATCAGGCGAGCCCGCTCAAGCTCAATCGGTCAGTTTCAACGTCCCGATACGGCGATCGGGCAGTCGCGTTCATCGAGAATGGCGATCCATATTGGTCGTGGACCGCCAGTATAATCTCGCTTAGCCCTGCCGACCGAAAGCGGCTTGAGGCGTTTTCAGATCGCTGCCGCGGCGGTCAGGTGACGGTCCACTTCACGCCGAAAGACGCTTGTATTCCGCAAGCCTATTGGGGCGACGCCGATAATCCGGCAATCACAGGCACCGCGACGCTGGCTGCGATCAACGGCAACTCGCTGACTTTCAACGGCGTGGTGTCTGGACTGATTTTGACGGAAGGCGACCTGCTAGGCTTTACGATCGGCGACTACAACTTCATCGCGCGCGTTGTAGCCGACGCCACTGCGGTCAGTACGAGTTTGCAGGTGAAGATCGAGCCGTTTCTGCCTTCATATATCGGCGTCGGCTCTACGGTGCGTTTCAAGAATCCCGTCATGAATATGCGGATGATGCCGAACAGCTTGGAAATCGGCGATGGCTTTTTCCCCGATGCATCATTTCAGCTTGTTGAAGTGCCGAGGTAGTAGCCTATGTTCGTTTACTTGTGGTCTTAAAGGTCGATAACAGTTTTTCAGGAACGAAAAAAAGATCCCGCCTAGCCCTGGAGCACGCGACATATAGTTTGTTGCGTGTTTCGGGATTGATGTTAAGAAAACTGCCGCTTTCCCATGCTTTAACATTGCTCGGATTGAGTACCACGCATACGTCTTGGTAACTGTCGATCCCTTTTGATCCACCCCAGTTATTTGAAAAGCAACCAAACTTGTAGTGTTCTTTCAAGAACAGTTTTACTATGTTTGGATCTCGGTAAATCTCATGCGCTGCTTTTTGGTCGTCCAAATATTTAACTGTTGTTTCTTTTGGGCCTGACGATTGGATCGAAATTCCTATTCGATCGGTAATAAAATCACAGACGGTCTTACTGCACCTTCTGCTAAACTTCAGGCTGAAATTGTCTAAGTTAAAATTAGCTTTTCTAAATCGTTGTTGATAGGCTTCAAAGTCTAGGTGAAGATTAGAGTTCACGTTGCCGTCGCGGCTGGTGTCAAAAGTATGTTGATAAAAATCACCAACAAAAACACTAGTCAATTCTGATTCACTAATAGCCAAGAGAAAATTGAAGTCATGACCTGAAAAGTCTTGAACTTCATCAACAAGCAAAACGTCGAAATATCGTTCCAGTCGATGGTTTATTGCTTTGTACAGATTTTCTTTCTCAAGCAATTTTGCAACGCGATTTGAATAAAGATACCGATTTTTAGTGATATATCTTCTATCATCGATAGAGCTGTATCTAGGAAATATAGGAGGGAGATCAAAAATTATTCCTCGCGTATTCTTTCTTTGTCTTAAAAACGGTTTATAGCAGAATCCGTGCAAAAAGCTGAAGTACGTAAAAATTATTATGTTCGCAGGTAAGTACCCAAATCTATTTATTATTTTGGTGCGAATGTTGTTATAGTTCGCCTGAGTGTAAGTTATAATTAAGAAGCGACGCTCCTCATCCAAGCTTGAAACGAGGTGTGTAGTCTTTCCGGCGCCGGCAACCGCAAAAATTACGCTCTTATCCATGTTATTGCTTTTTGGATGTAATCTGGAACGGCTAGAGATGCACCATGGGCGCAAAGCAATTGGAACGCTGCGTCTGTTTTGTTTTTCAGCATGAAATCCTGAACTGTTAGCTTCTTTCTGCCCTCGGAGAATAGTGTTTCGCACTTCTCTCTATTGTCTTGATACATACAGACTTCGAATGTCGAGCGATTGTTATCAGTGTCTGCAAAAATATTTATGCTTTCCGTTGTGTAATTTTCGTAGTTGGCTACACAGTTTGTTTGGAAGTCGCTATCATTGTCGCGAATAGCGGCAACTTTTATTCCCAGTATCTTGGCAAGCTCAAGGTATCTCTTAAAGCTAGTCCCATCGATTGAAATGATATGGACGCCATCTTCATCAGGACTGATCCCATCAGTGCAATTCTTATAAAGAGCATCCATGAGAATGAACTCGGCGTCACCCTCGAGGAGGATCGCTTTTTTACACAATGCTAGTTCCAAGACATTGTTATCGGGCGCTTTCATAAAAAATTTTGCGGTTTCATTGCTCAAGTGCTTGAGCGTTGCCGGTCGGGAAGGGTATTCCTCACTGAGGATTATGACGTTTTGCAAATCCAATCGGGTCGCAATGAAGCTGCTGTGAGTGGCAATGATTAACTGCTTCTTTGTTGAAGACCGTATGCGATCAATCAATTGGCGCATGTGAACATTGCTTAGATGGTTTTCTGGCTCTTCCAGTAGGAGTAAATCGAGACCTTGCCCTTCATTCCGTAATGCAAATTCTGTTTTTATGAAGCATTGACGGCCCTTTCCCTTGCTATCAACAGGAATATCAGCTTCGGTAAGGATGATATCAGTTTCTACATTCGATTTTTGGCTTGTGCGCAGATCAAATTGATATTTTGGTAATGTGTCATTCAGTGACTTGAGTACGCTTTCTGTGAATCTCGATTTGGATTTGCGATACTCGAAGCTGTGATGATTTCGCTCAGATGCCGATGCATGTGCGGCATACATCGCACGGGTGTATTCGCGGGTGGCATATTCGTTATTGATTTGAGAGCTATCAATCAGGAGGTGTCGAACAGGCTTCCTATAATGGAAAATTGCCTCGTCGGTAAAAGTCTGAAAATGAATTGAATAATATTCAAATGGGAAACTGTCGTGCGCATCAGACAGTATTGTCGAGATATCTTTCGTATATTCGTCCATTGGCTTGCATGTTAATTTAATGCCAATATGATCTCTACCGTAGGTGTTATTTCGACCGTCTAGATCGAAGCGTCCTTGAATATCGTCTAGATAAATCTCAACCAACATTTCCGGTAAATCTTCGATGCGCCTAGCGCTGCGCATAAATGCGGCGATCGTCTCCGCATTTAACAGGTTTTCCAAACCTGCTGACTCGATCTTGCTACGACTAGCGCTGAGGACAAGATCTATTGCTTGCAGTACTGAACTCTTCCCCGCCTCGTTACCGCCAATAAGGACATTGATGTCGTTGGAGAAATCCAATTCCAGAGATTTGAAACGCTTGAAGTTTCTCAGAATAAGCTTTTTTATTGTGGCCATGCTGCGATAACCTGTAGAGCTGCACCGATAATGACAGCGCAAAAGCCTAACCTAAAAATCCACATTCGCCGGTTGAGCCGATGAACACTGTCAAGAATCAATATCGAATCCAGTTGTTCGGCGGTGACGGTGTCGGGATCAACGTTCTCGAGCAGCTTTTTGGCCTTTGGAGAAATATCGGTGTAGCCATTGAATTTCGGCGAGCCACCGGACTTCGCAATCAAGTCAGATTGTTCAATTTCCAGTCTATTTAAACTGTCATACATCGAAGTGCGCCATTCGAACGCAAGCATGCAGACTCCCAAGGTATTGATGAGAATCCCTATAGGGGAGAGCCAAGGAAGCGCTAAAAGATTCTCGATCACTCTGCTTTACCTATCCGCAAAGATCTGCGCAGGCCTAGCCGTGCGGGCTGTCGAGACCGGAGCAGGGGCACTTCCAGCCACTGGCTGTTTCCCGCTGAGCGAAGCAGCGATCTGCTTTTGTGACTCGCTAATGCTTGCAGCGTATTCGACCAATTGTCCGATGCAATAGAGAAACACGCCAGAGACTACGGCGCTGCACCCTGCGGTAAGCGCAAATGAACCGCCGCGGTTCATCTCGATAAAGCCCATAAGCGCCAACAGCGCACCGCCGACCAAGCTTAATAGCCCAAGAATTTTTGCCGCTGTTGCCATGATTGCCCCTCCAACACGATAATCTGGAAGGTGCCTCATTTAGCCGGCGATATCAACTATCGAAGCGTCTTGTGGGACGCCGTACTGGGCTGAACGGTCTATACCTGGCGTGGAAACAATTCCGCCCGAACGCTGAGGATGCCGACGGGCGAAGCGCCAGATCCTCACGCCAATATCAAGCTGGAATTGTGTGGTAGCAGGCTTGCTATCGGTTCGGGGAGCAAGACGCGGCCAGTCGCGTGTATGATCTGAACAAGATCAATTTCTTCCCGGAGAGTCTTTTAAATGGGTACTGCTAACAAGCCCAGCCCCCGCTGGGCGGGTCATGAAGCCTTATTCCATGTCAGGTATATCTCCCCACTGAAACAGAACAGCAGGCGGTCCATATTCTCCAACGTGGGGATCTGCTTCGCGGCTCCACGCGACTACACCGACATGTTTGCCCTCCAGCGATTGCGCTGCACGTAACGCACGGCTCTCTGTTTCAAATGCCATGGGTTCGAACGCCGGAACCAACTCGCCGTCTGCATTACGGTCGAATGCTGCAACCACGATAAGCCGCGCATTGGTCATTTAATTTTACTTTCCGTCGGTGTTAAGGTCCAACTCCGGATTATTGTCCGCCTTGGTTTGGCTCTTCTTTTTTGAGAGACTGCCAGTTTTAGGTTCTGCAGGGCGGTCAGGAGTGCTCGTAAACTTAATGGCCATAATCGTTTCAAATCTCCATGAGAAATGTTGCTATTTTGTTCTCGTGACGCGTGTATGTCAGATATTTTTGCACATGTCCAACGATTGCTAGAAGCACGGCATTGGTCAACACCAAAAGAGCTCGCGGTGATGTATATGCGCATGAACCTAATCATCCCGGAAATCCGTCAAATATTGCAAATCGGGTCATAACGAAGTTGTGTAAGCTCAACGCTACCGGCTATTGCGCAAGCCCTTTTTTGAGGGTGGCGGCATAATGCTCTCCATCTCTTGGCGTTGTTTTCGCAAGCGCAGCGTCTTGGCAACCCGCTCGTCTGCTTCCGCGTCGAGAATAGTACGCACGGCTTTATTGGTGCGTGAAGCGACCGACTCCCGAGAGGAAGGGACGGGCTTGAAAAGAGTATGTTTCGTAAAGGAGCCGCGTGGATCTTGGGGCAATTGTTGTAATCCTTTTTAAAGGTAAATAAAAAAGGTCGGGCAATGGCCCGACCCTAAGTCAACTTCTTTCGACAGTGCCAGTACATCCGTGGTCAAAGGAAAGAAAATCAGCGATTTAAGCGGCTTGCAGGTTGCAGGCCGACATTTTGCCGGACTTGCGATCCTGCTCCAGATCATAAGTAAGCTTCTGGCCTTCGGTCAGCGAGTACATACCTGCGCGTTCAACCGCAGAGATATGAACAAACGCATCGCCACCGCCATTCTCAGGCTGAATAAACCCAAAGCCCTTTGCTGTATTAAACCATTTAACTGTGCCGGTGTTCATTGGAACCCCTTTCATAGAAATATTGATAGCCGCATTTGAAGCAAACGCAGAGATGAAACGATTTTTTAAAGGGAGTTTTCGTCAACGCACGGCGCTAATCGTGCAGAAAGTTAAGCTCAACAAGAAAATCTCGATGCCATCTTTTAGCAATTTTAATAATGTTTGTCAAATTTTTAATATGGTTCAGCTAATTTAAATTATAAAAATACTTAAATATCTTAACATTCCCGTTGTTTTTACGGGGGGTATAACGATTTCAATTTATTATTTGAGAGGCCCTATTTGGGCCCCACCAAACAATAATGGTTAAGCCGTGCCATAAGCGGAAGACGCTTCCGTCCGCGGACCTGGGATCGTTTGAATGTCGCCCATTACTCCAGCCATAAAACTCTTCAGAATTAACGCTGACTCATTATAATGGGGTCCTGGTAGGGGCTTCATCCTGGACGTGAGATAGCCGGCCTTAATAA
Organism: Brucella pseudintermedia; assembly: GCF_008932435.1. Taxonomy (GTDB): domain Bacteria; phylum Pseudomonadota; class Alphaproteobacteria; order Rhizobiales; family Rhizobiaceae; genus Brucella; species Brucella pseudintermedia. The sequence goes on along the minus strand of NZ_WBWE01000002.1, from coordinate 317,350 downwards.
TCATCTGCTTTAGAATGCGATGGTTTGAGTGAAGATCGCCATTATAGATAATGGAAGACATAGCGTCCTCCTTTCAAATTGCGGGCAAGGGCAATTCAACCCGTGTCAGCGAAGCCCGTAATCAATTAAATCGCTGACAACCCATGGTGGACGGATAGTGCTTGGATAGCAAGCGAACAATTAAGGTGACTTAGGGGCAGTGTATCCAATGTCCTGACGCAAACGGAAGGATTTCGTCCGCGCTAGGCTGACCTCTACCTAAAAAGAACCCCGCGGCATCGAGGTGCGGGGTTGGAAGTCATATGTCATCGGCAAGCAAATTCTATTCCTCGAAAGGAGAAAATCAAGCCGCGATTCACTCGCGATGTTTTCTCTCCGCAGCCTCCAAGCGCGCCAAAAGCTCCGAAATCGTGTTTTCATTATTGTTGGAGCATGTCACCGCAAAACCGTCTTTCAACGCCTCTGCTATAGCTTGCGATGGAAGATCACGACGTCTCACGCCGGCAGCAAATCGTCTCACCGAATGGCATAGTTCTGTTTGGTTTGTCATGCACCCAACGCCGCAATCATTTTCAGCATAACGAGCTAGCGGTGGCTATGTTCCAATAACGAGCACACCGAAATATATATTCTGCAAAGCCCGTAAATCTCCCAACCAGTAAGGCCACGCCTGGAAAAGGTGGGTACTAGCAGTGGACGCCTGCTCGGCTCGGAAAATTATGTAGGCATAAAAATTCACTTCGGCGCCGCAAGACAACTCAGAATTAAAATGAATAAAGAATTCGCGCGAAAGTTGATTGCGTTGGTGCTATAATCAAAATCCAACGCATAATTATGTGCGTTCGATCATTGAAGATCGGATACCATCATGAACAAGTTTGAATGGTTAAAGCCCGCACTCGGCGGCGCATCGGTTGGTGCCATTGCAGCAATTGCTATCGGGTTTTCCGTAGGTGGATGGGTCACACAAGGCACTTCTGAGCGCCGGATTGCATCCAACATATCCGACGGGGTGGCGCTTGCCTTGACACCTTACTGTCTTGAAAAATCAAGAAACGATCCGGCTGTTGTGAACATCCTGGCTGAGTTTAAGGCTGCCCCAGCTTACTCTCGCCGTACTCTTATTGAGAAGTCAGGTTGGGCCACACCGTTGGGAACAGAGCAACCCAACACCGCGCTGGCAACTGCGTGCGGCAACGAACTCGCCAAGGCGCTTTAGTATGGCGGGGAAGCCTAATGAGGAGGCTATCATGAAAAAACAACGTAATCGTAACATTGGATTGGAAACTGCTTCTGTACGTCCACGGCACGATGAGGACACGACAGCCAGCAGAAGTGATCTCAGAAATGCTCATGAACAGATGACCTCTCCATCAAAGGATTGGACGCAGCTTGCGAACATTCTTCGGCGTTCTTGCGGTGGATTCTCACGTTCCCGGTCGCCGCGCCATTCTTTACCGAGGAGCAAACGCAATGGATAATGACACCACAGCTCTAGAACGAAAGGTTCTTGCACATGAGCAGATACTTCAGGTTCTCATCGGGCATCTAGCCGAGACCGAACCCAAATTTCTGGATCGACTTAAAGCAGTATTCACGCATCATCATATTCTTGGCCCCAATGAACAGAACTACGTTAATACAGCGCAGTATGCCGAACAATTCATTCACGAAATCGAGAAGATGCAAGGGTATAAGGCAACGCGTTGATTTTCTTCGGATCATGATTATCTGATAGGAGTTTTGAGCCGATTATTTCTAAATAAATATCACGTGTTTGCTTGCACTTTAATTCGAAAAGGCGCACTGTTCATTATGCACAGCTTTTGAAACGGGCGCTGTCGTTGGGAGAGAACGATCTCCCGCCCCAAAAATGAAGGGGACACGCGATGTCTTCCGCTTCATATCTATCCTACTTTGGCCCTGAAGATTTCCCGTCGCTTCGTGCTTTCCTGCAACGTTCCGGATATTCGCTGGAGGGTTGCGAAAAGCCAGAGACTCGCCTGGAAGCCGCCAAACACCTTTGTGAAATTTTTAGCGACGGAAGCCATGATCCTGTGCAGATGCTGGACATACTTTTGGCAATCCGCGCCCAACGGCTATCACAATCCAATCAAAGAGAACTGGAAGCCTGGGAGAATGAGGGCGGCTATACGATCCCGCAAGTCACTGCAAAATCCTTGGTCTTGCGATGGCCTCCTCGAAAGCGGCTCCGATTGAGGTTGGCCCATGGCTGATATTTTGCGTTCCCCAATATCAGGCATTGAGGTGAGAGAGCGAAGGATTGGGTCTCGCCGTAACCAGCTCTATCCCGCAATCCGGAATATTGTGCGGATAGAAAACAGGGTCCGCGAACCGTTCAGCGCGAGATGTTTAGCCAAACACATGCCCTCGACGCATATACCTTGGTTGAAAAGCTATTTGAGCTCTCATGCGGCAACGTCGCTTCGGGACCGAGAGGCATATTTCGTGAGGGTATGTCGGGGCTGGTATCGTCTCAATGACACGTGATCAATCTGGCGAGGAGAAACTGTCAGTCCCAAAATCGTTGGATCGTAAAGTGAGCGTGTATCTGATCGCGTTCCTCATAATATGCATCGATATCGGATTGGTCGTCTGGGTGCTCGGCTCCTACGTCTATTAATTACCAAGCAGTCATGCGTGGCGCTAAAACGTATGCTTTCCCACAAGAATGAAGTCTGCACTTCCGTGAATGCCGACGTTTTGTACGTCCACCCTCAGCAAACCATCGCCTTTTTCCGACGATAACTGAACGAGCTCGCTTGAATAAGCCTGCCGGAGCATGTCCATGCTTGCCCACATGACGCCTTTTGTAAACGTCCTCTCGCCTTCCGTGAGTACGGAAATACTGTAGCCAACAGAACCGATACTTTTACCTTCGCAATACAAATTACCTATTGAACTAAATGTAGACGTTGGCATGATTGTACCCCGATACGGCTGTGTCTCCTCACCAAGAAAAGTGGAAGACACAGCTATAACTAATGCCGTTTGGTTTTGATCATGTCATTGGCAGGAGTAGGAAAGAGACCTGCAACAACGTCTGTCGACGCAGTTTTCTCCTTGGCCTTATCTTTTTTTGGCTTTCTTATTTCTCGGTTACTTCTTTTTTGACCACGGGGCATTTTGAAAACTTCCTGTTTTTGAGGAATTAACTAATTCTTGCATACCCGACCAAGCCAGGGATGGTTCAAATTACCGCTGGAGATACTTCCACATTCTCACGGGGATGTTGCCGAGAAAGCTGCGACATCGCTCGCGATGGTGAGCGTACAGATTGAAATTCCTGAATGAATAGCCTTGCTGCGGATATGTGAGCGGCACGGTTTTCTGCGGTGTCGTAAAGCCGATAGCCGGCGCGTCGCAGTATTTCACGCATCATTCGAAAGTCGGTAGGTCCAAAGTAGGGTTTGATAATTTTGGAAGACATTTCGTCCTCCTTGTATTGGGGCTGGAGTATGCACTCCCAACGACAGCGCCCGTTTCAAAAGCTGTCGAGACATGCACCATGCGCTTTAAATTTGAGCAAAGCAACTGAGGCTGAATTGCGACGGCAGATCGGCTCAATCATTGCATAAAAAGCTACTTCATGTCCTCCATGGTGATGCGATAGGAAGTTTGCCGAGCCTGTGAATAGACCTCGCGAGCAGCATCGTAGATCAGTTTCCGTGAGGCGTCGAAGGCGGCAAGAAGCGATGATTCCGTCGCTGCAATGACGCCATTCTTCTCCAGGGCGGGCTTATCGATTAGAAATGGGACGGAGGTCATTCCATCGTAGCCGACAAATCGCACGCCCACCTCAAGATCATCGAAACTTCTGCTGGGGTTTGGAAATGAAAGGGCCATTACTTTTCGCTTTTTACTGCGTCGCCTTCGTCATCGCAACGATCGACGGCATTTGCCATTCTTCGATGTTTTTTGATAAATTGTGTCAGGGCGATCTGTAGCCGGCCTTCGTCACGTGTTCCCTCCTGAAATCGACGCGCCAGATAACGTGCAGCATCAGTGCGCAAATCTTGTGTGTCGCCGGGTTTGCGAGCCTCCCTTAGAAGTCGCGAAATCATAGTGATGTTTCTGGAATTCAACGCGATGGAAGACATTTCGTCCTCCTTTGTTGCGGGTCAGGCATTTGAAACCTGAACGACAGCGCCCGTTTCAATTACTGTCATGATAATTATGATGCGCCTTCTATGAGACGAAAGCAAATAAGGCTGCAATGGAGCTGCTGTTAACTCGGTCCGGGCTGCGTTGCAGAGGACGGCTCTGCAGTCATATTAACTGCAGCTTTCAACTGCGGTTCGTTATCGTCAATGCTAGGAAAACCATCGATACGTTGATAACGCTGCACCAACTTTCAATTCGTGTTCCCCAGCTTCTCAGCAATGCGCTCCTGGGCGGCTCGGATCGCGCCCAGATGCTCGATCACCCGTCCCATGCACATCATGAAAATCCCGAACGCGATCGCGGAGAATCCGTAGGATAAAAACGTTATCGTGAATAACCCGCTGCGATCCGCCAGCCCATTAATGATAACGATCACGCCTGCCACGATAGAAATAAGACCAAATATAAGTGCAGCAACTGACATTATGCCCCTCCGTTCGATGGCCGACGCTAGAACGGTTGCAATTGTCGCGCAATAGTCATTCTTTCCGATCTCGAAGTCTCACACCGGGCCCATTTCCATTCTGCTCAATGAAGATCACACCTGCATCTTCAAGCGCCGCACGGATATCACGTAAAGTTCGTTCGTAGGGGGTCGATTTTTCGGCTTCGAAGTTCGCCAGGGTCGCTCTTCCGACTTTTGCAGCATCACAAAGATCCGACTGGGACCAAGCGATGAGGGCGCGTGCGGCGCGACATTGGGATGGCGTTAACATCATTTTTGCATAACTCGATATTTTTTGTATTGACTTTGTTAACTACGATCATTTATGCATATGGTTATAGGAAATGCATTGAGTTGTACAGCAATTCAATCAAGCATCCCTAACAGATTACTAATTCCTGATCGGTCGCGGCCAGAGATCCTTTGTTACCCACTAAGCTGACGCCCGACCGATCAGGAACACCACAAGAGGAGACCACCATGCCAACAGCAACCCAGACTTCACCAAAGCCGGTCACGCTTTCGGCGATTGCCCGCGATATGCTTATGCAGGCAGACGGTGACATGAACCGTGCCGCAGCGGCTTTCGCCAGCTTTGGCGAAGCTGACGCCAGCGCTCGCGGAGAGATGCTTTTCTATGCCGCCCGTAAGCTGCTGGCGGAGGTTCCCCAAGTCCAGCGTGCGGCTATCCTAAGTGAGCGCGCCGCAACCATTTCAGAGCCATTCTTGAAAGCTCCGGAGCGCATGCAGAATGCTGCGAAGGCGGCTCACGAAAGGCTTGTGTTGGCGAAAGGCGCTTTGCAGTCATCGCTATATGAGCTGCTGTATTCGATCGGAGGCACCACTAAGCCGCTGCGCGAATGGACTGGCACCGAAATCATAGGCCACGCCGAGATTGAGCTTGCCAAGGGCGCGACGGCTGTTCGCAACGCCCGGTTCTTGCGGTCGGTTGGCTATGCCGCTGGTGCGGCAAAAGTCGGCGAGGCGGTTTCGCCGGGCGATCTCGAGCGGATGAAAGCCGACGCTGACGCCAGTGAGGTTTGAACAGTTTTGGGGACGGCCACGATGTACTCGCACACCAGATGCTGCACGCCTCCCCAAACCCCCGTTGCAGTCAGATGCGGCCAATGAAGAAACGTAAACCAATCGCTCATCGCCCATCTGTCTGCACCCCATCCGAGGAGAATGCAATGAACATAGCAGTCAGCCCATCGGAATTATGCGCTGCGGTTCACCTGGAGCCGTATAGCCCGACGCCGGATATTACCGCGACGATTGCCGAGATCGTGACGCTGCATCGCTTGCGGCAGAATGCGATCAAGGCGCAGACGAAGCTTTCTTTGCAGGGGCAGGCCGTTATCCGCTTGCTCGTGCCGGCTGACGACTTGCCGAAAGAAAAGGTCAAGGCGCGCTATGCCGCCATCTACAAGGCCGCAGCAGCCGATCCCTTGCAGGATCTGCACGACTATGTTGCGCCGTATCTGCATGCTGGGAGACCACTCGACGAACAGCGTGCAATTTATGAAAGACAGCTTGTGAAGGCCGCGAAGCGCCTGCCGGTCTATCCATGGGTTAAATCGGTGCGAGGCTTCGGTGACATTTCCTTCGCGACTATTGTCGGAGAATGCGGCGACATCGGTACTTATAAATCGGTGTCAGCTGTGTGGAAGCGGCTCGGCCTCGCTGTGATCGAAGGCAACCGTCAGGGCAATCCCGGCAAGAGCGCATCAGCTGACGACTGGATCGCACACGGTTACAACCGCCAGCGGCGTTCGGTTAGCTGGAACATGCGAGCGAACATCATTGGCGCGCAAGGCATGTGGCGACCGATCTTCGGTGAGAGCGTCCGCACCAACCATGATCTGACGCTCTACCAGCAGGTCTTTGCGGAGCGTGCGCGGATGTATGCCGGTCGGCTCGGTGTGCCTGTTACGGAAAGCGCGAAGGGTAAGGAATCCTACAGCGAGCACGTTGTCAGGCGAGCAGCCCGGTACGCCGAAAAGCTTCTAATCAAGCACCTTTATCTCGAATGGCGTCGCATCGCTAACCGCTAGCCGCCAGCAATACTCAAAATCGAGGAGAATGCCATGACGTGCGAGAGCGCGAACGGGAAACCTTTGTCCAGCCGTGAGAGAATCCTGAACAGCGAAGAGAATGTCTGTGATTTGCACCGGTTGGCGATAGCGACGGATGAGGTTTGGGAATCTTTCTCACGCGACTTTGGTGCCGCCAAGAAACACGGAATTGAGATCTGCGCCGAACAGCTGAGCGAATTGATGGACGTTCTCGGCGCCAACATTGCCAGCCTTCGCATTATGTCGCGCGACGTCCGGTCGGCTCTTTTTAGTTAAGGTGCAGCATGAGCAAAATTCACGCCCTTTACGCCTTGGCATGTGCATGCAGCGGCGAGACGAAAGATCAGCCTGATAAGGTCAATGACGAAATATGGATGGCCGTCTGGCATCTGAAGCAGGCAGTTCTCAAACTCCGCGCTCAGTCCCGGGCCGACCTCGAAATCAAAATCGCGCTTTGGACTGACCTCATCGGAGATCCGGCCTGCATTCTCGATGTTCATCAAGAGCATTGGCGCACGATGATGGCTGATTTTACGCTGTTCATGCACGCCGCTGAACATCCCGAACGATACCCTGAACTGAAGGAAGCATCATGAATCCGCAAGAAAGATTGGTTCAAGCCATCAACGACGCCACGGCTCTTTCGCTGATTATCGGCGACCTGTTCGACAAGGACGATGTAAGGCAGGACTTTCTTGCCCGCCAGCTGATTTCGGCCACTGAACGAATGAACCGCGCCCTTGCGGCCTGGCAGAAGGAACTCTCCGAGGACGGAGAGCCGGAACAGGTGGCGGCATGAGTAAGGCAGAGAAGCGAACACTGAAGGAAAACGTGAAGCCGCCGAAAAAGGAGCCTGCGTACCTGAAAGCGCTGGCAAGCCGCGTGAAGGGGAAGGGAAGGAAGTCATGATTGATCTGCCATCCTACTTCCTTGGTGTGGCCGTCGGCAGTGCAGGCTGGACGATTGTCCGCGAATTATGGCGCTACTGTCGACGCTAACAAGATTGCCCGCGTACCGGTGCGCTCTTCTAAAGCGCTAACCGTAATGGATGATGCGCGTTCGAATCGCGCCGCGGGCTCCAATCCTAGGAAGGCCGGAACACGTTCATCCCCAGCGCGCTCCGGCCAGCAGTTCATACCGCCGCCCCTTTGCCCGGCGATATGTCCACGAGTGGTCCTCACTAAACTAATGGTCCCACGGCGGATGAACACATTAACACGATATGCGAGCAATGTATCGCTAATAAACAATCATGTCTTGCGGAGGTTGATGGTCCCGACCGCATCGCGCGCCGGGGGTACGCGTTGCCTGAGAACGCGATGCGGCGGTACCTGCCGTTTGCGGCAGGCCCGCTATACATGTGGGAATGCGGCAACCAATCGGCAATCAGATTTGTGGTTGCACGTTACGATTAATGGTTCGCAATCGTGCGAACCTCCTAACACGTTCACTGGTGGCTTGCCGCAAGGTGCCAGCGGATACCGGCGAAGTCCGGCACAGTTTGGACGTCGCGGCGATTGGGCGCGAACTGTGGTGCATTGCTTGCCGCCCCGATGGCGGCAAGACGGGAAGCGCGGCCACGGGAATGACGTAACCCAAAGCGCTCCTGCCCGCTCCCATTCCCGGCGGCCACCAACCGTTCGGCAGACCGAAACACGAGGAGTCGAAAAAGCCCCTTGGCCTTCGGGCCGAGGGGCAACAAGAAAAAGGACGGCGTTATGCCCGGCACCACCCGTAAGCCGCCGTCCTCCGTACTAGCCAAGGACACGAGGAGACTAAAAGCCACCAACCTTGGCGTTTCTTCCGGGTACCACCCCGGCAACCGGCATATGGCCTTCACCACGCCATGTGTCAATCGCCACCAAAACGAGGAATAACTATGAGTAAAGAACAGAGCACATTCATCGTGGATCTCATCGACATCGCAAAGCGTGCCGAATGCAAGATCACGATCACAGCCAAAAGCGGCCACGTCGTCTGCGAAGTTGGCCCTGAGACGTCCCCCTTCAAGGTCGACGAATACGGCGTCGTCTATATGGATAATGCCAAGGTCGATTACGAAGCTCTCAATAAGGATGTCGGCGAACTGATGCAGTTCCTGGATTTGAGAATCGGCACGCTCCGGCGCGAAGTCTTGCGCATGTCAGCTAAGACCAGCGGCGAGCATGCGAGTCACATATCGATGAATTTCTATGTTGGCGAGCCGCGATTGACGGTCGAGCCGACCGATGGCGGCCCGTCCGACTCGCGCAAGCGTGTTGGTGAAACATTCTCCAAAGCCTGCAAAAGCTGGACTGAAAGCATCGCTGAGGCGACGGGTCCGCGATCGGATTTGGCAAAAACTATCGAGCATCTAACGGTTCGTCTCGATCCAGAAGAGCTTTACGACGATCTGGTGAAAAGCCCGGAATTCAAGTCGGTAATTGTAGACGCGCTCCATCGCAGTGCGAATACCGTGCATATCAAGCTGTAAAGAAATGCCCCGCCTGCCAAGTCGGCGGGCGGGTAGCCACGCATTGCCGCAAGTTTCAGTGATCGGTGGCTACTAGGTGGCTACCAGTGTGCAAAACAGGCGCTGGTTACGAAATCGCAAAATCTTAAGAGGCTGATTTTGTTAAGAAAACTGGTGCCGCTTGCGTGACTCGAACACGCGACCCCATCATTACGAATGATGTGCTCTACCAACTGAGCTAAAGCGGCCCGGAACGTTGCGTTCCAATTTCCCGAAGGAACCAGTCGTTTTCGGCTGGACGGTGCGCTGATAACCAAAAGCAGGGAGGAAAGCAAGGCCCAAATCAAACAATCTCAATGTTTGTTCAAAAGCTTTTACAACATGCACATCGTCAGCGTCTTGCAGCGTGGAAACAAGTAGGTTTCTGAGCAAGCAGTGGTTCCGTCTTGCGAACTCGGGACATCATATCCCGCGCCAGCCGTCAAGCCAGCGCGGTACCGCCACAACCGGGAATCACGCGCTTGCGCAAAGGCGCCGGCGAGCTTCCTTATATTCCCGCTCAAGGCGGTCAATCAATTGCCCGGCAGGCGTCACTTCATGGATAGCGCCGATGCCCTGACCGCAGCCCCAGATATCCTTCCAGGCCTTGGCGCCTTCCTGCTGCGCCTTGTCGAAGTCCATCTTGGAAGGGTCGGCTTCCGGAAGGTTGTCGGGGTCCATGCCCGAATTGGCGATGGACGGTTTCAGATAGTTGCCTGCAATCCCGGTAAAGTAGTTGGAATAGACGATGTCGGAGGAGTTCGAGTCGACGATCATCTGCTTGTAGGCATCTGTCGCGCGCGCTTCGGTCGTGGCAATGAAGGGCGAGCCGATATACGCGAGGTCGGCGCCCATGGCCTGTGCGGCAAGAATCGAGTTGCCGTTGGCGATGGCGCCTGAAAGGAGCAGCGGGCCATCGAACCAGGAGCGGATTTCCTGCACGAGCGCGAAGGGCGATAGCGAACCGGCATGGCCGCCCGCACCGGCGGCCACCGCGATGAGGCCATCCGCGCCCTTGCGGATTGCTGAATTGGCGTGGCGGTTGTTAATGACGTCATGAAGGACAATGCCGCCATAGGAATGGATTGCGGCATTCACTTCCGGCACGGCGCCGAGCGAAGAGATGACGATCGGCACCTTGTATTTCACGCAGAGACCGAGATCGTGCTCAAGGCGTTTGTTGGAACGGTGCACGATCTGGTTGACGGCAAAAGGCGCGGACGGCCGATCCGGATTGGCCTTGTCATGAGCAGCAAGTCCCTCGGTGATTTCCGCCAGCCACTCGTCGAGCTGTGCTTCCGGGCGGGCATTGAGCGCAGGAAAGGAACCGACGACGCCTGCCTTGCACTGCGCCATCACCAGAGCCGGATGCGAAATGATGAATAGGGGAGCGCCAACCACCGGGATGCGCAATCTGCTTTTCAGAATATCCGGCAAGGCCATTTTCAATCGTCCTCCATGATTGACGTTTCCGTAAACGTAATATCTGTAACATGTCCTTGCCCGACGGCAATATCAAAAGCGCAAGCCAGTCGGTCGTTGATAGCCGGTCTTCGACAATCTCGACAATGCGTGCTGGAACGCGACCGATAGGGCACTCCTCATTTATTGGACGCCACGCTCAAAGAGAATCGCCGTTATAGTTGAGGATGTTTGGAGCACCTGCAATGGGTGCAGTTTGATATTCTAGAACTATACGGATGGGGGAAAACCGCATTCAGGGTTAATATTTGGTGTCTCTGTTAAGCTTATCGGCTAGTCAAAGCGGGTGAAGAACAGGTAAATGCCTTGATTCAGACGTTAATTTCGCTGAGGCTTATGAAAGCGTCTGCATCGGGAACCGCTTGCTCCTGTGAGGGCGTAACGAAACGGCGGGAAAAACGAACAAGGGAAGAGCAGCCTTTGGAAAGCATTGAGCGCGCGATCAGGAATGCATTTGCCAAGGCGGATGCACACAATCCGGCGACCCGCCAGCGAATCTACGAATCCGCCTGGGGTGCGCATGAGCGCGCGCTCGCGACGAACACCGCGCTCAGCGATGCGCAGAAGGAACAGCGCCGCCAGAACCTGAAGGACGCAATCTCCGGCATCGAACAGGAATTCAAGACAGACGGCGGGGGGGCGAGCGCGCGTCGCGAACCAACGCTCGATGCGCCGCTGAGGGAGGATCCGGTGCTGGGCGGGGTGGAGGAAACGTCACCCGCGCTCGATAGCGGGGATATTCGCGCGGCCTCCCGGCAGAAGAAGCGCAGCAATGCCGACCTCGGCTATGAGGGCGGCGTTTCCCGGAAGGACCGCCGCAAGAAGAAGCGCCATTCACCTTTCTACAGCTACGGCATTCCGGCGCTTGTGCTCGCGGTTGCGGCTTTCATCGGCTATTCGCTTTATAACAGCTTTATCGATCTGAGCAGCCGACCGGCGAACAACCCGCTGCACGGCGAAGGCAATATTGCTCCATTGAAGGAAGGCGAGGAGCCGGGCGGGGCGAAATGGATCACCATTTTCCAGCCTTCGGAAGCCACACGCATGTCCGTCAAGGGACGCGCCACGGCTGAAATCAGGCAGGAAGGCACGCGCAGCTTCGCGCATATCCAGTCCGCCGGTGCCGAAGATTCGGTCACATTCGATGTGGGCGAGGGCATTCTGGATCAATTGGCGGGTAAGACCGCGACCTTCAACATCGTGGCGCGTGCCGACGATGGCAAGACGACCCAGATGTCGGTCAACTGCGATTTCGGCAGTCTTGGCGATTGCGGACGCAGGCGCTACGACGTGCGCGATTCCGTGAGCGATTTCCTTTTCGATATGGAAATGCCATCCGGCCAAAAGGCAGGTCGTGCGGGCACAATCACGATCAATTCAGACCTGAGCGGTTCCGGCAAGCCGGTCAATATCTACGAAATCCGCGTGTCGACGGCGGCTGAGTAATCAGCCCAGCAGTTTTTCCAACGTTTCAAGCCGGTCCGCTTCGCGGGGCGGCTTGTCCCAGCGTAGCCGTGAAAAACGCGGAAAGCGCATGGCGACCCCCGATTTGTGGCGCGTGGAACGGTTGAGACCTTCAAAGGCGACTTCCACGACCAGCCCGTGATCGGGTTCGGCGCGTACGGATCGGACGGGCCCGAAGCGCTCGGTGGTATTCTCCCGCACAAATTTGTCCAGCAATTTCAGTTCTTCATCCGTAAAGCCGAAATAGGCCTTGCCGACCGGCACGAGCACAGGTTCATCTTCCGGTCCCGTCCAGACCGCGAAGGTGAAATCGGAATAATAGCTCGACCGTTTGCCATGGCCGCGCTGGGCATAGACGATCACCGCATCGACGGTGAAAGGATCGCGTTTCCACTTGAACCACGGTCCCTTGGGGCGGCCGGGAAGGTAGGCGCTATCGTGGCGCTTCAACATGACGCCTTCGATGACCGGATGCGGCGGATTGGCGCGAAATTGCGCCAGTTCCTCAAAGTTGGAAAAGGGCAGAACGGGCGAGAGATCGAACCGGCGCGGATCGAGCTGGCTGACAAAGCTTTGCAGGCGGGCGCGGCGCTCCGAAAAGGGCAGCGCGCGCAAATCGGCGCCTGTCTGCTGGTTCCCTTCCTGCAACAGGTCATAGGCCCGCACGAAGGCCGGATAATCGCGCAACTGTTTTGCGCTTACGGTCTTGCGGTTCAGCCTTTGCTGGAGATCGGAGAATGTGGCGGTCTCTATGCCGGTTTCACCGTAATGACCAACCAACAATTCGCCATCGATCGCGCCTTCGAAATCCATCGCTTCCAGAATATCCGGGAATGCGCCGGAGATATCGTCTCCGGTGCGCGAATAGAGGCGGCGCAGGCCGTTTTCCGCAACGGCCTGAACACGAATGCCATCCCATTTCCACTCAGCCGTGAAGGCGGATGCGTCAAGCGCGGGAATTTCCGCTTCGTCAAGGGCCGTCGCCAGCATGACAGGGCGAAACGGAGCGGCTGCGGTGGCCGCAGGCTTTTCACCGCGGCCTTCCAGCCAGGCGAACAGCGCCTCATAGGGCGGCGATTGGCCGTGCCACAGTTCTTCTATTTCCACGACGTCGACGCCGCCGAAATCCGCCAGCGCCTGTTTGGCCAGACGGGCCGAAACACCGACGCGCAAGCCGCCGGTCACGAGCTTCAACAGCGCGTATCGTTCGGAAATGCCAAGCACGTCGAGCCATCCGGCGACGAGAAGCGGGCCTTCGCGGCGCGAAGCATTCTGCAATTCGTGCACCACGATGCCAAGCGGCAGATCGGCGCCCGGAGCAGTTTCGCTGGGGCCGGGCCAGATCAGCGAAATCGTTTCGGCAAGATCACCGACATAATCGTAGGAATAGGCAAACAATGTCGGGTCTGTCCGCTCGGCGATGAGCGCGCGCAGCATGGCCGGTTTCACGCTTTGCAGTTCCAGATCGCGGGTGATCGCCGCCAGCGCTACCCCGCGATCCGGGTCGGGTGAAGTGCGGAAATAGTCGATGAGCAATCGCAGCTTGCCGTTTCGCTGCGGGGTAAGAACCAGCCGGTCGAGAAGTTCGGCGAAAGCACGCATCAGTCGCCCTCATCTTCATAGCCGACGAGGTGCAGCGGCTTCGCCGGTATGTTCTGCAACTCGCACCAGCGAACAAGGGCTTCTTCCCGTCCATGCGTGACCCACACTTCGGCGGGAGCGATTTCCGTTATGGTTGCTGTCAGCTCGTCCCAGTCGCAGTGGTCGGAAATGATCAGCGGCAGTTCCACGCCCTGCTGCCTGGTGCGCTGGCGGATGCGCATCCAGCCCGAAGCGAAGGCTGAAACAGGATCGGGAAACCGTCGCGCCGAGCGGTCGGAAAATGCCGATGGCGGGCCGACGATGATCTTTCCTGCAAAATCCGGCTGTGCCTCGCGCTGGTCCAGCGTGGCGGGTTCCAATACGCCGAGATCAATACCTTGCGACTGGTAATATGCACAGATATTTTCCAGCGCGCCGTGAATGTAGATCGGCTCCGCATAGCCCGCTTCGCGGATGAGCTTGATGACGCGCTGCGCCTTGCCGAGCGAGTAGGCGCCCACCATATGCGCCCGCTCGGGGAACTGCCGGATCGATTTAAGAAGCGTTGCAATCTCGTGGGATGCATCCGGGTGACGGAATACCGGCAGCGCAAACGTCGCTTCGGTGATGAACACATCACAGGCGACAGGCTCGAACGGCGCACAGGTCGGATCGGCCGCACGCTTGTAGTCGCCTGAAGCGATGATGCGGGTGCCATCCATCTCCACCGCGATCTGGGCCGAGCCCAGCACATGGCCCGCCCCATGAAAGCTGATCCGCACGCCATTGATCGTCAGGCTCTCGCCGAGGCTTATCGGTTGCGTCGCTTCTGCAAAGTTTGCGCCGTAGCGCAGCGCCATGATGTCGAGCGTTTCGCGCGTTGCCAGCACATGGGTATGGCCCGAGCGGGCATGATCGGAATGTCCATGGGTGATGAGCGCGCGTTCCACCGGGCGCACCGGGTCGATATAGAAATCGCCGGGCGGGCAATAAAGGCCTTTGGGAGAAGGGCATAGAAGCTGGTTGAAGCGCATGGCTTCAAGATAGGTCACGAAGTTCACCCCGAAAAGGGAGGGGGCCCTTTGCTGCTGACAAAATGAGAACAAAAGTGAACAAACACCTTGGCGGTTTGCCTTGCGGCGATTAGATTGACGGCGTGACACTGAACCGGAAACCCGCCGCCGCATCTGCCGCTTTTCCCTTGCCGGACCGTTTTCTCGAATGGTTTGCGGCCAAGGGCTGGTCGCCGCGCGCGCATCAGCTCGAGCTTCTGGCGCGTGCCGAACAGGGCCAGTCCACGCTCCTGATCGCGCCCACCGGTGCGGGCAAGACGCTGGCCGGGTTTCTGCCCGCGCTGGTGGACTTGGAACGAAAGGGCCGGAAAAAAACGGGTATGGCGAAACGTGGTGTCCATACGCTCTACATTTCACCTCTCAAGGCGCTTGCGGTCGATATTCATCGCAATCTGACAGTGCCGGTGGAGGAAATGGGTCTCGACATCACCATTGAGACCCGCACCGGCGATACGCCTGCGCACAAGCGTCAGCGACAGAAACTGGCGCCGCCGGATATTCTGCTGACCACGCCGGAGCAGCTTGCGCTGTTGATCGCATCCAAGGGAGCGGAACAGTTTTTCAAGGGCCTGCGCTATGTGGTGCTCGACGAATTGCACTCGCTGGTTATTTCCAAGCGCGGGCATTTGCTGGCGCTGGGGCTGGCGCGGCTGCGCCGCCTGCAACCGCAATTGCAGACCATAGGCCTTTCCGCGACAGTGGCCGAGCCCGATGAGCTGCGCCGCTGGCTGGTGGAGCAGGACGGGACCGGTTCCATGGCCGGTCTCGTGACGGTCGATGGCGGGGCGAAACCGGAAATCACCATTCTCGATTCCGAGGAGCGGGTGCCATGGGCAGGACATTCCTCGCGCTATGCGATACCTGATATTTATGAGGCGATCCGCCAGCACCGCACGACGCTTTTGTTCGTCAATACGCGCAGTCAGGCGGAGATGCTGTTTCAGGAGCTTTGGCGGGTCAATGAGGATACGCTGCCCATTGCCCTGCATCACGGTTCGCTTGATGCCAGTCAGCGCCGCAAGGTCGAGCAGGCCATGGCCGCAAACACATTGCGGGCTGTGGTCGCGACCTCGACCCTCGATCTGGGGATCGACTGGGGCGATGTCGATCTGGTCATCCATGTCGGCGCGCCAAAGGGTGCGAGCCGTCTTGCGCAGCGCATCGGCCGCGCCAATCACCGCATGGACGAACCGAGCCGGGCCATTCTGGTGCCCGCCAACCGCTTCGAGGTGATGGAGTGCCGTGCCGCACTCGATGCCAATTATCTGGGCGCGCAGGACACGCCGCCTCTGATCGAGGGAGCGCTGGATGTGCTGGCGCAGCATGTGCTCGGCATGGCCTGCGCTGAGCCTTTCAATGCCGACCAGCTTTACCGCGAGGTGCAGAGCGCTGCACCTTATTCAGGTCTGCCGCGAGACACGTTTGATCGCATCCTGGATTTCGTGGCGACCGGCGGCTATGCGCTCAAGACCTATGAGCGGTTTGCGAAAATCCGCAAGACGGTGGATGGTACCTGGCGGGTATCCAATCCGCGCATCGCGCAGCAATATCGCCTCAACATCGGCACCATTGTCGAAGCGCCGGAGCTGAATGTGCGGCTCACACGTGGCGGAAAGGGCGGCAATGCAAGAGGCGGGCGTGTCCTTGGCCGCATCGAGGAATATTTTCTGGAAACACTGACGCAGGGCGACACTTTCCTTTTCGCAGGTAAGGTGCTGCGTTTTGAAGGCATTCGCGAGAACGAATGCATCGCCTCCAATGCTGCGGGACAGGACGCCAAGATTCCTGTCTATGCAGGCGGCAAGTTTCCGCTTTCCACCTATCTCGCCGCTCAGGTGCGCGCCATGCTTGCCGACCGCACGCGCTGGCAGTTTTTGCCTGAACAGGTGCGAGAATGGCTGGAAGTGCAGCAATGGAAATCCGTGCTGCCCGGCACGGACGAGCTTTTGATCGAAACCTTTCCGCGCGGCAACCGCTTCTACATGGTCGCCTATCCATTCGAGGGCAGGCTGGCGCACCAGACGCTCGGCATGTTGCTGACGCGCCGTCTGGAGCGCATGGGCGTCCATCCGCTGGGCTTCGTCGCTACCGATTATTCGCTGGGTCTCTGGGGCCTCAAGGATATGGGCGCGATGATCGGTGCGGGAAAACTCAGCCTCACCCGCCTGTTCGACGAGGACATGCTGGGCGATGATCTGGAAGCATGGCTTGATGAAAGCTACCTGTTGAAGCGCACTTTCCGCAATTGCGCCGTGATTTCGGGGCTTATCGAACGCCGTCACCCGGGACAGGAGAAGACAGGCCGTCAGGTCACGGTTTCCACCGATCTGATCTATGACGTGCTGCGAACCCACGAGCCGGACCACATATTGTTGCAGGCGACGCGCGCGGATGCGGCGACCGGGCTTCTGGATATCAAGCGCCTCGGCGACATGCTGGCGCGAGTGAAAGGGCATATGCTGCACAAGCCGCTCGACCGGATTTCGCCGCTGGCGCTGCCAGTGATGCTTGAGATCGGGCGCGAGCGCGTGGCAGGCGAGGGCGATGAAATACTGCTTGAAGAGGCTGCGGACGATCTGATCAGAGAGGCGATGCAATGAAAACCGCAGTGTGGGGAAATGGAGAGGCCTACAGTCTGGCCCATGCCGAAGTGCGTGGCGTTGCGGCTGTGTGCGATCCATCCGGCGCGCTGTTCCTGCCCGACCTGCATATGCTGATCGTTTCCGACCTGCATCTGGAAAAAGGCTCGTCCTTTGCCCGGCGCGGCCAGCTTATCCCGCCCTATGACACGGCGGCGACGCTCGACATGCTGGCGCTGGCAATCGCGCGCTACCAGCCGCAAACCGTCATCAGCCTTGGTGACAGTTTTCACGATGCGACGGCCAGCGAGCGCCTGCCGTCGCTTTATGCCATCCGGCTGAAATCGCTGATGGAACATCGCGACTGGTTCTGGATCACCGGCAATCACGATCCGGATCGCCCCGTCGACCTGCCGGGCGATTGCGTCGAGGAACTGGCAGTCGGGCCGCTCATCTTCCGGCATGAGCCGTCACGCAAGGCGGGGCAGGGCGAGATTGCAGGCCACCTTCACCCCGCCGCTCGCATCGTGCGGCGCGGACGGTCAGTGCGCCGCCCCTGTTTTGTGAGCGACGGCGAAAGGCTCATCATGCCTGCTTTCGGAGCCTATACGGGCGCGCTCAACATTCTGGATCGCGCTTTCCGCGGACTGTTCGCCGATGAGGCGATGCGCGCCTATATGCTGGGGCAGGGCAAGGTTTATCCGATAGCGCGCGGCGCCCTTTTTGGCGGTTAATCCCGACGGAACAGAATGCGTCCGAACCAGCCGGTGAAGACGGCAAGGAAAACCGCAAACAGGCCATAGAGAAAACTGTTCTGATGGGCGGCGTTATATATGCTTTGTTCGAAACCGGCCTTGACGATTTCAAGGCTTGCATTGGCTTCCCGCAGGAAAACACCGTTGCGAAACAGGAGCGCCCGGGCCTTGTGGCGGCCAACCGGCACGTTGGCGGGGAGGTTCAGCGTGGCGCGGAACAAGGTGCGCGAAATGAACTCCACGCCGCCGACGCGCTGCGTATAGAGGCCCTGCCGGATTTTCATTTCGCGCAGTTCATTGCCGAACTTCGGAATGTTGCCTGACAGGCTGGCCGGATCTTCGGGAACGAGATAGAAATTGCGCACCCCGACAGAAAGCTGCCGATAGGTTTTCTCGTCGGTTATGTCCTGCAGATTGCGGGTAGATGCCAGCGAATAGGAGAGCGGCACGCCTACGAAGGTTTCCGAATCCGCATTCACCCATACGCCAAGATAGCGGTCCTTCTTGCGCACCACGAGATCGCGCGAAGGGCCTTGCAGCACCACGATGACGTCGTAACGGCCCTGCCGCTGGATTGTCGGGTCGGCATTGTCGAGCGCGCCGAATATGGTGAGATCGGTGCCGCCGAAATTCGATGTGATGGCGATGGTTTCTGTCGACAGGCCGATTTCGATGGTTTCGTCGGCCGGGTTCTGCAATTGCGGAACCGTGTTGCCGTTGCCGCTGGAATCGACCTGCGCCAATGCGCTTCCCGCCATTAGAAGGAAGATCAACGCGGAGGAAAGCGTGAGGCTCCGCATGTCAGATATCCGCAATCGAAATGGAGAACAGGTTGTCCGGCCGGACGAACAGCCCGAAGGCGAGACGCAGCCCGACCGCCAGCACCAGAAGCGCCAGCAAAAGACGCAACTGTTCGCCGCGCAGTTTCTGTCCGGCGCGCGCGCCATATTGCGCGCCGATCACGCCGCCGACCATCAAAAGGAAGGCCAGCACAATATCGATGGATTGGTTGGTGGTCGCCTGCAGCACGGTCGTAACGGCGGTGACGAAGGTGATCTGAAACAGCGAGGTTCCGACAACCACATTGGTTGGAACATGCAGCAGATAGATGAGTGCGGGCACCATGATGAAACCGCCGCCGACACCCATGACCGAGGAAAGAAGGCCGATGAAGAAACCGATGCCGAGCACCGGAATGATGCTGACATAGATGGTGGATGCGCGAAACCGCATCTTGAAGGGCAGCCGGTGTATCCATGTGTGCTGGCCCGAGCGCCGCACGGCTCCGCCCTGACCCTTCTTCACGCGGCGAAGCGCTCGCAGGCTTTCGATGAGCATCAACCCGCCGACAGTGCCGAGAAAGAAAACATAGAGAATGGAGACGATCAGGTCCAACTGGCCGAGATCGCGCAGCCATGAGAACACGAAAATACCGACGAGGGAGCCCAATATGCCGCCCGCCACCAGAAACAGGCCAAGCTTGATGTCGAGTGTGCGGCGTTTGAAATGCGCCAGCGCGCCGGAAACCGACGAGGCAATGACCTGATTGGCGCCGGTGGCAACCGCGATGGCAGGCGGAATGTTATAAAAGATCAGCAGCGGCGTGATGAGAAATCCGCCGCCGACGCCGAACAATCCGGACAGAAAACCCACAGCGGCGCCCATGCCGAGGAGAACCAGCATGTTGACCGACAATTCCGCAATGGGAAGATAAATACCCAATTCCCAACCCGGCTTTCACCAACGCACGACATACAGCGGCTTGCGGTCGCGTTTCTCCGCAAGATGTTTCACCTTACCAAAACATCTCCGGCAACATTATGAAACCGTCCTGCGCGCGGAAATGCATGAAAACAAGTAGTTAGGCTTTAGTCTGCTCGCGAGTTCCAGCCTGGCCACATCTCGTAATGTCTTGCTCTGTCGCCGTCGGGAAGTCAAACGCCGATTGCCGATAAGGTTACCTTGCAAGAGTATATGGAAGGAAAATTCAGGACTGTTGTTCAAGAACAACAAAAAGAACGCCAAAGACCATCTAAAACAGCTTTTATCCAGATAATCCTACCGATTGTATGGGATATACTTAAGCGATTTCTGGTCCCGATGCGTAGTGAATCAGTCGGCTGCGTTCTGGCGATTGCTGATGACGATATTGATATCTTCTTTCGGCGTGATGACCGAATAGCCGGATGACGGATAAAACTGGGCGCGGATCGAGATGTTGTCCGACATTTTACTGTCGATCAGACTGCCATTCTTTATGATGTAAAGATAGGGATTGGTCAGGTTGACGCTGAAATTCCCGGCAAAGCGGCTGCTGGATTTGAAGCCGAAGCAGTTCATGCTTTCGGCATAATAGCTGCCATTCATCACATTCCAGTCTTCCATCGGGCTGGAGCGCGTCAGGCAGGTTTTCTTGCCGTCAGGCGTGGTGAAATTTGCATTGAACGATACGGCAATGAAGATGTTCTTCAATTCAGAACTGCCGGAAAGTACCTTGAAAATGGATTTGTAGGGGTGAATGTCCTCGGCGGGAATAAGCTGCTTGTCGCCGGAAGAAATTTCAAAGTCGATCGCGTCCCCCTGGAAACTTTTGATATCCTTGTCGAGCGCGAGAGGGATTTTCGCGATGATACCGTTTTCCATGTCGTTGTTTACATGCAAGAGCATAGTCTATCCCCTCGTTGATAGGGTGTAGATAATAAGCCTCAACGAGTCGGATCAACCTGTCACTTCTTTCAGAAGAACGCGGTCGAAAAGCAAAAAGGGCAGCCCTTGCTGCCCTTGCAAATAATCGTATAGCCCAACGGGTTACTTGTTCTTTTCAAGCAGAAGCTGAACCAGTTTCTGGTCGACGTCCCCCGTGGGCTTCTGTCCGTTTGCCTTTTGGAACGCGGCAATGGCGGTGCGGGTCTTGCCGCCCATCACGCCGTCGGCTGTGCCGACGTCATAGCCGTTTTTCTGAAGGATGAGCTGGATGTTGCGGACGGCCTTCTTCATATCCACCGAGCCGGTGGTGACCGGTTTGTTTTCAGTCCATGCATCCGGCACGTCGATGGAATTGGTCGCCTGATCGAGCGGCTTTGCCTTCCACAGCTTCACCATATCCTTGGCGCGTTCAAGCTGTTCCGGCTTCAATGCCTTGGCGATCTGGTCGCGCTTGTCGGCGGCATCCTTGTCGCCGGCATTTGCGGCGAGCGAGAACCACTTGTAGCTTTCTTCCAGATTGACCGGCATGCCAAGTCCCTTGGCGGCAAGAATGCCGAGATTGAACTGGCTGTCCTTTACGCCGAGTTCAGCCGCATCGGTGAACCAGCGCACGGCTGACGCATTGTCCGGATTGCCATTGGCGCCGGTTGCGAAAAGCACGGCGAGATTGTGCATCGCGCTTGCATTGCCCTGCTGGGCTGAGAGCTGATACCAGGTCTTGGCCTTGTCCAGATCGCGGGACATGCCAAGGCCCTTTTCGTTGAAGTTGCCGAGGCGATATTGCGCCGGGGCAAAACCCTGACCCGCCGAAATCTCGTACCATTTTGCCGCCTTGGCAAAGTCGGCGGCAACGCCGCGGCCTTCCATGTAACGGTTGCCGATTTCAAAGAGCGCGCGCGCGTCGCCCTTGGCGGCGGCTTCGCGAAGCGCTGCCGGACCGGCTTCTTCCGGAACGGGCGGAATGGGGGTCTCAGATTGGGCGGCAGGTTCAGCCGGAGCCGTTTCCACGGTTTCCACAGGATTGGCGGTCGCTTCGCTGGTTGCTGCGCCGGGCTGTTCGGCCTGCGCGGGGATTTCCACCGCGGCCTGTTGATTCTCTGCCTGCGCAGCTTTTTCCGCGCGCGGTTCCGAGATCGGGGCTGTCGCCGCAGGCGCAGTTTCAGCGGATTGCTCTGGCGTGGGCGTGGCGTTGGAGGTGATCTTGGCGGCAATTTCGTCCGCAGGCGCGGGCGCTATGTCGGCCGCAGCGGTGTCGAGCTGCGTTGGCGCGGTATCGATTGCCGTTTCAACGGGCTCGTCGCGGTTGAGAAAAGCCGAGCCGATCTGCAGGCCGGCCATGGCAATCATCACCGCGCCGATCGCCATCAGGATAGGCTTGCGCTGGCGCTGGATGATGTCGCCGACGGAAGATTTCTTTTTGTTCGTGCGCTTTGCCGCACCCTTCTGAAGCTGCTCGGATTCGGCGGCGGCAAGCTGGGCGGCGCGCCGGGCGGCGGTTATGAAATCCACCTTGCCGTTGGCGGCAAGTGCGGCACCCGCGGCGTCTTCGCGCTGGCGGCGTTCTTCACGCACCCGCTTCATGATCGAATTGAGGTCCGGCATGCCTTCGCCCTCCGGGCGAGGGGACAGGGTCCGTTCCAGCTCCGGTTCTTTACGGGTGATCGCTTCCACGGAAGCCAGCTCGCTGTCGAAGGCAGGGGCGTCGAGCGTCGCATCGAAAGCGCTGGCTTCGAGCGTTTCACTGCCCTTTCCGGCGGGCTTGTCGGCGCGGCGACCGCGCAGCGCCTTTGCGAAACCGCCGAAAAGCGATGATTTTTCAGCTGCTTCGCCCGCGCGCGGATCAACGGGACCGGCTTCGCTCTGGACCGTTGCGAAAGCCGCTTCCGCAGCCGCTGCGGCCGGCGACCGCGGCGCTAGCGGGCGTTGCGGACCAGAACTGGCGAAGGTGTGCTTTTCGCTGTCCGATCGTCCGGCGACATCCTGCTCAAGCCTGGCCAGACGGTCGACAATCTTTACCAGCGTGTCATGGACGGTCTCGAATGTCTTGCCGTTGCGCTCGTCGGAATTGCGCGCCAGGGCCTCGAGCGATTTCATGTCCTCGGCCAGTTGGCGGGCAATCGCGCCATCATTGTGCGATCCGTGTTGCAGAACGCGCGCAACCGCGCTTTCTGCTGCCTCACGCGCGGCATCAAGCACGGTTTCGCGATTGGAGGCGATGGAGCGCTCGATGGATTCGAGGCGCGGCTTCAGTTCCGCGATCTCGGCAACCGGTTGCGCAAGATGTTGGGCGATATTGGCAATCTGGTCCTCAAGGCTGCGGATCGCCTTGGCGTCCAGCCCCGGCCCGTCATAAGCGGGCGCCTGAAGGAGACCCAGTGAAATCTGCTGCGAAAGATCGTCAATACGGCCTTCCAGCGTATGCAGCGCGCTGGGGTCGACATGCTGTGTGGCATATTGCGCATCGAGACGCTCTGTCAGTTCCGC
Organism: Brucella pseudintermedia; assembly: GCF_008932435.1. Lineage (GTDB taxonomy): Bacteria > Pseudomonadota > Alphaproteobacteria > Rhizobiales > Rhizobiaceae > Brucella > Brucella pseudintermedia. The sequence continues at coordinate 294,030 of NZ_WBWE01000002.1, read as the reverse complement.
AAAGCGGCGGTCGATCTTGTCCAGAACGGAAGGATGTGGCTCCAGCGACCGGCGCTCGGCTGCTTCGAGCTTCTGGCCGATGGCTTCAAGACGCGCTTCAACGGCGTGATAGTCAGACTGGCTGAGATTTTCCATCACCTTGCCAACCTGATTGGCGAGCAGGTTGATCTGGTGCGCCAGCTGGTCAACGACGCCGTCCGGCAGTGCCGAACCGCTCGAAAGCCCGTCGATACGCGAAGACAGTTCGGCGAGCTTGCGATAGAGCGCGTCGGAGTTCTGCTGCGTTGCCGACATGGCGAGTTGTTCCGCCAGTTCCGCCAGGCGGCCTTCAATCCGCTCCAGCCGGCGCGCGCCGTCCTGATCGGGGCGCTGTGCGCGGCTCGTCGCGATGATGGCGCGGCTGATTTCGTCCAGCCGCTCGTCGATCTGTTGCAGGCGGTCCTGTTCGAGCGCTGCCGCATGTTGCGGGCTCAGCGATTCCTCAATGGAGTTTGCCAACTGGCCGATGCGGTCTTCGATTGCGCTGAGCCGGTTCGACTGCGGCAAGGTGCCGATTGCGTCACGCACCTGTTCAAGCCGCGAGCCGATGGCGTCCAGCGCGGGATCGACAGCGTTATGGCGTTGCTCGAATGCCTCGAAACGGGCGTCGAAGCGGTCCCAGCGATTGTTGAGGCGATGCAGGGTCTCCTCGCGGGCGAGACTCTGGACTGTGCGGTTGAGCTCATCGAGCTGGCGGCGGAGCGCCTGCGCATTGGCCTCGCTGCTGCGGTCTGCGAGATGGCGCACGCTGTCGCTGATGCGTTCAAAGTCGTCGCTTACTCGTTGCGAGAACCCTTCTTCGCTTGCGGCGCGCTGGAGGCGGGTCATTTCGCGGCTGGCGCGGCTGACCTCGACATTCGATGCATAAGGCAGCGGCTCTTCATGGCTTTCGCGCATGCGGCGCAGGTTTTCGGCGATTTCGGCAAGGCCCGTTACGGTTTCGTCCTGATGGCGCGCGGGCTGGCGTTCCGACCGCAGGACGTTGCGCAGATCTGGAGCGTCATCCTGTTCCAGATCCTTCAGGCGCTTTTCAAGGCTTGCCAAGGTGCGATTGAGTTCTTCCATCGCTGTCGAAGGCGCCCGGCGCTCACGGCGGGCGTTCAATTCGTCGATGATGGATCGTGAACCTGACGCCAGATCTGGGTTTGCCATGAGAAATTCACTTTTTCCAATGATAGAGACCGCCGGGGCAAATTTCGCCAACGCAACTGGCAAGAATTTGCTCTGCCTACATTTGTACAAACGTGGTAAACAACTCGTTAATATAGGCGGCTAAGTGAGTGCTTTCGTGGGCGCTGAACAGCGTCCCGCGGTTGAGCGGACCGAAATTGGGTGCCGGACGCAAGCCGGCATGAGGCGGATCAATCAGGCATTGTAGGCGAGGGGATTGCGGCGGCGAATGTAAATCGAAGCTGAGCCACTGACAGCAATGTCAATTTGCGCTGTCATCAACAGTGGTTCCATCGCGCACGGGTGCGGTGACCGGGCGTTTCCGGGGCGGAAACAGGATAGAACATGAGTAAACGGTCTAACGCGCCGGAGCAGGCAGATATGGCGATCGCGGATCTGCTGACCGGTGCAGGTGGTAACGCGCGGAGGGAGAACCAGACAGGCGGTCAGCTATACCGGATCGGTGATCTTGCCGAGGAATTCGACCTGACGTTGCGGGCCTTGCGCTTTTATGAAGACAAGGGATTGCTCAATCCGCGCCGCGCGGGCGTAACGCGGCTTTATGATTTCAACGACCATACAAGATTGCGCCTGATCTTGTTCGGACGCCGCATCGGCTTCACGCTGGGCGAGATGGGGCAATTGATCAGCGTATGGGAAAACGGCATTACCGATCCCGCCGAGACCGAGAGCCTGCGCCGGCGTTTTCAGGAAAAGCTCAACGAGCTTGAGCGGAAGAAGAACGAGATAGACCGTTCCGTCGAGGAACTGCGGGCAGTTCTGGCGCGGATGGCGCGAGCACCAATCTGATTTCGTGACACGCCTCGAAGCCTCGCGCGGGCGATCGCGGAGGTCCTATTGTTTCAGCCTGTCGCATGAAGTGTGCCGCCCGGCGGGAACCTGCACGCGCCAGACCAGTTATTTCAGCCTTGCGACCGATGCGCATCTGGAAAGCGATTTTTCGCATGTGCGTCGAAACGAACCGACAGAGCGCCGATCTGGTCCAGATCGGGTCAAAATTCGCTCTGAAGCGAAAGTGAGGCTGAAAATGAAAAAGGCTCTTGTTCTGACCGCAGCCGTGTTTCTTGCCAGCTCGGGCATTGCGCTGGCGCAAGATCGGGTACTTGTCGAAGTGCCGCAAGCAGCACGTGATTATGTCATCGCAAATCCGTCGGAGCCAGTCGTCATCGAGGGCGAAATCCGCGACGGTTATGTTCTGCCTGACACAATCGCGGTTCACCCGATTCCCGACAATCCGGATTTCGGCTACATCTATGTCAATGGCGAACCGGTGATCGTGTCCATGCAGAACCGTCAGGTCGTCTATTATACCGAGGGTCCGAATGCCGGGCCGCTGGTGCCTAATGAAGTGGTGACCTACATCGAAGCCAACCCCGTCGATCCGGTGGTTATCGAAGGGGAGATCGCTGAGGGCACGGTAATCCCCGAGGACGTTCCACTGGTGGCTGTGCCCGACCAGCCGGCATATTCCTATGTTTATGTGGAAGATCGCCCGGCCCTGATCGATACGCGGACGCGCCGCGTTGTCTGGGTCAAATGAGCCTTGAACGGCTGGAAGAAAGGCGGCGATCCTGCCGCCTTTCGCGCAATTTGAGCTCGTTTCCGCGGCCTGAAGCGCGTTTACGAAGCTGCGAACTTGACCGCAACACCGCGCTGGCGGAAATAGGCCTGCATGAGCTTTCTGCCGGAGCGATTGTTCTGCACCAGTTTGGCCGGGTCAAATATGGCTTCCTTGGAACCCGCGCGCTCCAGGGCGGCTTTCAGCGCTGCGATATGCAAGTCCAGATCAAGATTATCGGCCCGAAGCGATTCATAGATCCGGTCTGTCGCTTCCGCTACGGTTAGTTCACTCACCGCAATACTCCTGTTGTTGACTGGCAGGCGCTTAGCATACTTTCCTCCGGTCCACTATCAGCACTGAACAGGCCTCGACATACAATTTTCCCATCCCGCACGAACTTGTGTAATTTTTGACGTTTACGGAAACGTCAAAGTAGGTTAGCTTCGGCTCCGAATTGGTCGGGTCCGCGCGAAATCCGTGACAGGGTCGGCCAAAAAAGTGGCAAAAAGGGCTGTTTTTCGCAGAAATGCATCCGTTTTTGTTGCAGCATGCGCGCTGTCACAACAATTCGCTATAATGTGACATGCAGGCATGAAACGCGGTTACGGGCTCGTTCCAATCATCGCGGAACGGCTCAGGTGGTGAATTGGAGGATTTCTATGCCGAGCTATCGCGCGCCAGTTGAGGATACGAATTTCGTTCTCAACGACGTTCTGAATTATCAGCGCTATAACAACCTGCCGGGCTTTGCCGACGCGTCGCCCGATGTCGTCGAGGCAATCCTGTCGGAAGGCGCGAAGCTTGCGGAAGGCACCTTGTTCCCGGTCAACCAGACGGCTGATCGCGAAGGCTGCAAGCGTTCACCGGATGGCTCGGTCACCACGCCGAAGGGTTTTAAGGAAGCCTATAATCTCTATCGTGAAGGCGGTTGGCTCGGTCTTGCCGTGCCGGAGCAATATGGCGGGCAGGGGCTGCCTTATCTGCTGCACACCGCGGTCGGCGAGTATATGTCTTCGGCCAATATGGCGCTGACCATGTATCCGGGCCTGACGCAGGGCGCGATTGCCGCGATCCTGACCCACGGCACCGACGAGCAGAAGGACACCTATCTGCCGAAGATGGTGGAAGGCACCTGGACCGGCACGATGAACCTGACTGAGCCGCATTGCGGCACCGATCTGGGGCTTCTGCGCACCAGCGCCACGCCGCAGGAAGACGGCAGCTACAAGATTTCCGGTCAGAAGATTTTCATCTCGGCCGGCGAGCACGACATGTCGGAAAACATCATCCATCTGGTGCTGGCCCGTATCGACGGCGCGCCGGAAGGGGTGAAGGGCATTTCGCTGTTCATCGTGCCGAAGTTCATTCTGGATGAAAATGGCAATCCGGGCACCCGCAATGGCGTTTCCTGCGGCTCCATCGAAGAAAAGATGGGCATTCACGGCAATGCCACCTGCGTCATGAATTATGACGAGGCGACCGGCTATCTGATCGGCGAAGCCCACAAGGGCCTGCGCGCCATGTTCACCATGATGAACGAAGCGCGTCTCGGTGTGGCCTTGCAGGGGCTTTCGATTGCCGAAACCGCTTACCAGAATGCCGTAATCTATGCGCGTGAGCGCATCCAGGGCCGTGCGCTGTCGGGTGCAAAGGAGCCGGAAAAGAAGGCCGATCCGATCATCGTCCATCCGGACGTGCGCCGCAATCTCATGAATATCCGTGCTTTCAACGAAGCCGGTCGTGCGCTTATCCTCTGGATCGCGCTTCATTCCGATATTGCCCACCGCGCAGGCGACGAGGCCGAGCGTCAGGCCGCAGACGACCTGGTCGGCCTGCTGACGCCGGTTCTGAAGGGTGTTCTGACCGACAAGGGTTTTGAGCACGCCGTTATGGCGCAGCAGGTCTTTGGTGGCCACGGCTATATCGAAGAACACGGCATGAGCCAGTATGTGCGCGATGCACGCATCGCCATGATCTATGAGGGTGCGAACGGCATTCAGGCGCTCGATCTGGTTGGCCGCAAGCTGGCGCTGAACGGCGGACGCGCCATCACCGCTTTCTTCAAGGAAGTGGGCGAATTCTGCGAAACCAACCGCGAGAACGAAAAGCTCTCCTTCTTCACCAAGCATCTGAAGAAGGGCCTTAACGACCTTCAGGCCGCAACCATGTGGCTGATGCAGAATGCAATGGCCAAGCCCGACAATGCGGGTGCGGCGTCCAACGATTACATGCATCTCTTCGGTCTGGTGGCCCTCGGCTATATGTGGGCGCGCATGGCCAAGGTCGCGGAAGAAAAGCTGGCCGCAGGCGAAGGCAACAAGCAATTCCTCGAAGCAAAGCTCGTCACCGCGCGCTATTATTTCGAGCGGATCATGCCGGAAAGCGCGGCGCATCTGGCCCGCATCCAGTCGGGTGCGGACAGCATGATGGCGCTTAACGCGGACACATTCTGAGGCTTTTTGATTTGAGCCGGTGCCGGGGGCACCGGCGGGCCAAATTTGGCTGGAAGGAGCAAACATGGCTGAGGCTTATATTTACGATCACGTGCGCACGCCGCGCGGGCGCGGCAAGAAAGACGGGTCCCTGCACGAAGTGCCTGCCGTTCGTCTGGGCGCGAAGGTTCTGGAATCCTTGCGTGACCGAAACGGCATCGACACCGCCAAGGTAGACGACATTATTTTCGGCTGCGTCGATCCGGTCGGCGAAGCTGGCGCGGTCATTCCGCGTTCTGCCGCTTTCGAAGCCGGTTACGACTTCAAGGCGCCGGGCATGCAGATTTCGCGCTTCTGCGCTTCGGGCCTCGATGCGATCAATCTGGCTGCGGCCAAGGTCGCTTTCGGTTCCGACGATCTGGTGATTGCTGGCGGCGTGGAAAGCATGTCGCGCGTTGGCATGGGCATGTCGGGCGGCGCCTGGTATATGGACCCTTCGGTCGGTTTTCCGGGCTATTTCATGCCGCAGGGCGTTTCCGCCGACCTGATCGCCACCAAATATGGTTTCAGCCGCGATGACGTCGATGCCTATGCTGTCGAAAGCCAGAAGCGCGCCGCCAAGTCATGGGAAAAGGGCTACTTCAAGAACTCGGTCATTCCGATCAAGGACCAGAACGGCCTGACCATTCTCGATCATGACGAACATATGCGCCCGTCAACCGACATGCAGGCGCTGGGCCAGCTCAATCCGTCCTTTGTGATGCCGGGCGAAATGGGCGGCTTCAATGCCGTCGGCATTCAGGCCCATCCGGAAATCGAAACGGTCAACCACGTCCACCATGCCGGCAATTCGTCGGGCATCGTCGATGGCGCTGCCGGTGTGCTGGTCGGCTCCAAGAAGGCGGGCAAGGCATTCGACATCAAGCCGCGCGCCCGCATTCGCGCTTTCGCGAATATCGGCTCCGAACCGGCGCTCATGCTGACCGGCCCGGTCGATGTGACGGAAAAGCTGCTGAAGCAGGCCAAGATGAAGATTTCCGACATCGACCTGTTCGAACTCAACGAAGCCTTTGCCGCTGTTGTGCTGCGTTACATGCAGGCTTTCGATATTCCGCACGACAAGATCAACGTCAATGGCGGGGCCATCGCCATGGGCCATCCGCTCGGTGCGACTGGTGCGATGATCCTCGGTACGGTGCTGGATGAGCTGGAACGCCGCGATCTCAATACCGCTCTGGTGACCTTGTGCATCGGTGCCGGCATGGGTACGGCGACGATCATCGAGCGCGTGTAAAGGGGAGGCTTGGACAATGGCTTATGTAAATTTCAAGGTTGAAACCGACGCTGACGGCATTGCTCTCGTTACCTGGGACATGCCGGAAAAGTCGATGAACGTCTTCACCGTCGAGGCGATGCAGGAACTGAACGCCATCATCGATGCGACGACTGCTGACGAGAAGGTCAAGGGTGTTGTTATAACATCCGGCAAGGAAAGCTTCTCTGGCGGTGCGGACCTGACCATGCTGGAAGGCATGTTCAAGGAATTCCAGAAACAGAAGGCCAAGGACCCGCAGGGCGCGGTCCAGACGCTGTTTGAAAATGTCGGCAAGATGAGCGGCTTGTTCCGCAAGCTTGAAACCTGCGGCAAGCCGTGGGTTTCGGCCATCAACGGCACCTGCATGGGCGGCGCGTTTGAAATGTCGCTCGCCTGCCATGCCCGCGTGGCATCCGATGCGCCGGGCGTGAAGATGGCCCTGCCGGAAGTGAAGGTCGGCCTGTTCCCCGGTGCTGGCGGCACGCAGCGCGTTCCGCGCCTTGCCAATCAGCAGGACGCGCTCCAGATGATGACGACGGGTTCGAGCCTGACCGCGCAGCGCGCCAAGGCGATGGGTCTGGTCACGGAAGTTGCGCCAGCGAAGAAGCTGGTCGAAACCGCAAAGAAGCTCATCAAGGGCGGTCTCAAGCCGGTGCAGCCGTGGGATGAAAAGGGCTTCAAGCTGCCGGGCGGCGCGATCTATTCGGCTGCGGGTGCAAACCTTTGGCCTGCCGCAACGGCAATCCTGCGCCGCGAAACCTCCGGCAATTATCCGGCGGCACTCGCTATCCTGAAATCGGTTTATGAGGGCCTTCTGGTTCCTTTCGATACCGGCCTCAAGATTGAGCAGCGCTATTTCACCGAAATCCTCCAGACGACCGAAGCGGGCATGATGATCCGCTCGCTCTTCGTGTCGCTGCAGGAGCTGAACAAGGGCGCACGCCGTCCGGCGGATGAAAAGCCGACCAAGCTCAAGAAGATCGGCGTCATCGGCGCGGGCTTCATGGGTGCTGGCATCGCCTATGTCACCGCCAAGGCAGGCATTCCGGTCGTGCTCATCGACCGCGATCAGGAATCTGCCGACAAGGGCAAGGCGCATACGGCAGACCTCATCGCCAAGGAAATGCAGAAGGGCCGCGCTACGGAAGCGGATAAGGAAAAGCTCCTGTCGCTCATCACCGCGACGCCGGATTATGCACTTCTCGAAGGCGCTGATCTTGTGATCGAAGCCGTGTTCGAGGACCGCGAAGTCAAGCGCGTCGCGACCGAGAAGGCCGAGGAAGTTCTGAAGTCTTCGGCGATCTTCGCGTCCAACACCTCGACCTTGCCGATCACCGGCCTTGCAAAAGTGTCGAAGCGTCCGAAGAACTTCATCGGCATTCATTTCTTCTCGCCTGTCGACAAGATGATGCTGGTGGAAGTGATCCTCGGCAAGAAGACCTCCGACAAGGCGCTGGCTGTCGCCCTTGATTACGTTCGCGCGATCAAGAAGACACCAATTGTCGTCAACGACACGCGCGGCTTCTACGTCAATCGCTGCGTGCTGCGCTATATGTCGGAAGCCTACAATATGCTCGTTGAAGGCGTTCCTGCCGCGATGATCGAAAATGCCGCCCGCATGGCCGGCATGCCGGTCGGTCCGCTGGCGCTCAACGACGAAACGGCCATCGACCTGTCGCAGAAAATCCTGAAAGCAACGCTTGCCGATCTGGGCGAGAAGGCTGTCGATCTGCGCCATGTGGAACTGGTGGACAGGCTTGTCAACGAGTTCGACCGCAAGGGCCGCAAGAACGGCAAGGGCTTCTACGACTATCCGGCAAAGCCTGCCAAGAAGCATCTGTGGCCGGGCCTGAAAGACCTCTATCCGCAGCAGAACCCGGACAAGATCGACGTGAAGGAGCTTAAAGAGCGCTTCCTCGTCACCATCGCTCTGGAAGCTGCCCGCGTGATGGAAGAAGGCATCGTCACCGATCCGCGTGAAGCCGATGTCGGCTCCATCCTCGCCTTCGGTTTCGCGCCTTATACGGGCGGCACGCTTTCCTATATCGACGGCATGGGCGCGAAGAAATTCGTCAAGCTCGCCAAGGAATTGCAGAAGAAATACGGCCAGCAGTTCAAGGCGCCGAAGCTTCTGCTCGACATGGCCGAGAACGGTGAAAGCTTCTATCAGCGCTTCAACCCGTACAAGACGGAAACGAAGAAGGCAGCTTAAGCGCAATTCTTCGCAAGAACATGGGGCGCGGCATGTTTCATGCCGCGCTTTTGTTTGCGCTTCCCGGCACTGCTGAATTGCACCCCACGCGAATAAGAAAATTTTCCCTGTCAATTCAGCCGTCTTGCGCAATTCGCGCTTTTTCGATAGGTTGAAGCTGAAGATGGGACAGAAAATTAGGTTTAAAATCCTTTAAAGCATATCTCCTGACGGGGCTGTTCAGGAAGATATGTCGGAACCTGCGTGGCGGATCATGACTATGTTTTCTCACGAGAGCGTGTGGGCGGCCATTGATGCTTTGGCCGAACGCCATTCCCTCAGCGCGTCCGGCTTGGCGCGCCGTGCGGGGCTGGACCCCACGACCTTCAACAAATCCAAACGCTATGCCGCCGATGGACGCGCGCGCTGGCCTTCGACGGAATCACTCGCCAAGGTGATGGAGGCAACCGGTTCGACCTTCGATGAATTCACACGGCTCATTCAGGGTGAAAACCGCACGCCGCAATTCGGAGACTATACGCAGGACATGCAGTCGATCCCGCTGCTTGGCATGGCCGAAGCGGGGGCGGGCGGCTATTTCGACGATGCCGGTTTTCCGGCAGGGCAGGGCTGGGACATCGTGGAATTTCCCGCCAGCACGGGAGAAGGCGTGTATGCGCTGGAGGTTTCGGGCGACTCCATGTTGCCCCTTTACCGCGATGGCGATACGCTGATCGTTGCACCCAATGCCGCCATTCGCCGGGGCGATCGGGTGGTGGTGCGAACGAAGGACGGAGAAGTGATGGCCAAGATCCTGCACCGCCAGACACCGCGAACAATTGAGCTTCATTCGCTCAATCCCGAACATCCGAACCGCATTTTCGAGTCGAGGGATATCGAATGGGTCGCCCGCATTTTGTGGGCGAGCCAGTAATGGCGCAATCGCAGGACAGAAGCCATGCGCGCGCCGTTTTCGGCGGACTGGCGGGACTGACAGGCACGGTTCTGGTCGCGGCCTTCGTGGCGCCGTTCTATGGCGCGCTGGACCGTCCGGTTGTCGTCATCGATTCCGGTGACGCACAGACGAAGTCCGGTACAGGCAACGGCATCGTCGTCGAACAGTTCGACTATAACGAGCCGGGAACCTCGCCTGAAACCGGCAATACGCCGGAGGGAACGCCATCGCAACAGGGGCAGACTGGTCCCACCGATAGTCAGGCGTCGAAGCCGGGCCAACCAAACGATCAGGCTGATGATGGAGATATGGAACGCGAAGCGCCGCGCCCGCCGCTGAGCGATCTCGGCCTTGCTTCCACACCCAAACCGCCGGAGCCACCGGCACCGGCCACGCCTGTCGATGCGGGCGAGCAGATGCAGCTTTTGCAGCGTCCTGTCGCCGTGGCCGCAGGTCGACTGGAAAGCCAGGGCCGCACGATCGAGTTGCAAGGCATTGAAATCGTGCCCGTTGAACAAACCTGCCAGACCGCTTCCGGCGAAAGCTGGCCGTGCGGCATGCAGGCGCGCACTGCCTTCCGGCAGTGGCTGCGTTCCCGCGCTATCATGTGCCGCCTGCCCGAAAATGACAGCGGTGCGGCGGTCGCGACCGAATGCACGCTTGGCAATGAAGATGCCGCCGCGTGGCTGGTCACCAATGGCTGGGCAAAGGCTGTCCCCGGCAGCGCCTATGAGGAGGCAGGCCGCAAGGCCGTGGAAGCACGCCTTGGGATTTTCGGCGACAAGCCTGATACGTCTCTGCCCAATCCGGAACCCGGCAGCAGCGATATGATGGATAATCCTTCGCCGCTGGCCCCGGAACCGGAACCGCAGCCGTCTTCGCCGTCCCCGCAGCCGCTGGACGGTTTTCCACCCGCGCCACCCGCACAATAGAACGAGACGAACTTGCGCATTTCCAATGATTTAAGCAAAACAGGAAATGCTCCAAGTCAAACCATTGTCCCGCTCAGGCGGCAACCGAGCCTTATCCTACCGTGTCGAAAGGTCGGGCTTGAGCTTTCTGGACCCTCGTCCTTCGACAGGCTCAGGGATGATGCGACGCTTCGCTCTGCGCGTCGGTGAGGCTGTGCAAGACAATAAGGGCGGCTCGAAGCCGCCCTTATTTTTAATTTCATTGCTCAGGGGCAGAGCGTGCCTTACGCCAGTTCGCCAGCCAGCGCCTTTTTGATCAGTGCGCGGGTTTCATCGATGCCGTAAAGCGCGACGAATGAGCCGAAACGTGGTCCGCGCTCCTGACCGATCAGCACTTCATAGAGCATCTGGAAGAAGGAAACCGAAACGCCGGGGCCACCTTCCGGGCTCTTCTTGCTGTGGTCCTGATAGCGCTCGATGGCGCGGGCGACATCGAGAATAGCGTTCTGGATGTCATTGCCATCGGTGCCAGAAGGCAGGGTTGCAAGCTTCGCATCCAGCGCTTCGAGTGCGCCGCGTTCCACATCGTCCGGTGCGCGGAACTGCTTGGTCGGCTTCACGAAATCGTTGAAGTAACGGATCGCATAGCCGACGAGCGCGTCGAGTTCGGGATTGTTTTCCGGCGTGACGCCCGGCACGTGCCGCGAGATGAAGCCCCACAGTACAGAGGGATTTTCGGCATTCGATGCACTGACCAGATTGAGCATCAGCGCAAAAGTGACCGGCAGGTTCACCTTCGGCGGATTGCCGTAATGAATGTGCCAGACCGGATTGTTCAGCCGATCCTTCCATTCCTGACGCTCAAAGGCCGAAAGATAGCTGAAATATTCGTCCACTGCCTTCGGGATGACATCGAAATAGAGCCGCTTGGCGGTCTTCGGCTTCTGGAAATTGTAAAGCGCAAGGCTTTCGGTCGGCGCATAGGCCAGCCATTCGTCGATGGAAATGCCGTTGCCCTTGGACTTGGAAATCTTCTGGCCAAGCTGGTCTAGGAACAGTTCATAGACGAAATGTTCGGGCGCGCGCCCGCCGAGGATTTCGCAGATGCGGTCATAAACGCCCGCATTGGTCTGATGATCCTTGCCGAACATTTCGAAATCGACGCCAAGCGCCGCCCAGCGCATGCCGAAATCCGGCTTCCATTGCAGCTTCACATTGCCGCCCGTGACGGACAGGGTGGTCTCAACGCCGTCCTCATCGTCAAAGGTGATTGTGCCAGCCTTGGCATCCACGCGCTTCATCGGCACGTAAAGCACGCGGCCGGACTTGGGCGAAATCGGCAGGAACGGGCTGTAGGTCGCCTGGCGCTCTTCGCCCAATGTCGGCAGCATTACTTTCATGATGTCGTCATAGCGCTCGACGGCCTTGAGCAGCACGGCATCGAACTTGCCCGACTTGTAATAGTCGGTGGCACTCGCAAATTCGTAGTCGAAGCCGAAAGTGTCGAGGAACCGGCACAGCATGGCGTTGTTATGGTCGGCAAAGCTCTTGTAATCGCCGCCGAACGGGTTCGGGACGGCGGAAAGCGGCATTTGCAGATAGGGTTCGAGGGCTGCCCTGTCCGGCACATTGTCCGGGATCTTGCGCATGCCGTCGAGATCGTCGGAAAAGCAGATGAGGCGTGTCTTGACCTTGTCTTCGGTCAGGACGCGGAACGCATGGCGCACCATGGAGGTGCGCGCCACTTCGCCAAACGTGCCGATATGCGGCAGGCCGGACGGGCCATAGCCGGTCTCGAAGATCACCGTTTCGGGCAGGCCGGTCTTCTCGTAGCGCTTGAGGATTTTCTTCGCTTCTTCAAAGGGCCATGCTTTCGCTTCCGCAGCCGCCGCGGTCAGTTCCGGGGTCAGCGTGATTTCGGGAAGGCGGTGCGAAGTCATGATTTGATCCTGATATCCTGTGAAGGGCTTTATTCTTTGAAAACGATGCGCGAAATGCGCGCCCCTGCTCTATGGCGCGGCAACCCCGTGCCGTCAACGGTCAGCGCCGAATTTCCTTGCGTAACCGCGTGAGGCTTCCTAATTTTCCCGTCAATTCCAATGAAATGATGATTCCGATCATGCTGTACAGGAGTAGCCCGATGAAAAAGATCACGCCGCAGGATGCGCTCGTCTACATCATGATCACAACTTCTGCGGCAGACACGACAATGACCGATGCCGAACTGTCGTCCATTGGCAATGTCGTTTCCCGCCTGCCGGTCTTTCACGGTTTTGACAAGGAGCGCCTGCCGAAACTCGCCAGCGACTGCTATGCGCTTCTGGCGGATGAGGACGGGCTGGAAAAAATCCTCGATCTCGCGCATGACGCATTGCCGGAGCGCCTCTATGACACGGCCTATGCGCTGGCCGTCGAGGTGGCTGCCGCTGATCTGCATGTGGAGCAGGAAGAGCTTGAATTCCTCCAGATGCTGCGTGACCGCTGGACGCTGGATGAACTGACCGTTGCCGCCATCGAGCGCAGCGCCCGCGTGCGCTTCCGCAAGCTCGATCCTGCTGTCTAGAACAACATTCCTGCTTCCGGACATGCAAAACGGGCGGAAAATCCGCCCGTTTCTATTTGTTCGGGAAAATCAGCACACGACGGGGAGCAGTCGTGCCTTGCGCCTTTCCAAGGCCGCACGCATGATGCGCGCAGCTTCTGCGAATGTAGGCGTTTCCTTCCAGTGTTCGGCATGAATGATACCGGTCGGAACGATATCTTTCAGCGCTTCCAGCGTGTGGCGCGGCACCATATCGGTGCAGTTCCACAGGCGGCGGAAAACGACGCTGATCCGTGTCACCTTGCCGTTGACCTGAACGGACGGCTCGGTCGTTTCGAGTGTCCAATTCTCATAGGCATCGACTGCATCCTGAAATGCATGATGCAGATAGATCGGTGCGTGACCGTCATGAAGCGGGGGCAGCAAACTCGACATTTCTGTTTCCTCTCTTCCAATATGGTTCAATTTTGGAACGCATCCCGAAATGTGTGAAACGGTGTTCGGAACAGGACGCGCGGTAAAATGCACTTCAAACAAGAGTCATGAATTGCTCTTCAGCGGTCTATGTGTGCCGTGCGAAAGGGAAGTTCACGAAGTACGACAACACATAATTAACCATGATCTACGGAGGGAACCCCGTTTGACAAGAGGCGATTTTCTTTAATTCAGATTTTAACGGAAAAATAATTCAAACGCATAGGTTGAATTACTGCAAAGGCAAGCTAGCCAATCTTTGAAATATTATTTTTACTTGACGGTTACAAATGCCGGAAAGCGAAGTGTTTTTCGGCATTTATTGTCACCGTAACAGATTTTGATCCTGTCATTTGAAGGTGACTGATATAGAAATGCGAACTAACCGACATGAGATCGCGAGGCACGGGATATGGCGCAACTGGTTCTGTCGCGCAGGGCTTTTCTGGCGGGATCGACCGCTTTGGCTGCTGTTGCCGTCTGGCCGCGAGGGTCGAAGGCGGCAAGTCATGCGCAGAAAGGCGGGCGGCTGGTCGTGGCCGCGGATTCAGAGCCGCGCAATCTCAATCCGGCTATCGTGGCATCCAACGGCGTCTTCTTCGTCGCAAGCAAGGTGATCGAGCCTCTGGCGGAAGCGTCCTTCGAGGGCGAAAACGGTCTCGCTCCGCGGCTTGCCACAGGCTGGGAGGGTTCCGCTGACGGGCTGACGGCGACGTTCCACTTACGCGATGGCGTCAAATGGCATGACGGCAAGCCATTCACATCGGCGGATGTGGCCTTTTCGGCGATGGAAGTCTGGAAACCGCTGCAAAATCTTGGCCGTGTCGTGTTCAAGGCGCTGGACAAGGTGGAAACGCCGGATGATCTCACGGCTATCTTCCATTTCTCCGAGCCAACGCCTTTCCAGCTTGTTCGCAATGCCCTGCCGGCGCTGACCGCGGTGCTGCCGAAACACGTTTTTGCAGGCACCGACATCATGGCCAATCCGGCCAATGAAAAGCTCGTTGGCACAGGCCCGTTCAAATATGCCGAGCACAAGACCGGCGAATATTACCGGCTGGCGCGCAACGACGATTATTGGGGCGAAGGCGAGCCCCATCTGGACGAGATCATCTATCGTGTACTGCCGGATCGGGCGGCAGCGGCGGGTGCGCTGGAGGCGGAAGAGATCGACCTCGCCGCCTTTTCCGCCGTGCCGCTTGCCGATCTGGACCGCATCTCGAAAGTTCCGGGCCTTACCGTCATCTCCAAGGGCTATGAGGCGCTGACCTATCAGCTGGTGGTGGAGATCAACCATCGCCGCAAGGAGCTGGCGGACCTGAAGGTCAGGCAGGCAATCGCGCACGCCATCGACCGCGATTTTGTGGTGAAGACGATTTTCCTTGGCTATGCCAAGTCCTCGACCGGTCCCGTGCCGCGCTATGACAGCCAGTTCTATACCGATGACGTGCCGTCCTATCCGTTCGACGTCGCAAAGGCGAATGCGCTGCTGGACGAGGCCGGTTACAAGCGAGGCAAGGACGGCACGCGCTTCACGCTCAGGCTTCTTCCTGCGCCTTATTTCAACGAAACCAAGCAGTTCGGCGATTATCTGCGGCAGGCGCTTGCCGCCATCGGCATCGATGCGCGCATCGTCAACAATGATTCCGCTGCGCATCAGAAGGCGGTTTATACCGACCATGATTTCGATCTGGCCATCGCGCCCACGGTTTATCGCGGCGATCCGGCCATATCGACCACAATTCTGGTGGAAAGCGGCATCCCCGCAGGCGTGCCGTTCTCCAATCAGGGCGGCTATGCCAATGGGGAACTGGACGCGCTGATCGCCAAAGCGGCGCGTGAGATCGATGAGAAAAAGCGCACGGCGCTCTATCATCAGTTCCAGCAGATGGTGGAGGCGGATTTGCCGCTCATCAATGTCGCGGAATGGGGTTTCATCACGGTTGCCAGCGACCGGGTGAAGAATGTTTCCAACAATCCGCGCTGGGCTGTTTCCAATTGGGCGGATACCTGGCTGGAACAGTGACGAACCTCCCGGATTGATTGTATCCTGCCATTGTGAAACAGATTCTGGCCCTTTTCCGCAAACGACTGGCCGGCAGCATTATCGTGCTGCTGATTGTCATTGTCGGCTGCTTTTTCATGTTGGAAAGCGCGCCGGGCGATGCCGTCGACGCCTATGCCGTGACATTCGGCGGCGATGCGGCGACGATTGCGGAAATGCGGGCGCGCTGGGGGCTGGATCAGTCGGTCTGGCATCGGCTCGGGGCCTATCTGGCCGCGCTTGCGCAGGGTAATCTCGGCTGGTCCGTCAGTTTCAACCGGCCCATTCTTGATATTATACTGGAACGTCTGCCCAACACGCTGCTTCTGATGGGCGCGGCGACAGCCTTGTCTTTTGCCGTGGGGTCTCTCCTCGGTATCGTTGCCGGTGCCAGACCCGGAAGCTTTCGCGACCGGTTCCTTTCCGTGGCATCGCTGGTCCTTTATGCGATCCCCGGTTTCTGGCTGGCGCTCGTGCTGGTCATCCTGTTTTCGATCCGGCTGCGCTGGCTGCCGTCGAGCGGCATTGAAACAATCGCCTCCGGCAAGCACGGGCTGGCGCGGGCAGGCGACATTGCCGTTCATCTGGTGCTGCCGGTCGTTTCGCTGGCGGTCATCTATCTGGCGCTTTACCTGCGGGTGATGCGCGCCGCCATGGCCGATATATGGCGCATGGATTTCGTGCGGGCCTTGCGGGCAAGGGGTATTTCGCATTCGCGCATTGTCCTGCGCCATGTGGCGCGCAATGCATTTCTGCCGCTTGTGACCGTGCTTGGCTTGCAGGCCGCATCCATGCTCGGCGGCAGCGTGGTGATCGAAAGCGTCTTCGCGGTGCCGGGGCTGGGACGGCTGGCGCAGGAGGCCGTCGCAAGCCGCGACACGCCGCTTCTGCTCGGTGTTATTCTGGCCAGCGCTATCATGGTGATCGTGGTCAATTTCCTGATCGACCTGATCTATCTCTGGCTCGACCCGCGTATCGCGACCGGAGGCGGCAGGGCGTGAGTCACTCGAAACGTTATTTTAGAACGGGTGAAGGTATAACGGGCGCAATCCTGCTGGCCCTGCTTGTGCTCGCGGCACTTATCGCGCCTCTACTCTTTCCCGGCGATCCGTTAAGCATTGTCTCGACGCCGCTGGTACAACCTTTTGAAAATACCGACTTTATTTTCGGAACAGACCGGCTTGGACGCGATGTCTTGTCCGGGATTTTCTATGGTGCGCGCACCTCGCTTCTCGTCGGGCTGGCTGCGGCCCTGGCTTCGATCATTCTCGGCAGCATCGTCGGAACGCTGGCCGGTTTTGCGGGCGGTATCGTCGATGAAGTGCTGATGCGTATCACCGAAGCCTTCCAGACCGTTCCGGGTTTCCTGCTGGCGCTGGCTCTGGTCAGCATTGCCGGGCCGTCGCTGCCGGTGCTGATCGCCGCAATCGCCCTTTCAAGCTGGACGCAGGCGGCGCGCCTCACACGCGGGCAGGTGCTTTCCATCCGCGAAAGCGACTATGTGGCGTCAGCCCGCGTCATCGGCATGCATCCCATGGAAATCGCTTTTCGCCAGATTTTACCCAATGCCCTGCCGCCGGTGCTGGCGCTGGCGCCTGTCATCGTCGCTTCAGCCATTTTGATCGAAGCGGCCTTGTCCTTTCTGGGCCTCAGCGATCTCAACCGCGTGAGCTGGGGCGGCATGATCGCCGAAGGGCGCGCGGTCCTGCGGTCCGCGCCATGGCTTTCCATCCTGCCGGGGCTGGCGCTGGCATTGACTGTCGTTGGCGTCTATCTGACGGGCGAAGGGCTGACGAATAGTCTGTCGCGGCGCGAGGTGCAGTCATGAGCAGCCTTGTCCGCCTTGAAAAACTCTCCGTATCCTACGGCAGCGAACCCGCGCTGGAGAATATCGATCTCGATATAGGGAAGGGCGAAACGCTGGCGATCATTGGTGAAAGCGGCTCGGGCAAAAGCACGCTGGCGCTGGCCTTGGCCTCGCTCCTGCCGGGCAATGCACGCCTGTCGGGCAACTTCCACTGGGCGGATGGCAAGCCGAGACCGGGGCGCGACATAGGCTTCGTGTTTCAGGACCCGGCATCGAGCTTCGATCCGCTGATGACGGTCGGCGCGCAGCTTGTCGAGACTATTCGCGCCCATGCGAACATCGACAGGCTGGCGGCGAAAACCAAAGCAATAAGCCTTTTGCAGCGTGTCCATATTCCGCAGCCGGAGGCCAGCTTCGCACGCTATCCGCATCAGTTTTCCGGCGGGCAGAAGCAACGCATCGCGATTGCGCTCGCCATTGCCGCCAGTCCGCGCCTGCTGATCGCGGACGAGCCGACAAGCGCGCTCGATACGATTGTCCAGAAGGAGATTGTCTCGCTCCTGCGCGAATTGGTGCGCGAAGACGGCATGACGCTGATCTTCATCACCCATGACATCGCTTTGGCATCGGGACTGGCCGACCGCATTGCTGTTTTCCGTCGGGGAAAGCTGGTGGAACTCGGCCCGGCACGAAATATCGTCTCCAACCCGCAAACGGATTATACAAAAGCGCTCATTGCCGCTGTGCCGGTGCTGGAGGCGGCCCATGGCTGAGCCGCTTTTGAAAGCTGACGATCTCATCCTGCGCTATGGCGACACCCCCGCGCTCAATGGCGTCAGCCTCGCGATTGAGCGCGGCGAAACGCTGGCGCTGGTGGGGCCGTCAGGCAGCGGCAAGTCCACGCTGGCGCGCGCGGTTTTGCGGCTTCACCCGCTTGAAAGCGGCGCAATCCGCTTTGAAGGCAGCGACTGGCTGGCGCTCAACGGTGCCGAACTTCGCAAGGCACGGGCGCGCATGCAAATGGTGTTTCAGGACCCGCTTTCAGCCTTCAATCCGCGTGCGAGCGTTCATGATCTTTTGCGCGAGCCGCTGCGCATTCACGGGCTGAAGCGCGATATTGCTAGCCTTCTGCAAACGGTCGGGCTCGATCCGGCGCTGGCGCGGCGCGGCGTTCATGAGATTTCCGGCGGGCAGCGCCAGCGTGTGGCGATTGCACGCGCGCTTGCAACCAAGCCGTCGCTGGTCGTGCTGGACGAGGCGGTTTCGGCGCTCGATGTCACTGTGCGCAGCGCCATTCTCAACCTGTTGCGGGACCTACAGAAAACCGAGCGGACGGCCTATCTCTTCATCACGCACGATCTGGCGGTTGCGGCACAGATGGCGGATCGCATCGCGGTGATGGAGCGCGGGCGGATTGTCGAATGCCGCCCCACGCAGGAATTGATAACGGCACCGCAAGCGCCTGTCACACAGGCGCTGATCGAAGCGGTGCCGCGTCTGTTTGTTTAAGCCTTGCCCAGTTCCACCGAACGCTTGCGGGCAGCTTCCACGGCTTCCGCAACCAGCGTCTTGAGGCGGTCGCCGCCCATCAAAACCTCAAGCGCCGCCGCCGTGGTGCCGTTCGGGCTTGTCACCTGTTCGCGCAGTTTTGACGGCGTGTCGGTGCTGGCATCTGCCAGAGCGCCAGCGCCCATCACCGTTTGCATGGCAAGCAGTGCCGCCGTTTCACGCGGCAGGCCAGCCGTCACACCGGCCTCAGTCAGCGCCTCGATGAAGTGGAACACATAGGCCGGGCCGGAACCTGAAACGGCAGTCACGGCATCCATCAGCGCTTCATCGTTCACGCTTGCGACCTTGCCGGATGTTTCAAGCAGGCGCGCGATAAAAGCTTCGTCTTCATCGCTTACATTGGCGTTCTTGTAGGTAACGAGCATTCCCTTGCCGATGGCGGCGGGCGTGTTGGGCATGCAGCGCAGCACGGCTGCGTCCTGACCGAGTTGGCTTTCAAAAAGCGCGACCGGAATGCCTGCTGCGACGCTGACGAAAGTGGCAGCGGATGCAAAACGCTTATAGGCAGGCAGAACCTGTGCCATGACCTGCGGCTTGACGGCCACGAGAACCATGCGCGGCTTCAGATCGCCGGGCAGGGCGTCAGCATCGGCAAAGGCATGGACGCCAGCGCCAGCAGCGCGATCGCGAAGCGCTTCCGTCGGCTCCACGACGTAAACGTCCTTCGCCTTGAGGATGCCGCTATCGAGCCAGCCCTTGAGCATGGCGAAGCCCATATTGCCGCAACCGACCAGAATTACCGTGTCATGCATATTGATCGTTCCACCCTTGGAGTTCGTTTGGAGCATGGTATAGCGCCGCCTCGCCGCGCTGTGCAAGCATATGCGGCCTATCCACGTGTTTCTAAGGTTAAATCATTGATCCACCAGCCTGTATCGCGCAGTATGAGCCGGAATTGAGTGGATTTTCGGAGGGGACGAATGGACGCGGCTTTGACAACGGGCGTGCCGCCAGCCGAAGCTTTTGGCCATGTCCGCATCATCATAGGCATGATCCTCGGCCTGTGCGTTTCCCGCCTTCTGACGGGGCTGGCGCGGTTCATCCAGCATCCCGGCAAGCAGAGGATTTATCCCGTCCATCTGGCGTGGGTCGGTTTCATCCTGCTTTCGGTCATTCATTTCTGGTGGTTCGAGTTCGGCTTGCGAACCATTCAGCTCTGGACTTTCGAGAAATATCTCTTCGTGATCTTTTATGCCGGCCTTTATTTCCTGCTCTGCACGCTGCTCTTTCCCGACAGCATGGAGGAATATACCGGCTACCGCGATTACTTCATTTCCCGGCGCAAGTGGTTCTTCGGCATTCTGGCCTTGGTCTATGTGGCCGACTTCATCGATACGCTGTTGAAAGGCGCCGATCACTACCGGGTTTACGGGATCGAATATCCCATTCAGGTTGCCTGCTTCATCCTGTTCAGCCTGATCGCCGTGTTATGGGACAACAGGCGCTATCATGCGGTTTTTGCGGCCGTTGCGCTGGTTTACCAGATCACGTTCACCCTGCGCCACTTCGCGACCTTGAGTTAGAGCATTTTCGAGCCAAAAGTGTGAAACGTCTACGCGGGGAAATCAGTTCATTGGACTGATTTCTTATCCCGCTTCGATGCGTTGGATAATGCGGCAAAACAAATGGATAGAGCGGCTCTGTTTTCACCGGAACCGCTTTACGACTGTCGCTCTGCATTGCGCCGGGTTTCACCGTCCACGATTTCGCGGAACTGGCGCAGCAGCGGGTGGCGGGCGGTCTGCCTGACGCCGTAGCCCAGATTGAAAGCATAGTCGAAATCCGGCGGGTTCAGCCCGATATTGTGCTGCAGCATGGTCTCAAGCTTGTCGAAGCCCTTGGCGAATATCGCTTCCGGTGAACTGCCTTCGTTATAGTCCGCCCAAAGCTCCATGATTTCGTTACGCAGATCATCCGGCAGCGGCGCGCACAGTGTCAGGAGATCGGCTCTTTCACGCGCGGCGCGCCCGTCATCGGCGGATTGATGGATGGCAGGTACGTCGCCGGAAATCGCCTCGCCCAGATCGTGGACGATGCACATCTTGATGAGTTTCAGCCGGTCGCAATCGCCCAGTTCCCGGTCGAACAGCGACACCAGCAGGCAAAGCCGCCAGCTATGTTCGGCGGTACTTTCCGGTCGGCCTTGGGAGGTATGACCGGAACGTAACGTGCTTTTCAGCCGTTCCGCATTCTGGATAAATCGGATGATGCCGCTAAGCCGGTCTGGATCGATGGCGTATTCCGCTTCGGCGTTCACGCTGGCCTCCTGATTTATCTGCGTGAATCAACGCATATAATTGCAATTTTAACGGTTTATTTGCCATGATAAATATTAATCTGGATCAATAACTTCGGTGCAAGCGGGACGGAACGATGGTGGAGAAGGACACAAGGGCAAGACGTACGGCTGCCCGCCCGCTGCTGGCCTATGCGCCGGAATTTCTTGAGCCGGTTCCCTCGTCCCGCCTTTTCCAGAATGACGAAGAGCGCGAACATCAAAGGCGCCGCGAGGAATTGCTTCGCCGCAAGCAGGAACTGTTGGAAGCCGGATACGCGGGCGCGATTGATCCGAAGGCCGATATGCAAAGCCGGATGCACGCCGTGCGTGACGCATTGCAGGCCAATCTCGACAGCGCGGCGGCGAGCGCGCAACCTGCGGCGGATGCTTCCGCGAAGCCTGAAAGCGAGCCGGTGAAATTGCCTCGCCGGAAGCGGCGTTGGGGGCTTCTGGCCGGTTTCACGCTACTGGGCGGAATTGTTGCAACAACATATGCCTTTCTCGTGCCGCCCCAATATGCGGCGACGGCTTCCATGCAGGTTTTTCCGCCCGAACGGCGCAGCGAAATTGCCTCGAATGTTGTTCTGGAACGTGCTGCGCAGTTGGCGCGCATAACGCGCGCGGAGGATCTGGGCCGGCCTTCACTTCAGGAGGAATTGCGCGCCCGCCTCAACAGGTTGCTGCCTGAGGATTTGCAAAGGCCAGCGTCAAAGGCCTCCGGTGTTGATTTGCTGCGCCAGCGCCTCGATTTCACGCAGGCGCTCGACAGCGGCACGGTGAATGTCGAGGCTACAGCAGACAGGCCGGAAACGGCGGCGCTTCTGGCCAATGCGGTTGCGCAGGCGTTTCGCGATCATCTGCAAGGCGGCGCTCCATTGAGCGCGGCTGAAGGCGATCTTCCGGCGCGCCTGCAAAGTCTGGAGGCGGATGCCGAAGCGGCGCGACAGGCGGCAACGGCCTTTCGTGTCAGCCGCGACTTTGGCAATGACGACAACAAGGCCGCCCTTCAACGCGAGTTTGCCTACAGCAAGGCCGAGACAGCGCGGATCGCCGCGGAGGCAAACCGCCTGAATGGAGCGAATGCCGCGAGCCTTGTCCGCGAAGGCGTGCCGGAAAGCATGCGTTCCGGTCCACTTGGCGCGCTGGTGGAGCGCTATCGCGCCGCAGGGCAGGGGACCGAAGCAAAGCAAATCGAGGCGGAGATCGACAAGGAGATTTCCAGCCAGCGCAGCGCCTTGCAGGCCGATCTTAAGAATGCGGTCGAACGCGAGCAGAAAGCCGCCGCCGCCATTGCCGGTTTCGGCTCCGCACCCGCGACGGATGAAGACAAGGCCCGCCTGCAAATGCTTGAGCGCGATGCAGCGGCAAAGCAGGCGCTGTTTGAAGATTTGCAGATGCGCGCGGCGCGGGGTGAGCCTGCCTCGACCGGCTCGGCGGCGACAGTGCGGATTGTCGCGCCTGCCATTGCTGAACCGCACCCGCGCAGTCTCCCGCCGCAATGGATCATCGCTGTCGGATTTGGGGGCGGTTTCCTTCTGGGTCTCCTTTCCATGGCGCTGGCCGGTCGCGAGCCCCGCCCGTCATCAAAGGCGGAGGCCGAGCCGGAAGAGGTTCTCGAAACCTATGGCGAGACCCGTCTTGCCGCCGTGATCCGCGAAGCCAATGCGCGCTGGGAAGCCGAGAATGACGGTGCCAGCCGACCCCGGGAAAATTCGGCCATCGGTCGCGCCATCGATGAGGTGCGTTCATCCCGCGCCTCGCGGCTCTGACATCTGAAATTTCATAAAATCCTGCCAGAAATCCTGCATTGTCGCGCATTCGCCAATTGTCATCGGGCGTCATGACGCTTATGGGCATGTGTGCGGAAAATATGTCGTGTATCTCCCAGACAATCACGAAAGAACGGAGCGCTCGCTATGGCCCAATTGATTGATGGCAAGAAGCTCGCCGAGGATGTGGTTTCCACGGTGAAGACCGAAACCGAAAAGCTCGTGGCCGCAACCGGCATCGTGCCCGGCATTGCAGTGGTGATTGTCGGCGAAGACCCGGCAAGCCAGGTCTATGTCGCCTCCAAGAGCCGCAAGGCCAAGGAGTGCGGCTTTCACTCCGTTCAGCATGATCTGCCGGAAACGGCATCGGAGCGGGAACTTCTCGACCTGATCGAGAGCCTGAACAACGATCCCGCCATCCATGGCATTCTGGTGCAGTTGCCGCTGCCCAAGCACATTGATGCAGGCCGGGTGATCCAGACCATCTCGCCAGACAAGGATGTCGACGGCTTCCATTTCATCAATGTCGGAAAGCTCGGCACCGGCGAGGTTGAAACGGCTTTCGTTCCCTGCACGCCAGCAGGCGCGATGATCATGATCGAGCGCGTCCATGGCCGCGATCTTTCGGGGCTCAATGCTGTGGTGATCGGGCGTTCCAACATTGTCGGCAAGCCGATGTTCAATCTTCTGCTCGCCGCTAATGCGACGGTTACGGTTGCTCACAGCCGCACGAAGGACCTGCCCGCAATTGCCCGCACGGCGGACATTCTGGTGGCAGCGGTCGGGCGTCCGCAAATGATCAAGGGCGATTGGGTCAAGCCGGGCGCAACGGTGATCGATGTCGGTGTCAATCGCATTCCGGCACCGGAACGGGGCGAAGGCAAGACGCGGCTGGTTGGCGATGTCGATTTCGCGGAAGCCGAAAAGGTCGCCGGAGCAATCACGCCGGTCCCAGGTGGCGTCGGTCCGATGACCATTGCCCTGCTGATGGCAAACACGCTCACCTCGGCTTGCCGCACTGCTGGCGTGAAAAAGCCAGTTTTTTGACACAATTGAGCTGCGCTTTTTGCGCAGTTTCATTCCGGTTTTGATGGTTTGAAGGGCAAAACAGCTAAAATCGCTGTTTTGCCTTAATTTTATTCGGGCGTTTTCAGAATACCGAAGCGCCTTCGTCAGCCCGCCCGGCGATCTGGCGGAAGGCGCGGAACAATTCGCGTCCCATGCCATGTTCATTGCCGGAAAGATCAGGGCGATCCTCGCCGCGATCGTTCAGCAGGGCGATATTGGCCAAAACCTCCAGCGTACCATTGACGGCATCGAGGCGGATAACATCGCCATCGCGGATTTTTCCGATGACACCGCCATCGAGCGCTTCCGGCGTGACATGGATGGCGGAAGGCACCTTGCCGGATGCCCCCGACAGACGGCCGTCAGTGACAAGGGCAACGCGCTGGCCGCGATCCTGCAAGATGCCGAGGACGGTCATCAGCTTGTGCAGTTCCGGCATGCCATTGGCTTTCGGACCCTGATAGCGGACCACGGCGATGAAATCGCCGGTCAGTTCGCCAGCCTTGAACGCGGCCTGCATTTCCGCCTGATCGTTGAAGACCTTGGCGGGTGCCTCAATGACCTGACGCTCCGGCTTCACGGCGGAAACCTTGATGATCGCATTGCCGATATTGCCGGTCAGAACCTTGATGCCGCCGGTCGGCTGGAACGGCGCATGGATCTTGGCCAGAACCTTGTCGTCGCCGCTTTTTTCCGGCACCGGCTCACGCAAGACATTGCCGTCAGCGCCAAGCTTCGGTTCGATGGCATAAGGCCGCAGGCCTTCGCCCCAGACGGTGCGCACATCCTCATGCAGAATGCCGCCATCGAGCAATTCACGGATCAGGAAACCCATGCCGCCAGCGGCATGAAAATGGTTCACATCGGCAAGGCCGTTCGGATAGACACGCGCCAGAAGCGGCACCACATCCGAAATCTCCGAAATATCATGCCATGTCAGCTTGATGCCGGCGGCAGCGGCCATGGCGATCAGATGGATGGTATGGTTGGTGGAACCGCCGGTCGCATTGAGACCGATGACGCCATTGACGAAGGAACGCTCGTCCAGCATTTCGCCGACCGGCGTATATTCATTGCCGCAGGCGGTGATGGCCAGCGCGCGCTTGGCCGCCTCGCGGGTCAGCGCATCGCGCAGCGGCGTGCCCGGATTGATGAAGGATGCGCCCGGCAGGTGCAGCCCCATGATTTCCATCAGCATCTGGTTGGAATTGGCCGTGCCGTAGAAAGTACAGGTGCCGGGACCGTGATAGGATTTGGACTCCGATTCCAGCAGTTCGGCGCGCCCGACCTTGCCTTCCGCATAAAGCTGGCGGGTCTTGGCCTTTTCGTCATTGGGCAAGCCGCTGGTCATCGGTCCGGCAGGCACGAACACGGCGGGCAGGTGGCCGAAGGTCAAGGCACCGATGATGAGGCCCGGCACGATCTTGTCGCAGACGCCGAGATAGACGGCGGCATCGAACATATCGTGCGACAGGCCGACAGCGGTTGCCATCGCGATGACTTCGCGGGAGAACAGCGACAGTTCCATGCCCGCGAACCCTTGCGTCACGCCATCGCACATGGCGGGCACGCCGCCTGCAACCTGCGCCACGCCGCCCGCTTCGCGCGCCGCCTGCTTGATGAGCTGCGGAAAGGTTTCAAACGGCTGATGCGCCGACAGCATGTCATTATAGGCAGTGATGATGCCGAGGTTCGGAACTTCGTCGCCAGTCAGCGCTGCCTTGTCATGCGGGCCGCAGGCGGCAAAGCCATGGGCGAGATTGGCGCAGCCAAGGACGGCGCGTTTCGGCTTGTTTGAAGCTGCCTCGCGAACCCGACTGAGATAGGCCTCTCTGGTCGGCTTGGAACGTTCGCGAATGCGTGCGGTGATTTCCTGTATGCGTTTATGTGCGGACTGCATGGGCATGGGTATCACCTGTGCCAATCTGGCCTGTTGGAAATGCTCTATCTCTTTGTTTTTACGCGCATCTTGTCCGAAAACCGTTTCACGCTCTTCGGGATGCGCCTCAGCTTGTCCAATAAAGCTGGACGGGGGTGCGGGCATGATGGAAGACAGCCCGAACTGGCATTTCATTCTCGTCATCGCCGGAAAGCGCCTTTTCCAGCGTTGACTGCTTGGCGGCGCCTTCGATGTGCAGCACCAGCATGTCGGCTCCTGCGATGAGCGGCAGGGTCAGCGTCAGGCGCTTTTCACCGGCGCTCTCGGCATGGATCGGCAGCACGAGCGCGCGCGTTGCCGGATCGATCGCCTGATCGAGCCGGTCGGCATCGGGAAAGAAGGATGCGGTATGACCGTCATTGCCCATGCCGAGCACCACCACATCAAAAGGCTGGCGCAGCGCATCGATGCGGCTGGCGGCGGCAAGCGCCGCCGTTTCAACCGTCGCCGCCGGATTGTAGAGGCCGACAAACCGGGCGACGCCCGCATGGTCGCGCAGAAGATGCTCGCGCACCAGCCTTTCGTTGGAACGGTCGCTTTCGACCGGCACGAAACGCTCGTCCACGAGGGTGATCGTGACGAGGTTCCAGTCGATCATCTTGCGGGAAAGCACCTCGAACAGCTTGAGCGGCGTGGTGCCGCCGGAGACGGCGAGGGTGGCCTGACCCCGCTCGGCGATGGCGGCATTCAGCTTGTTCGCAATGGCTTCGGAGAGCGCCTGCGCCAGTTCCGTTCCGCTGGTGAAATCATGCCGTTCGATGCTCATTCCATTCCTTTCCATGCAAAAACTAGAGGCTCTCGTGCCATGTGCGCCCGTCACGCTCGATAAGCGCGATGGAGGACGAGGGGCCCCATGTTCCTGCTGTGTAACCCTGAACGGGCTGGCTGTTCAAATCCCATCCCTGAAGGATCGGATCGACCCAGCGCCATGCGGCTTCCACTTCGTCGCGGCGCATGAAAAGCGTCTGGTTGCCGCGAACGACGTCCATGATGAGGCGTTCATAGGCATCCGGATTGCGTTCGCTGAAGGATTCGGCAAAGGTCATGTCCAGCGGCACGTGGCGCAGGCGCATGCCACCCGGACCCGGATCCTTGATCATCAGCCATTGCTTCACGCCTTCATCGGGCTGGAGGCGGATGACGAGCTGGTTGGCCATCACCTTGCCGGCGCTTTCACCGAAGATGGAATGCGGGATCGGCTTGAAGGTAACGACGATTTCCGAAACGCGCGTGGCAAGCCGCTTGCCGGTGCGCAGGTAGAACGGCACGCCCGCCCAGCGCCAGTTGGCGATTTCCGCCTTCAGCGCCACAAAGGTTTCGGTATTGCTGGTGTCGCTTTCCAGATCTTCCAGATAACCGCGTACCGGACCGCCTGCGGAGGCTCCGGCGCGATACTGGCCGCGCACCGTCACGTCCTCGACATTGAGATTGGTGATCGGCTTCAGGGAGCGCAGAACCTTGACCTTTTCGTCATGGACGGCGTCGGCTTCAATCGATGAAGGCGGCTCCATTGCAACGAGGCAAAGAAGCTGGAGAATATGGTTCTGCACCATATCGCGCAGCGCGCCCGCCTTGTCGTAATAGCCTGCGCGCCCTTCCAGGCCGACGGCTTCGGCGACGGTGATCTGCACATGGTCGATATGGGCGGAGTTCCACAGCGGCTCATAAAGCGCATTGGCAAAGCGCAGCGCCATCAGGTTCTGCACGGTTTCCTTGCCCAGATAATGGTCGATGCGGAAAATCTGGTCCTCGCGGAAAACGCTGCCCAGCGTATCGTTGAGCGCCATGGCGGATTCCAGATCGCGGCCAATCGGCTTTTCCACGATGATGCGCGTGTCGCGGGTGATGAGACCATGCGCCTTCAGGCGCGTGGCGATGTCACCGAAAAGCGTCGGGCTGACGGCGAGATAGAAAGCGCGGATTTTTTCCGGCTTCTTGCCGATCAGGGTCTTGAGCGCATCCCAGCCTTCTTCGGACTTGGCATCGACAGCCACATAGCTGAGGCGGGCGAGAAAGCTGTCGACTTCCTTCTCGTCGACTTCCTCTGGCTTCACATGCTCATGGATGGCATTGCGTGCAAACTGTCGGTATTCGTCATCCGTCATGGCGCTGCGCGATGCGCCGATGATGCGCGTCGGGTCGGTGAGCTGGCCTGCACGCTGACGCTGATATAGCGCCGGGATGAGCTTGCGCTCGGCAAGATCGCCGGAACCGCCGAACACGATGCAGTCGAAGGGCTCTACCGGAATTGTCTGGCTGGTCATCTATCGCTCTCTCTTCTTGCGCAAATCAGTCTGCCTGCGGGCAGCATGCGATTTTAACGCTGCCCTTGTCTATTATCTAATCGATTTAAATTCAACAGTCGCAATGCCGCAATCGCACGAAATTGAAGCAATCCAAGACAATATTCCCGGATTGGGAACATTTGGCTTGTTCCCATTCTGGGAATAGACTATCTTGCGCTTCATGCAGATCATCGCTCGCAAAACCCTGAGGGACTTCTGGATCAGGCATCCACAAGCCGAGACACCTTTGGTTGTTTGGTTTTCTCTTGTGAGCAAGGCGCATTGGACCGGCCCAGCCGACATCAAGAAGATGTTTGGTTCGACAGTTGATTTCGTAGCGGACAATCGTGTCATCTTTGATATCGCCGGGAACAAATATCGCCTGATCGTTCATGTCGCTTATCCATTCGGGCGCGTGCTCGTGAAATTTGTCGGCACGCACAAGGAATATGAGCGCATCAATCCGGAGACAGTGTGATGGAAAATATTCGTCCGATCAAAACTGAAGCTGATTATGAATGGGCGCTGGCGGAAATTGCCGGATATTTTGACAAGTTGCCGGAAGCCGGCTCGCCGGAAGCCGATCGGTTTGACGTGTTGTCGGCGCTCGTTGAAACCTATGAACGCGAACAGTTTCCGATCCCGCTGGCGGGGCCGATAGAAACGATCACGGCATATATGCAGATGCATGGGCTGAATCAGTCCGCTTTTGCAGGGGTGATAGGATCGCGGTCCCGGGCATCGGAAATTCTCAATCGGCGCAGGGCGCTCAATATGGACATGGCCTATAAGATCAATCGTGCGTGGGGTATCCCCGCCGAGATATTGCTCCAGCCTTATCATCTTGCCAGCTCGCGCACAGATGCCGCCTAAGCGCGCAGGCGCGTGCCGCTTTTTGACAGACTCTGAGATCGAATTGCACTCGACGGAAGGGTGACAAAGCAGATAGAGCTGCCAGCTCGAATGAGCGGAATTGAATCGGATTTCTGGGTTTCGGAGCCAGCCCCAATTACGAATAGATTTACGAGATTATGCCAAAGGAGAATGACATGAAGAGGCTGCAAGACAAGGTCGCAATCATCACCGGTGCCGGTTCGGGCTTCGGTTCAGGCATGGCGCGCCGTTTTGCAGCCGAAGGCGCCAGGGTCGTTCTCGCAGATGTGAATGTGAAGCGTGTCGAGGACGAGCTTGCCGATATCGGCAAGAACAGCCTTTCCGTGCAGGCCGATGTTTCGCGCAAGGACGACATGGAGCGCGTGGCGCGCACGGCCTTCGAGGCGTTCGGCCGCATCGACATCATGGTCAACAATGCCGGTTTCACGCATCGCAACATGCCTCTGACGGAAGTGACGGAGGACAGTTTCGATCTGATCGCCGCGGTGAATATGAAGGCGCTTTATTATTCCAGCCAGATCGTTGTGCCGATCATGGAGCATCAGGGCGGCGGCGTCATCATCAATACGGCTTCGGCAACTGCGCTGCGCCCTCGCAAGGGGCTTGTCTGGTACAGCGCCTCCAAGGGATGGATCATCAGCGCGACCAAGGCGATGGCGCTGGAACTGGCGGAGAAGAATATCCGCGTCAACTGCATTTGCCCCGCCGAAAGCGACGGAGAGGCATTGAAGCTGTTTCTGGCGGAGGACACGCCGGAGGCGCGC
The DNA here is from genome assembly GCF_008932435.1 of Brucella pseudintermedia. Taxonomy (GTDB): domain Bacteria; phylum Pseudomonadota; class Alphaproteobacteria; order Rhizobiales; family Rhizobiaceae; genus Brucella; species Brucella pseudintermedia. Next base: position 264,002 of record NZ_WBWE01000002.1, on the reverse strand, counting down.
GCAGCGCTGAAACGCACCATTCCGCTCGACCGTTTTTCGACGCCGGCGGATGTGGCGGAAGCCGCACTCTGGCTGGCCTCCGACGCCGCCTCCATGGTGACGGGGACGGCGCTCAATGTCGATGGCGGTTATTCGATCTAGCCATCGGCTTCGGCAAGGAAGTCATCAAATATGGCTTCCAGCCGCCTGTGCCGTTCGGCTGCCATAAGCTTTCCGGTTTCCGTCTTGAAACCGGAGGCGAGGCTGAACAGCTTGGTGCGGAAATGATCGAGCGCGAAGCGCTTGTCGTCCAGCGGACGGTTTTCGGCATGGGGATCGCGCCAGTCGTAAAGCGCGCTGCCCATGCGGCCCGCAATGTAGAAACAGCGTGCCGCGCCAATGACGCCTATCGCGTCGAGACGGTCGGCGTCCTGCAATATCTTCGCTTCCGTCGTGACAGGCTCGATATTGGCCGAAAAGCTGTGCGCCTCGATGACATGTGCGGCAAGGCCGATGCTCTCTTCATTCCAGCCAAGGCTGTGTAGCAGCATTGATGCCTTCTCCGCCGCCAGACGCGAAGCGCGATTTCTGTCAGGCGAGTTTTTCTCCACGCTCACGCAATCGTGCAACAGGGCGGCGGCGCACAGCACTTCCGCGTCGCCGCCTTCCCGACGCTGGATTGCGGCTGCATTTTTCCAGACGCGGGCAAGGTGAGAAAGGTCATGCGATCCATCCTCACCGTGTTCAAGCGCATGGGGCAGAAGCCTTTCCGCAAGCATTTCGAAAGGCGCGAAAATATGGGCTGTCATGCTGGTTCCACCATGGCGTTGGGGATTCGGACGATGACGGAAACTACGGGTTCTTGCGCAGGATGGTCCAGTTATAAATTGCGCCGAGCGCCATGATCAGGCATGTGCCGAGGAACACGGAACGCATGCCGAAGTGGCCGCCGACGAAGCCGCCTGCCACTGGCCCGGCAACCTGCCCGACATATTGGGCCGAGACGGAAAGCCCAAGCACGCCGCCCGCCACGCGGTCGGGGACGTTGTGTCTTATGACGCTGCTGATGCAGGGCAGAAGCCCGCCCAGCGCCAGCCCCATCAGAAAGCGCAGGCCGATCAGTTGCCAAGCTTGCGTCACAAAAGCCTGCGGGATCAAAAGCAGTGCGGAAACCGAAAGCGCCCCGATGATGACGCGTGTGTGGCCGATGCGGTCGGCAAGGCGGCCCAATCGCGAGGATGACAGGATGCTGCCGAGCGCTGCCGCAGCCATCACCACGCCGGAAATCAGCGTCACTTTCGTCTGGTCGTCCATCAACTGGATAACGTAGACGGTGATGATCGGCTCTATCGACATATTGGCGAAAAGCAGCAGCATCCCCGTCACCAGCATGGCGATGACCGGTTTCCGGTTGGGAATAGCGCTCCAGATCGATTCCGCCTTCTGTTCCTGCGTCGGCTTTGGCGGCTTGCGTTCTTCGCGAATGAGGAAAGTCGTGGCCAGAAATGTGAGAAAGATCACGCCGCCCGCCAGCCAGAAGGTTGCGCGGATGCCGATCAGCGGCGGCAAGGCGCCGCCGAGCAGCGGGCCCGCCAGATTGCCCGCCATGATGCCCGCCGAAAGCGCGCCCAGCGCCCAGCCGGTCTTGTCCTTCGGCGTCTGCGTGGCGACGAGGATCATCGATCCGGACGAATAGCCGCCCGCAATGCCCACAAACAGGCGCAACGCCACCAGTTGCCACACGCTCGTCACCATGCCGATCAGCGACATGGCGATGGCCATGCCGAGGCTGGCGCGGATCAGCATGAGCTTGCGCCCGTAACGATCGCCGAGCTTGCCCCAGAGCGGCGCGACGAAGGCTGCTGCCAGAAAGGTCGCGCCATAGGCGATGCCCGACCACTGCACGATGGCCGCGTGATCGACGACGCCAAGCTGTTCCACATAAAGCGGGAGGAAGGGCAGGAGCAGCGACATGGCAATGAGCGTCGTGAACGAACCAATGAGGCAGATCAAAAGGTTCTGCTTCCAGTAGCGTTCGGGGCTGTCCTGGGCCGTTTCATTTCCGGCAGCGGCTTGGGCGGTACTCATATCATGTCTCGCGGTTGCAATGTATTCCGTTTTGGGATACCAAATTGGTATGCATGAGTGCGCCTGTTGACGCCGCTTGTCAATCGGGGTGCGGGTTTAAAACGGAGAATGGTCGCCAATGTCACAGATGAGGCAGGTTGAAACGCAGCTTCGCGACATGATCCTCGGGCTGGAACTGGGACCGGGCGAGCGTTTGACCGAGCGCTGGATCGAGGCGCAGTTTGCCGCCTCGCGCACCCCGATCCGGGCCGCACTTCTGCGGCTGGAGGCGGAAGGACTGATTTGCCGCGAAGGGCGCGGCTGGACGGTTTCGCCGATCAATCTTGGTGAAATCGAGCAGATCGGCGTCTACCGCGAGGCGCTGGAAATCGCCGCTTTGAAGCTCACCTGCGCGCTTGAGGATCGCAGCGGCGTGGAGCCGATCACGGCCATGCTGGACAGTTGCGATGCCGACACCTCACGCGAGGAATGGCACCGTATCGGCATGGATTTTCATATTGAACTGGCGCGGCTTTCCGGCAATGAGTTTCTCAGCCGTGGCGTGCGCGATGCCATGCAGCGCCTCTCACGGGCGCGCTGGCTGGAGGTGCGCGACGAGGCGGCGCTTGCCCGCGCGTGGGGCGAACACCGCGCCATTCTCGACGCGGTGCGCGAAGGAGACGCCGACAAGGCGACGGGTCTGATGAGCGCGCATCTGGACGGTAGCCGCAGCCGTCTGGTCAGCAATCTGCACGAGGATCGGCGCGGCCTCAAGGCGCGCGGCTTTGCCGTCATCAGCGCGTGATATGATCGTCACCATTCGGGCAGCTTATGCCCGTCCCGCGAATAATATTGCGTGCGCCCATCGCCGATGCCAATATCGCGCAGGAGATATTCCGGCGAATGCTCGGTGATGACGAGGTGGGTGCGCTTGCGTGAAAACAGGCGGGCGAACAGCGTGCTCCAGCCGCTTTTCGGGCCATGGCCGGCTGGCAACACGGTAGCGGCCGCGCAGGCAGAATCGAGCTTTTTCATGATCTTACCTATCGGATGAAGCGGCCGTGGGAGCCAGCCGCTCGTTAAACTCTGCCTATAGCTATGCGCCTGAAAACCTTTGTTTTCCAATTGAACATCGATTAGTGTGCATAAGGAGGACTTATGCATCATGACGACAGCGCTTCCCCCTTTATCGGCCATTCGCGTTTTTGAATCCGCTGCCCGCCATGCAAGTTTCACCCGCGCGGCGGCGGAGCTGGGCATGACGCAGGCTGCCGTCAGCTATCAGATCAAATTGTTGGAGGAGCGTGTCGGCGCGCCCCTGTTTCTGCGTTTGCCGCGACAGGTGGAACTGACCGAACTTGGCAAGCAGCTTGCCCCCGCGATCACGGAGGCATTCGAGACGATGCGCAATGCCTTTGCCAGCCTGCGGGAGGATGCAGAGGGTACGCTGTCGATCAGCGTTCTCGCCACTTTTGCCGCCAACTGGTTGGCGCATCGGCTTGGCTCGTTCCAGATGCGGCACCCGTCGCTCGCGGTCAGGCTCGACACGTCCGACAGCGTGATCGATTTCGCGACGACCAATGTGGACATCGCGATCAGAAGCGGCTTCGGCAAATGGCCGGGTCTGGAAGCGCATCAGCTCATCAAGGCGAGTTTCACGCCGATGTTGAGCCCGGCTCTGGCTGCGACCATCGGTGGAGTGAAGGAGCCTGCCGACCTGCTGCGGCTCAAGATCATCGACGCAAGCGATCCCTGGTGGAAGATCTGGTTCAAGGCGGCGGGGATCGAAAACCCGCAATTAAAGGGCAACACGCAGAACCGGCTGGGCGCGCAGCATATTGAAGGGCGGGCGACGGTCGCGGGGCAAGGTGTCGGCATCCTCACGCCCGCTTTCCACCAGATGGAAATCGCCACCGGCCAGCTCATCCAGCCTTTCGACATTCTTGGCGACGATGGCCGCGCTTACTGGCTGGTCTATCCGAAATCCCGTCGCAACACGCCAAAGATCCGCGCATTCAGGGAATGGATATTGAGCGAACTCGACTGCGGATAGCGTTTAAGAAATGCATTTGATTTTGCAATGCGCTCAAAATTTTTTTCCGCCGCATGTCACATTCGGCAATTTTGTCTCGTCATGTCTGTCGAAACCCCTTGAACCGAAAGGACGATAATCATGACCGCTTTGTTCAACCCGTTCAACGCTGCGCCTGCGACGATGAATTCCTGGATGACCGCTTCGATGGCAATCGCCTCCAGTTTGGAAACGAGCCTGATCGAACTTGTCAAAATCCGCTCATCCCAGATCAACGCCTGCGCCAATTGCATCAATATGCACACGGTCGAGGCACGCTCGAAGGGCGAGACCGAACAGCGCATCTATTTGCTGTCGGCCTGGCGGGAAGCGCCGTGCTATTCCGAGCGCGAACGTGCGGCGCTGGGATGGGTCGACGCGCTCACCCGCCTATCGCAAGGCCACGACCTGGAAGAAGCGCGCAGCGCCATGCAGGCACATTTCACGGAAGAGGAGCAGGTGAACCTTACGCTGATGATCAACATCATCAATGGATGGAACCGCATTGCGGTCGGCTTCGACCTTTGGTTCGACCCGCAAACCAAACAAGTTGTGGCAAAGGCAGCCGCATGATGGTCGACATATCCCCGCAAGGCGATGCAGCCGAAAGCTTCGATCCGCTGCGCCCGAAACTGATCCGCGTTGCCTATCGCATGTTGGGTTCGGTCGCCGATGCGGAGGATATGGTGCAGGAAGCGTTCATCCGATGGATGAACGCCGACCGCAGCGCGGTGCGCGAGCCGGAAGCTTTTTTGCGCCGCGTTGTTACGCGCCTGTGCCTCGATTTTCTGAAATCCGGGCGCAACCGGCGCGAAACCTATTTCGGGCCATGGATTCCCGATCCGGTGGTCGAAGAGGAAGCGGATGATGACGTCACGCTGCCGCTCATGCTGGCGCTGGAACGTCTGTCGCCGCTGGAGCGCGCCGCGTTCCTGCTGCACGATGTCTTCGGGCTGGATTTCGACGAGATAGCAAGGACCATCCAGCGGGATGCGGCCGCCTGCCGCCAGCTTGCGGCGCGTGCGCGAAAGCATGTGCGCGAGGAGCGTCCTCGCTTTCAGGTCGATAGGCAACGCGGGCTCGAGCTGGCACAGGCTTTTTTCACGGCGTCGCGCAGCGGTGACATGAAGCTGCTCGGCACCATGCTCGCCGCAGATGTGCACATGCACGCCGATGGCGGCGGCAAGCGTCCGGCTTTCCCGAAGCCCGTGTTCGGTTTCAGCGAGGTGATGAAAATTCACGAGAAGCTGGCGGACTATTTTCGCGGCAACCAGTCGACGCTGCTGCGCACGGTTTTCATCAACGGCTTGCCCGGCTTCATAACGCGCGAGGCCGATGGAGAAATCCAGACGACGGCTCTCGATATGGAAGATGGCCGGATTGTCGGGATCTATGTCGTGCGCAATCCCGACAAGCTGAAGCATCTGAATTGAGCATTGTCTGACCGGATTTTGCTTGGATAAATGACGATTTGGAGTGCCCATCCGGTGAATTGGATCGGCACTCCAAATTTCCGTGTTGCGCGCAACCTTAAAAACCGTTCAGGCTTGTCGGGTTGCGCTCCACGTGATCGAGCATTTCAGAGGGTCCACGTCCCGGCAAGCCGGGGCGCTCCACTCTTTAACTTACCTTTTTGAGCGTGCTCGTATCCTTGTGCGCAAAAGGTTTTCCATAAACATTCAAATTCGTCGTTTGACTATATTGAAGTTTGTCTTTGGAGAAATCCATGTCTATGGAGAATTTCAACGTATTGTCATTGTTCAGCATGTAGTTGGATTCCGCGATGCCTTGATCTTTTGTTTCAAGCGTCATCACATCGCCGGCTTTTCCTTCCGCTACAACGCATACGGCTCTTGGGATGCAAAAAGAATTGTACACCACGTCATTCTTTTTATCATAAATCAAATATCCCCTTTGATCATGAAACTTGGCGCCATCCTTTTTGCGAAATACTTCCTGCTTGTAATAAAGTGCAGTCAGGGATTGATCGCTGGCATTCGTGGCACCTGCGGCCGGTTCGAATGTGAAAACTTCATAGTAGGGTTCCACGGCCACGCCGCCCTTGCCAACGGGGGATTGCGCCTGGCCGGGGGCCACGTCGACGCCGCCAGTTTCTTCCGTCTTCCACGTGCCGACGAGCTTTGCCAATGGGCCAAGATCCAGGCCGTCTACTATTGTGCCGCTTGTTGGGGCGGGGGCCATATCTTCAGCATATGAAGGTAGAGTTGAAGCTGAAAAAGACACAGCTAATAAAGCAACAGAAAGTCTAAACATTGTTTTTCCTCAAATAGGCGTAGTTCTAAATAATTTTCTTAACGATATAAATATTAGTTCTGTGATATACGGTGCCGTTCACTTAGAAATATTCTAATAAAATGTCAACAGGACGCGAATTGACTATTTCGTGAGCGTTCGGGTGCCGATCTGGTCGAAAAAGATCGGCAATCCTTGTTTTGACGCCCATTTCAAAAGACGCACGGGCCTGCAGATTCACCCGATCAGGTAGCGGCAAAGACCTGCGGCGCCGATGCCGATCAGGACGGTTGGCAGCATGGAAAAGCGCGTTGCGGCGAAGATCGTGATTGCAAGCGCGATGAGGTCGGCTGGCTTGTCCGAAACGAAATCGGGCGCGATGACCGAGATCAGAACACAGCCCGGTGCTGCTTCCATCACCGCCGTTGCCCGTTTGCCAAGCGTGCGGTTGCGCAGCAGCACATAGCCGCCAATGCGGGTGAGATAGGTGACGCTTGCCATCAAAACGATGGTGAGAACGGCGAGTGGGTCGATCATTCTTCACCTGCCAGCAGATAGGCTGCAACGAGACCGGACAAGGCACCGGCGGCGACATACCAGGCCCCGGGAACAGTGAGATAGGTGAGCGCGGCGACCACAAGGCTGACCAGCCACGGGCGCGCTGCCGCAAAACCTTTCCACATGCCCGCCAGCAGAACGAGAAACACCGCCGGAAACGCCATGTCGAAACCGTAGGGCCGCAGGTCCCCCATCATCGGGCCGAAGGCAGCGCCAAGCGTGGTGAAAACCACCCAGGCGAGGTAGAAAGGTATGGCGACGCCCGCATAGAAGGTGAGGCTCATCGCAGGATTGACGCCTTTCGACTGGCGGCGTTTCGCATCGGCAAGTCCGAGCGCCCAGCTTTCATCGCACATCAGAAACAGGCTCGCGAAAGCCTTGCGCTTGGGCAGGTGGCGGATGAACGGTGCCAGAGCGGCGCCCATCAGCAGGTGGCGGCTGTTGACCAGAAAGGTGATCGCAACGATGAGGAGGACATGCGGCGGCGAGGTCCAGAGCTGGATGGCCGCGAATTCCGACCCGCCTGCAAAGTTCAGCCCGGTCATCAGCGGCACTTCCACGATGCTGAGGCCCTTTTGCGCGGCCTGCGCGCCCAGAACCAGCGCATAGGGAATGATGCCAAGCAGAACCGGAAGACCGGCAGCGGCCCCGCGACGGAATTCCGAGCCGCGCCCGGATCTGCTCTTTTGAGGCGCATAGGCCTGTGAAATATCCATAAAATTTCCGTTGGCTGGCCGGTAGTCGGCTGCCCCTTTCCAGAGCATTTCCAGCAAAAGTGCGAAGCGGTTTTGCGTTGGATAATGCGATAAAACAAAAGGTTAGAGCCGTTCCGGCGACTCCGTTTTAACCGGAACCGCTCCAAGTCTCTTGCCCGTTTGCTTGAGAAGTTTCGCAAGTATAACCAATCTCTTACGCAATTTGGTTGCGAATTAGGCCTGCTTGCTTCAATCTTTGGCAGAAAATGCCAGAGATACCGCTATAAATGGAATTGAGCGCCAATGAAGCTGGATGAGATCGACAAACGGATTCTGCGCGTGCTGCAACGCGATGGCCGCATCGCCAATAATGACCTAGCACGCGAGGTCGGCCTGTCGCCTTCACCCTGCTTGCGACGGGTGAAGCTGCTGGAGGAGGCGGGCGTGATCGACCGCTATGTCGCGGTGCTGAACCCGGCCAAGGTCGGCAAGGGGCTGACCTTTTTCACCCGCATCCGGCTGGACCAGCAGGACGAGGAAACGCTGCAGACCTTCGCCAAGGAAATCTTGAAGCTGCCGCAGGTGCTCGAATGCTATTTCATGCTTGGCGACTACGATGCGATGATCCGGGTGGTTGCGGCGGATATCGAGGATTACCGCCGCTTCCAGTCGGAATATCTAAGCCGCATCAAGGGCGTCCAGAACCTGAAGACCGACGTGCCGAGCCAGACGGTCAAGCAGACTTCCGAAATGCCCCTGTAGCCTCGTCTGCTGTCCGGTTTTTCGCAATGACCGGATCGGGCTGCGCCAGTTCCTCATTGACCTGATCTGCCAGCGCGAAGAAACGTCTTCGCATCTTTGAGGCATAGGGATTGGCGTGCTCGATGGCCTGAAACACTTCCGGCGCATCGTAGCGCACCATGTCGACCGCCTGCATCAGAAGATCGAAGCTTTTTGTCGTCATGCGGGTGGGCAATGGTTCCATCCGCACCAGAACCCTTGCGATAAGATGTGTCAGGCCCTGCGCCATCGCCGCTTCACGGTCATGGTCTTCCGGTGTCGTCATGATGACATTGAGGGAAAGGTGCTTTTTCAGGAAGGCTGCAACCCGGTGGAACCGCGTGCCGCGCACCGGGCAGACGGCGATTTTCAGCCCGGCAATGCCGTCGCGCGCACTCTGCGGACCGAAAAGCGGATGGGTGGCGACAATATCGACATGCACGGGCAGGCCGCGCCGCATGATATCGGCAGGCCCGACTTTCACCGAACCGACATCGAGAACAAGCGCGCCGGGGCGCACGTGCGGCGCAATCGCCTCCACGACGCTTTCGAGCGTTGCGACCGGCGTTGCGAGGATAACGATATCGCACCGGGCGGCCTGTTCCATCGAGGCCGGGGTGACGCCATGGATATGCGCCGTCTGTTCAAGGTTCGCGGCGGGATCATAGGCATAGAACTGGAAATACGGGTTCAGATAGCGGGCGATAAGCTGCCCGAACGCACCAAAGCCGATAATGCCAATTTTCGTATGCTGATTTCTGTCGCGAGACATGGACTGACCTCTTAAGGGCCGCATGGCCAGAGGCGCTGTCCTTGAAACTCAACCGCTGGCGATGCAGCGGTTGAACTATGACAAAGCAAACCCGCCGCTATGTGAGCGGGGCGTAATAAGACCGGGTGCTGATGAGTGCTTTGTTCATGCCGTCTTGCTATTCCTGCCTTGAACGGATGTCAACACCGTCTATTTCAGATAGGCGCGAACCACATCGACAAGCTCGCCCGCGCCTTCGTCGCGCTCCTTCTGCGGAAGGGCGCCATCGGCCACATGCATCAGAATGTGATCTTCGATCACTTCCGCCATCAGCCCGTTGACCGCGCCGCGAACGCCCGCGATCACCTGCATAACCTCAGCGCAGCCCTTCTCGTCCTCGAGCATCCGTTCCACGCCCTCAAGCTGGCCGCGAATGCGGCGCACGCGGTTGATGAGCTTCTGCTTTTCACGGATCGTGTGGGTCATGGATGCTCCTGAAATCTGGACGGTCAGGCGGTTCGCGGTTCCACCTCCACCGTCACATGCGACAAATCATGGATGGCTGCAAGCTTGTTCCGGTAATAGGACGGCGCTTGCGGCTGTTCCGCGATGATGGAAACGATGGCGCCGTGATGGCCCGGCCCAAGCTGCCAGACATGCAGGTCGGCTATTTCGCCGCCCTCGCGGACGATGATTTCGGCTATCTCCTGCGGCAGGTCCTCGTCTTCCGGCAGATAGTCGAGCAGGGTGGAGCCGGTGTCCTTTATCAGGCCCCATGACCAGTTTGCGATCACCAGCGCGCCGACGATGCCTATCGCCGGATCAAGCCAGAGCCAGCCGTAAAGACTGCCCAGCAGAAGCGCCGCAATGGCAAGCACCGATGTCAGCGCATCGGCGAGCACATGCATATAGGCGGCGCGCAGGTTCTGGTCATGGCTGTGATCATGGTGGTGGTGGTCGTGATGGTGCGAATGATCGTCCCTGAGAAGCCAGGCACAGACCAGATTGACGATCAAACCGATGACGGCGACCAGAATGGCTTCGTGAAAGTCGATGTCGACCGGCGCGCTGAAGCGCCAGAAGCTTTCCCAGCCGATCAGAAGCGCGATCAGCGCCAGAACGATGGCGCTGGCAAAACCCGCCAGATCGCCGAGCTTGCCGGTGCCGAAGGTAAAGCGCGCATTATGCGCGTGCCTGCGCGCATAGAGATAGGCCAGCGCCGCGATCAGCATCGCCGCCGCATGGGTGGACATATGCCAGCCATCGGCGGTCAGCGCCATGGAGCCGTAGAGATTTCCGGCGGTGATCTCGATTATCATCATCGTCACCGTGATGGCGATCACCATCCAGGTCCGCTTTTCGTTGCGCTGGTGATTTTCTCCCAGAAAGAAATGATCGTGCCGGGATGACAGTCGATGCCCGTTATGATCCGGATGGTGATGTGTGCTCATGAAACGATCCTCTATTAGAATAGAGGGGTATACTATTTTCAGATGCGCGGCAAATCACACTTTTGCAAGCTCGTTTAGCCTCGATCAGCAGGAACGACCGTGCGCAATGTCTTTGAACGGCAGAAATACTCACCTTTCGAGGTAAGGCTTACGCCTATTCGGGAAGCCCGATGGACTGATTGCCGGAATCTGTTCGGAGCCGGCATCAGCTAAGATTGCCGACATCGGAGCGCATCCCGAAAAGTGTGAAACGGTTTTCGGAAAAGATGCGCGTCAAAATAAACACTAGAGCGCCAACTGATCCAATCAGATCGAAACGCGCTCTAACGTGGGGCAAAGTATCGAAGCGCCGCAAATCCGGCAACGCGGAACGACGCTTCAGATTTTGAAGCTGCGCATCGTGCTTTGCCAGAATCCACGCTGATTTTCGGGCCGATGCCGTAACGATAAAAGCGGAGGGATTCATGTCTTCAGAAAAGAACGGGCATTCGCCGCGCAGTCGGGCGCGACGGCATTTTCTGGGCCTCACGGCTGCCACCGCCGCCAGGGCCGCGGCGCTGGGCGTGTTTGCTTCAGCAATGTGGACACGCCCGTCACAAGCGCTCGGCACGAAATGGTGGCATGGCGGCGGACATGGCGGTCACGGCGGCGGAGCCAATTGCCTCCTGAAAGGAACGCTGATCGAAACACCCGGCGGCCCGGTGGCGGTGGAGGCTTTGTCGGTTGGCGATCTCGTGACCACGGTTCGAGGCGACGCCCGTCCGGTCAAATGGGTCGGCTGGCAGAGCCACAGAAAGGGCGGCGCAGAATGGAGCGAGAGCGTGATGCCGATCCGCGTCAAGCGCCATGCCATCGACGGTAAAACCCCGCAGCGCGACCTTTATCTTTCGCCCAACCATGCGCTGCTCATCGATGGCGTGCTGATCCGCGTGAAGGATCTGGTCAACGGCCAGAGCATAGCGCGCGTGTCGATGGACAAGCCGATCGACTATTACAACATCGTTCTCGACGGTCATGATGCCGTGCTGGCAGAAGGGGCTGCCGTCGAGACTTATTTGATGCGCGGCGACAGCTACAAGAGCTTCACCAATTTTGCCGAGTATCGGGAACTTTATCCGGAGGAAGCCAATATCATCATGCAGCCCTGTGCGCCGCTGATGGGCTATGAAGGCGCCCGTCAGCACATACATGCGCTGTTGTGCATGAGCGGCATTCTTCCCGTGCGGGACGTGGTTGAGGAAACCTATCAGCGTCTGGCCGCGAAGGCAGGTGCAAGCGTAGCGTAGAACATGAAGCACCGGACGATGATAAGAATGGCGGGGTGCAGACTGCACCTCGCCTTTTTCATGAAAGAAGGCTGACCTAAATTCTGTCCATCAATGCATACCATGACAGGGCAAGGAACAGGAGCGGCGAGCGGAAGGTGCGACCACCGGGGAAGGCGGGAATGCGCAGTTCCTCGAACAGTTTCAGCCTGTCGCGATTGCCTGTCAGCGTTTCCGCGTAAAGCGTGCCCATGTAGTTGGCCAGCATGACCCCATGGCCGGAATAGCCGCCTGCGGAAATGACGCCGGGCATGACCTCGCGCACAAAAGGCTGGCGCGGCATGGTGATGCCAACCGAACCGCCCCATGCATGGGTGATCTCGACCTTGTCCAGCGCCGGGTAAATTTCGGCGATCTGACGGCGGATATGCGTGCTGATGTCGCGCGGATTGTCGGCGGTATAGGCCTCACGCCCGCCGAACAGCAGCCTGCCGTCTTTTGAGCGGCGGAAATAGCGCACCACAAAGCGGGAATCGTCGACGGATTCACCGCCCGGAATAACCGGGCTGTCGTCGCCCAGCGGCACCGTTGCGCCGATGAAGGAGCGGATCGGCATGACATGCGATGCGCTGAGCGGCTCCAGCAGCCCGCCATAAGCATTGACGGCGATGAAGGCGTTTTTCGCGACGATGGTTCCGCGATTGGTTTCGACCTCGACCCGCCCGCTTGCCGTGCTGATTTTGGTGGCTCTTGTGTCTTCAAACAGCTTCGCCCCCGCTGCATGGGCGGCTTTTGCCGTCCCGACGAGCAATTTCAGCGGATGAATATGGCCGGTGCCTGCATCATAGACACCGCCATGATAGCGCTGCGAACCGAGCAGGCGCGCCGTTTCCTCACGATCGAGCAGGCGCAGGTGCGGATAGTTGAAGCGGCTTGCCATCAGCTCGACATGACGCTCATAGGACTTCAGATAGCGCGGCTTGTGCACGACTGAAATCTGGCCGGGCACATATTCCATGTCGATCCCGTGCTCGTCCGCAAAAGCGAGAAGGTGAGCCTTGGCTTCTTCCGCCACGTCGAACAGCGCCTTGGCGCGCTCGAAGCCATATTCGGCTTCCAGCTCCTCGGCCCATGTGCGCTGGCCGGTGCCGAACTGCCCGCCATTGCGGCCCGATGCGCCATCACCGAACCGGGCGCCATCGATCAGAACCACATCTGCGCCTTGCCTTGCCAGATGATAGGCCGCTGAAAGCCCCGTATATCCGCCGCCGATGACGACGATATCGGCCTGCCGCGACCCATCCATTTCGGGATATTGCGGGCGGTCCGGAACGGTCGCCTCGTACCAGGAATAGCCGGGCGAGATTGGGGACTGGTAGGGCATTGGCGATTCCGTTTCAAGGGAGTAGGGAATAGGGGAGTAGGTCAGGTTTCCGATAGTTTACGGATCAGAAGTCGTAACAGCTTTCCGACGCTTTCACTCTTGGTCATTATGGGTTCCATTTTTTCGCTTCTGATGAAGCCCAACCTTTCAGCAATGAGCAAGTGAGTTTCCATTTCTTTCAAGGAACCTTGAGCGATACGCAGAAACTGCTGATAGGAACCGCGCGTATCGCGGCCATATCCCTCCGCGATATTGGCCGGAATAGAAACGGCAGCACGCCGAACCTGACTGGTAAGGCCATAAGCCTCTTCTTTCGGCCAGGTTTCAGTCGATTGGTATATAGCCGTCACGAGCTCCATTGCTTGCTGCCACACAAGTATATCGCGATAAGAATTGATTGCCACAGCCACGCCCCCGCATATCTGCTTACTCCCTTACTCCCTTACTCCCTTACTCCCTTAAACGTTCAACAACAAAAACTCGCGTTCCCACGGGCTGATCACTTCCATGAAGGTTTCGAACTCGGCGCGTTTGATGGCGGCATAGGTGGTGACGAAGGAGTTGCCGAAGAGGTTGCGCAGTTCGGCGTCTTCCTCGAAAAGCTCCACCGCGTCGATCAGGCCGCGGGGCAGCTCGACTTCCTTTGTGTTGACGCTGGTGGTCGCGGGCTGTTCCGGCTCGATCTTGTTCACAAGGCCGATCAGCCCGCAGGCAAGCGACGCAGCAAGGGCAAGGTAGGGGTTGGCGTCGGAAGAGGGGATGCGGTTTTCCACGCGGCGTCCATTTGGGTCGGAGCGCGGCACGCGGAACGCAGTCGTGCGGTTGTCATAGCCCCATTTGACGTTGACGGGCGCAGAAGCGTCCGGCGTCAGGCGTCGGTAAGAGTTGACGTAAGGGGCGAACATGACGAGCGCATTCGGCACATGGCGCTGCATGCCGCCGATGAAATTGCGGAAGGCTTCGCTTTCGCCGCCATCCTCATTGGTGAAGATGTTGCGCCCGGTCTTCTTGTCCACGATGGACTGATGGATATGCATCGCCGATCCCGGCTGGCCCTGAATGGGCTTCGCCATGAAGGTGGCATACATATCGTGTTTCAGCGCCGCCTCGCGGATCGTGCGCTTGAACATGAACACCTGATCGGCCAGTTCCACCGGGTCGCCATGGCGCAGGTTGATTTCAAGCTGGCCCGCGCCTTCCTCATGGATCAGCGTGTCGATCTCGAGGCCCTGACCTTCGGAGAAGTGGTAGATATCGTCGATCAGTTCGTCGAATTCGTTAACGCCCGCGATCGAATAGCCCTGACCGCCGCCGATGGCGCGGCCCGACCGGCCGACGGGCGGTGTCAGCGGATAATCGGGGTCGGGATTCTTGCGCACCAGATAGAATTCGATTTCCGGCGCCACGACCGGCTTCAATCCGCGCTTGTTATAGGCGGCAACCACATTGCGCAGCACATTGCGCGGAGTGAATTCGACCGCGCGCCCGTCCTGATATACGAGATCGCAGATGACCTGCGCCGTCGGATCGGATTCCCACGGCACAGCCGAAAGGGTCGAGAGATCCGGCATCAGCTTCAGGTCGCCGTCATCTTCCGGATAGTGGAAGCCGTAGCCGTCTTCCGGATAATCGCCGGAAATCGTCGTCATGAAGACGGCGGAAGGCAATGCCAGCGAGGTATTGGAGGTGAATTTCTTCGACGGCATCATCTTGCCGCGGGCCACCCCCGCCTGATCGGGGGTAATGCATTCGATGTCTTCGATGTCGCGCCAGGCAAGCCATTCGGTCGCCTGCTTCCAGTTCTTCACACCGCGAAGAGATTTGACATAGGCAGGCGTACGGCGACGCGGCGCGCGCGTAACCTTCTTTTCCGTCGTATCAGCAGACATCCATCACCAGAAAATGATTTCGATAACGGCATGATAGCTGTGACCGGTCACAATGACAAATGGGACAAATAGGCTGGCCAAGCTTTTGTGTGCGCCATCGCAGAAAGCGCACACAAAGAAAATCCATCTATCAGAGGCCGAAATGGCCCTTGAGCGCGGGCACGTTCGCGACCAGTTGGTCAATCAGTTGCGGGTCGTGATCGCGCACATAGTTGATCACCTGTCCGCCTGCTTCGGTGATCTGGTCGCTGGAAAGGCCGCTCGAGCGAAGCGTGGCCGCAGCCTTCAGAAGCGCGCTCATCTTTTCGCCAGCCACATTGTCCATCAGGCCCGACAGCGCGCCCATGATGCCGCCGGTGCTGTTGGCAAGCACGTCGTGGGCGCTGGCGAGTTGCTGCGCATCCGGCAGGAGCGCGAAAATCTTGTTGCCGATTTCCGGAGCGCTGTGCTGCAGCACCGAAAATACCGAACCGGCAAGCTTCTCGGCAAGCTGCGGATCGATGTTGATCTTTGTGGCGATACTGTCGATGAGTGATTGAATTGACATGATTGGTCTCGTGTTTCTCGCCCCGCAAGGCAGCTTTACCGATGCCCCGGAAAGAATGCGGTCCTTCCGGGGCATCGGGCAGGATCACGATGGGCCGTCCCGCGTCAATGCTCAAAGCGCGGCTTTGTCAGGATTGGATGAATTTTCCGTCAAGAATTGCCTACGGGCCAGCGGCGGTGGCGCTGCCAGCCCGAAGCCTACGCCGGGTTTAAAAAACCCCCGACTGGCGGGGCCAGCCGGGGAGGTCAGTTGAGGAAATCCGACCATAAAACGAGTGGTATATCAAGTCCGTTCATCGCGTAACTTTGTGTTCGGACATTCTGTCGCTGCCAAATACCGAAGTGTGTGAACATGGCGGCGACGGCGATGGTCGAAGGCATCATGATTGCTGGTTGGTGACGATAACGGGGATGAGCAAGTCTCCCCAGTTGCCGTCGCCGCCCCCGTGCTGCCGAAGGCACACAAAATGAATGAACATGGCGGCGACGGCGATGGTTGAGAGCATCACGATTGCTGGTTGGTGACGATGACCGGGATCAAGAGATCGCCCCAGTTGCCGTCGCCGACCCCGTGCTGCCGAAGGCACACAAAATGAATGAACATGGCGGCGACGGCGATAGTCGAAGGCATCATGACTGCTGGTTGGTGACGATGACGGGGATCAAGAGATCGCCCCAGTTGCCGTCGCCGCCATGATGCCGGGCCGAGCGGACCAGTTCCACGGAGACGCCTGCCTCGACCGCCTTCATGACGGTGTAGTTGAGGCGATGCAGATCGTTGGCGAGCATGCGGATAACGGTCTGCTGATCCGTGGTCATGCTTGAAGATTGTTCTTCTGCTCTTTCCTTGACGCGTGCTGGCGAATTCATGGAACTGTTCCTCCTTTTATTTGTCTTTCGACTGCTACTCGGCAGCCGGTCTGAACTGTGCTGTTTCAGTCGATTCCTTCATGGCGGTGGTCGAAGACTGGCCGCCGGTGATTGCGAGCGACACGGCATCGAAATAGCCGGTGCCGACTTCGCGCTGGTGCTTGGTCGCGGTGTAGCCGTTGGCTTCGGCTGCAAATTCCGCCTCTTGCAGCTCGGAATAGGCCGCCATCTGCCGATCCTTGTAACCGCGCGCCAGTTCGAACATGCCGTAGTTGAGCTGGTGGAAACCGGCCAGCGTGATGAACTGGAACTTGTAGCCCATCGCGCCCAGCTCACGCTGGAACTTGGCAATCGTCGCGTCGTCGAGATTCTTCTTCCAGTTGAACGACGGCGAGCAGTTATAGGCGAGCTTCTTGCCCGGATGCGCCTTGTGCACGGCTTCCGCAAAGCGGCGGGCCTGTTCGAGATCGGGCTTGGATGTTTCCATCCAGATCAGATCGCAATAGGGCGCATAGGCAATCGCGCGGGCGATGCACGGCTCGATGCCGTTCTTCACCTGATAGAAGCCTTCCGCCGTGCGGCCCGCATCGTAATCGACGAAGGGCTGGTCGCGCTCGTCGATATCCGAGGTCAGAAGCTTGGCGGCTTCCGCATCCGTGCGGGCGATGATCAGCGTCGGCGTGCCCATGATGTCGGCTGCCAGACGCGCCGCATTGAGGTTGCGGATATGCGCCGCAGTCGGGATCAGGACCTTGCCGCCAAGATGGCCGCACTTCTTTTCCGAAGCGAGCTGGTCTTCATAGTGAACGCCGGCGGCGCCTGCCTCGATGAAGGCCTTCATGATTTCAAATGCGTTGAGCGGCCCGCCAAAGCCCGCTTCCGCATCGGCAACGATGGGGGCAAACCAGGTGTCGACCGAAAGTCCCTTGCCTTCGGCGGTTTCGATCTGGTCGGCGCGCTGCAAGGTCCTGTTGATGCGCTTGGCCAGTTCCGGGGCGGCATTGGCCGGATAGAGCGACTGGTCTGGATACATAGCCGAAGCCGTATTGGCGTCGGCAGCAACCTGCCAGCCGGAGAGGTAGATCGCCTTCAAGCCGGCGCGAACCATCTGCATGGCCTGATTGCCGGAAAGCGCGCCAAGCGCATTGACGAAATCTTCCTCGTGGATCAGCTGCCAGAGGCGGTTGGCTCCCATCTCGGCCAGCGAATATTTGATCTCCACCGAACCGCGCAGCCTTTTTACGTCCTCGGCTGTATGCGCACGCTGGATGCCGTCAAAGCGGCCCTTTGGTGCCGAAGGAATAAGGCTGTAAAAATCTGTCATTTCGGTGTCTCCTCACACTTTGAACTGGTTCGGAAGAGCAATTTGTCTGCGCTCTTTCTGTGACCAGATTTACAATTGCGATTAGATAGTGGCCAGAAAAACTAACAAAACCGCCGAATAATTGAGGTAATCCTGTCGAGGTTTTGACCAGGTGGCGCTGTAAATTTGTAAATCTTGTCAATGTTCGGATTTGCCGCTACTTTGTCATGAGTTGTAAAGATCGGGAGGGTGAGTTGAGCGAACGCAAGATATTTGCCGGGCCGCGCATCAGGCGCATCCGTAACGAACGCGCTTTGACCCAGACGGCCATGGCTGAGGCGCTCGGCATCTCGCCATCCTATCTGAACCTGATCGAGCGCAACCAGCGGCCCTTGACGGTGCAGCTACTTTTAAAGCTTGCCAGCGTCTATAAGCTCGACCTCGACAGCCTTCAGGCCGAAAGCGGCTCCACGATCGCGGGTCTGAAGGAAGTGTTTTCCGATCCGCTTCTGACCGGCGAATTGCCCGGCGATCAGGAACTGGTCGAAATCGGCGAGGCGGCACCCAATGCCGCTGTCGGCATCATGAAGCTTTACCGCGCCTATCGAGAGCAACAGCAGCGCCTGTCCGACCTGTCGCAATTGCTCTCGCATGAGGGAAGCGGGGCGGAACTCTCCGCCACGCGACTGCCGCTCGATGAAGTGCGCGATGTGATGGCGCGCCGGCCTAACCATTATCCGCGCATCGAGGAAGAGGCCGAGAGCTTTTACACGCTGCTCAAGCCGGATGGCGAGTTGGCGACTGCATTGAAGGACTGGCTGCGCCGCGAGCATGGCATCACGGTTCGTTCGCTGCCGGTTGCCACAATGCCGAACTGGCGCAGGCGCTATGACCGGCATTCGCAGCGACTTTTCATTTCCGAGCGCCTGTCGCCTTTCGATCAGTTGCAGGAAATTGCCATGGAGGCAGCACTTGTCCGCATGCAGGTGGTGATCGGCGCGGAAACGGAAGGGCTGAAATTGTCATCGGGCGAAGCAAAACGCATCGCCCGGTTCGAACTGGCGCGTTATGCGGCGCAGGCCTTGATGATGCCCTATCGCCAGTTTCGCGATGCGGCGGTGCGGGCGCGTTACGATGTCGATGTGCTGCGCACGCGCTTCGGTGTTTCTTTCCAGCAGGCGGCAAACCGGCTCACGACCTTGCAGCGGCAGGGCGCAAGCGCGCTGCCCTTCTTCGTGATGGAAATCGACCATGCGGGTAACCGGCTGCGTGTCGCGGGCGCGGAAGGCTTTCCGGTTCGCTTCGGCGGGCAGTGCCCGAAACTGCCGGTCTATGCGGCTTTTGCGCAGGCCGGTCAGGTGTTGGTTGAGCCGGTGGAATTGCCGGATGGCTCCGCTTTCCTGACTATCGCCCGCACGCTGGAAGGGCCGCAGGGCGCGTTCAGCGAGCGCCCGCGCCGCACGGCGCTGCTGCTTGGCTGCGCGCTGGAGGCGGGGGGCGACACGGTTTACGGCGCCTCGCTGTCAAAGGCGGGCAACACGGAAATCGGTCCGGCCTGTCGCCTGTGCGAACGGCAAGGCTGCATCACCCGCGCCGAACCACCGCTGACGCGCCCGCTGGGGCTGGACGAGATGGTGGCGGGGCTTTCCGCCTTCGACTTCCAGTAGGGCGCGATATTTCGGTTTCTGGCCTGCACATGGCGTGGCCCATCGCTCCTCGGGAGCCTCCGAGTAGCAATTTTTATGTTCGTCCCGTCATGAGCCTGTTGACGAACGCTGTGCAATCTAAAAAAGTGCAATAAAGAAACAGTATATCCACCTTGAACCTGCACCGGAATTTATCGTGCAGATTGGAGCATATGATGGGGATCAAATCCTTCCTTCTGGCAACGACTGTCGTGACGGGCTTTGTCGCAGCCGCCACATTTTCCGCGAGCGCGCAGGAGCGGGTGGTCAATATCTACAACTGGTCGGATTATATCGACCCCCAGATTCTTGAAGATTTCAAAAAAGAGACCGGCATCAACTTTGTCTATGACAATTATGACTCCAACGAAATTCTGGAAACCAAGCTTCTGGCCGGCGGCAGCGGCTATGACGTTGTAGTGCCATCGGGCGAATTTCTCGGACGCCAGATTCCGGCCGGCGTATTCCTGAAACTCGACAAGGACAAGCTGCCGAACCTCAAGAACATGTGGGACGAAATCTCCACCCGCGCGGCAACCTACGATCCGGGCAACGAATATTCCGTCAACTATATGTGGGGCACGACGGGCATCGGCTACAACAAGGCCAAGATCAAGGAAGCGCTCGGCACCGACACGATTGACTCCTGGGCCGTTCTTTTCGATCCGGAACAGTCGGCGAAGCTCAAGGATTGCGGCATCTATCTGCTTGATTCTGCCAGCGAAATGCTGCGCCCGGCATTGAATTATCTGGGTCTCGACCCGAATTCGCCGTCGCCGGACGATCTGCAGAAGGCGCAGGATCTCTATCTCAAGATCCGCCCGAACATCCGCAAGTTCCACTCGTCGGAATATATCAACGCGCTGGCCAATGGCGATATCTGCATGGCCGTCGGCTATTCGGGCGACATCTTCCAGGCGCGCGACCGCGCCGAAAAGGCAAAGCAGGGCGTCGAGATCGGCTATTCGATCCCGAAGGAAGGCGCGCTGATCTGGTTCGACCAGATGGCAATCCCGGCCGATGCCAAGCACGTGCCGGAAGCGCTTGAATTCATAAACTACATGATGCGCCCGGAAGTGGCGGCCAAGGCTTCGAACTATGTCTTCTATGCCAATGGCAACAAGGCGTCGCAGGAATTCATCGACAAGGAAATCCTTGACGATCCGGAAATCTATCCGACCGAGGAAGTCATGAAGAAGCTGTTCGTGCCCACGCCTTACGATACCAAGACCCAGCGCGTGGTGACCCGCGCCTGGACCAAGATCGTCACAGGCCAGTAACACCTGCCGAGGGCAGGCCCGGTGAAATCGTGAAGAGCGGCTCGCTGTTTATCAGGGGGCCGCTTTCAATCTTGTAACAGCATATCGATGCAGGTTCCGGCAGGCTTATAGGGGAACGGAATGGAATCTTTTGGCAGTTTTCGCCGCAAGTTTGCGCCTTGGAACGATCCGGCAGCCAAGCCCTTCATTTCTTTTGAGAATGTGACAAAGATCTTCGGCGACTTCACTGCCGTTGACGACCTGTCGCTCAATGTTTTCAATCGCGAGTTCTTCGCGCTGCTGGGCGCTTCGGGCTGCGGCAAGACCACGCTGATGCGGATGCTGGCGGGCTTCGAGGAGCCGACCTCCGGCCGCATCACGCTCGACGGTCAGGACATGCGCGGCATCCCGCCCTATAAGCGCCCCGTCAACATGATGTTCCAGTCCTATGCGCTGTTTCCGCATATGACGGTGGAGAAGAATATCGCCTTCGGCCTGAAGCAGGACGGCATGGCGAAATCGGAAATCGATGCGCGCGTAGCTGAAATGCTGAAACTCGTGAAGCTGGAGCAATATGGCAAGCGCAAGCCGCACCAGCTTTCCGGAGGCCAGCGCCAGCGCGTGGCGCTTGCCCGTTCGGTGGCCAAGCGCCCGAAGGTGCTGCTGCTGGACGAACCGCTTGGCGCGCTGGACAAGAAGCTGCGCGAGGAAACCCAGTTCGAGCTAATGGATTTGCAGGTCAAGCTCGGCATGACCTTCATGGTCGTCACCCACGATCAGGAAGAAGCCATGACCATGTCCGACCGTATCGCGGTGATGGACAAGGGACGCATCAAGCAGGTGGCGACGCCAGCCGAGGTATATGAAGCGCCGCGCTCCAAATTCGTGGCCGACTTCATCGGCAATGTGAACATCATTGAAGGCGAGGTGGTGAAAGCCGCCAACGGCGAGGCTGAGATCGCCACGGAAAAATTCGGCTTCCACATTCAGACCGAGACCCGCGAAGAGCTGACGCCCGGCCAGAAGGTCTGGTATGCGGTGCGCCCGGAAAAGACGCGGATCACGCGCGAAAAGCCGGAGGACGCGTCAGTCAATGCGGTGGAAGGCGAGCTTTGGGATATCGCCTATTTCGGCGACATGACGGTGTTTCATGTGCGGCTGGACAATGGCCGCACAATCAAGGCCGCAAGCCTCAATGCCGTGCGCAGGACCGAAAATCCGCTGACCTATGACGAGCGCGTCTGGGTTTCCTTCGATACCGACGCCGGTCTGGTGCTCACAGCGTGAGGATTGCCCCATGCAGAAGCTGATTGCTTCCATTGCCAGCCGTCTCGTCATCGCGGTGCCGTATCTCTGGCTGCTGGTATTCTTCCTCGTCCCGTTCTTCATCGTCTTCAAGATTTCGCTGTCGGAAGTCGCGATGGCGGTGCCAGCCTATGCGCCGACTTTTGATCTCGCGCAAGGATTTGCGGCGACATGGGAAAAAATCAAACAGCTTTCGTTCGCCAATTATCTGTGGCTGCTGGATGATCCGCTTTATTACAAAGCCTATCTGTCGAGTGTCCGCATAGCGGCGATTTCTACCTTTCTGACATTGCTGGTGGCCTATCCGATGGCCTATGGCATGGCGCGTGCGCCGGCAACGATCCGTCCGACGCTCCTGATGCTGGTGATCCTGCCGTTCTGGACGTCGTTTCTGATCCGCGTCTATGCTTGGATCGGGATTTTGAAGCCGGAAGGCCTGCTCAACCAGTTTCTGATGTGGCTCAATATCATCGATACGCCGCTCAACATTCTCAATACCGATACGGCCATCTTCATTGGTATCGTCTATTCCTATCTGCCATTCATGGTTCTGCCGATCTATTCCTCGCTGGAAAAGATGGACTATTCGCTTATCGAAGCGGCGCAGGATCTCGGCTGCACACCGTTTGCGGCCTTCTGGAAAATCACGTTCCCGCTGTCGCTGGCTGGCGTGCTGGCTGGTTGCTTCCTCGTGTTCATTCCGGCTGTGGGCGAATTCGTGATCCCGGATCTTCTCGGCGGGTCGCAGACCCTGATGATCGGCAAGACGATCTGGAGCGAGTTCTTCTCCAATCGCGACTGGCCGGTCTCGTCGGCGGTGGCCGTGGTGCTGCTGATCCTGCTGATCGTTCCCATCGTGATCTTCCAGCAGGTGCAGGCGCGGGCACAGGAAAAGGAAAAATAGGATGCAGAACAACTGGTCCCGCTTCAATATTGCATCGGTGGCTCTGGGCTTTGCGTTCCTCTATTTGCCCATCGTGCTTCTCGTTATCTATTCGTTCAACGAATCCCGGCTGGTCACGGTCTGGGCGGGTTTCTCGACCAAATGGTATGTGGAGCTTTTTCGCAATCAGGCGCTGATGGATGCCGCGTGGGTGACGATCCGTGTCGGCCTTCTGTCGGCAACGATTGCCACTGTCCTGGGTACGCTCGCAGCGCTGGCGCTGACGCGCTACACGCGCTTTCGCGGGCGCATCCTGTTTTCCGGCATGGTCTATGCCCCGCTCGTCATGCCCGATGTCATCACCGGCCTTTCGCTGCTTCTGTTGTTCGTCGCGATGAATTTCGACCGCGGCTTCTGGACGGTGACGCTCGCGCATATCACCTTTTCGATGTGTTTCGTAGCGGTCGTCGTGCAGTCACGTCTGGTGAGCTTCGACCGCTCGCTGGAGGAAGCGGCGATGGACCTCGGCGCACCGCCTGTCACGACTTTCATGAAAGTGACGTTGCCGGTGATCCTTCCCGCCGTGGTTTCCGGCTGGATGCTGGCTTTCACCCTGTCGCTCGACGATCTGGTGATCGCAAGCTTCACCTCCGGCCCGGGGGCGACGACGCTGCCGATGAAAATCTACAGTCAGGTGCGCCTTGGCGTCACGCCGGAAATCAACGCGATCTGTACGATCCTGATTGCGCTGGTCACCACGGGCGTCATCGTCGCATCCATCGTCAACAAGCGCCGCGAAGTGCAGCGCCGCCGAGATGAGCAGGCGGCATTCCGTCTGGGGTAAAGGGGAAGGGGTTTACTGCCCCGTTCCCATGGATGATGGCGAGATAAACGGCCTGTCCCACGAGCCGCCCACGAAGAAATTGAGCGGCGGCTTTGCGGGCGGGGCTTCGGCAGGCGACTGACCGTTCTGATCACCCGTGCCGCCTTCCTGCTGCTGTTGCGGCTGGCCGTTCGGAAAGACAACCTCACCGCTCAGCGCCAGGCTGCGATCCACAAATGGCACGATGCCTGCCAGCGTCAGCGTTCCGTCGGAGGTGTCGAGACGCGCATTTTCAAGCGTCGCCACACCATCGGAAAGATTGGCCTTCACATCCAGACGATTGAAGGCAAGCGCCACATTTTCCTTGCGTTCAAGCGCGAAAAAACGCTGGCTTTGCGCCTTGGAGAGAAAATCCTGCACGGCAAAACCCTGCATCTGGCCGTTGTTGAGCTGGATGGAAACGTTGCCCTGCGCGCTGGTCAGAAGGCCGGACCAACGATTGACCGGGCCTTTCATGAACAGGGAAACATTGCCCTTGCCGCTCACGAAGGGCTTCTCGAAGCCCATTGCGGTGAAGAATTGGGCGCTGTCGATATCCGAAGCGTTGAAGCGCAATTCGCCGCTCGCGCTTTTCAGGTCGCGTACGATCTGCACATTGGCCTGCATGATGCCGTTGAAGGCCTTGGCGTCGCCGATGTCGAAGATAGCGCGGCCGCCGCGTATCTGCACGGCAGCCGCCACGCCCGTCATATTAACCGGCCCCGCCGTGGCGTTCTGCGCGGAAAGACGCAGATCGACTTCGGCACGATCGATGAAGCTCGTGTCGACCAGTTCCCGGTCTGGATTGTCACGCTCGCTCGGCGAACGCGCGGCGCTGTCGGGAAGCGGAATGAAGGCTGAAAACAGGCGGCGAAGATCCAGCTTGTCGAAAGCCAGAGTGCCCGTCACCGCCGGTTGCGCCTGTTCCAGCCCGATTTCGATCACGCCCTTGGCAGGGCTGTCATTGGCGGTCATCTCCACGTCAGCGAATTTGAGCCGTTTCGGTGTCGCGGTGATGGCGGATTCCAGCGAAAACGCGCCGATCTCCGCGCTGCCCGCGACAGGCGGGAGGCTAAGCCAGCGCACTGCGCCGCTGAGTGACGGGGTTTTGCCGGTCAGGGCACCCTCGAAAAACCGGTCCTTGGAGATATTGGCCTTGCCCTGAAAAGTCAGGCTCAATGGATTGGAGGTGAGGCTTGCGGTCACATCCGATGTGCCGCCCGCCAGGAGCGGCAGCGCCTGCGCGGCGGTCAGGCTGAACTGCGAAGTCTCGTCACGCCATCTGGCACTGCCTTTCAGCGTCGCGGCGCTGGACGTACGCGGCCATTCCAATGTTGCGCTGACATTGGTTATCTGCTCGTCGCTGGTGATTTCCGGTTCGCTGCCCGGTCGGTTGAAGGCAATCGTTCCGTCGCGAACCACGACGCGACCAAAAGGCTGCGAAGCCTGCTGCGCGGCGAGCGCATTGCCGCCGGAACCGCTTTGCTGCAATGCCCGCTGCGCGCGGATCGCGGTGCCAAGGCGTCCGTTGGAATTGGCGATGGCGTCGAGGAGCTGCGAGAAATTCGCGACCGGCCCGTCGAGGTTGACGTGCGGCCGGACGATCTGCGTTTCGGAAAACGAGATATGTCCCATGATGGCGTCAAGCGGCGAAAGTTCCACATCGATACGGTCGGCGCTCATGAGCGGCTTCTGGCCCTGATCGGTGAGCTTGCTGAGCGTCACGCCGTTCAGGGAGGCGCGCAGAACAGGGAATACTTTCAGGCGAGGCGCTTGCTTGAGTTCAACGCTGTAACCAGTCCAGGCGCTGATTTCCTGAGCAACGCGGATACGGATGGCATCGGTGGACACGATGAAAGGCACCACAGCCAGCAAGGTTGCTGCAGCCGCGGCGCAGAGAATGACGAGCGCAATTATGAGGCGCGTAAATCGGGGCCAGCGCATCAACCATCCAATCAGTGAAACAAGGTTACGGTGTAAACTAGAGTATTTTTCAGTCAAATGGAAAGATGGGATGCCGCATAAATGCGGCGAAAACAAAGAGATAGGGTGCGCTTTGAAGGGTTGTGGCGCCCGAGAAGGGCGGCAAACGCCGAATGGTTAATCAATTGCTGCGCGGAAAATTAACCCTGATTTTACAGAGGCTACCAAGATGTAAACCCGAAACCAAGAATTTAAGCCCTTGTTAACCGGCTTCACGCGATAAGGAATGCAACACCTGAGTGATGATCGAGCTGCCGTTTCCGGTGCTCCGTTGCGAATTGCTTTTGTGTCCTTTTGTCTCTGAGATTCCGATAGCGCCGGTTCGTCCGGCGCTTTTTTTTGCCCACGCAGGGGCATGGGAATCTTCCGGAGGGAAGGTCAGTCAGCCAGAACGCGGGTGGGCGGAAAGGCGATCTCGACCACCGTTCCGTGGCCCGGCGTGGAATCGATGGCAAATTGCGCCCGATTTGCTTCCACCATGGCTTTGGTCAGCGGCAGGCCCAGGCCGGTGCCTTCGCTGCGCCAGTCCCTGGCGCTTTCAGCCTTGCGGCGTTCCAGCGCGTTGACCTGCCGGAAGGGTTTCAGAGCCTGCTCGACCTCGGATTTGGTCATGCCGATGCCGGTATCGCGCACCCGCATCACGACATCGCCGTTCAATTCGTAGCTTGTCGACACGATTACCTGACCGCCCGGCGCGGTGAAGCGCACCGCGTTGGACAGAAGGTTCAGTGCAACCTGCTTGATCGAGCGCGCATCGGCAACAATGTCGGGCAGGTTGGACTGGAAACTGGAGCGGATGATGACGCGCTCGCGGTTGGCCTGCGGCTGCATCAGCGCTATGGCTTCCGCAATGGCATCGTTGAGCGACACCGCTTCAAACTGCATGTCGAGAGCGCCGGCTTCGATCTTCGAGATGTCGAGCAGGTCATTGACCAGCGCCAGCACATGATTGCCGGAACGATTGATGTCGCGCAGATAATCCCGATAACGGTCATTGCCGATAGGACCGAACTTCTCGTCAGCCATCAGTTCCGAAAAGCCGATGATCGCATTGAGCGGCGTGCGGATTTCGTGGCTGATGCGCGCCAGAAATTCGGTCTTCTGGCTCGAGGCTCGCTCGGCCTCCTTGCGTGCATTGGTCAGTTCTTCTTCGGTGCGCTTCCACTGCGTGATGTCACGCAGCACGGCGCAGAACCCGCGCGTATGCGGCAGTTTGCCGATGGTCATGAACAGCGGAATGAACCCGCCCTTTGCTTCACGGCCAATCACCTCGCGCCCATCGTTGAGAACGCTCAGCACGCCGTTGCCGGAAAGACCGTGCAGATAGTCCATCGCCGCGCGCTGGCTTTCGATGGCAAACAGCATGGAGAAGAACTTGCCTTCCGTCTCCTCGCGATCATAGCCGAAAAGGGCCGAGGCCGAATGGTTCATGGAGCGGATGCGGCCTTCCGGGTCGATGAGGACAACGCCGTCGGTCGCCGTGTCGAGAATGGTCTTCAGTTCCTCGACATGATCGGCAAGCGCCTGCTTCTCGTCGTCCGTATCCATCGCAACCGGCGTTTCAGCCGGAGCGGCGGTTTCGGCCAAGGCCGGTGCGGCCGGTGTCGCCGCAGGCATCAGGCTTAGCATGAGTGCACGGCCATCACGCCAGGCAATGGCATTGAGGTGTGCATCGACAGGTTCTTCGCTGCCATCGGCGCGGCGCAGAACCATGCCCTGTCGTGTTTCGCCATCGTCGCTTTCGCTGTTGAACAGCACATCGACGCCGCCCGCGCCGCGAATATCGCCAAGCGATTCATAGCCGGTCAAATCGAGCAGCGCCTGATTGACGTAATGAATCTCATCGCCCGAATGGATGATGACCGGCACAGGCAGGTTGGCCAGCAGGGCGGTTTCATCGGCAGGGATTGCTGTGGGTGCCGGAAGTGCCGCTTCTTCCACGGTAGGCTCGACCGGCTTCGGGGTTTCGACAACAGCCTCTTCCGCTATCGCGCTCGCTTCGCTTTCGGCACGTGAACTTGCAAGACCCTGCTTGCGCAGACGGTCGGCGATTTCGCGAAAGGCATTGCGTTCGGTTTTGGTCAGTCCGCCTTCGGGGCGCTCTTCGCGCTCCCGTTCCTTCAGGATGCGCGCCTGATCCGCAGCCACCTTCTCCTGCGCGCAGGCGTTCAGCAGGCTGATGACCTTGTCGGATTCGCGACGGCCCGGCGTCGGCGCAATATCGAGCGGCGGCTTGGGCAAGGTTGCGGCAGGCCTGTCGTCATTGGCAACTTCTTCGCCCAGCGCCAGAATATCGTCATCTTCGACAGGGATCGCCGTTTCAACGGTCTCGCTGGCGGGCTTGCGCGTTTGCGGGATGCCGCCTGCAAGCACCAGGCCGATTTTTTCGGGGTCCTTTTCCGCATCCGCCGGGCGGACCACGCCGAAGCCGCGAAAGCCGGTGAATTCCCGGTCACGGGAATAGACGGGCAGGGCGGCAAGCTCCACCGGCACACGCAGGTCCGTGCCTTCGACCGGCCACATCAGGCGTTTTCCCGACCACGTATCGCGCTTGTCGAGGAGGGCGGCAATGCTGCCATCGGGATCGAAGCCGAAGACATTGGCGACATCGGCAAAGCGGCGTCCGACGACATCGGCTGCATTCGGCCCGATCGTCGCTGCAAGATCCGGGGATACTTCGCTGAATGCGCCATCCGGCCCGACCTTCCAGATGAAGCGCGCGGGCGGCGCATCCTGATCGAACACAAAATTTCGGGATTTCGGCTGATCGGCGGGAGCCTCTTCGCGCATATCGACATGCGCGCTCTCCACGGGCTCGGGAAGCATCTCTTCCAGTATTTCCTCCGCCTCGCCCGGCAGCGCAACTGGCGTTGACTGTTGGGCTTCAGGCGCATCGCCGATGATGCAGAGAAGATGCATGGGGCGCGTATCGGTCAGCCGCGCGATAGCTCCCGGCACAGAATGGTTTCCGGCGCGGATGCGGCGCTTGACGATACGGTCAGCCGCGTCGGCGGCTTCGATGACGAGGTCTTCCAGTGTGGCGGAAGAAATTTCAAGCGCGGCAAAACGCGGGCTCGCTGCAATCACGCGGCTGTCCGCGTCGATCAGGGCGACATGCGTGCTTTCATCGCTGAGACCGGAAATAATTGCGTCCGCTTCGCCATCCTTGCCATCGGCGGTCAGCAGCAGGCCGGACACGCCGTCGGGAAGTGCGATATGCGAAACGCTGAAACGGGTAAGGTCCGATCGCAGGCCCCCGCCAAGACGAATGGAAATGGTGCGGGTTTCACCGTCCGTATTGCTGTTCGATGAGGCAATTTGCCGGCGTGTGGCAATGGGCAGATCAAGGCTGCTGCCAATCAAGTCTTCGACGCGCTCGAAGCCGAAAAGCTTTGCGCCGGGACCATTGACCCAGAGCACCGCCGACAGGTCATGCGTCAGCACGAGCTGCGCATCGCCCTTTGCAAAGCCCTCGCGGATAGAATCCAGCGCGGCAATATCGATGAAGGGGTATGATCCTGACATACCAGTCCTTACCTGTTCTTTCGACCGCCCGCAGTGCTCGTTAACGCCCTGTTAATAAGCCTCTTGTGGGCGCGGGTCCACATTGCCATTGGATATGGGCCGCATTTTCTATTTCATTAGTTAATACCGGAAAGGCAATTTTACAGGCCCAAGCCAATATCCCGGTTGTGCACAGCCGGTCACCTATAATGGTTACCAGCCCGTGACCTTTATCAGCGCGATTTGACATAGAAACCCGCAATTGGGAATTTCTCAAAAAATAGAGCTATAATCACTTGCAATATGGATCGATTCTCCGTATGTGACCCCCTGTCGGCGACGCCAGAGCGTCACGCAGCCGACACAAAGGTACGCGGTCGTAGCTCAGTTGGTTAGAGCGCAGGATTGTGGCTCCTGAGGTCGTTGGTTCAACTCCAACCGACCGTACCATTGCCTCCACATATTTACCGATGTCGAGAAGCGCTGACGCAAGATTTGCGTGGCGGCTCGTTACATTGGAACCAATTTCCCATCCTTCCATTCGGCTTATAGCGGCGAACCTTAACGCCGCTCAAACCAACAGGAGGATTTGATCCATGAAACAGGTCAACCCGACTGAAGCAAGGCAAGGGCGCGAAGGCAAGCCCATTCTCATGGTTTTGCTGGTTAGCATCGTGGCGGCGCTCGCCGTCTGGATCTTGGTTGAAATCTATGGGGCTGCCATTTCTCCCGACCAGAACACGCCTAATGGCGAGAATTCCCTGCCGCCGGCCGCGACAGAAACGGTTCCTCCGGCTTCGGCGGAATGAGCCGCAAGCCAATGATCATAGCGGAACCAAACTCTGCCATGCCCGTTATCGGGCATGGATCAATTCTGGGCTGAATTCACGCACGACAATGCAATCAGTTTGCCGGTGGTTCTGGCGCGGATGTTGCTGGCAACGCTGCTCGGCTCCATCATCGGTCTCGAACGTGAATGGCGCAGGCGCCCCGCCGGGCTAAAGACCCATATGCTGGTCTGTCTCGCCTCAGCCACCTTCACGATTGTGTCGCTGGAACTGGTCAATGTGCCTGTGTTCGACGATCAAAATATACGGATGGACCCTTCGCGGCTGGTGGAAGCAATCACGAGTGGCGTGGCCTTTCTGGCGGCTGGCTTCATCATTTTCGCGCGCGGAAAAATAATGGGTATCACGACCGGCGCGGGCATGTGGCTTGCTGCCGCAGTCGGTCTCGCCAGCGGTCTCGGCCTCTGGCATATCGCAATCATGGCCACATTTATCGCCGTCGCGGTTCTGGTCGTAGTGGGAAAGATGGAAAACTCGGTCGGCCCGGACAACAGCAAGGTTGGAAACAAAAACGAGGACCAGTCCTCCTGAGCGGCCGTCGCAGCGGTGGCATGGCTTATTGCTGAAAACGGGATCATTCCGTGCCGAATGATCCCGAACTGGTTCAGCTTCGCAGAATTTCGCGATCAGTTGCTTGCGGCTTCGAAGCCTTCAACCACTTTCTCGACGATTTCGTCTTTTTTCCTGTCGAAAAGATCACGATGACCGGCATGTGCAACCCAAGTGATGGAAACGTCCATCCCCAATGCCTTGACCCGCTCGGCATAATCCTGCGTATCGCTTGGCGGAACAATGGTATCCTCGAGCCCCTGGAAAATCGAAACAGGCGCGTCGATTCTTGCGGAACCGGCATTGTTGCGTTTCAGGGCTTCAACCCAATCCTTATGATCCGTAATATTATCGGTGACCGCAGGGTCCTGGCTTTGCGCCAGTGCGCCCAGCACACCCACCACGCAGGTTGACTGCGCGGCCTCGAGAAGTTTGTGGCCTTCGGCGGCAAAAAGAGTTTTGTCGAGATTGTAGGCGTCGATGTAGCTTTGCCCGACAAGCAGCGTGTAGGGCACCTTGGCCTTGAAGAAGGCATTTATCGTCGCGTCAGGCCTGAGAACAGTCGAAGCAGGAGCCAGGGCTACGAGCGAGCGAATTTTATTCTCAGGGGCGTAAGTTGCGGCGATTTCGCCTGCAAACAGCGCGGCGGCTCCGCCTTGGGACCAGCCGACCAGCGAAACGTCTTTGCCGATATTCGCTTCACTGATGGAGCGCGCCGCACGCAGCATATTATGTACGTCACGCGCCGAATCCACGCCCGCGAGATAACGGTGAACGGCGTCGGAACCAAGCCCGGCATAATCCGGCGCGACAATCGCATATCCCCTTGCAAGCCAGTCCTGAAGAAATGGAATGCCGATGTCGATGGCATACTCGCCGCGTTGCACGAATTCCTGAACCGGATTTGGCGCAAGCGATGGAGCGCAGCCACGCGCCGCCCCTGTTGTGCCATGCAGCCAGGACACCACCGGATAGGGTGTGGCGCCGTCTGTCTGCTTCGGCGCGATGACCAGACCGCTTGCCGGAACGTGCGTTCCATCCCAGCGCTCCGAAACGTAGAGCACGCGCCAGGCCGATGCGCCAGCGGGAGCCTCTAGCGGTTCCTGACGAATAATGCTGCCAACCGGTAAAGAGGAGAAATTTTCCGGCGTTTCATAAAACGCCGTTACAGGAAATGGCGGCACTTTCGCCAGCGAGAGATCGAAACCTTCCAGTTTTTGCGCCGCAGCTAAATTAGAATATGAAAATGCCACTGCGGATGCAAGAAGTACAGCATATCTGGTCTTCATTTATTAATTTCCCATTTGCTAATATTTTGTTTAATATTGTTTTATTCAAATTTAGTAGCAGCTTATCTTTTTTTAGGCAATTGCCATATTCATAATAAAACAATAAAGCGGTCCCGGTATATTCGGGGCCGCTTTTTCTCTTCGTTTATTTATTTCCCAATCTTATGGGAGAGGGGCCGGATAGAAGATCAAGTCCCGGCAAGTGCCTCGGCGATGCTGTCCTTCAAGGCGAGGCGCTGCTTGCGCAGATTCGTTTCTTCCTCCTGGCTTACGGGAGCGATCTTTGTTTCCGCCCGGTGGATGCGATCGTTCACTGAATCATATTCTTCCAGAATGCGGGCAAAACGGGAATCCTTTGCCTTCAGGGCATGGATGGCTTCGAGTTGGCCGGGAAACTCTTCACCGAGCGTGTGGGGGGTATTCGACATTCCAAGGCTCCTTCCTTTGGGTTGAAAAGAGCTTCGCAAGCCCGCGAGCGGGCGGCATTGATCGCAATCAAGTTGGGTGGAAGGGAACATGTCGAAACTGCATGGCTGTCATGCAAATGTTGGTCTTCTAAGTCACGGGACTTATCACCATTTCATGGGTGCGGACCGATGAAGTGTCCGTGATGGAGAGAAAAATGTTTACCCGCTTCAATAATCGTTTCGGTCGT
Organism: Brucella pseudintermedia; assembly: GCF_008932435.1. Lineage (GTDB taxonomy): Bacteria > Pseudomonadota > Alphaproteobacteria > Rhizobiales > Rhizobiaceae > Brucella > Brucella pseudintermedia. The sequence goes on along the minus strand of NZ_WBWE01000002.1, from coordinate 231,318 downwards.
GCATTCGCGCAATTCGGCAGCGCCGTTCGTGCTTCTGCGGCTGTGCGCGCTGGTCAGAAGCCTGCTGCCCATGACCTTGAGACGCTTGGCATCGACGTCGATCAGTTCCGTCGCATTCAGGGTTGAACGGCCAAGTAAGCGTAAGTGTATATGAGTAAAAAAAGCCCGGCTTTGCCGGGCTTTTGTCGTTTAATCCTCATCGGTTGCCATCTGGCTCAGCAATTCACCCTTGCCGCGCTGGCGCATGATCATTGGCACGACCACGGCGGCAATCGCCAGCGCGATCAGCACAATCGATACCCAGGAATGCACCAGCGCCATCGGGTTGCCCTGGCTGATCTGCAAGGCCTGACGCAGGCTCTTTTCTGCCATCGGTCCGAGGATGAGGCCAACCACCACCGGTGCGATGGGGTAATGGAAGCGCCGCAACACATAACCCAGCACGCCGAATGCCAGAAGCAGGCCAAGCTCGAATGAAACCGGCAGGCCGAACAGCATGGAGGTGGAGGCATTCGCTCCGATTGTTCCAAGCGTGGCGAAAACCAGAATGCCCGCATAGAGCCAGTGGCGTGGGATAGTGAGCATCTTCACCCACAGGCCGATGAGGGGCAGGTTCAAGACCAGCAGCATCAGATTGGCGACGAGAAGGCTCGCCACCAGGCCCCAAACCAATGTGGCATTGGTCACGAACAGGAGCGGGCCGGGCTGCAGGCCGAATTGCTGGAAACCGGCAAGCATGATAGCCGCAGTCGCGGTTGTCGGCAGGCCGAGCGTCAGGAGCGGCACGAGCGTACCGGCAGCCGAGGCGTTGTTGGCCGCTTCCGGTCCCGCAACGCCTTCGATGGCGCCTTTGCCGAATTCTTCGGGATGTTTCGAGAATTGCCGTTCCGCCGAATAGGAAAGGAAGCTCGACACATCTGCACCGCCCGCTGGCATGGCTCCAATCGGAAAGCCGATGGCGGTGCCGCGCAGCCACGGCATCCACGAGCGTTTCCAGTCGTTCTTCGTCATCCAGACGGAACCCTTGACGGCGATGACTTCATCTTCTGGCCGAAGTTTTTTCGATACGACAGCCAGCGTTTCCCCAATGGCGAAAAGCGCGACGGCGAGCGTTGTGACATTGATGCCATCGAGCAGGTTCGGGGTTCCCATGACGAGACGCGCCTGACCGGTCAACTGGTCGATGCCGATCAGTCCGAGCGCAAGGCCGATGAAGAGGGAGGTCAGTCCGCGGAGCGTGGAATCGCCGAAGGCCGCTGAAACCGTCATGAAGGCGAGCAGCATGAGCGCGAAATATTCGGACGGTCCGAAGGACAGGGCGAATTTCACGACCCACGGCGCGACGAAAGCGAGCGCCAGCGTGGCGATCAGACCCGCAATGAACGAGCCTATGGCTGCGGTTGCAAGTGCGGGGCCGCCGCGTCCGGCGCGTGCCATCTTGTTACCCTCCAATGCGGTAACGATGGAGGCACTTTCGCCCGGGGTGTTGAGCAGGATCGACGTGGTCGAGCCGCCATACATGCCGCCGTAATAAATGCCCGCGAACATGATGAGCGAGCCGGAAGGGTCGAGCTTATAGGTGACGGGCAGGAGCAGCGCGACCGTGAGTGCCGGGCCGATACCGGGCAGCACGCCGACGGCTGTGCCAAGCGTGACGCCAATCAGCGCATAAAGAAGGTTCGACGGTTCAAGCGCCACCAGAAGTCCGTTGGCGAGAAGTGCGACAGTATCCATGAAAGCGCTCCGTCGCTAAACGAATTGTTCGAGCCAGCCGGACGGCAACGATAGCTGCAGGCCGCGCGCAAAGATGAACCAGATCACGAAAGCGAAGACGATGCCCACGGGAACGCTGATCCAGAATTTGCGATAGCCGAAGCCACGTGCGGTTGCTGCGAAAAGCAGGCCGGTGGACAGGGAAAAGCCGATGGTCTTCATTGTCAGCATCTGGACGGCAAGACCGCCGATGATCCAGGCCATCGGGGCGATTTCCTGATGCTCACGTTCGGGAAAATCGCCGCGAAGCGCTTCGAACACGGTCCAGATCGCAAGGCCGAACAATCCGGCTGCAATGACATAGGGAACGGTTTTCGGGCCGACCGGCGAATAGCTCGTCACGTCGTTTCCATAGGTTGTCGACCAGGCGATGGCGATGGCGACAGCTGCAAGAACAAGGGCGATGACAAGAGCGGCGAAATCTGGCGCCGCCCTTTCGGGGCGGCGCTCTTCGTGCTGGTTCGATCCTGTCATTTGACGAGGCCGATTTCCTTGAGGATGGTCTCAGTCGCCGCGACGTCCTTGGCAAGCTGTTCCTTGAACGCCGGACCGGCGAGATAAGTATCCGCCCAGCCCTTGTCCTTGAGTGCCTTCTGCCAGGATTCCGACTTCACCATCTTCTCGATATCGGCATTGATGGCGGCTTCCTGTTCAGCAGTGATGCCGGGAGCGGCACCCACCATGCGCCAGTTCTGGATCGAAACGTCCACGCCGCCTTCCTTGAAGGTCGGTGCGTCGATGCCTTCGACGCGCTCGTCGCTGGAAATGCCGATGATGCGCAGCGTACCTGCCTTGATCTGGGCTTCGAATTCACCGTAGCCCGAAATGCCGACCGTTACCTGATTGCCGAGAATGGCCGCAAGCGCCTCGCCGCCGCCGGAGAAAGCGATGTAGTTGACCTTGGTGGGGTCGACGCCCGCCGCCTTGGCAAAGAGGCCAGCCGTGATGTGATCGGTGCCGCCGGCAGAGCCGCCGCCCCACGAAACCGAGCCCGGATCGGCTTTCAGCTTCGCGGCAAGATCGCCAAGGTTCTGGATCTCGGAGGAAGCAGGAACGACGATAGCTTCGTATTCGCCGGTAAGGCGCGCGATCGGCGTGATCTGTTCCAGCGTAACCGGCGATTTGTTGGTCAGGATCGCGCCAACCATGACATATCCGCCGACGATCAGCTGGCTGGGATCGCCTTTGTTCTGGTTCACGAACTGCGCAAGGCCAATGGTGCCGCCCGCGCCGGGAACGTTGATGACCTGCACGCTGCCGGAAATTTTTTCGTCCTGAAGTGCGCTCTGCATCGTGCGCGCCGTCTGGTCCCAGCCGCCGCCCGGAGCAGCAGGCGCAAGCACCTTGTAGTCTTCTGCGGAAGCAGAGCCTGCCATAGCCAACGCCGCCACCGACGTCAGGGCCAGAATAAATCTACGCATATGTCCTCCCAAATGGAATATAAGCCGCCCTTCGGCGGACCTCCCCAAGTCCCGCTCTCCTAGCGGGAGCAAACTAAATGGAGATTAGCGAAAACAAATTCAATAGGCCAGCAGATGCGATAATAAATTGGCTGCAGTTTTATGGGAAACGCTTTCGGAATTCTTGAAAACCGCACGCCGGAAATAGGCGTCGAGACCTGCTTGACGGCGAGCGCGGGCCGACGTAATAGTATAACGACGGTTCCCCGACCGAGAGCGAAGGGGATTAATAGGGAACACGGTGAGGACGACCCGAAAAGGGGCCAAGACCGTGGCTGCCCCCGCAACTGTAAGCGGATTGCCGTTCATCCTCGTGGCGTTGAAAGCGTCATGCCACTGCGCCGGAGAAGCGCGGGAAGGCAGATGAACAGCAGATATTCGTGAGCCAGGAGACCTGCCGTCTAGTGTTGTCCATTGTCACGGGCGGGGATGCCCGGAGCAGGAGCCGGTTATGACAGATTTCGGCGTCGCAGGACGCTTCTTCCCATCATCATCGCATGTTTTCGACATGTCCCCGGATATGCCTGTCCGTCTTCCGCGCCGGATTTTTTCCGCCGCCTGACTGGGCTCGTTTCTCATATCATTTTCGGGGATTCCTATGAAAACTTTCGGCAATATGCCGTTTCGTGCCGCCCTATGCGCGGTCGCATTTCTGGCAGGCGGTCTGGCTGCGCAGGCAACAGAAACGCAATATCCGCTGACGCTGAAAAACTGCGGCCGTGACGTCACCTTCAAGCAGGCGCCAAGCCGCGCCGTCGCGGTTGGCCAGAGCAGCGCGGAAATTCTCTATAGCCTCGGTCTGGGCGACAAGGTAGTCGGCACCGCTGTCTGGTTCGGCCCTGTTCTCGAGGGCTTCGAGGAGGTCAATGCCAGAGTAAAGCGGCTCGCCGATAACGATCCGAGTTTTGAAAGCGTTCTGGCGGAAAAGCCGGAAATCGTGACGGCGGATTTTCAATGGCATGTCGGCCCCACCGGTATTGTGGCGAAGCCCGAACAGTTCGAGGAACTGGGTATTGCGGCCTATACGTCGCCGTCCGATTGTGTTGGCAAGGATAATTCCGGCGGCGGCGACGGCGTTCGCACGGCAGCATTCAGGATGGACATTGTCTATCAGGAAATCACCGAACTGGCGGAAATCTTCAATGTGCAGGATCGCGGCCAGAAACTCGTCGCCGACTTGAAAGCCCGCGAGGTAGCGGCTCGCAAGAAGATTGCTTCCGCTGATGGAAAACTGTCGGCTGTCGTCTGGTTTTCCAGCGCGCAGGTCGATGCTGACCCTTACGTCGCGGGCAAGTTCGGCGCACCCGCCTATATTCTTTCGGCGCTCGGCATCAGAAATGTGATCGACAGCGAAGAAGAGTGGCCGACGGTCGGTTGGGAAACGATTGCAAAGTCCGCTCCGTCGATGATCGTGGCTGCAAAGCTGGATCGCCGTCGCTATCCGGCTGACGATATTGCCGTCAAGCACCAGTTCCTTGACAGCGATGCGGTCACGAAGCTGATGCCTGCGGTGAAGGACAAGCATGTCTTCGATATGGACGCGCAATCGATGAGTACTTCGCTTCGCGTGATCGAAGGCATCGAAACGCTTGCCGCCGATATTGCAAACTCGGATTTGAACAAGTGACGGCGCGGGCCGCGACCGCGGGCTTCAGGCAAAAGGGAAGGACACGCTCCGGCGTGTTCTTTCTGGCCTTTTCTCTTGTCCTCCTGCTTCTTGCCCTTTGGCTCGGTGCCGCGATAGGCGAAACGGCGATACCGCTCGAAGTGGTTGCGAAAACCGTGGCCAACCGGGTGTGGAACGCCGGATATGCGCTTGAGCCTATCGATGAAGGGATCGTCTGGAGCTATCGCCTCAGCCGTGCCGTCATCGCCGCATGTTGCGGCGCTTCGCTCGCAATATCCGGCGTCATCCTGCAGTCGCTGCTGCGAAATTCGCTTGCCGATCCTTATATTCTGGGCATTTCGGCTGGCGCTTCGACGGGCGCCGTCGGCGTCGCCATTCTCGGCATCGGGGCAGGCGTACTGACGCTTTCGCTCGGCGCATTCATCGGGGCGATTATTGCTTTCGGCCTCGTGTCTCTGCTGGCACTACGGGCGGGGCGGGGCAGCGGCGCGATCATCCTTGCAGGCATTGCCGGTTCGCAGCTTTTCAACGCGCTGACCTCGTTCATTGTCACCAAGGCGGCAAATGCCGAACAGGCGCGCGGCATCATGTTCTGGCTTTTAGGCAATCTTTCCGGCGTGCGCTGGCCAGACGTCACACTTGCTCTGCCTGCCTGTTTGATCGGCCTTGCCATCTGCCTGTGGCATGCGCACGCGCTGGATGCCTTTACCTTCGGAACGGAATCCGCAGCTTCGCTCGGCATCCCAGTGCGTCGCGTCTATGCTGTGCTGATCGGCGTCAGCGCCATGATGACGGCGGTCATGGTTTCCATCGTCGGCTCGGTCGGCTTTATCGGTCTCGTCATCCCTCATGCAGCGCGAATGGTGGCTGGCGTGCGGCACGGCAGGCTTCTTCCTGCGGCGGCCCTGATAGGTGCAATCTTCATGATCGTCGCCGATATCCTGTCGCGCGTCATTATTCCGGGGCAGGTTCTTCCGATCGGCGTCATCACCGCGCTATTCGGTGCGCCCGCCTTCGCCCTGTTGCTCGGACAAAGGAGGGCTGCGTCATGATTCTCTCAGCCCACAATGTCGGCTGGTCCGCAGGCAATGTCGAGATTTTGCGCAATGTTTCGCTGGACGTGGCGGAAGGAGAATTTCTTGGCATCATCGGGCCGAATGGGTCGGGAAAGACCAGTTTCCTGTCGTTGCTATCCGGCGTGCGCCGGTGCCGCGTCGGCGAAGTGAACCTTTGCGGCGCGCCCATCGGCAGTTTCAGCCGTCGCGAGATCGCGCGCCAACTGGCGCTGGTCGAGCAGCAGGCGGGCACCACGGAACGCATCACGGCGCGTCAGGCGGTTGAACTGGGGCGGACGCCTTACCTGGGCGCGCTGTCGCCGTGGTCGGCGGAAGACGAGGCAATTGTTGGTCAGGCATTGGCCAATGTCGACATGGCTCATCTGGCCGATCGTTACTGGCACACGCTGTCGGGCGGGGAGCGGCAGCGTCTGCACATCGCCCGCGCACTGGCGCAGGAGCCGCGGATTTTGCTTCTGGACGAGCCGACGAACCATCTCGATATCGGGCATCAGATCGGACTGCTCGATCTTGTCAGCCGACAGAAGTTGACGGTCGTTGCTGCCATGCACGACCTGAACCACGCCGCGATGTTCTGCGACCGCATCGCGGTCATGGACAAGGGAAATCTCGTCGCATTGGGCACGCCGCGCGAGGTGTTGCGGGCAGAGCGCATCGCTCAGGTCTTCGGTGTCGAAGTTGACATCGAGCACACCGGCATCGATGGCTGCCATATCCGTTATCGGGCGCCGGCCCGGTGTTCTCCGGAACTCCGATATTCAGCCTGATCGCTGGCGGGACAGTCGTCGCCCGCCAATATTGCGCTTCGTGCAGGTTTCCTAATAAATATGGTAATAAATAGGATTATAAAACAGTAATAACTAATGTAGATAATATTAAATTATAGCTAACATCATGAAAAGTTGCACTTTTTATTCAGTTTAATCACAGTAATTTGACCTGTTTTTGTTGACGAACTGTTTCCATTGCGTTGACGATGAGGGTATAAGGCTTTCAGCGCATCAGGAAATGTACTCGTATGCACGGCCTCGGCCTGCCTGCAGAGTGCATGGCAGAAGGACAGAAGAGATCATACTTTGATTTGTTCCGTCATTCACGGTCCTGATATGCGGGTCGTTCCGGCCTTCGGGCGGAAAGATCCGTTTTTGATCAAGAATCATTATTGGTGCGCCCACATCGTGGGGTGCGGCAAATACTATATTTCAATAAATTACTTTATTTATAAAGAGCGGCGGCTTTCCGTTTTGGAAAGCCGCCGTTATTTTATTTTATCACGGATATTGGGCACCGGTGACGGTGAGATAGACCGCATAGAGGGACTTCGTGGCGGCGATGAAAAGCCGGTTGCGGCGCGGACCGCCGAAAGTCACGTTGGCGACCGTCTGCGGGGTCCTGATCTTGCCGAGCAGCGTGCCTTCCGGGGAGAAACAGTGCACGCCATCGCCGGCGCTGGTCCACAGATTGCCGCCCGTATCGAAACGGAAACCGTCCGGCAAGCCATTATCGATGGTGCAGAACACCGCGCCGCCGGTGACGCGTTTGCCACCGTCCACAATGTCGAAGACGCGGATATGGCGCGGGGCTTTCTCGTCATGGCTATAGGCGCTATCGGCGACATAGAGCCGGGTTTCGTCAGGCGAGAAGGCGAGGCCGTTCGGCTGGTGAAAATCGGTGACGACTGCATCAAGCTCGCCGGTTGCCGGGTCAAGGCGATAGACATTGCGCGTCGGCTGTTCCGGGTCGGCCTTGTAGCCCTCATAGTCCGCCATGATGCCGTAGGTCGGATCGGTGAACCAGACGGTTCCGTCCGAGCGCACGATCACGTCATTGGGTGCGTTCAGCCTCTTGCCTCGGTAGCTGTCGGCGAGCACAGTGATGCTGCCATCCGGTTCTGTGCGAGTGACGCGGCGACCGCCGTGCTCACAGGTAACGAGGCGCCCTTCACGGTCGCGAGTGTTGCCATTCGCGAAATTGGAGGGCTGGCGAAAGACGGACACGCCGCCTTCAGGCACCCAGCGCAGAATGCGCTGGTTGGGGATGTCGCTCCACAAAAGGCAGTTCTGGTCACCGAACCACACCGGACCTTCCGCCCAGCGACAGCCGCTATAAAGCTCGTCCAGGTCGGCGCTCGGCACGATCATCTGCTTGAAGCGTTCGTCGTGGATTTCGTAAATCGAAACAGTCTGTAGCAAGGAAAATTACTCCGGAAAATCAGCGTTCGGCCCCGCGGCCGCTGGCAAGGATAATCACCGCAATGATCGTAAGCCCGGTCAGCACAAGGCGGACACCGGCGCCGAAACCATAGGTATTGAGCATCGAGACGATGAGGAACATGAAGAGGGCGGCTCCCCAGATGCCGGGGATATTGGAATCGCCGCCAGCAACCGCGGTGCCGCCGATGATGACGACAGCGATCGACATCAACAGATACTCCGCACCCATGTTCAGCGCCGCGCCGCCCGAGAAACAGGCGAGCAGGAAGCCGCAGAGCGAAGCCAGCACCGCGCAAAGCAGATAGGTGACGAAGCGTGTGCCGTCGACGGGTACGCCTGCCATGCGTGCGGCAAACGGATTTTGACCGATCGCCGAAATCCAGCGACCATAAATGCTCCTTTTCAAAAGCACCCAGCCAATGACCGACAGGAACAGCGCCACAATGGCGACATTGGGAATGCCGAGCGTGGAGGATGTGGCGAACTGCGCCAGGCTTTCCGGCGGTTTCACGCGCAGGCCGCGATTGCTCCAGATGGCGGTGGACTGGATCAGGAAGCTCATCGACAGTGTGGCGATGATGGGAGGGATACGCAGAAGCTTGATCAGCGCATAATTGCAGATGCCGATGGCAAGCCCGATCAGCAGCGCCACGGCAAGCCCGGCGAGGATCATGCCGTCCTGCGTATCCATCAATTTCAGCGCCAGCGTTGCGGCGAGCGTCATGTTGGCAGGCACAGACAGATCGATATTGCCGGGACCAAGCGTGATGACGAACATCTGTCCCAGCCCGACGATTACCGAGAAGGATGCGAAGGTAAAGGCTGCGTGGGACAGCCCGTGTGCGCCTGCGCCTCCGGTAAAAATAATGGTGATGATCCACACCGCAGCGGTCGCAATAAACGACCATATCCACGGACGTCTGGTGAGAATGGCGAGGCCGTTCATTGCTTTTTCTCCCTCTTTTCGAGGCGGTTGAGGAAGAGGCGCAAGGCCAGCACCACGATAAGAATGCCGCCCTGCGCGCCAATCTGCCAGTCCGGCGAAATGCGCATGAAGGAGAGGAACGAACCTGCAAGGGTCAGCGTTAGCGCGCCTATGACAGCACCAATGGGCGAGACGCGCCCGCCGACGAACTCACCGCCGCCGAGAATAACGCCTGCGATGGACAGAAGTGTATAACGTAACGCGATATTGGCATCGGCCGATGTGGTGAGGCCGACCAGTGCAATTCCTGCCAACACCGCGAAAAAGGCAGCCAGTGCATAGGTTCCGGCGCGGATCATGGTGACAGACCAGCCCGCGCGCTCAATGGAGCGGGTGTTGCCGCCCGCGCCGCGCATCAGCACACCGAAGGTGGAGCGCATCACGATGAAATGCGTGACGAGCGCAATCAGAATGCTGGCGACAATGGCCATCGGCATGAGTGGAGGCTTGGCGGTCATGATCCAGCGCGCCCAGTCGGGAGCCTGTCCGCCGGGCGAGGGCAACAGGAGCACCGCGAACCCGCCCCAGACAAAGCTCATGCCCAGCGTGACCACGATGGAAGGCAGGTTGCGCAGATGGATCAGCGCGCCAAGCGCGGCATAAGCCGCGATAGCCGCGACAAGAATCAGCACGCCGATGACGGGAGTGGTGTTGAGGTAGGTCGCGGCAACGCAGACCACGAAACTCACAAAGGTTCCCATCGAAAGATCGAGGTCGTTGACGGCCATGATCAGCATCTGGGCGATGGTTGCCAGTGCGATGGGAACAGCCAGATTGAACAGCAGATTCAGCCCGGTATAGCTCATGGCCCGGGGCTGCATGTAGAAGACGGCGGCCAGAAGCAGGACCAGCGAGAACACCGGCGTCAGCAGGCGGATAGTGGAAGAGGAGAGGCGCATTATTCGTGCCCTCCCTCGAATGATGCGGCAAGCACGTTCTTTTCCGTAATGTCTTCGCCGGTCAGTTCCGCAACGATAGCGCCGTCGCGGAAAACATAGACCCGGTCGCAAAGTTCGATTTCGTCCATTTCAGTGGAATACCAGACGAAGGTGCGTCCGTTTTCCGCCTCATGGCGCAGGATTTCATAGACTTCCTGCTTGGTGCCGACATCGACGCCACGCATCGGGTCATCCATGAGGATCGCATGGGCGCTGGTTGCCAGAGCGCGGGCGAAAAGCACTTTCTGCTGATTGCCGCCCGACAGCGAGAGGATGCGGTTGCCCATATCCGGCGTTTTTATCTGGATGCGCTCCTTCCATTCTCCGCCGAGCGCGTCTTCCCGTGTCCGGTCGACGAGCTTGAGCGACGATAGCCGGTCGAGCGAACTGACCGTAAGATTGTGCAGGATGCTCCACAGCGGGAATGTGCCGTTCAGGCTGCGGTCACCAGCCACGAAAGCGATTTCGCAATTGCGGGCCGGAACCCAGTTTGGCCGCCGGGCATAGTAAAGATCGAGCAGCATTCTGGTCTGCCCGTGTCCGGCCAGCCCGGCGAGGCCGATGACTTCCCCCTTGAAAGCCTGAAACGGCTTTATGTCGGCGGCGCGCTTTGCGAAAGACAGAACGGGTGAGCCGGTCGCGTCGGTCTGTGCGATGCGGCGCGCCGCCCTTTCGCGCTCCACGCTGCCCATGGCTTCAACGAGGCTGCGATTGGTAAATTCGCTCGCCGCGCGATTGGCGACGACCTTACCGTCCTTCATCACGACGATGCGGTCGGAGGTGGAGAGAATTTCGCCCAGCATGTGCGAAATGAGGATGACGGAGCCGCCCGTGCCGACGAAACGGCGCACATAGGCCATCAGCTGCGCGGCAATGCCTGCATCAAGCGATGAGGTCGGCTCATCGAGAATGACCAGTTTCGGCGCCGTTCCTGGCGCGGTAAAGTTGATGGCGATTTCCACCATCTGCCGCTCGGCAATCGACAGCTCGTCAAGGGTCGCGCCGCTGTCGATCCTATGTCCAGGGAAAATCTCGTCGAGCTTCGCAGAAATCAACCCGACGGCCTTGCCGCGCCAGTTCGCGCCTTCAAGGTCGCGCTGCATGATGCGGACATTTTCGGCAATCGTCAGGTTCGGGAACAGCGACAGTTCCTGAAACACGCAGCGCACGCCGTGCTTGCGCGCCATTGCCACGCCATGTCCCGCTTCGCCGTGATAGGATACGTTGCCCTCATGCGGCGACAGCCCGCCATTGATGACATTGACGATGGTGGATTTGCCCGCGCCATTGTGCCCGACGAGCCCGACACACTCACCTTCACGGATCACGAGTTCGGCGCCATCCAGTGCCTTCACAGCACCGAACTGCACGCGAATATTGCGCGCGGCGACGACCTCCCGTTTCTCTGCTGTTTCTGTCATATGTTCAACTGACTGCTCGAAAGGCTGAATAAGGTGACGGAAAGGGGCGGGAACGAAGCCCGCCCCAATCGTCCAATGACGCAAGGACGCGGCTTATTTCGCGGCGTCGATGACCTTCTGCGCGTCTTCAAGCGAATATTCGACATTCGCGACGCCACCCTTCTGGGTGTTGGCTAGGTCCTTTTCGAGCGATTCCTGGCTGACGCTGAGGAACGGAACGACGAGGTCCTTCTTCACCTCCTTGCCGTCAAGGATCTGCTGGGCAACCCAGAAAGCAAGCGTGGATACGCCGGGTGCAATCGAAACCGACATGGTTTCATACCCGTTGGCGTCCTTTTGGCTCTTCCACCACTGCAATTCATCTTCACGGTTGCCCATGATGATGATCGGCGTTTCGCGCTTGGCAGCGGCGAAAGCCTGCGCGGCGCCGTAACCGTCACCGCCTTGCGTCACCACCGCATCCACTTTCGGCAGGCTTGGGAGAATGCCCGCGACGGCACGCTGTGCCACGTCTGCGGCCCAGTCACCATTGACGGAACCGACGATCTTGAATTTCGGATGCTTCTTCACGCCTTCTTCGATGCCTGCATGGATGTTGTCATCGACGGAAACACCGGCAAGGCCACGAATTTCGAGCAGGTTGCCGCCATCCGGGAGGCGCTTGGCAAGATAGTCGATCTGGCTTTCACCCATCGCCTTGAAATCGACCGCGATGCGCCATGCACAAGGCTCGGTCACGATGCCGTCGAAGGAAACGACCGTAATGCCCGCGTCGCAGGCTTCCTTGATTGCGCCGTTCAACGCGGTCGGCGAGGCGGCATTGATGACGATGGCGTCATAGCCTTGCAGGATCATGTTCTGAATCTGCGCGGCCTGTTCGGTCGCCTGGTTTTCAGCCGTCGTGAACGGATCAGCAGCAGCAACAACGCCAGCCTTCACGGCTTCCTTTGTAATCTTGTCCCAGCTTTCCAGCATGGCCTGACGCCACGAATTGCCCGCATAATTGTTCGAGAATGCAATCTTCTTCGATGATGTGTCAGCCGATGCGCCGCCTGCGGCCAGAACACCTGCCAGTGCTGCGGATGCGAAAAGGATTTTTGCGAGTTTCATTCATTCCTCCCAGTTGCCAGTATGCGACCCGCAGCGCCCCGGCACTTCGGATCGTCTGAATTGATTATGGCGCGAGCCTCCCGCACCGCCGCTCCTCAACGGCACCAGTCCGCGCCTGATGCGATTTACACTCTTGTATCGCGGGCAATTTTCTGGTGAAGCGAGGATGAAAGAAGAGGAGCCTTCTGTGAAGGCCGAATGAAGCAACTGACTTGCGGGTTCCCGCAGTAAAATTGCGGGAACCCGCAAGACGCGCCGAGGCTGTCGCGGCGTATTATAGCTTATGAGCAGTTTGCGTTCCGGAGGAGAGACGCTTGCTTGAACTCGCGCCCCAAAGGTTGCTCGACCACTATCTGAATATTTCCAGATTGCTGGCGGGACAACTCGACTTCGATTCCATCATCCGGGCGGTGGCGGCAGAGATCACGCATATCGTGCCCTATGATCATCTGGACGTCTGCATCAAGACGCTGGATGGAAAGTTTCATATCGCCTATGAGAGCGGCATATCGACGGACTGGAGCCGCAATCCGCCCGCGCCGCTTTCCGGCAGTCCTATCCGGACAGTGCTTTCCGGCGAGGCCGATCATCTTTTGACCGACGATGCGCGCGCCGATCCGCGCTTCCATTTTGCGGGCGCCTTCTCCCGTCCCATCATAGAGCATGATCTCAAGGGTCGCCTGCATGTGCCGCTGAAGGCGCAAGGCGATATTATCGGCGCGCTCAGCTGTTCCAGTCTCACCCCTGCCTGCTACACCATGCGCGACGTGGAAAACGCCCAGTCGATTGCCGATCTGCTCACCCCCTATTTCTTTGCGATCCGTGCGGCCGAGCAGGCCAAGCGTTCCGCCATCGTGGAAGCGGAAGCGCGGGCGCGCGAGGAAGGCCTGCGTTTCGGCGCTTTGAAACTGACAGAAGCGCTGGAGATTGAGCGCCACCGCATCGGCATGGACCTGCACGACCAGACGCTGGCCGATCTGACACGGCTGGCGCGCCACGTCGAACGGCTTACCCATGCGCCAGACCTTTCAGGCGAGCAGCTTGAACCGCTGTTTCGCGGCCTCCAGCATTGCATGCACGATCTCCGACAAATTATTGAAGAAGCGAAGCCTTCAATTCTCCAGCTTTTCGGTTTCGTGCAGGCGACGGAAAACCATCTGGGCCGTTCGGTGCGCGACAGCGGGTCAACCATCGAATGGACGCTCGACGATCACAGCGACGGCATGGCTGACCGGCTGGAGGAAACGGTTGCAACCTCGCTGTTCCGCATCGTGCAGGAGGCGATCAACAATGCGATACGCCATGCTCATGCAAGTCGGTTGCGCGTCACGCTCCGCAACAAGGGCGGTCGGCTGCATGTCGAAGTCGCGGACAACGGCATAGGCATGGATCGCCAGATGCAGCGTCCCGATGTCGGGCACGGCATCGATAATATGCGCACGCGGGCGCGGTTGATTTCTGCAAGTTTCGCTATCAGGAAAAACGGGGAAGGCGGCGGCACCAGTGTGACGATCCACCTGCCTGCGGAAATTTGCCGGGAGGGCGGAGAATAAAATGCATGTCTTGATCGTGGAAGATGATCCGTTGCACCGCGCCTATCTTGGCGAGGCCGTGCGCGCGGCCTTGCCTGAATGCAGCGACGTGCTGGAAGCCGACAATGGGTCTGCCGGCGAGAAACTGGCGCGCCAGCACAGGGCAGCGCATATCGTCATGGATTTGCAGATGAACGGACGCAACGGTATCGAGGCGGCGCGCACCATCTGGAAGGAAAATCCTGAAACGCGCATCCTGTTCTGGTCGAACTATGCCGATGAAGCCTATGTGCGCGGCGTGTCGCGCATCGTGCCCGAAGGGGCGGCTTATGGCTACGTGCTGAAATCGGCGTCCGACGACAAGCTACGGCTGGCATTGCGCAGCATCTTCGTCGAGGCACAATGCGTCATCGATCGCGAGGTGCGCGGCCTGCAGCAAAAGAGCCTTGGCCATGCCAGCGGTTTCAGCGAAAGCGAATACGAAATTCTGGTCGATATAGCGTTGGGCCTGACGGATCGCGTTATTGCACGCCGCCGCAATCTGTCTCTCAGAAGCGTTCAGAACAGATTGCAGCAACTCTATGAAAAACTTGGCGTCTACCAGGAGAAGGGTGAACCCGACGAAGGACGTTTCAACCTCCGGGCCCGTGCAGTCACAGTGGCACTTCTACGCAAACTTTTGAACTATAGCGCGCTGGAACGCGCCGAAGTCGAGCTCAATGAGTGGCTTACCGCATCGGCCCGGAAATCGGACTCGATTTTCGGAAAGCACGATGCGTAGTTTCAGGCGATGACAGCCGCCTTCAGACGAGACTGCTTGAGATCAAGGCCGAGTTCAGCCGCGCGGGCGATGACCGGCGCGAAGCGCCGCCGCTTCTTTTCCTCATGGTTGGAAGCAATGTCGGCAATGCGGTGCCTGAGGAAAGGGTTGAGAAACCGTTCCCGTACCGAATCCACATAAGCTGACGCCTGTTCGCCAAGACCGTCTGCGGCAAATATCGGCAGCACTTCTTCGCGCCAGACCGCTTCCAGTTCGCTCCGGATCGTCTCATCCTGCATGGCTTCCAGCACGATCTCGTCTTTCGGGCGGCCGCCCTTGAGCCAATGTTCTGCGATGAATGTATGGCCAAGGTTGAGCAGGTAGAGTTTCAGATGCTCATAGCGCGCCAGATCGTCGGTGACGACAATATCCTTGTGTTCGCAAGGGAGCTTCAGGCCGTCTGCATTCTCGATTGCCCAGAGCGCATAGGGTTCGGCAACGGCGCCGATGGGTTCGATGGGTTCTGAAACGATGCGGTCAACAAGGCTGTTGGCGAAGATGCAGCGCGCTTCGAGCCATTGCACGAAACTGTCCGGCAGTTTCCAGTCTTGAGCCAGATTTACAAGGATCGCACGAAGCTTGTCGCCATTGCGCGAGATCAGCTCGCAGGGAAATATCGACAGCGGCGCATCGGGATTGTGCTGCCAGCGATGATGCAGCAGCACCAGCAGCTTGGCTGGAAAGCTTTTCGGCAAAGCTTCCGGATTGGCAAGAAGCGAGCTGTCATCGCTTCTGTCGAGCTCGAAACCCTTGTCGCCGGTGTTGGAGAGGATCACATCGACGCTGGCGCCAAGGTCGAGAATCGCAGCCCAGTCATGATGCGCGGAGTAGGCCGCGGTGACGCCCTTCGCCTGATATTCATTCTCGAATGGCTTGCCGTCGACCAGTCCACGGATCATGACGGGATAGCTGCGGCTTTCGTTCAAAGCCGCGATCCGCTGGCTGCTCTGCGGGTTGGAAGTGGTCTGCACGACGGCGATTGTCCCGATGGCTTTGCCATTGGCAAGCGCTTCCGAAACAAAGAAATCGGCATGAGCCAACAGAAAACGGCTGGTGCCGAACTGCAGGATCGCTGGCTTATTGTGCATGACCTTCTCCCATAAATCAGTGGTTTTAACTAAGCGATGCGCGGCAAATTGGTCAAGCCAGTGACACTATTTATCAGCCAAAGGATTCGAGTGCAGATGTGGAAATGTGCGATTTTCCGCAGTTCATCGGGGTTTTAAGCATATTGCGCTTCATTCTCCTTCGAAATATGGTAAGGCCAATTCGAGGAGAGGCGAATTGGGAGCACAATGAGCGACTTTACGGCAACCGCGGAACCGCGCAGGCTTTATCAGCAGATTGCAGATCGGGTGAGAAATCTCATTCAGGACGGCCAGTTTCCTGCTGGCAGCAGGCTGCCGGCTGAACGCGAGCTGGCACAGCAGCTCGGCGTGTCGCGGCCTTCGCTGCGCGAGGCGCTGATTGCACTCGAAATCGCCGGCAATGTCGAAATCCGCATGGGTTCCGGCATCTATGTTACGGCGGAGTCGGAAAAGCGTTCATTTTCCCATGGAACTTCCATCGGCGAGAGCCCGCTTGAAATCATGCAGGCACGCGAAATGGTCGAAGGCAGCGTGGTGGTGACGGCCTGCGCGCGCATGACGCCTGAAAGACTGGCTGAACTGCGCGCGACGATTGACGCGATGAAAGTGAATGTCGATGCCGGGCGCAAGGCGATTGAACTCGACAGGCAGTTTCATCTGCTCATAGCCGAGCAGTCGGGCAATTCGGTTCTGGCGCGCATCGTGCGCGACCTTTTCGACGAGCGGCATAGTCCGCTGACGTCGCATATCAGGACGCGCTTCGAGGATAACGATACATGGGCTCTGGCTTTGGCCGAGCACGAAGCCATCTATGCAGCCCTGGAGGCAAGAGATCCGCTTCAGGCGCAAGCAGCCATGCGAACGCATCTGGACCGATCCAAGCAGCGTTGGATGGATAACGAACCCAGCGAGTGATTAGCCGGGGCGATTTGGGAGTGAGGTCAGACACATGAATGATTCCGTTGCTACAGCGGTTGCGCCGGTAATTTTGCTGCATCCTTCGGATGATGTTGCGGTGGCGCGCGTTTCGGTTCGCGCGGGCGATCCGATCGGACTTGACGGGATCAAGGCCCGGGAACTGATCGGGCGCGGCCACAAGGTTGCCGTTCGCGACATTCCGGAGGGCAAGGAAGTCCTGAAATACGGGCAGGTGATCGGCGTTGCGACGAAGGACATCGCGCAGGGCGAGCATGTGCATCTGCAGAACCTCGCCATGCTGCCTTCCGAACACGAGCACCAGTTCTCCATCGACATTGAAGAACGCGGCATGCTGCCGGAGGCGGAGCGCCGTCATTTCATGGGCTTCGACCGGGGCGCTGGCGGCGTCGGCACGCGCAATTTCATCGGCGTGATTTCGTCGGTCAATTGCTCGGCAACGGTGTCGCGTTACATTGCCGATTATTTCAACCGGATGGGCGGTCTCGACGGTTTCGACAATGTGGATGGCGTCGTGGCGCTGACGCATGGCAGCGGCTGCGCGCTCAACACCAAGTCGGAAGGCTATCGCCTTTTGACCCGCACTATTCAGGGCTATGCCAAGCATCCGAATTTCGGCGGCATATTGCTGATCGGGCTTGGCTGCGAAACCAACCAGATTGCGCCAATTCTCGAGCATTATCGCATGGAAGAAGGCTCGCGCCTGCGCACCATGACGATCCAGCAGCATGGCGGCACGCGCAAGACCATTGATCATGCGATTGCCGAGATCAAGGAAATGCTGCCGCTGGTCAATTCGGCGGTCCGCACCAAGCAGCCCCTGTCGAAGCTGAAAGTGGCGCTGGAATGCGGCGGCTCGGACGGTTATTCCGGTATTTCCGCCAATCCGGCATTGGGCTATGCCTCGGACCTTATCGTGCGCAATGGCGGCACGACCGTCCTGTCGGAGACGCCGGAGATCTATGGTGCCGAACATCTTCTGACGCGCCGCGCGGTAACGCCTGCGGTGGCGGAAAAGCTGTTGCAGCGCATCGACTGGTGGCGCGACTACACGGCGCGCAACGGCGACGAACTCAACAACAATCCGTCGCACGGCAACAAGCTTGGCGGACTCACCACCATTCTGGAAAAGTCGCTCGGCGCGGTTGCCAAGGGTGGCTCCATGCCGCTCAAGGCGGTCTACGAATTTGCTGAAACCGTCACCGAACCGGGTTTCGTGTTCATGGACACACCGGGTTATGACCCCGTTGCCGTGACCGGACAGGTGGCCGGCGGCTGCAATGTGATCTGCTTCACTACGGGTCGCGGTTCGGTATCCGGCTTCAAGCCTTCCCCCTGCATCAAGATCGCCACGAATTCCGAAATGTACGAACACATGAAGGAAGACATGGACATCAATTGCGGCGGCATCGTCACCGGCGACGAGACCATCGAGCAGTCCGGTACGCGCATCTTCGAACATATCATCGCGGTCGCATCCGGCGAGAAGACGCTGAGCGAAGTCTACGACTATGGCGACAACGAATTCGTGCCGTGGCAGGTCGGCGCCGTAACCTGATCCCTTTCTTCAACGACGACTGACAGGAATAATTCGATGGTCAAAGCTCTGCGTATCGAGAGCGAAAACGTCACCCGTTTTGCAGAAATCGACGAAGCGCCTTTGCTGGCAGGTCACGTGCGTGTGCGCGTGCGCCATGTGGGGCTCTGCGGCAGCGACCTGAACACTTTCAAGGGGCTTAATCCTCTGGTCCAGCTGCCGCGCATACCGGGGCATGAAATTGGCGGCGAGATCATGGAGGCCGGAGAGGGCGTCGGCGCCGCTTACGCCAAGGGCAAGCGGGTGATCGTTCTGCCCTATACCAATTGCGGCGAATGTTCATCCTGCCGCAAGGGGCGGCTCAATGCGTGCCGTTATAACAAGACGCTTGGCGTGCAGCAAAATGGCGGTCTGGCCGACCAGATCGTGCTGCCTGCCGAAAAGCTGATCCTCAACGATACGCTGGAGCCGCGTCATCTGGCGCTGGTCGAGCCGCTTTCGGTTGGCTTTCACGCCGTCGAGCGCGGGCGCGTGCAGGCAGGAGATACGGTTGCTGTTCTTGGTTGCGGCATGATCGGCATGGGCGTGCTGCTCGGTGCAGTCGCGCGCGGCGCCAAGGTCATCGCCATCGATCCAAGTGCTGAAAAGCGTGAGCTGGCGCTGCAGTTCGGCGCAACGCACGCGCTGCCGGGCGGTGAGGATGTTGTCGCCAAGGTGCAGGAATTGACCAACGATGACGGCGTGGATGTTGCTTTTGAAGCGGTCGGCCTGCCGATCACCTTCACGCAGGCTGTCGATATGGCCGGCTTTGCGGGCCGGGTGGTTTATGTCGGCTATTCCAAGGCGCCCGTCACCTATCAGACGCAGTTCTTCAACCTGAAGGAACTCGACATCATGGGATCGCGCAATGCGACGCTCGACGATTTCGAGGCCGTCATAACGCATCTGGAAAAGCTCGGCACAGATGCCGACAAGCTGATCTCCAAGGTATTTCCGTTCGATGAAGCTGAAGCAGCGCTTCCCTATTGGGACGGCGACCGCAACGTTTTGAAGATCATCATCGAGCGCGACTGAAATCGAAGCAAATGTTCGGACCGGATAAACGGTACCGGACGCTAGTGGAGGAAACCGGCCACAAGGCCATTGTTTATTGACCCTATACGGGAGGATACTGATGAAGAAACTCGTTACCGGCATGATCGCCGCCAGCATGTTGCTGGCAGGAAGCATGGCTGCATATGCTGCCAATGTGTCGATCAAGGTTGCCTATGAAAACAACCCCGGCGAGCCTTTCGATGAGGTAATGCATTACTGGAAGGACGACCTTGCCAAGCGCAGCAATGGCGAGATCACACTCGAACTTTATCCAAGCTCGCAGCTCGGCTCCAAGAAGGATGTGACCGAACAGGCTATGATGGGCCTCAATGTCGTGACGATTTCCGACGTTGGCTTTCTGGCCGAATATGACCCGGACCTCGGCGTTCTCTACGGCCCGTTCCTGACCGACGATCCGGCGCAGCTTTTCAAGGTCTATGACGGCCCCTGGTTCAAGGAGAAGAGCGAAGAGCTGAAGAAGAAGGGCATTCACATCGTAATGCCGAACTATCTTTACGGCATTCGCCAGATCATTTCCAAGAAGCCGATCCGCACCCCCGAAGACCTGAAGGGCATGAAGATCCGCGTGCCGAACAATGTCATGCAGATCAAGACCTTCGAGGCCATGGGCGCCACCCCGACCCCGATGCCGCTCGGCGAAACCTTCCCGGCGCTGGCGCAGGGTGTGATCGACGGCGTCGAAAACCCGATTTCGGTTCTCTACGGCCAGAAGTTCCAGGAAGAAGCCAAATATCTGAGCAAGGTCGGCTATCTGACCAACGTGGCGCTCATCGTCGGCGGCGAAGCATTCTTCTCCACGCTGCCTGAAGAACAGCTGAAGATGATCCACGAGTCCGCTTATGATGCGGGTCTCTACAGCCAGAAGCTGACGATCGAAAAAGACAATGAAATGATCGAAAAGATGAAGGAAGCCGGTGTCGAAGTCATCGATGTCGACCGCGCTCCTTTCAAGGCTCTTGCTGAAAAGGTCTACACCCAGTTCCCGGAATGGTCGCCCGGTCTTTATGACAAGATCAAAGCCGAACTGAACTGATCCATCCTTATTCGGATATCGCCATGTCGCGGCTTTGCCGCGGCGTGGTCTGCTCATGGAATTCAATCCGATGAAACTGTTTGAAAAACTGATCGAATGGCTGGCTGCCGTGCCGCTGTTCATCCTGCTCGCGATGTTCAACATCGCCGTTGTCATGCGCTACTGGATGCATCAGCCGCTGCAATGGACCGAGGAAATGGCCGGCCTGTTGATGATCTGGATCGTGATGCTCGGCAGCATCGCCGCAGAACGCAGCAACCAGCATCTTGCCATCCCGATGCTCGTGGATCTGCTGTCGGAAAAGCTGCGCGAGATCATCAATGCTGTCGTTTCGATCCTGTCGGGACTGTTCTTGCTCTACGTGTCCTATGCCGGTTACAAGCTTTCGGTGGCGGCCCAGTTTAAAGTGACGGACGTGCTGCGGGTTTCCTATTACTGGATCGATATCGCCGTTCCGGTCGGCTTCGTCATTATCGCTCTTTATATGTTTGCAGGCGCATTCAAATCCTTGCGCGCCGCTTTTGCGGGAGGCAAGGCATGAACCTTACGACCATCGTTCTCATCATGCTGGCGCTGATCGCGCTCAATATGCGCCTTTATGTGGCCATCCTGATTGCGGTCTTCACCTATTTCACCTTTTTCAACCAGATGCCGATAGCGATTGCCGTTCAGCGCTTCATCAGCCCGGCTCAGAACACGTCGTTGCTTGCAATTCCGTTCTTCATCATGCTCGGTACGGTGATGTCGCATACAGGCATTGCCGAGCGCCTGATCAAGGTTGCGGAAATTCTGGTTGGCCGCATGCGCGGCGGCATGGCCCTCACCAACATCATGGTTTCCACCCTGATGGGCGGCGTCAGCGCATCCAATCTGGCGGACAGCGCTATGCTCACCCGCATGATGGTGCCGGAAATGGTCAAGCGTGGCTATGACAAGGCATTTTCCTGCGCGGTGACGGCTGCCGGTTCGCTGATCACGCCGATCATTCCTCCGGGCATCGCGCTCATCATCTATGGTCTGATTGCGGATGTTTCCATTGGCAAGATGTTCATGGCGGGTGTTGTTCCGGGCATTCTGGGCGCCGTCATCCTGATGATCGCGGCCTATATCACGTCGGTAAAGCGTGGCTACAAGCCGAGCCGTGAAAAGCGAATGAGCGGTGCTGAAGTCGTCTCGACGCTTGCCTCGGCATGGCCAGCCGTCCTGTTGCTGTTCGCGATCATCGGCGGCATTCGTATGAACATCTTCACGCCGACGGAAGCCGGTGCGGTTGCGGTAACGCTGGTTCTGATTATCGGCTTCGTGATCTATCGCGAAATGCGTATCTCGCATGTGGTGGATTCGCTGATCGAAACGGCGAAATCGACTGCCTCCGTCATGCTGGTCATCATGGCGTCGTCAGCGCTCGCATGGGTGTTTTCGCTCGAACAGGCCGGCCAGTCGCTGATGCAGCTGATCTCGTCTTTCACCAGCAATCCTTATGCGTTCCTGCTGGCAGTCAACGTGATCCTGCTGATCCTCGGGGCGCTCATCGAGGGCACGGCCCTGATGATCGTTCTGGTGCCGCTCCTGATGCCAACGGTAAAGGCTTTGGGTATCGATCCGGTCCATTTCGGTATCGTCGTCATTGTCAATCTTTCGATTGGCACGCTGACGCCGCCGGTGGGCACGGTCATGCTGATGGTCTGCAATATCGCCAAGGTGAGGGTGGGGGATTTCACCCGCCAGGCATTCAGCATGTATATGGCGCTGTTTATCCTGCTGGCGCTGGTTACTTATGTGCCGATTATATCGACCTACTTGGCTTACTAACAACGAAAGCGCGGGCGTTCCCCGCGCTTTTTCATTTGTTCACCACGGGTTCTCGACACGCGGCCAGATGGCACGGCTGAGCTTGCGATAAGTGGTGATGCGGGGATTGCTCGGATAGGAGCTGGGCGCAGCGACGTAGACGATCTCGGCTGCGATCGGCGCAAAGCCCGCGTGGAAATGATTGGTGGATTTGACGACCAGTATATCCTTCTTCAACGGGTCTATGCCAATATTTGAAAAAATATCCGGCTGGAAAGTCTGTGTCCGGTTGGTGTTGAGAATGATGTCGATTGCGGTGTCTTCTTCTGCCGCATCACCGCACGTGGAAAGTTAAGATAATCAGGAGATAGCATGAGAGATGCGCTTAACCCCTTTGCGGGCGACAGGGACCGTGAGCAGATTTGGGAAATGCTCGTGCGACGCGATATCGAGGCTTTCGTATCGCAGGACTGGTCGCTGGTGGCCGATGATTTCGACGAGGTGCGCTTCCTCGGCATTCATGCGCATAATGATCGCGATCCCGACAAATGGGATGCAGGGTTTCCGACGCTCGCAAGCTATCGTGATGAATGGCTGCGTCAGGCGGCGGAAAGTGCGGCGGTTGAATATGCCGAATCTCTGGCTGACGGAATCTTCCGCGCGACTGACCTGAGCGTGATCGATATTACAGGCGAGGTCGCCGTGGCGCGGAAAAAATTCGACGGAACGATTGCAAAAAAGGACGGCACCGTTGACCGCCTCAACTGGCAGACGCTCTATTTCTGCCGCCGCGAAGATGCGCGCTGGAAGATCACCGGCTTTGTCGGGTACATGGCTTATCGCTAAAAATCGGGCCTGCGCGATCCGTCTATAAGGGTGCAGGCCGTCCGATGTGCGCCGTTTTATGTATAGACTAGATGAGTCCGGTTCACAGTATAATCACACTATTTTTCTGCAATTATAGTCATTTTTCTCCCGAATTATACTAATTCGGATGATGTCGCAGCTGATGGCATATTTGTCGCAGGCCGTTCCGGTAATTGATTGGAACAGGACTACTATTGTCTTCAGGCTGGTCGATTGCCTCCTGTTTTGGGTGGCGATGGACGATCCTCAAAATCCTTAGTGCGACCCTTCAAAATAAACATTCAAGGGGACGGTCGCCGGACGGCTCATTTGGATGAAATCGCGGCAGTGGGTGGACATGTCGGGAAATGACCTATATAGAATCAAGAAATCTATCGATAATCATTCCATGCGGCCCGTTCGCGGAGCGCAGATACTGCGTGAGGAATCTGCGCTGGAATGAAGTTTTATCATTGTTAAAAAGGAGATTAAGTCCGCCAGCACAGCGGGGTTAGACTTGATGCATGGTATTTTATACAAGGAAGAAAGTATGAAGTCGCCGGCTGAGACTAAGATAAGCTTGAAAGGCATTTTTAAAGTCTTCGGCGATGATCCGGAGCGTGCAATGCAGGAGTTGCGCGCAGGTAAATCAAAAACCCAGATTCACAGCGAACTCGGCGCAACAATCGGCGTCGATAATGCGACCTTCGATATCTACGAAGGCGAAGTATTCGTTATTATGGGCCTTTCCGGCTCGGGCAAATCGACGCTTTTGCGTCTGCTCAATCGCCTGATCGAACCGACTGCCGGTTCCATTGAAGTGGATGGCCGCGATGTCGTAAAAATGACCAAGCGCGAGCTGATCGATCTTCGCCGCCGCGATATGAGCATGGTGTTTCAATCCTTTGCGCTTCTGCCCAATCGTTCGGTCCTGAACAACGCAGCCTTCGGCCTTGAAGTGGCCGGAATGGGCGAGGCGGAACGCCACCAGAAAGCACTGAAGGCGCTCGCAGCCGTCGGATTGGAGCCATATGCCCACAGCATGCCGGACCAGCTGTCCGGCGGTATGAAACAGCGCGTCGGACTGGCGCGGGCCTTGGCGAGCGAGCCCACCATTCTTCTGATGGACGAAGCGTTTTCCGCCCTCGACCCGCTGATCCGCACGGAAATGCAGGACGAACTGAAGCGTCTTCAGGCGGAGCACAGCCGGACGATCATTTTCGTCAGCCACGACCTGGACGAAGCCATGCGTATCGGCGACCGTATCTGCATCATGCAACACGGCAAGGTGGTGCAGGTCGGAACGCCGAACGAAATCGTGTCCGCACCGGCCAATGATTATGTTCGTTCCTTCTTTCGCAATGTGGATGTGTCTCGCGTTTTCAAGGCCGCGGATGTGGCGCGCGAGGACGAACTCATCGTTTTCGAACCCGAACAGCTTGCAACAGCGCTTGAACGGTTCGATGCGAGCGGCAAGACATTCGGTGTGCTGATCGATGCCGACCGCACCTATCGCGGAATGGTCAGTCGTGACGCGCTGGCAAAGGGGTCCGCGACGCAAGGTGGGGAGAGGCTGGACGCCGTCTCGGCTATTGAGGCGGAAGCGCCGCTTTCCGGATTGTTGACGCAAGTGGCGGAAAGCCCCTGGCCAGTCCCGGTTACGGACCGCCAGAACCGCTATGTCGGTGCCATCAGTAAATCGGCATTGCTCGAAACGCTTGGCCGCGCGGGTTGATCCCCGCACGCCAACGGACTTTTGCCTGATGAGGGCAGAATAGGTCCAATCCAGAAGAAATACGGAAATGGACGGTAAAATATG
The DNA here is from genome assembly GCF_008932435.1 of Brucella pseudintermedia. Taxonomy (GTDB): domain Bacteria; phylum Pseudomonadota; class Alphaproteobacteria; order Rhizobiales; family Rhizobiaceae; genus Brucella; species Brucella pseudintermedia. The sequence goes on along the minus strand of NZ_WBWE01000002.1, from coordinate 206,197 downwards.
GATTTGAATTTCAGTGTCGGCGAATGGGCGGATGTTGTGGTCAACTACATTCTTGACCACTTTACGCCCGCGCTCGATATGATCGCGGCCACCATCGGTTTTGTTACCGACAGTATTCAAAATGCTCTGCTCGCTGTGCCGCCTATCGGCGGCGTTGCAGTTCTAACACTGCTATCGCTGTGGCGCGTGGGGTGGAAATTTGCGGTTTTCACCGCTCTTGCGCTGGGCCTCATCATCCACATGGATTTGTGGATTGGCACTATGGAAAGCCTCTCTCTGGTGCTGGCTTCGACAGTTATCGCTGTCGTAATCGGCATTCCGCTCGGTATCGCAATGGCCCGCAGCGACACGGTCGCTTCGATTGTGCGTCCAGTTCTCGACCTCATGCAAACCATGCCCGCTTTCGTTTATCTCATTCCGGCTGCAATGTTTTTCGGCCTCGGTGCTGTGCCCGGGACGATTGCAACGGTGATCTTTGCCATGCCGCCAGTCGTGCGCCTTACCAATCTCGGCATCCGTCAGGTGCACTCGGAATTTGTGGAAGCAGGTCTCGCCTTCGGCTGCACGTCGCGGCAGCTTTTGTTCAAGGTGCAGCTTCCAAACGCCCTGCCTTCGATCATGGCTGGCATCAACCAGACGATCATGCTCTCGCTTTCGATGGTGGTCATTGCATCGATGATCGGCGCGGGCGGCCTCGGCAATACGGTCCTGACCGGCATCCAGCGCCTCAATGTGGGCCTCGGCTTCGAGGGCGGCCTTGCCGTGGTCATCCTGGCGGTCATTCTCGACCGCATTACCCAGAGCTTCGGCAAGGGCGGGGCCGGATTTTTCAAGCGGCTCGCATCTCTAAGGAAGGCGGCGGACACCCAGTCCGCCTCATCCTTTCGCAAGCAGGAAGCATGAAGCAGACAAAAATAACCAAGAATAATAACGGGAACTGATACCAATCGAAAAGGAGAAGCTATGTTAGGCAAACTAACCAAATTCGGTCTGGCGGCAGTTGTGGCGGGAACGATGACCATGGGCGCAGCATTTGCGCAGGACAGCAAGCCGGTTAAAATCGGCTGGGCACCATGGTCGGATGCTGAGTTCGTCACAAAACTTGCCAAGAAGCTGATCGAAGACAATCTCGGCCAGAAGGTCGAGCTGGTTCAGACGGACGTGGCCCCACTCTATCAGGGCGTGAGCCGTGGCGATATTGATGCCATGATGATGGCCTGGCTGCCGGAAACCCACGCTGACTACTACAAGCGCATCGAGGACAAGGTCGAAAACCTCGGTCCGCTCTATGAAGGTGCGAAGCTTGGCTGGATCGTTCCGGCTTACATCCCCGAAAGCGAAATCAGTTCCATCGAGGACCTGAAGAAACCGGAAGTTCGCGAAAAGCTGAAGGGTGAAATTCAGGGCATTGATCCGGGCGCGGGCCTCACGCGCCTGTCACAGGAAGCAATCAAGAAATACGGGCTGGACTACAAGCTCAATATTTCGAGTGAAGCGGCGATGCTGACCACGGTCGACCGCGCCACACGTTCCGACGGCTGGTTCGTGGCGACTTCCTGGAGCCCGCACTGGATGTTCGGCAAGTACAAGCTGCGTTATATTGCCGATCCTGAAGGCGCGCTTGGCGGCGCGGAACACATCGACGCCATCGCACGCAAGGGCTTCAAGGAAGAGAACCCGAAAGTGGCTTCGCTCCTCACCAAGATGAGCCTTCCGATCAGCGAGCTAGAGGCTGCAATGTTCGATGCGCAGGAAACATCCTATGAAAAGGCCGTCGACAAATATATCGCGGACCATCCTGACCGCATCAAGGAATGGCTGGCAGAATAAAGCCCAAGCAAAAGCCCCGGGATACCGGGGCTTTTCACATTCTATCCCCTCCGGGCAATCAGAATACCTGATATCACGATGATGCCGCCGAGGGCCTGCAACAGGCCGATGGGCTCTGACAGGATAGTCCAGGCAAGAAATGCCGCGATGACGGGCTGCAGAAGCAGGGTGAGCGAGGAGAAGGACGCGGGGAGATAGGCAAGCGCATAAGCGATCATGCTCTGGCCCGCGGCGTGCGTTACCCAGGCTAGCCCAGCAAGGATCAGCCATCCGTAAAGCGTGACGGGCAGGATCTGGCCTTCCATGAAATAGGCGATTGGCAATGAAAACACGGCGGCAATTGCGCTGCTCCATAGCATGATGCGCATCGTGGTGAAGCGGCTTCTCAAGCGGCCCATTGACAGGATATAGCCAGCATAGAAGACCGCGGCCAGAAGCGCCATCGCATCGCCGGAAGATTGGGACTGGAGAAGCTCGCCCGGTCCGCCTTTCAGCACCACGACACCGATGACAGCGACGGCAAGCCCGACCATAAAGGAGGTGCTCACGCGTGACTTGAAAAGCAGCCACGCGCCGAGCGTCACGAAAATTGGCGCCATATTGGCAAGCAGCGTTGCATTAGCGACGGAAGTCATGTGGAGCGACAAATGCCAGGCACCCAGATCGCAGGCGATGAACAGGCCGGGCAGGGCAAGACGCAGACAATCGGATAGAGTAAGTGACGCGGCATCCTTTTCGCCACGCCGTTCGCGACCATCCATGAACAGAAGCGGTAGAACCGCAAGCGCAAGACGCCAGAAGCCGGTGGCCAGCGGACCAACCTCGGACAGCCGTACAAAAATCGGCGAACTGCCAATAGCAATGCCGCCAACGATCAGGGCGGTCATCGCCAGACGTTGCGCATTTGTAGGCGTGGGGCTCGCGGCGGTAGTATGCGACATTTTCAAACTCGAAGTTATGCCGACACGTCGCTTCCACTCGCGCAATGCGGTCAGTGTAGGAGCGGCATTCGGCTTTTGACGGAACTGTTATGGAGAGAACGTGCACATTTCTTCCAATAACTTGTTCTGACTGTTATTTTACCAATTGCGAGAGGGTAAGATTTCGGAAAATTTTGCCCGCGACATATGGCGCAGGTTTGCTTAGTCCTGTTTTGGAGAAGCGTCCAGCTCTTGCATCAAAACGACACTCAAAATTCATCACATTTCGGTTCTGCACAACGCAACGGGAATGAAAAAAGCGCCCCGGAAGGCGCTTTTTCAAATTGTCAGCGATAATAAGGAGAGTAGCACTGTTTGCGCGGCCCATTATAGGGTTGGAATGTATTGTCTGAGGAGCGATAGGACTTATAGCGGTTATAGCACCATTGCACATGTGCGTTTGACAGTCTCGGCGCCCGATAAACGGGGCGTGGCTGGTTTATTGCGCCGCCAATGATCGCGCCAGCGCCGAATGCCGCGAGCGGATACCACCATCCGTCGTTGTGGCGACGGTAACCGTGGCGGTAATGCCGGTAACCGCGATGCCCGTTCCAATATCCGGGCCGGTTAGGCCGATGACCGCGATAATGGCGCGGTGGACGGCGATGATCGCGCACCTGCTCGATAGTCTGGTCAATGACTGGGCGTTCCAGGTTCATAGGTGCGGCCACTGTCGGTGCAACTGATGTCGCTCCGAAAATCATGGCCAATGCCCCGACACACGTTTGCTTGAATCTATTCATGTGCAACCCTCCTTATAAATGTAACGAAGTGGAACGATTGAGGCATGAATTTGTTCCCATTTTTCGCCCAGCCAAAAAACGGGATCAGGATTCTCGCAGATCTGAACTTGCGCAAAATGAAAGGGAGCAGGCTCCTCCCCAAGAACCTGCTCCCCGATGCATCGCCCCCCGCCGTAGGTGGTGCGATGCTTACCTCATGTGGCTTTGCCAAGCCTGAAATTTAGCGTTTCAGACTTTACCTTCGAGAGCCGCATTTAGCAACTTCAACGCGCGTTCTTTTGTCAGTTCAATCGGGTTGCCGCCAGCCGTAGGATCAACGATAGCCATATCAGCAATCAGGTCCTTTCGGGCTCCGTCCATTTCGAGCCCCTTGATGAACTCGGGCAGCGTGTGGGGGACACCGAGCTCGCTGCGCAAGTTCATGATGGCCGTCAGGAACCCGTCAAATCCGCCATCAATACCGAGATAATCGGCGAGCCTTTCGATACGCTTTTCGATAGCCGCCCGATTCTGAAGCAGGACATAGGGCATGAAGACCGCGTTGGTCATGCCGTGATGGGTGTCATAGAGGGCGCCAATCGGGTGTGACAGCGAATGGATTGCGCCGAGCCCTTTCTGAAAGGCGGTTGCACCCATGGCGGCAGCCGCCATCATGTTGGCGCGGGCTTCGACATTGCTGCCATCGGCATAAGCCTTCGGAAGATTTTCGAAAACGAGACGAATGCCCTCGACAGCGATGCCGTCCGCCATGGGGTGAAAGCCCGGCGCGCAATAGGCTTCAAGGCAGTGCGCCAGCGCATCCATGCCCGTGCCTGCCGTGATGAAGGGCGGCATTCCGGTCGAAAGTTCCGGGTCGGCAATGACCGTCACCGGCAGCATCTTCGGGTGGAAAATCACCTTCTTGGTGTGGGTGGTTTCATTGGTCAGAACACCTGCGCGGCCAACTTCCGAGCCGGTGCCTGCCGTTGTCGGCACCGCAATGATCGGCGCAATCGCATTGCTCTCAGCGCGGGTCCACCAGTCGCCTACGTCTTCGAAATCCCAGACGGGTCGGGTCTGTCCTGCCTGAAAGGCAATCAGCTTGCCGAGATCCAGTGCCGAGCCGCCGCCAAAGGCGATGACACCGTCATGCTTGCCGCTTTTGAAGACCTCGACGCCTGCATAAAGATTGCTTTCGACCGGGTTGGGCTTCACATCGGAAAACACTCCGTATTTCACGCCGGCTTCGTCCAGAATAGCGAGCGTGGACGCCACGACGGGAAGCTTCGCCAAACCCGGATCGGTGACGAAAAGCGGGCGCTCAATGCCTGCAGCTTTCAGGACGGCTGGAAGCTCCTTGATACGCCCCGGCCCGAAAAGCACGGTGGTCGGGAAGTTCCATTTCGCGGTCAAAGTGGTCATGTCGATTGCTTTCCGAATTATGATGGGCGGTCAGATTTTTTCACGCAGATGGAAGGATTTCGGTCGCGTGAGATTGCCGTAGCCGATGGCCGAGAGAGCAGCACCCTTGCCAGTGTCCTTCACGCCGGTCCAGACAAGTGCGGGATCGAGATAGTCGCAGCGGTTCATGAAAACCGTGCCCGTTTCGATGCGATCGCCGAGAACGGCGGCGCGGTCTGTGTCCGCCGTCCACAATGAAGCGGTGAGGCCGTAGATGCTGTCATTCATGAGCGCGAGGGCTTCCTCATCATTGCGCACTTTCATGATACCGACGATGGGGCCGAAACTTTCCTCACGCATGACGCTCATCTGGTGGTCGACATTGGTGAGAACTTCCGGCGCGACATAGGGAGAACCTGCGCGGTCATTCGCGACGCTCATATTCACATGTGCGTTTGCGCCCTTGCGCAGCGCCTCCGCTTTCTGTTCGCGGATGAGATCGGCGAAACGCGCCTGCGCCATGGGGCCAAGCGTGGTTCCCGCATCCAGCGGATTGCCGACGACATATTGCTTGGTCAAGTCGATGAAACCATCGACAAAGCGGTCATAGACAGCTTCATGCACATAGATGCGCTCGATCCCGCAGCAGCACTGGCCCGAATTGAAAAACGCGCCATCCACGAGATTGGCGACGGCATGATCCAGATTGGCGTCTGGCAGGACATAGGCTGGATCCTTGCCACCAAGCTCCAGCCCCAGCGTCATGAAGGTGCCGGCGGCAGCCCTCTCGATAGCGCGGCCACCGCCGACCGAGCCGGTAAAATTCACGTGGTCAATCGTGCCGGAGGCAAGCAGCTTTTCCGTCGATGCATGGTCGAGCACCACATTCTGGAAAACGCCTTTGGGCAGCCCGGCCTTCTCGAATGCTTTTGCAAAGCGTTCACCGGCCAGAAGCGTCTGCGTCGCATGTTTCAGGATAACCGTGTTTCCGGCCATTAACGCGGGGATGATCGTGTTGACGGCGGTGAGATAGGGATAGTTCCACGGCGCGATCACCATCACCACGCCGAGCGGAACATGTTTCACATAGCGGCGAAAGCCGTCCTTCTGTGCAGGCACGTAAGCCTTGAGGGACGCCTCGGCGATGTCGATCATATACTGGCCGCGTTCTTGAACGCCGCCGTTTTCGCCGCCATAGCGCGTGGGTCGACCCATCTGCCATGCGATTTCAGGAACGATTTCGTCCTGCATTCCGGCAAGGGCATCGAGGGCGGCCCGGCAATAACGTGCGCGTTCCGAGATGCTCAGTTGAGCCCATCCGGCCTGCGCATCGCGGGCAGCGGCCACGACGGAGGCGATTGCGGCCTCGTTCAAAAAAGGGCGCTCGGCATAAACAGAGCCGTCTATAGGGGAGATGATTTTGGCTGTGCCGCTCATCCGCAATTTCCTTTGAAGTCTGGCATTACATCAATAGCGCTCGAAACCGCGGTGCAGTTCCCAGTCTGTCACGCGCCGGTCGTACTCGATCTGCTCCCAATGAGCGGTATGGACATAGTGGTTGACCACTGGCTCTCCGAACGCCTCCTTGAGAAAGGCGGAGTTCTTGAGAGCTTGGGCGGCTTCACGCAATGTATAGGGAATTTCCTTGAGTTTCACGGCGCTATAGGCATCGCCCACGAAGGGTTCTTCCAGTTCCAGCTGCTCGTCTATTCCTTTCAGGCCAGCTGCGATAAGCGCTGCGAAGGCCAGATATGGATTGAGATCGGCACCGCCGATGCGACACTCAATGCGGATGCCCTTCGTGCCTTCGCCACAGAGACGGAAACCTGCGGTACGATTATCCTGGCTCCACATGATCTTCGTTGGCGCAAAGGTGCCCGCCTGAAAACGCTTGTAGGAGTTGATGTAAGGCGCCAGGAAATAGGTGTAGTCGGTGGCATATTTGAGCTGCCCGGCCACCCAAGAGCGCATAAGCGGCGTCATGGTGTAGGGCGCTTTCGGATCAAAGAAGAGCGGCTCCTTGCCGTCGGCACTCCAGATGGAATTATGTACGTGGCTCGAACTTCCGGCCTTGCTGTAATCATACTTGGCCATGAAGGTAATGCATTTGCCGTGCGCCTCGGCGATTTCCTTCATCGCGTTTTTCATGATGACATGGCGATCCGCCATTTCGAGCGCTTCGGCGTAACGCACATTCAGCTCTTCCTGGCCCGGACCCCATTCACCCTTTGAGTTTTCAACCGGAATGCCAGCCGCCGCGAGGTGGTTGCGCATTGCACGTAGAACCGGTTCTTCCTTGGTGGTCAGGTGGATCACATAGTCCTGCACGTAAGGGGAGGCCGTTTCCATATCCTGCCAGTGCTTGGCGCGGGCCGTCTTGTAGGTCTCGTCGAAGAGATAGAATTCGAGCTCGGATGCGAAATAAGCGCGATAGCCGCGCTCGTGCAGGCGGGCGAGCTGCTTTTTGAGGATGGCGCGCGGAGAATGCGCAAGATCCTGATGGTTGTGATGATCGAGCACGTCGCAAAGCACGATGGCAGTCTTTTCCAGCCATGTAGCGACCCGCAAGGTCGAAAGGTCCGGCTTGATGACAAAGTCACCGTAGCCCTTATCCCATCCGGCAGCCTCATAGCCCGGCACCGGCTCCATATCGATATCGTCGGCAAGGAGATAGTTGCAGCCATGGGTCTCATCGTAACCGGATTCCACGAAAAACTGTCCGTAGAAGCGTTTGCCGATCAGGCGTCCCTGCATATCCACAAAACATGCGAGAACGGTGTCAATTTCGTCATTTGCAACGGCTTTTTTCAATGCATCGAAAGTCAATTGTCCGGCCATTTATGCTCGCTCCAGAACGGAAAAGTGATGGACGCGACGCATTGCGCCGCGTCCAAAATTTCAGGCATAACGATAGGGTGCGCCCGCATCGCGCATGGTCTTCTGGTATTTCTTAAGGATTTCGACCACTTTTGCTGTCCGTGCGCTCTTGGCGGCGATCTCGTCCCAGAACTGCATGGCTGCATCTTCCACTTGCTTCCATTCCGCTTCAGGGATGCTCGTGAGTTCCAGCTTCCCGCCCGTGGTTCGATAATGAGCCTCGCCCCACCAATACCAGTGCTGGCGGTAGTAATGCGATGAATCCATTGCCAGCCTGAACAACTGCTTGAGATGATCCGGCACGGCATTCCACTTTTCCGTATTGGCAAAATAGGACCCGGCCCATGCACCGCTGATATTATTGGTGAGGTAGTATTTGTTGATGTCGGCCCAGCCGACCGTATATACTTCCGTCGCGCCGGACCAGCACACGCCGTCCAGCTCGCCGGTCTGGATCGCCACTTCGATATCCTCCCATGGCAGAGTCACCGGAACGACCCCGAATTTCGTCAGGAAGCGTCCGCCAGTCGGGAAGGTGAAGACGCGCAGCCCCTGCAGATCCTGCAGGCTGCGGATCGGCTTGGTTGTCGCAAAATTGCAGGGGTCCCAGGAACCGGCACTAAGCCAGGTTACGCCCGGAATTTCCTTATATGCTTCTTCCCAGATTTCATTGAGCCCGTACCAGTTGAACAAGGCTGGCACATCGAGGCTGTAGCGCGATGCGAAGGGGAAATAAGCTCCGAACACCGCCACGTCGACGGGCGAGGCCATGGAGTCGTCGTCGCTTTGCGCGGCATCGATTGTGCCGGACTGAACGGCTCGAAACAACTCGCCCTGCGGAACAAGCTGGTCGGCCGTATAAAGCTCGATTACCATTTCGCCATTCGCGGCTTTGTTGAACGCATCTATTGACGGCTTGATGACGTGCTCGGCAAGGGCCGGGCCTGCATAGGTTTGCAGCCTCCATTTGATCGGGCTCTGTGCCCTGACATAAGGCGTTGCAAGTGTGCTTGCACCCAAGGCACCGACGGTTGTCAGCCCGGCTCTCTTGAGAAAATCGCGTTTGTTAAGCTTGCTGTTCTCACTCATGCCCATTCTCCCACTCTTGTTTGAGTTCACCCTTTAGTTGTTCCGGTCTGGCCGTTTTGGGCTCTTGTCACCGGCTTATGCGCATTCTCCCTTAAGTGTTGTCATCGTCCTGTGTACCAGTTGGGCAACCACATCGCGATCTGCGGAAAGATCATCAGGATGATAATGGTCAGCACCATGAGGAAGAAGAACGGTACGATCGAACGATAGATGTCGATCAGTGTAATTTCCTTCGGTGCCAAGGCCCGCATCATGAAGAGATTGTAACCGAAGGGCGGCGTGATATATGCGATCTGGCAGGTGATGGTATAGAGAACGCCGAACCAGATGGCGTTGAAGCCGAGGCTCTTGACCAGCGGTATGTATAGCGGTGCGACGATGACCAGCATGGCGGTATCATCGAGGAACATGCCCAGTATGATGAACGAAAACAGCATCAGTACCAGGATTGTCCAGGGCGAGAGATCGAAGGTGTTGAGCAGTATGTTTTCGATGGCTTTCACCGCCCCGAGGCCGTCATAGACCGAAGAAAAGCACAGCGCTGCCAGAATGATCCAGAGGAACATGCAGGTGACGGTCAGACTGTTGCGCGTCGTGGTTTCCCACACAGTTTTGTTCAAGCGTCCAGTAAAAAGCGCGGCAAGCGTTGCAAGCAAGGCTCCGACGGCGGAGCTCTCGACAAGGCTGGTAACGCCGGTGAGGAACAAGCCCATCATCGCGCCGAAAACCACAAGCGGCAATATTCCTGCACGCAGGGTGACGAAACGGTCGCGCCACGTGATCTTATCCAGCTCTTCCTGCGGCAATGTTGGCCCGAGTTCGGGCTGGATGCGGCAGCGTATATAGATATAGATCGCAAAGAGCGCGGCCATGAGAAGGCCGGGGCCGATGCCAGCGAGCCACAGCTGCAAAACCGGCTGTCGGGCGATCATCGCATAGAGAACGAGCACGACGCTCGGTGGAATGAGGATGCCGAGGGAGCTGCCCGCCTGGATGACGCCCGTTACCATCACCTTATTGTAGCCGCGCTTCAGCAATTCGGGCAGCGCTACAGTTGCGCCGATTGCCATGCCCGCGACGCTGAGGCCGTTCATGCAGGAAATGATGACCATAAGGCCAATGGTGCCGAGCGCCAGACCCCCACGAATGCCGCCGAACCAGACGTGAAACATGCGATAGAGATTGCTGGCAATGCCCGATTCCGAGAGCATGTAGCCCATGAACACGAAGAACGGCACAGTGATAAGCGGATACCAGTTCAGCACGGCGAAGGTGGCATTATACGGCATCTCGAACGAGCCTTTGCCCCAAAGCAGGAGCGCTGCGAGCGAGCCGACGAAACCGATCACGCCGAACACGCGCTGCCCGGTCATGAGCAGCACCATCATGGTTGCAAACATGAAAAGCGTAATGAATTCAGAGCTCATATGTGATGTCCTTCCTCAATGGCAGGACCCGCGATTGTGCTGATCGGCTTTCCGCGCAGGGAGGCCCAGTCCTTGAAGAAATTGGAAACGCATTGCAGCAGCAGCAGGAAAATACCGACGGTCATGATGAGCTTGATTGGCCAGAGAAGCGGTGCCCAGGCGGTATAGTTCTTCTGGTTGTAAACGATGGCGTAATTGGTCGCCGAAATTCCGCCCGTCACCATCACGCCCAGATAGAAAATGATGAACAGGATGGTGATCATGTCCGTGATCATTTTTCTTCGCGGTGAAAGGCGATCGAAGAAAAGGTCCATGCGCACATGCGCGCCTTGCTGCATGGCATAAGCCCCGCCGAGCAGGTAATAGGCGGAAAGCAGGAACTGGGACATTTCCAGCACCCAGTTCACCGGAATGCCCAGCACCACGCGCGAAAAAGTGGAATAGAGGAGACAGGCGCCGAGCACGAAGAACAGATACATCGCAAAGCGCCCGACATAGTAATTCATCGCATCGATATATTTGACGAACAGTCTGATCGGCTTCGGCATTTCCGGCTCCTTCAGGCTCTCTGTTCCATGTCGTGAGGACCAATTGCTTTCGCGGCGTCCTTCAATAGGGTCGCGAGCTTTTCGGCCCATACGCTCTGCGCTGAACTATCGGCAATCTCGTTGTTACGGAGTTCGATCATCACACAGGGCGCATTGCGCGGACGCGCGTGCCGCTCCAACGTGTAATAGACACGATCCGCTGGCGAATAGGGCTCGTTCACGCCTACGTTCAGGGTACCGTCCTTGCGCAGGGCAGCGATCAGTGGCTTGCCAATCCGATCGTCTTCATCGTGGATGATGCCGATCTGCCAGGGGCGGGCCACGCCCCGATAAACGGGCGTGAAGGAATGGATCGTCACGATCCACGATGGCAACCCGCGTTGCGTGCGCTCTGAAATGGTCTGTTCAATAGCGGTATGGAAGGGACGGTGGGAGAGATCGATACGCGCCATACGCTCTATCGAGTTGAGCGCGTGGTTTCCGGGCACCACAGTCGTCTCGCTGATCTCCGGAATAAGATCAGAGGCATCAAGCGGGCGGTTGCAGTCGATCAGCAGCCGCGAAAGCTGGCTTTCGACAAGCGGCGCGTTGAGAAGCGTAGCGAGAAGTCTCGCAACCTCCGCTGCGCCCGGGTCCCAGGCGATATGTGCCCGTAACGCATCGGTGTCGAGTCCGAGTCCATCGAAAGTCTCTGGAATGAAGTTGGATGCGTGCTCGCAGACAAGAAGATAGGGGCTTCCCCCATCCTTGTTGAAGACAGAAACAGGCTCGCACGAAACCGTGCGATGTTCTCGCTCGTTCGTCATTCCGTTTGTTCCCCGCGCTGTAACTTATGTTACGTTTTTTCCGATTATGCGCTATTGCGGATTATTTGATACGTCCTATGATTATTTGTCAAACACAATTTCGCCCAAATCTGAAAAGGGCATTCGCGAACGGAAAGTACTTAGCCTGTGCATGCAAGCGTTGCGGAACTGATCAATGAGCGGATTGACACGATGCCAGCGGGCGAGCGAAGCGCCGCGCAGACGCTGATCGCCAATTATCCAATACTGGGCCTGAAAACCGTGGCGGAATTTTCCGCCTTGGCTGGTGTCAGCTCCCCGACGATCCTACGCTTCGTGAACAGGCTCGGATTTCAGAATTATCCCGATTTTCAGGCGCGACTGCAGGACGAACTTGCGGCGCAACTGCAATCGCCGCACCATCGCAATGAACTGCCGGGGCGCGGGCCGGATGCGGCCTATCCGGCGGTGGAACATACGCTGGAAAATATTCGCGAAAGCTTCCGGCACCTTGGCGAGAAGCAACTGAGGCAGGCGGTTTCGGCTTTGACTGGCGCCAGGGGAAATGTATATCTGATCGGTGGGCGCTTCACCGATCCCATTGCGCAATATATGGCTGCACACATGACGGTCATTCGTCCCCATGTCTTTCATCTTGGCGGGCAGGAAAGCGTCTGGCGTGACCGCCTTCTCGATATGGGAAAGCGTGATGTTCTGGTGGTTTTCGATATTCGCCGCTATCAGGACAGCCTTTTGCAGCTTGCCGAGAAGGCGCGGTCACGGGGCGTCGAGGTTGTTCTCGTCACTGACCAGTGGCTTTCGCCGATAGCACGCGTGGCCCGTCATGTTCTGGCCGGGCGTACAGCCGTGCCGTCCGCATGGGATTCCTCGGCTGCACTCTTTGTTCTGGCCGAAACGGTCATTCGCGAAATGACCCGAATGCTGGAAAAGGACAGCGCTGCCCGCATTGCGGAACTCGAAGGGCTGCGCTGACGAAAATCGTTAAGGGCGCGTGTTATTCCAGCCCACAGGCCCGCAGAAAAAGTGCAGAAACTTCTTTCTCGATCCTTTCGAGATCAAGCGGTTCATCCTTTTGGAGTTCCATCATGCTGCGCACTTGCGCTTCAAAATCGGCATAATGCTGGGTCACAGCCCATATATGCATCTGAAACAGCAGCGGATCGACAGGCCTGATGCGGCCGTCGTCCACCCATGACTGGATGAGTTTCACCGCATTATGGGTTGCAAAGACGTGTTTTTTCCAATGGCGGCTTAGATAGGGCGCGCCATTGGCAATCTCGGTGGTGAAAAGGCGAGAGGCCTTGGGGTTCTTCTGGCTATATTCGAGCTTGGCCCGGATATATTGCCGGATCACCTTGGCGGGATCGTCTTCGGTATTGGCGCCGAGGAATATTTCTTCCCACTCGTCGAGGATATACACGATGATATCCTCGTAGAGTTCTTCCTTGCTGGAAATATAGTAGTGCAACTGCGGCTTGGTGAGACCGGCGCGGTGCGCAATGCCTTGCGTGGATGCCCCGGCAAGGCCTTTCTCGGCAAACTCGTCGATCGCGGCAGCCCGTATAGCGCCGAGAATGCGCCGCCTGCGGTCGAGAACCTTGTCTCGTCCGGTTGGCTCCGTGTTGTCATTCTCGTCGTTGTTCATCCGTGCCTGCCGCGATTAAGGAGGGACTTATTGGCTCAACTTCTTCTTAATGTCGAGGCCTACGCCCTTGTTTACAAAGGCATCCGTCGCGACCTTGCTGATGTCGAGTTCGTCACCGCTGACGATGCCAGCCTTGCGCGCGAGTTCGTAAAACGCCTTCACACGGTTCATGTCAATTGCGCCGATGCCTTTCTCGGCTGCGTCGCCGCTGTCGATGAGCTGGAGGCTTTTGATCCGCTCCAATTCCGCATCGAGCGTTTCCTTGCTCATGTCGGGATTATCTTTCAGGATCAATTCATAGGCCTTGTTGCGGTCGCCGTAGAGAAAATTGGTCCAGCCCTCGATTGAAGCGCTGACAAAACGCTGCACCAGATCGGGGTTCTTTTCGATCAGCTCCTGCCGGGTTTCAATCGTGTTGCCATAAGTGCTGTAGCCATAATCGGCCAGAAGGTAGGTCGTAACCTTTGCCCCTTCCTTTTCGGCGTAGAGCGGTTCGGCGGTGGCATAGGCTTGCTGCACCACCTTCTTGTCGTTCAGGAACTGCGCCAGGCTGTAGCCATAGGGGCGAAGCTGTTCTTCCTTGAAGCCGAATTCCTTCACCAGCCACGGCCAGAACGAGAATTGCGCATCTTTCGACAGCAGGATCGTTTCGGCATTGGTCAGATCCTTGAAGTCCTTGTATTCGCCTTCATGGACCATCAACGCCTGCGGATCTTTTTGGTAGAACGCAGCAACAACCGTTGTCGGCACGCCGTTGGCAACATTGTTGAACGACAGGAGCAGGTTGCCCGTCAGCAGGAAATCGAGACGGCCTGCGGCAAGCATCGGGCGATTGTTGACCTGCGGTCCGCCCATTTCGATTTGCACATCGAGACCGTATTTCTCATAGGTACCATCGGCGACGGCTTGATAGAAACCGCCGTGACCGGCTTGCGCCAGCCAGTTGGTGCCAAGCGTCACCTTGTCGAGCGCATGGGCCATTTGTGCGGAAAGGCCCACGGAGAGTGCGGCCAGTGCCGCAACGAGAGTTTTTTTCATATTGGTTCCCCTTGCTTCAAGCAGTCAAAGCCATGTCGGCAGTCCAGCCGCGCGTTTTACCTGGATTGAGCAGGCCATACGGGTCGGCAAGTTTCTTGAACTCGATCTGGACGCCGTCGATCTCCTTCATGCCGCCATCCTCAATGGTGTAGGCATGAGGATCGTAGATGTCGCAGCCGTCGACCTGCTCCAGTTCCTTGATCAGGCGATACATCTCGTCACGGCCTTCAAAGCGGACAAGCGGAAGCGCGAAAATCTGCACTTCGCCTTCGAGACGAGCCATTTCGTGATGCATATATTGTGTTTCGCCGTAGCGCGCGATCTGGCGCGTCACCACATCAACGTCGAATGGACGCGGATAGGCGACCTGGAGATAGGTCCAGCCTTCCTCGGCCTTCAGCGCCTGCAAGGTCGTATGGTTCCAGCCACATTCGTACGCAGGCTGAAGACCGTTCTTGTGCAATTCGTCCAGCGTCATGGCGAAGGAAACCTTGCCGCCAAATTCGGTGACGAGTGCTTCGAAACGGGCCATTTCTTCCGGCGCGATCATGGCGAAAACCGCATCCTTGTCGGAAGGAAAGAGTTCGCCGAACTTGGTGTAGAAACGCGCAAAACGGCGGTCGACCGTGGTCAGAAGATAGCAGTCGAGATTATCTTCCAGTGCCTTGAGGCAGAAGTTGAGCGTTGCCTCGTAACTGTCGAACAAGGCTGCAGTATGTATCCAGTCGGTCGATTTGGTGAGGCCGATTTCCAGTTCCAGAATGATGCCGTTGGTCCCATAGGCATGCTGGACTTTATGAATGTCGCGTCCGGTCAGTTCAATGATCTTCGGTTCCGGTTCGACGGTCAGGACCTTGACAGAATAAACGTTGCCATCGTCGCGCAGCATCCCGTGGCGCAGCGAGCCAATGCCGCCGGAACCGCCGGAGAAAAAGCCGCCAATCGTGGCGATGCGGCGGGTGGACGGATACATCAGCAATTCCTGTCCGGTCTCACGAACCGCATCGTCAAGGCGCGAAATGCGCGCGCCGCCTTCCACACGAACCTTGCCGGGTTCGATTGCGATAATGCGGTCGATCTTGGTCATATCCAGGATAATGCCGCCTTCAAGGGGAACGCACTGACCGTAATTGCCTGTGCCGCCACCGCGAACCGTAATCGGAATGCGAAGTTTCGCAGCAGCAGCAGCAACGCGGCGTACTTCATCCTGATCCTTCGGTATGACGACGAGATCGCCGACATAATGGCCAATGTCCTCCGTCAGGATGGGGCTATACCAGAAATAATCCCGAGAGCGCAGTTCGACCTGCTTGGGGTCATCATAAATGCGGATTCCATCGATTTCGGCGCGAAATGCGGCCCAGTCATAGATGCGCTGTGGTGCGGCAGAATTCATGGGGTTCTCCGATTAAATTTTTGTACCGTTGCGCCAGACGACGCGGCGGGCCTGCGGGCGGCTGATGAGATCGTTGAGGTCTTCGGCATCGTGCCAGATGAAATCGGCCAAGCCGCCAGCCTGCAGGTCGTGCATGCGCTCGCTGCCAATAAGTCGGGCGGGCAGGGTGGTGATGCTGTCGAGCCATTCCTGTGGTTCGACATGGCAGACCGGCGCTGCAAGACGCAGTATGGCGAGCGGATCGTAATCGCCATAAGGATAGAATGCATCGCGAACATTGTCGGAGCCGAGCATCACATCCATGCCGGCTGCGCGCGCTTCCTTAAGAGGCGCAACACCGCGCAGGCGCGGAGATTTCCCCCCGATCCGATCCTGTAGATAAAGATTGGATGTTGGCAGCGAAACGAGCGCGGTGCCTGCATCGGCGGCGGCATCAAGGATGCGCTGCAGTTCGTCCGGCCCGCGCAGCGACAGCGAGCAGGTATGGCCGCACAAGACCCGACCAGCCATGCCATGGCGCGCGGTCGCCGATACGATCAGAGAGAAGCCGTCCGCTTCTACATCCAGCCCCTCATCGACATGAAAGTCGAGGTCGAGGTCATGCTTCACGGCAAGCCGGAACATCTCCTCAATCTTGGCTTCAAGATCAGCGTTGCGATAGAAGAATGCGCCGAACACGCCGCCATCATTTGCAACGCGGGCTGCAATTTGCGGACCAGCATCAAGCACAAGATCGCCATGGACAAGCGCTGCAAGCTGGAGGTCGATCCGGTCTTTCCATTCCTGACGCAGTTCGTTGAGAACTGGCCATGCGGCGGGTGCTTCCGGCGTCGTCCAGTCAACATGACTGCGCATCGCGCCGACGCCTTGTTCAAACGCAGCTTGCAGGCCCTGGATTGCGCGGGCGCGAATATCTGCCTCGCTCCAGTTCTTCCGGTCTGCGTCCATCAGATTGATCGCGTCGAACAGGCAATCCACTCTGACGTTGCCATTTTTCGCAATGCGCCGGATCGTGAAGGTTTTGTCGAGATGAACATGGATATCTGCGAAAAGCGGCGTGATAAGTCCGCCCCCCACTGCCTGCGACGGCGCGAGCGATGCGATGCGATTGCCTTCGATCTTGATGTCGTAGTGCCCGGCGCGACCGGCTATGGCTACCCCTTCCAACATTCTAGCGTTCCCGGCGAATTTCGCTTTCGTGCCAGCGCCCGAGGACGAGACGCGACAGCCAGCTTGTCACGAGAAAGATCACGATGCCCAATAGCGACACGAGAAAAAGGGCCGCAAACATGCGCGGAATTTCGTTGCGGAAGCTCGATTCCAGAATGCGTGAGGCAAGACCTGTGCTCTGGCCTGCCGTGCCGGCAACGAACTCGGCGACAACTGCGCCGATCAGCGACAGGCCGCCAGCAATTTTCAGCGCCGCCATGAAATAAGGCAATGCGCTTGGTGCGAGCAGATAGCGCAGACGCTGCCATGGCGAGGCGCGGTAGAGCCTGAAAAGATCACGCAGATTGTGGTCGGCGCTGCGCAATCCGATCACCGTGTTGGACAGGATCGGGAAGAACGCCACGATCCAGGCGCATATCAGCAAGGCTGAAAACGTATCACGCACATAGATGAGGATCAGCGGCGCAATTGCGATGACTGGCGTGACCTGAAGAATAACGGCGAAGGGAAAGAACGCCATTTCTATCGGGCGGGACAAGGCGAAAATCATGCCGAGCAGAATGCCACCTATAATTGCGCAGCCGAGGGATATCAGGGTCAGCTTGATCGTGAACCACATGGACGCCATCAACGATGGCCCATCCTTTATAAGCGTCTGTGCAACCAGCGAAGGCGCAGGGATTAGGTAATGCGGCACCTGATAATAGCGGACGAGACCCTCCCATATGCCAAGGGCAATTATGATCGCCAGCGTCGGCATGACAATGCGCAAGGTGCGTTCGCGCCGGGCGAGGCGATCCTGTTCGGCATTCAGGACAGGGAGCTCTGTTTGCGTCGGTTTCATCGTCCTGCCCTCAGTGATCGATATCTTCGGAGGAAAGCGTCGCGGTCAGCGCGTCGGATACCTTGGCGCAATATTTCGCGTAGGCATCGGTCGTGCGGTAGTTTTCAGCACGCGGGTAAGGCCCGATGATCGGTATGTCAGCCACCACGCGGCCCGGCCTGGCTGCCATCACCACCACGCGGTTGGACAGATAAACTGACTCATAAACGCTATGGGTGACGAAAATCACGGTCAGGCTGTGTTCCTGCCAAAGACGCAGCACATCATTGTTGAGCTTGAAGCGCGTCATCTCATCCAGAGCTGCAAAAGGCTCGTCCATCAAGAGAAGACGCGGACGTGTAACCAGCGCACGAGCGATGGAAACGCGCATTTTCATCCCGCCGGACAGCTCCCGCGGAAATGCGTTGGCAAAGCGTGACAGGCCAACCTGTGCGAGCGCTTCTTCGACGCGCGGGGTCGCTTCTTTGCGGGCAATGCCGGACAGGCGCAGCGGCAAATAAACATTGTCGAAAACGCTGGCCCACGGCATCAGGGTCGGTTCCTGAAATACGAAACCGATATCCTGTGCACCGAGGGGACCCTTGCCGGGAGCATGGCCGTTGATACGGATATTGCCAGCGGAAATCGATTCTAGCCCGGCGATCATGCGCAGCGCCGTGCTCTTGCCGCAGCCGGACGGACCAAGAAAGCTGACGAACTGGCCTTGTTCGATCCTGAGCGACATGTCGCTCACGGCCATCACGCCAGTGCCATATTGCTTGTAGACGCCGTCTATTTCGATCAGGGAGGATGGAGCTTGCGAGTTGGGGGCCACGCTCATTGTCCTTACCAGGCTGTCTTGTTGTCGAGCCAAGAAAGGGGCGCTCGTTCAATTTCCGCGAGAACCTCAACCAGGCGCTCGGCGGCAAAGTCGATAGTCGCTCGACCCTTTTCTGCGGTCGCGAGCGTCGCATCACCAGCGGCGCCATATGGATTGATATCCTGAATCTGCCAGGCGGGCTTGGCGCCGCCGCTCAGCGAGAGATGCTTGAAGTCGCTTGCAAAAGTTTCCGTAAGCGTCCGGAAATCCTGTGCTTTCGACATGTCGACCAGATCGGGATGCATCTCCAGCATCACCGAGGTTTCCATGTCGCCTGCATGGATGCCGTGCTTCAGATCGTGTTCGCTGTACACGCCTTCAGGCATTCCAAGGCCGAACCAGTTGATGCTTACCACCATCATATTATGACGGATGCGAAGCTCTCGCGCGACAATATCCATGACGCTGATCTGGCCGCCATGGCTGTTGAGCAGCGCCATCTTGCGGACACCGCTTGCTGCCACGCAAGCACCTATCTCGCACCACATGCGAATGGTCGTTTCGGCCGAAAACGTCAATGTGCCGGGGTAAAGGCTGTGCTCATTGCTCTTGCCGATGGCTTGCGTCGGCAGGAAAAGCACGCGGCTTGTTTCCGGCAGGCGGGCGATGGTTTCCTTGACCATGCCGTCAACGATAGCAGCGTCGACGGCGAGCGGAAGGTGCGGTCCATGCTGCTCGATTGCGCCAACGGGCAGAACTGCCACGAGCTTCTCGCGCTCGAGGCGGGAGAATGCCTCGCTCGTATAATCGGACCAATATCGTTTCAAGACTGCAACTCCTACACGCTCGGGCCAGGGCGTTAGAGCGGTTCCTGTTTAACGGACTCGTCGGAACCACTCTATCTATTTGTTTTCTCGCATTTCCGAACGCAAAACCGTTTCCCACTTTTGCTGAAAATGCTGAGAGCGCTTCCCTGAAAGTGTGAACGGTTTTCGGAACAAGATGCGCGTCAAACCAGATTTAGCACATCCTACTAAACAATCTGACCGATCGGTCAAACTAATTGTTTTAAATATTCGGATTGCGTGCAATTAAGGTGTGAATCCGTGGCTATTTGGCCACGTGATAGGCCGCGCCAGGTTTATGATGTGCGGAAATTTTCGGAGGTCCTATGGACGACAGATGCATTATCATAGGGGCTGGTCATGCTGGCTCGCAGGCTGCGGTCAGTCTTCGGCAGGAAGGCTATGCGGGCCAAATCATTCTCATCAATGACGAAACCGATATTCCCTACCATAAGCCACCGTTGTCCAAGTCCTACCTGAAGGCGCCCGAAGGCGGCGGTCTGGTTCTGCGTCCGGAGTCGGCCTATCGCGACAACAATATCGAGATGATGTTTGGGCGTCGCGTCGATGCCGTATCTCTGGCAGGCAAAACGGTCAGGCTCGATGACGGGCAGGTCCTGAACTGGTCCGAATTGATCTTCGCGACCGGTGCGCGTGCCCGCATTCCCGATGTGCCGGGCGTCGAGCTTGACGGTGTTTTCACGCTGCGCCGGATGGAAGATGCCCGCCGCATTGCGGCAGCAATGCCCAATGTTGAGAATGTGGTCATTATCGGCGGCGGTTTCATTGGCCTCGAAATGGCTCATAGCGCAATCGCGCTTGGCAAAAAGACGGTTCTGATCGAGGCTGCGCCTCGCGTGCTGGGGCGTTCGGTTGCAACGCACATCTCCGCCCATGTGGAGGCGCGCAGCCGCGCCGCCAGTATCACGGTTTTGACGGGTCTCGGCGTGATGGCCATTGAGGGTGAAAATGGCCGTGTGACGGGCGTGAAAGCGGCTGACGGAACCATATTCCCGGCGGATATGGTTGTGATGGGTACGGGTGCGATGCCAAACGTGGAGCTTGCTGTAACGGCTGGGCTTGCGGTCGACAATGGCATTGTTGTGGATGAGAATCTACGCACGTCCGCGAGCCACGTCTACGCTATAGGCGATTGCGTGAGCTACGATCATTTTCACGCCGGTCGTCGGGTACGGCTCGAGTCAGTACAGAACGCGACAGACCAGGCAAAGCATGTGGCGCGCACCATTGTCGGACGCGAAACGCCATTTCGAGAGATTGCCTGGTTCTGGTCCGATCAGGGCGATATGAAATTGCAGACAGCAGGCCTTTCCTTCGATGCTGACCGGCATGTGCTTTCGGGAAACCCGGAAGAAAATGCGTTCTCCATCTTTCATTTCGCCGGTGACAGGCTTGTGGCTGTCGATTCCATCAATCGCCCCGCGGATCATATGATCGCGCGCCGCCTGCTGGCGGCGGGGATCAATCCGACCGAGGCTGATATTGCCGCTGGGGCTGCACGGCTGAAAGAAATGCTGGCCGCTGCGCCGAAAGCTTGAGGATATACGATGAGCACTTTGAAACATCTGTTGCCCCAGGATATGGCGGCTCCCTTTGCCGCCTATAGCCACGGTGTGAAAGTAAAGACTGGCGCGGAAATGATCTTCTGCTCCGGCCAGCTGGGTATCGCGCCGGATGGCAATGTTCCGCAGGACGTGGGAGCGCAGGCGGAACTGTGCTTTGAGAATATTCGGCGCATCCTGCGCGACGGCGGCATGGACCTTGCCGATGTAGTGCGCATCAACGCCTACGTCACGGATCGAGCCTATATGCGCCCCTATATGGATGTCCGCGACAGGCTGTTTCCGCAGCCCGCGCCAGCCTCGACGCTGATGATCGTTTCCGGTTTCACGCGGGAGGAGTTCAAGGTCGAGATCGAGGTGGTCGCCGCGCGGTAATTTCCAAACGAAAACACCCGCCGCGGGAGGAAGCGGCGGGTGTTTTATGGGGAAGACCGGACTTGGGAGGAGAATATCCGGTCTTGCATCACCGAGGGAATGGGAGGAGGAGAAAACACCCCGGTGATATTCTGGAAACTGTAGGACCGCGCATTTATGGGGACTCGCAATCCTTGAAAGAAGGCCGATGCCTTCCGGTGCGCTATTAGCGAGCAGCGGCCTTGCGTGCGACGAACGGGATTTCCGAAGGCAGGATGCCGAGGTCGTTCAGTTCACGTGGGCTCAGGCGGCTCAGTTCGTTTACGGTGTTACGGTAACGGCGCCAGTTGTTGTACGAGCGGATCAGGTTCATTTCTCTCACCTAGTAAAATCTTATCTCTTTGTTGCAAACAGCATATAGGCTCGAAGCATTTCGAATTGGAGAGACAGATTTGCATAGCTGCAATGCGTTAAAGCTTGTCAGTTGCACGTCTTTTGCGCAGCTTGGTCATTATACGATCACAATCTCATGTCCTGGTGGGAAATCCGCCGGATTCAGGCTGCTTCGGTGGCTAACCGGTTAAAATTTCTTTAAAATTTTGGCGACCAGAAAGTTGCCCCACAAATTCGCGCAGGCTGGCTGCGTTTGAAAGCGCATCGCGCCAATAAATTGAGCGATCTCCTCCCTGCTGCGACGGCTCTGTATAATGAAGTATAAAACTGAAACTCCGTCGGCTTTCAATTTTGTCGCAAAAGTCCGGGAAATCGTCGGTTAGAGACAACAATTCCACATGACTTGCGCGCCGGATTGAGTTAAGGGAGTTTCGTCGGGTGTCGGGACGCCATATCATGTGACGTTCTTGCACTGTCTGTCTGCGGGAGAGCGCCAACCGGCCGCCGAAGGGGAAATCGCCCGAAATCTCTCAGGTACAAGGAACCGCAGACGGGTAAGACAACTCTGGAAAGTCAGGGGCAACCCTGCGCCGAAGGTGTAAGTATGGCGTTAGCCATGCGAGTCTCTCAGGCCTGAGACAGAGGGGCACGAAGCACCCGCATTTTGCGGAGGCACACGTGCGACTCTGGAGTTGTTATGGGCGATACCGCACATTTGAATACCCTGCCTTTGCAGGATCTGCATGAACAGGCTGGCGCGCGCTTCGGCGGATTTGCCGGCTGGAACATGCCGATCACCTATCCGCTGGGCGTCATGAAGGAACATCTTCATACGCGTGAACATGCGGGCCTTTTCGATATTTCTCATATGAAACTGATCGAAGTTTCGGGGACGGATGCCGCCGCACTTCTAGCCGAGACCTGCCCGCTCGATCCGACGATCCTGAAGACGGGTCAGTCGAAATATACTTTCTTCCTCAATGATAGTGGCGGCGTGCTGGACGATTTGATCGTCACGCGCCTTAGTGAAGACCGCTTCATGGTCGTCGCCAATGCGGGCAATGCCGATGCCGATATCGAGCATCTGAACGAAGCTGCTTCCGGCAAGAACGTAACCGTCAATCCGCTCGACCGCGTATTCCTTGCCCTGCAGGGACCGGAAGCGGAAGCTGTCATCAATGACGCCGGTCTCAAAGGTGCCGAGCTTGCCTTCATGAGCGGTTTCGAGCCGAAGCAGGGCTGGTTTATGACCCGTTCGGGCTATACCGGCGAGGATGGTTTCGAAATCGGCTTGCCAGCCGATGAAGCCCGTGCGCTCGCAACGAAACTACTCGCCGATGAGCGCGTCGAATGGATCGGCCTTGCGGCCCGCGATTCCCTGCGCCTCGAAGCCGGTCTCTGCCTCCACGGTCAGGACATCACACCGGAAACCGATCCGGTTTCGGCAGGTCTTACCTGGGCGATCAGCAAAGCTGTGCGAGAAAAGGCTGCATTCAACGGCGCGAAGGCCGTGCTGGACGCAATCGCCAAGGGCGCATCTGCCAAGCGCGTTGGCCTGAAGCCGGAAGGCCGCCAGCCGGTCCGCGCAGGCGCTGGCCTTTTTGATGAATCCGGTCGCCAGATCGGCACCGTTACTTCGGGTGGTTTTGGTCCATCGGCAGGTTTTCCTGTCGCGATGGGCTATGTTGAGGCAAGCCTCGCTGCCCCCGGCACACGCGTTTTCGCTGACGTTCGCGGCAACAAGGTTCCCGTTGACGTTTCGGCGCTTCCCTTCACACCGCATCGCTATCGCAAAGGATGATTTCCATGGCCAATATCCTGTTCACCGAAGATCACGAGTGGATCAGCGTCGAAAACGGCGTTGCCACTGTCGGCATTACGATCCACGCACAGGAACAACTGGGTGACCTCGTTTTCGTCGAACTGCCGGACGTCGGCCGCACGGCAACCAAGGGCGAGGGCATTGTGGTTGTGGAATCGGTCAAGGCCGCTTCCGACGTTTATGCGCCGGTCAATGGCGAAGTGGTCGAAGTCAACGAAGCCGTCGCAAGCGATCCGGCTCTTATCAATCAGGCTGCGGAAGGCGAGGGCTGGCTGTTCAAGCTGAAGCTTTCCGATGAAAGCCAGCTTTCCGGTCTCCTCGACAAGGCCGGTTACGACAAACTGGTAGGATAACGCGATGACCCAGCAGGTTCTTCCCTTCGTTGCCCGTCATATCGGGCCAAGACTGGAAGACGAGCGCGCCATGCTGGCCGCGCTCGGCCTTCCTTCCATGGAAACTCTCATCGCGCAGGCAGTTCCGGCATCCATTCGCCTCAACCGTGCGCTTGATCTGCCGGCGCCGCTTAGCGAAGCCGACGCGCTTGCCGAACTGAACGCCATCATGGGCCGCAATGTGGTGAAGAAGAGCTTCATCGGTGCAGGCTATCATGGTGTGCATACGCCGCCGGTCATCCAGCGCAACCTGTTTGAAAATCCGGCCTGGTACACGGCCTATACGCCGTACCAGTCGGAAATCAGCCAGGGCCGTCTCGAGCTTCTGTTCCACTTCCAGACATTGGTTGCCGAACTGACCGGCTTGCCGGTTGCCTGCGCCTCGCTGCTTGATGAAGCGACTGCTGTTGCGGAAGCTGTCGGCGTTGCTTGTCGCCATCACCGCGACAAGCGCAGCCGTGTGCTGCTAGCAGGCGAACTGCATCCGCAGACGGTCGATGTTGTCAACACCCGCGCCGAACCGCTCGGCTGGCAGATCGAAACCGGCAGCACTGTCGACGATAATACTGCCGCCATCGTCGTGCCGTGGCCGGATACGCGCGGCGTCTATGGCGATTTCAGCAAGGTCATTGCCGATGCCAAGGCCAAGGGGGCACTGGTTATCGCTGTTGCCGATCCGTTGGCGCTGACCATCATGGAAGCTCCAGCAAGCTGGGGTGCCGATATGGCCGTTGGCTCCATGCAGCGTTACGGCGTGCCGATGGGTTTTGGTGGTCCACACGCAGCATATTTGGCTGTGTCTGAACCGCTGACCCGCATCATCCCGGGCCGCATTGTCGGCCAGTCGACCGATGCGCACGGCCGCCCCGCCTACCGTTTGGCGCTCCAGACCCGCGAACAGCATATCCGCCGCGACAAAGCGACGTCGAACATTTGCACCGCGCAGGCATTGCTCGCCAATATGGCCGCATCTTATGCCATCTGGCACGGTCCGGCGGGCTTGCAGGCCATTGCAACGCGTGTTGCTGGCCTTGCTTCGCGCTTCGCCGCTGGGCTTAAGGCTGCTGGCGTCGAGATTGCAGGCGATAGCCTGTTCGATACGGTTACGGTCAAGGTCGCTGGCAAGGCTGCGAAGATCGCTGACGAAGCCGATAAGGGCGGCCGTCTGCTCCGCATTATCGACGCGGATACGGTTGGCGTAACCTTTGATGAAACCTCGACCGAGGAAGATCTTGCAGCGCTCGCCGTTCTGTTCGGCGCTAAGCCGGTTGACGGCGACGAGCTCCTCGTTCCGGGCGAGGGGCGTGGTGAAGGCTTCCTCACGCAGGAAGTATTCCACGCGCATCGTTCAGAAACGGAGATGATGCGCTTCCTGCGCCGTCTCGCTGACAAGGATCTGGCGCTTGATCGCGCGATGATTCCGCTCGGTTCCTGCACCATGAAGCTCAATGCGGCAGCAGAAATGATGCCGGTGAGCTGGAACACGGTTGCAAATCTGCATCCATTCGCGCCAGCCGAACAGACGCAGGGCTACGCCAGGATGACTGCTAACGTGGAAGCATGGCTTTGCGAAGTCACCGGCTTTGCGGGCGTTTCGCTGCAACCAAATGCCGGTAGCCAGGGCGAATATGCGGGCCTGCTGGCGATCCGCCACTATCACCAGTCGCGGGGCGAGGGGCATCGCAATATCTGCCTTATCCCATCGTCTGCGCATGGCACTAATCCGGCCAGCGCCTCGATGGCAGGCATGAGCGTCGTCGTGGTCAATTGTCGCCCGGACGGCGACATCGATATCGATGATCTCAAGGCCAAGGCCGAAAAGCACCGCGATAACCTCGCGGCCTTCATGATCACCTATCCGTCGACCTATGGCGTGTTCGAAGAAGGCATCAAGGCTTTCTGCGAAATTGTGCATGAAAACGGCGGCCAGGTTTATTTCGACGGTGCAAACCTCAATGCACTCGTTGGCCTTGCGCGCCCGTGTGACATCGGCGCTGACGTTTGCCATATGAACCTGCACAAGACCTTCTGCATTCCGCATGGCGGCGGCGGTCCCGGTGTTGGTCCGATTGGTGTTGCCAAGCATCTGGTGCCGTACTTGCCGGGCCATGTCGACCTTGGGTCCAAGCACGCCGTTTCGGCAGCTCCGTTCGGCAGCGCATCCATTCTGGTCATTACGTGGATGTATATCCGCATGATGGGCGGTGCTGGTCTGAAGAAGGCGACCGAAGCAGCGATCCTCAACGCCAACTACATCGCGCATCGCCTGAAGGACGCCTATCCGATCCTTTATACCGGCGCGCATGATCGTGTGGCGCATGAGTGCATCGTGGATACGCGCGTTTTGAAGGACAGCGCGGGCGTGACCGTGGAAGACGTGGCCAAGCGCCTTATCGACTATGGTTTCCATGCTCCAACCATGTCCTGGCCGGTTGCCGGTACGCTGATGATCGAGCCGACGGAGTCTGAACCGAAGTCAGAAATCGACCGTCTTTGCGATGCGATGATTGCCATCGCAGCCGAAGCGAAAAAGGTTGCCGATGGTGTCTGGCCTGCGGATGATAATCCGCTTGCCAATGCACCGCATACGGCAGGCGATACGCTGGCAACGGAATGGACGCATCCTTACACGCGTGAGGAGGCAGTATTCCCGGCGAGCGCGATCAATGGCGAATTCGATGCGACGGCAAAATATTGGCCACCGGTCAGCCGTGTGGACAATGTCGGCGGCGATCGGAACTTGATCTGCTCCTGTCCGCCGGTCGCAGCCTACGGTTGATCGTGCCGGATTGTTTTGAAGTCAGGGCGCCGCGGAAACGCGGCGCCTTTTCTAATACGAAAGATGTTTAGATATCTAACGCATGATTTTCCGACGCCTCCATTTTAACTGGAACCAGTCCATCCATCTGAATTCTAGGCAAAAAAAAGCCGGACTAGGAAGTCCGGCTAAGTTATGAAGGTGCCACTTGGGCAAACCTCCAGAGGGGAACACTTACCGCGCGCAATGGGAGGAGGCACAGCGGTAAGTGACTGTGATATGTATCACCTTGCTCCAATCTTCAACCCCTGAAACGCGAAATTTTTGACCATTTCGGAAATTTCTGAAACTTTTCCGATTTAGACCGTCCGGATGGGTTCATTGGTCAATATTCGTGTTCTTCGGAGGATATGCCGTGCTCCAAATCGAAACAATCTTTCCTCGGCATTGAGTGCCTGCGGCGCAAACCGCCTGGCTGCCCGCTATCTGCGGCGGTTGGACAGAGATGGCTTCGGTGCATTTTCAATGAGTTATGCATTAATCTTCGAAGTAGACGGGTCATTTCTTCTCCGGGCGGTTTATAAGCTTTTGAAATAATTAGAACAATTCTAAAACATTCCTGCGTCAGTCAACTTCATTTAACTTGCAGCGCTGACGGCGCGGATATAAAAGGTGACCAAATGACGAAGGCTTCATGCCGGGTTTAGAGAGAAGCGACCAAGGGGCAGGCCGATTTCTCTGTCTTTTGGATAGTCGGAATGCTGGTACCTTTTTTAATCATGTTCCGCGAAGGCGTGGAAGCTGCGCTGATTGTCGGAATTATTGCCACTTATCTGCATCAGACCGGGCGCAGCGCCTGGATGCCTGTGGTCTGGATTGGCATTCTGCTGGCTTTGGCCATGTCGCTCGCCGTGGGCGCCATCCTGCAGCTTCTGAGTGCGGAGTTTCCCCAAAAAGCACAGGAGCTTTTCGAGGCCATTATCGGTCTGATTGCGGTGTTCGTCCTGACCTCCATGGTGTTCTGGATGCGCAAGGCGGCCCGCTCTATCAAGGCAGAGCTGCATCATTCCATTGACGCGGCATTTCAAACGCCGACGCATAAGGGTTTTGGTCTTATTGTCATGGTTTTCCTAGCGGTGGCGCGTGAGGGGCTTGAATCCGTTTTCTTTTTGCTGGCTGCTTTCCAGCAGAGCGAAGGGCCGGCGGCCCCGCTCGGCGCGCTGCTCGGCGTGTTGCTCGCGGCGGCAGTTGGATACGGTATTTTCAAGGGCGGCCTGAAGCTGAACCTTCGCCGCTTCTTTCGCTGGACCGGGGTATTCATCCTGATCATCGCGGCGGGCATTCTCGCCAATTCGGTTATGGCGCTGCATGAGGCAGGTATCTGGAACCACTTCCAGGCGGTCGTTTTCGATGCGAGCGACATTCTCCCGCTGGACAGCACGCTTGGCTCGGTTCTGGCTGGCGTTTTCGGGTATATCGCAACGCCAACGGTCAGCGAAGTGGTTGCCTATGTGGCTTTCCTCGTTCCGGCACTCATTCTGTTTCTTATGCCGGCAAGCGGATCAGTGACCGCAAGCCAGGTCAAGACAAGCGCACAATAAAAGAGATTTTTATGACGAATCCGAAGCCCACCGAACCGATGTCGCGCAATCTGGTCCGCATAGGACTGGCCTTCGCGGTACTGCTGCTGCTCGCTACCGGTGCTGCATTCTATTATGCATCCCGCATATCGGACAAAGCGCGCCACGCAGCAACTGGCGACAAGATACAAGTCGCGATCAACGCCAAAAGCTGCGAGCCGAACGAATTAACCGTTCCGGCCGGGCGCTCCGTTTTTGAAATCATCAACCAATCGGACCGCACGGTCGAATGGGAAATCCTTGATGGTGTGATGGTTTTGGAGGAACGCGAAAATATTGCGCCGGGCTTCAAGCAGACCATCACCGCGAAGCTGACGCCGGGTGAATATCAGATCACCTGTGGGCTTTTGTCCAACCCTCGGGGCAAGCTGACTGTAACAGCGACTGCCGCCAGCGAGTCGGAAAAGGGCAAACTGCCCCTTACGGCTTTTATCGGCGCTCTGGCTGAATATCAGATTTATCTCACCGCGGAGGTCGCAGAATTCCAGAAAGCTGTGGCGGCGCTTTCCGCAGCAATAGCAGGCGGTAATCTGGAAGCCGCACAAGCCGCCTATGGTCCGGCGCGCGCAGCCTATGCGCGCATAGCACCTGTTTCTGAAGCGTTCTCCGATCTCGACACAGCCATCAATGCCCGTGCCGATTATTTTGAAAAGCGGGAGCAGGACCCAAGCTTTGGAGGTTTGCACCGTATCGAATATGGCCTGTTCGCACAGAAATCGGTTGATGGGCTAGGGCCTGTTGCTGGCAAGCTTGAGCAAGATGCCAATGCATTGAACGAACGCATCCGCGGGCTTCGCATTTCCCCTGACCGCATGATGGCGGGCACTGCTTCCGCGCTGAACCGTTTTGCCTCGACTGCGTCGGAAGACGGTGAAGACCGCTATGCGCATACTGATCTGCAGGCTTTGTCGGGTCTTGTCGAAGGCTCGATCAAGACTACCGATGTCCTGCGGCCCGTTGTCGAAAAGGTTGATCCGAAAGCTTTTGACGGCATCGACAAGGATGCAGCCTCGATCAAGGCGACGCTTGATGCAGGCAATGGGGACAACGGCTTTAAGGCGTATGACGCCCTGTCGCCTGAGGAAAGGACGAAATTTAAGGAAGGTGCGGCCCAACTGGCTGCACAATTTACGAAACTCCGCGATCAGCTGGGAATAGATTAATGACCAGAAAATTTTTCAAAACCAATAAGATGACCTCTGAAGAACCTGTTTCCGCCAGTCGGCGCGCGCTGTTGCTTGGGGCTGGTGCCGCCGGTGTCGCCGGAACAGTCGGAAGCGTGCTCACGCCCCAGGCTGCACAAGCGGTTTCTTCCGAAAATGTGACCAATGCGCCAGAAAGCGAAAAGCTTCATGAAAGCCAGCCATTTTACGGAAAGCACCAGCCGGGTATCGTTACGCCACGTCCCGCTGCGGGTCTCGTCGCTTCTTTCGATGTGCTGGCGCGGGACCGTTCCGAACTTGAGCGGATGTTCCGTCTGCTCACCGAGAGGGCTGAATTTTTGATGAAAGGCGGAATGCCGCCGGAACTCGATGCGAAATTTCCTCCGGCGGATTCCGGCATTCTCGGTCCGGTCGTCACGCCCGACAATCTCACCGTTACGGTTGCGCTTGGTTCGTCCCTGTTCGATGACCGTTTTGGACTCAAACCTTTAAAGCCGAAGCTTCTGCAGCGCATGACCAGTTTTCCCAACGATGCCTTGCAAAAGGACATCTGCCATGGGGACCTTGTAATTCAGTTTTGTTCAAATACGCCGGACACGAACATTCACGCACTGCGCGACATCATGAAGAACATGCCCGACCTTCTGATGGTGCGCTGGAAACAGGAGGGAACTGTTCCTGTGCAGCCGCCGCATTCGCCAAAGGCGAAAGAAAGCGCGCGAAATTTTCTGGGCTTTCGCGATGGGTCTGCCAATCCCGATTCGTCCGACGACGCATTGATGAACCGGATCGTTTGGGTGGGTGAAAAGAATGCGGAGCCGGATTGGGCGACCAATGGCAGCTATATGGCCGTGCGCATCATCCGCAACTTTGTCGAACGCTGGGATCGTACGCCGCTGCAGGAACAGGAAGCCATTTTCGGACGGCGCAAGGATAGCGGAGCGCCATTCGACGGAAAAACCGAGGCCGACGTTCCTAATTACGCGAAGGACGGCGACGGCAAGATCACGCCGCTCGACTCGCATATCCGTTTGGCAAATCCGCGCGATGCAAATGCCGAGCAGCATCTGATTTTGCGCCGTCCTTTCAATTATTCCAACGGTGTGAGCAAATCCGGCCAGCTTGATATGGGGCTGCTTTTCATCGCCTATCAGGCCGATCTGGAAAAGGGCTTCATCACGGTTCAGAACCGGCTTAACGGCGAGCCGCTGGAGGAATATCTCAAACCGATTGGAGGCGGATATTTCTTCGCGCTGCCGGGCGTTCAGGACCATAAGGACTACTACGCACGTGCGCTTTTGGAAGCCAGCGGCCCGCAAAATGCCCGCGGGTAAGAAACCGTCATAACATCCTGAGTTTATGAGCATTTTTCGGAATGCGCCCCACGTGGAGAGGCAAAATATGAAATATCGTCTGCCATTGCTTGCATCGGCATGTGCCGTTGCCCTTACGCTCAGCTTCGGCGCTGCTAAGGCTGAAGTTTCACCGCTGGACCTCGTTCAGCCGATCGCTGATTACAAAGTCTATGTGCAGGAGAACCTCGACGTTCTCGTAAAGGACACCAAAGCGTTCACCGATGCGGTAAAGGCAGGCGATCTGGAAAAGGCCAAGGAGCTTTATCCCTCCACCCGTGTTTCCTACGAAAAGATTGAGCCAATTGCGGAGCTTTTCGCTGATCTCGACGCTTCGATCGACAGTCGCGCGGACGATCATGAAAATGGTGAGAAGTCGGAAGACTTCACCGGCTTCCACCGCATCGAATACGGCCTGTTCGCGCAGAATTCTACCGAAGGTCTCGCCCCAGTTGCGGATAAGCTCTATGCGGACGTGCTGGAACTTCAGAAGCGTGTGAAGGACCTCACCGTGCCGCCAGAAAAGGTGGTTGGCGGTGCTGCTGCTTTGCTTGAAGAAGTGGCGGCTACCAAGATTTCCGGTGAGGAGGACCGTTACAGCCATACTGACCTTTGGGATTTCAAGGCCAACGTCGATGGCGCCCAGAAGATCGTTGAGCTTTTCAAGCCATTGCTGGAGAAGGAAAATCCAGACCTGGTGAAGAAGGTGGAAGCCAACTTCAAGACGGTCGATGATATTCTCGCCAAATACAAGAAGGGTGAAGGCTACGAGTCCTACGACAAGCTGTCGGAAGATGATCGCAAGGCGCTGGCCGGGCCGGTGACCACGCTCGCCGAAGATCTTTCCACCCTGCGCGGCACGCTAGGTCTGAATTAACAACGAAAATTGAAATGGCGGGGTGGCCCGCCATTTCATGCGCTCATGCGGAGTTTGATTTCTGCATTCAACAGGACGCGCTGGGTTGTGGGCAGTTCCAGCCGATCGTCTGGTGTTTCACCCAGTGTCCGAAACAAGAGTTCAATCGCCAGCCGTCCGATCTCGTTATAATCCTGAGCCACCGTTGTGAGCGGGGGGCAGGTATATTCCGACAGCGGATTATTATCGTGACCCGCGACACGAACGTCACAATCCTTCAGCCTGCCGATTTTAAGACCGGCCTGCCAGAGCGCGCTGGTGACGCCGAAGGCGATGCGGTCGTTTGAGCATAGAACGGTGCTCGTCGGAAGCCGGCCTTTTTCGCGCAGAATTCGTGCGGTCTGCTCAAACGCATAACGTTCGAAATCCCAGCTGCGGCTTTGTTCGAGATCGATAATGCGCGGCTCATAACCGAGCTTTTCCATTGCCAGACGATAGGCTTCCTGCCGCTTGACTGCGTTGTTGTTAACCATTGGCATGGAAAAATAGCATGGCTCACTGCCTGAGCGGCATAGGTAATCGACAATCAGATGGAAGGATTTGAGATTATCGGTCCCGACAAAGGGCGAAGTACTGTCGAGCGGAGAGTCGACATAGACGATAGGTACATCTTCGGCGAGACGCGCCAGCGTTGAATGCTGCGAAGCTTCACCGAGCGGCGCGATAATGGCGCCGGCGACATTGAGAGAGCGCAAGGTTTCGATTGCCTGCTTCTCAAGTTCGGGCTTGCCATCGGAAGACAGAACAATCGCCAGATAGCCGCGTTGTTCTGCCAGCGATTGCAATCGTTTTGTCATCGCCATGTAGAAGTGGTCGAGCTGGTTGGGAATGATGATACCCAGAATAGTCGTGCGACGCCGATTGAGGTTCACTGCGAAAAGATTGGGACGAAAACCGGACTGCTTGATCGCGGCTTCTATCAGTTCCCGCGTCTTGGGCCGGACGGACGAGGGATCGCTGAAATATTTCGACACCGTCGGACGTGAAAGCCCCACGAATTCCGAAAAATCCTCCATGGTGCGTATCGTCTTGCGCACGTCTCTATGTCCTGTTCGTAAATCGTCGTAGGTTGGCCGCACCCGGCAAAGCTGCTTTTGGCGAAGCGGCCATGTAAAATGGAACGCGCTGATTTCTCAGGACAGAATCTGAGTCCGATTGCTGCTTCGTCAATGATTTCAGGATGTTCCTCCAGCTCCGTTCGCCTTTATTCTCCAACAGGCGATATCTGGTCAAACTGTCAAAGGCCGCGCGGGACGTCAAGCCGACAAATGTCATTGCCGAGAATGATGCGATGACTATCCATCTATGCTAAAACAGTAACTCGTGAATTTGTCAGGTGGAAATGCCCGTGCTTTCGACCGTATTGTTCATGCAGCGGTCATTTCTCCTCGCAACGCAAAATTGAAAACCGTGCTTGACAAGCCGCGAAGGCTCGCGCCATAAATTTTACATATGTAAGAATTTTGCTATGCATTCGTAAAGGAGGAGACGAAATGCGGACCAAGTCTTATGTTGCAGGGCTTATCGCGTCTGCCGCAGGTGTCGCGCTTATTGCTGGAGCTGCGTGGGCGGAGGAGCTCACTGTAGCAACGGTCAATAATGGCGACATGATCATCATGCAGAAACTGTCGCCGGAGTGGGAGAAAGCGACCGGTAACAAAATCAACTGGGTTGTGCTCGAGGAAAACGTGCTGCGCCAGCGCGTCACGACCGATATCGCCACCAAGAGCGGCCAGTTTGATATCCTGACCATTGGCGGTTACGAGACGCCAATCTGGGGCAAGGCCGGATGGCTTCTGCCGGTCGACGACCTTGGTGATGATTACGGTTATGACGATCTCATCAAGCCGGTTCGCGCTGGTTTGACGGTCGATGGCAAGCTTTACGCCGTTCCGTTCTACGCTGAAAGTTCGTTTACGCTTTACCGCAAGGACCTGTTCGACGCGGCAGGCCTCAAAATGCCTGATGCGCCAACCTATGCGGAAATCAAGGATTTCGCGACCAAGCTCACCGACAAGTCGAAGGAGCAATATGGTCTCTGCCTGCGCGGAAAGCCGGGCTGGGGCGAAAACATGGCCTATCTCGGCACGCTCATCAACACGTTCGGTGGCCGTTGGTTTGACGAAAACTGGAAGCCGCAGATCAATTCCGACGAATGGAAGAAGGCAATCAACTTCTATGTCGATCTGATGAAGGAAGCGGGCCCTCCCGGAATTACCTCGAATGGTTTCAATGAAAACCAGGCGCTTTTCTCGACTGGTCATTGCGCCATGTGGATTGACGCCACTTCGGCGGCGGGTCGTATTTATGATCCAAAACAGAGCCAGGTCGCGGACAAGGTTGCCTTCACCAAGGCGCCGGTAGAGGTAACGCCGAATGGTTCCTCCTGGGCTTGGTCCTGGAATCTCGCAATTCCGGCATCGAGCAAGAAGGTTGAGGCTGCAAAATCGTTCCTGAAATGGGCAACGTCCAAAGAGTATGTGGAGCTTGTAGGCAAGTCTGAGGGCTGGGTTGCGGTTCCTCCGGGTACGCGCCAGTCCACTTATGCCAATGAGGAATACAAGAAGGCAGCTCCCTTCGCTGACACGGTGCTGAAAGCCATTGAGTCAGCCGATCCGACCAAGCCTACCAAGGATCCGGTTCCTTATACAGGCATCCAGTTTGTAGCCATTCCTGAATTCCAGGCAATCGGCACATTGGTCGGTCAGGCGATTTCGTCGGCTGTTGCCGGTCAGCAGAGTGTGGACGCGGCGCTCGACGGCGCGCAGCGTCAGGTCGAACAGATCATGACGCAGGCGGGTTACATCAAGTAACTGCGCAAAGAGCGGTTTTGACCTAACCCGTCGGAACCGCTCTGACTATTTGCCTCGCGCATTTCCCGCATGCAAAAACGTTCACACTTTGCTGGAAATGCTCTGGCGGCCTGTCGTCTTCGGAGGAGGAGGGCGGCTGGCCTGATTTCGTAGACGTTCGCTGTGGCGAATCCGAAACGGGAAGGGAGGGTAGGTCCGAATGCCAGCAAACCAGGCGTTGGCCTCAGGCACAAGATCACGATTCGCCGCCAAGTCGCGTCGCAGTGTCCGCACGGGGCCGCTGCTCGCTCCGGCAGTCATACTACTTCTGCTTTGGATGATCGTTCCGCTGTCGATGACGCTGTGGTTCTCATTCCAGTACTACAATCTGATCAATCCGTTCATTACTGGCTTCGCCGGTTTCTCGAATTATTCTTTCCTCTTGTCCGATCCCACGCTTTGGTCGGCGATCGCCAAGACGCTTATTCTCGTTGTTTCTGTTCTGGTTATATCTGTGGTCTGCGGCGTACTCTTTGCCGTGCTCTTCGATCAGGAGTATTGGGGCAAAAACATCGCGCGGCTTCTGGTAATAGCGCCGTTCTTCGTTATGCCGACTGTGTCGGCGCTAATCTGGAAAAACCTTTTGATGCATCCGGTGAACGGGCTGTTCGCCTTCATCTCGCGCAGTTTCGGATTGCCGGTCATCGACTGGTTTTCACAGTTTCCAATGGCCTCCATCATCATGATCGTTTCGTGGCAATGGGTGCCGTTTGCGACGCTGATCCTGATGACAGCCATGCAGTCGCTCGACCGCGAACAGATGGAGGCTGCCCGCCTTGATGGCGCCAAAGGGCCGGTCATGTTTTTTTATATCGTGCTGCCGCACCTGCTGCGCCCGATTTCGGTCGTCATCATGATCCAGACGATTTTCCTTCTTTCCGTCTTTGCGGAAATCCTCGTTACGACTTCGGGTGGGCCGGGCATCGCAACGACGACGCTCACCTATTTCATCTATCTGAAAGCGCTCCTGCAATGGGATATTGGCGGCGCTTCCGCAGCCGGCGTTATCGCCATCATCCTGGCCAACATTGTTGCGGCGTTCCTGATCCGGACCGTCGCACGAAATCTGGATAGTTAGGAGGGCTGACCCATGACTGCAAAACGCAGGATCAACGGGGCCGCAGTCACGGCCGGGATTATCGGCTGGATCGTGGCGCTGCTGATGTTTTTCCCGATCCTCTGGATGCTGCTTGCAGCATTCAAGACGGAAATCGATGCGGTAGCGCCGCCAAAACTGTTCTTTGAGCCGACGCTGGAGAATTTTGTCGCGGTCAATCAGCGCGCCGATTATTTCCGCTATGCGATGAACAGTATCGTTGAAAGTTTGGGCGCGACCATACTCTCGCTTGTCATTGCGGTGCCCGCTGCATATGCCGCGGCGTTCTTCCCGGGCAATCGCACCAAAGACCTTCTCTTGTGGATGCTGTCTACCAAGATGCTGCCCGCCGTTGGCGTACTGGTGCCGATCTATCTTTTAGCGCGTGATAGCGGCCTCCTTGATACACGCACGGGCCTTATCATCATCTTCACCCTGTCCAATCTGCCCATTGTAGTCTGGATGCTCTATTCCTTTTTCAAGGAAGTGCCGGGCGAAATCCTAGAAGCAAGCCGTATGGATGGTGCGAAAGTCGGCCAGCAGATACGCTATCTGCTTTTGCCGCTAAGCCTTCCGGGCATCGCGTCGACCGCGCTTCTTTCCATCATCCTGTGCTGGAACGAAGCGTTCTGGAGCCTCAATCTTACAGCTTCGCAAGCGGGTCCTCTCACCGCCTTCATCGCTTCCTTCTCATCACCTGAAGGATTGTTCTGGGCAAAACTCTCGGCGGCGTCCACGCTGGCCATTGCGCCGATCCTTGTCTTCGGATGGGTCACGCAGCGCCAGCTCGTGCGCGGTCTCACCTTCGGCGCCGTGAAATAAAGGGAACGAAATGGCTACACTTTCATTGAAAAACGCCACCAAGTCCTTCGGCAACATTGATGTCATCAAAGGTGTCGATCTGGATATTGCCGACCGCGAGTTTGTGGTTTTCGTCGGTCCGTCCGGCTCCGGCAAGTCAACGCTACTGCGCATGATCGCTGGACTTGAGGAAATTACCAGCGGGGACCTCGCCATTGACGGAGAGCGTATCAACGATACGCCGCCGGATGAGCGCGGTCTTGCCATGGTTTTCCAGACCTACGCGCTCTATCCGCATATGAACGTACGCGACAATATGGGTTTTGCGCTGAAACTCGCTGGCGTCGCCAAGGCTGAACGGGACCGCAAGGTGGAAGAAGTTGCAAAAACGCTGCAACTCGATCAGCTACTCGACCGCAAGCCGAAGCAGCTTTCGGGCGGGCAGCGCCAGCGCGTTGCCATTGGGCGCGCCATGGTGCGCGAACCGAAGATTTTCCTGTTCGATGAACCGCTTTCCAATCTTGATGCCGCATTGCGTGTACAAATGCGCATCGAACTGGCACGTCTGCACGACCGCCTCAATGCGACAATGATCTATGTCACGCATGATCAGGTGGAGGCCATGACGCTTGCGCACAAGATCGTGGTTCTCCGCGATGGCAAGGTGGAGCAGGTGGGGTCGCCGCTGGAGCTTTACCATCATCCGGTCAATCGCTTTGTGGCCGGTTTTATCGGCTCGCCGACCATGAATTTCATCGAAGTCAAAGCAAGCGCCGTTGATGCCGACGGGGTGACAGTCCAACTCGCCAATGGACGTTCCGTCAAAGCACCCATCAAAGGTGAGAGCGTCAGCGCCGGTACGCCGCTGGTTTTGGGTATCCGCCCGGAACACCTTCACCCGGCCTCCAATGGCTTACTCGAAGGCGAAATCATGGTTGTCGAACGCCTTGGCGGTGAAACTTATCTCTATGTGCAAAATGAAAGCGCGTCCGGCCTGATTGTTGCGGAGGCAGGCGGCGGCAGCGCGGCGCGTGCGCATGAAACGGCCAGTCTAGGTTTTGACCCCGGCGACGTGCATTTGTTTACACCTGACGGCAGGGCTTTGGAGCGGTTTGAACGGCATCCTTTATTGCTGACGGAAAAGAAAGCGCACCTTTGAGTGCGGATTGCAACTCCCGGAGTATCCCCATGAGACTGAAAGACAAGGTCGCCCTCATCACCGGTGCGGCGCGCGGTATCGGACTTGGCTTCGCTGAAGCCTACGCGCGTGAGGGCGCGAAGGTCATTATTGCCGATATCAATATCGAGCGGGCAGAACAGGCCGCGCGTAGCATCGGCCATCCGGCCAAGGCGGTGAAACTTGACGTGACTGACCTGGCTCAGATTGACAAGGTCGTCGCGGAGATTGATGCGGAATATGGAGGTATCGACATTCTGGTTAACAATGCGGCGATCTTCGACATGGCTCCCGTAAATGAACTGACAGAACAGAGCTATGAACGTGTGTTGGGCATTAACCTGAAGGGGCCGCTCTTCATGATGAAGGCGGTTTCAAATGTGATGATCCGGCGCGGGCGCGGCGGCAAGATCATCAATATGGCGAGCCAGGCGGGTCGGCGCGGCGAGGCGCTGGTGACGCTCTATTGCGCATCGAAGGCCGCGATCATTTCTGCCACGCAGTCGGCCGCTCTTGCTCTGGTCAAATACGGCATCAACGTCAACGCAATCGCGCCCGGCGTGGTGGACGGCGAGCACTGGGATGTGGTGGATGCGAATTTCGCGAAATGGGAAGGGTTGAAGCCGGGCGAGAAAAAAGCGGCCGTGGCAAAGTCTGTG
The DNA here is from genome assembly GCF_008932435.1 of Brucella pseudintermedia. GTDB lineage: Bacteria > Pseudomonadota > Alphaproteobacteria > Rhizobiales > Rhizobiaceae > Brucella > Brucella pseudintermedia. The sequence continues at coordinate 167,822 of NZ_WBWE01000002.1, read as the reverse complement.
CCAATCGGTCGCTTCGCGACACCGGACGATATCACCGGCATGGCGGTGTTCCTGGCGTCATCTGATAGCGACTATATCCTGGCCCAGACCTTTGGCGTTGACGGCGGCAACTGGATGGCTTGAGACGAAGCTGGGATATTGCAATGAAAGCGATCTACTTTACCGGCCATGGCGAAGCGTGTCTGGCCGATCTGCCGGAACCGGCATTGCAGCCGGGGCACGCCCTGATCGACGTCAAGGCGTCGGGCCTTTGCCATACCGACATCGATGTCCTGCATGGTCGATATGGGGTCAGCGCATTTCCGCTGGTGCCGGGGCATGAATATGCAGGAACGGTGGTGGCCATTGCCGAAGATGTGACCAATGTGAAAGTTGGCGACCGCGTTGCGGTCGATCCGAATATTCCCTGCGGTCGTTGCCGCGCCTGCCTCAAGGGGCTGACCAACCTCTGTTCGGATTTGAAAGCCTATGGAGTGACGCACAATGGCGGCTTTGCAGGTACGAGCCTCGTTGAGGCCAGCCACCTCCATTCCATCGGAGACCTGCCATATAATGTAGCAGCCCTTGCGGAACCGCTTGCCTGTGTTCTCAACGGACTTGGTGCGGCGGAACTGAAGACTGGCGCAGGCGGAGCCGAAAATGCGCTCGTCTTCGGTGCAGGGCCGATCGGGCTGTTGCTCGCATTGTCCCTGAAAGCGCAGGGCGTAAAGCGCATTGCAGTGGCTGATATCAATGAACATCGTCTGGCCTTTGTCGAGAGCCTGGGTCTCGAGGCAGTCGTTTCGGGTTCGGAGAAGCTGGATAAGCGCAGGCGCAGCTTCGATTTTGTTGCAGATGCGACGGGGATTGCCAAGGTCGTTGAAAGCATGGTTGGCTTTGCGGCTGACGGAGGTACGGTTCTGGTGTTCGGCGTTTGCGCACCGGATGCCCGGATTTCGGTTGCACCTTTCGAAATTTTCCGTCGCCAGATCCGTATTGTCGGTTCACATTCGCTCAATCGCAACATTCCGCAGGCTTTGGAAACCCTCAAACAGGACAAGGGCGAAATGGCGCGCCTCGTTTCGCACCAATTGCCCCTCCGTGAGATGCTGCCTTACTTCACCAAGAAGGGCGGCGATCCAGCCACGATGAAAGTCCAGTTCGTACCCGATTGAATTGAAGGAAATCGTCATGACCAAGCTGTCGCGCGCCACGCTCCAGAGCTTCGACAAGGTGCATAAACCAGGTTACGACCCTTCCGGTTTGAAACCCGGAATCGTGCATTTCGGCGTCGGCAATTTTCACCGGGCTCATCAGGCTGTCTATCTGGACGATCTGTTCGGAATGGGTGATGGGCACGATTGGGCGCTGGTGGGTGCCGGCGTGCGCGACAGCGACGATGCCATGCGCGACACGCTGAAAACGCAGGACTGGCTGACCACCGTTGTGGAACAGGAGGCCGACTACGCGGAGGCCAGGATCACCGCTTCGATGGTTGATTATGTGACCATATCGACGGAGCAAGGGCGATCGGCACTGATGGCCTATCTCACATCGCCCGATACTCGCATAGTTTCCATGACCATTACGGAAGGCGGCTATTATATCGACCCGGCAAGTCAGGCCTTCGATCCCGCGCATCCGGATATCGTGGCCGACGGGACCCATCCAGATCGGCCGAAAACTGTGTTCGGCCTGATCGTGCAGGCCCTGAAGCTGCGCAAGGAGGCTGGCGTACAACCTTTCACCGTGATGTCGTGCGACAACATTCCAGGCAATGGGCATGTGACGGAAGATGCTGTCGTAGGGCTGGCAAAACTGGCTGATCCCGTCTTTGCTGACTGGATTTCAGCCAATGTCGCTTTTCCGAACTCCATGGTGGATCGCATTACTCCGGCCACTGGCGCGCGAGAACGCGAGATCGCAGCGAAGGATTTCGGGGTCGAAGATGGCTGGCCGGTTTTCTGCGAAGGTTTCAAACAGTGGGTGGTGGAAGACAATTTTCCGGCGGGACGGCCGGCGCTGGAAAAGGTTGGAGTCACGTTCACCGATCAGGTCGCTGCTTTTGAATTGATGAAAATTCGTATTCTGAATGGCGGCCATGCGGCTATCGCCTATCCGGGCGGCTTGCTCGATATTCATTTCGTGCATGAGGCAATGGAGCATCCATTGATCCGACGCTATCTGGAAAAGCTCACAAGGGAGGAGATCATCCCGGAAGTCCCGCCAGTGCCGGATACCGATCTTGAAGCCTATCGCGTGTTGATCGACAAGCGCTTCGCCAATCCAAGCATCGGGGATACTGTCCGCCGGCTGTGCCTCGATGGTTCCAACCGCCAGCCGAAATTCATTCTGCCTACCGCGTCTGACCGGGTGGCTGAAGGCAAGTCTGTGACAGGACTGGCGCTCGTTTCCGCCTTCTGGTGCCGTTATTGCTATGGCTCCACCGATAGCGGAGCGATAATCGAGCCCAATGATCCGTCATGGGATCGCCTGGCTCGACAGGCGGCTCTTGCCAGGAGCAATCCCTCGGCCTGGCTTGCAATGGAAGATATTTTCGGATCGCTTGCATCAAATCCAGCCTATGTCACGGCATTCTCATCCGCGCTCCTGCGTATCTGGCAAGATGGCACTGTAAAAACGCTTGAGCGTTATCTGGCCGGTGAGCCACTATAACGAAATTACAATGCGCCCGGATAAACCCTTACCGGGCGGTTATCCTTGACCGACTCCATAACCACAAACGTCGATGTGCTTGCCACATTGGGCAGGCTCGAAATCTTCTCGCCCAGCACCTCGCGGTAACGCCGGATATTGGGCGTTCGAACTTTTAGCAGATAGTCGAAAGAGCTTGCGATCATGTGGCATTCTTCGACTTCGCGAATTTTGCGCACCGCCGTGTTGAAGGCTTCCAGCGCGGCTTCGCGTGTATCGGACAGTTTAACTGTCGTGAAGGCGATATGATCGAGACCAAGCTTTTCGGGATCAATGGCCGCACGGAAGCCGACAATATAACCTTCGTCGACCAATCTTTTCAGTCTGGCCTGACACGGCGTCTTGGATAGACCGACTTTTTTAGAGAGTTCCGTGACCGGAATACGTCCATCTTCGCTCAAGACCTCCAGAATGCGCCGATCGAACTGATCCAGATCGTCTAAAGAATCTATCTTTCGCATTCTTTTTGCCTTTCAGAAAGCCAATAATAAGATCGATAATCCTTCATATGGAGCAAATGAAGGCAGAAGGCAATTTGGACAAATGTTAGTGTGCGCCCACATAAAGCAGAGCTAAACTGGGCAGAGACGCTCGGGGCTGTTTTCATTTGCGAGCATTGCACCATGACCGATACACTACCCGCTCCCACCAATCCGGTTTTCCAGAATTTTGCGCCGCCGATCCGCGAGCAAAACGCGCTAAGACAGGCGATCACCGCCGCTTATCGTCGTCCCGAAGCCGAATGCGTTGCCGCACTGGTCGCACAGGCAACCTTACCGGAAGAAACAGTCAAGCAAATCCGTGCTACCGCCCGCAAGCTGATCGAAGCGCTGCGCGCCAAGCATAAGGGCACCGGCGTCGAAGGTCTGGTGCATGAATATTCGCTGTCGAGCCAGGAAGGCGTGGCGCTAATGTGCCTTGCCGAAGCTCTGCTGCGCATTCCGGACATGGCGACGCGTGACGCGCTGATCCGCGACAAGATTTCGAATGGCGACTGGAAGTCCCATATTGGGGGCGGGCGTTCGCTTTTCGTCAATGCTGCGACCTGGGGTCTGGTCGTCACAGGCAAGCTGACGAACACGGTCAATGATCGTGGCCTGTCGGCAGCTCTCACTCGCCTCATCGCCCGCTGCGGTGAACCAGTAATTCGTCGCGGCGTGGATATGGCCATGCGCATGATGGGCGAACAGTTTGTCACCGGCGAAACTATCGAAGAAGCGTTGAAACGCGCCAAGCCGCTGGAAGAACGCGGTTTCCGCTATTCCTACGACATGCTGGGTGAAGCCGCGACGACTGCCGCCGACGCCGAGCGCTATTACAAGGATTACGAGACCGCAATTCACGCCATTGGCCGTGCATCGGCTGGCCGAGGCATTTATGACGGTCCCGGCATTTCCATAAAGCTGTCGGCTCTGCACCCGCGTTATGTCCGCTCCCAGAGCGAGCGCGTGATGGGCGAACTTCTGCCCAAGGTGAAGGCGCTCGCTGTCATCGCCAAGTCCTATAATATCGGCCTTAATATCGATGCCGAAGAAGCTGACCGCCTGGAGCTGTCGCTTGACCTGTTGCAGAGCCTGATCGAAGACCCGGAACTGGCAGATTGGGAAGGTATCGGCTTCGTGGTGCAGGCCTATGGCAAGCGTTGCCCGTTCGTGCTCGATTTCATCATCGATCTGGCGCGACAGAACAAGCGCCGCGTCATGGTTCGTCTGGTCAAGGGCGCTTATTGGGATGCCGAGATCAAACGCGCGCAAGTGGATGGGCTGGAAGATTTCCCGGTTTATACCCGCAAGGTGCATACCGATGTTTCCTACATCGCCTGTGCCCGCAAGCTCCTTGCCGCGACCGATGCCGTTTTCCCGCAGTTTGCAACCCACAATGCGCAGACGTTGGCTACCATCTATCATCTGGCTGGCCCGGATTTCAAAACCGGCAAGTTCGAGTTCCAGTGCCTGCACGGCATGGGTGAGCCGCTTTATGATGAAGTCGTCGGCGCCGATAAGCTTGGCCGTCCGGCTCGCATTTACGCGCCAGTCGGCACGCACGAGACGCTGCTGGCCTATCTGGTTCGCCGTCTTCTGGAAAACGGCGCGAATTCCTCCTTCGTCAACCGCATCGGTGATGCAAGTGTTTCCGTCAATGAGCTGATCGCCGATCCGGCTGAGGTCGTTCGCTCCATGGCTGTTGTCGGCGCACGCCACGACCAGATTGCCCTGCCGGAAAATCTCTATGGCGTTCGTAAGAATTCCGATGGTTTCGACCTGTCGAACGAGACCACGCTTGCCGAACTGAGCAAAATTCTGAAAGACAGCACCAATCGCGCATGGACGTCGGAGCCGCAAGTTGCTGGCGCCAAGGTGAAGGGAACCAGCCGTCCTGTTCTCAATCCAGGTGATCGTAATGATGTTGTAGGCCAGGTGACTGAGATCGCCGAAGCAGACGTAGCCAAAGCCATGAAGTCGGCAAAGAAGGCGACGGCAAGCTGGTCGGCGATTCTACCTGCTGAACGTGCGGGCTGTCTTGAACGCGCAGCCGACATTATGCAGCGTGATATGCCGGTTCTGCTCGGTCTCATCATGCGCGAAGCGGGCAAATCCATGCCAAACGCGATTGCCGAAGTGCGCGAAGCCATCGACTTCCTGCGCTATTATGCCGAACAGGCCCGCCGCACCTTGGGCGTTGCTCATAAGGCGCTGGGACCAATTGTCTGCATCAGCCCGTGGAATTTCCCGCTGGCGATCTTCACGGGCCAGATTGCCGCCGCTCTCGTCGCGGGCAATCCGGTGCTGGCGAAGCCGGCCGAAGAAACTCCGCTCATTGCAGCACAGGGCGTTCGCATTCTGCATGAGGCTGGCATTCCAGACGATGCCTTGCAGCTTTTGCCGGGCGATGGCCGCATCGGGGCAGCGTTGGTTGCTGCCGAAGAAACATGCGGTGTGATGTTCACTGGTTCGACGGAGGTGGCGCGTCTCATTCAGGCGCAGCTGGCATCGCGCCTGCTGCCAAATGGCAAGCCGATCCCGCTGATTGCCGAAACCGGCGGTCAGAACGCCATGATCGTGGATTCATCTGCCTTGGCAGAGCAGGTCGTCTTCGACGTGATTGCATCCGCCTTCGACAGCGCCGGTCAGCGTTGTTCGGCGCTGCGCGTCCTCTGCCTCCAGGAGGATGTGGCTGACCGCATCCTCACCATGCTCAAAGGCGCACTGAAGGAACTCTCCATCGGCCGAACCGACAGGCTCAAGGTCGATATAGGGCCGGTTATTACTGATGAAGCGAAGACCATCATTGAAAAGCACATTCAAGGTATGCGGGATCTCGGTCGCAAGGTGGAACAGCTTCCACTTGGCTCGGATGCGCAGCACGGCACTTTCGTTGCGCCGACCATCATCGAGATCAACTCGCTTCGCGATCTGAAGCGGGAAGTCTTCGGTCCGGTTTTGCATGTGGTGCGTTACAAGCGCGACGACATGGAACGCCTGATCGATGACATCAATGCAACCGGTTATGGGCTTACTTTCGGTCTGCATACCCGCCTTGACGAAACTATCGCCAATGTGGCGGATCGCATCCGCGTCGGTAATATTTATATCAACCGCAATGTCATCGGCGCCATTGTCGGCGTGCAGCCTTTCGGCGGACGCGGCCTGTCCGGCACCGGCCCGAAAGCGGGCGGTCCGCTCTATCTCGGACGTCTCGTGGAAACGGCCCCGATCCCGCCGCGTCATAGTTCGGTTCACACCGATCCGGCGCTCAAGGATTTCGCCAAGTGGCTTGGCCAGCGCGGCATGAACGATCTGGCGCAGGCCGCGCGCGAAACCGGAAGCAATTCGGCGCTCGGTCTCGATATCGAGTTGCCGGGTCCGGTCGGCGAGCGCAACCTATATGCGCTGCACCCGCGCGGGCGTATCCTGCTGGTGCCGCAGACCGAAACCGGCCTTTATCGCCAGCTCACAGCAGCGCTTTCCACCGGCAATACGGCAGTCATTGATGCAGCTTCCGGCCTGCAGGACAAGGTGAAGGATCTTCCGCCCAGCGTTGCCGCCCGTATCGCTTGGAGCAAGGACTGGCAGGCGGATGCACCGTTTGCCGGTGCTTTGATCGAAGGCGACAGCGCGCGCATTCTGGAGGTAAACCAGAAGATAGCTGCCCTGCCAGGGCCATTGGTGCTGACGCAGGCCGCTTCCTCGGAAGAATTGGCTTCGAAGGACGATGCCTATTGCCTTAATTGGCTTCTGGAAGAAGTCTCAACTTCTATTAATACGACCGCTGCCGGCGGAAATGCCAGCCTGATGGCAATTGGCTGATCGCATAGGCATCAGAAAAGCAGAAAGGCGGCTTCGGTCGCCTTTTTCTTTTGTCCGTAAAAATTTGCATGGCTGTGCAAATGATGGCTCAAAACAGAATGATTGAATTATTTTTTATAATTTCAGAATAAAATTTACAAAGGCATTGACAGGCTTTCATAAAAGGCAAAGACTGTGCACACGCTTGCAAAAGCGTCGGCGTGGAGGCGCCGTATAAAGGGAGGAAAACAATGCGTTCGGCATTTCTGGTTGCGGCGCTGTCCGCTGGCGTATCTTCATTTGCTTTTTCTGCGCAGGCCGCAGGCAATCTCAATCTCATTTGTTCGGCGGATGTGGTGATCTGCGAGCAGATGAAGAACATGTTTGAGAAGGATACCGGCATCAAGGTCAACATGGTGCGGCTTTCTTCTGGCGAAACCTACGCCAAGGTAAGGGCCGAAGCGCGTAATCCAAAGACCGATATCTGGTGGGCTGGCACCGGCGATCCACATCTTCAGGCCGCGGCTGAGGGACTTACGCTCGAATATAAATCGCCCATGCTCGAACAGTTGAATGATTGGGCCAAGAAGCAGGCCGAAAGCTCCGGATTCCGCACGGTTGGTGTTTATGCCGGTGCGCTCGGTTGGGGTTACAACACTGATATTCTGGCCAAGAAAAACCTGAAAGAGCCAAAATGCTGGGCTGATCTGCTCGACGCGTCCTACAAGGGCGAAATCCAGATGGCCAATCCGAATTCTTCGGGCACGGCCTATACGGCACTGGCTACGCTGGTACAGATCATGGGTGAAGATAAAGCTTATGAATATTTGAAGAAGCTCAACGAGAACGTATCGCAGTACACCAAATCCGGCTCGGCCCCGGTCAAATCCGCGGCGCGCGGCGAAACAGGCATCGGCATCGTCTTCATGCACGATGCGGTCTCGATGACGGCCGAAGGCTTTCCAGTAAAATCGGTCGCACCGTGCGAAGGTACGGGTTACGAGATCGGCTCCATGTCGATCGTCAAGGGCGCCAAGAATCTGGAGAATGCCAAGAAATGGTACGACTGGGCGCTGACCGCAGAAGTGCAGTCGCACATGAAGGATGCGAAGTCCTTCCAGTTGCCATCGAACAAGTCGGCTGAAGTTCCAAAGGAATCTCCGCGCTTTGAGGATATCAAACTCATTGATTATGACTTCAAGACCTACGGCGAACCGGCCAAGCGCAAGGAATTGCTCGAGCGCTGGGACAAGGAAATCGGCGCGCACGCCAACTGATCTTTCGCTCGCTTGAAATCCGGGTGCGCCGCTTCTGTTGTGCGACGCACCATTTCCAAATAGCGGAGCTGCCAGCGGTATTCCTGAAGAATGCAGGAGCCGAGCGCTGGTCATTCCTTGGAATCTCCATGGGGGAGGACGCGGACATTCATGAAACAGCATAATCGCAGACTGGATATTGTTCTTATGCTGGCGTTGGCAGCATTTGTCTTGCTGCCTTGGTACCGCATTGAAGATGGCTTTCTGAGTTTCGGTTGGCTGGACGGAATGTATGGCGACGGTGCAACAGCACCGGGCTTCTGGCAAATGGCCTTCTTCGGGCGTCCGTGGCTTGGCGCTATCGCCGTGTTCATGCTTCTCTGCGCCTCTGCCCGTTTCATATTGCCTGTAGAGCGTCGTAGCGGCATTCTGGTCTGGGCAAGTCTCCTTGGTGTTATATTTCTGGTGCTGCAAGGGCTGGCTATCGGCTTTTCTGGCTGGAACTGGACGATCAGCGAAAATCTGTTCGGCACGCTCGCAGACGGCCAGCCGGCCTTCGGCGCAGGAGCAATCCTGACAGGCCTGTGCTTTCTGCTTATTTTTTCGTTTGGTGTGGCGGAACGCGGCGTTATGAAAGGGGACGCTTTTGTCGTCTCTTCCATCACTCTGCTTGTCGCGTTGGTGGCTGTATTTGTCTTCTATCCCGTCATCAGCATGTTCGCAGGCGCAGTGCAGGATTTCGACGGCTCGTTCAAGCCGGAGGGGTTCATTGGCAATATTCAGGATTCCTCGATCTGGAGTCTCGCCTGTGTTGTCGGTGACGGGCGATGTGGCGTTGCGTGGCGCACATTGTGGTTGGCGCTGATGACAGCGACAGGGTCGACTGTGCTGGGGCTTGCCTTTGCCCTTGTCGCAACCCGCACAGGTTTTCCTTTCAAGAAAGGTCTCCGGCTTCTCACCATATTGCCGATCATCACGCCGCCTTTCGTTGTAGGGCTTGCGCTGACATTGCTTTTTGGCCGCGCAGGCGTCGTGACGGAGCAGTTGTCCAATATATTCGGCGTCGAACCCGGACGGTGGCTTTACGGACTCATCGGCATATGGATCGCTCAGGTCCTGTCGTTTACCCCCATTTCCTTCCTCGTGCTTATCGGCGTTGTGGAAGGGGTGTCGCCGTCAATGGAAGAGGCATCGCAAACTTTGCGCGCCGATCGCTGGCGGACTTTTCGTAGGGTTTCTCTGCCGCTGATGGCGCCAGGCCTTGCCAACGCATTTCTCATCGCCTTCATCGAAAGTATGGCGGATTTCGGCAATCCAATGGTGCTCGGGGGAAGCAATGGCGTGCTGTCGACCGAAATATTCTTTGCTGTGGTGGGCGCGCAAAACGATCCGTCGCGCGCTGCGGTTCTCGCTATCGTGCTCCTGTGTTTTACATTGACCGCGTTTCTCATCCAGCGTGTCTGGCTTTCGGGCAAGAATTTCGCAACCGTGACGGGCAAGGGCGATTCCGGCATGCATGTCGGCTTGCCCCGCGGGCTAAAGATTGGCGTTTATGCTCTTGTCATCCCGTGGATGATTTTCACTGTCGTTGTTTATGCGATGATCCTTATTGGCGGTTTCGTACGGCAGTGGGGGCTCGATAATACGCTGACTGTCGAACATTACGCGCGTGCATTCTCCGTCGATTGGACCGAAAACGGCATTGCATGGAGCGGCGTGGCGTGGAACTCGTTTTGGACCACCATGGAAATTTCAATGCTCTCGGCACCACTGACTGCGGCGGTCGGTTTGCTGACAGCCTATCTGATCGTTCGCCAGCGTTTTGTCGGACGCAATATCTTCGAATTTGCTCTTATGCTGAGCTTTGCCATTCCCGGTACGGTTATCGGCGTCAGCTACATCATGGCTTTCAATTTGCCACCGCTTGAAATGACCGGAACCGCGCTGATCCTGATCGCATGTTTCGTATTCCGCAATATGCCCGTTGGCGTGCGTGGCGGCATCGCAGCCATGAGCCAGCTTGACAAAAGCCTCGATGAAGCTTCCCTGACGTTGCGGGCAAACAGCTTCCGCACGATCCGCAAGGTCATTCTGCCGCTCCTGCGCCCGGCAATCACCGCGGCATTGGTCTATTCCTTCGTACGTGCCATCACCTCCATCAGCGCGGTCATTTTCCTTGTCTCCGCGCAATACAACATGGCGACATCCTACATCGTCGGTCTGGTCGAAAACGGCCAATTCGGTGTGGCCATCGCATATTCATCGATGCTGATTGTCGTGATGATCGTCGTCATTACAGGCTTTCAGCTTCTTGTGGGTGAACGCAAGCTCAGGCGCGAAAACCGCATTGCCGCTATCGTTCCCGTCAAATCCGTTCGACAGGAGAAAACCGCATGACTGCGATCCGTCCCGGCTCCGTTACATTTGAAAACGTCACCAAGAAGTTCGGTAATTTCACCGCCTTGCCCGATCTGTCCCTGACTGTCGAGCCGGGAACTCTGGTAACGCTTCTTGGACCATCCGGTTGCGGCAAGACGACGACTTTGCGGCTGCTGGCTGGGCTCGAACACCCAACGTCGGGTCGTATTCTGATTGGTGGGAAGGATGTGACCAACCTGCCAGCTAATGAGCGTGATGTTTCGATGGTCTTCCAGTCCTACGCGCTCTTTCCGCATATGAGTTCGCTCGACAATGTAGCCTACGGCCTGGAATCTTCAGGCATGAAGAAGGCGGAAGCGCGCGAACGTGCGGAAGAGGGGCTGAAGCTCGTCGGTCTGGCAGGAATGGGGCACCGCCTGCCTGCCGAACTCTCGGGTGGGCAGCAGCAGCGCGTTGCGGTCGCCCGCGCTCTCGTGCTGGAGCCACAGGTTCTGCTTCTGGATGAACCGCTTTCAAATCTCGATGCTCGCTTGCGTCGCCGGGTGCGTACTGAAATTCGCGAGTTGCAGCAGCGGCTCGGCTTCACTGCCGTTTATGTGACACATGATCAGGACGAGGCGCTTGCCGTTTCCGATACGATCATCGTCATGAAAGAAGGCAACATCGCCCAGAAAGGAAGCCCGCGTGATCTCTATGAAACACCAGCCTCCGCTTTCATTGCGGACTTCATGGGGGAGGCGAATGTGGTACCGTGTGAAGTAGTGACAGCCGATGGAGGCGAAGCTGTCATTCGTGTGGGAAGCCTGACCCACAGGGTCGCTGCCCGCAACGCCCGGCCAGGGCCGGCGCAGCTTGCGATCCGTCCCAATGCGGTGACCCTCCAGCCAAGGACGGGCGGCGGCTTTCCCGGACGGGTCGCGCATTCGGCCTATCTTGGCGATCATATCGAGTATGAAATTGAGACCGAGCACGGCAAGCTTTTCATTGTTGATCCGGCGGTCGAGAAGGCCCTGCCGCCACAAACCGACGTCTCGATTGAGTTCAAAATGCGCGGGCTTGCCATTATCAATCAATAGGCGCAGAAACGTCGCGCCTCTCCTTATCTCTCATCGGAAAACCATCATGACTTCCCATCCCCGACCGGAATTAGAAGCGCGGCTGGCGCTTGCCGAAAAGATCGCGCGCGAAGCGGGCGCTAAAGCTCTCGACTATTTCAAACGACGCGAAACGCTGGTTATCGAAACCAAGCGGGACCCGCAGGACGTGGTGTCGATTGCCGATAGGGACGTCGAGCAGCTCATCCGCACCCGTGTGTCGGAAATTTTTCCGCACGACGGCTTTCTCGGAGAGGAATACGGGCTGAATGAGGGTGCATCAGGCTACACCTGGGTCGTCGATCCGATTGATGGCACCAGTCCTTTCGTCAACGGCATGCCGAACTGGTGCGTTTCCATTGCCGTTCTGAAAGACGGAGAGCCTGTCATCGGCGTAATTCAGGCTCCTTGTTTCGATGAACTCTATGCCTCGGCAAACGGCTTGGGCGCAACGCTCAATGGCAAGAAGCTGGTTCTCGATCCAACCCGCACGATCCGCAATTCGGTGACAGGTATCGGTGCCAACAACTATGTGACGCCGCAACTCGTGGCCAAAATCGTGGAAGATCTGCTTGAGGCGGGCGGCACGTTTATTCGCAACGGGTCCGGTGCGCTGATGATTGCCTATGTCGCGGCTGGCAGGCTGGTGGGATATTATGAGCCCTATATGCATGCGTGGGATTGCATGGCTGGCTTTTGCCTTGTGCGCGAGGCGGGTGGTTATGCGCACCCTTTCCCTGTCGATGGAGAAAAACTTACCAAGGGTAACAGGGTTTTCGTGGCTGCACCCGGTGCGATTGACGATCTCAAGAGGGTTGCCGGTCTCTGACGGATAGTTCCAGTTTCGGAGCTTATTCCCAACCGTACTCTGAATAAGGTTCATTGCGGGCGATGCAGACAAGTGCCTGCCTCACATAGGGAATGGTATTTCCAGGAAGATTGTCCAGTTTTCTCCATTGCAGATTGTCGTGCTTGTCCGGCTCGCATAGGGTGGGGGTGCCAGTCCATTCCTCGGTGCGGAAGAAATGGCCTATCCAGGGGCTGTCGGCCGTCAGGCTATGCAAGGTGTGGACTGATTTCAGAGCTTCCGGCGCGATGACCACGCCCGTCTCTTCAAACGCTTCCCGTGCGGCTGCGGCGCGGATCGTTTCGCCCGCATCAAGCCCTCCTGCAGGGAGGCTGAACGAACCATCCATCCATCCAGTTGCTTTCCGTCGCAACATGCAGATTTCCGCTCCGCGCGCCAGAATGACAAAGACTGCGGACGAAAGCTGAAAACGGACGCGCTCGTTCAATCGAAACTCCCCAAAATGCAATCGGCAAGTCTTCCACGGACTTGCCGAAAGCTTACACGAGTCGGTCTGTTTCTTAAGGAGGATCAGGAGTTGTCCCGTTGGAAAATCCAGTCGTGATCGGGATGATTCTTGAACCGCCATTTGCGCAAGGGACCGGCCATCACATTGAGATAATACATCTCATAGCCATAGGGCGCGCCACATGGATGATGGCCTTTGGGCACAAGCACGACATCTCCATCTGCGACTGCCATGGTTTCATCAAGGCTTCCGTCCTCGGTGAAAACACGCTGGAAGCCAAACCCCTGCGCCGGATTGAGACGGTGATAATAGGTCTCTTCCAGATAGGTCATATCCGGAAAATTGTCTTCGTCATGCCTGTGCGGTGGATAGGACGACCAGTTACCCTGTGGGGTGAATACCTCGGTGACAAGAAGGCTGTCGGCAACATCGCGGCCTTCCATTGCTATATTATGGATGAAGCGGGTATTGGCGCCTGTTCCGCGTTGTTCCAGCGACAGGCCTTTCGGTCCAAGCTTCTGTGCCTTGCGGCCCGGTTTACCCGGCGCGGTACATACGGCCAGGACACAATCTGTTGTAGCAGTCGCTTGCCAGTCGCTTTCAGCAGGCACATAGAGGCAGTGCGGCGGCAGTTTCTCGAACACGTTCATACGTTCGCCCATCTCGCCGAAATCCTCGCCGGAAGCCGAAATCTCCGCTTTGCCTTCCACAAGAACGAGGATCACCTCGGTCGGCCCCGTCTTTTCTGAAGCGCTTTCACCAGCCTTTAGACGATAAAGTCCGAATCCGACATAGCCCCATCCGGCGCTTTCCGGTGTAATGTCGTGAACCTTGCCATGCGTGCCCACGGGCTTGCGCAACAGATTGTCCATGTCTCAGTCTCCTTTATCGAGTCCTGCTTCACGCGCGAATGATTTCAGCGACTTCAGCCCAAGTGACTGATATTGATATGGATTGCGAACATCTGGATCTTGCTCGGCTTCGATCACCAGCCAGCCTTGATAAGCTTTCTCGGCTGCAACTTTCAGTACAGGTACGAAGTCGACGCCGCCGTCCGGATCGCCCGGAACAGTGAAAACGCCGCGACGGACTCCCTCCAGAAAAGACAGGCCTTGGTCGCCTACTTCGGTGGCTATCGCCGGGCGTACGTTCTTGGCATGGATATGTCCGACACGGCCCATATGCTTTTTGGCAACCCGTTCGGGGTCCCCGCCGCCAAACAGGCAATGGCCGGTATCGAGAAGAAGCTTTGTATACGGTCCCGTATGTTGCATAAGAAGATCAATCTCGTCCTCGCTCTGCACTACCGTTCCCATGTGATGATGGTAGACAAGCGCGATATCTTGAGCTGCGGCATATTCGGCCAGTGCTTCCACGCCCGCGCTAAATTCTTCCCAACGCGCTTCTTCAAGGACCGGACGTTCGGATAATGGCTTGTCATTATCGCCGTGAATCGCGTTGGAGGTTTCGCAAACGATGATGACCTTGGAGCCCATCGCTTTCAGAAGATCGAGCGCCGGCTGCATTGCCTTCTTTTCTTCTTCAACCGGGTTGATCAGCAGATTGAGTGAATGCCAGCCCGATACATAGCGCAGCTTGCGGGGTTCAAGAACGGCCTTGAGCAACGCGGCTTCCTGCGGAAACTTGTGACCTTTCTCGATTCCGTCGAAGCCGATTTCGGCGGTTTCATCGAGACATTGATCCAAGCTGATGTGCGCGCCGAGGCTGCGATCATCGTCGTTCGACCAGGCAATGGGATTGGTGCCATAGAGGATCATTGGTCAGTTTCTTTCTTTGAGCTTGGCTTCATAATCTTTGCGTGCAGCACGTACCTGCTCACGTTCCGAGACTTCCGGCACAGCGACATCCCACCACCATCCGCCGGTTTCGGGCGTCGGGTAAGGATCGGTGTCGATAATGATGACAGTCGTGCGCGAACTGTTGCGGGCTTCAGCCAGGGCATCTTCCAACTCGTGGATCGACCCTGCTTTCTTTGTATCAGCGCCCATTGCTCCGGCGTGGGCAGCAAAATCTATTTTCGATGGGTTCACATGGGCAGCATGATCGAGCAGGTTGTTGAACTCGGCGCCGCCGGTCGCCATTTGCAGCCGGTTGATGCAGCCGAAACCACGATTGTCGGTAACAACGACCGTAATCTTCTGTCCCATCATGACGGCGGTGGCGAGTTCAGAATTGGCCATCATGTAGGAACCGTCGCCGACCATCACGATGACGTCCCGATCCGGTTCGGCCATCTTGATGCCGAGACCACCGGCGATTTCGTAGCCCATGCAGGAAAAGCCGTATTCCATGTGGTAGGACATGGGGCGACCGGCCTTCCAGAGTTGATGCAATTCTCCGGGCATCGTTCCGGCCGCGCACATGACGACGGTGTTCTCTCGCGCCTGGCGCTGCACCGCGCCAATCACCTGCATATCGGTCGGCAAGGCGTTGCTATCGTTGGGAGCGGCTGTGAAACGGTCTGCCGCCGCAAACCATTTCTCTTTCAATGCTGCATTGATTGGTTGGCGCTGGTAGCTGCCGATTGTTTTGGAGAGCATTTCAAGCCCGATCTTTGCATCGGCAACCAATGGAAGCGAACCATGCTTGGAACCGTCATAGGGCTGGACATTTAGCGAGAGAAGCTTGCGCCCGGGATGTCTGAAGAGCGCCCAAGATCCGGTTGTAAAGTCCTGAAAGCGCGTGCCGACGCCGACCACGAGATCAGCTTCCGCAGCGATAGCATTGGCGCTATCTGCCCCAGTTACGCCCACCGGACCGAAATTGAGCGGATGATCCCACGGCAGGGCCGATTTACCTGCCTGCGTTTCGATTACCGGAATGCCGTGCGCTTCGGCAAAATTGCGCAACGCTTCCTGTGCGCCGGAATAATGCACACCACCGCCTGCGACGATAACAGGTTTGAGCGCTGCCCGAATTGCTGCGGCTGCGCTATTCAGTTCATTTTCATCCGGCGGCGGGCGGCGCCAGTGCCAGACTTTCTGTTCAAAGAACGTTTCCGGCCAGTCATAGGCCTCCGTCTGTACGTCCTGACAAAAGGCGAGTGTCACCGGCCCGCAATCGGCTGGATCTGTCATGGTGCGGAAGGCGCGAGGCAGGGCGGTGAGAAGCTGTTCGGGTCGGGTGATCCTGTCGAAATAGCGGCTGACCGGACGAAAACAGTCATTTACGGTCATGGTGCCGTCATTGAAGTCTTCGATTTGCTGTAAAACGGGGTCAGGTCCACGATTGGCAAAGACGTCACCCGGGATGAGAAGGACAGGCAGGCGGTTTACATGGGCGAGGGCAGCTGCCGTAACCATATTTGTTGCACCGGGGCCGATGGAGGAGGTGACGGCACAAGCGCGCTTGCGGCCAAGCTGCTTGGCATAGGCAATGGCTGCATGAGCCATGGTCTGCTCATTGTGACCGCGCCATGTCGACAATTCTTCGCGAATGCCGTGGAGCGCCTCGCCAAGTCCGGCCACATTCCCATGGCCGAAAATAGCCCAGACGCCTGCGATAAAAGTTTCCCCGTCCGGCGTCAGCTGATTTGCGAGATAGCGCACCAAAGCTTGCGCGGCGGTCAATCGAATTGTTTTCATAGCTCCTCCAGCGTCCTCCCGGCAGAACGAACTCAGTATTTACGTACGCTGTCCCAGACATTGCAAAGGCTGCGATAGCGCGCAGCCATCTCGGCGACTGCTTCTTCGTCGCTGATCAAACCGTTCAGCCATTTGCGTGCTGCGTCACCAAAGATGGTGCGCCCTACCGCAAAACCTTTGACGAGATCGAACCCGGCAGCGATTGCAAGGCTGGCTTCCAGTTCTTCGGCGGGTGCATCCAGTCCCAGGACGACGATGCCGCGCGTGTGTGCATCGTTGCGAGTAATCGCGTCACAGGCATTGGCCCAGGCCGCCGTGGTTTTCATAGGCTCGAGCTTCCACCAGTCGGGATAGACGCCGATCTCATAGAACCGCTCGATCACACGCGCTGTCGTGTCGTCATCGACCGGCCCCGCTTTGGAAGGGATAATTTCTAACAGGAATTCCAAACGGTTACGCCGGGCGGCTGCGAAAAGACGTAAAACCGTTTCTTCCTGCTGTGCCTTGAATTCAGCTGTGTCATCCGGATGATAGAAGCATAGCAACTTCACGACGTTCCCAACGGACCACTCCACAAGTCCACCACAGTCCGGTCCGAGTTCCGGCTCCAGTTTCAGCGGGCGTGAACCGGGCCACTCAGCAGGACGCCCGATCCACAAGTTTGTGCCCGCGGCCCGGTAAAGAGCATCGCGGCCCAGCCGCCCATCGCACAATATGCCGTAGCCTTTGGCGCCGTTTGCCACCTGCAAGGCAGCATTCAGGCAAAGATGTTTGAATTCACCTATCTTTTCCGTCGAAACGCCCGCTTCGGCGGCCATTTCTTCAAGCTGGATACGGTGGTCGAACGCGAAGACGCGCATGTGAGGCCAGTCGCCGTTGCGGTTGGTGGACCAATGTATCTGCTCCAGGGCCGCATCCTTGCGCAAAGCCTTGTTGCGAATGCCAGTGCGGAAAAAATACTGAAGCTCTTCCCAACTCGGATAGGCTGGCGTGCATCCATGCCGGGACACTGCAAAAGCACCGCAGGCGTTGGCGAATTTGAGGCTGGTTGGCCAGTCTTCGCCCTTGAGCCAGCCACGCAAAAGTCCGGACATGAACCCGTCGCCTGCGCCGAGCACATTGAAAACCTCAATCGGGAAGCCCTCGCCGCTCTGTCCCTCGTCAAGATTGTCAGGAATTGGACCTTCGAAAACCACCGCTCCCATGGGACCGCGTTTGCAGACGAGTGCAGCGTTCGTCACATGGCGTACGGATTTCAACGCTTGCAGCGTATCAGTCGAGCCGCCTGCGATATGGAACTCCTCTTCCGTTCCAACGACAAGATCAAACAGATGAAGCGTCGATTGAAGCTTGGCTGTGACGGCTGTGGATTCGATGAAACGATTTTCTCCGTCACCATGGCCGGAAAGCCCCCAGAGATTAGGGCGGTAATCAATGTCGAGCACTGTGCGGCTGCCATTGCCGCGCGCGAGGCGAAGTGCTTTCAGGACAGCCGCTTCCGTTCTTGGATGCGATAGATGCGTGCCGGTCGCCAATACACAGCCTGCTTCGGCGATAAAGTCTGGATCGATGTCATCCTCGCACAAAGCCATGTCGGCACAATTTTCGCGATAGAAGATCAAGGGAAAATGGTGCTGGTCGCGAATGCCGAGAATAACCAGGGCGGTCAGGCGCTCTGGATCGGTAACGATGCCCCGAGTGTCCACGCCCTCCCGCTCCAGTTCCCGCAGCAGAAAGCGCCCCATATGCTCATCGCCGACACGCGTGATCAACGCCGATTTCAGGCCCAGCCGCGCAGTCCCGGTTGCAATGTTGGTCGGGGAGCCACCGACATACTTGTTGAAGGATGCCATGTCTTCGAGAAGGCCGCCAACCTGCGCGCCATACAGGTCCACCGAAGATCGGCCAATCGTTATCAAGTCGAGCCGCTTCACTGCTGTCCTCCTCGGTATTTTTTTATTGCTGCATGGCTGCGCATGAAACACGACACATAGCAGTTATTCCATTTTTGATTAAAATGGATTTATTATTCTATTTCAACCGAAAAATGGAATGCGCAAAGAAAGGTCAGTCACTTTGCCGTAGTGTGCCCACGGCGACGGCAAGTGCTATAGCCAGGCAAAGCGTTGCTGAGAGCGACCGGAATGCACCGAAATCCACTTCTGAAACCAGAAGCGTCTGCTTGGCGGACTTGCTCATGGGGCTGACAAAAGTGTCTGTGATACCGACGACATCGATACCCCGCGCGGCAACGGCTTCGGCCATGGCGACCGTTTCCGGCGAATAGGGGGAGAAGGTAATCGCCAGAAGCACGTCGCCTTCGCGAATAGCATGCAGGTTTTCCAGTTTGCCAACGGCGCTGTGCAGCATTGCGGGAACGTGCATTTTCTCCAGCGCGTAAGCTAGATAGCTTGCGACTGGAAAAGCGCGACGGATTCCGACAATGTGGATTGTATGCGCGCCAGCCAGAAGCTGAACGGCCTTTTCGAGCGCTTCAGAATCAATGGTCTTGAGCAAACCTTCGAGGGAGGTGCGCCCGGCCTCGGCAAACTCGGCAAGAAGGGCGGGAGCGCTGCCCGTCGCCGTTTCGCGCAAGTGCTGCAACCGGGTTGAATAATCCGGCCAGCCGCCAGCATAGGAATCCCGGAACAGCTTCTGCATTTCGGAAAAGCCGGAGAAGCCCATGATTTGGCAGAAGCGCATGAAGGCGGAACTCTGCACACCTGCGCCTTCAGCCATTTCCGCGACTGTCGACACAGCGATACGATCCTGATTGGCCGCGACGAAGTCAGCACACTGCTTGAGCCTTTTCGGCAGGCGGTCGGAGACCTGAAGCAGCTTCGCTTCGAATTCCTTGATATTTGCCGGAACGCTGATCGGTGACGGGGCAGGCGAATCCATCATTGGCCTTTCAATTATGGTCTCTTGACAATCTTTATGTCACATTCTAGCAAAATAGAATAAATATTCTACAGCGTATCTTCAGGTGGATGAAGATCGCCGTTTCCTGGGAGGATGAGGCAATGGTGGCACGTCTGGCGCTGCTCGGTGCGGGCCGTATCGGCAAGGTGCATGCAGGTGCAATCGCTGCGGACAAGCGGGCCAAACTGGTCGCCGTTGCGGATGCCAACGAAGCGGCAGCACTCGCAATTGCCGACCCTGCAGGGGCTGAAGTTCGCAGCATCGACGCTATCGAAAAGGCAGACGACATTGATGCTGTGCTGATCTGCACGCCAACGAATACCCACGCCGATCTTATTGAACGGTTTTCGCGCGTCGGCAAGGCCGTTTTCTGTGAAAAGCCCATTGATCTTGATATTGCACGCGTCCGAGCCTGCCTGGCAGTTATTCGCGAAACTGGCGCGAAGGTGATGCTTGGTTTCAATCGCCGATTCGATCCGCATTTTGCGGCAGTACGCAAGACCATTGAAGACGGGCGCATCGGCAATGTTGAAATGGTAACGATCACCAGCCGCGATCCCGGCGCGCCACCGGCGGAATATATCAAGGTATCGGGCGGCATTTTTCGCGACATGACGATCCACGATTTCGATATGGCGCGTTTTCTGCTTGGAGAGGAAATCGAGAGCGTATCGGCGTCGGCCTCGGTTCTTGTCGATCCAAAAATCGGAGAACTCGGCGATTTTGATAGTGCGAGCGTCATCCTGACGACCGCTTCTGGCCGACAATGTGTGATTTCCAATTCGCGGCGCGCTTCCTACGGTTACGATCAGCGCATTGAGGTCCATGGATCGCTCGGCGCTGTTTCGGCGGAAAACCAGCGCCCCGTTTCGATAGAAATCGCTTCCAGAGATGGCTATAATCGCCCGCCTCTCCACGATTTTTTCATGACGCGCTACACGGCTGCTTATGCAGCGGAAATCGCCTCGTTTATCGATGCGCTTGATACAGGAAAAGCGCCTCATCCTTCAGCAGAAGATGGACTACAGGCCTTGGCCTTGGCTGAAGCTGCTCTCCGTTCGGTCAGGGAAGGACGCACTGTCAAGGTCGCCGAGGTCCTGCGGTAAGGCGGTAATTTCATTTGCCTTTTACCGCATTCGGCTGCGATATGCGGGACATGGCCTACAAGATCGATGATTTGCCGTTTGAAGAGTTTTTTCTGCCCGTGAGCAAAGCTACCGCAGCTCTGGCACGGCTCGACGAGCGGCTTTCGCGTTCGCCCATTCGCAATGGCATGATCGAGCGGATGCATATGCACGATGCTGTCGCTTCGATGTGGCTTGAGGGTGAGCTGGTGCATCTGGAAGACCTGGTCTTGCATGATGCCTTGATGGACAGCCGGGTGCCAAGCCATGCCCTGACGATTGCACATGCGGTTTTGCGCATGCGTCGCCAGATTGCTGGAAAACCAGCAGACTGGGCCCTCGGACCCACCGGTATTCAGCAATTGCTCGGCCGCTCCATCAATCTCGCGCCTTCGGAAATCGAACCGCGCATGACACTGGATGACGATTCCGATCCGTTGCTCAATGACGTCGACACTCTGCTTGCCCGGACTGAAGCTCTTCTCGAAGGTGTGGCTTCCGAGAGGTCCAAGCCGGAAACGACGCAGCGTGATACACTGCTTTACGACAGTGACTGGGATGAGGATGCGCGTTTGGAGGAATGGCGCGATTGTCTTGCCAATACAAGAGATTTGCCGCCGCTTATGCGGGCAGCTTTAATTCATGACGCCTGGTTTTCGCTGGAAGTTGTGCAACGCTCATCTTGGATAGGACGGTTGCTGACGGCCGCGTTCCTGCGCCAGAGCGGTCTTGCGGCGAGCCATCTGCCGACAATCAGTCTCGGCCTGCGTGCGAAACGGCCGGACGAGCGCCGTTCGCCGAACCGCCTGGTCAGGCTCAGAACGTTCTTTGCTAGCATTGAAGATGCCGCCGACCTCACCATGAAGGAGCATGACCGGTTGCTTCTGGCGCGTGAACAAATGCAGCGTAAGCTCAAGGGACGCAGGTCCAATTCGCGACTACCGGACCTGATGGAAATGGTGCTGCGCAGCCCTCTCATTTCCAGCCAGATGGTGGAAAAGGAGCTGCAAGTTACACAGCAAGGGGCCCTGAAACTGATCTCGGAACTCAATTTGAGAGAAATCACCGGGCGCGGGCGGTTTCGGGCCTGGGGAGTTCTCTAACTCTGATTCATGCATTTGTGGCGCAGATGGTCCGCGAAAAGCTCGAACTCATTGCGGCGGGCCGCATTGGAACGCCAGACAAGGACCAGCGATCGGTAATTGTTCTTACCCTCGTAAGGAACGACGCTCAGTTCGGTTCCTCGCGTGACGCCGGATTTGACAGCTATCTCCGGCAGCAGAGTGACGCCCATTCCGAAGTCCACGAGTTGCACAAGCGTGGTGATCGATGTTGCGTGAACATCGCCGCTTGCTTGCGCTGGTGTTGAACCTATCGCAGCCATGACGTGTTCGCGAAGGCAATGCCCCGTTTCCAGCAAGAGAAATGGCTGATCCTGCAAATCGTCAGCATCTATACGGTCGCGATTGGCCAATGCATGGTCGCGCCGCACGGCCAGATAGAACACGTCCTGACCAAGCTTTGATACTTCAAATTCATCGAGATCGTATGGATGGGCAACGAGCGCTACGTCGAGGGACCCTGAACGCAAGCTGTCGAGGAGGGAGCGCGTGAGCCCTTCCCGGATTGTAAGCTGCAATTCGGGAAATGCTTTGGTGGTGGCAGGCAGAACTTTAGGCAGGAGAAAAGGCGCTATCGACGGGATAACGCCCATCCGCAATCTGGTCGTCAGCGGGCGTTCCGCCTGCCGAGCATGTTCAGGAAGTTCTTCGATGAGCGCTACGATCATACGAGCTCGCTCCAGAAAATCCTCACCCGCTGGCAGAAGCTGCATTCGTCTGCCCGAGCGATCGATTAGCGTTGCCCCAATTTCTGTCTCAAGCGCCTGAATAGCAGCGCTTAAGGTCGATTGGGTTACGCCTACGATTTCGGCTGCTCGCGAAAAGGAGCCCGCTTTGACGACGGCCATAAAATAGTGGAGTTGACGGACACTGATATTGAGCATCGAATCCCAAGACCTCGCCCCATCGCTAAAATCGATGGAATTTATCGATATAATCGTTTTGACCGATTTGGCAAGAAACCCTATATACGACTCGCAGGATGGAAAATTCTGAAAATTCAGAAATTTCCGCATAACCATTGAATTTTTACAGGCAGGTATAAGATGCTCGGAATCGGCGACAAGCTTCCCTCCTTCAAGGTCACCGGCGTAAAGCCCGGTTTCAACCATCACGAAGAAAATGGCGTTTCGGCATTTGAAGAAATCACCGAAGCAAGCTTCGCAGGCAAGTGGAAAGTTATCTTCTTCTACCCGAAGGATTTCACCTTTGTATGCCCGACCGAAATCGCTGAATTTGCGCGCCTTGCTTCGGATTTCGAAGACCGTGACGCAGTCGTTCTGGGCGGTTCGACCGACAATGAATTCGTGAAGCTTGCATGGCGCCGCGACCACAAGGATCTCGACAAGCTGCCGATCTGGTCGTTTGCTGACACCAACGGCTCGCTGGTCGATGGCCTGGGCGTTCGTTCGCCGGATGGCGTTGCATATCGCTACACCTTCGTTGTCGATCCGGACAACACAATCCAGCACGTTTATGCAACCAACCTCAACGTTGGCCGTGCGCCCAAGGACACGCTTCGCGTTCTCGACGCGCTGCAGACCGATGAGCTCTGCCCGTGCAACCGCGAAGTCGGTGGCGAAACGCTCAAGGCTGCCTGACCGGCGCTTGCTTGTTGCAGAAAGGCGGGTCGAGACCCGCCTTTCTTTTATCTTATATCTAAAAGACTGATAGAGGTTTCCATGTCCATTGATGATCTGAAATCAAAGATCCCGGATTTTGCCAAGGACGTTCGTCTTAATCTTTCGTCGATGGCAAGCGATGAAACACTGACGCCACAGCAGAAGTATGGTCTGTTCGTCGCCTGCGGCATCGCCTCCCGCAATGCCGATGTGCGCAAGTCGCTTGTTGCCGAGGCCGCAGCAAAAGTCGATGCGTCCGTTATTCAGGCAGCAAAGTCGGCTGCATCGATCATGGGCATGAACAATGTCTATTACCGGTTCGTGCATCTTGCGACCAATAAGGATTATCGCACCATGCCGGCGAAACTCCGGATGAATGTGATCGGTAATCCGGGTGTCGATAAGGTCGATTTCGAACTCTGGTCGCTGGCTGTGTCCGCCATCAATGGCTGCGGCATGTGCATCGATGCGCATGAGGATGTTCTGCGCAAGGCCAACGTGTCATCGGAAGCAATCCAGACGGCCGTCCGGTTTGCTTCGATCATCCAGTCGGTCGCAATCGCACTGGAAGCTGCCGACACCGAATAAGGGCCGTGCCCTCTTTCAAAGAAAAGCCCGCGCGGATCGCTCCACGCGGGCTTTTTTGCTTCGTGAGATTTGTTACTCGCCGCGCTTGAACGAGATGAATGCAAAACCGATCAACGAAATGACCGCGGCGGCAGACATGTAATAGCCGACATAGTCGAAGCTATAATGCGTTGCGAGCCAGGTGGCGATATAAGGTGCAACCGAAGCGCCCAGAATGCCTGCCAGATTAAAGGTCAGCGAAGCGCCGGTGTAGCGGACCGACGTTGGAAACGGTTCGGCAAGCGCTGCACCGATAGGGCCATAGGTAAGACCCATCAGGCCGAAGCCTATGATGAGGAATGCGAGAACACCAGCCGTACCAGCCATGAACAGGGGCGCCATGATGAAACCATAGAGGCCGATCAGGACCGTGACTATGATCATGACCGGGCGCATACCGAAGCGGTCAGAAAGCAGCGCAGCTACCGGGATCATCAGGCCGAAAAAGACCACGCCGGTCATTTGAAGAACAAGGAATTCTTCACGGCTGTAGCCAAGCGCGCGTGTGCCCCAACCCAGTGAAAAGACCGTCATGAGATAGAACAGGACGAAGGTTGCAACTGCACCGATGGTGCCAAGGAGAAGGCTCATCTTGTGCTGCTTGAACAAGGTTGCGACCGGCACTTCAACGCGTTCGGCCTTGTCGATTGCTTTCTGGAATTCCGGCGTTTCGGCAATCTTGAGGCGGATGAACAGGCCTACGCCGACCAGAAGGGCGCTGGCGATGAAGGGAATGCGCCAGCCGAAAGCAAAAAATTGTTCTTCGGTGAGAGCCTCAGCGAGAACGAGGAAGATGCCCGTCGCCAGAATGAAGCCAACCGGAGCGCCGAGCTGTGGGAACATGCCGTACCATGTCCGCTTGCCTTCGGGCGCGTTTTCAGTTGCAAGCAGCACCGCGCCGCCCCATTCACCACCGAGACCAAGACCCTGGCCCAGGCGGCACAGAGCCAGCAGGAGCGCTGCCCAGATGCCGATGGAGTCGTAGGTTGGAAGGAAGCCGATGGCAACCGTGGAAATCCCCATGGTCATGAGCGCTGCGACCAGTGTCGCCTTGCGTCCTACCTTATCTCCGAAGTGACCGAACAATGCGCCGCCGACAGGGCGGGCAAAAAACGCGATGGCGAAGGTTGCCAACGATTGGAGAAGCGCTGAATTGCCGTCGCTTGCAGGGAAGAAGAGGTGCGGGAATACGATCACCGCGGCGGTCGCATAAATATAGAAGTCAAAAAATTCGATCGTGGTGCCGATCATGCTTGCGGCCAGAACTCGGCGCGCGGAGTTTTTCTGCGGGGCCACCGCTACAGCGACTGTCATTGTTTCAGTTCCAATATTGCGGGCTGTCAAATTAAGGGGGGAGAGGAGCCCAAGATGTGGCTTCTTTAAAACCGCTGAATATAGAATCGCAAGCAGAAAAGGGCTTTTGAGCAATTTTGTGATTTCCAGCACGCTGTTTGGGAAAGAAAAGCGAAGACCGATAAAATTCCCGTCAGCGCTTTGGCTGGCCTTTCAATTACCGCAACGGGTGATTAGATTTCCGCTGTCATCTGTCACGAAAGCAAACATGCATCGAGCAAAGTATGATACCGGCTTGAGGGCGTCAGTGCGAGACCATGCGGTCCTGCGCTTGCCTTCCCGCATGCTCGCGACATTGCTTGCAATGCTGTTTCTTGTTTCCACGCAACTTTGTTACGCGATGGTGCATGACAGTCCCTCTCAGTCGATGCTTTCTGATTGTCACATGAACATGCCGCATGAGATGGACGCCACATCGGGCTCGGCGGATACAGGCAAAAGCGCGCCGATGGATCACGGCGCCAAAACACCGAATGCTTGTCTCATGATGACATGCGGCTGTGTTGTACAACTGGCAACGGATTTGCGCGCTGATGTTCCTTCACAGAATTTCGGATTACCGCCGCTCGTTGCAGCGTTAAGCGGCAAATCTCCGAACAGAGACCTGCGTCCGCCCATATCGCTTCAGGTTTGATCTTGGAATCGCCGCCGAAGTTTGGCGGCTATCATGATTGTTCTCTGGAGACTTACCATGACAGGAATTACACGTCGCCGCTTGTTGGCTCTGGCGGCTGGGGCGGCCTTTGTTACTGCCGTTCGCCCGTTTGACAGCTTTGCGCAAGATGGCCATCAGCATTTGGGTCACGGTGCGGGGGCCGCCTCCAACGCGCCTGCCGGACGGCTTTTACCTTTGCCGCCGCTGGTTGAGCCAGATGCGTCGGGTGTCGTCAAACTCAAGGTGCAGAAAGGGCGTCACAGTTTTGAAAAAGGAAGCGAAGCGGCATCTGCCGGCATCAACGGCGCCTATCTCGGTCCGCTCGTGCGCTTGAAGAATGGGGAAACGGTCACCCTTTCCGTAGAAAACGGCATGGATGAAGAGACCACACTTCATTGGCATGGGCTTTTCGTTCCATCCATGCTCGACGGCGGACCTCATAATGTGATTGCGCCGGGCGCGGTGTGGAGGCCGAAAATCACGGTGGATCAGCCGGCATCTTTCAATTGGTTCCATCCACATCTGCATGGAAACACCGCCCGTCAGGCACATATGGGTATTGCCGGTCTCATGATCGTGACCGACGGCAAAGATGCGGCACGCGGGCTACCCGAAGATTATGGTGTAGATGATATTCCGCTGGTGCTGCAAGATCGTCGGGTGATTGAAGGCGACAAGGTTTATCAGCCTGACATCATGGACCTGATGCATGGCTTCCGTGGCGACAAGCTCATCGTAAATGGCGTCGTTTCACCGGTGGCAAGTGTTCCCGCCTCCATCGTTCGCTTGCGTATCCTGAACGGGGCCAATGCGCGAAACTTTCATGTTCGTCTGGGTGACAAGCGACCTTTGCTTGTCATTGCGTCGGACGGCGGTTTCATCGAAAAGCCTGAGGCGGTCGAAAGACTGTCCATCAGCCCCGGTGAACGCTACGAAGTCCTGGTAGATTTTTCCAAAGACAAAGCGGTCGATTTGCTGACCTATGACAGCGACAGCGGCGGTGACGACCTGCATTTGATGCGATTTGTGGTGGACAATACTGTGCAAGCGAAAATCAGGACGCTTCCAGATCGCCTTGATGGCCCCGATTCCGCGAATGAGAAACTTTCCGTAAAACACCGCTCTTTCTTCTTTGACGAGCGAATGGCGGAAAATATGAAGCTGATGATGGCGAAACCGTCAGCCGACCCTCATGCCGGGCATAATATGGGTAACATGGACATGGGCTCGATGCAGTCTGGTGCTATGGATCATGATATGCACGGAGGCAGAAGTTCTGCCGATACAGGGCCAGTGCTTGAAGCTTTGACATCAGGCGTAAAGATGGCAATCGCAGGCAGACCATTCAATATGGATCGTATCGATGTCGAAGCCAAGCTTGACTCCTGGGAAATATGGGAGCTCACAACGAAGGAGATGCCGCATCCATTCCATATTCATGGGGCGTCGTTTCGCATTCTTTCTCTGAATGGCAAAGCGCCGCCAGCGCATCAATCGGGATGGAAAGATACTGCCTTGATCGACGGCAAGGCCCAGATACTCGTTCATTTCGACCGCGAAGCACCCAAAGGCCATCCATTCATGTTTCATTGCCACGTGCTGGAACACGAAGATGTGGGCATGATGGCTCAGTTCATAACAGTATAGCCGCGTCTGGCCGCGTGGCAGGTGTTTGTCCCGCGGCCACTCCGGCACTTTTTGTCGAACAATTTCGGGCGGCGTGCGTTGTTCTTTGATCACGAATGATCGATCAGGAGGAAACGATGCAGCCGTTATTGATTGCTTCAGCAATGATGCTTCTGACAGTTCCCGCCATTGCCGCGGATGTGAATATCAAACTCTATGAGGCGCTGCCGACTGGCCAGGGAAAGGAACTTGGTTCCGTCACGATTTCGCAGACTGCTGACGGATTGCTGTTCAAGCCCGATCTTAGAGGCATTCCTGCAGGTGAGCACGGCTTTCATGTGCATGAGAAAGGAAGCTGCGCACCGGCTGAACAGGATGGAAAAACTGTTCCCGCGCAAGCTGCCGGTGGACATTACGACCCCTCGCATTCCAAACATCACATGGGGCCGGAAGGCGAGGGACATCTTGGTGACTTGCCTCTGCTTAAAGCGGACGCACAGGGTAATGTGACGCAAAGCGTAACCGCGCCGCGTCTCAAATCGCTGGACGAAATCAAGGGCAGAGCGTTGATGGTCCACGTCGGAGGGGACAATTACTCCGATAAGCCCAAACCGCTTGGGGGTGGCGGCGCGCGTTTCGCCTGCGGTGTCATCCAATAATCGGGGTCGAGATTATCCCCAGTTTTCGATGTGAATTTTGGAACCATCGGAAAAACGGGATATGTGAAATGCCGAAGGATCGACAACCGGCGTTTCACCCGTAACCATATCGGCCACGAGCTTGCCAGCGCCCGGGCCGATACCGAAGCCATGTCCTGAAAAACCTGTTGCTACGATCAGCCCTGCAACATCTGGGAGTGGCGAGATGACCGGGATGACGTCCGGCATCGTATCGATGAGTCCGGCCCATTCCTGCGCTATCGTCGCCGAGGCGAAAGTCGGGATTGCCTGCTTGAGCTTCTTTAATACCTGAGCGTTGGCAGCCTTGTGTGGAGCAGGGTCGAGTGTACGGATTTTCTCGAAAATCGAGACCTGATCCGCTGGCCGGAGCTTCCACTGGAATGCTTCCTCAAAGAAGCGTTCACCAAACCGAAAGCGCAACGACCGCCATTCAGTCGAAAGCGAAGGTATGAAATCGCGGAAGAACCGGAAACTGTCAGGCACGATATCAGCGATAGATCCACCGAGGCTTGCAACCGTATAGCCGCCATCGAGCCTTCTGCGCAGGGCAAAGTCCGAAAACGCAATTGCAGGTTCGACGCCGGCATCAATGGGAGCCGTACGGAATACGGAAGAACGCACTTTCAACTGCGGCAGGTGGGCGCTGAAACTCGAAACGATAAGTCTCGACCAGGCTCCGCCCGCGACAACAACTGCCTCGCAACGCAGACGACCCTTTTCGGTAAGCACAGCTGTAACCCGACCATTGGTCGTCTCGATACCGCGTGCGGCACAGTTTTGCAGAATGACGGCACCGTGTTCTTGTGCTTTTGCCGCAAAAGCTGGAACCGCCTTTTGTGGCTCCGCCCGTCCGTCGAGCGGCGTAATCATACCGCCTGCGAGCCGACGATTGATGCCAGGTGCCAGTGCTCCGACTTGATTGGCGTTGAGAAGTTCCGTTTCAATGCCATGTTCTCGAGCTATCTTGATCCACTCCGCATAAAGAGCCATTTGCTCTTCTTTTTCAGCAGCATAGGCAATTCCGGTCACACGGAAACCGGTTTCGCGCCCCGTCCGCTCGTTCATGCCTTCCCATAGTCGCATGCTTTCGACGATGAGGGGCATTTCGCGGCTGTCGCGCCCGGTCCGGCGACACCATCCCCAATTGCGGCTCGATTGTTCACCCGCGATCTCCCCTTTTTCAAGGAGTGCAACAGGAATGCCGCGTTCGGCCAGAAAAAGGGCTGTTGAAACACCGATGACGCCGCCGCCGATGATGGCAATTTTGGTTTCTTGCGGCAATCTGTCAGCTGTCGCCACCTTATCTGTGACCGGCCCCATTTCGGTATTCTCCTGCAATGCGATTGGGTGATTTGAGCATATGGAAGGACTGTGAACATGGCTCGCTTTTTGCTCGCTTTCAACCGGCTATCCCGTTCCAGAAATATTTAGTTGCGATATTCCTGAGATAATACGTCCTGTTTTTGTAGCTTTCTGAAGAATGTGTCTCTATATCGGCTTGAACCGCAATCTGGATACGCGATCTTTCTTATGGACGCAGTACGCAACCCGAACGATGAAAGACAGGCTTCCGGTCATCCTGGTCCCATGCTGGTCCTGTCAGCTATTACTCGTCAGTTTGGCGCTGTGCGTGCGCTCAATGATATTTCTCTTGCTGTCGATGTGGGCGAGATAATCTGCCTGGTCGGCCATTCCGGCTGCGGCAAGACTTCCCTGCTGCGCATTATCGCGGGCATTGATGTTCCAGACAGCGGAACTCTCGCCATGGGTGGCCAGATGCTGGTCGGCCCATCCGTCTTTATCGAGCCTGAAAAACGGAACATTGGTGTCGTCTTTCAGGACTATGCTTTGTTTCCCCATCTGACCGTCAAGGAGAATGTCCTGTTCGGCCTGCGCAAAATGCCCCGCGACAAAGCGCATGCGCGGACAAGAGAGCTTCTTGAACTGGTCTCGCTGTCGCACATGGCGGAGCGTTATCCGCACATGCTGTCAGGTGGCGAGCAGCAGCGCGTTGCTCTTATCCGGGCCCTCGCTCCGAAACCGCAGCTTTTGCTGATGGACGAGCCGTTTTCGAACCTTGACAGAGGCCTGCGCGCCCGGGTTCGCCGCGAGACGGTGGCTTTGTTGAGGGCGCTCGGCACAACGGCGATAATCGTAACGCATGAAGCGGAAGAGGCGCTGTCGACCGGAGATCGCGTTATACTGATGCGTTCGGGCGAAATAGTTCAGAATGGCACGGCCCGCGAACTTCACGACCAGCCCGTAAACCGGTATGCAGCGGATTTTTTCTGTGACTTCAATGCGATACCGGGGACAATCCAAGGTAATGAACTGATAACGCCTTTGGGGACGATTGTCGCAAAGGGTGAGTTTAAGCCGGGTATAGAAGCGTTCGCCTATCTACGTCCGCGCGATTTTACGGTCCTGATCAATGGTGAGGCTGGCGAAGCTTCATTGCGTGGCCAAATTGAATCCCGCACGTTCCTCGGTGAGATCGAAGAACTGACCGTGCGGGTAAAAGGTGCAATGCCGCCTCTGCGCGTACGCACCGAACTGCGGCTTCCGGCATCTTCCACAGACATCGTGTTCCGCCCGCACTGGGACAAGGCGCTGATTTTCCCCAAATGATCGAAAATATCCGCTGTTGAAAGCGTTGCGGCAATTGACCGTCGTTGTGCCATCGTATAACTTGATTGCATAACTCATAATTTAATATGAAACAGGTCCATCTGGAGGTAAAATGTCCAAGTTTGCGCGTTCTGGCCTTGCTCTCGCCGCAGTCACGTTCTTTGCAGGAGCCGCCTACGCAGATGAAGTGAACATTTACACGACGCGCGAACCGGGCCTCATTCAGCCCCTGCTCGATGCTTTCAAATCGTCTACTGGAATCGCCGTCAACACGGTTTTCCTGAAGGATGGTCTGGCAGAACGTGTAGCTTCTGAGGGCACCAACTCGCCCGCCGACATTCTTATGACAGTGGACGCGGGTAATCTGGTCGATCTCGTTGACAAGGGGCTTACTCAGCCTGTCGATTCCAAAGTGCTGAAAGAAGCTGTTCCAGAACAGCTTCGCGACGCCAAGGATAACTGGTTCGCACTTTCTATGCGCGCTCGCGTCGTCTATGCCGCCAAGGACCTTGAGCTCGACAAGATCAACTATGAGGACCTGTCCGATCCGAAGTGGAAAGGCAAAATCTGCATCCGCGCCGGCCAGCATCCTTATAATACAGCACTCTTCGCCGACTATATTGCCCATTACGGTCCAGAAAAGACCGAAGAATGGCTGAAGGGGCTCAAAGATAATCTTGCGCGCAAGGCTGCCGGTGGCGATCGTGATGGCGCCAAGGATATCGTAGGCGGCATCTGCGATATTGCAGTCGCCAATTCCTATTATGTCGGCCTGATGCGTTCGGGCAAGGGCGGGGACGAACAGAAGACCTGGGGTGACGGCATCAAGGTTTTGCTGCCGACATTCAAGAATGGCGGAACGCAGGTCAATATCAGCGGCGCAGCCGTGGCAAAGAACGCACCGCACAAGGACGCGGCAGTAAAGCTGCTCGAATATCTGGTGTCCGACGAAGCCCAGCAGATCTACGCCAAGGCCAATTTCGAGTATCCGGTAAAGCCGGGCGCGCCGCTCGATCCAATCGTGGAATCCTTCGGTGAACTGAAGATCGACAGCGTCCCGCTTTCGGAAATCGTGAGCCATCGCAAGCAGGCAAGCGAACTGGTCGACAAAGTCGGTTTTGATAACTAAAAGCCGATTGAATAAGCAGACTAACGCCGGTGCAATCTATGCGCCGGCGTTGCACTAGAGCATTCCGAGCCGAAAGTGTGAACAGTTTTGCGTTCGGAGATGCGGAGAAACAAATAGATAGAGCGGTTCCAACGATTCCGATGTGAACAGGAAGTGCTCTATAGAGAGATCCATGGAAGCTTTTGCAGCCACGCGGAAACGAGTTTTGCAACCCGCAAGGGCAGGGCGCAGCTGGCTAAGGCTCTCGGCACTGGTCGCAATTCTGGTTTTGCTGCCGGTTGTTGCCTTGGCCATTGAAGCCATACAAGGATCGGCGGGGCTTTGGGCGCATCTTCTAGCCACCAATCTTCCAACGGCTTTTCTCGAAACTTTGGTTCTGCTCGCCGGCGTTGGCGTCATCGCTGCCGTTCTTGGAACATCAACAGCATGGTTGGTCACGGCTTATGATTTTCGTGGGCGCGGCGTGCTGGAATGGGCGCTTTTGCTTCCCTTGGCTGTGCCGACCTATATTGTCGCTTACGCCTATCTCGATATCCTGCACCCTATCGGCCCGGTGCAAGGTGCAGTACGCTTCATGCTGGGATATGACAGTCCGCGCCAGTTCCGCTTGCCCGATATTCGGTCGATGACCGGATGTATTATTCTTCTCGGCTTCGTACTCTATCCCTATGTCTACATCCCGACCCGGGCGATGTTTCTCACCCAGTCTGCCAGCCTTATTGAAGCGGCAAGAACTCTGGGGGTTAGCCGCAGCGGCATTTTCTGGCGCGTTGCGTTGCCGCTTGCTCGACCGGCTGTGGCGGTCGGGGTCAGTCTG
The DNA here is from genome assembly GCF_008932435.1 of Brucella pseudintermedia. GTDB lineage: Bacteria > Pseudomonadota > Alphaproteobacteria > Rhizobiales > Rhizobiaceae > Brucella > Brucella pseudintermedia. Next base: position 134,888 of record NZ_WBWE01000002.1, on the reverse strand, counting down.
GCCTTAATGGAAACGCTGAATGATGTGGGCGCTGCCGAATTCCTGGGCGTTCGTACATTGACGGTCTCGATTTACACCACCTGGATAACGCGTTCGGATTTGCCGGGTGCTGCCCAATTGGCGCTCGCTCTCCTGTTTCTGGTCGTTGCCCTTGTTTCAATCGAACGCTGGGGGCGCCGCAAGCAGCGCTTTGCTTCCAATATCCGCCATTCGCGTGGTTTCGAGCCATTGAGGGTCAGGAACGGGCGGGGCGCATGGTTGTTGTGTCTCTGCTCCCTTCCAGTCATCATTGGGTTCGTTTTTCCGGCATTCTACCTGGTTGTGGAAGCGGTCAAACGCGCCCGTTTTGCCGGTGTATCGCCGCGATTGGTTGGCGAAGCTTTCAATACCGTCGCGCTCGCGTCCGTAGCGACGGTGTTGGTGCTGATATGCGGAATTTTTGTCGCATATGCTGTCCGGCTTTTCCCTGGTGGAATTTCGCGCTGGTCTTATCGCTTGTCAACAATGGGATATGCGGCGCCGGGCACGGTGATCGCCATTGGCATTCTGGTAGTAGCCGGTAGCTTTGATCACCTCTTCAATCTGTTTACATCACATTTTTTCGGTTATTCGGCGGGGCTGGTCCTGATCGGAACTGGTGCTGCGGTCATCTATGCCTATGTCGTCCGATTTCTGGCTATCTCCGCGGGGGGGATCGATTCCGGGCTTGAGCGCATACCAGTGTCACTGGATCATGCGTCGCGCACACTCGGGCGTGGCGTTACCCAGACGTTTTATGCAGTTCATCTGCCGCTATCGAGAACAGCCATCGTAGCGGCAGGTCTGCTCGTATTCGTCGACTGCGTGAAAGAACTGCCCGCAACACTTCTGCTGCGTCCGCTCAACGTCGAAACCTTTGCAACGCATCTTTATGGCGAAGCCGCACGCGGAACTTACGAAGAAGCTTCCCTTGCTGCCCTCGCCATCGTGGCGGTTGGAATTTTACCCGTGATATTGCTCGCGCGTGTCGGGAGGCGCTTCGGCAAGCGTGTTTAATTTCCTGCAATTATCAGCAAAACCGGATGCAAAATTCCGTAATTCAGAATTGCTTAAATAGTTATCGATAATTTTATTCAGGGCATCAAGCACAGTTTGGATAGTGCTTTGGGTTGCATTTAACAAGAACTGCACCTTAGGCGGGGCAGGGGGCTGTATGTTCAAAGTTCTGGAATGCGTGACAGTACAGCACGACCAGCCTTTTGTAATTCTGGCTGCATCCATTTCTTTTGCAAGCATGTTTGCGTTTTTCCTGTTGTTGGCCCGTGCACGTGAATGCACCGAGGGCCGTCGTGACAACTGGATGGCGATCAGCGCATTTGCTGGCGGAGTGGGCGTGTGGGCAACCCACTTTGTGGCCATGCTCGCCTATAGCGGCACCGTGGCGATAGAGTTTGATTTCACTGCCACAGTTCTTTCGGCAGCGACAGCCGTTCTCGGCTTCTGGTTGACCCTGCGCCTGCTTAAGGGTGCCGCTTTTCAATACGCGCTGCTAGCTGCCGTGTCGGCTACGCTATCGATAGCCGCGATGCATTTCACAGGCATGAGTGCAATCAAGGCGGCTGCTGACACCCACTATGATCTTCCGCCGATCCTCGTAGGGGGCACAATATCGGTTTTGCTTTTGCTGGCCGCTTTCTGGCTGATGACGAATGCTTTCGGTTGGTTACGTATCCTGCTCCCAACTATAGGTGGAATACTGGCTGTTTGTACCCTCCATTTTACAGCCGTCGCGTCGACTGAACTGATTCCAAACCCGGCTCTACCTGCGGCCGATCCGCTCGGGACCGGACGTCTCTGGTTGGTTGTTACTATTGCCGCAGTGGTGTGTGGCGTGGCGCTGACGACAATTGCTGCTGTATTCGTGGACCGTTACATGACGGACTTAAAGGGTTTTGCGAACGCCACGCTGGATGGTCTGGCTGTTGTACGCGATGGCGGAATAGTCGAGATGAACGTCCGGTTCTCCGATCTCATGCGGAGAAGCGAAAAATCGTTGGCGGGTATTGAGCCGGATACTCTGTTATTGGCGGCCGATGGGCTTCCGGTCTGCGCTCACCGTCCGGAAGCCGTCGAGGCGGCTCCAAGATTCCCGAATGACGAGCGCATTTTTGAACTGGCTGTTCATACGATTGAGTACCAGGGACGACTTTGCGAGGTGCTGGCAGTGCGCGATCTTACCGAAAAGCGCACGGCTCAACGTCAGATTGAGCATATGGCACGGCATGACGCGCTCACAGATTTGCCCAACCGCATGTTTTTTGAAGAAAGGCTTGCGAATGCCGTTGCGCGCCCAAGCCGTGAACCTTTCGCCGTGCTGGCGCTCGATCTGGATCGGTTCAAGGCGGTGAATGACATTTTCGGTCATGCTGAAGGCGACCGGGTACTGAAGACGGTTTCCAGCATTCTGAAACGCTGCGTAAACGGAATAGATACTGCCGCACGCATCGGCGGCGACGAGTTTATTATCCTGCAAGTGGGCGTTCCGCAGCCCAGAGGTGCCCGGAAGCTCAGTGAGAAGATTCTAGAAACCTTCCGCTCGGAGATGAATACAGTGCTCGATCCGACTGCTGTCGGCGTCAGTATTGGCGTTGCCGTTTATCCGAATGACGGCAAGGATGCAGAAGCCATCCGGCATGCGGCGGATATCGCGCTCTATCGAGCGAAGACGGAAGGGCGGGGACGGGTTGCATTCTATTCCCCTGAGATGGACCATGAGATAAGAGAACGGCGCCAGATAGAAGCGGATTTGCGCCATGCGATGGTTCGCGGCCAGATCGGTATTGCCTATCAACCCTTGTTCGCGACGTCGGATGGACGTTGCACGGGTTATGAGGCGCTTGTTCGCTGGAACCATCCGGAACGTGGGCAGATACCTCCGGAAGTGTTCATTCCTATTGCCGAGGAAACAGGAGCGATCGTAGCGCTGGGCGAATGGGTTTTGCGTGAGGCCTGCCGCACGGCTGTCGAGTGGGACAGCCACCTGACCATCGCTGTAAACCTTTCGCCCGTGCAGTTCCGGCTCATCAGCCTGCCCGATACCGTCGGTTCCATTCTTGCGGAGACCGGCCTGGAACCGACGAGGCTGGAACTGGAGGTAACCGAATCCGCTTTGATGAAGGATCGAGCGACGACCCTTGAACTGCTACGCCGCTTGAAGAAACTGGGAGTCCGCATCGTTATGGATGACTTCGGAACCGGCTATTCATCGCTCAGTAATCTTCAAAGTTTCCCATTCGACAAGATCAAGATCGACCGTAGCTTCATCACCAGCATGGAAACGGATGTGAGCGCGAGAGCAATTGTGCGGGCTATAGTCGGTCTCGGGCGCAGCCTCGATCTGCCGGTGGTGGCTGAGGGTATCGAAACTTTTGACCAGCACCGCATGGTGATCGAAGAGGGTTGTGAACAGGTCCAAGGCTTTCTCTTCGGTCGCCCGGCCAATGCGCCTGCTCCAGCCGACCCATCTTCGCGCTATCGCAGCAAAACAGATGGCGGACAAGTAAAGGCCGGCTGATAAGCCCATTCTTGTGAGCAACTGCGAGATTTCGCTGTTTTCGGCACCGCCTTGCTGTGCCGAATTGTTACAAAGCTGTTATCTGGCGCGATGATGAATGAAATATTTACAGTGAAGTGCTGGCAGGCGGGAACCGCAAATTTCTCAAGCGCTGGAAGGGGTTGCGGTACGCCGGAGAGAGCCGGGCACCCAGAATAGAGTAGTGATTTCAACACGATATTTCGCGTGAACGCAATAATAAGTGAATTTATCCGAGGCAGCTTTCCGTGCTTGTAACACGTTGCGGCCACAAAGCGAAAGCTGAATGGGACGAACAGTATGAGTAATCGGATCGCAAGAAACGTTTAAGAATTTCTTCGATGCGAATTTTGGTCAAGTGGATGATGGAAACGATGCTCACTTCGCAACAATGGCTTCCGGTCGAGTTGCTCAATATCGGTCTGGCCGCTGCCCTTTTCTTTGCCTGCCTTGTTCACTCGCTGTGGAAGGCCGTCTTTGACGAGCTCAACCCGGTATTCTGGCGCCGGACGGCAGCTTTGCTCTGGGCTGGTATCTTCATTGTTGCGCTGAGCGGCGGAATTGAAAGCTTCAACTGGCCACAGGCGATTGGCTGGCTTCTCGTTCTCGGCGGCGTTGTTGCGACTGTCACGCGGACAGGCATGAGCTATTATCGCCAGTATTGCGCTCACACATCGCGCGGCGTCCATTCGGGTCGCGCCCGGCTTTCGGGACGGTGATCACCATGTTTGCAAAGACTTTGGAAATGCCTTTGCGGCTCCACCGCCCCTATAGCCTGCGGTCGTTTTTTATCCGCGCTTTTGGCTCTGTACGATCCCGTAAATATTCGTAGAGCGTGCTCCTGATCGGCAGTAGCCAAGAATGGGTCCTTCGGCTTCCTCCAATGCTGCCGCCATCGCATCCACATCGTCTTTGGTCAATTGACCGCCGATGACCGGAATATAGTAGGTTGCAAGACCCGCTTTCTCAGCCACGCGTGCGATTTCGCTGAATTCCGGTTGCTCCGGGCCGCCCTCACCATCGGGCCTATTGCAGATGATCGTGCGAAACCCCTCCGCGGCAATATCGCGAACATCGTCGGGTTCGATTTGCCCTGAAACCCAATAATTGTCGTCTATCTGGCGAATATCCATGTTTTCCTCGCTTGCCGGCCCACTTGCGACGGCTTGTCCGGTGGCAACTTACATTAAAGTCGTTTTCATGCCACATGAAACTGCTGGAAAAACGGGTGCGATGACGGGAGGGAAGGTCAATGACGTTTCACAAAGCTAGCCGGAGTACTCCACATATCGCGCATCGTATATCGGGCTCACGCGAGGATATGCGGGTGGTGCCGGAAGAGGTGCCTGTGGCGGTGAGCTATAACGGTTCAACTCAGGCCGTGATGATGGCCACCCCTCAAAATCTCGAGGACTTCGCCATAGGTTTCACGCTTACCGAGAACATTGTGGACGATATTTCCGAGATAGAAGCAGTCGAGGTCGTGACCTTTGAGAAAGGCATCGATGTGCAGGTTCGATTGGCTGAACGCCCTGAACAGAGGCTCGCCGCGCGACGCCGGTTCATGGCTGGCCCGGTCGGGTGCGGTCTCTGCGGGATAGACTCAATCGATCATGCATTGAGGCCCCTAAGGGGATTGAAGCAAGGTGGGCGATCATTCTCTCCCAGCGATATTTCAATGGCTGTCGCATCTCTTGCGGATGCACAACAGTTGAACTCTGAAACCCATGCAGTTCATGCGGCGGGTTTCTATATTCCGGGCCAGGGACTTATTGCGGTTCGCGAGGATGTGGGTCGCCACAACGCGCTGGACAAACTCGTTGGAGCTATATCGCTTAGTGGTTCTGCGCCGGGTGACGGCATCGTTGCAATTACCAGCCGTGTTTCTGTCGAGATGGTACAGAAAGCAGTTATGTTCGGCGCGTCTGTTCTGGCTGCGATCTCTGCGCCAACGGCGTTGGCCATTCGGACGGCTGATGAAACAAACCTGACGCTCGTTGCATTGGTGCGAGGGGATGACTTTGACGTTTATGCGCACCGGGAACGTATCATCATAGAAGGACCGGCCTTTTAATAAAGGCCGGTCGGTGCATGTTACACAAGCGCAGCAATACGGCTCCGCTCACTCACAAGCTGCAAAGCGGCATTCGCTGCCTCCACGCCCTTGATCTTGAAGTGGGCATGGAAGAAATCATGGTGCTCTTTGCTGTCGTGGAAATGATGTGGCGTCAGGACGACGCTGAGCACTGGGACCTCGGTCTCCAGGCCCACTTGCATCATGCCGTTAATGACGGCGGTCGCCACGAAATCATGCCGATAGATACCGCCATCCACCACCAAAGCCGCACCGACGATAGCAGCGTACTTTCCGGTCTTGGCCAAAGTCTTTGCATGAAGGGGGATTTCGTAAGCGCCAGGAACATCGAAAATTTCGACTTCCACGTTCGCGCCGGCTTTTGCGGAGAGTTCGGCAATAAAGCTCTTGCGGGCCTCATCGACAATATCGGCGTGCCAGCGGGCTTGGATAAATGCAATTTTGAATGAAGTCTTGTTCGGATAGCTCTGGTTCATAGGTTCCTCACGAAACTAGAAACAGGGCGCACAAAAGAACGCTTGGACGGTGTCCGAACGACACGATCCTGACGTTCAATCGCTCTCTTCCATCCGGACTTTAACCGTCGGCTCCGGCATTTCACCGGATCTGCTGACCCTGAACCATTACCGAATCGGCATATTATCCAGGCGCTCGCGGGCTCGAAACTTTCGCTTCATACCGCCGGTGGGGAGTTTCACCCCGCCCCGAGAACAAGCCAGCACACTATTGTGCAAGCGGCACAAAATTATGATTTCCTCATGGTCTTGTCCAGTATGACGAGAGATAATTTCGTACTGTTTTTTTCAATGTGAGATGTGGACAACGGGTGTGGGAGTGGAGCCCGACTACGTGTGGAAGCCCGTATCACGGCGGGGCAGCTAGCTCGGCTGGCCTTAAATCTGGATAGGTCGAACTTCTTTGATCAGGCAGTCAGAGCCGCGTTCTCTGACCACGGGGCTTGAGCGGTTTTTGTTTAACGAATCGTTGGAATGCTCTGTCCCTTTGTTTTCCGCATTCCCGGACACAAAATCGTTTCACACTTTTGCTGGAAATGCTTTCGGACAGCGCAGCCTCGATACTGCGCGTTAAAACTGTTATAAATGAAAAGAGCGCTTCCAACGAAGGAAACGCTCTTTTTCATGAGTGCCTGGAGGGCAAAAATGGGGCGCGTTAACGCAGGAAATCAAGTCCGAGAAGACCGACTGCAAGGGCAGTGTTGAGTGAAATGATCATCATTCCGTAGATGATGGCTGTTCTTGTAATATCGTTCATTTCCTACCTCCTTGAACCGGAGCGGCCCCCCACCCGGTTCGAAGCTTCGTGAAACTGTAACGAAATGTAACAAGCTGTTACGAGAAGCGCAACCCCGTTTTACACAAATGTGAACGGATGAAATCTCCCGTGAGGCGTCAAGTGTTGCGGCAATGCCGAATACGTCCAGCTGATAGCCGCAAAAACTGCTAATTTTGTCGCATATTCACTGCATTGTGAGACCGGTCCGGCTAGCAAAAATCAGTTGGGCGCTACATAGAATTGCGCACTTTCGCGCCCCAGTATTCGGAATATCGCTGTGAATCGCATCGTTCCTCTCGTGTTGGCCATAGCCCTGTTCATGGAACAGATGGATTCCAATGTCATTTCAACGTCGCTTCCCGCTATCGCTGCTGACATTGGCACAAGCCCCATTGCGCTCAAATTGGCATTGACGGCTTACCTTGTTGCATTGGCGGTTTTTATTCCAATCAGTGGCTGGATGGCGGATCGTTTTGGAGCCAAGAATGTATTTCGGACGGCAATAGCAGTATTCGTGGTCGGGTCCGTTGCTTGTGCCGCATCCAACTCGCTTGCCGCTTTCGTCCTTGCGCGATTTTTGCAAGGCATGGGCGGAGCGATGATGACTCCCGTCGGGCGTCTCGTTCTTATTCGGTCGACTCCCCGCAGCGAACTCGTTTCAGCCATGGCCTGGCTGACAATCCCTGCAATGGTTGGGCCACTTGTCGGACCGCCCGTTGGCGGTTTCATCACGACATTCCTGACCTGGCACTGGATTTTCCTCATCAACGTACCGATCGGTTTCTTGGGCATCTGGTTTGCCAGCCGGTTCCTTCCGGATAATGACGAGCGCATCGTAAAGCGTCTCGACTGGACAGGTTTCTTTCTTTCGGGCATCGCGATGTCCGGGGTAGTGTTCGGACTGTCAGTGGTCAGCCTTCCTGCTTTGCCGCCTGCGGTTGGATTTACCACTCTCTCGATTGGTATTGTTTGTACGGTCCTGTATCTGCAGCATGCGAAGAGGGTCGATGACCCTCTGCTGAACCTGAAGCTTTTCGATAATCAGGTGTTCCGCGCAGCGGTTATCGGCGGCAGCATCTTCCGGTTCGGGATTGGCGCCATTCCGTTTCTGTTGCCGTTGATGTTTCAGCTTGGTTTCGGTCTCACCCCGTTTCAGTCGGGTATGATGACTTTCGTTTCGGCAATTGGCGCGATCAGCATGAAATTCGGTGCAAAGCGCATCTTTGTCCGTGTCGGTTTCCGGCGCGCCCTGATGGCAGGTTCTTTGATCTCTGCCTGCTTCATCGCTGTCAATGGGCTGTTTACGCCGGCGACTTCATATTGGGTCATCATCGGTTTTCTGCTGGTCGGAGGCTTTGCGCGCTCATTGTTCTTCACGGGAGTAAACGCGCTGGCTTTTGCGGAAATACCCGATGAAAAGACCAGTCAGGCAACGCCCATCACTGCCGTTGCACAGCAGGTTTCTATCGCTATAGGCGTTGCGCTGGCAGGTGGTATTCTGGAAATCAGTACATCGCTTCGCGGAGCCCATCTCGAACTGGTGGATTTCCACATTGGTTTCTTTGTGGTTGCGGCTGTTTCGGCTGTGGCTTTTTTCTGGTTTGCCCGGCTCGCCCCGGATGCAGGCAAGGAACTCGCCGCGCCGACCGTCACAAAACACCGCAGCAAAGAGCGCGCAGCTATAGAAGCTGCAAATACCTCCACGGGAAAATAAGCTTTGGGTATTTCTAGCTTAAATTAATCTGCAACGCATTATCCTGCACAAAACTGATTCGCGCTTTTGGCCCGGAAATGCTCTAGCCTTTAAAATCGCGGGCCAGCAGATAAAGCTCGACGGATTCAGCACGGGACGCTGGCGGTTTTACATGATGCACGGAACGAAATTTCTGCTTGAGCAGTGCCAGGAGTTCGTTTTCTGTGCCGCCTTGGAATGTCTTCGTGAGAAAATGTCCGCCCGGCTTTAGAACCGAGATGGCAAAATCGGCGGCGACTTCGCACAGATGCACTGTGCGCAGATGGTCGGTTCGGCGGTGGCCGGTTGTCGGAGCGGCCATGTCGGAAATAACGAGATCGGGTTTGTCTCCCAGAGCTTCCATCAGCTTCCGCGGTGCTTCGTCGTCCAGAAAATCCATCTCCAACAGAACAACGCCGGGGAGGGGATCGACGTGGAGATAGTCTATGCCAACGACATGCGGGTCCTCGTCGGTCGAACCGACAAGTTTGGCCGCAATCTGCGACCAGCCGCCCGGCGCAGCGCCAAGATCGATGATCTTTTGGCCCTTTTTGAGCAGGTTATAGCGGTCGTTGATTTCAATAAGCTTGTAGGCCGCGCGTGAACGATATCCGTCCTGCTTGGATTTATGCACATAAGGATCGTTCAGATGGCGTTGAAGCCAACGGCGTGACGATTCCTTGATCGTGCCTGCCTTTTTCTTCACGCGCACCTGCAGATTGCTGGAGCCCGCGCCCCCGCGACCGCCAGTTTTCACTCCGCTTTTGTTGCCGCCTGTCTTGCTCATTTTTAGTGCCTGTTTCTAGCGCTTGCCGCGCGATTGTGCCGCCATGCGCCATCGCGCGACATCAGTTCGGTCAGAATGCCTTCACGCAGACCACGGTCGGCAACGAGTAGCTTTTCGCTGGGCCACACTTTGCGTATTGCGTCAAGAATAGCACAGCCTGCCAATACCAGATCAGCGCGATCCGCGCCAATGCATGGGTTGGCTACGCGGGCTTCAAAATCCCACGACAGCAGGCGGCTGGTCATCTGCGTTACGTCTTCCGCGTCCATCCACATTCCGTCGACCCGCCGGCGATCATAACGTTCAAGACCGAGATGAATGCCTGCCAGGGTGGTCACAGTTCCGGATGTGCCCAGTAGATGGAAGCGCGGGCTGGCCGTGAGGTTTCCAAGGCATTGCCGCTCGGCAAATTGCGTAAGCAGATCGGTTACATGGGAAACCATGGAATCGAAGCTTTCCTGCGTAACATTTCGTCCGCCGAAACGTTCCGCCAGCGTCACGACACCGACAGGAAGGGATGTCCAGGCCATGATATGTTCCGCAAGGCGTGGGGACCGTCGACGGGAAACGTCAATCAGTGCGATTTCAGAAGAGCCGCCGCCTATATCGAACAACACCACGGCATCAGTCTCGCGGGTCACCAGCGTGCCACAGCCGGAAACAGCCAGACGGGCTTCTGTTTGCCGGTCCACGATCTCCAGTTCAAGACCGGTTTCGGCCCGCACTCGCTTTAGAAATTGCTCGCCATTCGATGCCGAACGGCAGGCCTCGGTCGCGATCAGCCTTGACCTTCTGATTTTTTTGCCTGCCAGCTTGTCGCGACAAATCTTCAGCGCTTCCACGGCGCGATCCATTGCATTGTCACTGAGCCGCCCAGTGGTGCTCAAACCTTCTCCAAGCCGCACGATCCGCGAAAACGCGTCCACGACACGGAATTGCCCCGGTCTTGTCGGCGATGCTACCAGCAACCGGCAATTGTTGGTGCCGAGATCCAAAGCCGCGTAAAGCGGAGCGTCACCCTTGTCGTGCTGCACACCGTTGCCGGCCTTGGATGCCTGCCCGTTAATGCCCCTACGCTTGCCTTGAACCGGGACATGCGGGTTCTCCGTACGCACAGCATTGTGCGAAGTCTTGACTGTTGCTTCAGCCGCCAGAGGCGTCTGGGCACCAAGTTGCCGCGATTGCTTCTTTTTACGCGCACGACGGCGGCGATTCGAGATTTTCCCGGAAGGTCGCTGCTGGTTGTTGCCTGCATCTGCAACGACCGGCTTTTGCGACGAGGTTTCAAGGCCCGGTACGGATTTGCCGCGCCGACGCCGACGCGCACGTTTGCGCTGGGCCTGCGAACCCGAGCCGTCGGTTTCGTCCTGTGATTTTGAGCGTCCTGAATCGGATGCACTACGGGCATTGCCGATGTCTGCAACGGCTTTTTTGCGCGGTCTGCGCTTGCCGTTATCGGACGGATTCCGGGTTTGCGAATTGCCCGATTGTCCGCCGGACGCCCCTTGGTGCACCGTTTCGGCGGCGCGCTCGTCGGGGTTCTTCAAGGTTCTTGTCCTTATGGCGCCGCGCGAACCTGTGAGGACGCAAGCAAGGCGCTTCAATTTCTACGTTGTGCATAATGTAACAGTGGTTTTCTGTTTTACCAAGGGGCAGGCTGTCGGGAGCCGCCGGAAAATTTTGAATACACGTATGAAATTTGATTCAACGGCGTGCCGGGGGCTTTCGCTGGTGGCGAAAGCCCTTACGGGATCGACGTGTCTACAGGTTAAATATCGTATGTATGGGCTGCGTTGATTGTCGCGACGAATTGTTTTGTGCGCTCACGCGCGGGCCGGGTGAAAACTTCGTGCGCGGAGCCGGTTTCAACTATGTTGCCCGACTCCAGAAAGACGACATTTTTCGCAATCTTGGACGCAAGCCGCAGATCATGTGTCGCGATGACCATGGTCGTGCCTTCCTTGGCGAGCTTGCTCAAAACATCGACGACTTCCGACGCCAATTCAGGGTCAAGGGCCGAGGTGGGTTCGTCGCAAAGCAACACACGCGGCGAAGGTGCCAGTGCGCGCGCAATGGCGACGCGTTGCTGCTGCCCTCCCGAAAGGGTCGAGGGCCAAGCGTCTGCCTTGTGCGCCATGCCCACTTTGGTAAGCAGCTCCATCGCACGTTCCTTTGCCTTGTCCTTCGGCCATTTCAGGACTGTGACGAGCCCTTCCATCACATTCTGGATCGCGGTCTGGTGCGGAAAGAGCTGGAAGTTCTGAAAAACCATGCCAGTCTGACGACGGATAGACTGGATCGCTTGCCAGTTGGGCTTGCGGTCAGGCTCGAAACTTAGGCTCTGTCCGCCCAGAACGAGAGTGCCAGACGTCGGCACTTCCAGCAGATTGATGCAGCGCAGCAGCGTGCTCTTGCCGCCGCCGGACGGCCCAACCAGCGCTGTTACTGTGCCTTCCGCAATTGCAACGTTGATGTCGTTGAGGATGATTGCGTCGTCAAAACGCTTCACGATGTGTTGCAGCTCGATCATGCGTTCGTCTCCAGCGTGCCGCCATAGCGTCCGAATCGTCGTTCCAGCCGCACCTGCAGGGCAGAGAGAACGGAACTCATGACCAGATAGATCAAAGCCGCTTCAATATAGAGGATGAGAGGTTCGTAAGTGGTGGCGACGATCCGTTGTGCGGATTGGAAAAGCTCCGGCACTGTGATTGCTGCGGCGAGCGAGGTGTCCTTCACCAGCGAAATGAAGGAATTGGAAAGCGGCGGCACTGCCGTCCGGGTTGCCTGTGGCAGAACGGTGCGCGCGAGGGCCTGACGCCAACTCATGCCGATGGAATAGGCCGCTTCCCACTGGCCTTTCGGAACGGCTGATATCACAGCCCGGATAATCTCCGAACTATAGGCGCCGACACTGAGCGTGAAGCCGATTACTGCTGCTGGAAAAGCGTCGAGATAAATTCCTGCGCTCGGCAGGCCGTAAAAGATCACGAACAGCTGCACAAGCAACGGTGTGCCGCGAAATATCCATACATAAAAGCGGGCAATTGACGAAAGCCAGAGTGGTGCGAACAACCGTACGAGTGCTGTCAACAGCCCCAATGTCAGGCCAAAAGCAAAGGACAAAAGAGTAAGCGGTATGGTGAAAATCAACCCAGCCCACAGAAGGGTGGGCAGGGATTCCGCCATCAGCTGAAGCCAATCGGGCACGGTTTCGGCTCCTCATTAATACCCAGAAGTCAAACTGAAATGAAGCTTCTCGCTCTTATCTTATACAGTCTGACAACCATGTCTCTGGAATAGTTTTTCGCGATCACAATAAAACGAAGCCGGAAGTGGCTTCCGGCTTCGTGAATTGAACGGGACAACGCTTACTTGGAAACGTCCTGGCCAAAATATTTCTGCGAAATCTTGTCGTAGGTTCCGTCGGCCTTGATTTCATCGAGAGCCTTGTTGATGGCCGCCACCAGTTCGTCGTCGCCCTTACGGACAATGATGCCCGACGCGTCCGCATTTTCCTTCTCTGCAACCACCTTGACCGGAGCGTTCGGCTGGTGCTTCTTGAAATCGAGGAACGACAGGCTGTCATTAAGCGTCGCGTCGGCGCGCCCCGTCAAAACCAGCTGGATCGACTGGTCGAAACCGTCAGTAGCAACGAGTTCGGCACCTGCTTCCTTCGCAAGCTTTCCATAATTGCTGGTCAGGGACTGAGCCGATTTCTTGCCCTTGAGGTCCGCGAAGTCCTTGATCGTGTCATTCTTGTCGTTGACGATCAGAACGACTTTCGAAACGATATAGGGATTGGAGAAGTTGAACTTCTTTTGGCGTTCTTCGGTAATGCCTACCTGATTGATAACGGCGTCATAGCGTTTAGCATCAAGACCTGCGATGAGGCCGTCCCATTTGCCTTCAACAAACTCAGGCTTTACGCCGAGTTTGGCGGCGACTGCTTCACCGATTTCCACGTCGAAACCAACAAGCTTGTTGTCCTTGTCGTGATAGGTGAATGGAGCATAGGTGCCTTCAGTCCCAATTTTCAAAACACCGGCCGACTTGATGGCATCGAGATTTTCTCCAGCCAAAGCGCCAGTGAAGAGAACGGCCAGAATGATGCCTGCGGTAGCGAGAATCTGAGCGAATTTCATAGTGGTATCCGTGATCTGGTTGATTGCCTATTGATCGCAGAAATTTAATTCTAATGATGCGTCAAAACCGGGTCGCAATGCCCGTCAATTGAGAGTTTGTTTCTAATTATAGACGCTGTTATGGAATTGTATTCTATCTAGGGTATTTGTCCAGATAGGGAAGAGGAAGGCGCTTCCATTTGCGTGCGAGATTCTGGCTTGTGGAGCAAGCCTGAAAATGAAAACGCCGCCTGGACGGCGGCGAAATCCTTAAAATGATCATTCCGGTTTGCCATACCCGCCGCCGGTCGGTGTGACGACAGTGAAGGCTTCGCCTGCCTCGAGAACAGTCTGGTCGCAATTGCCTAGGATTTCAACCGAACCGTCCTTGCGGCGCACCTCATTGCGGCCGATTTGTCCGGCTTCCCCGCCGTCAAGGCCGAAAGGTGCTACACGACGGTGACCGGAGAGAATGGCGAATTCCAGCGTCTTCAATGCGCGGATAGTTCGCTCGGTGCCGTCGCCAGCGTTCCATTTGCCCTTGCCGCCCGATCCTTCACGGATGTGGAAATCTTCCAGCAATACGGGGAAGCGAGTTTCAAGAATTTCCGGATCGGTCAGGCGTGAATTGGTCATATGCGTATGCACCGCATCTGCGCCATTGAAACCGGGACCGGCCGGCGCGCCCGAGCAGATGGTTTCGTAATATTGATACTCGTCATCGCCAAAGGTCAGATTATTCATCGTGCCTTGCGCTGCTGCCATGGCCTTGGTCGCGCCAAAGAGGCAGTTGGTAACGGCCTGACTGACCTCGACATTGCCAGCCACGACTGCCGCCGGATAGCGTGGCGAAAGCATGGAGCCTTCAGGTACGATAATCTTGATCGGGCGCAGGCAGCCCGCATTCATCGGAATATCGCCTTCGACCAGCACGCGGAACACATAGAGCACGGCTGCACGGGCAACTGGCTGCGGTGCGTTGAAATTGTCGGAGCGCTGCTCGGATGTGCCCGCGAAATCGACCGTGGCTTCACGCTTTTCCCTGTCGATCGTAATCCGCACTTGGATCTTGCAACCCTGATCCATTTCATAGGAGAAATGGCCATCCGGCAGCTTGTCCAGCACTCGGCGCACGCTCTCGGCCGCGTTATCCTGAACATGGCCCATGTAAGCCTTCACGACATCCTCGCCGAAAAGACCGATCATCTTTTTCAACTCGGCAACGCCCTTTTCGTTGGCTGCTATCTGCGCCTTCAGGTCGTTGACGTTCTGCGTCAGGTTGCGGACCGGATAGGTGGCCCCGGTAAGCAGATCGGCCAGCGCATCTTCTCGGAACGTGCCACGTTCCACTAGCTTGAAATTGTCGATATAGACGCCTTCCTGCTCGATATTCACCGCAAGCGGCGACATGGACCCCGGTGCGATGCCGCCAATGTCCGCGTGATGTCCGCGACTCGCGACCCAAAACCGGATTTCACGATTGTCATCATCGAATACGGGGGTGCAAACAGTGAGGTCGGGCAGGTGGGTGCCGCCATTATAAGGCGCGTTGATGAGGAACACATCGCCCGGCTTGATATCGCTGTTTTCGCGGATGGCGGTGGCGACCGATGCATCCATGGAGCCGAGATGCACGGGCATGTGAGGTGCATTGGCAACGAGATTGCCCGCAGCATCAAAAACAGCGCAGGAAAAGTCGAGACGCTCCTTGATATTGACCGAATAGGCGGTGTTCTGAAGCGTCACGCCCATCTGTTCGGCGATGGACATGAAGAGATTGTTGAAAATTTCCAGCATGACCGGATCGGCTTCGGTGCCGATGGCCGTGCGCGCGGGAAGCGCCTTGATACGCGTCAGCACCACATGGTCATGAGCGGTCAGACGCGCCTGCCAGCCGTCTTCGATAACGATCGTCTGGTTCTTCTCGATAATGATCGCCGGGCCGGTAACAGTCTGGCCGCGCTGCATCTGTTCGCGCAAGACAACGCCCGCATCGTGCAATTCGCCTTGCGAGAAAAAGCAGGTTCGCTTGGCGGTCGGAGCTTCCTGATCGCTGTCAAGCGACTGTGCGCTTTCGGTTTCACCCGCGCCGCCGCCAACGGCTTCCACCTCTACGGCGTCGATAACGAGAGCCTTGTTTTCGGCAACGAAGCCGAAACGGCGCTTATGAGCGGCCTCGAATTCGGCGCGAAGACGGTCGGCATTGTCTTCGGCGGGGAAAGTGGCTTCGACGGAGAGGACCGTATCGGTGCCAGCATAGCGGATGTGGGCACGCAGGTGCCGCTCAACAGCATCTGCTTCGATGCCTTGTATTGTGAGTTCGGCGACACATTCCTGCGCCAGTTCCTCACCCAATTCCTTCAACGCCTTTGGAGCGCTGATATCGAGTGGGACGCCGAGCGCTTTCTGGCGCGTGGCGCGAATATCAGCAAGGCCCATGCCATAGGCTGACAGGAGGCCCGACATTGGATGAAGAAGAATATTTTTCATGCCAAGCGCGTCAGCCACAAGACATGCGTGCTGGCCTCCAGCGCCGCCAAAGCAATTTAGGGCATAGCGCGTCACATCGTAACCGCGCTGGACGGAGATTTTCTTGATTGCCTCGACCATATTGGCAACCGCAATCCGGATGAAGCCGTCGGCCACCGCTTCAGGCGAACGACCGTCACCGATTTCGGCGGCGAGCGCGGTAAAGAGTTGGCGCACCCGCTCAACGTCCAGCGGCTGGTTCTGTTCGGGACCGAAGATTGCCGGGAAAAATTCCGGCAACAGCTTGCCCAGCATGACATTGGCGTCGGTAACGGCAAGCGGTCCGCCATTGCGATAACAGGCCGGTCCCGGATTGGCGCCTGCTGAGTCAGGACCGACACGGAACCGCCCGGCTTCATAATGCAGGATCGAGCCGCCGCCTGCGGCAACAGTATGGATCAGCATCATAGGCGCACGCACGCGCACACCAGCCACTTCGGTTTCGAAAGCGCGTTCATACTCGCCATCGAAATGGGCCACGTCTGTGGAAGTGCCGCCCATGTCGAAGCCGATGACTTTCGGGAAGCCGGCCGTTTCGCCGGTCCGGGCGAGACCCACAACGCCGCCTGCCGGACCGGATAGGATGGCGTCTTTCCCCTGAAACAGATCTGCTGCTGTAAGGCCGCCCGACGACATCATGAACATGACGCGCGCGCCGGTGCGCTCGACATCCAGCTCGTTTGATACCTGCGCAACGTAGCGGCGGAGAACGGGTGACAGATATGCATCAACGACAGTGGTGTCGCCCCGTCCGACCAGCTTGATCAGCGGCGAAACTTCATGGCTGACAGAGACCTGCTCAAAGCCAAGGTCGCGCGCAATGCGAGCAATTTCAGCCTCATGCGCCGGATACTTATAAGCATGCATGAGGGCAATCGCGACCGATCTGTAGCCCTGTTCCTTCAGTGAGGCCAGCGCGCTTTCGGCTTCCGCGAGATCAAGGGGCATCTCTATCGTGCCGTCAGCCTGTATACGCTCGTTCAGCTCGATGACCGTTGAGTACAAAGCGTCCGGCTTGAGGATTTCGGTCGCGAAGATGTTCTTGCGCTCCTGGTAGCCAATGCGCAGCGCATCGCGAAAACCCTTGGTGGTGATGAGCGCCAAGCGTTCGCCTTTACGTTCCAAAAGCGCGTTGGTGGCAACGGTGGTTCCCATGCGAACTTCGCCGATGACGCCGACGGGAACCGGTTCGCCGGTTTTCAGGCCGAGATGCAGGCGAATGCCATGAACGGCAGCATCCTTATAGGCGGATGGATTTTCGGAGAGAACCTTGCGTGCATGAAGCTGGCACTGTGGATCGCGCCCGATAACGTCGGTAAATGTGCCGCCGCGGTCGATCCAGAAATCCCATACTCCACGTCCCGTTCCGCTCATTATCGGCTCCCTCATCCAATGCAACCGGTGCATTTTGAAATCTTTTCAGAATTTCATAGTCCCACTTTATTGACAAAATGTCGATAAGATGGTGACATAAAATACACATAAATAAGGGAGCAGCAAGAATGGGGAAAAAAAGGGACAGTGAGGTAACTGCAGCGTTCTCTTCTGAGATTCGGGATGCGAGTTTCGAGGAGGTTGCGTTGCCGAAGCATCTGCGTCCTGTTGCTTCGATTGGCCCTATCGTTTCATCTGCTCACCTTGCTGATGGCGGTTCACCCGGAATGTCCGAGGTCGAATACGGCCTCATTCTCGCATCTCATGCCTTTTCCCGCTGGATGGTGCGTTGCATGGCTGCCGCAGGCTTGCCCGGCCTTTCCCCTATTGAAGTGCTTATTCTCCACTCGATCCGCCATCGTGATCGCGAGAAGAAGCTGGCCGATATCTGCCTCGTTCTCGATATTGAAGACACGCACATTGCCACTTATGCCATACGCAAGCTCGAAAGCGCCGGCTTGCTGACGACCGGCAAGGCAGCCAAGGAAAAAACGGTAAAAATCACCGCCAAAGGTGCCGAAGCTTGTGCGCGTTATGCGCAGATTCGGGAGCGTCTTCTGGTGCATTCCACAGCCAACGCACGCCCCTCGGAGGAAACGCTGTCGGAAGTGGCCGCACTTTTGCGTTTTATGTCCGGCGCATTCAATCAGGCCACGCGGTCTGCCATCACACTTTAAAAGGGTTGAAAGTTTGAGCGGAACCGAATTGAGCGAGCCAATTTCAAAACCTCTGCTGACTGTTGATGGTCTCAGTGTCGAATTTGGCGCGAGCCGCGTTGTTGATGACCTGAGTTTCTCGGTGTATCCGGGTCGCACGCTGGCCGTGGTGGGGGAATCCGGTTCGGGCAAGTCGATTACGTCGCTTTCCATCATGCGCCTTGCCGATATGAGCGGCGCAAAATTCCCCTCCGGTCGCATTTTGTTGGGCGGACGCGATCTGCTCAAAGCCGACCAGAAGACAATGCGGAGCATTCGCGGCAAGGAGATCGCCATGATCTTCCAGGAGCCCATGACTTCGCTCAACCCGGTCTTCACCATCGGCAATCAAATCTCTGAAGTTCTCATGCTGCACGAAGGAATGACGCAGCAGGCGGCGTTTGCGGAGGGTAAGCGTCTTCTGGAAATGGTGCGACTGCCGGATGCGGAAGGGCTGTTGAAGCGCTATCCGCACCAGCTATCCGGCGGCATGCGCCAGCGTGTCATGATCGCGATGGCGCTTGCATGCCGTCCGAAATTGCTGATCGCGGATGAACCGACGACTGCTCTCGATGTGACCATTCAGGCCCAGATACTGCACATTATCAGGGAATTGCAGCAAGAGCTTGAAATGGCGGTTATTTTCATCACGCACGATATGGGCGTGGTGGCAGAAATGGCTGACGATGTCGTCGTGATGTGGAAAGGCAAAAAGGTGGAGGAAGGGTCGGTCGGACAGATTTTCTCGAAGCCTGAACATGCCTATACCAAAACGCTTTTGTCAGCGGTGCCGAAGCTTGGCAGCATGACGGGTGAAGCCTTCCCTAAGCGAATGCCGGTCATGACCATGCGCGACGGCGTACCGATTTTAGCAGGTGAGGAGCGCATTCAGGATACTGCGCGCTACGATAGCAAGCCGTTGCTGTCCGTGGACGATCTCTATGTGCGCTTTCCAATCAAGAAGAACCTGTTCGGTAAGATCACGCATGTCTGCAACGCGGTATCGAATGTCGCTTTCGATATTTATCCGGGCGAGACCTTGGCGCTGGTGGGTGAATCCGGTTCGGGCAAGTCGACCATAGGGCGCACGATCCAGCAACTTCAGGCGCCACTGTCCGGAGACATTCACTTCAACGGTAAGGCTTATTCGGCAATGAGCGCCGCCGAACGCTACGCTATGCGCCGCGAAGTCCAATATATCTTTCAGGACCCCTTTGCATCGCTCGACCCGCGCAAGACGATAGGTTTTTCCATTGCCGAGCCTATCCGTACCCATGGTCTTCTCGACAATGACAAGGCGATTAATGCGCGCGTTGCGGAATTGCTGGAGCGTGTCGGTCTTGGGCCGGAACACGCCAAGCGTTATCCGCACGAATTTTCAGGCGGTCAGCGCCAGCGGGTCTGTATTGCGCGTGCGCTCGCTTCCAAGCCGAAGCTCATTATCGCCGATGAAGCCCTGTCGGCGCTGGACGTCTCCATTCAGGCGCAGGTCATCAATCTGTTCATGGACCTGCAGAAAGAGCACGATCTCGCTTATCTCTTTATCAGTCATGACATGGCGGTGGTCGAGAAAATGAGCCATCGCGTCGCGGTGCTCTATCTCGGCCAGATCATGGAGCTTGGCTCGCGCCAGCAGGTTTTCGAAACCCCATCGCACTCTTACACGAAGCGGCTTCTGTCGGCTGTGCCAATCGCCGACCCCACCGCACGGACGAGGCGGCCCGCACTGGAAGGCGAGATTCCAAGCACGACGCGTCGGATCGACGACAAGCCGAGGATCTATAGCCACCGTGAGGTCGCAGCCGGACATTTCGTGGCCGAAACCGTCTGAACCATAAAAGCTCACCAAAACCCAAAGGGGAAAACAATGATAAGAAAAACTTTTAAAGCCGTTCTCATGGCTTCCGCTCTTTCGGCCGCTGTGATTGCATCTGCTCCAGCGTTCGCTGCCGGAAAGCTGACCGTTTCGTCGCCGCAGGACCCCGGCAGCTGGGACCCGATCGACACGTTCCTCGTCAACTGGGCTTCTGTCGGCACCAACATTTTCGACGGTCTTGTTTATCGCGGCCCTGACCTGAAGATTGTCCCTGCACTCGCCACTTCATGGGAAGAGCTGAACGAGGGCAAGCGCATTCGCTTCCATCTGCGTGAGAACGTAAAATTCCACAACGGCGAGCCGTTCAATGCGGAGGCCGTCAAGTTCACCTTCGAGCGTCTGCTCGGCGATGAAGGCGCGAAGGGCCCGCAGCGTTCGAACTATATCGCCATCGAGAAGGTGGAAGTCATCGATGACAAGACCGTCGATTTTCATCTGAAAGCGCCGGACCCGGTTCTGATCACAAAGCTTGCCGGTTATGGCGGCATGATCGTTCCGCCGAAATATATTCAGGAAAAGGGCGACGATTATTTCAACATGCATCCGGTTGGCACCGGGCCGTTCAAGTTCGTTTCCTATGAGCCGAAGGTAAACATCAAGCTTGAGGCGTTCGCGGACCACTGGGGTGGCGCGCCGAAGCTTTCAGAACTCGAATATCGCTTCATAACCGAGCCTTCGACCGCTGTTGCCGAACTTCAGGCCGGTCGCGTCGATCTGGTCATTCCGCCGACCATCCCGATCGGCATGATCCCGACTATTCAGGGCGATCCAAAGCTGGAGCTCGTCACCGCCTCGGGGCCGACGGTTTATGCCTTGCGCTTCAATACGGCTGACGGCATCACCAAGGACGAACGCGTGCGCAAAGCGCTGATTATGGCTGTGGATCGCGATGCGATCATCCAGTCCATTCTGGCCGGGCAGGCGGAAGCGATTGCAAGTTTCCAGGGTTCTCTGTCCTTCGGCTTCGATCCGGACATGAAGCCGCTGCCTTACGATCCGGAAGGCGCGAAGAAGCTCCTCGAAGAAGCGGGCGTTCAACCCGGTGCAACCGTGCAGATTGATGTGCGTGGGCAGGACGCAAGTTTCAACGAAGTTGTGCAGGCCATCGCAAGCTTCCTGCAGATGGTCGGCATCAACGCCACCATCAAGCCTTACGATACCAATGTCCTGCTGAACGACATCATCCCGCAGGGCAAGACAGGCGCCATGTTCCAGCAGTCCTGGGGCGGCTGGACCTTCGACTACGACAACACTGCCTATTCGATGTATCATTCCGGCGAGAAGTGGAATCCTTACGACAAGGACGAAAAGCTCGACAAGATGCTGGAAGCGCAGCGTTCGGTTCTTGATCGCGGCGAGCGCGAGAAGCTCCTGCAGGAAATCGCGCATTACGCTGCCGGTCGCGCACTGGAAATGCCGCTCTACAATCTCAAGGCGATCTTCGGCGTCAACAAGCGCGTGAAAAACTTCGTGCCGGTTCCCGACAGCCGTCTGCGTCTGACAGACGTCACCGTCGACTAAGCAAGAATGACAATACGGCAAGCCGGATATGTCCGGCTTGCCGCAGCATTTCGGAGGCGCACTGGTGGCCGGATTTCTGATCAAACGAACTTTGCAGGCGTTGTTCGTGCTCGTCGCAATGACGCTGCTTGTCGCTTTCGCGGTCCGCCTTACGGGCGATCCGGCTTTGATGTTGACGCAAGGCGCGGGCAGCATCACCGAGGCCGATCTTGCGCGTATCCGCGAAGGTCTCGGCCTCAACCAGCCGTTTTTCGTTCAGTACTGGCAGTTCCTCCAGGGGCTGTTCACGATGGATCTGGGGCGCAGTTTCCTCGGCGGCACGCCCGTATCGACGCTGGTGGCTGGCGCTTTGCCTGCTACGCTGATGCTGGCTTTCGCTTCACTGTTCGTTTCCATTGTGATTTCGGTTCCGCTTGGGATCAAGGCAGCCGTGTCGCGTGGTAGATGGGCCGATCAGTTGATCCGCATCTGCTCGCTTGTGGGGCTGTCGTTTCCGAATTTCTGGCTGGCGACCATGCTGGTGTTGCTGTTCGGAATCTCGCTGCAATGGCTGCCACCGAGCGGCATGAGTGGTGTTGCAAGCTTCATCATGCCAGCGCTCACCATGGGCATCATCCTGACCGCAACGAATGTTCGTCTCGTGCGCACGGCGATGCTGGAGACGTTGCAATCGCAATATATCATGGTGGCGCGCGCCAAGGGGCTAAGTGAAAACAAGGTTCTCTACAAGCATGCGCTGCGCAATTGCGCCATTCCGCTGATCACCTATCTCGGCCTTCAGTTCGGCGGTCTGCTGGGCGGCATTGTCGTGGTGGAACGCGTGTTCAACTGGCCGGGCATGGGCACGCTTGCCTTCGATGCGGTGGCCGGGCGCGATTATCCTGTCCTGCAAGCCACCATCGCGATCCTTTCCATGCTGATCATCGGCGTCAATCTTCTCGTGGACATCGCCTATGGCCTTGTCGATCCGCGTATTCGCACGGAGTAGGACCATGGCAACCAAGACCTCATCCGTTCTGTTTTCGCGTTTTGCGAGCCTGGAATTCATCGTCGGCGTCGTGTTGACCGGCTGCATTTGTCTGGCGGTGATTTTTTCCGGCTATCTGTTTCCGGGCGGCGCCAACAAGATTGATCTCTTGGCGCGCCTGACGCCGCCATTTGTTAATCCCGCCCATATTTTCGGCACCGATCCGCTGGGGCGCGATGTGCTGGCACGCGTCGTTACCGGCGGCAAGATTTCGCTGTTCGTCGGTTTCGTTTCGGTGATCGGCTCCGTCGTCATCGGCACGATCATGGGTCTTGTCGCCGGTTATTATCGCGGCTTCTGGGACATGGCACTGATGCGCTTTGTCGATGTGCAGCTTGCCATGCCGTTCATCCTGCTCGCGATCACCGTGATGGCTATTCTGGGGGGCGGGCTGTTCAACACCATCATTTTGTTGATCGTGTCGCAATGCGTGCAATATGCGCGACTGGTGCGGGGGGCCGTGCTCTCGCTACGCGAGCGCGAATTCATCCTGTCTGCCCGCGCTATCGGCGTAAAGGACTGGTGCATCATCTTCCAGCATCTGCTGCCGAACCTTCTCGGCCCGGTGATCGTGCTGATGACGCTCAATGTGGCCAACAACATCCTTCTGGAATCAAGCCTGACCTTCCTCGGCCTCGGTGTCGATCCGACCATTCCAAGCTGGGGCGGCATGCTGGCCGATGGGCGTACCTATCTTCAGACCGCATGGTGGGTGAGCATTTTCCCAGGCCTCGCCATTCTCTTCACCGTGCTTGGCCTCAATCTCCTTGGAGATTGGTTGCGCGACAGCCTCGACCCAACCGGCAGGACTTCCCGATGAACATGCTTTTTGAGAAAACCTACCCGCGTACCGTTCAAGCGCTCGTTGAACGCTTTCTGAAACCCGAAATGCGCGGTGCGAAGGTGGAAGCCTGGTTGTTCGATGACCAGCCGAGCCGTTTCGCCGCCGAAACGAAGCTGCGCGAGGCAGGGGTCGAGGCACGGTTCCGTTCTGCCTATAAGCCGCTCCTGCATTTCTTCCTCGAAGAAGTGGACGGCGCCGCGCTAAAGTCAGCTGCGATCCGCTATCCGCGTCACGATGCCTGCGTGCAGAACCGTTTCCTGCTGGAGACCTATCCGCTGTCCGCGCTGCTGCCGAAGACCGATGTGACTTTCGCGGCTTCAGGTAAAGACGACTTTCAGTACGAAGTCGATCTGGTCTTTGCCGATGGCCATAGCGAGAGCCATCGCGTTTTTGCACCGAACCGGGTGCATGTGGATTTCATCGGCGAAACATTGGTATCACCCACCGGTTGGCTGACTGTCACGCAGAACGGTAAGACCGAAAGCACGCGCTATGAAACATCCTATGAAAAACTGTTTCATGACACGATCTCAACGATCGCGGCGCATGATTGGAAGCGTGGCGAACCCTATTTCGATGAGCTGAACATCGCGGTCAGCCTGCCAATCACCGATCGTCGCCTGCCCTACGATGAGGAAAGGCTGAGCCTCACCGAAGCCATGCACGAGGATATCTATTTCTCGCTGCTCGAGGTTTTCCAGAAAAAGTCCGGCCGCCCGGTGGGGGACCGCGGCTTGCAGCCGGGCCAGATCGTGCCGGAAGTCCGTTTTCGCGATGCAGAACCGTCAGTCAAAGTGGAAACACGTCCGCTTTCTACCGACGACGCTTTGACGGCCGAGCAGGCTCTAGAAACGGCGCAGGCGCCGTTATCCGCGGATCAAATCAAGCGTGAGCTTGCCGCGCTCGGTGGCCGGTCCTTTGAGGCAACAAGCCGCGCAGGCCGGGCTGTTCGCGCGACCTACATCCAGGGCAGCGATGCGGCGATGATGATCAGCGCAGGCCAGCATGCCAATGAGACAACCGGTATCGTCGGCGCACTGCGTGCAGCCAAGCGGCTTGCGGCGCGCGAAAATGCGCATTTCACGATCTCTCCCCAGGAGAATCCTGACGGCTACGAGATCCATAAACGGCTCTGTGCATTGCAGCCGCATCATATGCATCACGCCGCCCGCTATACGGCACTCGGTGATGATCTGGAATATCGCAGCGGCGAAGGGCTTTACGAAAAGGCCATTCGTGTCGAAGCTGAAAAGCGGACCGAGGCGAAACTGCACGTCAACCTGCATGGTTATCCATCGCATGAGTGGACGCGCCCACTATCGGGCTATGTGCCCCGTTCCTTTGCCATGTGGACGCTGCCGAAGGGGTTTTTCCTCATCATCCGGCATCACGCTTCATGGGAAAGGCAAGCCGAGGAACTGATAGACCGGGTGACGAAGCATCTTGCGGCTATTGACGGGCTGGTTGCGTATAATAACGCCCAGATCAAGCTTTTTGAGCAGCATGCGGGCGAAACGGGTTTCCGCATCATCAATGGTTTCCCGTGTCTCGTCGGTGTTGACGATCGGCATAGCGTGCCGCTGACGCTCATTACAGAATATCCGGATGAAACGATTTACGGTGATGCGTTCGTCCGAGGGCATACTGCGCAAATGGAAACGGTGCTGGCATCGTACGACGCCTTGCAGGCACTGTTTCCATCGGATGCGGTTGCTTAAAGATAATAGACGCCGATACGCTTGCCGCCAATGATTTCGACGGCAATCTCCATCTCGTAAATGTCTCCGAGGATTTCCGGATGAATGAGTTCGTCCGGGCTTCCTTGATAGGCTACCTTACCGTGGCGCATGGCAACTATATGGTCGGAATAGCATGACGCGAAATTGATGTCGTGCAGAACCAGAACGACGGTTTTTCCAAGTTCATCCGCAGCCCGGCGCAACAGCTTCATCATTGAAGCGGAATGCTTCATATCGAGATTGTTGAGCGGTTCGTCCAGTAGCACATAATCCGTGTCCTGGCAGAGAACCATTGCTACGAAGGCACGCTGACGCTGTCCGCCGGAAAGCTCATCCAGAAAGCGCCCGCTCAAATCCTCAAGGCCGAGATAGCCGATGGCCTGTTCGACGTGTTTGCGATCATCGTTGTTCGGCCTGCCTTTGGAATGGGGATAACGGCCAAAGGTTACGAGGTCGCGCACGGTCAGGCGGGAGTTGATTGCATTTTCCTGCCGCAGGATCGACAGGCGTTTTGCCAGCACGTCGCCCGATGTGGTGGAAACGTCGAGCCCATCTACCGTCACCCGGCCTTTGTCCATTGGCAGGAGACGACTTACCATCGAAAGCAGCGTGGATTTTCCCGCTCCATTCGGCCCGATGATCGAGGTTATGCCGCAAGCAGGCAGTTTCAGTGTCACATCATCGACGACCAGCGTGCCGTTGTAGGATTTACTGACTTGGCTGATTTCTATCAACGCGCGTGCCCCCTGACGAGAAGGATGATGAAGACAAGGCCGCCCAGAAACTCGATAATGATGCTGAGTGCGGAGTTGAACGAGAAGACACGTTCAAGAATGGTCTGTCCGCCGACGATGCAAAAGATCGCAAGCAAGACGGCTATCGGCAGGATAATCCGGTGCTTCGCTGAGCCGGCAATCATGTAGGCCAGATTGGCCACCAGCAAACCGAAGAAAGTAATGGGCCCGACCAGTGCGGTGGAAACGGAAACCAGCACCGTGACCATGAACAGGACCTTGCGCACGATCCGCCGATGGTTGACGCCTAGATTGATTGCTGGATCGCGCCCGAGAGACAGGACGTCAAAGACGTGAATAAAGCGCAGGCCGTAAAGCGAAACTGCAACGACGATGACGGTCGACATAATCAGAATATCGCTGTTGATGCTGTTGAAGCTGGCGAAAAAGCGATCTTGCAGCACAGCGAAAAGATTTGGATCAAGCATTCGCTGCATCAGGTTGGAAATGCTGCGGAAAAACACGCCGCAGACAATACCGACAAGCATGACAAGATGCAGGCTGCGCGTTGCGCCTGAGAAGAGCCAGTAATAAAGCGTTCCGGCGAAAACCACCATAATCGCGGTTTCTGCGAGAAAACGAATGTTCGGCCCGAGCCAGTCGATATGGACAGCGCCGAAGAAGAAGACCACCACGGTCTGGATCAGGATATAGAGCGCATCGAATCCCATAATTGAGGGAGTCAGGATGCGATTGTTCGTGACAGTCTGGAACAACACTGTCGAAACCGCAATCGAATATGCAACCAGCGCCATGGCGGCAAGTTTGGTGCCGCGAAAGGACAATATGAAGGACCAGCTTCCCTTTGCGCCGATCGTCATGAATGCGGCGACTGTAAGTAATGTAAGCACACAAAGCAGTGAGAGGTTCAGGGCAGGGCGCTTAAGCAAGGCGTGAACCTCGCCGCAAAAGAAGATAGAGGAAGATGACGCTTCCAATGACGCCCATCATTGTGCCTATCGGTATTTCATAAGGGAAGCGGACCAGCCGACCCACGATGTCACAAGCGAGAGCGAGCCCGGCGCCAAGTACCGCAACCCAAGGCACCGCGCGGCGCATATTGTCACCGATGAACATGCTGACGACGTTGGGAACGATGAGTCCCAGGAAAGGTATCATGCCAACAGTGACCACGACTGATGCGCTGACCATGGAAACAATGACGAGGCCAAGTGTGACCACGCGACGATAGTTGAGACCAAGATTGGTGGTGAAGTCCTCGCCTAAACCCGCGACCGTGAAGCGATCGGCGGCGATATAGGCGATTATTGTCAGGGCGAAGGCGAGCCAAAGTAACTCGTAGCGCCCGCGAAGAACGCCGGAAAAGTCGCCGGTCGTCCAGGAATTGAGCGATTGCAGGAGATCAAAGCGATACGCAATGAAAGTGGTGATCGCATTGACAACACCACCAAGCATGATGCCAACCAAGGGCACGACAAGAACGGAACGTAGTGGAATTGTACGAAGAATACGGAGGAATAGGGCTGTTCCGGCAAGTGCTGTGACGGATGCAACCAGCATTTTGCCGATAACGGGCGTTTCAGGTGCAAACAATATGACCAGAAGAATGCCGAGACCTGCGGATTCCACTGTGCCGGCCGTTGACGGTTCAACGAAACGGTTTCGCGTCAGCATTTGCATGATCATGCCTGAAACGGCCATGGACATGCCCGCCAGAATGATTGCAAGGGTGCGCGGGATGCGGCTGATAAGCAGAACTTCGGTGGCACGGTCGGTGCTTCCTGCGCCGAAGAGCGTTCCCAGCGATACCTCGCTGACGCCAATGAACAGGCTGATGACAGCCAGTATGGCAACAACGATTACGGCTGCTGCAAGTCCCTTCACACTCATTTCCCGTTCTATTGCCTGATTACGGATTCGGGCCACCGATGGCGGCCCGACCGAATTGGGTCTGGAAAGCTGTCACTTCGCCTTGCCGAAAGCCTCCGAAAACTGATCGACCGTGCCATGAAGCGCACCGAGCCCTCCGCCGACGAGATACCAGTTCTGGGCGTTCAGATAGACAACTTGCTCCTTTTTCCAGGCATTGGTCTGGCGCACGAGATCATTGTCGAGAACCTGTTTGGCCGAATTGCCTTCTCGGCCAATCGCCGCATCGCGGTCGATGACGAACAGCCAGTCCGGATTGGTTTCTAGGATGAATTCCGAGCTGGCAGGCTGGCCATGATTGCCAACGGAAAGATCTGGCGCTACTGGCTTGACCCCAAAGCTGTCGTGCAGGACCCCGAAGCGCGAACCGGGACCATAGGCGCTGATCTTGCCGCCGGAAGTGAGGATAAGAAGCCCGGTGCCTTTGTTGGCAGCCTTTTCCTTCAGGACAGCAAGTGCAGCATCAAGCTTTTCGACTTCCGCCTTCGCCTCTGCTTCCTTTCCGAAAATCTGGCCAAGCTTTTCGACATTGGCTTCCGTGTCGGCAATGAAGTTTTTTGCGTTGGTCGTCAGATCGATGGTGGGTGCGATTTTGGAAAGTTCACCGTATTTTGCGGCTGAACGACCTCCCACGATGATGAGATCGGGCTCCGCCGCGTTAACGGCCTCATAATCAGGCTCGAACAATGTGCCGATTTTTACGTATTCATCGCCCTGATATTTCTTCATATACTCAGGAAACGATATGCCGCTCGGGACACCGGTTACCTTGACACCGAGACGGTCAAGATTGTCGAGGGTACCGAGATCGAAAACCAGTACTTTTGCCGGTGAGGCCGGAACAGCTGTTTCACCTTGAGCATGCTTGACGGTTAAATCCGCAGCATTTGCATTTGCGGCAACGCCAAACGCTACGATGGCGGCTGCGCATAAGCGGGTGGCCTGTTGAGCGATGTTCAGCATGGTGTTCGATCCTTTCATCAATCCTGTGCTTTATAGTCAAGTATCTTCTTCGTCAAAGTCCGGGAGATAATATTCAGTTGTTTTTGCGGTGGGGGACGTTTCCGAGCAGGATGAAATTGAGGCTGTCTTCAACTGTTAACGGTATCATTGAACCGTGGCTCTCATCGTCAAAACGGCGAAAAGCTGCATCCATTTGCGGGAGTTCAGAAAGCTCTTTGAAGATATCCGCGCCGGACGGTCCGCCGCGCAATTTCTTCAACCGGTCATCTTCCTGTTTCGTTTGTCCGGGCCGGCTACCGCGTTTGCCAGAGGTTTCTATAAGCAAACGGATCGGGCGAGGAGCATGCTTGAAACTCGCAATGAACTGATCTTTGTCTTTCAAAATCGAGCGATTATTCCACCAGATTGACGGGTCTGCCGCACTGTAGCTCTGGAAAGAAGCTGTGTGATTGAACAGGGCATATAGTGTGAACAATCCGCCCAAAGAGTGCCCGAACAGGGCCTGCCGGTCTTCATCAATCTTGAAACGCTTCTCGATCTCAGGCTTCACCTGATTGTCGATAAAGTCGAAGAAGGCGTCGCGTCCTCCTGTCTTCGGGACATTGAAGTGAACCGGGGTTAGGTCGTCAGGGGTGGGCGGGGTCAGGTCGAAATATCTCAGGCGGACGATTTCTTCCTGGTTGTCCGTGGGATAGCCGATGCCGACAAAGACAGCTTTCAATGCCGGGTTTTCTGCCATGCGGCGGGCTGCAATTGGCAACATGCGGTTGCCGTCAACCATGTAGATAACCGGATAACCGCCCTTGGGTGCCGCCTCTTTTGGGACTGCGGTGAATATGCGGTAGGCAATACCATTGGCTTCCATGTCAAATGACGAAGTGACAGGTTCCGCAGCTTGCACGGTGGAAGCAGTAAATATCCCTGCCATTATCAGGCACACCCGTTTTACAATAGTCATCAGTACTCTCATGGGAGCATCCCATCGTAGAGGAGACGCCAGCCGCCGGGCGGGCGTCTTGGCTTTTCGATCCTAAAAGCGAGAGGTCATTCCGCCCCACAGGCGGCGCCCGTCAACGACTGAATTGAAGTCATCCACGTCAACCTTCTTGTCGAAGATGTTGTAAACGGCAGCATTCAAGGTGACGTTCTCGCTGAAGTCATAAGACCCGCCAATATCGAAGGTCGCATAGGGCTTGTATTTACGGGCAACCACCTTGCCGTTTCTGTAGATCGGCTCGCCGGCTGTTCCGATACGCGCGCCCGCATTGGTTTCTTCACCGTGGTAGTTACCGGCCGCCCATGCGCTCAAGCCGTCAACCGGCGTTGTCCAATCCGCACGCAGGCTTGCCATGTGCTTTGGCGTGCGTGCCAAAGGTAGTCCCTTGTAATCACCCGTCTGTTGTTCGGAATCCGTGTAGGTATAATTGCCGCGGAAGGTGATCGTGTCCGTTGCTTCCCAGTTGAAGGTCAGCTCCACACCTTGCATGACGGCTTCGTCAATGTTGAAGCTGTACCAGAGACGATAGTTGGGATCTTCGCTCCAGCGAACAGGATTACCGTTCGCATCTGTGATCAGGGCGTTGCTGATCTTGTCCTTGAAGTCCGTGTAGAAATATGTTGCGCCCAGGCGAAGGCCGGACTGATTGTCCCAGAGAACACTCGCTTCATAGCTCGTGCTCTTTTCAGGCTGCAAGTCTGGATCGCCGATGATCACGCCGCAGGTGCCGTTTGGACCGTACGAGCATCCCCCGCCGCCTGTCGTATAAGCGTATCCCGGAGCGATGGTGCGCAGTTCAGGTGCACGGAAGCCTGTGGAAATGCCGCCTTTGAACGTGAGCTGTTCGTTGGCGTGCCAGACGGCATAACCGCGCGGGCTGAAATGCGATCCATAAATCTCATGATCGTCCATGCGCAGGCCGCCTGTCAGAGCGAAGTCCGGCGTGATCCACCATTCGTCTTCGGCAAAGAGCGCCCATTGGCGGACACTGAACTCTTCGTCCACACCGGTACGGCGTCCCGGATTCTGATCGGTTAGCACCGATTGCATGAACTGCCCACCGGTTACCAGCGTGTGATTTCCGTAGAATTCAAACGGCGTTGTGAATTTGCCGTCGAGCACCGAATTGCGGATGTGCGGAGAGCGCAGATTCTCTACATAGCTCTTGGTCTTGTCGTCCCAGTTGAAATTGGTGCGTTCTGCCCATTCTTGCTGGAAAGAGAACTCCGATGTTGTCGGACCCCAGCGACCAGTATGGCTGATAGACCAGTGATCACGATCATTGTAACTGTAGGAATTCGAACCTGACGCTGCCGTATTGCCGACAGTGGAATCGCGGCGAAGGCGCGTCTTGCCCAATTCGAGCATGATATCGTGATCTTCATTCGGCGTGATCGTGACGCGCCCCGTGATGTCGATATCCTTCTGTTCGGGCGTGCCGCTGACGATATTATCTTCCTGCCGCTTGAGACCACGCCCCCAAACCTGAACGCCCACGAGATTGGGAACCAGCGGCCCGGTCATATAGTAGGAGCCTTGCAACGAATTTCCGAATTTGGAGTGCTGCTGAACCGTGCCGTCAACAGAGAAAGAGCCGCTCCACGTATCCGATACCTTCTTCGTAATCACATTGATGACGCCGCCCATGGCGTCCGATCCGTAGAGCGAAGACATTGGGCCCCGAATGACTTCGATCCGTTCAATGGCATTCGCTGGCGGCAGGAAGCTCTGCTCGAACCCAGAGTTGCCGTTGGTACGAGCGTCACGGGTGCTCTGCCTCTTGCCGTCCACGAGAAGCAGCGTGTAGGAGCCCGGAAGACCACGGATGAAGATGTCTTTTTCGGCCGCAGGACCAGTTACAGCCACGCCTTGCACATCCTTCAAAGCGTCTGTCAGATCGCGATAGACACCTTTTTCCAACTCTTCCCCTGGAACCACGGTGATGCTTGCGGGTGCGTCGGTGATGTTTTGTTCGAAACCGGTCGCCGTGACAACGATCTGATTGAGCTTGACGGCTCCGTCGGCGGTCGTTTCGATGGCTCCTTCCGTCGTCTTTTTCTTGGTGCCCGCCTCGGACGTTGCTTCTTCTGCGGGCTTGGTCGCGGTTTGCGCATCCGCAACCGTCGCGCTCAAAAGCAGCCCTGTGGAAAGACAGGTGCCCGCAAGGATCGCCCGGTACGCGAGCGATTTTCCAGCCAAACGCCTGTTTTGTGTACCATCGGCCCACAATCCCCGAAACAAGCTCGTCATTTTCGTCACCGTTTAAAGTTGAGTTTTCAAGTCTCCTTATGTATGGCGATAAGGTGACGTCAATCGTCATGTTTTATAAGCATTCTAAATTTCAAAAACCGCAAATGAACGGGCACAATATTGATGTCGGACAAGCAAGCGAAAATGCAGCAAACGGCGAAAGGTGAGAACGAAAGCCTTCGCTTGGGGCAATTACGCCTGCTGATCGCTCTTGATGCACTTCTTGTGGAGGGCAGTGTTGGCGGCGCTGCAAAGCAGATGGGATTGAGCATCGCGGCCATGAGCCGCCTGCTCAGCCAAATTCGCGAGAAGTTCAATGACGCCATTCTGGTTCGCTCGGGGCGCAACATGGTGGCAACCCCGAAAGCCGAAGCGTTACGAGCGCGTCTGCGACGCCTTGCGAATGAAGCTGAAACGCTACTGAATCTGGATCTTTCTGAAGTTCCGAAATCCAGCTGCACTGGACATCATGGCTGGAACCGAAGCGCCATTTTCGCGCCGCCGCCGCTTGGTATCCGTAAGGTGGTTGAGCTTGAAAACCACCCCACGCCGGAACAGCTTGCGGCGCAGTTCGCCAACATCCAAGGTGAAAATGATCCGGTCAGGAGGCTTGCGAAATATATCGCTGTGGTAGGGCGAAAAGCTGGGCACACCCGTCCGCTGGAAATGCCCGAAGCCGAAGATGCATTCACAACGATATTTACAGGGAATGCCGATCCTATGCAGATCAGTGCGTTACTCCGGCTTATTCACTATCGCGGAGAAACTGCACCGGAACTTGCGGGCATGGCGCGGGCAGCGAGACGAATTTATTCGGTCGACGCGGGATTGAATGTGCCTGCGCTGGACTGGCCGGCCTATTTATCGCCGAATTCCACGCAATCGCCGTGGTTTATGCTTTCGGCATTGCTGGTCGCTCGGGCTGGTTATCCGGTGGTCCTGCACGGTAACTGCGGTACCGGCGAGATTTCAGGCAAGCTCGAGATAGCTGCTGAAGCTGTCAACCTCCCGATCGCAACGTCACATTCTCTGGCGAAAGAGGCATTGAGAGCCCATGGTATCTGCTTCATGCCTATGGTTGGTTTCGCTCCCCAAATTCACGCACTGATGGCTCTTTACCCCTTGTTTGAGTCGCGTTCATCTATGAACAGCCTCGTTCACCTGCTTAATCCTATGAATCTCAAGGCCTCTTTCTTGGGCGTGACACAGCCCGCCTATCGTAAATTGCACCGGGATGCAGGTGCGCTGCTTGGCTTTCCGTCAATCTCGGTTGTTTCGACTAGCCGGGACGTTGCGGAGCTGGTTCCGCACAGAGCGCATACCATCCATAGGCTTCTGGACGGACGTGAAACGGACCTGCTGCTTCCCACTCTTTCGAGGGAAAGTGGAGACAAGCATTCGAACTTCAGTTCATTTGAATACTGGCATGGCGTCTGGTCCGGTGCGGCTGTGGACAAACGAGCAGAAAATACAATCGTTGCCACAGCTGCGATGGGGATGATGACGGCAATATCCGCGGATAACGAAAGCTACGCGCTGTTCTTCGAAAAAGCCGGAGAACTCTGGCGCAATCGGCACAGCCAAACGGCTAGCTGATCCAAAATCATTTGCAACTGTGGAACCTGAATCTGTTTCACGCACCGCAAATTTGAAAAAGCTTTCCCTGCGGCTGTTCGGACCGGCAAGTCCATGCTTTGTCCACTAAGTTTATAGGCTTTATCTTTCTCTCCGTGAATTCGATTTCGAAAAGGGGAGCGGGGATGGTCAGTCCGATATTCGGCGAGGCGGGAACGTCGATTTTTGAGGCAATGTCGCGGCTTTCCGTTGAGCGCGGAGCCATCAATCTCGGGCAGGGTTTCCCGGAGGGCTTCGAGCCAACCGAACTTCTTGACGCTGCTGCGCTCGCTCTTCGTCAAACTTCACAACAATATCCTCCGATGATGGGGCTATCCGTTCTCCGTCAAGCTGTTGCGGAGAATACCAGAAGGTTTCTGGGGCTCGAAGCGACATCAGCGCTTGATCCCGAAACCACAGAACAATTCTCTCGCTATTGAAAGACATCAATCGGCGGCTGGGGCTGACGATAGTGCTCATTACACATGAGATGGACGTGGTACGCGAGATCGCTGACTACGTGACGGTTCTCAATCGCGGGAGGATCGTAGAAAGTGGACCGACTGTGGTGGGGTCGGGTCGGCGGCGGCCTGGGCGACCTCGGAATTCGTTTCGGATATCAGCGCTTTATGCCGGAAGTCATGATTGCCGTTGTCATCATTCTCGTTGCAATCGTGCAATCCATGCAGCTTACGGGCGACTATGCCGCTCGCCTTGCCAATCACCGCGTGGCACGCAGCCGTCGCCTACGCTGAGAATTTTCAGGAGGTTCCAATGACCATACACACCACGCCGATCAACCTGCCATTGCTCGATCTGTCCCGTTTCAATGGAAGTGCGGAGGAACGCGGTAGCTTTATTGATGAACTGCGCCAGACGCTCCACGATCACGGCTTTTTCTATCTTACGGGCCATGGCGTGGATCCGAAGCTCGTGGAAGACGTGGTAACCACGGCGAAGAAGTTCTTCGCGCTGCCAGCAGAAGAAAAGCTGAAGATCGAGATGGTGAAGTCCCCCCATTTTCGGGGTTACAACCGGGCTGGGTTTGAACGGACGCGGGGCCAGCAGGACTGGCGTGAACAGCTGGACATCAATACGGAATCGGAGCCTGCTGTAATTGGTCCGGACAGCCCGGCGTGGAAGCGTCTGATTGGCCCAAACCAATGGCCGGATGCGTTGCCGGAACTCAAACCCTTGCTGCTTGCCTATCAATCTGAAGTGACACGTGTTGGCATCGATATTCTGAAAGCTATCGCCGCCGCACTGGGACAGCCGGAAGACTTTTTCGCCCAGATTTATGAACCGCATCCCTCCCAGCTCTTGAAGATTATTCGTTATCCGGGTCGCGATGTAGCGGAAAGCGAACAGGGCGTGGGAGCCCACAAGGATGGTGGCTTCGTGACCGTTCTCTTACAGGATGTGGTTCCAGGTTTGCGGGTTCAGCGCGAAAACGGCGAGTGGATCGATGCGCCTCCGGTTCCCGGTACCTTTGTCATCAATACGGGCGAACTGCTTGAACTTGCCACGAATGGATTTGTGCGAGCGGATGTGCACGGCGTCGTCGCGCCTCCAGCAGGTGTTGAACGTTTCTCCGTCGCCTTCTTCCTTGGTGCTCGATATGATGCAACCATTCCAGTTATCGATCTGCCGGAGGAGTTGAAGACCAAGGAACGCGGCGTGACTGTGGATGCACTTAATCCGATCTTCCGCGAGGTCGGCGCTAATAACCTCAAAAGCCGCCTCCGGTCGCATCCCGATGTCGCACGCGCTCATCACGCGGATTTGCTGACGCCCGAACAACTGGCAGAACGCGCGGCTGGACCGGCATACTGACCATCTGATCGTCGGTTCGAGAGGCGTCTTGGCTTTGTGAACCGGGACGCCCATTTGCCCAACCTTAACGGCCAATTGTACTGGTCTCATGGCCGCCAAGAAGCGGTTGGGATTATGTGGCAGTGTGGCTTTATGACCGTGCTCCGACAAGCGACGGTGCCTGTCATTTGCGTGTGTGTTGACAATTAAAAGCTGCAATTTTTGTGGGGGCGGTGGTACCCGATACCCATTTCGGCTCCGGTCTTTGCCTATTTGGTCTGCAGATTTCATCTCGACTTTGCAAAAGTTTCGTCAAATCGACCGTGCGCTTGTCATTTTGTACAATTTACACCCTACAAATTTAACAAATCCACGGCTTGATCGGTCAAAGCATCGATGGAAATCTCCCTAGTCCTAAACAAGCGTGACTTAGGGAGGGGATCGCTGAAATGCCTGTAATGCCCGAATTATGTGCCGATACCATAGTTTATA
Source organism: Brucella pseudintermedia (assembly GCF_008932435.1). GTDB lineage: Bacteria > Pseudomonadota > Alphaproteobacteria > Rhizobiales > Rhizobiaceae > Brucella > Brucella pseudintermedia. The sequence continues at coordinate 98,812 of NZ_WBWE01000002.1, read as the reverse complement.
ACGGTACGATCTGGTGTGGATACGAAGAAGGCACGGCGGAAGCCCTGGCCATTTGGCAAGGCAAGGTGCTTGCTACGGGTACGAAGGACCAGATATGGCCTTTGAAGGGCGACAATACCCGGTTGGTCGATCTGGAAGGGCGCTTTGCGACGCCCGGATTAAATGATGCCCATCTGCATCTTATTTCGGTCGGGCTTACACTCAAATGGATTGATGCGACACCGCAGGCGGCGCCGACATTGCAAAGCCTTCTTGATGCCATTCGCGAGAAAGCTGCTTCGGTACCTCCCGGGACATGGATCAAAGCACGCGGCTACGACCAGACCAAGCTTGATGTGGGTCGCCATCCCCATAGGTCGGAGCTTGATGCGGTCGCCCCAAATCATCCTGTTATGCTTGTACGTGCTTGTGGCCACGTCTCGATCTTCAACTCGAAAGCCTTTGAGCTGGCGTGTATAGATGAAAACTCCCCGGTGCCGGAAGGCGGGTTGATCGAACAGGAAAATGGCGTTCTGACCGGAATGGTGGCTGAAAATGCTCAGGGCGCCGTTCGCAAGGCAATCCCCAGAGCGACGACGGAAGAAATGATCGAAGCCATTGAAGCTGCAGGCAATCTGCTTCTTTCCTATGGCATTACCAGCGTCATGGATGCGGCTGTGGGTCAGGTCGCGGGCTTCGATGAAATCCGTGCCTATAATCTTGCCAAGCTGGACAAGCGTTTGCCGGTGCGCACCTGGCTCGTACTTCTTGGTGATCCGGGACCTTCCATAGTGGAAGATTGCTATAAAGCAGGGCTTGTTTCGGGTGTCGGTGACGACATGTTGACGGTCGGTGCCGTCAAGATTTTCCTCGACGGCTCGGCAGGCGGACGAACCGCATGGATGAGCAAGCCTTATCTCGGCGACGACAATAATACCGGTGTCCAGATATTGCCGGACGCGGAATTGGAAGCGCTGGTGCTGGATGCTCACAAGAAAGGCTACCAACTGGCATGCCACGCTATCGGCGATGCAGCAATTGGGCAACTGATCACGGCCTATGAGAAGGCACTCTCCGCCCATCCCGATCCGGATCGTCGTCATCGTATCGAGCATTGCGGTTTCTCCACGCCCGAACAGCATGAGCGGATGAAAAAGGCCGGCATCTATCCGTGCCCGCAGCAGGTCTTCATCTATGATTTTGGTGATGCCTATATTTCTGTGCTCGGCGAGGAACGCGCTCTTTCAAGCTATCCGCTGAAGACCTGGAAAGAACTCGGTTTCAAACCAGCGACTGGCAGCGATGCGCCAGTGTGTCACCCCAATCCCTATCCGAATATCTATTCGATGCTGACCCGTGAAACGGGCAAGGGGACGGTGATGGATGCCCGAGAATGCGTGACTGTTGAAGAGGCTCTCCAAGTTTACACGGAGTTTGGAGCCTTTTCCCAGAAACTGGAGAATGTGAAGGGCAAGCTCATACCTGGACAGGTTGCTGATATCGCAGTCTTCTCGCGCAATATGCTCACGGCAAAGCCGGAAGAAATTCTCAACGACACGCATTGCGTTCTGACAATGCGCGGCGGTGAGATCGTGTTTGAACGGGCGTGAAGCCATGCGCCCGATTGGCGGATTTGAAAAGAAGTTGAAGCCTAAACGCTTCGGGGCAATTTCGGACAGCGACGTTTCGGGGAGCTGTCCGGAGAACGGTTCGTCTGAATCGGAAAAATGACACTTAAAAAGGGGAACAATATGAGAAAATTTACATTGCTGGCGGCGCTATCCGCGGTTTTGTTGGCCGGAACGGCAGCGTATGCTGCGGATGAGCCGCGTTCGGGCGGTGTTATCAATTTCGTCGCTCCTTACGGCGACAGCTTCTCAACGCTCGATATTCAGGCATCGCCTGCCACGCAGGACGAATTCTATGCAAAAGCTATTCACCGCACGCTCTATGATTGGGACGCCGATCTGAACAAGCCCGTACTCGGCCTTGCCACCGACGTGACTGTGTCCGACGACCGGCTCGTCTACACCTATAAGCTTCGTCAGGATGCATTTTTCCACAATGGCAAGCCTTTGACTGCGGACGACATCATCTGGAGTTACACACGGATAATGGATCCGAAAAAGGCATTCCCGCCAGCGCGCTATATTGCTGAGATCAAAGGGGCGGAAGAATATACGCAGGGCAAGGCCAAGGAAATTTCGGGTCTGAAGAAAATTGACGACCATACGCTGGAAATCACGCTGAAGCAGCCAATCGATCCGGGCTTCCAGTTCATGCGCAACAACACCGCTATCTATCCAGCAGGCGAGGGTGACAGTGAGGAATTCCAGCGTCATCCTATCGGTCTCGGACCTTACAAGTTTGCCGAATATGTTCCGGGCTCCCGCCTGACAGTCGAGAAGTGGGACAAGTATTATGAGAAGGGTAAGCCTTACGCCGACAAGATCAACATCATGATCATGGGAGATGCGGCTGCCCGCGACGTTGCGTTCCGCAACAAGGAAATCGATGTGGCGGTGCTCGGCCCGGCACAGTACACTGCGTATCTCGCCGACCCGGAACTGGCGAAGAACATGGTCGAGGTGGCGGAAGTTTATACCCGCGCCGTCGGCTTCAATCCGGATTTCAAACCGTTCCAGGACAAACGCGTCCGCCAGGCAATCAACTACGCGATCGATAGTGATCTCATCATCAAGCGTCTTGTCAAGGACAAGGCTTATCGCGCGGTTGGCTGGCTTCCAAACTCGTCGCCAGCCTTCGACAAGGATGCGAAGCCGTACCCATATGATCCTGAAAAAGCGAAAGCTCTGCTCGCAGAAGCCGGGTATCCAGATGGTTTCGAGTTCGAATTGACGGCAACGCAGAACGAGAGCTGGGGCTTGACCATCGTTCAGGCGATCATTCCGATGCTCGCCAAGGTCGGCATCAAGGTGAAGGCCAAGCCGGTGGAAGCGTCAGTGCTTGCCGATGTCGTTCCGGCGGGCAATTTCCAGGCCTATATGTGGTCGCTCGAAAGCGGCCCGGATGCGCTGACGGCCATGCAGTGTTTCTATTCCACGACACCGCAATCTGCATGTAACTATCAGAAGTTCTCCAATGCTGAATTCGACAAGATTGTTGATGCGGCAAAACTGGCGAAAACCGACGAAGAGAAGAATGAGCTTCTGAAGAAGGCCAACAATCTGTTGCAGGAAGAGGCGCCCGTCTGGTTCTTCAACTACAACAAGGCTGTTATGGCACATCAGCCATGGTTGCATGGTCTACAGCCAAATTCGGCGGAACTCGCCGTTCAGTCCTATGAAAAGCTCTGGGTGGACGACACGGTTCCGTCCGGTCGCTAGTTGCAGCTGATCTGGATCGGCCCGCTCATTCTCGGGCGGGCCACTGATCCCCTTTGCTCAAGCGCGATCGGCGCTGATCCGAAAGGAGGACCGTGTGCTCTATTTTATTTTCCGGCGCGTGCTACAGATGATACCGACGGCCGTGGCGGTGTCGTTGTTGATTTTCGTTATCTTCAGCGTGGTTCCAGGCAGTATCGCTTCGGGCCTTATCGCCAATGGCAAGGGCATGAACGATCCAAAAATGGTCGAGAAGATCACCCAGGAATTCGGGCTCGACAAGCCTGTTCATGTGCGTTTCGGTAACTATCTCGTTCAGTTGGCGCAGTTCGATCTAGGGACTTCTTATCGTTCAAGGCAGCCGGTTATATCGCTTATTCAGGAGCGAATGTGGCCCACGCTAAAGCTCGCTTTTGCCGCGATGGGACTTGCTATCTTGATCGGAGTGCCCCTCGGATTTCTCGCAGCGTTGAAACCCGGAAGCATTCTTGACAGTATGACCATGATCGGAGCGGTTTCTGGCCTTTCCTTGCCGCAATTCTGGCTGGGTCTGCTCGCCATGTATCTCTTTGCATTGACGCTTGGATGGCTGCCGAGCTTCGGTTACGGCGATGGCGGCATCAGGAACATCATCCTTCCAGCGTTAACCCTGGGTGTCGCACCCTTGGCATTGCTGGCCAGGACAACGCGCGCAGCCGTGCTTGAAGTGATGGGCGCTGATTTCATTCGCACGGCTCGCTCGAAAGGTATGAACAGTTTCAAGCTGGTGAAGTGGCATGTCATGCGCAATGCGCTGGTGCTTATTATCACGACAATCGGCTTGCAATTCGGATCGATGATGGGGCAGGCCGTGGTGGTGGAGAAACTGTTCTCCTGGCCGGGCCTTGGTTCCTTGCTGATCGATAGCGTTTCGCTGCGCGACATCCCCGTCGTGCAGGGGGCAATTCTCGTAATCGTTTTGTGGTTTCTGCTGATCAATACGATCGTTGACATCCTCTATGCGGTGATCGATCCGCGTATAAGCCACGAGTAAGCCCATGAAGCTCCGTTTCAATCTCGTATTCGGCGGTTTTATATGCATCGTCATCTTGGCGGCGGCCGTGCTTGCACCACTGCTGGCGCACTATAATCCGGTTCTCGATGCTGATTTGATGAATGCCGAGCTGCCGCCCGACGCACAGTTCTGGTTTGGCACCGATGCACAAGGCCGCGACGTCTATTCGCGAATCCTCTATGGCGCACAGGTGTCACTGACCGTCGGTGTCGTTTCGCAGTGCATCAATACTGTTATCGGTCTCTGTTTTGGCATTTCCGCGGGCTATTTCGGCGGCTGGTGGGATGATTTCGTCAACGGTCTGACAAATTTGATGCTGGCGATACCGTCACTCATCTTTGCGCTGGCGATCATGGCCGTTCTTGGCCCTGGTTTGCCGAGTCTTCTGCTGGCGCTTGGTCTTACGAATTGGTCCTGGACCTGCCGGATTGCGCGCAGTTCGACCCTTTCTCTGAAGAAGCAGGGGTATATTCAGGCAGCCAAGATGCTGGGCTATAGCGACGTGCGCATCATGATCACACAGATCGTACCCAACATGATCGGACCCATTCTTGTGATAGGCACGCTCGGAATGGGCGATGCAATTCTCGCAGAGGCAGCACTTTCCTATCTTGGTCTCGGTATCAGTCCGCCAGATCCAAGCTGGGGCAACATGCTTACCGATGCGCGTGAGCTGATTGTGAACGCGCCTTGGGCCGCGATATTTCCGGGTCTCGCCATTTTCCTCACGGTGCTTGGCCTCAATCTTTTCGGTGACGGTCTTCGCGACTGGCTCGATCCGCATATGAGGACGCGCAAGATATGAGTGAACAACCACTTCTTGAGGTCGAAAACCTCCGAATCGATATCGTCTCCGGTTCAAGCAAACATAATGTGGTTGAGGACGTATCGTTCACAATCGACGCCGGTGAGACCTTTGGTCTGGTCGGCGAGTCGGGCTGCGGAAAGAGTATCACCGCACTATCCATGATCGGGTTGCTACGCAAACCGCTATCGATAACCGGAGGCGCGATACGCTTCAAAGGACATGATCTTCGATCAATGTCGTCACGCGAAATGCGAAAGCTGCGCGGTAATCGTATAGCGATGATCTTTCAGGAACCGATGACTGCGCTCAACCCGTTGTCTCCCGTGGGACGACAGATTGCCGAGATGTTCGTGCTGCATCAAGGAGCAACCTGGCATGAGGCAGAACGCAAGGCGGTTGAAGCGCTTGCCAGCGTTCAGGTGCCTGCGCCGGAACAGCGCGTAAAAAACTATCCTCATCAGATGTCAGGGGGTATGCGCCAACGTGTGATGATCGCGATCGCACTCGCCTGCAATCCCGATCTGCTGATTGCCGACGAACCGACGACCGCGCTCGATGTGACTGTTCAGGCGGAAATTCTGCGTCTTATGCAGGAGCTTTGCACGGCGCGAGGAACTTCCGTACTCATGATCAGCCATGATCTCGGGGTCATTGCCAAAATGTGCCGTCGCGTGGGTGTCATGTATGCTGGGCATCTGGTCGAGGAGCGCGTAACGGCTGGGCTGTTTCATCATCCGGCGCATCCTTATGCGCATGGTCTTCTGGCGTCATTGCCGCAGCTTGGTTCACGTCAGAAGGAAGGCCAGCTGCGGCTTCAGGAAATTGAGGGAGTCGTGCCATCGATTTCCGCTTTTCCAAAAGGCTGCCGGTTCGAGCCGCGCTGCACGCGTGCGACAAATGTTTGCCGCGTACAAAAGCCGGGCTGGACGCCACTCGACGATGCCGGTGTGGTGAGGTGTTTCCATCATGAATGACATACATTCAACCAAACTGGCAGAACCTTTGGTCCGCATTGACGATGTCTGCGTTTACTTTCCGGTGAGCGGCGGAATTTTCAATCGTTCCCGCCAATTGCTGCGCGCCGTAAACAATCTTAGCGTGTCTCTCAACAAAGGCGAGTGCCTCTCCATTGTCGGGGAGTCCGGCTGCGGTAAGTCAACGCTCGCACTCTCCATAGTCGGTTTGCAGAAACCGACTAGCGGCCAGATCTATTTCGAAGGACGTCCGATCACCGGCAAAAACGAACCTTCACGGCTGGAACGGGCAAAGATGGCGCAGATGGTCTTTCAAGACCCCTTTGCTTCACTCAACCCCCGGCAGACGGTTTACACATCGCTCGCTGCGCCTTTGCGGCTTCACGGTGTGAAATCGCGTAGCGAAGTCGATGGTCGCATTGAGGAGATTCTACGTCTCGTGGGTTTGAAGCCCGAGCAGGCAAGGCGCTTTCCGCACGAGTTTTCCGGTGGTCAACGCCAGCGCATTGGGATCGCACGAGCGCTGTTGCTTAATCCGAAAGTCATTGTGCTGGACGAGCCTGTCTCAGCCCTTGATGTCTCAATCCGGGCGCAGATCATCAATCTGCTTCTGGAGTTGAAGGAGCGGCTCGGCCTTTCCTACATCATGATCAGCCATGATCTGAGCGTCGTCGAGCATATGAGCGACCGCGTTGCGGTCATGTACTTCGGGCAGATTGTTGAAAGTGGTCCATGGGATCGGATTTTCTCGAACCCAACCCATCCTTATACCAGACGACTGATTTCGGCCATTCCTGATCCGATGACCGAACTGGCAGGAGGGCGGTTGATAGATGATCGAAACCCGCCCGAGGCGCCTGTTGGTTATGCCTTCTACCCTGAAAGCTTTGGCACGCATGACGTCCATAAGGTGCCGCCGCCCACGCAATTCATCAATATCGGCGGAGAGCAACGTATCCGCGTTATCAAGAAAGCTTGATTTGCAGAGAAACTAAAAAGCGCCGCGAAAGGGCGCCTTTTATTGTTATTCTGTAAGGGTCATCCGCTGATCAGTTTCACCTCCATGAAGTCTTCCAGACCCCACTTGCCGCCCTCACGACCATTGCCCGATTGCTTGTAGCCTCCGAACGGGCTGCCCGGCGCACGCGACGTGCCGTTGATCTGCACCATGCCCGCACGCAACTTGCGAGCCACGCGTTTTGCCCGCTCCGGGTTTCCGGTCTGGATATAGGCCGCAAGTCCGTATGGCGTATCGTTGGCAATGGCGATGGCTTCATCTTCCGTATCGAACGGGATCATGGCAAGCACGGGTCCGAAGATCTCTTCGCGAGCAATCGTCATGTTATTGTTCACATCGGCAAAGACGGTCGGCTTGACGAAGTCCCCTTCGGTGAATCCCTCCGGACGCCCCGGTCCGCCTGCAACAAGCCGCGCACCTTCATCAATGCCCTTCTGGATCAGTTTTTGCACCTTCTCGAACTGGATCGACGAGGAAAGCGGGCCGATATGATCGCCTTCTTCGGCGGGGTCGCCGACTTTGGTGCCTTCGGCCTCTTTCCGGGCGAGTTCGACTGCTTTGTCGTAAACCGAGCGTTCGACCAGCATGCGCGTCGGCGCGTTGCAGGATTGACCAGTATTTTCGAAACAATGGGCAAGGCTACGAGCAATGGCCTCTTCGAGGTCCGCATCAGCGAAGACGATGTTCGGCGATTTGCCGCCAAGTTCGAGCGAAACGCGCTTTACTGTCGCTGCTGCGGCTCGAGAAACTGCCGTTCCGGCGCGCGTCGAGCCAGTAAAGGACATCATGTCGACGTCCGGATGCTGCGACAATGCCTCGCCGACGACAGCACCTTCGCCATTGACGAGATTGAACACGCCTTGGGGGAAACCGGCCTGATCCACAAATTCGGCAAAGAGCATGGCGGACATCGGTGCAATTTCGGACGGTTTCAGTATGACGGTGCAGCCGACAGCCAGTGCAGGAATAACTTTCAACGCGATCTGGTTCATTGGCCAGTTCCAAGGCGTAATGAGACCGCAAACGCCAATCGGCTCGCGCACTATGGTCTGGTTTGGATATTTGGGAGAAAGAAGCTCTTCGAACTCGAAATTCTCGAACGCTGCAATGAAGGCCTTGGTATGCGAAAGGCCTGCTTCAGCCTGCGATTCCCGTGCGAGCGTTATTGGCGCGCCCATTTCGAGTGAAATCGCCTTTGCCATTTCTTCCAGGCGGGTTTCGTAGATTTCCACTAACCGCCGGATATGGCCGATGCGCTCTTCTGCTGGCGTTTCACTCCATGATGGAAAAGCCTTGCGCGCAGCGGCAACCGCCAGATCAATGTCTTTAGCAGAACCTGCCGATATAACGGCATAAGGTTTTTCGTTGGCGGGATTGATGACCTCAATGGACTTGGCCTCTACCGGAGCGCGCCATGCGCCGTCGATATAGAAGTCTGTTTTCTGAATGAGGTTTTTCTGAAGCATCGGGCCTTCCTCCGTAGCGCTTGCTATCCCAGGTCGTTTCAAGCGAACCCAGTTTGGTTTTTGACACTAGTAGCAGGACCTTACGGCGTCAAAATAGAAGGCTGCATGGGAGCATCAATTTTTCTTATTCATTATCGTAGGCCTCAATGTCGAAGCCTAACGCGGCCAGTCCTTCCTCAAGATAATCCCCCAGAAGCGGTGTGCCGATAAGATACTTGGCCTCCCGGCCATTATCGCGATCGGCTGCAGTTGACAGGGCTTCGTCCCATTCGTCAGCGCTGAAATCGCCGCGTCCTACCCACATCAGCGCCAGCAGTTCCTGCCGTTCATCTATGTTCAGAGAACGGATCGCGGCAAAAAGCTCCTTGCGGGTGGGATTGGTCAGCGAGGCATCGAGAATATCAACTTCGTTGTCATCGCTGGCGTTGGACCCAGAGTCCTCATCGGTCGCAGGAACCTGAACGTCATATTCCCGAGCTTTGGCGATTATAAATTCCAAATTCTCGATATTGTTGATCAACTCGACCACGCTCGCCTCCGTCACCTTGACTGTTTGTCAAACAACGCTTTCGCGAAGCCTTGGTTCCTGTTGTTTCAAAGAGCTGGATCGGCTTCGCGCAACCTGTAGCCGACGCCTGTTTCGGTCAGGATAAAATGCGGCTGATCCGGCGATTTTTCAATCTTCTGCCGCAGCTGACGGACATAGATGCGGAGATATTGTACGTCAGCCGCCGGTCCCCATACCTGGTTCAAGATGAAATGGTGCGTCAGCACTTTGCCGGCGTGCTGGACGAGCAGCCGCAGGATATCATATTCCTTCGGCGACAGCTTAATTTCTTCGCCGTTGAGCTTTACAAGGCGGCGCACCAGATCGACGGTCAGACCGTCACTCTGGAAGAGCGGTTTTTGTCCCTGTTGTTGCAGCCGATGCCGCAAGGCGACGCGAAGACGGGCAGCAAGCTCCTTCATGCCGAAAGGTTTCGGGATGTAATCATCGGCTCCGCCTTCCAGGGCGCGGACGATGCCAGCTTCGTCAGTACGGCTTGAGAGTATTAGAATTGGCAAGGTTATGCCGGTCTCTCTCCAGCGTTGCAGCAGCGCATGACCGTCGGTATCAGGGAGACCCAGATCGAGCAGCACAATGTCGGGCTTTTCCATTGCGATGCGTTCGTCCGCCTCGCTGCTATTTGCAGCTTCAACAACTGTATAGCCTTCCGTTGTCAGTCCAACCCGCAGCAGTTTGCGGATGGCTGGTTCGTCGTCGACAACAAGGATTTTCAGCTTGGGATCGTTCATGAATTCCTGTCAACTTCGTCCGCGAGAACGGGCAAGGTAACTGTAAATACAGCTCCGCTACCGTCATGTTGGTTGCCCGCCCGGATGGAGCCTCCCATCGCTTCGATGAAACCGCGTGCGATAGGAAGACCAAGCCCGGTACCGGCCTGCACATAATCACCTTTCCGCACACGATAGAATGTATCGAACACATGCTCCAGATCGTCAGGAGGAATTCCTGGGCCTCTATCCGAAATTTCCAGCGTTATGCTGGACGGGCCTGCTTGAGCCCTGACCGTGATCGGCGAATTCTTTGGTGCGTATTTAGCTGCATTGTCGAACAGATTGAACAAGGCCTGCTCAAACAGGACGGCGTCAAGCTGAACCATCGGCAGATTGGCAGGAACCGCGATGTTGACCTCATGGCAGGCAAGTATCTTGGATGCGCGATTGAGTGTAGCTCCGACCAGATCCCCCACAAAATGAAGCGATAGATTGGGCCTCATGGCACCAGCTTCGATCCGGGTCATGTCAAGGAGGTTGGCAATGAAGCGGTTCAGGCGTTCTGATTGATCCACAACGGTTGCGACAAGTTCTGAGCGATCCGCATCGGGCAATGAGGCAGAATAGTCCCGCAACGTCGTCGCCGCTCCCAAAATAGCTGCCAATGGGGTCTTCAGATCGTGCGAGATTGAGGTGAGTAAAGCCGACCGCAGCTTGTCAGCCTCGACGGCCAGCTTTGCCCGCTCCACATCGTCAACAAGCTGAACGCGCTCAATGGCAATTGCCGCCTGGTCGGCCAGAGCTTCAAAGAGGCGCTGCTGCTCAGGCGCGAAAATTGGTCCGACACGATCATTGTCGAGACCGATGACGCCAACGGACGTTCTTGCAGTCTTGAGCGGCAGGTAGAGCCGCTTTGCGCCCGGCAGCGTATTGGCGCCGCGGCCCGCGGGCAAGTCATGCCTCCAGGTCCAGTGTGCGGCAGCTATATCGGCGTCGTCAAGAGTATCATCGGGCGGATAACCGCCCCTGACGGCAATGCTGTTTCCCTCGGGGAGCAGAATTACGACCCGTACCTTAAGCATTGATGCGATCTGGAAAGCCGTCGCCCAGAGCACATCATCAAGCGAGCCTGTCCCCGCCAACTTTTTGCTGAAAAGATAGAGATCTTCCGTCATGCGTGCGCGTTGTCGCGCCGCAGCGGCCTGCCTTTGAACGCGGCTTGCCAGATTGCTGGCGATAACGCTCACAAACAGGAAGAAAACCAACGTAACGACACTTTCGGGATCGGCGATGGAAAGCGTGTAGAGTGGCGAGAGAAAAAAGAAATTATAGGCGAATGCGCTGATTACGGACGCAAAAAGCGCAGGCCAGAGACCCAGGGTGACTGCGACACCAAGAACGCCAACAACGAAAACCAGCGCAATGCTGCGCACATCCAGAAACCGATCGAGCAACAGTCCGCAAACAAGCGCCAGGCCAGTCATCGCCGTGCCGATCAGATAGGGCGCTATATCGGGCGTTGTCTTATGGCGGGCGGTATTTATCTTGCGGCTGGCCCCCCCGTTTTCGTGCTCGACACCAGCCGTTATATGAATATCGATAGCACCTGAAAGCTGAACAAGCTCACGCGCGATAGAGCCGTCAATCATTTCGCGCCAGCGTGACTTTATGGACTTTCCGGCGATGATTTGGGTGAAGTTGTGGGCTGAAGCGTAGCGAACAATGTCTTCGGCTATGAACTGCCCCGGAATGATGATCGTTTCGCCGCCGAGCTGTTCGGCAAGCCTCAATGCCGTTGCAAGCCTATCCTTTGCGTCATCTGCGAGACCTGCAGAGCGCGCGGTCTCAATGTGGATCGCAGCCCATGGAGCGCGAAGGCGATCTGCAAGCCGCCGGGCATAGCGAACAAGCGACATACTGCGGAGACTGTCATCGACGGCAACCAATATCCGGTCACTTGCCGCCCATGGACCTTCTATCGCATGAGCGCGCATATGACTGAGGAGCTGTTTGTCTACACGCTGGGCGGTGCGGCGCAACGCCAGTTCGCGCAGCGCTGTCAGGTTCCCCGGAGAAAAATAGTTGCGGATCGCCCGTTTCGCCGTCTTTGGGAGGTAGATTTTGCCTTCATTGAGACGCTTGATGAGGTCGTTCGGCGTGAGATCGATCAATTCGATATCGTCGGCACGGTCTATTATGCTGTCGGGCACCGTTTCACGCACTCGGATGCGCGTGATCTGCGCTACGACGTCATTGAGGCTTTCGACGTGCTGGATATTGAGCGTTGTGTAAACGTCGATACCGCGCGCCAGAATTTCCTCAACATCCTGATACCGCTTCGGGTGCCTGCTACCGGGCGCATTCGTATGTGCCAGTTCATCTACCAGAACCAGTTGCGGCTTGCGCGCCAGAACCGCATCGATATCCATTTCTTCCAGTTGATGACCACGATAGGCAACGCGCGCGCGAGGAACGATTTCAAGCCCTTCGATGAGAGCCTCGGTCTCCGCTCGTCCGTGCGTTTCGACAACGCCGATGACGACATCGATTCCGTCAGCTTTGCGTGCGCGGCCCGACATCAGCATTTCGTAGGTCTTCCCCACACCAGGCGCAGCGCCGAGACATATCTTCAGGCGGCCACGCGCCTCGCGTTCCGCCTGTTCAAGTAGCGCATCCGGGGAGGGTCTATTATCGCTGAAACGAAGCGGATCCGCTGTCAAACAAGGCTCCTGACAGGAAGGGCGGCAAATCAAGTCGCCGCCAGTTATTCTACTTGGTGCCGGTCCTGTCCAGAACCAGGTTCAGCTTGAGAACATTGACTACCGGTTCGCCGAGGAAGCCAAGTTCACGAGCCTCAACCTGTTGTTCGACAATTCCGCGTAATACGGCTTCATCAATTCCGCGAGCCTTCGCAACGCGCGGCACCTGATAAAAAGCTGCCTCCGGGGAGATATGCGGATCGAGACCGCTTGCTGATGTTGTCACGAGGTCGATCGGCGGCTTTGCAGAGCCTTCTTGTTGCGCCAGGGAACTGGCATCGGCTTTAATCCGCTCAATGAGTTTTGGATTGGTCAGGCCAAGATTTGAACCGCCGGAACTTGTGGCGTCATAACCGTCTTTCCCCGCGGCGGATGGGCGACTGTGAAAATAGCGATCGCTGGTAAAATTCTGCCCGATCAATTGGGAGCCAATGATTTTGCCATCCTTTTCGATCAAGCTTCCATTGGCTTTTTCCGGAAAGATGGCTTGGGCGATACCCGTCATTCCGAGCGGGTAGACCAAACCTGTTATGACGGTGAGCGACACGATCATGACAAGCGCTGGACGAAGCTGTTTCAGCATTTTTGCTTATCCTTATACGAGGCCAAGGGCGGTAATGGCCAGATCGATGGCTTTGATACCGATGAACGGCACGATGACGCCGCCGAGACCATAGATCAGAAGATTACGCGAAAGGAGAGCGCCTGCACCGACCGGCATATAGGTGACGCCTTTCAGCGAAAGCGGGATCAGGGCCACAATGATCAGGGCGTTGAAGATAATGGCCGACAAAATGGCACTCTGTGGGGTAGCCAATCCCATAATGTTGAGCGCGCCAAGTTGAGGGTAAAAGGCAAGAAACATCGCCGGAATAATTGCAAAATACTTGGCGATATCGTTGGCGATCGAGAAAGTGGTTAGTGCTCCCCGTGTCATCAGCAACTGCTTGCCGATCTCAACAATTTCGATGAGTTTCGTGGGATCACTGTCGAGATCGACCATATTGCCTGCTTCACGCGCGGCAATGGTGCCGGTGTTCATGGCCACGCCGACGTCGGCTTGAGCAAGGGCAGGGGCGTCGTTGGTGCCGTCGCCGCACATTGCGACAAGCTTGCCTTTGGCCTGTTCCTCGCGGATCAGTGAGAGCTTGTTTTCCGGTGTTGCCTGCGCAAGAAAATCGTCCACACCGGCTTCCGCGGCGATGGCTGCTGCTGTCATCGGGTTATCACCGGTAATCATGACTGTACGAATACCCATCCGGCGCAGTTCCGCGAAGCGTTCACGGATACCGCCTTTGACGATGTCCTTCAGGTGCACCACGCCGAGGAGATGGCCGTCTTTAGCGACAGCAAGCGGTGTCCCGCCCGCCTTGGCGATTGTATCAGCGACGGATCGCAGTTCCGATATTATCCTTTGATCAACACGGTTGCCGTGATCCACATAATCAAGCACCGCATCGACCGCACCTTTGCGGATAACGGAACCTTCAACGTCCACCCCGCTCATGCGACTTTGCGCTGTGAAAGGTACAAAATGGGCATGTAGCCCCTGCATGTCGCGCCCACGCAAGCCGTATTTTTCCTTGGCCAAAACGACGATAGAGCGGCCTTCCGGTGTTTCGTCGGCAAGCGAAGCCAGTTGTGCTGCGTCGGCCAGAGCCTGTTCAGTTACACCGCTGACAGGTACAAAAGCCGTGGCCTGACGGTTGCCGAGCGTAATCGTGCCGGTTTTGTCGAGAAGAAGCGTGTCGACGTCACCGGCAGCCTCGACCGCGCGGCCGGACATGGCGAGCACGTTGAAACGTACAAGCCGGTCCATGCCTGCAATGCCAATCGCAGAAAGCAAAGCGCCGATCGTGGTCGGGATCAGGGTGACGAAGAGTGCAACCAGAACTGTGACGGGAATATAGCCGCCTGCATAGGTCGCAAAGCTAGGGATCGCGACAACCGCCAGAACAAAAATCAGCGTCATACCGGCAAGCAGAATGTTGAGCGCGATCTCATTCGGTGTTTTCTGACGTTCGGCGCCTTCGACAAGGCTGATCATCTTGTCGATGAAGGTTGAGCCTTGCGCAGCTGTAATCCGAACCTTGATCCAGTCGGACAGAACCTGCGTTCCACCTGTCACGGCAGAGCGGTCCCCACCGGACTCGCGAATGACTGGTGCGGATTCCCCGGTGATGGCGGCTTCGTTGACGGAGGCCACGCCTTCGATAACTTCGCCATCGGAAGGAATGATATCATTGGCTTCAACCAGAACGACGTCTCCGACTTTCAAGCTGGTTCCCGGCACATTTTTCCAGTTTGGGCTTTCCGGACTATCCAATAGTTTTGCCTGCGTTTCTGTCCGCGTCCGACGCAGGGAATCCGCCTGTGCCTTTCCCCGTCCCTCGGCGACGGCTTCGGCAAAATTCGCGAACAAAACCGTGAACCACAGCCAGACGACGATCTGGAATGAAAAGCCGACATTGGGATTGCCCGCAGCCGCGTCTTTCAGCAGAAGCAATGTCGTGAGGAGTGAAACCACCGCAACCACAAACATTACCGGATTGCGTGCAAGGCTTCTGGGATTCAGCTTACAGAAAGCATCGCCAATGGCGGGTAGAAGGATGCGGGCATCAAGAATGCTCGCGGATTTAGACGGGCTCATAACAGAGGCTCCAGTAAATTTACGTTTCCGTTCGGAAAGCTCAGATCAATCCGGCAAGCTGAACCGCAAGAAGAAGGACGGTCGTTGCCAGAAGGATTGAGAGAATGCAGCTTGAAGGTTTCAGCATCAGAACATCTGTCCCTTGATCATCGCGAGGTGTTCGGCGACAGGGCCAAGCGCGAGTGCTGGAAAGAAGATCAGGCCACCAACCACGAGAATGACGCCGATCAACAGGCCGACGAAAAGCGGTCCGGTCGTAGGGAAGGTGCCAGCCGATTGCGGAGCCGCTTTCTTGACGACAAGCGAGCCGGCGATTGCCATCGCGGGAACGATCACGAGAAATCGGCCCATCAGCATGGCGAGACCGATGGTGATGTTGTACCAAGGCGTATTGCCAGAGAGTCCGCCAAAGGCTGAGCCGTTATTCGCTGTGCCCGAAGTATAGGCATAGAGGATTTCCGAGAAACCATGCGGGCCAGGGTTGGCGATGGAGGCCAGACCTGTCGGAAGGACTGAAGCGACCGCCGTAAAGCCCAGTATCGACAGGGGGAGACAGAGAACGGCGAGCATCGCCATTTTCACTTCTTTGGCTTCGATCTTCTTGCCCAGATATTCTGGAGTGCGCCCAACCATCAGCCCGGCCACGAAAATGGCGATGACGATGAATAGGAGAATGCCGTAGAAACCTGCGCCGACACCGCCAATAATGATTTCTCCTAGCATCATATTGATCATGGGGATCATTCCGCCGAGAGCCATCATGCTGTCATGCATGGCGATCACTGCCCCGCATGATGCAGCGGTTGTCACGACGGCAAAAAGCGCAGACATCGTAATGCCGAACCGTGTTTCCTTGCCCTCCATATTGCCGCCATCAATTCCAAGCGCATGGATGAGGGGATTGCCCGCGGCTTCCGCCCAGTAGCAGATAGCAACGCCTGCGACGAACAATATGCCCATCGCAACGAAAATCGCCCAACCTTGCCGTTCCTTGCCGACCACGCGTCCAAAGACATTCGTGAGGGAAGCGCCAAGGGCAAAGATAGC
Organism: Brucella pseudintermedia; assembly: GCF_008932435.1. GTDB lineage: Bacteria > Pseudomonadota > Alphaproteobacteria > Rhizobiales > Rhizobiaceae > Brucella > Brucella pseudintermedia. Next base: position 82,435 of record NZ_WBWE01000002.1, on the reverse strand, counting down.
AACCATCTGGATCAGGTTGGAAATGGCGTCGGGGTTTTCGAAAGGATGCGCGGAATTGGCGTTGAAGAAGCCTCCGCCATTGGTGCCAAGCATCTTGATGGCAAGTTGCGACGCAACGGGCCCGAGCGCTATCACCTGTCGAGCACCTTCCAGCGTCGTTGCTTCGGCATAAGCGCCAATCGTTTGGGGCACGCCGAGGCTGACAAAAGCCAATGTAAGGAGAATGCACAAGGGCAATAGAATGTAGAGAGTGCAGCGCGTAAGGTCGGCCCAGAAATTTCCGAGCGTTTTCATGGATTTGCGTGAGAACGCGCGAATGAGCGCGATGGCGATGGCAACGCCGGTTGCCGCCGATACGAAATTCTGTACCGTTAGCCCTGCCATTTGCGTAAGGTAGGACAATGTGCTTTCCCCACCATAGTTCTGCCAGTTGGTGTTGGTGACAAAGCTTACGGTGGTGTTGAAGGCAAGGTCTGCTGGAACGTTGCTCATACCCATCGGATTAATGGGCAGGGAGCCTTGAAACCGCTGGAGCGCGTAAAGGAGCAAAAAGCCCGCCAGGTTGAATGAAAGCAAGGAAACTGTGTAGGTCGTCCAGTGCTGCTCTTCTCGTTCGCTTGTGCCTGCAAGCCGGTAAAGCGCGCGCTCCGCGGGAAGCAGGATAGGTGAAAGGAAAGTCCGTTCACCACTGAAGACGCGCGTCATGTAGCCGCCGAGCGGCTTGACGAGCAAAATAACGATCCCGCAAAAAACGAGGATCTGAATCCATCCATTAAGGGTCATAGTCTTTTCCGAGGACTGAATAGCTGCCGGTAACGCGGTGTTGACCAGAGACCGGCTTAGAACCGTTCCGGCCGTACGAGCGCGTAAAGGAGATAGGCGGCTATGAAGACAGCAACCAAAGCGCCAGCGATGTATTCGATTGGCATGGCCAGCCTCAAAGCTTTTCGCAGATGCGTAGATAGCCGAACAACAGGCCAAAAAAGCCAATTCCGATTGCAAGGACGGCGAAATCCGTAGTCATGCCTGAATTGCCCGAAAGGGCTCCCTGTTTCTTACCGGGATATTATGTTTCTGGGTGGCATAGGGTTTCGAGAGCAGGCTGGGGGCAAAAAAATAAAAAACTCATATATGAAATATAGTCAGTCAGGGCCTTTCGCCATCATCGTAGAGGTTATAGCGATGCTGCCGCTGCGGCCCGGCCCGCCGCCCGTCCGGAAAAGATACAGCCGCCGAGAAATGTCCCCTCAAGCGCGTTATAACCGTGATAGCCGCCGCCGCCAAACCCGGCGGCTTCTCCTGCCGCATACAGGCCGGGCACCTTTTCTCCAGCTGGATTGAGAACCTGTGCGTCCAAGTCGGTATGCAGCCCGCCAAGTGTCTTGCGCGTGAGAATGTGAAGCTTGACTGCAATCAGCGGGCCGTTGGTAGGCGACAACATGGGATGCAACGGAACGGCACGCGTAAGACGATCACCGATATAGGCCCTGGCATTTTGAATCGCCATGACCTGGGCATCCTTGGAGTATCGATTGATGATCTCCCGATCCCGCGCTTCGATCTGATCGCGAATATGGTCCGGATCGAGAAGCTGATGTCCCGTCAAACCATTCATCCTCGCAACAAGCTCGTCCAGCGTTCCCGCCGTAATGAAGTCAGCGCCATTGTCCAGAAATGCCTTCACTGGAGGCGGCGGTGCTTTACCAAGGCGGCTTTTAAGCAAGAGTTTCCAGTCCTTGCCCGTGAGATCCGGATTTTGTTCCGATCCGGACAGGGAGAATTCCTTGCGGATAATTTTCTCGGTCAGGATAAACCACGAATAATCGTAGCCTGTCGATAGAATATGCTTGAGCGTGCCCAGCGTGTCGAAACCGGGGAGATAGGGGGCAGGGAGGCGATCCCCCTTGGCGTCGAACCACATGGAAGACGGTCCCGGCAGAATGCGAATGCCATGGTTTGGCCAAATTGGGTCCCAGTTCCGCACGCCTTCCGTGTAGTGCCACATGCGGTCGGCATTGATGACGTGACCGCCTGCGGCTACCGCAATATCAATGCCTCGCCCGTCGACATGAGCAGGAACCCCCAATACTATTTCTTTTGGAGGATTGCCGAGCCTGTCACATGGCCATGCCTTTCGAACCTTTTCCGGGTTTCCGCCTATCCCGCCAGATGTGACGATTACGCAATCAGCAAAAAAGGAAAATTCTCCAACGGCATCGCGTGACGAAGACTGCCCCCGCTCAACGGTCGATGGTGCCAGCACTTCTCCATAAACACCGCTAATCCGTCCGCCGACTGTGGCTATGCCGTTGACTCTATGGCGGGTTTTCAGCGTTACGAGCCCTTTGCCGATTGCTTCGCGAAGCGAACGCTCGAACGGCGCTACAACGGCAGGTCCTGTTCCCCATGTGACGTGGAAACGCGGCACGGAATTGCCGTGGCCATCTGCTTTCGCGCCCCCGCGTTCTGCCCAACCCACAACAGGGAACCAGCGCATCCCCAAGCTATAAAGCCAGGACCGCATTTCTCCGGCCGCAAACGCCAGATAAGCTTCGGCCCAACGTTTGGGCCAATGATCTTCGGGACGGTCAAACTGGGCCGAGCCGAACCAATCCTGCCGCGCGAGATCAATACTGTCCTTGATGCCAAGACGACGCTGTTCGGGACTGTCGACCATAAACAGTCCGCCAAGTGACCAGAACGCCTGTCCGCCGATGGAGTTTTCGCCTTCCTGTTCCAGAAGAATGACTTTACGTCCGGCTGCAGCCAGTTCGTGAGCGGCGACAAGCCCTGCCAGTCCTGCTCCGATGATAATAACATCAGCATCAGCCATCCCCGCTCCCTCTCTCCCAAAGGCCCAGTATACGCATCGTGACCGAACGGGCGAGGTGTTGCAAGCAGGGCCGAATTTATTCAACCGAAGAAATAGGGCACGATCCAGTCAGCGATCAGCTTTAGAGAAAGTCCGAACAAGGTCAGCTGAACCAGCAAGAAAAACGGGCCGTCCGGCATGATCCGGGTCAGCTTGGCCCCGACAAAGGTACCCACTATTGCGGCGGGGATCAGCCAGAGACCGAGGGACGTGTCGAGATTTGAAAACTGCTGCAATTGCCAGTACGGGACGAGTTTAACGGCGTTGACGATGGCGAAAAGAATGGTTGAGGTGCCGGCGAATACCAGCTTCGGCAGGTGCTGCGGCAATACGTACATCTGAAACGGTGGAGCCCCGGAATGAGAGACAAAGCTGGTTAGACCGGTAAGTACACCCCAGAATACGCCACCGGGCACATCCGCCGTTCGTGCTTTCCGGCGATAGCGCGCACCGAACCATGCGTTGAAACAGAAAAGGATGCCAACCAACCCGACGAGCATTCCTGTGAATGTAGGCGACAGATACGCGCTGAACATCCATCCGATACCGACGCCGAGAACCGCCGCCGGGGTGAGGATTGCAAGGTTGCGAGCGGAAAAATGATGGCGATAAAGATAGAGCCCAAACATATCGCTGATGACATAGATCGGGAGGAGAAGCGCAGCCGCGGTGACTGGGGATATGACCAGCGCCATCAAAGGAACCGCGAGAGTGCCAACCGATGGCAAGCCGCCCTTCGAAAGCCCGACAAGAAATGCCGCAATGACTGCGATTGCGAGAAAGAGGGGCGTATGTTCGATCATATATTGGTGATGTCAAATTTTTGAGGGCGGTGAAAAACACCTCCGGTCACTGGACCGGAGGTGTTTTGTTTGGATATCACGCGTGGGCCCATTCCCAATAGAGAGCACGGGCACGTTTGGTCAGCGGTCCATATTCCAGCTTGCGATCATCGAAACCGATAATCGGAACAACCTTGCTCATATTGCCCGTGGAGAAGATTTCGTCTGCCTGGCGGAAGTCTTCAATTTTCAATACGGTTTCATGAACGGAAATGCCTGCGTTGCGCAACAGATTGATGACGCGCTGGCGAGTGATGCCATTGAGGAACGTGCCATTAGCGGCGGGAGTGAACACCTCGCCGCCGCGGACCATGAAAACGTTCGAGGTTGCAGTTTCTGCGACGTTGCCAAGCACGTCGGTCACCAAAGCGTTGTGAAAGCCTTTTGCCTTGGCTTCACGCAGCATGCGCGCATTGTTCGGATAGAGGCACGCAGCTTTGGCATTGACCGGCATGACTTCCATATAGGGTCGGCGGAACGACGTGGTGGTGATGGTGAAGCCCTTTGGCTCGACCATGGGGATCGCTTCAAGGCAGAGTGCAAAATCGGTTGACGAGGCAAGCGGAGCGACGGTGCTGGCGTCACCCTCTTCTGCCCAGTACATGGGACGGATATATACGTCTGTTCCCGGTGCGAATTTCTTCAGGCCTTCACGCGCCAGTGTTTCGATATCGTTGGTGGAAAGTGTAGGCTCCAATCCCAAAGCCCGGGCTGAATCATTGGCGCGGGCGCAATGACGATCGAGATCCGGCGTAACACCTTCAAACAAGCGTGCGCCATCAAATACCAGCGAACCAAGCCAGGTCGCTTGCGAGGCTGCACCGAGAATTCGCACATCCCCCTCACGCCATTCGCCCTTGTAATAGGTCCACATCGCCCGTTTGTCGGTCATCTTCCTCGTCCTTTGACAATATTCTTCTCATGCTTCAGCCCGCGCCAGACCGCCTCAAACACAGATCTTTGTCGGAAAATGCTCGGAGCGTCTCGATATGATTGAAAACGGATCGACGTCCTATGCACGCTTTCTAAGGTGCTGTTTCATCGACCCGGTGCGGGTGGTCTGTATGGTAGGAGGAGGCAACGCTGGAGACAAGCACGAACTTGTCAAGATTTGCCATCAAGATTGTTCGATCTTGTCTTCGACAAGCGCCGGAGTTGGCTCAGATGTGACGACAGCCGGAGGACCCTCCACACCGCGTTGTCTTTCGCGAATGAACGTGAAGAGTCCGGAAATAGTGATGAGAACAATGCCGATCATCATCGGCATGTCTATATGATCGTGGAAGACAAAATATCCGAAAAGGATCGCCCAGATCATCTGACTGTACTGCGGGGAAGCGATGGCACTAGCAGGTGCGCGCTGGGCTGCGAGCATCAACAGGATATTGGCTAGTGCAGCAAGGAGGCCATAGCCTGCAAGATAAACCCACTGCTCGGTGTTGGGCGCCTCGAAGGATGGAGCCATCAGAGCTCCGCAAATGATAATGGGGCCGATCAGCCCGCTTGTATAAAGCGATATGCGTTTTTCCTCTTTGCCCATGACGCGGAAGATGATGATGCTCATCGCGCCGCCCATGCCGGCGGCAAGTGCGCCCAGATGACCGATGGAAAGCTCCCGAAATCCCGGTCGAAGCACAATCAGGACGCCGACAAAGCCAATGAGGACTGCCGACCATCGCCTCCAGCCGACCTGCTCCTTTAGGAAAACCACTGATAGTATCGTCACATAGGCGGGCAGGAGGAAAATAAGCGCGAAAGCTTCTGCCATGGAAAGATGTGTGAATGCAGTAACGCTGCCTATGGTCCCCATGGCAGCTGTCACGGTCCGCAATAGCCACATCTGAATGTTGGCTGCGCGAAACATATCGAGCCAGACGTCGCCTGCTTTCTTCGTAAAGGGAATAGCGAGCAAACCCAGGACAGCGCCGAAAAACGCGACCTCATATGGTGACAGCGTGCCGTCGAGAAACTTGACGCAGGCGTCACTGATAGCGAACGCCGCATAGGACGCAAACGCGAGAAAAATACCGTAAAGCATGACGATGTCCGAAAGAAACGGGGGAGGTGTTCGTTCCTATCGCTCCCTTAATCGATTAGAAGCCTATTGGCAAAAGACATTTCTCAAATTCTGCATTTTAAGTCTATAAGCTGGCCATTGCTTGAAGGAGAAGTAAATTCGACCTTTTCAAGGTTTTGAGCTCAAGCAAAAACGCATGCCTCATTTGCAATCATATCCGTGGTGGAAATTTGGGCAAACGCCTATTTACCCATCATCCAAACGAGGAGAAAGCAAATGAACATTCGTCAGAAAGTACAGCAGTTCGTATCCCGCCGACGCGCTATCCGTGAACTCGGTGCAATGGACGACCATCTTCTTGCCGATATCGGTGTTTCGCGTTCGCAGATCCAAAGCGCAGTTTTCGGTAAGTAATAATTTATGGCGTGTCTCCCGAAAGATCGCCCCGTAATTGAAAATCTGATAAAATAACAAAGCGTCGGTCTCCAGTCCCGGCGCTTTTGTTTTAATTATTGCTTATTTATTATTTCCTTAATCTGAAGAGTTTTGGATGAGTTTCGTATAATGCATGACGGCGTGCTCGATCCGCTTGAATTTCTCTTTGGTCTATTCTTCTGTTAGCTCTCTCTAATGAGACATAATCCGTGCCATTTTGGGACAGATTGCAATTGCGTGTACCTCAATTTTCGATCAACTTTTACTTGCGGGGGGGCGAGCGATGAAGATGCGGTCTTTCCGTTGTAGCTGCGGTTGAACAGACAATCTTCATCGCTCCTATTTCATATCAATTTTCTATTGCCGACCCATGTTGTTATACCAAACTATTGCCAGTAATAATTTGGAATGCAGGAGTGTACGCAGATCTTCCTCTTGCATCATTGGGTGGTCTCAGGCTTATCTTGCCGCCCGATGATGCAGAGGAAGACTCAAAATGGACATTGTCTGGCGCGGAATTCTGATCGGGGTCGGTGCGACCATAGTAATGGATTTGTGGGCGCTTTTGCTTGCTGCAATACCCGGGCAGGCACCTCCGAACTGGGGACTTGTAGGCCGTTGGTTTTGGCATCTTCGGCGCGGACGAATTTTTCACGATGATATTTCCAGTTCGGCACCTTATAAGCACGAAGTAGCGCTCGGCTGGATCGGGCATTACGCAGTTGGCGTTCTTTATGGCGTGATCTTTGCCATTTATGGCGGTGCGGAATGGTTCGCTGAACCAGTATTTTTCCCGGTTTGGATTTTCGGTATACTGACCGTATCAGCTGGATGGTTTCTGTTGCAGCCGGGTCTGGGAATCGGTTGGGCGGCGTCCAAATTGCCAAATGCGCGCAACGTGCGGCTGTTCAATCTTATCGCGCATACATTCTTTGCTCTCGGCATGTACGGAACGGCTTTGCTTCTGCAAAACACATATCAAACAGTCAGTTAGAATTTTTGGAGCGGCATTCACGAATTGTCTTTTTTGAATCTGTTTCAAATATTTCCCGCAAATGAGTGACTGGCGCGCGGCGAAATCTCGGTCCACACTAAATCATGTCAACAAACGGGCATTCACGCGGCAGAACTGTGCTTTTGTCCGCGATGGGTGTATGGGGAACATGTCCGCCTGCAAATCTGCAGCGGCAGCAACATTATGGCAATCGCATAGGTTGCTTCGGCTCGATATAATTGCGAGGCGCAAAACGTTGCGCGTCGTGATTTGACGCGAGTTGAGGCGCTGAATTGACGGGCGCTTTGCCTTGGAGGGACGATGCTCGAAAAGCTGTTCAAATTGCAGGAACACGGCACTACGGCGAGAACGGAAATTATTGCCGGCGTGACGACCTTCCTGACGATGTCTTACATCATCTTCGTAAATCCGGATATTCTGTCCACCACAGGTATGGATCGAAACGCTGTTTTCGTTGCCACCTGTCTTGCGGCAGCGCTCGGCTCTATCATCATGGCGCTCGTTGCAAACTGGCCTATCGGCATGGCGCCGGGTATGGGGCTCAATGCCTTCTTTGCCTTCACTGTTGTTGGGGCGATGGGTTTTTCCTGGCAGCAGGCCCTCGGTGCGGTCTTCATTTCGGGTATCATCTTCCTGATCCTGACCGTTACAGGCGTGCGTCGCTGGCTGGTGGAAGGTATTCCACATTCGCTGCGAAGCGCGATTGCGGCCGGTATCGGTATGTTCCTGGCCTTAATCGGTCTGAAAACTGCGGGCGTCGTTGTCGGTAATCAGGCAACTTTGGTCAGCCTCGGCGATTTGACGAAGGCAGGACCGCTTTTGGCGATCGCGGGCTTCTTCATAATCGCTGTGCTGGACGCCCTTAAGGTTCGCGGTGCGATCCTCATCGGTATTCTCCTTGTCACGGTGGCATCTATCGCTCTTGGCATCAGCCAGTTCGGCGGTGTTTTCTCAGCGCCGCCAAGTCTTGCTCCGACCTTCCTTCAGCTCGATGTGATGGGCGCTCTGCATACGGGCATTCTGCATGTCATTCTCGTTTTTGTGCTGGTCGAAGTATTCGACGCCACAGGTACGCTGATCGGCGTCGCAAAGCGCGGCGGTCTAATTGAACCGGGCAAACCAAACCGTCTCGGACGCGCCCTGTTTGCCGACAGCACGGCAATCCTTGGTGGTTCGCTTCTTGGTACTTCGTCTACGACGGCCTATGTGGAAAGCGCATCCGGTGTTCAGGCGGGCGGTCGTACAGGACTGACCGCACTGGTTGTAGCACTTCTGTTTCTTGCGGCCTTGTTCATTTCGCCGCTCGCTGGTTCGGTTCCGGCTTATGCCACTGCACCGGCTCTGATCTACGTCGCTTGCCTGATGATGCGTGAACTGACCGAGATCGAATGGCAGGACGTGACGGAGGCTGCACCAGCTGCCCTGACAGCTTTGGCTATCCCGTTCACCTATTCGATTGCCAACGGTCTGGCCTTCGGTTTCATCAGCTATGTAATCCTCAAAGCCTTCACGGGCAAGGCACGTGACGTGCATCTGGCTACCTGGCTGGTCGCCGCGCTTTTCGTCATCCGCTTCGCCTTCTTTGCGGAGTAACAACAAGGCGCCGGGCCGAACCGGTCCGGCGCCGTTCTACAGCAATACCGGGAGGAACCAACTGTGCAGGCGAATGAACTGGAACTGCTTGAAAAGCTTATCGACGTTATCGAGCAGGATATCATTCCGCTGACTGAGCGAGGTGTTGCGGAAGGAAACAAGGTTTTCGGCGCGGCGCTGTTGCGCAAGTCAGATTTGTCTCTTGTTCTTGCTGAAACCAACAACGAGACAGAAAACCCGCTCTGGCACGGCGAAGTGCACACATTGAAGCGCTTCTATGAAATGCCGGAGAGTGGACGTCCTGATACGAAAGACATGGTGTTTCTGTCCACCCACGAACCATGCTCCATGTGCTTATCGGCTATTACTTGGAGCGGTTTCGATAATTTTTATTACCTTTTTAGTCATGAAGATTCACGGGATGCTTTCTCAATCCCGCATGATTTGAAGATTCTCAAGGAAGTTTTCACCCTGGAACCGGGTGGATACAACCGCGACAACGCTTTCTGGCATAGCCATTCGATCCCGAAAATGGTTGAATCCTTGCCGGACGCAGATCGTTTGCGCCTCCGCGATAGGCTCGAGGCGATTATTTCGAAGTATGACGAATTATCCGGCACTTATCAGGCGGGCAAAGACGGAAACGCGATTCCTCTCAATTGACGAGAAATCGTTTCTTATAGTCATATGCCTGAAATAGCCCCGTGCCAGAGGAGATGCGCGATACCGAAGAACCCGTTCGCGCATTTTTCATGTCTGACAGGACCAGCATCATGACCTCTGACCACATAATATCAGCGATTGGCTTTTGCACCCCAACGGGTGACGGCAATTTCAGCACGCTTGAAGGCGCAATTCGCAATATCGTCGAACTTGGTTCGGACGCTGTGGAATTGTCGCTTTACGGCGAGGAAATAATCTCGGGCGGCCGTCTCATTCCGCAGCGCGTGGATCGCCTCGTCAATATTACCAGACAGTTTGACACCCGTTACAGCGTCCATGGACAGATTGTTTCCAATTTCATGGATCGCGAACATCTCGCATATCAAAAGACCGTGGTGCGGGCGATGCTGGAACTTTGCAACCGTGTCGGAGCGGAAGTACTTGTTCATCACTCCGGCCACGCTGCAATGCCTGCGCTTTCTCGCATTCCCGACCTCGACAGCATGGAGAGAGATGCGCTCGCCGAAATGGCGGAGGTGGCAAAGTCTTACGGCGTTCGCATCGCGCTGGAAACATCTTCGCAATGAGCGATGCCGAGTATCGCCAGACACCGGCTAAGGTTGCCGAAACAGTAGCTGCGGTCAATCATCCTTCCGTTTGCGGACTGATCGATTTCAGCCATGCTTATATTGAGTGCAGCCGTCTGGGAATCGACTGGCGTCCGCAGATTCGTGACATGGCTCCTGTAACCGGGCATCTGCATGTGCATGACAGTTTTGGCCGTCCTTACACGATGACCAAATTCTATCATCCTGCCGAGGCAACTGCACTCGGCATTGGTGATCTGCATCTGCCGATCGGTTGGGGGGATATTCCTTGGGAAGAAATTTTCGATGAGCTAACCTTCTTGCCCGACACATTCCTGATCATGGAAATCGGCGAAGATCGTTTCAGCACCGAGCAAGCCGATAGCCTTGCGCGTGCTCGCAAGCTGGCCGAACGCGTCAACCGCCGGCGGGATGCCGCATGAGCGAAACGAAACAGGCCGCGTGATGCGCGCGGCCTGTCTCAGCGTCTAAATTGTTCTTACTTGCGAATTTCACTCAGCTGCTTTTGTACGGCATCGATGACGTCCTCGCCGATCTGAGACTTGTACTTGGCATAGATCGGCTGGGATTTTTCGAGCATGCGAGCGTGTTCTTCCGGCGAAAGCGTGTTTACTTCCAGACCCGCTTCCTTGATCTTTTCCAATGATTTTTGGTTCAGTTCACGAATGACCTTGCGCTCTACGTCTCGACCAACGACGGCGCATTCGCGCAGGGCGGCTTGTTCTTCCGGTGCGTATGTGTCGAAGATCGGTTTGGAATACAGGAATAGAAACGGCGTATATGCATGCTTGGTTTCTGTCACGTATTTCTGCACTTCGTAGAATTTCGAAGTATCGATGGTAACGTAAGGATTTTCCTGCGCGTCGATGGCCTTGGTTTCCAGCGCCGAGAAGATTTCACCGAAAGCCATTGGCGTGGCATTGGCCCCAAAATTCTGGAACGTGTCGAGGAAGATGTTGTTCTGCATCACGCGGACTTTCATGCCGCTGAAATCTTCCCATTTGTTGACCGGATGTTTTGAGTTTGAAAGGTTGCGGAAGCCGTTTTCCCAATAAGCAAGATTGACGAGACCTACGGCCGCGAGCTTTTCATCCATCATTTTGCCGAAGGGGCCGTCGACGACGGCATCTGCCTCTTCATCGTTTGCGAAGAGAAATGGCAGGTCGAAAACGCCAAGCGCTGGAACTATTCCGACGAGTGGTGACGACGAGGTTACCACGCCTTCCTGCACACCGGAACGCAGCGCCTGCGTTGCCTGCAAATCGCCTCCCAAAGCTCCACCCCAGAACGCGGTTATCTTCATCTTGCCGCCGGACTTTTCAGCAAGGCACTCATTCATTGCCTTGATGCCGTTCCCGACTGGATGATCCTCGTTGATGCCATTGGACACGCGGATGTTGCGCTCCTGAAATTCGGCAAATGCCGGTGCCGTTAGCGCACCCGCCATGAGGGCGGTTGTTGCCAGCATAATCAGTTTCTTCATTGAACTCTCCTCCCAGAGTTGGTGTTGAACCTGGAGCGGTTCCGGTTAAAACCGAGGCGCCGGAGCCGCTCTAACCTTTTGTTTTATCGCATTATCCAACGCGAAACCGCTTCGCACTTTTGTTGGAAATGCTCTAGTGAAGCCAGTTCATGGGTACCAGTACGAGACTTGGGAACAGAACCAGCAGAAGCAGTACGATCACCTGCGAAATCAGAAATGGATTGACGCCGGCGACCACTTTTCCAAGCGGCACCTTTGAGACACCGCTCACCACATTCAGCACGACGCCGACCGGCGGCGTGATAAGCCCGATGCTGTTATTCATGATGAAGAGAACACCGAAATAGGCGGGGTCAATCCCAGCCTGTTTGACAATCGGCATCAGAACTGGCGTCAGGATGAGGATCGTCGGCGTAAGGTCCAGTGCCGTTCCGACGATGAGCACCAGAATCATGATCGCAAACATCAATAGCTTCGGGCTATCGATCAGAGGCGCGATGTAACTGCTGATTTCGGCCGGAATATTTGCGGCCGTTATCAACCAGGACGACACCAGAGCCGACGCGACGAGAAACATGATGACGGACGTCGTTTTTGCAGCCCGCAAGAAGACGCCGTATAGATCGACAATCTTCAGTTCCCGATAGATGAACATGCCAACAAAAAGCGCATAGGCTGCGGCCACCACGGCCGCTTCTGTCGGCGTCATGACGCCCATACGGATGCCGCCAAGAATGATCACTGGCATGCCGAGCGCCCAGAGTGCACGCCCGGTCGCCTGCAGCCGGTCTTTGCCGGACTGCTTGGGAAGCACTTTGAGGTTGTCTTTTCTGACGACGATTTGCCAGGTGATGAGCAGCGCGATGCCCATCATCAGACCGGGCACAATCCCCGCCATGAATAGCTGCGTTATCGATACGTTGGCAGCAACCCCAAATACGATCATGGCCATTGATGGCGGGATGACCGGAGCGATGATGCCGCCGGCTGCCATCAGTCCCGCAGAACGGGGGATGTTGTAGCCCGCTTTCGCCATCATGGGGACCAGAATGGTTGCCAGTGCTGCAGTGTCGGCAGCAGCCGACCCTGATACGCTGGCCATGATGATGGCCGCGAGAATAGCGACGACGCCGAGACCGCCGCGAATATGGCCAACGCAGGCGATGGCGAAATCAATGATGCGGCGCGACAAGCCGCCAGAATTCATAAGCTCACCAGCCAGAATGAAAAAGGGGATTGCCAGAAGGGTGAAAGAGTCCACGCCAGCAATCATATTCTGGGCGATGATCTGCGTATTGAACATTCCCATGTACCACATGAGAACGACACCACAGAACATAAGGGAGAAGGCGATCGGAACGCCGATAGCCATGGCGCTGAGGAGCGATCCGACAAATACTACAAGCGTCATGTCGTCTACTCCATCAGATGGTCGAGCGAGTGTTCGCCCGCAAAGGTGGCAATTTCCTCATCGGTCAGACGACCGGTGACAGCACGCAGGAAGCGTTCGGCGGCAATGATGAACATAGCACCGCCCGTAAACAGTCCGACGCCATAAACCCAGATCATTGAGAGACCCGTGACAGGCGCAACCATGCTGGCGTTGATATCGAACTGCTTCCAGGTGCCCCAAAAGAAAATTCCGGAACAGAGCAAAACAATCAGGTAACTGATCGCCATGCATGTAACGCGCCCCTGCCGTCCGAAGCGGGCAACGAGCGACTCGATGCCCAGATGGCTGTTTTCGCGGAAGGTGAGGACTGCGCCAAGAAAAGACACCCAGACGAAGAAATAGCGCGCAAGTTCTTCCGATACGGTCAGTCCAGAATTTGCGGCATAGCGCAAAATCACGTTGACGAAGACCATGATAGCCATGCCGGCAAGGAGGAAGACGAGAATTGCGCCAAGTAACTTGTAGAAGAAGTCTATGGCTTTCGTCATCTATCCGCCCTCAGACTTTATCGAGCAAATTGCGCGCTTGCAGGTTCTGGATCAGCGCCCTGATACCGAATGTCCATTCAGGACATTTGTCGGTCCGATCGACCCAGTTGATGAGACGCCCGAGCTTCGGCGTGGAAATTTCCACGCGGTCGCCGACTTCGTGGGTGAAGCCCTGTCCGGCGCCACGACGATCCTTCACGGGCGCGAACATGGTGCCGAGAAACAATACGGCGCCGTCTGGATACTGATGATTGCGGTTCATCATCTGTGATGCAAGATTTTCAGGATCGCGGCTGATCGCTTCCATCGGGCTTTCGCCGGTCATTTCGAAACCATCTGCGCCATGAACTGTCAGCGACAGCTTGAGCTTGCGCAATACGTCCATGGTGAATTGACTGTCGAACAGTCGAATAAACGGGCCGATAGCGCAGGAGGCATTATTATCTTTAGCCTTGCCGAGCAGCAGAGCCGACCGACCTTCCACGTCTCGAAGATTGACGTCATTGCCAAGAGTTGCACCGACGATGCGTCCATCCGAGGCGACTACCAAGACCACCTCGGGTTCCGGGTTGTTCCATTGGGAAATGGGCAGAATGCCGACAGTTGCACCGCACCCGACGGCCGACATCGGCTGCGATTTGGTGAAGATTTCCGCGTCGGGTCCAATACCCACTTCCAGATATTGTGACCAAAGGCCCATTTCCTGAAGAAGCGCCTTGACCTCTGCAGCCTTTTCAGAGCCAGCCACCACACCGCGCAAATTGTCGCCAATAACCGGCGCCAGACGTTCGCGAATTTCACGGGCCCGGGAGGGATCGCCTTTAGCCTGTTCCTCAATCACGCGTTCCAGCATGCTGTCAGCAAAGGTAACGCCTGCTGCCTTGATGGATTGCAGATCTATGGGCGCCAACAACTGCCCACTTTCACCGGAAAGAAAATCGTTGAGAGAACCAAGGCTTGGAAAGCTATCAGTATTTTCCAATTCACTTATCAGCGAATTGCGCTCCAGAAGACCCGAAACCGTGGCGGACAAGCCGGACAGATCGTGCACATGGCCGTTTTTTACCAATACAGGACAAGGACCGTTTTCTGCCTTCGACCAAACGCGGCCTATCAAAATTGCAGAATGGCTGTCTTCAGGCAGAATCGCCGATGCTTGCAGTTCACGCTTGTCTTGCACAGATATCCTCCCAATGTATGACCGTTTCCCACGGGTCATATGTTGTCAGGATGCCTGACAACAATAGTACTATTATTAGCAGTCCAGAATTGAGTCCAGCCTTGAAGATGGTCCTGACCTCAAAAATTAGATCGATCTGTTTTTCTCCGGCTGACGGTATAGGCCTTGTCCATTTCGGGGTTGAGTGCCATGCCCAGCCCGGCGCCGGGTGGAACCGTAATCATACCGTTGCTGACTTCAGGCAGGGCGGTAACAAGATCGCGATACCATGTCTTGTAGAACGCGCGGACGCTTTCCTGAATCAAGGCATTTGGTGCATTGAGCGAAAGATGCGTCGAAGCACACAGAACGACCGGTCCCGTGCAATCATGTGGCGCGACCGGGAGATGCCAAGCTTCGGCCATAGCTGCAATTTTGCGGGCTTCCGACAGGCCGCCGCACCAGCTCAAGTCAAGCATGACAACGCCGGCCACACCTGTTTCCAGCAGATCACGAAATGCCCATCGACTTCCCAAGGTTTCGGAAGCGCAGATAGGTGCAATGCTGGCTTCCGCGTAACGCTTGAGGCTGCCAAGACTGTCCATCTTAATCGGGTCTTCATGCCAGAAAGTCTTGAAGGGCGCGAGTTCACGGGCGATCTGCATGGCTGGCAAGAGCTGCCACATGGAATGGAACTCGACCATGATATCCATGCGGTCACCGACTGCGTGACGGATTTTTTCAAAAGGCTGCAATGCCGCCTTAAGATCGGGTTGAGAAATGTACTGCCCGCGCGTCTTTTCCGCCGCCATGTCGAACGGCCAGATTTTCATCGCCGTTATGCCTTCTTCGAGCAATGAGAGGGCTAATTCGTCTGCCCGGTGCAGAAAGCCATTCAGATCATCAAAACTGGTATCCGTATTCGCAAGGCCATAATTGGCAGACTGCTGGCCGGTAGCCTTCTTGATATACTCGGTTCCGGCGCAGGTATTGTAGGTGCGAATGGATTGGCGGGTGAAACCACCAAGAAGCTGAGCAATGGGTAGATTGGCAGCTTTGCCGTACAAATCCCAAAGGGCGATATCGAAGGCGGAGTTGCCGCGCACTTCCGCGCCGGTTGAACGGAAACCGAGATATCCCACAAGGTCAGAGGCCAGCAGATCGATCTGCAGCGGATCACGGCCCATAACACGCGGGGCGACATATTCGTGTAGATAGGATTCGACCGTTTCAGACATGAAAAAGGTTTCGCCGAGGCCGGTAATTCCTTCGTCTGTATGAACTTCCACCCACAACAGATTTGGCCGTTCGGCGATGCGGATGGTTTCGATTGCTGTGATCTTCATTGCACCTCCCAATGCAACTGCTGGTCGGGCGCTAGCTTTGAGAGCCTTCGTTGAGCTTTTCGATATGAATAAGCAAGGCGCTATGATCCTTTTCTCCACCGCCTTCTTCCACGAACGCGGCAAAGGCTTCGCGTACGGTCTCGGTCAAAGGCAATTTCAAAGACAGGTCGCTTGCGGTTTTCAGGATCGAATTGAGGTCTTTCAGCTGAATGCGCGATGTGCCGCCCGGCTCAAAATCACGGTCAATCATCCGCTTACCGTGCAGCTCGAGAATGCGGCTTTCACAGAATCCCCCACGAATGGCATCGCGGAATGCAGCACGCGATCCGCCGCCTTTTTCAACAAGAACCATTGCCTCTGCAATTGCTCCAATGGTCACGGCAACAATCTGCTGATTGGCGAGTTTTGCCAGCTGACCGGCCCCTGGCGGGCCGACGCGGGTAAGGCGTCCCATCGGCTTGAACACATCGGCGAGGCCGACGATGATTGCTTCATCACCTCCGGCCATGATTGCGAGTGTGCCCTCTTGAGCACCCACCACTCCACCGGAAACCGGAGCGTCGATATGATTGACATATGATGCTCCCAGCCGCTTGGCATGCTCGCGCGCGAAGTCTGGTGAAATTGAGCTCATGTCGATGACTGTGCTGCCTTTTTTCAAGACGGCAGCGACACCTTGCTCAAAGAGGACGTCACGTACCGCTGGCCCATCGGTCAGCATGCTGATGACTATATCAGCGTCCTCCGCCGCCTTTGCGGCAGTTTGCGCGAGTTTGGCGCCTTTTTTGGCAAGGGGGGCAGACTTGGTGCTGTTCCGGTTCCAGACTGTTACGTCGAAGCCTGCATCCAGGAGCCGACTGGCCATGGGCAAACCCATCAGGCCGGTACCCAGAAACGCGATCCTGCGTGTCAAATCTTGCCTCCCATTTCATCTTCGATGTGAACGCGAATGATCTCATCAAAGGATGTTTCGGCTGTGAAGCCAAGGGCCTGCGCGCGGTTTGCTTCAAAACCGGGAGCCCAGCCAGCGACCATGCGCATAATCATTTCGTCCGGTTCGCGCCGAATGAGGCCGACGGCTTTTTCCCCCGCTACGCGGCGCAACGCCTCGATCTGTTCGCCCACGGTGGCACTGAGACCCGGCATGGAAAGATTGCGGCGCGCACCAACTGCTTCCGTATCGATGGTGGCTCCATGAATTAGAAAGCCGACAGCTGAGCGCGGCGAAGCATGCCAATGACGGACATCGTCGGGGACAGGCAATACGGCTTCCTGCCCGGAGAGCGGTTCGCGAAGAATGTTGGAGAAAAAGCCGGAAGCGGCTTTGTTCGGTTTGCCGGGGCGTATGCAGATCGTCGGCAGGCGAATCCCGATGCCATCAAAGAAACCGCGACGGGTGTAGTCTGACAACAGAAGTTCGCTGATTGCCTTCTGCGTGCCGTAGCTCGTCAACGGAGTCGTGTGGAATTCATCCGGGATCGGGTAGGGGAGCGGGGCGCCAAAAACGGCAATGGAGGAGGTGAAAACCACGCGGGGTTTATAGCCATCGGCAATGTGCGCAAGCCTGATTGCGTCAAACAGATGCCGGGTGCCATCCAGATTGATTCGATATCCTTTATCAAAATCGATTTCCGCTTCACCGGACACGATGGCTGCGAGGTGAAAGATGACATCAGGTCGCCCTGATACGATCTTCTGCGCGGTGTCCATGGTGGATATATCTGCTGCCAGCGTATCAACCGGTGCGGCGAAGCCGACAGGAGGTTCTGCTGAAACGACATCGATAAGCGTGAGCTTCTCTATCGGCGTTTCCCGGAGATGGCCATCGTTTGAAAGACGCTGTGCAAGCTTGCGTCCGACCATGCCCGCAGCACCGATGATTGCGATATGCATTCAGAAATCCCTCCCTGCCTTGCAGCCAGCGTCGCTCAAAATGCGGGCGTGGCTTGTAACAACACTTATCCGGTCTCCTACAGATTCATGTTGTAGGGTTGTCTGATAACCTTATATGTAAGCGTTGGAAACAATTTTTTCCGTTCCGTTACAGGAACGAAACGGAAAAGCCTGCTGCATCTTAAAAACTGTCGTACTTCGGCGGCAGCGCATTGCACATCGATAGGGCCAAGAGGGTAAAATGCACGGTTCGGGGAACATGACCGGAAACAGGCAGGCAGAGCTCGTTGCTCTTTTGGGCAACGATCTGGTTATGACCGGGCAAAACGACATGCTTGGCTATTGTCGTGATTGGCCGGGAGATGTGGAGAACGCAGCGGTGGCCGTGATCCGGCCGCGTTCAACAGCGGATGTCTCTGCCGCAGTTAAAGCCTGCGCTTCGCTGGGGTTGTCGATCATTCCCCAAGGCGGAAACACTGGGCTCGTGCAGGGCGGCGTACCAGATGGTCAGGACAACCTCGTCATTTTGAGTCTCGAGCGGATGAACCGC
The DNA here is from genome assembly GCF_008932435.1 of Brucella pseudintermedia. Taxonomy (GTDB): domain Bacteria; phylum Pseudomonadota; class Alphaproteobacteria; order Rhizobiales; family Rhizobiaceae; genus Brucella; species Brucella pseudintermedia. The sequence goes on along the minus strand of NZ_WBWE01000002.1, from coordinate 64,018 downwards.
ATTCGGAAAATTGACCCGGACGACTTTTCAGCGGTTGTCGACGCTGGTTGCATTCTTTCCGAACTAAAAGACAAACTGGCGGCAGAAGGAATGTTTTTCCCGCTGGCGCTTGGCGCACAGGGGAGTTGTCGTATCGGAGGAAATGTCAGCACCAATGCCGGCGGCGTCAACGTGTTGCGCTATGGCATGACACGTGAGTTGATCCTTGGGCTGGAGGTCGTTCTGCCTGACGGTACTATATTCAATGGTCTTTCGACCCTGAGAAAGGACAATCGTGGCATTGATCTGAAGCAGCTTTTTATCGGCGCGGAAGGCATTCTTGGAATCGTAACGGGTGTTGCAATCAAACTGATGCCCTTACCGGACAAGGTGGAAACGGCGCTGCTTGGGCTCAACTCGCTGGAAGATGCCATAGCGCTTTATCGGCGGGCACGGGTTCAGTGCTGTGACCTCATGTCTGCATTCGAGTTCATGCCGCCGGTGGCTTTTATACTGGCACAGGAGGCAATGCCGGAACTCACCGTACCCCTTGGACAATATCCGGCCTACGTCTTGATGGAGATTTCGGGCTCTGGACTGGTCGATATAGCGCCTTTGATGGAACAGTTTCTTGCACACGCACTGGAGGATGGCCTCGTTCTTGACGGGGCTATCGCGTCATCGCGGGCGCAAGGTCAAAATCTCTGGATGTTCCGGGAGGCGATGAACGAGGGGCAGGCACTACACGGCAAGCACCTGCGCACGGACATATCAGTTCCGCTTTCAAAACTGGCATCGTTCGTTGATGAAGCTGAACGAGAACTGGCTCAGGTTCTTCCCGATTGTCTTGCAGTTTCTTATGGGCATGTTGGCGATGGCAATGTGCACCTCAATGTCATTCCCGAAAGCAATCTCGATAATGTTGCGAAAGACCGGAAGATCAAGCTTGCAAAGGAAACGATCAATGCTGTTCTGGATCGTTATGCGGGCAGTATCAGCGCCGAGCACGGCATCGGTCGTCTGAAAAGGGACGATTTCGAGAAGCGCATTGACCCTGCGCGGCGAAAGCTGCTTGAAGCTCTCAAACAGATTATCGATCCGGACAACATCATGAACCCCGGATGCCAGCTTTCACTTGACTCTTCAAAAGGCTGACGACACATCAGCTGCACGGGCAATCAGGGAGACTTTATCGTTTTGTTTGGTGAAATCAGACGCAATGAGCAGCTCCCAGGACGCATCGCGTCGGAAATTACGCGGCAGATCGGTGACGGTACTCTGTTGCCGGGCCAAAAACTGCCGACAGAACATAATCTTGCTCAAAGCTTCGGTGTCAGCCGTTCGGTTGTGCGTGAAGCCATTGCCCAGTTGCGCAACGAGGGCTTGGTTGAAACGCGACAGGGCGTCGGAGCTTTCGTAACAGAACCAGACAGACGGCATGCCCTCCGGATCGAGCCGGAAACACTTAGCAATCGCGAAAATTTCCGCAGCCTCTTCCAGTTGCGAATGGCGCTCGAGATTGAAGCGGCAGGACTGGCGGCGGTGCATCACGATGAACATGACATGATGCAACTTAACGAAGCGCTCGCAGAGATGAGCGGTTCAAAAAAATGGACAGATACCGGTATAGCTGCCGATCTGGCTTTTCATCGTGCACTCGCTTCTGCAACTCACAATGAGTATTTTCCGCTAGTCCTTGGCTTCATCGCCGAACGCATCAATCAGGCAATCAACGCTGCGCGTGCACGGGCCGTGCTCGAGCAGATTGTCGAGATCACTATCGATGAGCATACCGCGATCAGGGATGCCATTTACTCGCGTGATCCGTTGCAGGCGCGCGACGTGATGCGCCACCACATCGTGCAGGCGGCCAGCCGCGTCGGTCTCAAATTGGAAACTTTCTGATGGCTTCTTCTTTTGGACTTTTCAATCTGGAAGGTCGTATAGCGCTAATTACCGGTTCCAGTCAGGGGATCGGTTTTGCACTGGCGCGAGGTCTTGCGCAATACGGTGCGACGGTCATCATCAATGGCCGGGAGCGGAGCAAAGTGGACAAGGCCGTCACGCTGCTGGAAGATGAAGGACATAAAGTCTTTGCGTCTGCGTTTGATGTGACGGATGCAGAAGAAGTTCGCGCCGCTATTGACACGATAGAGGATGAAATCGGCGCGCTCGATATTCTGGTCAATAATGCCGGAATGCAGTATCGGGCGCCGCTCGAAGATTTCCCCGTTGAGAAATGGCAGCAGCTACTGGAAACCAATGTCTCCAGTGCTTTTTATGCTGGACAGGCGGTTGCGCGCCATATGATCGCACGAGGACGCGGCAAGATAATTAATATTGCTTCGGTTCAAAGTGAACTGGCGCGACCTTCCATTGCGCCTTATACCGCAACAAAGGGAGCGATCCGTAACCTGACGCGCGGTATGGCGACCGATTGGGCCAGACATGGCTTGCAGATCAATGCGATTGCGCCCGGCTATTTTAAGACGCCGTTGAATCAGGCATTGGTTGACGACCCCGAATTTACGGCATGGCTGGAGAAAAGAACACCGGCGGGCCGTTGGGGGAATGTGGAAGAACTGGTTGGTGCCGCAGTGTTCCTGAGCAGCGATGCTTCCACTTTTGTGAACGGACAGGTCTTGCATGTCGATGGCGGCATGACCGCGAGCGTATGAGGAATTGATGCTGCGTATTATCGTTATGGGTGTTTCGGGTTCCGGAAAATCGACGATCGGAGAGAAGATTGCCGATGCATTGGATCTCCCGTTTCTCGAAGGCGACTCCCTTCATCCGAAGTCCAACGTCGATAAGATGTCAGCAGGCATACCCTTGCAGGATGAGGATCGCTGGCCCTGGCTCGACAAAATTGGAGAACGTCTTGCTGCCTCGACTGACGGCATTGTCGTTTCCTGTTCTGCACTGAAAAAGATATACCGTGACCGCCTCCGCTCTGCTGCGGGTGCGCCTGTCCTTTTTGTTTTTCTGGACGGGAGTTTTGAAGTCCTGCACGAGCATATGGGGCATCGTACTGGCCATTTCATGCCGGTAACGATGCTGGAAAGCCAGATTGCGACACTCGAAAGTCCGGTCGGGGAACCGTTGGTATTCCGCGCAGATATCGCCGAGAGCGTGGAAAAGATCGTTTCTGACAGCCTCGAATGGATACGTTCAGTTCAGCTTTAGCATTATTTCAACGGCCAGAAGAACATCAGGGTGGGAACCGTTACAATCGCGATGATGAGCGATAACGGCAACCCCAAACGCGGGTAATCGCTGAATTTATAGCCGCCAGGCCCCATCACCAGCGTATTGCACTGATGACCGATCGGGGTGAGGAAATCGCATCCCGCACCGATCGCAACTGCCATCAGAAAGGCTTCTGGCTTGAAACCAAGTCCGGAAGCAAAACTGGTCGCGATGGGAGCCATCACAAGCACCGTCGCGGCGTTGTTGAGAAACGGCGTGACCATCATCGCGGCTACGAGAATGAGTGCCAAGGCACCGGCTGGTGGCAATTGATGGCCAATGGTGGCAAGCCCTTCTGCTATGAGATCCGTGCCGCCGGTTGTTCTTAATGCATCCGAAACCGGAATAAGCGCGGCCAACATGACCAGAATCGGGCCATCGATTTCATCATAGACCTCGTTGAGAGGTATTACCTTGAATAACAGCATGGCAACCGCCGCAGCAAAGAAGGCGACTGCAACCGGCACAAGGCTCAAAGCGGTTGCGCCGATGGCTGCAATCAGAATGGCGAGGGGGATCAATCCACGCCTAACGCTGCCAAGCATCAGCTTGCGGCGAGCAAGCGGCAGCAATTCGAATTCGGGTAGAAAGGTCGACAGATTTGCCTGCCTGCCTTGCAGAACGACGACGTCGCCGAAGCGGAGTATAACTTCGCTAAGGCGCTCGGTGATACGCTCTCCTGGCCGACTGACAGCCAGCAGATTTAAATCATAGCGCGCGAAAAGGGCCAGTCTCTGGGCAGTTAGGCCGATGAGGCGCGAATTTTTCCCAATCACAGCTTCCACGACTTCGATGTCGGTCGAGCCGCTGGTCTCGGAAGGATTGCGATTCTCGGACAAGGTAAGCTTTCCCGCGCTTATGATCGCGTCCAGCGCCTTCGGGTCGCCCTCAAGCAAAACCACATCCCCTTCATTCAGGACTGTGTCGGGAAGGGGCGTCAACCGTTGTTCCTTGCGTATGATGGAAGTCACCATCGCCTCGCCTTCAGCAGCCTTGATGAGGTCAGTCACGCGCTTGCCGATCATTGTCGAGGTTTTTGTGATGCGCGCTTCGGAAGCATAGTTCTTGATCTTGATTGCTTCATCCAGCGAAACGTTTTCGCGCGTACGTTGCGGGACGAGCCAGTAAAAAAAGACCAGATAGATTAGCCCCACGGCTGACAGCACGGCGCCGACGGGTGTGAAGTCGAACATGGTGAAGGGCTCTCCGACCATTTCACCACGGATACGGGAAACGACGATATTAGGCGAAGTACCAACCTGGGTCATCAAACCGCCGAGCAGCGCGCCGAACGCCATGGGCATGAGGAAGGTTGAGGGAGAAACGTTCGAACGACGCGCAAACTGAAACGCAACAGGAATCATGATTGCTAATGCGCCGACATTTTTAACAAAGGCAGAAAGCACGGTGACAATCGCCACCAGCACGGCGAGCTGTAGCCGCACGCTACTAATATCCGGCAGGAAACGCTGGACTGCTGCTTGCATAAGACCGGAACGGGCGACACCCGCACTAACTACCAATGCGCTGCCGACGATGATGACGATATCGTCGCTAAACCCCGAAAACGCTTGATCGAAGGGAACGACGCCAACGGCTATGCCTAAGAGAAGCGCGCAGAGCGCGACCACATCATAACGGAATTTGCCCCAGATAAACGCCCCCATCATGAGTATGATTACCGCGAAGGAGAGTATCTGCTGATGCGTCATCTATCGGAATTTCCTCACAGGCGGAAAAATATTCCGTTTCTGTGTAGCCGATAAATTCTAAAACAGAAATCGATTATTATAGCGGGTTGCGGCCTTCGAAAGACGCAACCCGCCAGAGTGTCAATCGTTCAGGCGCAGGCCATCACTGCCAAAAACATGGACATTTTCCGCGGCTGCGCCAACCCTCACGGTCTGGTCGATATTGTGGGTCGAGCGCCCAGCGACGCGGAAGATAAGCGGATTGCCGTTTGGCAAAGAGGAATGGATATAGCTTTCTGCCCCGACGAGTTCGACCGCTTCGATACGGACGGTCGTATTGAAGCCATCGGCATCCGGCGCGCCATTTTCGAGAATGTGGACATCTTCCGGGCGAACACCGATGGTAAAGTTTCCTGCGGGTGTCTTCACCGCACTGCCGGTCGTCCAGCCGGTGGTTTCTGCACTCGGCAGCAAGTTCATGGACGGAGAGCCGATAAACGTTGCTACGAATGTGGAGGCCGGCTTTTCATAGAGTTCAATCGGTGTGCCGACCTGTTCGATATGACCTGCATTCAGCACAACGAGACGGTCTGCCATGGTCATGGCTTCCATCTGGTCATGGGTAACATAAACGCTCGTAGTGCCGAGCGAACGCTGCAAGCGCTTGATCTCGACACGCATTTGTACGCGCAATTTCGCATCAAGATTTGAAAGCGGCTCATCGAATAGGAAGGCGGCCGGTTCGCGCACAATGGCGCGGCCCATGGCGACACGCTGGCGCTGACCGCCGGAAAGTTGGCGCGGTTTGCGCTCCAGAAACTGCTCGATCTCGAGCGCCTTCGCAGCTTTCGCTATACGTCGTTCGATTTCGTCTTTTGGCGTTTTACGATTCTTCAGTCCGTAAGCGAGATTGTCACGGACCGTCATATGCGGATAGAGCGCATAATTCTGGAAGACCATGGCGATGTCGCGCTCGGCAGGTTCAACATCGTTGACCACGCGATCACCGATGGAAATGGTGCCAGATGTAATGCCCTCCAGTCCGGCTATCATGCGCAGCAGCGTGGATTTACCGCAGCCGGAAGGGCCAACCAGCACTACGAATTCGCCGTCATTGATCTCCAGCGATACCCCTTTGATGACTTCGACATTGCCGCCATAGCTCTTGCGGACATTATCAAGAACGATTTTGCTCATTACTTTTCCGTTTCAACGAGACCTTTGACGAACCAGCGCTGCATCAACACCACAACGAGGATCGGCGGGATGATGGCCAGAATGGCTGTTACCATGACGTAATTCCAGGGCGTGGATGCGTCAGCCCAGTCGACCATGCGGCGCAGGCCGATGATGATTGTGTTCATCTTGGCATCATTGGTAACGAGCAGCGGCCAGAGATACTGGGTCCATCCGTAAATGAAGAGAATGACGAAAAGCGCTGCGATATTCGTCTTCGAAAGGGGAAGCAGGATATCCCGCATGAAACGGAACGGCCCGGCATTGTCGATACGCGCCGCCTCCACGAGTTCGCCTGGAATTGTGAGGAAAAACTGACGGAACAGGAATGTTGCCGTCGCAGATGCCATCAGCGGTAGGGTCAAGCCCGCATAGGTATCGATCATGCCAAGATCGACGATTACCTTGTAAGTCGGCAGGATGCGCACTTCCACCGGCAGCATCAGCGTGACGAAGATCATCCAGAAGAAGAACATGCGCATCGGGAAGCGGAAAAATACAATCGCGAAGGCAGACATGAACGAGATAATGATCTTGCCGACGGCGATGGCCATGGCGACCACGAACGAATTCCAAAGCAGCCGTTCAAGGCTAACGCCAACAACGCGTTCAACACCGCCGAAGATGGCTTCGCCGTAATTTTCAATGAGGTGGTCGCCGGGCAGAAGGGAGATAGGCGGACGAATGATCTGCGTCGACGTCATCGTTGAGGCGACGAACGTATAATAGATCGGAAACGCGACAATAATGATGCCTAAAATCAGGATGAGATGGCCGATAAGGTTCGAGACGGGGCGTTTTTCTATCATTGTCGCCTCACTCACGAATAATGCACGCGCTTCTCAACGAAGCGGAATTGGAAAGCGGTCAAGGCAATCACGATTGCCATCAAAATGACGGACTGTGCAGAAGACGAACCGAGGTTCAGATTGACGAAGCCGTCATTGTAAACCTTGTAGACCAGCGTTTCGGTGGCTTTGGCAGGGCCGCCGCCCGTCACGGCATGAATGATGCCGAACGTATCGAAGAAGGCGTAGACGGTATTCACGACCAACAGGAAGAACGATGTCGGCGCAAGAAGCGGAAATACAATAGACCAGAATCTCCGCGATCCGCGGGCGCCATCGATAGCGGCTGCTTCGATCAAGGATTTAGGAATTGCCTGTAACCCTGCTACAAAAAACAGGAAATTGTAAGAAATTTGTTTCCACGCAGCTGCAACGACCACGAGGCCCATAGCCTGATTACCGTCCAGAAGCGGGTCCCACGCGATGCCGTTGCGGCGCAGAATATAGGCAAAAGTGCCCATCGCGGGGTTGAACATGAAAAGCCACAACATGCCGGCAACGGCGGGAGCCACGGCATACGGCCAGATCAGGAGTGTACGATAAAATGTCTTGCCGCGGATAACGCGGTCTGCTGCCGTCGCAAGCAGCAACGCTGCGCCCATGGCGAGCAGTGCGGTCAGGATATTGAAAATAATCGTCACCCTGAAAGAGTGCAGATAGTTGGGATCGGCCAGAACGGCTGTGAAGTTCGCCAATCCCACGAAGGTGGATTTGAGCCCGAATGCGTCTTCACGCATGAAGGACTGATAAATTGCCTGACTGGCTGGCCAGAAGAAAAACACCACAGTCAGCACGATCTGTGGGGCCAGCAGGAAATAGGGCAAGATTTTATTCGGAAAGGTAACTTTCTGCACGGGGAGCTTCCTCGTGGGGACAACGCCACCTGCCATGGGCAGGCGGCGTTGTGTCTATGTGATCGATTACTGAGCGGCAGCAATCGCGTCGTTTGCACGCTTGACGCCATTCTCAAGCGCAGTTTTTGCGTCCTGCTTGCCGCCAAGCATGGCTTCGAACTCTTCGTTCAGAATATCACGGACCTGCGGCAGATTAACGAGACGCACGCCCTTTGAGTTTTCGGTGGGAGCCTTGCCCATCATCTGGAGGATCGGCGTTTCGCGGCCCGGATTCTTTTCATAGAAATCTGCCTTCTTGGTTTCCTCGTAAGCAGCCAGCGTCACCGGCAGATAACCGGATTTTTCGTGCAGCTTGACCTGAATTTTGGTTTGCGAGAGGAAGTTGAAGAATTCTGCAATGCCCTTGTACTGTTCGTCGCTCAGGCCCGCGAACACCCAAAGAGCAGCACCGCCAGGAATCGTATTTTGCGGGCCGTGACCTTCATAATAAGGCAGCTGGCCGATGCCGTAATTGATGCCTGATTTCACAACATCGCCCAGACCACCGGATGATTCCGTCAGCATCGCGCATTCGCCGGAGGTGAAGAGCTGCTTGGCTTCCGATGTGCGGCCGCCGTAGCGGAACGTGCCGTCTTTTGCGAGGTCGGCAATCGACTGGAAGTGCTGGATGTAAAGCGGCGAATTGATTTCGAGCTTTACATCGGTGCCGCCAAGACCGTTTTCATTGGTGCCGTAAGGAACGTTGTTCCAGGCAGCAAAGTTTTCGGTCTGAATCCACGTCAACCACGTAGAGGTGAAACCGCACGGTGCTGCGCCGCTGGACTTGATCTTCTTTGCAGCTTCGAAAACTTCCGGCCAGGTCTTTGGCGGATTGTTTTCATCGAGGCCAGCCTTCTTGAAGGCGTCCTTGTTGTAATAGAGGATCGGCGACGATGAATTGTATGGGAAGGATAGCATGGTCCCGTCCGGCTTCGAATAGTAAGCCACGATACCGGGCAGGTACTGCGACTTGTCGAACTTGAAACCGCCCTTTTCCAGCACTTCCGCAGCCGGCACCACAGCGCCTTCAGCAGCCATCATGACACCGCTGCCCGCATCGAACACCTGAAGGATGGCCGGGGGCTGCTTGGAGCGGAACGCGGCGATGCCGGCATTCAGCGTTTCGGGATAGGTTCCCTTGTAAACTGGAACGATCTTGTATTCGCTCTGGCTTTCATTGAACTCTTTGGAGAGCTCATTGACCATTTCGTTGTTGGCACCGGTCATGCCGTGCCACCACGCCAGTTCCGTCTGGGCGAATGCCTGCGAACCGATGGTGAGGGCGAGGGCGCTTGTCAGCGCCGAAGTCGTGATCAGACGGATAAGCATGTTTCCTCCTCGAGTGTGAGATTGCGTGAACATTCGAGCTCCTTTAGGATGTCTCAGAAGTCCCGCATCTGCGATATATTCATTGCACTTATATGAATGCAATTTTTTGCGAAGGATCAACCTTCGATTCTTCCAATGGCAGAATAAATCCGAAAACGATAGTATCCCAAATGAAAAAAAACGAAAGGCAAGTGATAATCCCGGGAAGAGCATGTGCATAATGACGATGCCGGGAACACTGCCGGTGTCATTTGAATATAGTGGTAGCCTGTTCGCTCTCCAGCGGATTGACCAATGCGCCAGTCTGAATTGAATATAGCTTCTCGAATCTGACCGACGGGTTGCTGAGTTCCTCTCAGGCAGGTCGGACATCGATCAATTTGCAGACAGGTGAACTTATGCCGAGTGACGACCGCAGGAAAAGTCGCGTTACGCTTCTGGATGTGGCGCGGCATGCCAATGTATCGCGCGCAACGGCTTCGCTGGTCATTCGCAAAAGTCCCCTGGTGGGGGCAGCAACACGGGAGAAGGTCGAAAAAGCCCTGCAGGAGCTGGGCTATGTCTACAATATGGGGGCTGCTAGCCTCCGGGCGGAGAGGTCGAATACGGTTGGCGTCATTGTCCCGACTCTCGGCAATCCGTTTTACGGTGAATTGCTTTCCGGCATAGATAGCATTGTGGGTGAGGCTGGACTGGTCGTTGTTCTCGCGAACAGTCATGAGAATTTTGCCAATCAAACCACCCTCATGCAGCGTATGCGCGAGCACGGTGTCGATGGCGTGATTGTGTCGCTGGCGGCAGAAACGGCTCCCGAATTCATTGAGCAGTTTGTGGATTGGGGGCTGCCGGCCGTTCAGGTATTGCGCCATGTGACGGACCGAATTGACTACGCAGGCGTGGATTATGCGGGCGGAATGCGGCAGGCGGTCAATTATTTGGCCCAGCTGGGGCATAGCACGATCGCCTTTGCCGTGCACGGGCCTGTTCATTCTGCCTATCGCGAACGTGTCGAAGGTTTTCAGGAAGCGATGCAACAGCAGGGCCTTGATCCCGGCATGATTGTCCGCTTGCCGTATACGATGCCGGAAATTGCCAAAGCCGCCCCGTTGCTCTTTCAGGCGGGACAAGCGCCGACAGCGGCAATCTGTTTCAATGACGTGGTTGCGCTAGGTCTTTCGGCTGGACTTTATGACTGTGGGAGGAGGGTCGGCGAAGACTTTTCCCTCATCGGCTTCGATGATGTAAGCGACGCGGAGGCAACGCGGCCTCGTTTGAGCTCGGTGTCAACCCGGCCGGTTGCAGTGGGCCAGAATGCCGCCCGGCTGCTTCTTTCCCGTTTGGCAAACCCAGAAAAGCAAGCTGAGCGTATCGTCAGCGAAACCTATTTGCAGGTCAGGCAGTCCTGTGTACCGATAAATACGGCCACCGCCATCTAATCCGAATTAATGATTGACGAGCGGCATCAAACCAATTTAGATCGATCTAAATTTATTGCCGACAGGAGGAAAAGTCGGCATAATCCGGGTACCGGGAGGTTCGGCATTGTATAACTTCAACTTCGCGCCTGTCTTAGCGTCGATGGATAAGCTGCTTGTCGGTGCGTGGCAGACAATTGAGCTCTCGTGCGCGGCGATGGTGTTGGGCTTGATTGTGTCAATTATCTGCGCTGTCGGTAAGACATCCGGCCCCAAGCCGGTACGCTTCGTGATCGACGCCTATATCGAAATCATCCGCAATACACCGTTTCTGGTGCAGATATTCTTCATCTTCTTTGGGTTGCCTTCTGCCGGTTTGCGTCTGTCGCCCAACAGTGCTGCGCTTCTGGCGTTGGTGGTGAACTTCGGGGCCTATGGTACGGAGATTATTCGTGCAGGCATTGAATCCATTCATAAAGGCCAGGTGGAAGCCGGAACCGCGCTTGGTCTCTCCAAGCTGCAGGTATTCCGCTATGTCATCATGAAACCTGCGTTGCGGACAGTTTATCCGTCGCTTACCAGCCAATTCATCTACCTGATGCTGACCTCAAGCGTTGTATCCGTCATTTCTGCCAATGAGCTTGCGGCTACGGGTAACGATCTCCAATCGGCGACCTTTGCGAGCTTTGAGGTCTATATTGTTATCACCCTTATGTATCTCGTCATGTCCATCGGTTTCTCTGCTGTCTTCGCGTTGATTGAGAAGTTGGCATTTAAATACCCGTTGAGCCGATAGGAGCAGACCATGATCAGACCTTTTGGCTGGAATGAATTTCTCATTATCGTTTATGCTGCGCAGTGGACCATTGCTCTTTCTGCCATAGCTTTTGTGGGTGGGGGTGTCGGAGGGTTGCTTGTCTCGCTGATGCGTGTCTCGGATGCCCGTGTCCCGCGTTACATTGCGTTGGCCTTCATAAGGTTGTTTCAGGGAACGCCTCTTCTGATGCAGCTTTTTCTGGTGTTTTTCGGTCTCAATATTGTCGGGTTGGGCATCAATCCCTGGATCGCGGCGACGATCGCGCTGACTTTGCATGCGAGCGCATTTCTGGGCGAGATCTGGCGCGGCTGTATTGATGCAGTGCCACCCGGACAGCGTGAAGCCGCGACTGCGTTAGGGCTGCGCTACTATAATCGTATGCGTTATGTGATCCTGCCGCAGGCTGCGCGCATATCGGTTGCACCGACGGTGGGCTTTCTGGTGCAGCTCATCAAGGGCACTTCCCTTGCTGCGATCATCGGTTTTACGGAACTGACGCGCCAAGGCCAGATCATCAACAACGCGACATTCAGCCCGTTCATGGTTTTTGGCACCGTGGCTGCTGTCTATTTTGTCCTGTGCTGGCCGTTATCCATCTTGGCGCGCCGCATGGAAACGAGGTTTTCTCGCGCAACCGCTCGGTAAGGGGGGCTCGAGGGAAGGCAATCGGCGTTTGCGACCCGAGCTATGGCTGCGGCTGGAAATGCTCTGAAAATAAGAAACGGTGCCGGTGAGGAGACCGGCCCTTGATAGGGAAGGAATAAACATGAATATCACCAGACGTTTGGCTATGGCTTTCATTGGTGCGGGAGCTCTCGCGACAGTGCTGGCACCCGTAGCATTTGCGCAGACGGTCGACGGCATCAAGTCCGCCGGGAAAATCAAGATCGGCATGCTGGTCGATTTTCCGCCGTTTGGCATCATGAACACCAGCAATGAACCGGATGGCTATGACGCTGACGTGGCAAAGCTGCTGGCGAAGGAGCTCGGTGTCGAAGCCCAGATCGTTCCGGTTACCGGTCCGAACCGGATTCCTTATCTACAGAGTAGCCAGGTCGATGTTCTGGTTGCCTCGCTGGGCATTACTGAGGAGCGTGCCAAGAGCGTCGACTTCTCTCAGCCCTATGCAGGCATTTCGATTGGCGTATTCGGACCGAAGGATATTGCGGTTGCAAGGCCGGAAGATCTTTCCGGCAAGACCATTGGCGTCGCCCGTGCTTCGACGCAGGACACGGCAGTCACAAAGGTGGCACCGCAGGACGCCAACATCCGCCGTTTCGATGACGATGCCAGCGCAGTGCAGGCGCTGCTTTCGGGGCAGGTTGAGCTGATCGGGCTCTCCAACGTTGTGGCGGCTGAGATCGAAAAAGCTGCTCCCGGACGCTACGAACAGAAAATCCAGCTCAGCCAGCAGGTTCAGGGCATCGCTGTCCGCAAGGGTTCGACGGAAATGCTCGAATTCGTCAACAAGTTCATCGAAAAGGCCAAGAGCGACGGCGAACTGAACAAGATTCATGAGAAGTGGCTCGGCGCGCCGCTGCCGGATTTTGTTTCCCAGGCAAAGTAAGCTCTCGAATTCCGCCATGCCTGTCAGCCGATGGGCATGGCGATCCAGTCCACGAAAGTGAGTTTCTTGACATGAACCAGATGGCTCAGGGACCGGCGAATGAGGTACAGCAAAACGCTTCAGGTTCTGCGGTGCTTATGCAGGGGGTGAATAAATGGTACGGCACGTACCATGCGCTCCGAAATATCAATCTGACTGTATCCCGCGGTGAACGTATTGTTATTTGCGGCCCATCCGGTTCGGGAAAGTCCACTCTCATCCGCTGTATCAACCAGCTGGAGACTGTTCAGGAGGGCCGGATCATTGTTGACGGCCACGATCTGACTGCCGGCGGCAAGAATGTAGATATTGTGCGGCAGGAAACCGGTATGGTTTTCCAGCAGTTCAATCTCTTTCCGCATATGACCGTTCTTGAGAATTGCACGTTGGCACCGATGAAAGTGCGTGGCGTTGCGAAAGCGGAAGCAGAAAAGACCGCGCGTAAATATCTTGAGCGCGTCCGCATTCCTGAACAGGCAGACAAATATCCGGCGCAGCTCTCCGGCGGGCAGCAACAGCGTGTGGCTATTGCCCGTGCGCTTTGCATGAACCCCAAGATCATGCTTTTCGATGAGCCCACTTCGGCGCTTGATCCTGAAATGGTCAAGGAAGTTCTGGACACTATGATCGATCTCGCCAAGGAAGGCATGACCATGCTTTGCGTTACCCACGAAATGGGTTTTGCCCGGCAAGTGGCTGATCGCGTGATCTTCATGGATCAGGGACAGATTCTGGAAATGTCGGAACCGGAAGAGTTCTTCGGCAATCCGAAACATGAACGCACAAGGGCGTTTATTGGCCAAATTTCCTGAAGTGTTTCCAGTGGCTTAGTAATGGAGTTTGAAGTGGCGAATGAAATCATGCTCGTTGAGCCGATGATGCCGTTGATCGAAGATCGATTGGATGCGGCCTACAGGGTTCTCCGGCTGTACAAGCCGGAAGACAAGGCGGCGATAGACGCAGCCCTCGGTGATATCCGCGCCGTTGTTACCGGCGGCGGAACCGGGCTTTCCAACGAGTGGATAGAACGTCTGCCGTCGCTTGGTTTGATTGCCATCAATGGCGTTGGGACAGACAAGGTTGATCTCGTCTTTGCCCGGAGCCGCAATGTGCATGTCAGCACTACACCCGGCGTTCTGACCGATGATGTTGCCGATACTGGTATTGCCCTTATGCTCGCGGTGATGCGCCATGTCGTTACCGGAGACCAGTTTGTGCGGGAAGGAAAATGGGCTCGCCGGGAAGGCTTCCCCCTTGGAGTTAGTCCGAAGGGCAAGCGGGTTGGCGTTCTTGGGCTTGGCCAGATCGGAAAGTCATTTGCACGACGGGCGGAAGCATTCGGCATGGAAGTGCATTACTGGAATCGCTCGCCCGTTGCGGGCACGAACTGGGTTGCTCACGCAACACCGATAGAACTTGCGCGCGAAAGCGACGTGCTCGCAGTGTGCGTCGCCGCGAACCCGTCAACGGCCAATATCGTGAATGCGGATGTTCTCGCGGCGCTTGGAAGCAAAGGCTATCTGATCAATGTGGCGCGAGGCAGTGTCGTTGATGAAGACGCGCTTCTGGCTGCTTTGAACAACGGAACCATTGCCGGTGCCGGTCTTGATGTTTTCGTCAACGAGCCGACGATCAGAGCGGATTTTCTGAACGCACCAAACACGGTCCTTATGCCGCATCAGGGCAGCGCAACGGTCGAAACCCGTGTTGGAATGGGCGAACTCGTACTCGCTAATCTTGCAGCGCATTTTTCCGGCGAAGTTCCGCCAACCAAGGTAAACTGAGTTATTCCCATGATTGTCAGGCAGGCCTTTTTTGAAGGCACTATTCATGCTGGGCGCGAGGATGCGTTCAAAGCTTATGTGGCTGATACACTTATGCCGATGTGGCTGGGCTTTCCCGGTATCAGGGAAGTCCGCGTTCTTTACGCTGTCGAACGCGACGAAGGCGCACCGGCCTATCCGATGGTGCTTTGGACCATGTATGACAGCAGGGAGGCTTTGGCAGAGGCGCTCGCGTCACCGGTGCGATATGAAAGCCGGGAGGCCACAAAGAGCCTCCTCGAAATGTTCGATGGTCATATCCATCATCACGTCTTCGATCTCACCCTTGAAGGGTGAGATCGCTTCTATTCAGCATTGCCTCAAGCGCCCCACGTCCGCTCCAGGACATTGATCCAGTTGCCATGGGCGAGCTTGACGATGGAAGCATCGTCGTAGCCGTGCTTGCGGAATGCTTCTATGACAAGCTGGAGATCGCCTACGTCGCGTAACGTTGACGAAATTGTAGTGCCGTCAAAATCGGAACCGAGCGCCAGGTGGTCGATCCCGATGCGATCGACAATGTAATCGGCGTGACGAACGATCTCTGATAGATCGGTATTGGGATCGCGCTTTCCGTCTTCGCGCAGGAACGACACGCCGAAGTTGAGCCCGACAAGGCCGCCCGTATCGCGAATGGCGTCCAGTTGCCTGTCCGTCAGGTTGCGGCTTTGCTGGCAAAGCGCGTGCGCATTGGAATGCGATGCCACGAGGGGCGCGTCGGAGATCGCTGCAATGTCCCAGAACCCTTTCTCGTTCATGTGAGAAAGGTCGATCATGACTTTAAGTTCATTACACGCGCGAATGAGTGCTTTGCCATGATCGGTCAGGCCCGGCCCAATATCCGGCGAGGCAGGAAAGCGGAAGGGAATGCCGTGGGCAAAAATATTCGGGCGGCTCCAGACCGGCCCGAGCGTTCTAAGGCCAGCTTCATGCAGAACATAAAGCGCATCGAGGTCATCGCTGAAAGCTTCAACGCCTTCGATATGATAGACTGAAGCGAAAATGCCTTTCGCAAACGCGTCGCGAATATCTGCTGCCGTGCGGCAGACACGAACTCGGCCTTCAGATGCTCGCTCGATTTTCAGCAGGATTGCGGACATGGCAAGCGTCGCCTTCATCGCATCCGTTTGGCTGGGCGTCGCGAGGATGCCGTTGGCGTCGAGTTCACGCGAAGGCGAGGGCACATATACTGCGCACAGTCCACCGCCCAAGCCACCCTTCTGCGCGCGCGGCAGATCGATATGTCCGACATTTTCGCCATCAAGAAAGCGCTGCTCCGGCACTGAAGCATCCGATGACCACAACCGCAACAGCACGTCGTTGTGACCATCAAAAACGGGTATCTTCTGTTCTGTCGCCATGGAGTAGCCTTTTCAAATCAAGTCGAATATTTGAGAAACGGGTGATGGACCCTAGCGCGAAGAATTGCAAATGCGATTTCGGTCACTTGATATGACCGCGCTGCATGAGCGGCGATTCCTTTTAGCGAAAGCATTCTTTTAGGTTGCGCTCATGCAAAGTCTGCATAGGAAATGCAAAATTCTGCATTGGCCCCTGCCTCCGCTGACGTGATAGCGGAAAGGTGGAAAAATATATCCGGATATAAGCGCCGATGATCGCATCTCAATTTTTGGGCATATTCGGAAGGCGCTGCAAGAGGAGCTCTCAATGATTTCAAGACGCGGTTTTCTGGCGGGTGCGGCTGCCGTTCCCTTCCTGTCCTATGCGAGCATTTTGCCTGCTATCGGAGCGGGACGTCAGGACATTCTGGTTGTGGCCCAGCAGCTCGACAATATAACCAGCCTTGATCCGCATGAGAGCTTTGAAGCTGTCGGTAGCGAAATCTGCAACAACATGTATCAGCGTCTGGTGCACCCAAGCCTCTCCAATCCGGATCAGGTGGAAGGCGGCGTCGCGGCTTCCTGGGAAGCAGACAGCGACGGCAAGGTCTTTACGTTCAAGATTGATCCAAACGCAAAGTTTGCAAGTGGCGCCCAGATAACCGCGGAAGATGCTGCATTCTCGCTGCAACGTGCGATCAAGATGAACAAGGGGCCCGCTTTTATCATCGGCCAGTTCGGTTTCACGCCCGAGAATGTTGAGAAGAGTATTGTCGCGACTGATCCGTCGACGTTGACCTTAACAGTCGAACAGCCGACGTCGCTGCCATTCCTGCTCTACTGTCTGTCGGCAAGCGTTGCCAGCATTGTGGAGAAGAAGACCGTGCTGGAGAACGCCTCTGGAGACGATCTCGGCAACGGTTGGCTTCAGAAGAATAGCGCTGGTTCTGGTGAATGGGTTCTCGTTTCCTGGAAGCCGAGCGAAAGCATCATTCTAAACGTTAATCCGCATGGCGCCTACAAAGGCAATGTGAAGCGCATCCTTCTGCGTCACGTTGCGGACCCGTCCTCGCAGCTCCTGATGCTCCAGAAAGGTGACGTCGATATTGCTCGCAATCTCACCACCGAACAACTTCGCATTCTGGACGGTGATGAGAACTACAATCTGGTGCGCAAGGGCGTTGGCGGCTTGATGTTGATGTCGCTCAACCAGAGCGTGGAAGTTCTTGCCAAGCCGAAGGTTTGGGAAGCGATCAAGTGGGCTGTAGACTATGACGGTATTCAAAAGAATATCGTGCCGCTGAATTACAAGGTACACCAAACGCTTGTCCCAGAAGGGTTCCCTGCAGCCTTGAATGAAAATCCGTTCAAGAAGGACATTGCCAAGGCAAAGGCTCTTCTTGCGGAAGCGGGTGTTCCGGATGGCTTTTCGATCAAGATGGATCATTATTCGGCGCAACCGAGCCCTGATATTGCTCAGGCAATCCAGGCGAGCCTTGCGGAAATCGGCATCAAGGTGGAGTTGCTGGCTGCCGAAAATCGTCAGGTCCTGACGAAGATGCGGGCTCGTGAACATCAGATGGCGTTGACTGTATGGGGTTCCGACTATTTCGATCCAAATACCAATGTTGACGTCTTCTGCAACAATCCGGACAATTCCGATAACGCGAAGACCAAGCCTTTTGCCTGGCGCTCGCACTTCCAGAATGAGGATTTCGCCAAAAAATCCCTCGCTGCGCGTGATGAACAGGACCCGGCGAAGCGCGTGAAGATGTATGAAGATTTGCAGCGCGAATTTATGAACAACAGCCCGTTCATCATCATGATGCAGAAGTTCGAGACGGCGGCTTGCCGCAAGGACGTTACCGGAATGCGTCTCGGCGTTCTGTCTGATTCCCATTCCTATGCGGGGATCGCCAAGGCGTGAAGAAAAGTTTCAAGAATCTGACCGGTATCCTGAGCAGCGTGTTGATCACGCTGTTCGGGCTTATGGTTATCACATTCATGATTGGCCGCGTCATGCCGGTCGATCCAGTTATTGCCGCCGTGGGCGACAACGCGCCTGAGGCCGTTATCGAGCGCGTGCGCACGGAGATGGGGCTTGATCAGCCGCTTGTAGTGCAGTTTGTGCATTATATCGGGCAGGTTCTGCACGGCGATTTCGGCAATTCCATTCTGACCCGTAATCCGGTGGCTCAGGATATCGCCCGCTATTTCCCCGCAACGCTGGAATTGGCAACGGCTGCCTTGATTGTCGCTGCGCTCATCGGCATTCCACTAGGCGTATGGGCGGCTGTGCGGCAGGGGTCTTTCATTGATCAGACGATCCGCGTTATCTGTCTTGCGGGGCACTCGGTACCCGTTTTCATGTTGGCGCTGATTTCACTTCTGGTTTTCTATGCGACGCTCGATATCGCTCCGGGACCCGGACGGCAGGATATCATCTACGAGGGCATGATTCCGCATGTAACGGGCCTGCTCACGATCGACACGCTTATTGAGGGCGACTGGGACGCATTCTGGGATGCTGTCCGTCACATGATTCAGCCAGTTGTGATCCTTTCTTATTTCAGCATGGCCTACATCACACGCATGACCCGTGCCTTCATGCTTGACGCGCTCAAGGGCGAGTTTGTGATCACGGCTCGCGCAAAAGGCCTGTCGCTCACATCCGTAATCTGGAAACACGCTTTCCCGACCGTCGCAGTGCAGCTTGTGACCGTTCTGGCACTTACTTATGCAGGTTTGCTTGAAGGTGCCGTGGTCACAGAAACGGTTTTCAGCTGGCCGGGCCTTGGACAGTATCTCACCGTGTCATTGATGAATGCCGATATGAATCCGGTCGTGGGAGCTACGCTGTTGATCGGCGTTATCTATGTCGGGCTCAATCTGCTCGCTGACATCCTCTATAAAGTTCTGGACCCACGTGTGCGATGATTTTTGCCAATTTTCATAACTGGGCGCTCGATGAATCGCCTGCCTCCCGCTCGCAAGCGAACTGGGGTAGGCGCTATCGTATCTGGGTAAACCTTCGGTCCAATCCGCTGGCAATGATTGGCCTTTTCATCATCATCGCCTTTGTCGCCTTGTCGCTGGCTGCACCATTGCTGGCACCTTATGATCCAAGCGTGCAGGATCTCGGCAACCGCCTGTCTGTTCCAACCGCGGAGCATTGGTTCGGGACGGATGAACTGGGGCGGGATATTCTTTCGCGCATTCTATACGGTGGCCGCGTAACCCTTGGAATGGTTATCGCCGTCGTCATTCTTGTCGCGCCGATCGGGCTGTTCATCGGTTGCATTGCCGGTTACTTCGGCGGCATTGTCGACACGGCTCTGATGCGCGTTACGGATGTTTTTCTTGCTTTCCCGCGATTGATCCTTGCGCTTGCCTTCGTGGCGGCATTGAAGCCCGGCGTCGAAAGTGCTGTGCTTGCAATCGCGTTGACCGCGTGGCCGCCCTATGCGCGTCTGGCGCGCGCGGAAACCATGACCCTGCGTAAAAGCGATTTCATCGCAGCCGCCAAGCTGACCGGTGCGTCGCCTTTCCGCATAATTCTGCGCCATATCATGCCGCTTTGCGTACCGAGTGTCATCGTGCGCATCACGCTCGACATGAGTTCGATCATCATCACGGCCGCAAGTCTTGGTTTCCTCGGAATGGGCGCGCAGCCACCATCGCCGGAATGGGGCGCGATGATAGCGACTGCCAAGCGCTTTATTTTTGAACAATGGTGGGTTGCGACCATCCCCGGCATTGCGATCTTCCTTGTATCGCTCGCCTTCAATTTCCTCGGCGACGGTCTGCGCGACGTGCTCGATCCGAAGCAGAATTGAGAGAACAGATGCTGGTTGACATCAAAAATCTGCAAATCAGCTTTGAAACCCGCACGAGCCGTTTCGATGCCGTGCGTGGGGTTTCGCTCCAGCTTGGTCGTGAAAAACTGGGTATCGTCGGCGAAAGTGGTTCGGGCAAGTCTTTGACCGCGCGCGCCCTCATGAAACTCCTTCCGCCAATCGCCGAAGTGAAGGCTGACAAGCTTTCATTCGATGGTATCGATATTCTGTCGGCTACCGAACGCGGCATGCGGCAGATACGCGGCAAGCGGGCTGGCTTCATCCTTCAGGACCCCAAATATTCGCTTAATCCGGTCAAGACCATAGGGGTGCAGGTGGCTGAGGCGTGGCGCACCCACAAAGGTGGCAGCAAACGTCAGGCAATGGAGGCTGCGGTTGATCTGCTTGATCAGGTCATGATCCGCAATCCGCGCGAAGTGGCAAAGCTCTACCCGCACGAGGTTTCCGGCGGCATGGGGCAGCGTGTCATGATCGCCATGATGCTGGCGCCGGATCCCGAACTGCTTATTGCCGATGAGCCGACCTCCGCGCTCGATGCTACTGTGCAGGCGGAAATTCTTCGTCTGATCGATGATCTGGTTTCCAAACGCGGAATGGGACTTCTTCTCATCAGCCACGATCTCCCGCTTGTGTCACATTTCTGCGACCGGGTGATGGTCATGTACATGGGTCGGGTCATGGAGGAATTGAAAGCCTCCGAACTGGTGCGCGCCGAGCATCCTTATACGAAGGGCCTTCTCAATTGCATTCCGTCGCTCATGCATCCTCGTGACCGGTTGCCGGTTCTCAATCGTGAAGAAAGCTGGCTGAACTCATGATAGATATTAATCAACTCCGCATCAGCTTCAATGATCGCGAAGTCGTCAAGGGCGTGTCCTTTCGCGTGGAGAAGGGCGGAAGTTTCGGTATTGTTGGCGAAAGCGGATCGGGAAAGTCTACCATCCTGCGCGCCATGGCCGGGCTCAACGAACAATGGAGCGGACGCATCGCGTTCGACGGCAAGGAAGTTGCCTCGAAGCGGGCGCCTGCCTTCTTCCGTCAGGTGCAGATGGTGTTTCAGGATCCGTTCGGATCGCTGCATCCGCGCCAGACCATAGACCGCATCCTGAGCGAACTTCTCCTGGTTCATGGTATCGGCGATATCGATAAGCGGATCGAAAAGGTCCTTGACGAAGTTGCATTGCCCAGAGCCGCACGGTTCCGTTTTCCGCACCAGCTTTCAGGTGGCCAGCGCCAGCGCGTGGCAATCGCTCGCGCCCTGATTGCCGAACCGGAAGTCCTTCTGCTGGACGAGCCGACATCTGCGCTTGACGTCTCAGTGCAGGCTGAAATTCTCAATCTGCTTGCAGACCTGCGTGCGGAAAAGGACCTTACTTACGTGCTCGTGAGCCACAATCTCGCAGTGATAGCGCATCTCTGCCCCAAGGTCGGAGTGATGCAACACGGCGAGATGGTGGAACAGCTTAGCGCTGATGATTTGCGCGCGGGGAAAACGACGCATCCGCATACCACAGAATTGCGCGCTTTGAGCGTTAATCTGGAAGAACCTGCCTGACGGAGTTTTCATGTCAATGCATGCCGACTGGAACGCGGCTTCTCTTGCCGCGAAAGTCTTTTCGCGAAGCTGGGCCAAGGATGAGCCGGGCGGTGTTATCATCGGCTTCGACCCTGATGGGGTAAAGTTCGCCTATGCAAGCGGGCTTGAAAGCCTCTCTACCGGTGTTCCTTTCACGGCAAACACCGTCGTTCGCTACGCATCAGTGACGAAACATGCATTTTGTGCGATGGTCCTCAAACACGGAGACGTCATTGGCCTCGACGACCGGCTAGGCGATCATCTGCCGGAATTGCAAAGTCCACTTTCCGATGTCACCGTCGGTCGCGCACTCGACATGACCGGGGGGCTTCCCGATACACGCGAATGCCTGACGCTTCTGGGACTGTCGGTTTACACCGAAACAGAAGCCGATCAGCTTCTGGAATATCTGGCCTCCCTCAAGCGGCTCAATTTCGATGCAGGTTCGGAGATTTCCTATTCCAATACCGGTTACCGGCTGGTGGAAGCCGCCCTCGAAAGAAAAGGACTGCGCTTCAACGATTTCGTGAAGTCGGACATTGCGCAACCGCTTGATATCTTCATGGAAGCGCCGGATGTCTGGAATGATCCGGTTGCCGGTCTCGTTCCCGGTTACTGGAAATCGGGAGAAAAGTGGCAACTCAGTTCCGCTGGCCTGCATATTTCGGCTTCCGGCAGCTTGACGGGCAGCGGTATGGCGCTGACGAAATGGGCGCAGGCTCTCGTCAACGGCGAGGGGGCGTTCAAAGGCCTGCTCGATAAGCTGTCAGCGGAACGTCGTCTTTCGGATGGGCGGATAACAGGTTATGGCCTCGGGCTGCGCTGGAACGAAGTGGACGGAAAGCGCTTCGTTGGACATGGCGGTTCGCATCCGGGCTATAAGAGCTATTTCTTGCTCGACCCCATAGCGAAGACCGGAATGATCGTTGTTTCTAATCGCGAAGATGCCAATACTTACAAGATGGCGCGGGACTGCATGGCCGCTCTCAACGGCTTATCGTTGCCAGAGACGAATTGCAGCATCCCGGACGGACTTTATGTGACAGAGAGCGGGCCATTCTGGCTCGAAATGCGCAATGGCATAGCCAATTGGCTCGATTCCGAAGACACGCTTTACGATATCGGCGATGGCTGGTTCTCATCGCTGTCACCATCTTCACCGGTTCGGCTCCGCTGGACGGGTACGGAATTGGAAGGTGAAATCGGCTATGTGCCGCGCCGATTGAAGCCGGTCACAACGGAGCCGCTCGGACGCGAACTGGACGGCCACTGGCAGGCCCCATCCTATGGTGCCAGTTTCGATATCAAGGATGGTCACCTCATCATGGGTATCGGTCCGACACGCCGGGCCATGCCATTGGAATATCTGGGACAAGGGCGTGCCTTGTTCACGCTACGCGATGGCCCATGGACCAAGCGCGTCTGTCTGCATAGGCTTGAGGACAACCGCATTGAGCTGGTCCTGAGCCGAGCGCGGATGATTGAATACGTCCGATAACCCGGACGGCAAGGATTATGGATGCGGCGTAAGGGCGACCTTACCGCCGCATCTTGCGTTATGGTAGGTTGCGACAATTGATTCCAGAAATATGAGGTAGCGCGATGCTGGAACGGATGATCGATCAAGGCGCAGGACGGGAACCTGCCGACATCGTGCTGAAAGGCGGCCGTTTCTTCGATCTAGTAACAGGCGAGCTTGTCGACAGCGACATTGCCATCTGCGGCGACCGGATCGTTGGAACCTTCGGCAACTATCAGGGTAAGCGGGAAATCGATATTTCCGGACGGATCGTCGTGCCGGGATTTATCGATACTCATCTTCATATAGAATCCTCGCATGTAACGCCGCATGAATTTGATCGCTGCGTGCTGCCGCAAGGTGTGACGACTGCCATCTGCGATCCACACGAGATTGCCAATGTGCTTGGCGCGGAAGGTATCAAGTTCTTCCTCGATAGCGCCATGGAAACCATCATGGATATTCGCGTGCAGCTTTCGAGCTGTGTGCCCGCAACCCATATGGAAACGTCGGGCGCCGAGCTTCTCATTGATGATCTGTTGCCTTTTGCCGACCATCCCAAGGTGATTGGACTTGCGGAGTTTATGAACTTTCCAGGCGTTCTGGCGAAAGACCCCGAATGCATGGCGAAGCTGAAAGCTTTTCAAGGACGGCACATTGATGGCCATGCGCCGCTTTTGCGCGGCTTTGATCTGAATGGTTATATTTCCGCAGGCATACGCACCGAACATGAGGCCACAAGTGCGGAAGAAGCGCTGGAAAAGATGCGCAAGGGCATGCATGTTTTGGTGCGCGAAGGGTCCGTTTCCAAGGATCTCAAAGCACTTATGCCAATCATTACCGAGCGCCATGCGCAGTTTCTGGCACTTTGCACGGATGACCGTAATCCGCTCGATATAGCCGATCAGGGGCATCTTGATTACCTCATCCGCACGGCTATAGCGGGCGGCGTCGCGCCGATTGCTATTTATCGGGCTGCAAGCGTTTCCGCGGCGCGCGCCTTCGGCCTTTTTGACCGTGGCCTGGTTGCTCCGGGCCAGCGGGCCGATCTGGTTGTGGTGGACAGTCTGGAAGGGTGCCGCGCTGAATTCGTATTGTCTGCGGGCAGGGTGGTTTCGGAAGATTTGTTTGTTGCGCGCAAGGCCGTTGCACCTGTGGGGCGCAACAGCGTCAAAGCGCCCAAAGTCAGCGCATCGAGTTTCCGCTCGCATTCCAATAGCGGCAAGACACGCGCGATCGGTATCGTGCCGGGCAAGATCATAACGAAAAGCCTCGAATTCGACCTTAAGGTCGGTCCCAATGGTGTCGAGCCGGATTTCGAAAAAGATGTAGTCAAGATCGCCGTTGTCGAACGTCATGGCAAAAATGGAAATATCGCGACCGGCTTTGTGCACGGCTTTGGCTTGAAATCAGGTGCAATCGCATCAACGGTCAGTCACGACAGCCATAATATCTGTGTGGTCGGCACATCTGATGAAGATATTGCTGCAGCCGCGAACCGATTGGGCGAAATCGAAGGTGGTTTTGTCGTCGTGCGTGACGGCAAGGTCTTGGCTGAAATGCCTTTGCCGATTGCCGGATTGATGAGTACGGAGCCATACGAAACTGTTCGCGACCAGCTTCGCATTCTGCGTCACGCCGCTGAAGAACTGGGCTCTGTTCTGGAAGAACCGTTCTTGCAACTCGCTTTCATCGCTTTACCGGTGATCCCGCATCTGAAGATCACCGATCGTGGCTTGGTGGACGTCGACAAATTCGAGTTCGTCGGCAACTGATCAGTGCAAACCTCCAACACCCAGCAGTTCTTCAACAGTCTGCTGGTTTTCTGCAAGTTCTATCGACGTGCCGGACCATGCGATGCGCCCACGTTCCAGTATGATGACATGATCGGCAAAATCGAGCGCGCTCTGGATGCGCTGTTCGATGAGCAGTATCGTCATGTCGCCTTTCTGCGCCAATGCAGAGAATGCAGCCATCAGTTCTTCGCAAATGACAGGAGCAAGCCCTTCCAGCGGTTCGTCAAGCAACAGTACCGTCGGCTGACCGAGAATGCTGCGCGCCGTCGATAGCATCTGCTGTTCCCCACCGGAAAGCTGTGAGCCAAGATTGCGTCGTCGTTCCTTCAGACGCGGAAACATTGCATAGGCCTCTTCGATCGCATCTTTTGGCCGGTCTTTAAGGCCAACGAAGAGGTTTTCTTCAACGGTGAGGGTGGGAAAGACATCGCGGGTTTGCGGCACATAGCCGAGACCGGCAATTGCGCGAGCCGCTGAAGGAAGCGTGGAGATATTCTTCCCGTCCAGCAGAATTTCGCCGCCATAACGGCGTGTTTGTCCTGCTATGGTAGCAAAGAGGGTGGTCTTGCCGACACCGTTGCGGCCCAGAATAGCAAGCCGCGATCCCGATGTGGCTTTGAGTGACACGTCCTCGATGACGCGCGTAGGGCCGTAGCCGGAAGAAAGATTGCGAATTTCAAGCGAGGCTGCACTCATTGCGCATAGCTCCCGAGATAGGCTTCCCGGACACGGGCGTCCTGCACAACATCTGCCGGCAGTCCGTCAAAAATCACCGTTCCTGCAGCCAGGACAACAACCCGCTTTGCAAAGCGGAAAACGAGATCCATATCGTGCTCGATCATGAGGACCGCCAAATCGGCAGGTAGTCCGGCAAGCGCTTCCTCAATGCGTCCCGTGTCGCTTTGCGGGACGCCGGCGGCGGGTTCGTCGAGCAACAGCACTTTGGGTCGAAGAGCCAAGGCAAGGGCAATTTCCAGAAGACGCTGCTGACCATATGCGATCTCGTTCACCCGCAATTGACTGAGAGACAGAAGACCGAGCGTATCCAGAATGTGGCGCACCTCATCCATGATGTCGGGCATTTTGCGATAGTTGCCGAGAATGCATGTCGTCTTGCCTTCGCGTTGCAGAACAGCAAGCGCGACGTGTTCTTCAGGCGTCATGTCGAAGAAGAGGCGGGTAACCTGAAATGAGCGCACCAGCCCACGCCGGACACGTTGCATTGCATTGAGCCTGGAGACATTCTCCCCGCCTAACGCCACCGTGCCGGAGGTTGGCGCGAGATTGCCTGTAACAAGATTAATGAAAGTGGTCTTGCCCGCGCCATTTGGACCAATAAGCGCGACGCGTTCGCCTTTTGCCATGCTGAGCGAAACATCGTTCGTGACTGCCAGTCCGCCGAAATTCTTGCGCAGATTCGTTACTTCAAACACGGTGCTCATTAGCGATGCGCCTTCTTTTCAAAGTAATAGGCCACGGTTCCATAGAGACCGCGCGGCGCAAACAGCACGACAGCAATCAGCAGGGCGCCAACCATTGTAAGCCAGTGGAAGGGATTTGCGGCCGAAACCAGATCCTCAAACCACATGAAGACTATCGTGCCGATCAGCCCGCCGAACAACGATCCCGTACCGCCAAGAACCAGCATCACCAAAGCTTCAGCCGACAGGGTGAAGCTAAGACTGTCGAGCCCGACGACCTGCGTTGAAATGGCGTTCAGCGCTCCGCCAATGCCGGCAATGGCACCGGAGATAACATACATGCGAAGCTGCGCTGACTGAACCGAAGCTCCCATTGCGTGAATACGGACCGGATCTTCTTTTACGCCCCGGCAAAGCATGCCGAAGGGCGAGCGCACGACAAAGCGCAGGAAGACGAAGGAAGCGAGCAGCAGGAACACGGCATAAATGTAGACGGTGTGTCCGTAGAGATCGAACTCGAATATGCCGAGGATCGGATCGGGCGAAATGCCGCTTAGCCCGTCGCTGCCGCCGGTCCAGCTTGATGCCTTATTGGCTGCTTCGTGAAAAAGATGGATCACGGCAATCGATAGAACGAGTTGAGCGAGACCGTGGGCACGCAAAATGACCGCTCCGGAAACAAGTCCGGTGATCGCGCCCGCGATCAGGCCGATGAGTGTCATCAGGATTGGGTCGGTAATTCCGAAATGAGCAGCAGCGATACCGGCACCATATGCGCCAGCGCCGAAAAGTGCAGCATGACCAAGCGTTGCAATGCCACAGTACCCCGTTACCAGGTCAAGCGACAAGACGAGCAAGGCAATTGCTATGATGCGTGTCAGCAGTGCCAGATTATCGGGAAACAGAAACCAGCCGATGATGCTGGCCAGGATGATCGCTATGATGCCGAGGAATCCCGCAGGGGAATGACGGCGTTGGTGGAGGCTTTGCGTCATATCGGTCATTTTCTGGCTAGCCTTCCTGCGAGACCGCGCGGGAACAGGGTCACAATGACGATCACCGCCAAATAAAAGAAGAACTCTCCATATTCAGGTGCAAGATAACGACCGGTCGTATCGATTGCGCCGAGCAGGAGGCAGGCGATCAGAGCACCGGGTATGGAGCCCGCACCGCCAACGGAGACAACCACCAGAAAGGTCACCATGTAGCGGAGTGCGTAATAGGGCTCGACGGGCAGAAGTTCCGCACCAACGACCCCACCGAAGGCTGCAAGCCCGATAGCAAGCGCAAAGCTGATTGCATAAACGATTTCAGTTCGCACACCGAGAGCCGCCGCCATATTGGCATTGTCGACTGCGGCGCGCAGTTTCACGCCGAAAGCAGTGCGTTCCATGATGTACCAGAGGCCAAGGGCGACTGCCAAACCGCAGCCGATTGCAAAGACACGGTGTTTCGCAATAGCGCGAAATCCGAGATCGACCGACCCGCGTAGCACTTCGGGCAAGGGGATCGTTTTCAAAGTCGGTCCGAATATGTAATTGGTGAGACCTATGATGCAGAAAGTGATGCCGATCGTCATCAACACCTGTGTCAGTTCGGGCGCTCCATAAATGCGCCGATAGAGCAGCCTTTCCACTGGCACTGCGATCACCATTGTGCTGGCGACGGCAAGAATAATCGCAAAACCGTAATTGAGGCCAAGCTGCTGGGCAGCATAGGATGCGAAATAGCCGCCGATCATCGCAAATGCGCCATGAGCCAGATTGACGACGCGCATCAAACCCATGGTGACCGAGAGGCCGATGGAAATAACGAAAAGCACCATGCCGTAGGCAAGGGCATCGACAGCAATGCTGAACACTGTCTGCATTGAATGATCCTGCTGGAACGTATCCCGAAGTGCGGAAGCTGCTTTTCGGGATACGCGGTAAAACAAACAGTTGCGAACCGGGAGTGAAGACGTTCACGTCTCTCCGGGTAATAGGGCAGTATTAGCCGCTGGTTTATTGACCTTTAAGCCCGGGGTCTCCCTGCTTCTCGAAGGTTTGGATTTCCTTGTTGTAGTAGGTGCCATCCTCAGCCTTGGCTACTTCGCGCAAATAAATATTCTGCGTCATGTGACGGCTTTCGGGATCAATGGATACCGGGCCGCGGGGGCTGATCCATTCCATACCTTTCACGGCATCAACCGCCTTTTCAGCATCTTTTTTGCCGCCGGTCGCTTCGATCATCTTATATATGACATGCATGCCGTCATAGGCGCCAACCGAAGGAAAAGATAATTCGACAGGATTGCCGATGGCTTTTCGGGCTTCCTCGACAAACTTCTTGTTCTCCGGCGAGTCATGGGAAACCGCGTAGTGGAAAGTCGTTAGAACACCGAGAGCATTTTCTCCGAGTGCGGGAAGATCGGATTCCTGGGTCAGATCGCCCGGAGCGAAAAGGTGGATGCCGGAGCTCTTCAAGCCGTTATCGACATAGGATTTCATGAAACCGAGTGTGGTTGGTCCCGACGGCAGGAAAGCGAAGACACCTTGTGCGCCGGAATCCTTGATGCGTTGCATGATCGGGCTGAAATCGTTCGTGGCAAGCGGCATGCGAATTGCTTCGACCACTTCGCCCCCAGCTTCTGTGAAAGCCGCCTTGAAAGCATTTTCGGCATCCACACCCGGCCCATAGTCGCTTACGACCGAGATGACCTTTTTGACGCCTTTGTCCAGTGCGACTTTTGCAATCGGGGTCGAAGTCTGCCAGGTTGTGAACGATGTGCGCACCACATAGGGACTCTTGGTGACGATGGAAGATGTGGCGGCATTCATGACCACCATGGGCACATTGCCTTGCTTGAGGATCGGCGTAACCGCCATGGCGTCAGGAGTGAAGTAAAAACCGGCGAGGTATTGCACGCCTTCCTTGACCACCAGTTCCTGCGCAAGTGCCTTTGACTGCGCAGGGTCTGCTTGCGGCACATCGCGATAAACGACCTCTACAGTGTCATCGCCGATCTTGCTGCCATGTTCGGCCATATAGGCGTCGATACCGGCTTTAAAGTTTTTGCCCTGAAGGGCAAATGGGCCTGAAAATGGACCGATGACACCGACCTTCACCACGTCCGCATAAGCTGCTGACGTTGCAAGTGAAAACACCGCGAGCGCGGTTATTGCGATTTTCTTCATGTTCTCCTCCCTATCGCCCACCATTCCTGCCCGTGACCGTCTCATCGCAACAGGGAATGTCCTGATTTCAGCATGCCTATCTAAATGGTCATGTAAAATGAAAAATTTCTTATAATTGATACTCGGATGGTTATGTATTTGCCGCAGGTCCAGTGCCGATCCGGACGACCTTGTCGATTAGCGCTGATGCTATGTTGAGAGCGCCGCCTGTTGACGCAACGATCTGTGGCAGGATCATCCATTCCACCATCCAGGCCGCTCCTGAGCGTTCCTGTTCGTGCACCATTGCCTGATGAAGCCCTCCCATTTGGGCTGCGTTGAAACGAGCCAGGCTAACCAGTATCTCTGCGCCTACCGGATTTTGCTTGTGCGGCATAGCCGACGAACCGCCGCCTCCTGTCAAGGTGAGTTCCTCGCCCGTTTCGGCCATGAGTGCGATATCCTGCCCGAATTTTCCCAGAGTCCCCGTGAGAAGCGAAAGCAAATTGCCGAACTCGACGATAAATGCGCGCTGGCTGTGCCATTGCGGATTATCGTGCAATTCCAGCTTTTGTGCTAGCAGCGCACGCAGGGCAGGCCCTTGCTCGCCGAATTTTTCAAGCGTTCCTGCCGCGCCTCCGAACTGCACGGGAAAGGAGATGGCGTCCAACTTCGCGCTGTAAGCGCAGAGAGGATGTTTCCAGCTCGATATGCGGTCCGATACGGTTATGGGAAGAGCAGGCTGCATACGTGTATAGCCGGTCAGCGCGTTCTTTCCGAACGTCACATCAAGCCAGTCGTAGCGCCGTACGAGTTGTTGAATTCGTCCGTGGAGAATTGAGCTTATGCGTTTCAATCGCAAAACGAGACTCGTATCGATGACATCCTGGCTCGTCGCGCCAAAATGGACATATTCTCCATAATCTTTCCCGACAGCCGACTTTAGCTCTTTCACGAGCGAAGGAATAACCACGCCATCGCGCGCCGTTGCCTTTGCGAGATTCGGGAGGTTGGGTTCAAACGTCTCCATCGTTTTCGCGATCGCAAGTCTAGCCTCGGTGGGTATCAGGCCGAGATCGGCTTGAGCATCCGACAAAGCGGCTTCGTAACGTAACATTTCCGAAATATCGGCTGTCCCCGTAAACAGACTCAATATCTCTTCGTCATCGCCGAAGAGCTGTGCCAGAAATGGATGTTCGAAGACCGAGATACTCATGCGTCAAATATCGAAAAAGACGGTTTCTTTCTCGCCCTGTAAGTGAATATCGAAATGATAGACGCTACTCTCGCGCTGACCGATAAGGGTTTGCACCCGGCTGCGGTGCTCAATGCGAGCAAGGATAGGATCCTCGGTATTGGCATCGGCTTCGTCGGAAAAGTACATTCGTGTCTGCAAGCCAAGATTAATGCCGCGGGCCACGATCCACAAGACGACGTGCGGCGCCATGAGGCGACCGTCCTTGAAAGGAACGCGACCAGGCTTGATCGTCTCGAAAGTAAACTCGCCTGTGTCCATATGGCTCGGGCACCGGCCCCAACCACGAAAGCCCACGTCGGCCTTGCCGCCGGTTTCAGAAGGGCTGTTATAAAGGCCGCGTGCGTCAGCCTGCCATATTTCGACAAGCGCATCGCGAAGCGGCGCGCCCATTCCGTCAATGACACGGCCTTTGATGGTGATGCGTTCGCCCGTGGTCTCCTCACCATAGAGGGGGCCGGACCCAAGATCCTGCTCGAAGACGCCGCTGATCCCGACAAAGTTCGGGGTCAAACCGATATGGACATAAGGGCCGGCGGTCTGTGACGCCGTTTCTTTCAGATATGTGAGAGGTTGCGCCATACTAATTGCCCTCCGGACGATTTTCGAAGAGGGTTGAACGGCGGCCGCGCAACACGATATCGAACTTATAAGCGAGCATATCCATCGGCAGACTGGCGTTCATATCGAGCGGTGCGACCAGCCGTTCGACGGCCGATCTGTCCGGGATGGTTTTGACGATCGGGCACATCCAGATCAATGGATCGCCTTCGAAGTACATTTGTGTGATGAGGCGTTGCGCAAAGCCATGGCCGAACACCGAGAAATGAATGTGAGCCGGGCGCCAGTCGTTCACGCCGTTCGGCCAGGGATATGGACCGGGCTTTATGGTCTTGAACCAGTAATAGCCGTCTTCATCCGTGATAGTGCGGCCGACACCGCCGAAATTTGGATCGATGGCCGCAAGATAGGTTTCTTTCTTATGACGGTAACGTCCGCCGGCATTGGCCTGCCAGAATTCCAGGAGCGCGCCCGGAACGGGCCGGTTGCTTTCGTCCAGAACACGACCGTGCACAAGAATGCGCGGGCCTATGGGCATCTCACCGGGGCGCGCATAGTTGAGGATGAGATCGTTATCCAGTTCATGCAACATATTGTGCCCGAATACCGGGCCGGTAATTTCACTTTTGGTGCCTTCAAGAGAAAGCAGGGCTCGGGTAGGCGAACGGAGCACAGAAGTCTTGTACCACGGCGTATAGGCCGGCGGATGCATCGACAGATCGCGCGCAAAGAATGGAGTTGTCTCCGGCAGGCTGTTTTTCATTTTTGGGCTTCCTCCGCATCCATCTGCGCATAAGTCTGCTTGGCGATCTTGAAAGCGTGGTTCGATGCCGGAACTCCCGCATAGATAGCGACATGCATTAATGCTTCGCAGATGTCCTCCCTCGTCGCGCCTGTATTCTTGGTGGCGCGTATATGCATGGCAACCTCGTCGTCCTGTCCGAGTGCGGCCAGAAGCGCAATGGTGACAATCGAACGCTCCCGTTTGGTCCAGCCCGGACGCGACCAGACGGTTCCCCACGCGGCTTCCGTTATAAGCTCTTGAAACGGCGCATCAAGATCGGTTGCGCTGTTTGAAGCGCGATCAACATGCGTATCGCCCAGAACCGAACGGCGCACATTCATGCCGATCTTGTAACGTTCCGACCGCACGGCATTGTCAGCCATGGTTATTCTCCATGCTAGAATCTGTTTGAAATAAAGTTGCGCAAGAGCGAGACATAGACGTCGGGTTGTTCAACGCAGGGGATATGGCCGCTGGCAGCAATCTCTGCGAAATCTGCTTCAGGAATGAGGCCTGCCAGTTCCCGCACAACAGGCGGCGGCGTGGAGCCGTCTTGCTCGCCGACCAGACACAATGTCGGCACCGAGATATTCCTGGCTACTTGAGTTAAATCGGCGTCACGCAATGCGGTGCAGGTGGCGACATAGCCTTCGAGTGGTTGCCGAACGAACATATTGCAATAAGCGCGATAGGACGGATTGTCGGGACGACGATAGGCAGAGGTGAACCAGCGTGGCATTGTCGCGTCGAGAATGCTTGCGAGACCCTTCTCCCGAATAGCAGCAATACGCGCATCCCACATATCGGCAGTGCCGATCTTATGGGCTGTGTTGGACAGAACAAGCGCTGTCACCAGCTCGGGCCGCGCGGCAAAAACACCCTGCGCAATCAAACCGCCGACAGAAAGACCGCAGATGATCGCTTGCCTTATCGAAAGCATGTCGAGCAGCGCGGTGAGATCGGCGGCAAGCTGTTCGATTGTGTAAGGAGTGTTTCCGATGTCCGAAAGACCGTGTCCTCGTTTGTCATAGACAAGAATTGATGCGTCGTTGCGCAGGCGTACACCAACTTCATCCCATATGCGGAAATCAGTCCCGAGCGAGTTGATGAATACCAGAACGGGCTTTTCGGCTGCCGCCCGCTGAAAGTCGTAGTGGATGACCACGTCGTTTACGGATGCGAATTGCACGGCTTTCTCCTCTTGCGTCGTACTGTCATTCTTTCAACTGGTTAAGTAAAATGATATTCTTGGCTAAAAGCATAACTATAAGGTTATAGATAGGTGATTGGGAACCGTATAAAATTTCGCCATTTACATACGTTCGTTGAGGTTGCGCGACAGAAAAGCGTGGTCAAGGCTTCCGAGGTCTTGAATATCAGCCAACCCGCCGTGACCAAGACGATGCGCGAACTGGAGGAAATTCTGGGCGTTCCGGTCGTGGAGCGCGACGGTCGCGGAATAAGGGTGACGCGGTTCGGTGAAGTGTTCCTTCGTCACGCCGGGACAGCGCTGGCGGCCTTGCGGCAAGGGCTGGATTCTGTCTCGCAGGAGCTGGATGGCTCCGGGCCGCCCATCCGTATAGGCGCATTGCCAACGGTGTCGACGCGTATCATGCCGAAAGCAATGAGCTTGTTTCTTGCGGAGAGAACGTCCAGCCGGGTCAAAATCGTGACGGGTGAGAATGCTGTGCTGCTGGAGCAGTTGCGGGTTGGCGATCTCGATCTGGTCGTTGGGCGGCTTGCTGCGCCGGAAAAGATGACCGGCTTTTCCTTTGAACATCTTTACTCCGAGCAAGTCCGCTTCCTGGTAAGGGCAGGGCACCCCTTGGCAACTGAACACGCGGTCTTCGAAAAGCTGGCGGACTATCCGGTTTTGATGCCGACACGCCATTCGATCATTCGTCCCTTTGTCGACCGGCTGCTGATTGCCAATGGAATCGGAACCATCCCGGTTCAGATAGAAACCGTATCCGATGCCTTCGGACGCGCATTTGTCCGCGACAGCGACGCGGTGTGGATTATTTCGGAGGGCGTCGCGGCCAGGGATGTCGCGGAGGGGAAGCTTGTTGTGTTGCCCATCGATACAAGTGAGACAACAGGACCGGTAGGTCTCACAATGCGAACCGACATGGTGCAGACCGCTGCGATGCAGATACTGATCCAGACATTGCGTGAAGCGGCTGGCTTGAAGCCTTAGAAACCAACGCGGCCAGCCAATCCTGTGCGGTGGTTCACAGCGCCAGATATGACAAGTTCGGATAGGAACTTGTCATATCAATCGTGGGCATTCAGAACGGTAAACCGACATAGTTTTCAGCAAGTGCGGTGGAAGCAGCGTCGGAAGTGCAGAAGTAAACAAGCTCCGCTTCCTGTATTTTTTGATCGAACGGCGCCATGTCCGGAAAGCGGTGCAACAGCTTTGTCATCGACCACGAAAAGCGCTCGGCCTTCCAGACGCGGGCGAGGGCATTGCCGGAATAGGCATTAATACCGGCCTCCGACCTGTCGAGGTAAAACTCCCTTAGCCCCTCGTAAAGATAGTGCACATCGCTGGCGGCGAGGTTCAGTCCTTTAGCGCCTGTCGGCGGAACAATATGGGCGGCATCGCCAACAAGGAACAGCCGTCCAAAGCGCATCGGCTCGGTCACGAAGGAGCGTAGCGGCGCAATGGATTTCTCGAAAGAGGGTCCAGTTACCATGGCTTCGGCATGATGTGCAGGAAGACGTCTGCGCAGTTCATCATAAAAACGCTGGTCGCTCCAGCTTTCGATTGTTTCGTCCAGCGAACATTGAATATAGTAACGGCTGCGCGTGAGTGACCGCATGGAGCAAAGTGCAAAGCCGCGTTTGTGGTTCGCATAAATCAGTTCATGCGCAACGGGCGGAATATCGGCCAGTATTCCGAGCCACCCGAAAGGGTAGACCTTTTCAAAAGTGTCGATTGCGTTTTCGGGAACGGATTTGCGGCTTATGCCGTGATACCCATCACATCCGGCGATGAAATCGCAATCGATACGATGGGTTTTGCCATCTTTCTCGAAGGTGACGTAGGGCGATGCCGTATCAAAATCGTGCGGTATTACGTTGCCCGCTTCGTAAATGCTGGTGGCGCTTGAGTTCTGCCGCGCCTCCATGAGGTCGTGCGTCATTTCGGTCTGGCCATAGACGGTGACGCGCTTGCCGGTCAGCCGATGCAAATCGACGCGATGATCACGCCCGTCAAAAGCGAGCGAGAAGCCATCATGCGGCAGCCCTTCGGCATGGAGGCGGGCCGATGCTCCAGCTTCATCCATAAGTTTGACGGTGCCTTCTTCCAGCACGCCGGCGCGCACGCGGCCCAGAATATAATCTGCGCTGACGCGGTCCAGCACGATATTGTCTATCCCGGCTTTTGTAAGAAGCTGCCCAAGGAGCAGGCCCGAAGGACCCGATCCGATGATTGCGACCTGAGTTCGCATATAGTCCTCCCAATGCAGTCTTCTTTTATTCTTAGGCGAACCTTCAGGGTGACAATGGATAATTCCAGCAATTTATTGTACAAATCAAACATGATTGGAGGGCAGGTGGCGGACAATTTTGTTCCAACATACGAGCTTTATGGAGAAGACAAGGAGCAGAAGCCGGATTTCTGGCTTCACTGCGAAACGCTTTTCTCTCGATCGAGTTTGCACAATTTCGAGATTGCACTGCATCGACACGAGAGTTTCTTCCAGCTCTTGTATATTGAAAGCGGTTCGGGTCAGGCAAATTTTGATGGCGTTATCCGTCCCTTTCAGACGCCATGTGCAATCTTGGTACCGCCCGGTTTCAATCATGGGTTTGCATTTTCGAAAGATATAGTCGGCCATATCGTGACGATATTGAGTCCTCATATGCCGTTTGTCGGAGAAGGTATGGGGGGAGTATTGGCGGAGTGGCTGATGCGGCCACAGCTTCTAACAATGACAGGAGCAGACGAAGAAAATCTTGTGTTACTCGCCTCTCTTTTGCGGCTAATGCATGATGAGTTCCAGGCAAGAAAGCCATTTAAAAACAGAATACTGGAATCCTTTATTCAAGTTGTTTTTGTTTATATTCTAAGACACGCGCAGTCTTCAAGTTCCGCAAAGCCGCAAGAGATACCTGCATACCGGCACGCTCGCATTGAACGGTTGCTGGAATTGATCGACCGATATTATCGAGAACACAAACCCGTTTCATTTTATGCGAAATTGCTGGGTGTCACCCCGACCCATCTCAACCGGACGGTAAAGCAGCTGACTGGAGGGACGACACAAGAATTGGTCGCAAACAAGTTGGTGGATACGGCCAAGCGCGATTTGATAGCCATGCCATCCTCAGTACAGCATATAGCCTACGGGCTTGGCTTTTCGGACCCTGCTTATTTTTCGCGCTTCTTTCTGAAAATGACTGGTGAAACGCCACGAGCGTTTCGCTTGCGGGAGCGTGAGCGGCTCACCGTTCAGGATACGCCACTGCAAGGTTAATAGGATTATTCATCCTCTGCAGTTCATCTCAGCAAGCTTCGCAGGTCCGACTGAACCTGCAACATGGCGGGCAAAAAGCGTTCGACCAGATCGTCCGTTTCGACGTGAGCTACCGGTGCCCCGATATTGAGTGCTGCAACCACCAAGCCTCTATGATTGAAGACTGGCACGGCAATGGAACGCAGTCCGAGCTCCAACTCCTGGTCGTTGATTGCATAACCTTGGCCACGAATAACGGACAGTTCCGCCATCAATTGGTCTATTGTCACTTTCGTAAATGGCGTCAGCGCTTTCCGTCCGGTGCGTTCCAGAATTGCCAGTGCTTCGGCTTCGTGAAGCCAGGCAAGAAGTACACGCCCCATCGAAGCGCAATACGCTGGAAGCCTGCTTCCGGCCATCAGGTTAATGGACATGACACGCATCTGCGAGGCGCGTGCGATGTATACAATTTCCGTTCCATCCAGAACGGATGCTGACGCACTCTCGCCCACTGCGTCGGCCAGCCGGTCAAGATGCGGCTGAATGATCGTCGGCAACGGCGTCGAAGAGAGATAGGCATGGCCGAGTCGAAGAATTTTGGGCAGCAGCATGAAAAACTTGCCGTCATATTCGGCATAGCCCAATTCAGCGAGCGTGAGCAGACATCGCCGCGCTGTTGCGCGGTCGAGACCAGTGATCTTTGAAACGTCAGCGATCGAAAGACGTGGCTGATTTTCGCCGAACGCTTCGATAACCTTCAATCCTTTGGCAAAGCCGCCGATGAAATCCGTTCCACGCATGAAGCCTCCTCAATGCCGCAGCCATTTTGTGCGATATATGAACAAATGTCAAATAACGCACAAAATGTTTTGACCCACGGTTGATGGGGCGACTAACTTGAGTGCGTTTGAGGCTGGAGACGCTTGGTGCGAAACCGAGCGTTCCGGTATGGAGGCGAAATGGACAAAACAATTGGAAGTTTGGCGGATGCAGTCGCGGGGATAAACGATGGCACGACCGTCATGATAGGAGGATTTGGCGGCTCTGGCGCGCCGATCGAACTCATTCATGCGCTGATCGACAAAGGGTCGAAAAACCTGACCGTGATCAATAACAATGCTGGCAATGGGAGCATTGGCATTGCTGCCATGATCGAGGCGGGCATGGTTCGGAAGATGATCTGCTCGTTCCCCCGTTCGTCCGATCCGCGCGCCTTCACGGAAAAATATATGGCGGGTGACATTGAGCTGGAACTGGTGCCACAGGGAACACTTGCCGAGCGCATTCGTGCAGGTGGCGCAGGTATCCCGGCGTTCTATACCCCGACGGCCTACGGCACGGAGTTGGCCGAAGGCAAGGCTATAGCTGAATTTGACGGGCGGCCTTATGTGCAGGAGCGCTGGTTGAAGGCCGATTTCGCGCTCATCAAAGCACATCTAGGCGACAAGCATGGCAACCTGACCTACCGCATGGCTGCGCGTAATTTCAATCCGCTCATGTGTATGGCTGCGGCAAAAACCATTGTGCAGGTATCGCAAATTGTTCCGCTCGGCGGCATTGAGCCGGAAAATGTCATCACGCCGGGCATCTTCGTTGATAGCCTCGTTGAAGTTGCAAATCCGAAGCAGGAAGAAGAACTTATTCGCGCGGGGGTAACCTACGCATGATGAGCGATATCCATGACGAAATCAAACTGTCCAACGCCCAGATCGCCTGGCGTGCCGCACAGGATATTCAGGATGGTGCATATGTAAATCTCGGTATTGGTTTTCCTGAGATGGTGGCCCGCTACCAACCGGAAGGCCGCGAGGCGATTTTCCATACGGAAAACGGCATACTGGATTTCGGCGAAGCGCCGCCGCAGGGGCAGGAAGATTGGGATCTGATCAATGCTGGCAAGAAGGCGGTCACGCTGAAGCCCGGCGCGGCTTTCTTCCACCACGCCGACAGCTTCGCAATGGTGCGCGGTGGCCATCTGGATGTGGCAATCCTTGGTGCATATCAAGTTGCCCAGAATGGCGATCTCGCCAACTGGCGAGTAGGCGCCAAGGGAGTGCCAGCCGTCGGCGGTGCGATGGATCTTGTGCACGGCGCGAAGCAGGTCGTCGTCATCACCGAACATGTGACGAAGAATGGCGAGCCGAAGCTGGTCGAAAAGTGCACTTTTCCACTGACCGGCGTCGCTTGTATCACCCGCGTCTATACCAGCCACGCCGTGATCGATATCGACAAGGGGCGTTTTGTGCTGCGTGAAAAACTGGCTTCCATGACTTTGGAAGACCTTCAGGGCATGACCGGCGCGAAACTCCATGTGGAGGGGCCGGTTGCCGATCTCGTTGTTCCGGAACTGTGAGGGCATACGATGAGTGAAGCCTATATCTGCGATTATATACGCACGCCAATCGGTCGCTACGGTGGCGCGCTTTCATCGATTCGTGCCGACGATCTTGGTGCGGTCCCACTGAGAGCGCTTATGGAGCGAAATGGCTCCATTGATTGGGAAGCTGTCGACGACGTCATTTTCGGTTCGGCCAATCAGGCCGGGGAAGACAACCGCAATGTGGCGCGCATGTCGCTGTTGCTGGCGGGTCTGCCGGTCGGGGTGTCAGGAACGACAATCAACCGTCTCTGCGGCTCGGGCATGGACGCTGTCATAACGGCCGCACGCGCAATCAAGGCAGGCGATGCTGAACTTATCATCGCTGGAGGTGTGGAAAGCATGAGCCGCGCACCTTTAGTCATGCCGAAGGCGGACAGCGCGTTTTCGCGCAAGGCGGAAATCTTCGATACGACCATTGGCTGGCGGTTCATCAATCCTTTGATGAAAAAGCAGTACGGCGTGGATTCCATGCCGGAAACGGGTGAGAATGTTGCTGAGGATTTCAACGTCTCGCGTCAGGATCAGGATGCATTTGCACTCCGCAGTCAGGAAAAGGCGGCAGCCGCGCAAGAAAATGGACGCCTAGCAAGGGAGATCGTGCCCGTCACCATCCCACAGCGCAAGGGGGAGCCGGTCATCGTGGACCGAGACGAGCACCCGCGCGCCACGAGCCTGGAAGCGTTGGCAAAGCTCGGCACACCGTTCCGCGAGGGCGGCACTGTGACGGCAGGCAACGCTTCAGGTGTAAATGATGGAGCGGCGGCGCTGATCGTCGCGTCAGAGGCGGCTATCAAACAATATAGCCTCACGCCGATTGCTCGCATTGTTGGCGGCGCTGCGGCTGGTGTTCCTCCCCGCATTATGGGTATTGGTCCAGCACCGGCGACGCGGAAGCTTTCTGCCCGTACCGGCATTGCGACCGATGCGTTCGACGTGATCGAGCTCAACGAGGCATTTGCATCGCAAGGGCTGGCAGTATTGCGCGATCTCGGAATTGCCGACGATGACAAACGTGTCAATCCGAACGGTGGTGCGATTGCTCTTGGACATCCACTCGGCATGTCCGGCGCACGCATCGCAGGGACGGCGGCGCTCGAACTCTCGATCAATGGCGGCAAATTTGCCCTTGCAACGATGTGTATAGGTGTGGGGCAGGGGATCGCCCTTGCGCTTGAACGCGTTTGAATGTGCATGAATGGCAAATCCGGATGTTTCGCCCGGATTTGTCATCTCCTGAAAAGTGGATAATACTTTTGCATGCTGGGGCCACTACAATATTGCCCGCGGCTAATGATCAAGCTAGCATGACCCATTACAACAACGTCGGGAACAACCCGTCGATCCAAAATGGGAACATTTCGATGAAAATTGCTCGCCTTGCCCTCATGGGGGGACTCCTCGCAACTGCATTCTATACAGGCTCTGCGGCCGCCCGCGATCTGACTGTCGTTTCCTGGGGCGGCAACTATCAGGATGCCCAACGAGAAATTTACTTCAAGCCCTTCTCAGAAAAGATCGGCAGGCCGTTACTGGATGAGTCGTGGGACGGCGGTTATGGTGTCATTCAGGCCAAGGTGAAAGCAGGAAAGCCCAATTGGGATGTCGTGCAGGTCGAGGCGGAAGAACTGGCCCTCGGTTGCGCGGACGGTCTTTACGAAAAGATTGATTGGGACAAGCTGGGTGGCAAGGACAAGTTTCTCGACAGTGCGGTCAATGATTGCGGTGTCGGCGCGATCGTGTGGTCGACAGCAATCGCTTATAATGCGGACAAGCTGAAAGATGGCCCGCAATCCTGGGCCGATTTCTGGGATGTGAAAAAGTTTCCGGGCAAGCGTTCCTTGCGCAAAGGCGCCAAATATACACTTGAATTCGCACTTCTTGCGGACGGGGTTAGCAAGGACGAAGTTTACGACGTTCTCTCGACACCGGAAGGCGTGGATCGCGCATTCAAGAAGCTCGATGAACTGAAGCCGAATATCGTCTGGTGGGAAGCAGGAGCGCAGCCGCTGCAATTGCTTGCCTCGGATGAAGTGGTGATGGCGTCGGCTTATAACGGGCGCATCACTGGCATTAACAGGAGCGAAGGCAAGAACTTCAAGGTGGTCTGGCCGGGCAGCATCTATGCTGTCGACAGTTGGGTGATCCTCAAAGACGCCGAAAACAAGGATGCGGGACTAGATTTCATTGCTTTTGCCAGCCAGCCCGACAATCAGGTGAAATTGCCGAAATATGTGGCTTACGGCCTGCCGAACAAGGAGGCTGCAAGCAAAGTGCCCGCGGAGTTCGCATCCGATCTTCCGACGGCGGAAGCCAATCTGAAAGATGCTCTTCCGCTCGATGTCGATTTCTGGATCGACAATTCCGAAGAATTAACGAAGCGCTTCAACGCTTGGCTCGCGCAATAATTCGCACTTTTGACCCCGCCGGCGCAACACCGGCGGAGTTTTCCTGTTTTCGGGAAGATGGAGTGATTCATTGACGGACTGCCGCATCCGCTTCGAGAATATCAGTAAATCCTACGGTGACTTCAAAGTTATAGACGGTTTGGACCTGGATATAAGCAAGGGCGAATTCGTGAGCCTGCTCGGTCCATCGGGTTCAGGCAAGACCACGCTTCTGATGATGCTTGCCGGGTTTGAAAACCCGAGCAGCGGGACGATTTATGTCGATGGAAAACCCATCAATGGGGTTCCTTCGTACAAGCGTAACATGGGGGTGGTTTTTCAGAACTATGCGCTTTTTCCTCACATGACAGTTGGCGAGAACGTTGCTTTTCCACTGCAGATGCGCGGTATCGGAAAGGGCGAGATCGGCAAGCTGGTGGATAAGGTGCTCGATATGGTGCAGCTTTCCGCAATGCGCGAACGCAAGCCCTCACAACTGTCCGGTGGACAACAACAGCGGGTGGCGCTTGCTCGCGCGCTGGTTTTCGAACCGGGAGTCGTCCTGATGGACGAACCCCTCGGTGCTCTCGACAAGCAGTTGCGTGAGCAGATGCAACTCGACATCCGTGCGCTGCATAGCCGGTTGGGACTGACGATTGTCTTCGTCACCCATGATCAAAGCGAAGCGCTGACCATGTCGGACCGGATCGCTGTTTTCAACAAAGGAAAAATCGAACAGATTGGCACGCCGCGGGCGATCTATGACGAGCCGCAGACACGTTTTGTCGCCGAGTTCATCGGCGAAACCAACCTCGCTGAAGGAACGATTGAGCGAGTGGAAGGCACCAGCGCATTTATACGTTTGAACGATGGCGGGACGCTGACCGCATCATCAAGGGGAGCGTTGGCAGCGGGGCAGAAGGTGCTCCTGTCCATCCGCCCCGAACGTATTGAGCTTGGACGCGAGACCGATTCAGATAATATTCTGCGAACGCGCGTGATTGATAGCGTCTATCAAGGAGATCATCTTCGTATTCAGCTTGATGGCAGTGCTCACGATTTCATCGTGCGGCTCGACAGAAAGGCGCGCGAATGGGCACCCGGCACCGAGGTCGTCGCCGGTTTCAATGCGGCTGACTGCTGGACTATCGCCACATGACGGTTTTTTCCGCCAAAACTGTTCGTGCGATGTTTCTGATCGCGCCTTTGGTCGTCTTTATAGCCCTGTTTTTCCTGTGGCCGCTCGGGGTGATGATGAAGCAAGCCGTATCCGATACGGCGGTATTGCGTATTCTTCCCAAAACAGCCGACGCTGTAAGTCTTTGGGACGGACAATCGGAACCCTCAATCGATATGAAACAGGCCCTTGTAGCGGACCTGAAGTCCTCGACGGATCAACAGGCGATAGGAGATATGGTTCGCCGTCTGAACAGCGCTCAATCCGGCTTTCGCACGTTGATGAGCAAAACGCTTTCAGCTATCGAAAAGGGTGACCCCGTTCCAGATCTCGTGACGATCGACAAGCGTTGGAGCCGGCCTGAGTTCTGGCGGGCGATTGCCAATGCGCTTTCTCCGACAACTGATCGCAACCTGCTTGCCGCTGTCGATATGGAACGTTCCGCATCCGGTGAAATTGTTTCCATGGCGCCCGGCACATCGGCCAATCGGGCGATTATGCTGCGTACTTTCTGGATTGCCGCGCTGGTAACATTGGCATGCGCAGCGATTGGTTATCCCTATGCGGTCCTGCTGGCATCATCTACGGGCTGGATCAAAAGCGTGCTGTTTGCTGCCGTTTTGCTGCCGCTCTGGACATCACTGCTGGTGCGAACCGCTGCGTGGTTCATTCTTCTGCAGGACAAGGGCCTCATCAACGATACGCTGATCTGGCTCGGCATTACCGATACGCCCTTTCCCTTGATCTTCAACAGGGCAGGTGTGGTGATAGCCATGACACATGTGCTTCTGCCATTCATGGTGCTTCCGATTTATAGCGTGCTTGTATCTATCCCCGGCAATCTGATGCCCGCAGCCGCATCTCTTGGCGCGCCGCCGTGGAAAGCGTTCCTGCGGGTGCTGCTTCCATTGAGTATGCGCGGTATCGTGTCCGGCATGTTACTCGTATTCATGAGCGCGATTGGCTACTATATCACCCCCGCCTTGATCGGTGGGCCGGGCGACCAGATGATAAGCTCGATTATCGCTTATTACGCAACCGG
Source organism: Brucella pseudintermedia (assembly GCF_008932435.1). Classification (GTDB taxonomy): domain Bacteria; phylum Pseudomonadota; class Alphaproteobacteria; order Rhizobiales; family Rhizobiaceae; genus Brucella; species Brucella pseudintermedia. The sequence continues at coordinate 20,419 of NZ_WBWE01000002.1, read as the reverse complement.
TTCGGCCAATTGGGGCATGGCTGGCGCACTTGGGCTCGTGTTGCTCATGGCCTGTCTGATACTTTACGCGGTCTACGGACGGCTCACCGCCGACGATCCCCGGGGGGCATGAAGATGGGGCGCTTTGCAAAAATCATTTTCGGCGTAGCCGCGGTAACCTTTCTGATCGCACCTTTGTTTGCCATCCTTCCGCTAGCCTTCACATCAAGCGTGTTTCTGACCTATCCGGTCCCCGGCTGGTCAGCACGCTGGTTCGAGGAACTCGCCACAGCGGACGTCTGGCGCCGAGCGATTGTCAACAGCCTCATCATCGGTTCAGGGACAATGATTTTGGCAACCGTACTGGGAACGATGGCCGCGCTTGGCTTGCGCAGCAGGATATTGTTCCTTTCCGGTCCCGTTAAGATCCTGTTCCTGTTGCCAATGGTCGTTCCCGCCGTTGTGTTGGGTGTGGGCATGCAATTGCTGTTCGTGCGGCTGGGCATAGCGAATTCATATCTTGGCGTGATCGTCGCTCACACAGTGATTTCTATCCCCTTTGTTCTGGTGAGCGTTACAGGCGCTCTGAGCGGTATCGACAGGCGTGTCGAACTGGCAGCCGAAAGCCTTGGCGCGTCACCCCTCACCGTGTTTCGAAAAATCACGCTTCCGCTTGCCATGCCGGGCATCGCCTCGGGTGCCGTGCTGGCATTTGCCACCTCCCTCGACGAGGTCGTGCTCACGCTGTTCGTCGCGGGTCCAAACCAGCGTACCTTGGCGCGTCAGATGTTTTCGACAATTCGAGAGAATATCAGCCCGGCTATCGCTGCCGCAGCCTTCCTGTTTATTGCAGGCACCGTGCTTCTGGGACTGGCAGCGATGCTCTTTCGCCGAAAGCGCATGGGCGAGGTAGTCTCCACCTAGCGCGCGTTTCGATCTGACTGGATCAGATCGGCGCTCTTTCGGCATGCGCTCTAAAGGTCGCCGGAAATTTCGTCAGCTACTGTACTGTTGGTGCGCCTTAGCGATCAATACGTGTGGAGAGGATGATGGACGACATTGTGCGCTCGACGCCTTCCAGCGCACCTATGCGATCCAGAACAGCATCGAGTTCCTGTATGGATGGAGCTTCCACGACAACGATCATATCGAAATGTCCACTGACGGAATGAAGCGAGCGGACCGCCATCATGCTGCGCAACGCTGTTTCGACTTTCGGCGCGAGCTTCGGAAGAGCTGTAACCAACACGTGGGCGCGCACCAGATCACGTTCGAATTCCGGTGCGATTCGCACCGTATACCCCTCAATAACGCCTCGCTTTTCGAGCTTCTCGATACGGCTTTGGACCGTGGTTCGGGATACTCCGAGCCGCCTTGCCAGGTCGGCTGTCGAGGCTCGGGCATTTTCACGGAGGAGGGCGATAAGCGTAAGATCGGCTTCTGTCGTCATAATGCGTATTAGATACGTCAATATGTACAAACAAACAACGTCATATCGTCAGTTTGCATGCTTCTTTTTGCATGGAACTATGCGATTCTTGCATATCCGAATTGCATTCCAAGGGGAAATTTACATGAAAGAGATCGTTGTTGTCGGTGCAGGCAAAATCGGTGCTACCATTGCCGATCTTCTCGCTTCCACGGGCGAGTATGCTGTCACCGTTGTCGACCGCTCTCAAGCACAGCTTGATGCACTGGAATCAGGCGCCGAAGTCAAGACGCAAGCACTTGATATCGAAGATGCCAAGGCCCTCGAAGCCGCTCTAGCCGGCAAGTTCGCCGTGCTCAGCGCTGCTCCGTTCCATCTGACGACCCGTATCGCGGAAGCTGCGGCCAAGGCAGGCGTGCATTATCTCGACCTGACCGAAGACGTGGCCAGCACGCGCCGCGTCAAGGAACTGGCAAAGACAGCCAAGACGGCTTTCATTCCACAGTGCGGCCTTGCCCCGGGCTTCATTTCTATCGTTGCCTATGATCTGGCAAAGCGTTTCGACAAGCTCGACAGCGTCCGTATGCGCGTCGGCGCTCTGCCGCAATACCCTTCGAACGCTCTGAACTATAACCTGACCTGGAGCACCGACGGTGTCATCAACGAATATATCGAGCCGTGCGAAGCTATCGTAAACGGCGAACTGACCGAGGTTCCTGCTCTTGAAGAGCGCGAAGAGTTCTCGCTTGATGGCGTCACCTATGAAGCATTCAATACTTCTGGCGGTCTGGGCACTCTCTGCGAAACGCTGGAAGGCAAGGTGCGCACGCTGAACTACCGCACCATTCGCTATCCGGGCCACGTCGCTCTGATGAAGGCGCTTCTCAACGATCTTGGCCTGCGTCATCGTCGTGAAGTGCTCAAGGATATCTTCGAAAATGCACTGCCGACCACCCTTCAGGACGTTGTGGTGATTTTCGTGACCGTGTCGGGCACCAAGAATGGCCGTCTGGTTCAGGAAACTTATGCAAATAAGGTCTACGCCGCTCCGGTTGGCAAGATCATTCGTTCGGGCATCCAGATCACGACGGCTTCGGCAATCTGCGCCGTGCTTGACATGCTCGCCAAGGGCGATCTTCCGCAGCAGGGCTTCATCCGTCAGGAAGACATTACGCTCGAAGCATTCCTCGCGAACCGCTTTGGCAAGGCCTATGCACAGGAAGACCATAGCGCACGTATGGTTGCTTGATAGCTCCTGCCGCATGAATGAGGGGCTTGTTGCGCTTGTGCGCAGCAAGCCCCGTTTGCGTTTTTGGTAGCGACCATCTCTGCCCTACCAAAGTCGCAATTGAATAGGATCGCGTTTAGGCGCAATGCCCGATTCAAACTGGTGGATGGAATATGTTTGTCCGCTTGATTATGTCCATCTGTGCGTCCGAACTCACTAAGTTCGCGGTGTGCTTTGAAAAAGTAGGAAAGTCATGTTGAAATCAGTTGTGCTGGCCGGTCTGGCCTCAGTCTTTCTCGCTTTGCCTGTTCAGGCGAAGGAATGGAAAGAAATCCGTATCGCCAGCGAGGGCGCATATCCTCCGTTCAACTACATGTCTCCAGACGGCAAGCTTGAAGGTTTCGATCTTGATATCGCGAATGCACTTTGCGAAGCGATGGAAGCGAAATGCACGATCGTCGCCAATGACTGGGACGGTATGATTCCCGGTTTGCAGGCCAACAAGTTCGACGCAGTCATTGCTTCGATGGCTATCACCGAAGAGCGTGAAAAACAGGTTGCTTTCACGGACCGTTACTACACGACCCCGCTTGCTGTTGTCGTTCCTAAGGACTCCGATATTACCTCGCTCGATCCAGCCGCTTTCGATGGAAAGACGGTTGGCGCGCAGGCCGGCACCACGCAGGGCAACTATGCTGACGATGTCTACAGCAAGGCGGGTGCGGACGTGAAGCTCTACCCAACTGCAGACGAAGCCAACGCCGACCTTGAAAGCGGCCGTCTGGACGCCATTGCTGCAGACAAGTTCCTCGCCGCCGACTGGTTGAAGAAGCAGGGTGCAAACTGCTGCAAGTTCCTCGGCGACATTCCGGGTTCTGAAACGAAGATCGCGGTGGCCCTTCGCAAGGGCGATGATGATCTGCGCGAGCAGTTCAACGCGGCGATCAAGAAGATTCGCGAAGACGGTACCTACGAAACGATCCGCAAGAAGTACTTCGATTTCGACATCTATTGATGCCAAAATTTCATTGGGCGCTCCCTTGAAGTTGGGAGCGTCCGGTGCTTCAGTCGGAAGACACAAAGAGGTGGAGCATTGCCCTGAACGGGTAATTTTCCAATAATATAATTATAACAATGAAATAAGGGGAATGTTTATGATGAAAGCCATCCTATTTGCGAGCGTCGCATCCTTAATCGCTGCTTTGCCTGCGCAGGCCAAGGAATGGAAGGAAATCCGCATCGCAACGGAAGGTGCCTACCCGCCTTTCAACTTTGTCGCGGCGGACGGTTCGCTTCAGGGGCTGGATGTCGAAATTGCCAACGCACTGTGCAAGGCGATGGACGCCAAGTGCACCATCGTCGCCAACGACTGGGACGGGATGATCCCCGGCCTGAAGTCGAACAAATTCGATGCCGTTATCGCGTCGATGAGCATCACGGAAGAGCGCAAGAAGGAAGTCGCCTTTACCGACAAGTATTACTCGACGCCGCTTTCCGTGGCCGTGCCAAAGGATAGCCCGATCACATCCCTGGATGCGGAGGCCTTCAAGGGAAAGACGATCGGCGCTCAAGGGTCGACTACACAGGCTACCTATTCAGAAGATGTTTATGGCAAGGCTGGAGCCGATGTGAAGCTTTATCCAACAGCCGATGAGGCCAATGCGGACCTGAAAAACGGACGGCTCGATGCGGTTGTCTCTGACAAGTTCCCGATCTCGGATTGGATCAAGGGGGACGGCGCGGATTGCTGCAAGCTTATTGGTGATATCCCCGGTACGCAGACCGATACCGGAATTGCGCTTCGTCAGGGCGACGACGACCTGCGCGAACAATTCAACGCAGCAATCAAGAAAATTCGCGACGATGGAACCTATGCCACGATTGTGAAGAAATATTTCGATTTCGACATCTACTGATTGCTTGTAATAGACGCAGCTCTTTGCTGTAAGCAACAACGCGCCGACCGAAATCGGCGCGTTTATTCTTGGTTTTATGGATGCCGGAAATGCCGATTCAGCAACAAGATGTCATCGTTCTGGGAGCGGGTATTGTCGGTGTGTCCACGGCACTCCATTTGCAGGCGCGCGGTCGTTCGGTGTGCCTGATCGACAAGAGCGAGCCCGGCAATGGCACCAGTTTCGGCAATGCAGGTCTGATCGAGCGTTCAAGCGTCATACCTTATTCGTTCCCGCAAGGCTTCTGGACGCTTGTCCGCTACGGCATGAACCGCCGTTCGGATGTTCGCTATAACGCGTTTTACATACTGAAAATGGCAGGTTGGCTGTTTCAGTATTGGAGAGAATCTTCGCCGGAGCGGTTGAAGGTCGCGACGGATGCCATGTTGCCCCTGATTGAGGCAAGCGTCCGCGAGCACGATGCCTTGGTGGCCCAGTCCGGCAGTGAAAAATTGATCCGGTCGCAAGGATGGATTGAAGTGTTTCGCACGTCTTCGGCATTCGACGCAGCCGTGCGCCGTTTGCCCGATCTGCAACGCTTCAAACTGTCCTATGACATTCTGGATGAAACAGCATTGCGCGCGCGAGAGACCTCACTTGGCGATGTAGCTGGCGGCATTCATTGGCTCGATCCGAAGACCGTCGTTAATCCTGGAGGTGTGGTCAAAGCCTATGCCGATTTGTTTGTCAGAAACGGCGGCGTCTTCCTTCATGGTGATGCTGCAACCCTGGCACCGGAAGCAGGTGGCTGGCAGGTCACGACCGAAAACGGCATTGTGCAGGCGCGTGATGCGGTCGTGGCGCTCGGTCCGCAGTCTGGCCTTGTTTTCAGGAAATTTGGCTATCCAATCCCACTTGGCATAAAGCGCGGTCATCATCTTCACTTTACCATGAAGGATGGTTTACGGCTCGGCCACACGGTGGTCGACGAAGAAGCAGGCTATGTTCTTGCACCTATGGTGCAGGGCGTGCGGCTATCGACCGGGATTGAGTTCGCTTCGCCCAATGCACCTGCAAACTTTATTCAACTGAGGAAAGCCGAGAAGATCGCCCGCAAGCTTGTGCCCCAATTGGGCGAGGCTGTTGAAACCACACCCTGGCTTGGATTGCGTCCTTGCCTGCCGGACATGCGCCCGGTCATCGGGGCAGCGCCGAAGCATAAGGGGCTATGGTTCAATTTCGGCCACGCTCATCACGGCCTGACGCTTGGGCCCGCGACGGGGCGCTTGCTTGCCGAGATGCTTGTCGGAGAAGAGCCGTTTGTTGATCCGAAACCCTATTCGGCAGAGCGGTTTCTGTAGGCCGGTTTAAAAATTTCGTGACAGGCTTGTCAGTCGTAGTCGAGCAGGGCTATCAATTGGCTCCACTTTCATATCGCACGGTTGCGAACAATCGATCCGGAAAATCTCGTGAAAATGAAGCCCTTGGGCCGTACCGGCCTCACTGTAACTGAAATTTGCCTCGGTACCATGACTTGGGGCGTACAGAATACCGAGTCTGATGCTCATGAGCAGCTCGACATTGCGCTCGATGCCGGTATCAATTTCATTGATACCGCCGAGGGATATGCGATCCCCATGAGCCCGGAAAGCTATGGCAAAACAGAGACCTATATCGGTACCTGGCTTAGAAAGTCCGGAAAGCGCGACAAGATTGTGCTCGCGAGCAAGATCGCTGGCGGTGGCAGGCAGGACTGGATTCGGGATGGTGCCAGGCCAAGCCGCAGCAGTGTCCGCGAAGCGGTTGAAAATAGCTTGAAGCGGCTTCAGACGGATTATATCGACCTCTATCAAATCCATTGGCCGATGCGGGCGCACTATCATTTTGGCCAAAGCTGGACCTTCGATCCTTCTACTACGGACGGAGCGGCAGAAACCCAGCAGATGCATGATGTTCTGCTCGGACTTGGAGACATGGTTCGGGACGGAAAGATCCGGCATATAGGCCTTTCCAATGAGACAGCCTGGGGAACAATGCAGTGGCTTCGTCTGGCCGAACAGCACGGCCTGCCGCGCGTCGCCTCGATCCAGAATGAATATAGCCTATTGCAGCGCCAGTTCGATTTTGACCTGGCAGAACTGTCGCTCTGCGAAAACGTGGGATTGCTTGCCTATTCGACGCTGGCCGCCGGCGTGCTGACCGGAAAATATCTCGGTGGCAAAGTGCCAGCCGGTTCACGCGCAGCCATTTCCGAAGGCGGCCTCTGGCGTAACAATATTCATTCGGAGCCAGCCGTGCGTGCGTATATCGATGTTGCCAAGAAGCACGGCCTCGATATTGCTCAGATGGCTATCGCCTTTACGTTGACGCGTCCGTTCATGACGTCGGCAATAATCGGTGCGACGAACGTGGACCAGCTTAAGACTGATATCGCGGCTTATCAGGTCAAGCTCTCGGATGATGTTCTGCAGGACATCGAAAAAGTCTACAGACAGTATCCGCGTCCGCTTTGAGCCCCAAAAGCCCGCCGGACTGGCGGGCTTTTCTATCCGGCGAGATAAACCTCGTGCTTGACGATCCATTGATCGATAGGCGTTTCACTCGAAGAACTGACAATCACCATCCGGTCGAAGCGAATGCTGCGACCAACGAGCAAGTGTGCCATGCGTTTGATCTCTGTTTCGCGCAAGGCATGGTCTGCGACGCCATAGGCAAGCGAGACATGCGGAAGAAAGACCGAAATATCTTTTTCTCCAGAAATATCGAGGGAATCCTGCTTTAATGTCATCAATGGGGATGTCTTCTGCAGCGCAGCGTAGAAGGAGCGGAAATAAGCGTCTGTTCCCGCCACGTCCTCAATCGTAATTTCCAGCGGTTCGCGGCCAACTGCAAGGCTGAGCACCAGCGGCAGCAGTTCATCTGCCGAACGTTTCATATCGGGCACGAGCGTCGCATGTGGCTCGAATATGGGCGAAGCGAAGCGGCTCGCCAGTTCCGTCACGATAGATTCGAGAAATAGGAGATCGTCACGTGCGGGACGCAACCATATGGAATGGAAACTCATTGATTTGGCATCCCCCGAATGCCACGTTCGTTTTTAATGGGCCTGACGCTGCTGCGGAGAATGAGCGGCAGTTCAAGCACGACAGTTTGTGGCGGAGCGTTTGGCGCCGCATGTCGTTCGTCCAGCAGCCGGACGATTTCGGCTGAAAGGCGTTCTGCGTTTTGATCGAAAGTTGTCAGGCGATAGGCACCCCAGCGCGCTTCAGTAACGTTGTCGAAGCCGATGACCGAAATATCGTCGGGAATGGAGAGATTGAAGACATCGCGTGCGCAGTCCATCATGCCAAAAGCCATAAGATCGTTGACGCAGAAAATGCCTTCGGCCCGCTCTTTTTCGCCTAATAGCAGAGATGCCGCGCCGTAACCGCCATCATAATCTGTCAGTTCGCCACGCTGCACGCTGACGCTTAATCCAAGGCTTCGCGATTTTTCAATGAAAGCGTTCTCGCGCTCGACGAGATTGAGACTGCCGACATTTGACGTTATGAGGCCGAGCCTTTTCATGCCACGTGCGGCAAAAATATCGACCGCCGTTTCGGCGGCAAGCCGATTATTGATGTGAATGTGATCGGCTCCTTCTTCGGTTCGCCCGACCAGAATGAGGGTCTGGCCGTTTCGTTGGGCGAGCTCGACAAATGATGAGGAGGGCATGCCGGAAAGAACCACCGTTGCTTCGGCTCGATAACGAAGCAGCGTTTCGTGAGCCGCAGAGAGATTTTCGCCGTGCTGGCCGGTCGGGATCAATACCGGCACGCTGCCACGTGCGGCAAGCCGTCGGGAAAGTGCTGCGATCTGGCGGGAGCGAAAAGGGCTGTCTGGGTCTGCGGCAATCATGCCAACGATACGGCTGCGATTGGCAAGGAGGCCTCGCGCAAGATCATTGACTTGATAGCCAAGTTTTTCAGCCGCTTTCAGTACCTTTTCGCGTGTTGCGGGCGAAACGCTGGCGCCGGGCGTAAAGGTCCGGGACACCGCAGAACGGGACACACCTGCCTCAAGCGCGACTTCATGTGCACTGATGAAGCGCGGCTGGTTATCCACGATGTCCTGCTCTTGAGGCAGTTCTTTATCTGGCATCTTATCGCCCTACTTTTGAAAGGACATCGGCTCGGAGGAAACGCTCGACCACGAACATGAAGGCAATTGATGGCACCAGCAATATCAATGCGCTGATCGATGCGATTTGATAATTGCCTCCGGAACTTGCTGTATAAAGCAGCAGGGGCAGGGTGGAAATATCAGGAGCGCCCACGAAGTACGTGCCCGTGAACTCGTCGAGCGATTCAAGAAAGACAAAGATCGCGCTTGCAAGGAGACCGGGCGCGACGATCGGCAGGGTGATGTCGACGAATGTCCTGAGGGCGGAAGCGCCCATTGAACGAGCCGCTTCTTCTATCTCGCGATCGATTGCGGAAAACGCTGCCGTGGCGATCCAGACTGCATAGACCAGACCATGGGTGACATGCACCAGAACGACACCGGTGATCGTGCCATTCAAGCCAAACGAATAGAACATTTGTGCAATGTTCACGTAAACAGGAAGGTTGGGGAAAGCTTGCGGGATGAGCAGCGTCAAAAGGATCAGGCCGCGAAATGGCAGTTTCAATCGTGCGAGAGCATAGCCGGCGGGAATGGCAAGGCCTAGCGATACGATCACGGTGAGGGCTGCAATAAGGACGCTGGTGCCAAGCGATGAGAGCGCATTCCCGCCAGGTGAAAACACATTCGTCCAGAATGAAAACCCATATTGAAGCGGCAATGTGTGCGGGAAATACCAGCGCTCAGCGACAGCCCACAGCAGCAGGTTGGCGAGCGGCCCGAAAATCGCGAAAGCGAGCAGGCCAAGCAATATGCCGCGGGGTATCCAGCGCCAGTCAAAGGTGTTGCTCATTGGCCGTGCTCTTTCATGGTCTGACGGAGGTAAATCCAGGCGACAAGACTGGTCATGAGAAGTGAGATCGTACCCAGTGCATTCGCGACGCCGTAATCCCCATAAGCATTAATGCGGAATGCCATGTTCGCCGTGATCATCGTTGGTGATTGCGCATTGATCATCAAGGGCACGGACAAGACGGACATCATGGTGACAAAGCTCAGGATAAGCCCGACGAGCAGTGTCTGACGAACTTGGGGGAGGACGATTTCGATGAGAATTCGCAGCCGTCCGGCGCCAAGATTGCGAGCGGATTCGATTGTGCTGCGATCAAGGGATGCCATGGCGCCCGCGAGCAGCAGCGTGACGAATGGTGTCTGTTTCCAGACGAATGCGATGACGATGCCGCGCCAGTCCAGAAAGCTCATTGCCTGCAGTGGCGTGAGGACTCCGGTTTCGATGAGCAGGCTGTTCATCAAGCCGTTCTTGGCAAGGAAGGTGCGAAGTACCTGGCCAACCACGATGAAGGGAATGAAAAGCGGCCATCGATAAAGCCAGCGCAGAACAGCAACGGCGCGCGCATTGGAGCCGAGTGTCAAATAGCCACCGATCGCAACAGAGAACAACGCGATCAGCAGAGACGAGAGTGTGACGATGACAAAAGTGAAGATGATGTCGCTGGAATAAAGTTCGAATGCTTTCGTGAAGTTGCCGGTTCCCCATTCGCCGGAAACCTGGAAAGCTCCGGTAATCGCCCCGAAAAGCGGTACGATGAACAAGAGCAGGACGATCGCCAATGCGGGCGCGACAAGAAGAATACCCGTCAGTCGATGCGGCATTCGAAACCTCATGCAAGTGAGTGCGGGAGCGCTCAGACTCAAAATCTTGTTCAGCTGAGCGCTCCAATCGAGGGTAGGGTTTAGTTGCCTACCTGACGTTCATACGCTTCCAGAATAGCAGTGTTATAGGGGGCGATCGGGAAAGGCTTTCCGTACTTCGCGAGGTCGTCCGGCGAAATATCGGTGAAAAGCTTGTTCCAGGTGTCGCCGTCCAGCTCTGCCTTGACGTGGTCGGCATCAATACCCGGATACCAGTTGAAGCGCTTGACGATGCCTTCGGCCTGCACCTTTGGGCTTGTCGCCAACGCGACGAATTTTTCGGCAAGTTCCTTGTGCGCACTCTTTTCCGGGATCACATAGTGCATCGGCTGTCCGGGCATGCCGGGCGCTGGAAGGACAAGTTTCATTTCCGGTGGCAGTTGTCCATTTGCCTTCCACGAATAGAACATATCTACCCAGACCGGTCCCATCGCGATTTCGCCGCGGCTCAACATGTCCAGCGTGCCAGCGTTGCCGGGCGTGAGAGTAGCATTCTTTGTAAAGTCCTTGAGGGAAGCAAACGCCTTGTCCCAGTTCTTTGCTTCGCCTTCTTCGAAAGGACCCTTCATCAACTTGTCTGCGTCGCCGCCATAGGCGTAAATCCAGCCCATGACGAAACTCACGCCAGACGCGCCGCCCTTGATTCCGTTATAGCCGAACTGCTTCGGGTTTTCCTTAGCCCATGCCACAAGTTCGTCATAGCTCTTCGGCGGATTAGCGACGAGCGCGGGGTTATATGCAAGCGCGGTCTGGCTGTTGAACATCGGCATGACGTAGCCATCGACATCAGTGCCGAGCGCCATTTTTGCATTATCGCGTGTCACCAGCTTGCCGCTGTCAATTTTGCCGCGATAGTTTTCGAGAAATTTCGCCGTCACCATCGGTCCGACGAATTTCTCGTGGACGACGGCGACGTCCGTATCCCACTTTTCCACGCCAGCTTTCGACTGGGCTTCGAAGCGTTCCAGAATCTTCTGTGAACCCGCATCGCCAGGGCCGGTTCCAACCACGCGAACGGTTGTGCCGGGATTTTCCTTCTCGAACAACGGTCCGAGATACTGATTGATATAGTCGACCATGTTCTGGTCGCCCGCCGTGATGACGGTAAGTTCGTCGGCGGCGGCCGGTGCAACGGTGAGGCCGATTGCCATTGCCGCGTTCAGGATAGTTCTCATGAAAGGGCTCCTGTCTGAAACCGGGATTCCGGTCGTATGATTGGACTAGATGCAGCGCATCCGGTGACGTTGTTGATCGGGAATGGTGAGATTCATGAGCGGTCTCGCCCATGAAATCGAGCTCGAAACGAGTCTCCCTCGCATCGGTCTGGTATTGGCATCGCGGCCAAAATGCACAGCCGTGCATTACCAAGTTCACGAAAGATTCCGTGGTTCATTGATCGCGGATTTCCTTAACTCAACGATAGGCACAGGCGCCCGACTCTACAGCCCACTGACTATCTGTCGAACAGAAACAGGGCTTGCTCCGGTATGCGGATATCTACATTTTCTCCGGGCTGGTGGCTCTTTTGAGCGTCAACCATGATATGCCTGTCCCCAACACGGATCATATGTCTCCAAAGGCCACCGGGATAACTCGTTTGTTCGACCGTGCCGTTGAGGATCAACTCGGCCGCTCGGGAGTTCGGGTCGGCCCCTGGCTCGGTGAGACGCGCTGCTTCGCTGCGGAAACGTGCTGATGCCAAGCCGTCGGAAAGATTGCGACGGCCTGCGGAAATAGTGCTGGCCTTGTTGTTGGCGCCCGCTGCGATCTCTATGCGATTGGCCTGTATCTTAACCGGTACTTCGATCAGGTTTTCCGCGCCCATGAACGCTGCGACGAAATCGGACGCCGGATGATTATAAACCTCTTCAGGTGTGCCGGCCTGAGCAATTTCACCATTATTGAGAATGACGATGCGGTCGGCCATAACCATGGCTTCTTCCCGGTCGTGCGTTACATGAACTGCGGTGATGCCGAGACGGCGCTGCAAGGCGCTGATTTCGTGACGAACTGAAAGTCTGATCCGTGCATCGAGATTGGAAAGTGGTTCGTCAAGAAGGAGGATGTCAGGCTGAACGGCCAGTGCGCGCCCAAGGGCGACGCGCTGGCGCTGCCCACCGGAAAGGGCGGCAGGTTTGCGTTCCAGCAATCCATCAAGCCCCAACAGGCGTGCAACGTCCTCGACCTTCTGCTTGATGGTTTGTTTCGCGACGCCGCGAATGCGTAGGCCATAACCCATGTTTTGCGCGACAGTCATATGCGGCCAGAGCGCATATGACTGGAAGACAAGCGCCATGCCACGCTTGTCTGGAGGCAGCTGAGTGACATCCCTACCATCTACGCGGATTGCGCCGTCGGATGGCATGTTGAACCCCGCAATAGCTCGCAACAGAGTCGTCTTGCCGCAGCCGGAGGAGCCCAGAAGCGCGACGAACTCGCCTTTCCTGACGGATAGATTCACGCCCTTGAGAACTTCGTTATTGCCATAGCGAACGCGCGCGTCCGCCACCTCCAAAAACGCTGGCATAAGCACCTCCTCCCCAGGATCGCCGGCTGGTCTTATTGTTTCTGCACAGCCGTGCAAAATGGATTGAAGCATCTTTAAGTAACCTCGACAAGCCGCAAAAATGAAATTGCGAGGGAAAAGTGTCTCAGGTTCCATCATGGAACGCCGTGTAGAGGCTGTTTAGCGGGACTTCATAACAGCTGTATGACGCAAAGACGAAGACGTGGACAGCTTTGCAAAGCTGTCCACGTCGCACGCAAGCGGGGCTGGCGCAGCGGTGCCCCCGAGCTCGCGGTCAGCTTTCTTTTGCATGCACTTCGAATTTGGCAGTCCTCCGGGAGACGTAGATGAACGCGGCGAGGAACATCGCTGTCATCAGCAGAACGATAGTAGGGGGGGGGGCACTGTCGATGAAGTAGGAGAGATAGACGCCGAAGAAGGATGCACCGATCGCAATCCCCACGGCGAGCAGCATCATGATGCTAAACTTGCCTGTGAGCAGAAATGCAATTGCACCGGGCGCAATCAACATGGCGATGGCCAGAATGATGCCCACCGCTTTCAGGACGCCGACAATCGTCAACGAGATCAGGCAAAGCAGCCCATAATGTAGCAGACGGACCGGGAGGCCGACCGCTCGGGCTTGTGCCGGATCGAACGCATGGAGCAGGAAGTCGCGCCATTTGGCGAGAAGAATGCCAGCGGTCAGTGCCGCGATCATGGCCGTTTCGACCAGGTCAGACAATGTTATGCCGAGCATGTCGCCAAATAAAATGTGGTCGAGATGTACCGTCGAGCGGATTGCAACATAAAGAACCAGGCCGAGGCCGAACATACCGGAGAATACGACCCCCATCACCGTGTCCTGCTTGATACGGCTGTTCTCGGAGAGGTAGCCAGTTGCAAGGGCGCAGGACATGCCCGCTACAAATGCTCCGATGCCGAAGGGTATTCCGATGATATAGGCGACAACCACGCCCGGAAGAACGGCATGGCTGATCGCGTCACCCATCAAAGACCATCCCTTGAGAACCAGAAAGCACGACAGCAACGCGGTCGGGATCGCGATGAGCACTGAAATGGCCAGCGCATAGCGCATGAACTCGAACTGAAATGGGGAGGCCAGCATTTCAAATGTGTTCATTGTCGGAACTCCCTGAGGGCTTTTGAAGTCTTGCGACGTGCGGCCAGTAGTCCGTGCTTCGGAGCAAGGAGAAATATGCTGAGGAAAACCACCGTCTGGAGCACAACGATGATGCCTCCCGTCGCACCATCCAGAAAATAGCTCGCATAGGTCCCGACAAAGCTCGTGATGGAGCCGATCGCGACAGCGATCCAGAGCAGCCGCGAAAAGCGGTCCGTCAGTAGATACGCGGTTGCACCGGGCGTCACGACCATACAGATGACGAGGAAGGCACCGACTGTTTGCATGGCGGCGACCGTGGAGGCCGACAGCAATGTGAAGAACATGACCTTCAACAGATTGGGACTGAGGCCTATTGAACGCGCATGGTTCTCATCAAAGAACACCACCATGAGGTCTTTCCATTTCAATAGAAGCAGCGACAGGGAAACGAAGCCGATAATCGCCAACTGCAATGTATCCTCCGGCGTAATGGCGAGAATATTGCCCAATACAATGGTTTGAACGCTGACTGCCGTCGGCTTGAGCGAGATCATGAAAAGGCCGAGCCCGAAGAACGAGGAGAAGATCAGGCCTATGATTGCGTCTTCCTTCAGCTTTGTCCTTTGATTGAGGAAGAGCATCGCTGCCGCTGCAAGACCGCCCGAGAAGAACGCACCAATGGAGAAGGGTAGGCCAAGCATGTAAGCGCCCGCAACACCCGGTACGATTGAATGGGACAGGGCGTCGCCAATCAGCGACCAGCCTTTCAGCATCAAAAAAGCTGAAAGAAATGCACACACGCCACCAACCAGTGCGGAAATCCACATCGCGTTCAACATGTAGTTATAGCTGAACGGCTCAAGCAGTAGCGTCATGGTTTCCGCTCCTGTTGTGGGCCACCGGGTCTCCCTTCTCATAAACAACGAACGGTCGTTCATCGTCTGTTATGACGCTGACTGGTGCTCGTCCGGAGCGTTCAGTCTTGCCAACTACGAGATGGCGCAACACGCCGTCGAAAGTCTTTTCGAGATTTGACTGCGTGAACACTTCCGCAGTCCGCCCGTAATCCAGAACCGTTCGTTTCAACAACACAGTGCGGTCACAGAATTCGGGAACGCTGCCGAGATTATGCGTGGAGACCAGCATGACGCGTCCTTCCTCCCTGAGGCTGCGAAGAAGAAGGATGATCGCTTCTTCGGTCTTGACGTCCACGCCGGTAAAAGGCTCGTCCAGAAGAATAACGCGCCCATCCTGTGCGAGCGCTCGCGCGAGAAATACCCGTTTCTTTTGCCCGCCGGAAAGCTCGCCGATCTGCCGATGACGAAACTCGAGCATGCTCACGCGGGCAAGCGCATTCTCCACGGCTTCCTTGTCGGCGCGGCGCGGGATGCGCAGCATGCCCATATGGCCGTAGCGTCCCATCATGACAACATCTTCGACGAGAACGGGGAAGTTCCAGTCGACATCTTCGCTCTGCGGAACATAAGCCACCAGATTATGCTTCAATGCCGCTTCGACGGGCATGCCAAGTATGGAAATTTCGCCCTTGGCGAGTTTAACAAACCCCATGATCGCCTTGAACAAGGTCGATTTTCCAGAGCCGTTAACGCCGACGAGTGCCGTGATGGTTCCGGTCGGGATTGCAAAGCTTGCATTATGCAAAGCCGTATGACCATTCCGGTAAGTGACTGTCGCGTCTACTACGTGGATTCCTTTCTCCGGAGCAGAGTGAAGGGTTTTCCGAATATCTACGGGCGAACTCATTGCTTAAGTCCATCAGCAATCGTGCGCGAGGTGACTTTCAGCAGATCGATATATGTCGGCACAGGGCCATCCGGCTCAGAAAGTGAATCGACATAAAGAACCCCGGCATATTTTGCGCCCGTTTCTCGGGCTACTTGCTGGGCGGGGGCTGAGGATACCGTGCTCTCTGAAAACACGGCAGAAATGCCGTTTATACGCACCGCATCAATTACCTTGCGTACTTGTTGGGGCGTGCCCTGCTGGTCCGCATTGATTGGCCAGAGATAGAGTTCCTTCAGGCCAAAATCCCGCGCGAGATAGGAAAATGCGCCTTCACTCGAAACCAACCAGCGCTTGTCCTGGGGGATCGCCTCCATCTCCGCCCGGATCGGATCGATGGCGGCTTTGATCTTTGCCTTATAGGCTTCGGCGTTTGATTTGTAGATATCTGCATGGGCTGGATCGTTTTTGACAAAGGCGTCGCGAATATTATCGACATAGATTAACGCGGCATTCGGGGACATCCAAGCATGTGGGTTTGGTTTGCCGCTATATGGGCCATCGGAGATATCGATAGGCTGTACCCCATCAGACACAATCGCGCTTGGGACATTCTTGAGGCGCGAAAAGAATTTTTCGAACCAAAGTTCCAGTTCCAGCCCGTTCCAGAGCACCAACTTCGCATCCTGTACTTTGACCATGTCTCCAGGTGTGGGCTGGTAATTGTGAATCTCGGCGCCTGGCTTCGTAATTGATTCAACGATTGCCGCGTCTCCGGCAACATTCTGCGCGATATCTGCAATAACAGTAAAAGTCGTCACGGCCTTGAATTTCTCCGCCAGCGCACCGTTTGTGCTTAACCAGACGAGAGCCATACTCAGAAAGCCGAGCTTAGTTATTTGTAAATTTCGACACCGCATACCCACATCCTTGTTGCTAATAATTTGCAATTGCATAAATGGTTGATGCTTGGATAGCAAGTGCTTTTGCGACCTATTTGCATCAGGGGTCCCGGTTCAAGATTCTGATTGCAAAATGCTTCTGCACGTATAAATTGCACACAATGTGACGGGTTGTATTGTCGAGATGTGTCTTCATTGCAGAAGAGGGGCGTGCACCCGGTAAACTCGTTTATTCTCGATGCTTGGATTGGATGAACGAGATGATCATGAGCTTGTTGATTAACAGAAGGGGGGCAGGCTAAGGAAATGGGTGCGCATAAACCACGAATGAGCGGGACGAAATGGGGCTTGACCTGTGCCACTACCCAGATCGGGCGGATCAATTATCGCGCAACCGGAACGACTTTCCTTGTCTTGCGAGAACAGGTTCGCAATCTAAGGTGGTGTTTTTCTGCGCAGGATGGCGAGATTTCCAATTGCCCGACCGGTACCGTGTTTATCATTCCGGCTTCCGCCAAATTGTCAATCGTCTGGCCCGAGCCTACAGAAGTATTGATAGGGCAGCCAGACAGGCTTTTTCTTAGAGATGCTTTTTTTCCGAATATTTGTAATCGTGATATCGAGATTTTTGGCAACTCAGAAAAGTTCTTATGTAAAGAATGCTTGCCAATATCAAATATGATCTGGGATGAAATCCGTCTACGGGGCGAGCAGGACGAACCTTACCTGCGCGCTCTTGGTTTGGTCCTGATGCATATAATAGCTCGCAATGCACCAGGCAATCGTATTCCCATGGATAGCAAAGTTGGACTCGGCAAATTAGCGTGCCATCGTATCGAAACGTACCTCACTCAAAATTTTCATCGGCCTCTTTCCGTCCCGGATATGGCCGAGTTGCTCGGAATTTCAGCGGGTCACTTTTCAACGTCCTTTCGCAATAGTTTCGGACAGACACCGCATCAGTACTTGATGGGGCTAAGGCTTGATGAAGCCGAGCGTCTGCTTAGGAAAACGTCTATATCGATAAGAGATATTGCCCGCCATTTGAGTTTTTCCAGCCAGAGCCACCTAACCACAGCACTACGCAAACACCGGCAGCTCACTCCAGGCGAACTGCGCAAATAGACGCGCAATGGGTTCCTCGGGCATCGATTCTTGGTGTTTGTTTCATGTCCATGCCGTTTCATGGAGCAGTTGGCGTGTCGGTCGGCTTCCGCTTCAACCATTTGCGCCAGATATGAATTTCACTTCGGCGGCGTAAGCGACGGACGCGATGAGAATCATGCGAGAGAACGATAAGTCCGAGAGGAAGCATCCAGAAACCCAGAATCGGAAGAAAGCCCAGAGATCCGCCGACAACGAGTGTACCGCCAAGCATGCGACGCATCATGACCGATTGCGGCATGGGGATTCGTCGGCCAAGAATCACAATGGCCTTTTTACGGGGTATTTCGGCGTACTGATCGCTCACAGGGCATCTCTCAGACTGATATGGTTACAATTCACAGGCAGAAAATCTCCCAGAGAATATAGGGTTTCGAGGGCATAATGCAAAAAGATGAAAAAAAATGGATTTAGCCCTTTGCAAAGGCGAAATCCTTTTGCTATACGCCACCTCGCTGACGCAACGAGCACCTGTTCCCCGGTAGCTCAGCGGTAGAGCAACCGGCTGTTAACCGGTTGGTCGCTGGTTCGAATCCGGCCCGGGGAGCCACTTCTTTCATCTAAGTAATTGATTTATAATGCAAAAAGCGACCACATGGGCCGCTCTGCATAATTTCATTCATAATTAAGCAGCCTGCCCAATCAGGGCAAATTCAGCCGAATAATCAGATGAGCGGCGACGACGAAACCAACCATCATCCATGCGAACCGCACCGTGAGGGTGCGGGTCATGCGGTCCAGGGCGCGCTCCAAGTCACGAAAATCGGCTGGTGTTGCGGGCTCCATCGCGGCGGACCTCCGTAACACGGAACCGGCGCAAGTCGTCGAACTCGATCTCGTCACCCTGCCGCGCATGAACGGCATCGGGATAGCGGTGCAGATCCACCGAAAATTCGTAGCGGTGGCCAGTGACGAGCGATTCAACGCTGTTGCCTACCCTGTCGCGCCGACCGATCTCGACGGGAACGTCAGTTGGGTTTTCCTCCAGAATGCCCTTGCCGATCCATTCGGGCGTTCAGGGTCACGGCCTGACCTTCCGTTCGGACTGGCGCGCATAGGCGTGAATACGAAGCGAATGGAGAATGTCCTGTCGATGACTCGGCTCGTCACGCAGTCCAGGCGGTCGAAAATAGCCATGCTGAAAATCCTTTCGAGGAAGAGGTGCCCCCACGGCAATTGAAAACCGTGGGGGCTGGGGGGCGATTGTTTTCCGACGTCAAGATCGGCGGCTCGACTGGAAAGGTGGATATGGCCGCATCCGAGCCGAAGCGATGAAGGCGCAAGGCGTCGTTCAAGAAGATTATCAGCGCCGCCTTAAAACCTCTCGTGGATTTACGGATCGCTTGCACGCTACCATCGAAAACCTCAATGCTTCGCTTGGTGTCGCTCTTCTGCCAGCCTTCAACGATATCGCCGATAAGGTTTCCGAAGTGGCGAACAAGCTCGCTGCCTTTGCCGAAGCCAATCCGAAGCTGACGCGCTCCATTGTAATGGTGACGTCATCGCTGATCGGTATGCGCTTCGCTCTCACGGGCCTGCAATTTCTTGGCTTGATGGGAAAAGGCGGCGCGCTATCTGTGGCATCCTTCGCCATCGGCAGTATCGGGAAGGCAAGTAGCCTTACGGGAAGCATCTTGTCGGGCACGCTCGGCAAGGCGATTACAAAGGTTTCCGGTCACTTCGGCACGCTTGCCGTCCGTTCGAAGCTTGCTACGGCTGCAACTGGCAAGGCGCCGGGCGTATTCGCCCGGCTTGCTGACGCTGGTATCGTTGCCGGTCGCGGCCTTCTTAAAATGCTCAATCCGCTCAATCTTCTGCGCGGTGGCTTCTCTATTCTTCGAGGTGCAGCAGTAGTCCTTCGTGGCGCTCTGATGTTTACCGGCGTCGGCGCAGTCCTTGCCGGGATCGCGGCGGCAGGCACGCTGATCTACAACAATTGGGAAGGACTGAAATCCTTCTTCGTTGGTGTCGGGGAAGGCTTCGTCAAAGCACTTGAGCCGGTAAAACCAATCATTGAACCTATCGCGAAATTTTCGACGGATATCTTCAATTCGATTAGCAATCTCCTTGGACCGTTGGGCGCAACAAACGCCGTATGGAAGTCATGGGGTGAAACGGTCGGCGTCGTCGTCGGCGGTGCCGTTTCAACCATACTCGAAAAGATCAGCACGCTTGTAGGCTGGCTTCGGTCAGGCGTTGAAGCGGAAGCGGCAGGCAAGCTTATGTCTGCACTGTCTGGACCCGTTGGCCCTAGGAGCCTTCCTTATACCGTTACTGGTGGCTCCGATGGTTCTGGCGGCGTGAATACGCCTTCGTACATGGGCGGAGCTATCGTACCGGACGGTAAGCGTGCAGAGGGCGGGCCAATCTCTGCCGGTAGTTCGTATCTTGTCGGCGAGGAAGGCGCGGAAAGCCGCGCAACCAGTCACGGCTACCAGCAATGTCGTCACCTTTCCTAGCAAGCCGGTCACAGACAAATAAACGGGAGGCCCGCTTTATGCGGGCCTCAGACCGCTGACAAACCCATCGATATTTTCGACGGGTTTTGTTCTGGGAAGTATGCTGTTTTGGGCGGCAGAGTTTTGACGCAGATTGAGAAGGGTGTATCCGGCTCATGCGCTGACCGGTTTTGG